>NZ_MXPU01000010.1 GCF_002204185.1 Rhizobium esperanzae | reverse complement strand
CGCGGCCGGGATGGAGGGCAATGTCGAGATGGCTTTTGCCGACATCGATTCCGGCACAAATCATGCTATTATCGGTCATCTTCGTCGTCCCTGTCTTGGATACGAACCCCAAGGTTCCTGCAACCACACGGGCCAGATGAAGAGCCGGTTGCGATCCTGCTCCCCACAGCCCCTAACGGCTAAGAAGGTGACGATCCGACAACCAGCTGCCGGGCGGGCGGCCACCCGCCCGGCAGGCATAAGTATCCTACATTTTGCTCATCCAAGAAGGTGCCCGAAGGGCGGATGAGGGGGCCGCACCCGGGACAAAAGCGAGAAGAAGACAGACTGCATGCCGTAGGGCCTCCCCATCCGACCCTTCGGGCCACCCACTCGGGTCGAGCCACGGGTCTCGACCCGTCCTTCAGACCCCCGCTGGGGCGAAGGGGGAGCAAGAGGCAACCTCGTGCAATCCATTGAGCGTGGGCAGTCGGCAACAAGCATCTTCACCGCCCCATCTTCCCCGGATTGAATATCCCCGCCGGATCGAACTTCTCCTTCACCCGCCGCGACAGCATCGCCACCGCCTCGGGCTCCGGGTGAAAGGCGGCGGTCGCTGCCCTTGCCGCAACGGAGGCGCGGATCAGCGTCGCATGGCCACCGCCGAGCGCCTTGATGAAGCGGCGGACCAGCTCCGCTTCGGGGTCTGCCTCCATCCTCATCCAGACGAGACCGCCCTGCCAGTCGTAGAAGGCGTCGACGCCGGTTTCGAGGCGAAGTGCCGCGACCAGCTGATGGCCGGTTCCTGGGGCGACCGAGACGCGCCAGACCGGCCGCGTCGTGCCGTCGGCATAGGGCAGCACGTCGCGGATCTCCTGCCAGAGCCTGCGGCTTTCCGGCTCATCCAGCCGCGTCACCGTGGCAAAGGCCGACATCGCCGCCGCAAGTTTTTCGATGCGCACGTCGACCGAACCGGGGAGGCCTTCGACGCGCAGAACCGTCGCCCCGCCCTCGGGCAATTTGCCGGCAAGGAATTTCCAGGTCACCGTCAGCGGCAGATGGGCGGCACTGGAGACCTCAACCGGCAGCGCCGTCGCCGCCGCCATGGCATTGGCCGCTTCGGCATCGTTGAGGCCGGACAGAACCAGCGTCTGTTCGGTCTTCGGGCGCGGCGGCACGCGGAAAGTCAGTTCGGTGAGAAAACCCAGCGTGCCGTGCGAGCCGGCGATCAGCTTGACGAGATCGAGGCCGGTGACGTTCTTCATCACCCGGCCGCCGGCCTTGATGATCTCGCCCCTGCCGTTGACGAAGCGCACGCCGAGCAGGCTGTCGCGGGCGGCCCCTGCAATGAGGCGGCGCGGCCCGGAAACATTGGCGGCAAAGACGCCGCCGATCGTCGGCTCGCCCGACCTGCGCATGACTGGGCGATGATCCATCGGCTCGAAGGCAAGCATCTGGCCACCTTCGGACAGGGCCGCCTCGACTTCCGCAAGCGGCGTACCCGAGCGAGCAGTCATGACCATCTCGCCGGGATTGTAGGCGACGATGCCGGAAAGCCTGGTCGATCGCAGCCGGTCTTCTGATGCAACGGCATTGCCGAAACCCGAGCGCGTATCACCGCCACAGACAGCGAGCGGCCGGTTCGTCTCCGCATGTGCGAGGACGATCGCCGCCGCCTGTTCCTCGCTTGTCGGCATCAGATCGATCATGCGGCAGGGCGCCCTTCGAGCGGGAAGACCTTCGACGGGTTGAGCAGCCAGCCGGGATCGAAGGCGGCGCGCACCGCCATCTGCTGGGCGAGATCGGCCTCCGAATACTGATGGCGCATCAGGTCGCGCTTTTCGATGCCGACGCCATGCTCGCCGGTGAGGCAGCCGCCGGCGTCGACGCAGAGCTTGAGGATATCGTTGCCGGCGGCTTCTGCGCGGGCGGCATCCTCGGGGTCGTTGGCATTGAAGAGGATGAGCGGATGCATGTTGCCGTCGCCGGCATGAAAGACGTTCGCGACCCTCAGGCCATAATGATCGACGATCTCAGTGGTCTTCTTCAGCACATGGGAAAGCTGGCTGAGCGGCACGGTGCCGTCCATGCAGATGTAGTCGGCGATGCGGCCGGTGGCGCCGAAAGCGGATTTGCGCCCCTTCCAGATCAAGGCCGCCTCGGTCGCCGACTGGCATTCGCGCACGGTCTTGACGCCGTGGCGGCGGGCGATCTCCACGACATCCTTCAGCGTGGCGTCCATCTCCGCTTCCGATCCTTCGACCTCGACGATCAGCAGCGCGCCGACATCGAGGGGGTAGCCGGCATGGGCAAAGGCCTCGCAGATCTCGATTGCCGGCTTGTCCATGAATTCGATGGCAACCGGGATGATGCCGGCGGCGATGACATCGGCGACGCAGGCGCCGGCCTCTTCCGAGCTTTCGAAGCCGAAGAGCACCGGGCGAGCGCCTTCCGGCTTGGCGATCAGCCGCACCGTTGCCTCGGTGACGATGCCGAGCTGGCCTTCATGGCCGCAGACGAGGCCGAGCAGGTCGTAACCAGCCGCATCCAGCGCCTTGCCGCCGAGCTCGATCACTGTGCCGTCGACCAGCACCATTCTGACGCCGAGCAGATTGTTGGTGGTGACTCCATATTTCAGGCAGTGGGCGCCGCCGGAATTCATGCCGATATTGCCACCGATCGTGCAGGCGAGCTGCGAACTCGGATCAGGCGCGTAGAAAAAGCCGTCGGCCGAGACGGATTCGGAGATGTTGAGATTGGTCACACCAGCCTGAACCACTGCGACACGGTTCGGCAGATCGATCTCGAGAATGCTGTTCATCTTCGACAGGCCGAGCACAACGGCATCCTCCTGCGGAATGGCGCCGCCGGAAAGCGAGGTGCCGGCGCCGCGCGGCACCACGGGAATGCCGTAACGATGGCAATAACGCATGACGGCTGCCACCTCGGCCGTGGTGCGCGGCAGGGCGACGGCGAGCGGCAGGCGACGATAGGACACGAAGGCGTCGGTTTCGAACGGCACCAGCTCGCGCGCCTCATGAACCAGGCATTCCGGCGGCAGAAGATCGGCGAGATCGGCAACAATCCGGTCGCGGCGCGCCAGCACATCGGCGCGCGGGGCGAGAAACGGAATGGCGTCGGACATGGTGTCCTCCCTGACCCTGACG
The DNA here is from genome assembly GCF_002204185.1 of Rhizobium esperanzae. GTDB lineage: Bacteria > Pseudomonadota > Alphaproteobacteria > Rhizobiales > Rhizobiaceae > Rhizobium > Rhizobium esperanzae. The sequence continues at coordinate 225,432 of NZ_MXPU01000010.1, read as the reverse complement.
ACCGGAAATCACAGCGGCAAGACGATAGCGGGACGGGCCGCCAGCCTCTGCCGCCGGTGAACCGGCTTAGCACTTTCCCGAAAGTGGCGCAAATGCTAAGCACTTATGCCAAAAGGGGAAAAAGTCTGAAAGCCTTATGACCAATCTGGGTGATCTCGAAATCTTTGCCAAGGTCGTTTCGACGGGAAGCATGTCGCTGGCCGGACGGGCGCTCGGCTTTTCCCCGGCCGTCATCTCCAAGCGGATCAAGCGGCTGGAGGACCGGCTCGGCACCCGGCTTCTGCAGCGCACGACGCGGCAGATCTCGCTGACGGAAGCCGGACAGGGTTTTTACGACCGCGTTCTCGGTATTCTCGCCGGGCTGGAGGAGGCCGAATTCTACATTTCCGGCCGCTCGGCGCAGATGCACGGCACGCTGAAGATCTCGGCGCCGACCTCGTTCGGCCGCATGCATATCGCGCCGCATCTGACGGCCTTCATGCAGGCGCACCCGGAGCTTGCGATCAACCTTGTGCTGACCGACGAATTCAGCGACATCATCGGCGGCGGTTTCGATCTGGCGATCCGGATTGCCGAACTGACCGATTCCAGCCTCGTCGCCCGGCGGCTGGCGCCGGTGCGCCGGCTGCTCTGCGCTTCGCCGGATTACCTGGCCGCGCATGGCGAGCCCAGGCATATCGACGACCTGAAACACCATCGCTGCCTGCCGGCGCACAACAACGATACCTGGCGGTTGACCGGGCCGGACGGGGCCCTCAGCCTGCGGCCCGACGGCATGCTGATCACCAATTCCAGCGAGGTGATCCGCGAGGCTGTCATATCAGGCCTCGGGATCGCGCTTCGCTCCACCTGGGATATCGGCGAGGAACTCAAGGCCGGCCGCTTGGTGCAGGTGCTGTCCGCCTATGAGGGCTCGCACAATGTCACGCTTTCGGCCGTCTATCCAAGCCGACAGTTCCTGCCGGCCAAGGTGCGGCTGTTCATCGATTATCTCACCGAGCTTTACGGTCCGGTTCCCTATTGGGAGCGCTGATAGCACCTCACGTCAACGCGAAGGATCGAGACGGGCGTTTGCACCGTTGGGTCGATGTCGGCCACGCCACCGGCGCCAACGGGAGGCACGGTTCTCCAAATCTGAAATCCCGGTGGAACAAACGCCCCCGCCATTGATTTGGAGGCACGGCGGGATCATATTGTACACCTGTGCAACGCGACGCGTTCGAGACAGGAGGTGACGGTTCTTTCTAGCCTGCCCCAGCTCGATTTCCTTATGAAACAGGGAGAAACAAATCGCGTTCGGTTCGTGCCGCAAATTTTGGCTTGCGCAAGGTTTCCGTGATACAAGGTATATGAGCGATTCCTAACATCAACGACAAAGGTGAGCCGACAATTGACCCTTCTCGCCCGACTGGCATCCGATGTGCAACTGATGTTCCGGCGCCCGCCGCGACAGCAATATGGTGCGCTCTGCTATCGGGTGAGGAACGGTGATAAGCTCGAGGTTCTCCTGATGACGAGCCGCGATACCGGCCGCTGGGTCATTCCCAAAGGCTGGCCGATGAACGGCAAGTGTGCGCACGAAGTCGCCGCACAGGAGGCCATGGAAGAAGCCGGCGTCAAGGGTTCAGTCGAAATGGAAACACTTGGCGCCTACACCTATCCCAAGGTGCTCCGGGATGGGGTGCGTGTATCTTGCAAGGTGCAGGTCTATCCGCTTGAAGTCACCGGCATGGCGAAAAATTTCAAGGAAAAGGGTGAACGCACCATCGAATGGGTTTCGTTCGACGAAGCGGCCGGCCGCGTGCGCGAACCGGAGCTGCGCCACCTGTTCCTCGCCTTCAAGCGAAAGCTGACCGACAGGCTTTCGGCCAAAGCGGCGAAGCAAATCCCGGCGGAATGAATCCTGCCATCTTGCACTGCTAGAAAGGCAGCGTAGAAGCAGATTCATCCTTGGGAAAAAGAATGCCACCACGCCCTGCCGTCCTCACGAAACGCACGCTCGACAAGGACCTCGACAAGATCACTCATGTCGAGGATGTGGCCAAGCATGTGTTGCGACGGCTGGTGGCGCCGGGGCTGGGGCTGATTTTCGTCGGCCTGACCATGCTCTTTGCCGGGGTCTATGTGTTCGATCGGCCGGGAGCCACGCTCGTCGTGGCGGCAGCGGCTCTTGCCGGCTACATGGCGATGAATATCGGCGCCAATGACGTGACCAACAATGTCGGCGCGGCCGTCGGTGCGCGCGCCATGACGATGGGCCAGGCGCTCGTCATCGCCGCGATTTTCGAGGTCCTCGGCGCCACGATCGCCGGCGGCGAGGTGGTCAAGACGATCTCCTCCAACATCGTCGATGCCGTGGAGGTGCCGGAGGCAATACTCGGCTGGATCATGATGGCGGCGCTGATGGCCGCTGCCCTCTGGATCAATCTCGCAACCTGGATGAACGCGCCGGTTTCCACCACTCATGCGATCGTGGGCGCAGTGATCGGCGCCGGCATCTCGGCCGTCGGGACGGAGCCGGTGAACTGGCGGGTGATGATCGAGATCACCTCGAGCTGGATCACCTCGCCGCTGATCGGCGGGCTGATCGCCGCCGGGCTGCTTTACCTCGTCAAGACCCTGATCATCTATCGCGACGACAAGATCGCGGCGGCGCGGCGATGGGTGCCGGTGTTGGTCGCGACGATGGCCGGCGGCTTCATGGCCTACATGGTGCTGCAGCTGTCGCCTCCGGGCCGGTTCCCGCCCCTGACCGTCATTCTCATCGGCATCGGCATCGGGCTGGTCAGCTGGCTTGCGGCTCGGCCGCTCGTTCTCGCCCAGGCGCGGGATCTCGAAAACCGCAACAGCTCACTGCGGGCGCTGTTCCGGCTGCCGCTGATCGGCTCTGCGGCGCTGCTGTCCTTCGCGCATGGCGCAAACGACGTTTCGAACGCGGTCGGGCCGCTGTCGGCAGTCGTCCATTCGGCCGGCATCGGCGGCGACGGCGGTGTGGGCCATCCACCCCTCTGGGTGATGTTGATCGGCGCTCTCGGCATCTCCGTCGGCCTGCTGCTGTTCGGGCCGCGCCTCATCCGCCTCGTCGGCGAGGAGATCACCAAGCTCAACCCGATGCGCGCCTACTGCGTCGCACTGTCGACCGCTTTCACCGTCATCGTCGCCTCCTGGCTCGGCCTGCCGGTCAGCACCACGCATATCGCCGTCGGCGCCGTCTTCGGCGTCGGCTTCTTCCGCGAATGGTATACCCGCCGTTCGAAGCGCCGCATCGCCTATATCAGGCGCAAGGCCGACAGCTGGGAACTGGATGAACCGGAGGAGCCGAACATTCATGAAAGACGGCGGCGCTATCTCGTGCGCCGCTCGCATTTCATGACGATCATCGCGGCCTGGATCATCACTGTACCGGTTTCGGGAGCGCTTGCGGCGATGATTTATTGGGTTATGTTCGCGCTCTTTGTCTGACACCTCGGGTTTTTGAATGCGCGCCAATTTCCGCATGCAACGGCTTTTCGTCGATGCGCCGCTTTCTGCCGGCGCCGCCATCGAGGCGAATGCCGATCAGTTCAACTATCTCGCCAACGTGCTCAGAATGGGGGATGGCGCGGAGATCCTGCTCTTCAACGGCCGTGACGGCGAGTGGAAGGCCTCCCTCTCCTTCCCCACACGCAAACGCATCCAGCTGACGGCAACCGAGCAGACGCGGCCACAACCGGCGCCTTGCGATCTACATTATCTCTTCGCGCCGCTCAAAATCGGGCGCATGGATTATCTCGTGCAGAAGGCGGTCGAAATGGGAGCAGGCCTGCTGCAGCCAGTCATGACCCAGCACGTGCAGGGCAAAATCACCAATCTCGACAAGCTGCGCGCCAATGTCGTCGAGGCGGCGGAGCAATGCGGCGTTCTCGGCATCCCTGATGTGGCCGAACCGGTGAGACTTTCCGATCTGCTCGACCATTGGCCGAGCGAGCGGCGCATCATCTATTGCGACGAGGGTGATGCCGGGCAAAACCCGCTGCCGGTGCTGGCAGCCATTCAGGAAAGGCATCTCGCTCTGCTCGTCGGGCCGGAGGGCGGCTTTTCGGAAGACGAGCGGGCGCGGCTTCGAAGCCTCGATTTCGTTACCGCCATTCCGCTCGGGCCGCGCATCCTCAGGGCCGATACGGCGGCCGTTGCGGCGCTGGCGGTGGTTCAGGCGGCGATCGGCGACTGGACGTGATCGGGAAAACGGGTTGACGCGGAAATCACTGCTGTTTTTTTGATGCGTCGTTGAAAGAATTTCACTTGCAACATACGTGGCTTGGGTCCTAATCACCTTCCAATTGCCCGGCCCCCTGGGCGCCTTTCGAATACAGGTACCCCCGCATGGCCCGCGACACTACCGACCAGACACCGCTCTCTTCGGTTCAGGAATTGACCGATTACATCGCCGCGGGCAATAAGCCGCGGGAGCGCTTCCGGATCGGCACCGAACATGAGAAGTTCGCCTTCTTCCGCGCCGACAACAGCCCGGTTCCCTACTTCGGCGATGCCAGCATTTCCGCCCTGCTTACCGGCCTGCAGAAAAAGAGCGGCTGGGAGCCGATCATGGACGGCGGCAACATCATCGGCCTTGCCGAGCAGAACGGCATGGGCGCGATCTCGATCGAACCCGGCGGTCAGTTCGAACTCTCCGGCGCACCGCTGGAAACGATCCATCAGACCTGCAGGGAATCGAACCAGCACCTGGCGACGCTGCGCGAGATTGCCGAACCAATGGGCATCCGCTTCCTCGGCATCGGCGGCAGCCCGAAATGGACCTACGCCGAAACGCCGCAAATGCCGAAATCGCGCTACGAGATCATGACCCGCTACATGCCGAAGGTCGGCACCAAGGGCCTCGACATGATGTATCGCACCTGCACGATCCAGGTGAATCTCGATTTCTCGTCGGAAGACGATATGCGCAAGAAGATGCGCGTCTCGATGAAGCTGCAGTCGCTGGCGACGGCGCTGTTTGCATCCTCGCCCTTCACCGAGGGCAAGCCGAACGGCCTGCTCTCCTGGCGCGGCGATATCTGGCGCGATGTCGACAACCAGCGCTCCGGCCTGCTCGATTTCACCTTCCGCGACGATTTCGGCTTCCGCGACTATGCCGAATGGGCGCTCGACGTGCCGATGTATTTCATCGTCCGTGACGGGCGCTATCACGACTGTACGCACGTCACCTTCCGCCAGTTCATGAACGGCGCCTTGAAGGGCGAGGTCGTCGATCCCTCGCCGACGATGGGCGACTGGACGAACCATCTTTCGACGCTTTTCCCCGACGTGCGGCTGAAACGGTTCCTTGAAATGCGCGGCGCCGACGGCGGCCCGTGGCGGCGCATCTGCGCCTTGCCGGCCTTCTGGGTCGGCCTGCTCTATGAAGATGCGGCGCTCGAGGCCGCCGACGAGCTGACGAAGGATTGGAGCTTTGCCGAGGTCAGCGCCCTGCGCAACGCCGTTCCGGCCGAAGGGTTGCAAGCTGAATTCCGCGGGCACGCGCTGCTCGAGATGGCCCGCGAGGTGGTCGGCATATCGAAGGCCGGCCTCAAAGCGCGCGGCAAGCTTAACGGCGAAGGCCAGGACGAAAGCATCTTCCTTGCGCCGCTCGACGAGGTGCTTGCCAAGAAGGCGACGCTCGCCGAGGATCTGCTGTCGCTCTATCACGGCCGCTGGCAGGGTTCCGTCGAACCGGTCTTCGAGGACTATCAGTACTGAGACCGTCCTAAGCTCTTCTGGCAAAAAGCCGTTTGCACATTACCATTTCCGGATATAGTGACGTCACAACGCGTCACGACTCGGGGAAAGGGACCTCCATGCTGCCACTCTTCGACATGATGATGCAGGCGCAGAACGGCGCGGCGATGGAGGCCGTCGCCCGGCAATTCAACCTGGCGCAGGAACAGGCGACCAAGGCCATGGCGGCGCTGATGCCGGCCTTTTCCGCCGGCCTGAAGCGCAGCACCAGCAATCCCTACGATTTCGTCGGGCTGATGCAGGCCGTCGCCTCCGGCAACTATGCTCGATATTTCGAGGATATGAGCCGGGCCTTCACGCCGGAGGGCATTTCCGACGGCAACAACATCCTGGCCCAGCTGTTCGGCTCCAAAGAGGTTTCGCGGGCGATCGCAGCCCAGGCCGCCCAGATGACCGGCATCGGCCAGGATATCTACAAACAGATGCTGCCGGTGCTGGCCGACACACTGATGGGCGGGCTCTTCAAGCAGACGACCGGCCAGATGGCCGCGCCGGTCAATCCTTTCGTCAACACCGCGATGGGCGAGACCATCCAGAAGTGGTTGGAGAGCACGGGCTTCGCACCGAAGCCGAAAACGGCCCCGGAAGTCAGCATCTTCGACAATCCCTTCACGCAGGCGATGCAGCAGATGTTTTCGCTGCCGAAGGCTCAGCCGACGCCTCAGCCCAACCCCTTCCTCGACAATCCCTTCGCCAAGGCCTTCCAAGAGATGATGGGTGGGCTTGGCCAGCAGCCGGCGGCTCAAAAGCCGGCAGCCAAGACGCAGGCAGCGCCGAAGGAAGAGCCAAAGGTCAATGGCGACAGCTATGCCGAAATGCTAAACGCCATGTTCGACAGCGGACTTGAGGTGCAGAAGAGCTACCAGAAGAATCTGGAGGCGATTTTCGAAACCTACCGGCCGAAACCCTCTCCTGACACCAAGACATAAAAAGACCCGGCGATGGCTGGGAAAGCCGATCACCGGGTCAAGCGGCAGGGCTATTGGCTATCACCCTGCGGGGAAACTCGCGCTCCTACTCGTCGCAGGAGCGGAAGAACTGCAGGCGCCAACGATTACGCGCCGAGCGCGTCAGATGTTCCGACGGGTCCTCGAAAAAGGTCGAGGCCAGGAACGCCGAGGTCAGGTCGGCCCTGGTGAGGCCGATGTCCCTCAGCTGCGTGTCGTTCAGATCATGCAGCCCGTTGATCTCCATGCGATTGCGGAACACGCGAAAGAGGGAGGTCAACGGGGCGAGGCCTGCCGCCAGACGCTGGAAAAACGTCGGGGCCAGCTTACCGCAGTCGAGTTCTAGTGTCCGGTCTGTCGTGTGCATCGAACTCTCCTTTCTTTCGGGGCACGCAACAACCCACCCCTGCCGCGAGGTCGTGCGGAAGGGAGCAGGCTGAATTCGGCTCGGACAGGCAGGGTGTCTGTCCTTCACTTTGCTTGATTTGCATCCCGAAGATGCCAAAGACCTATTGATCAGTCCAACGAATGTTTCTAATGATTATCATCAGCTATCTTTATAGGTGAAACCATGTCCGCGCCTCTTGATCTCGACCAGTTGCAGACTTTCATCGCCATCGTCGATTCCGGCAGCTTCACCAAGGCCGCCGACAGGGTCTACAAGACCCAATCCGCCGTTTCCATGCAGATGCGCCGTCTCGAAGAGCGCATCGGCAAGCAACTGTTCATCAAGGACGGCCGCGGCAACCGGCTGACGGTCGAGGGTGAAAAACTGCTCAATTACGCCCGGCGCATCATCCGCCTCAACAATGAGGCGATCGCCGCCTTTGACGACAACAGGCTGGAGGGGACGCTGCGCATCGGCACGCCGGACGATTACGCCGACCGCTATATGCCTGAAATCATCGGCCGTTTTGCCAAGACGCATCCGAATGTCGAGCTTTACATCGTCTGCGAACCGTCGATGGACCTTGCCGAGCGCATGCACAAGGGCGAGCTCGATATCGCCCTTGTCACCCACAATCCGCGCGAGCGCATGTCCGATGTGGTGAGAACCGAGCCGCTCTGCTGGGTCGGCTCGGCCAACCATCCGATCCGCGACGACGCACCGGTGCCGCTTGCCGTTGGCCGCCGCGACTGCCAGTGGCGCCAGCTTGCCTGCTCGGCGCTCGATGCCGTCGGCCGCGAGCACCAGATCCTCTTCACCAGTTGGTCCTGCACCGTCGTCGCTGCGGCCGTGCTTGCCGGCATGGCGGTGTCGGTGATGCCGGAATCGGCGCTGCGCACGGGCATGAAGGTGCTGAGCCAGGCCGACGGTTTCCCGGCGCTGCCGCCGGTGCAGATCGGCATCATGAAGCGGCCGGGCGTCTCGCTGTCGCTGATGAACGCAATCACGGCCCATATCACTGCCTGCCTCGATAACATCACGCCGGCTGTCGTCGACGACGGGCTGGACGCGGATGTCAAATCCGCCCAGGCGCGACTTTATCCGCGGCTGAAGGCTGCGAATATGGTGCCGAGCTGGTAGGAATGGCTCTACGCGGCGCTTGACGCGCTCGCGACAAAAAGGGAGGCGCGGATGACGCGTTTCCACTCGCCGAGCATGCGCCGCGCTATAGTCTCTTCGCTGACGGCGGCAAGCCGAATGACGGCGCCGATCAGGTGGCTGAAAAGGTAAGTGCGCGCGAACATTTCCTCGTCGCAAAGGTCGGGAGCCAGCCTGCGTACAGCGTCATCGAAGATATCGGCGACGCGACTGCTATGCTCGATATTCAGCCGAAGCAGATCCTGATCGGTCTCGGTTCCCATCCAGACGCCGAGATAAACGGGATCGTCGCGATAGGATTCGTAGTACCAGTCGATGGTGGCGCAGACGAGATCGAGGGCCTGGTCGAGTGACTGCACGTCGCTGAACATCGCTGCCGTCTTCGCTTGGATCGCCGAAGCGTGCTGGTCGAACAGGGCTTTGACGATCGCTGCCTTCTCCGGGAAATACTGGTAAACCGAGCCGATCGGCACCTTGGCGGCGACCGCGAGCTCCGTCATCCGCATGGCGCTGACACCCTTTTGGGCGATTATTTTGGCGGCGGCAGCGAGGATAAGATCCAGCCTCTGGATGCTCCGCTCCTGCTTCGGCTTCCTGCGCAAGCCGATGCGATCCATGCTTTCCGCGCCCATGTCGTTCCCATTCTTATTGTTTCGCGGCGGAGGCTATCTGCCACCACCGCGTCGAGCGGATATGACATGCAGGCCTTCATCAGCGGTAAATGGAAAAGCTCGCATTTTAACGATCGGCAAACGCGTCGGAAAATCGGGAGTTCCGCCATTCCCGCCGGTTGCGCCAGGCGAGAGAACCCTTGAAATAGTTGTGGAATTCTCTTCGACGGGAAGACGCTGATGTTGCGACTGTTCGTTGCGAGCGAATGGCCGTCCAGAAGTTTTAGAACCTCACAGACAGCGTCGCCTTAACCCGATGCTGCTGTGCGTCTTCCGCGATTTGATCCCGAGCCCAGCACCTTCGTTCAGGGTGACGTCGAGGACGAAAGCGTTCGCCGCCAGCGGCACGCCTGCAGCCGCAAGGTCTTATCCCATTGCAATCCAGGCGGCGAGCCAGATCCACATGGCTGCGAGCGTGAGATAGCCGGCGGCGAAGAGCGGGCTGCGGTAGCTGAGGTCGTTGCTGGTGACGTGGACGGCGGCGTGGGCGTAGCGCAGCGCGACGAAAAGCCAGGCAAGGCCGACGGCTGGAAGGTTGTCGGCCTCGGTCACATAGAGCAGAACGCAGCAGGCGTAGAAAAGCACGGGCAGTTCGAACTGATTGGCGAGGCTGTTCTTGACGGCGAGGCTTTCGGCCGGCTCATCACGATTTTCGCGATAATCCGATTTGGATATCTTGCCGGCGCGGACCATCTTTGCGCGCCGCATCCCGAGAAGGGCATAAAGGCCGTAGACCAGCGCTACATGGGCGAGGAGTGGCCAGAAGATTTCATAGCCGGTCATTTATCGCCGATTCCTTTCCGCTCGCATGTCGTTGGCAGCATTAGCGGAAAGGATAAGCGGATGCCAGCGGCTCGCCCTGGCATCGCTATCGTGTTCACACCTGAGCGCTGCCGCCATCGACGAAGAGTTCGGCACCGGTGACGAAGCTGGAATCATCCGAGGCGAGGAAGAGTGCGGCTGCGGCAACTTCCTCGACACGACCGACCCTGCCCATTGGCACCTGGGCCGCCAGCGCATTGAGCAAGCCCTGCTGTTGGACCGGGTCCTTACCGGCCAGTTCGACCAGTCCAGTCGTTTCCGTCGGACCAGGACTAAGCGTATTGATCCGAATGCCGCGATCCTTCAAATCGAGGATCCAGTTGCGCGCAAAGCTGCGCAAGGCGGCTTTGGAGGCAGCGTAAACGCTGAAGGCGGGAGTGCCCGTCGAGCCTGCTGTCGATCCGGTCAAGACGACCGATGATCCCCGTGCAAGCAGTGGCAAGGCCTTCTGCACCGTAAAGAGAACGCCCTTCACATTTCGATCGAACGTGTCGTCATACTGCTCTTCCGTGACTTCGCCGAGCGGCAACATGGAGCCACCACCTGCATTGACGAAGAGCACGTCAATTCTTCCGGCCTCGGCCTTCACCGTCTCATAGAGGCGATCGAGATCGGCAAGATTGGCTGAATCAGCCTGAATTCCCACGACCCCGCCGCCGATCTCAGCAATTGCTGCATCGAGAACCTCTTTGCGGCGGCCCGTGATGAAGACCCGTGCGCCCTCAGCCACGAAGCGCTTAGCTGTTGCCAGGCCGATGCCGGAAGTGGCGCCGGTGATAACCGCGATCTTTGCATTCAGTCGTTGTGTCATTGTCGTCTCCTTTGGTTCGACTGAAGCTGAGAGATGGACGGAGGGATCCTTTCGGAATAGAAAGAATTGAAAACCATTGTTTCAGGAATGAAATGACGAAATTTCCCGATTTCGAGGGGCTGGCGATGTTCGCCAAGGTCGCCGAGGAGCGTTCTTTCGTCCGGGCGGCGCAGATGCTCGGCGTTTCCGTGCCGACGGTTTCCCGGGCGGTGAGCCGCCTTGAGCAGAGGCTGGGCGCAAGGCTCTTCAACCGCACCTCTCGGCAGCTCGCTTTGACCGATTTCGGCCTGCGACTGGTCGACAGCGCCGCACGCATCTATGCTGAGGCCGAGATGGCCGAGGACGTCGCCCGGGAGCTCGCTACCCGGCCGAAGGGCCTCATCAGGCTTGCCGCGCCGATGGACTTCGGGACACGCTGGCTGGCCCCAATCCTGCCTGACTTTTTCGAACTCTTTCCGGAGATTTCCATCGACCTGCATATGAGCGATGCCGTCGTCGATATTGTGGGAGACGGCTTCGATGCGGCGCTCAGAATTGCGGTACTGCCGGATTCGTCGCTGGTCGCACGCAGGCTGACCCCGGTGGATCGCTACATTCTCGCCGCACCCGCATACCTCGAGCAGTACGGTGTGCCGGAACATCCCCGTGAACTAACGGCTCACCATTGCCTCGGATACGCCTACAGGGCGCGACAGGATGTCTGGCGCCTGCGCAACAGTAAAGGCAAGGAGGAGGTCATCGTGCCGAGCGGCTCGCTCAGGGCTACAAATTCGCAGGCTTTGGTGCCCATGGCGCTACGTGGCCTCGGGATCATCGAACTGCCCGAGTTTCTCGCGCATGACTATCTCGTAAACGGCCAGCTGACGCCAATCCTTCCCGACTGGACGCTGCCAACCGGCGCGCTCTATTTCGTCACGCCTTCGGCTAGGAGCCGGCCGGCAAAGCTTGAGGTCCTTGCCGAGTTCATGATGGCGAGACTGTCAAATCCGGTTTGGCGGCGGAGGAGCTGACTACCGCCTCAATCTTGGCCCGGCGACAGCCAGCGGGCGATCGCCAGTCTGGCAAGGACGATGAAAGAGATGGCGAGGCTCGCAAATTTAAGCCTTGTCATCCATGGCAGCAGCTGCGCGGCAAGGCCTGCGGAAGAACCGTCGCCGAAGGCGAACAGGCTCGAGATGTTCTCCCCATAGTCGGCAATACCGTAGACGAACGGCAGCAGATAGATCGCTTTGCCAATCAGGGGCTGCAGCGATCGTCCGAACCAGGCGTCGAGAGGCCCGAGCCTGAGGAAGGCGAGAAACAGCAGCGCCGTCAGCAAGGCCGGAAAGATCAATTCCGGCCCGAAATACATGGCGCTCAGAAGTTTTGCAGCCGTCTCGTTGTCGTCGAGCAGCTTCTGCATGTGTAAGACGGCCGATTCGTCGTATCCGGCGAAATAGGTGTCGAGCACCGCCTGCCCGGTTTCGTGCTTGAAGGGCACGACGAAGCCGAAGGTCGTCCAGGCGAGCACGGCAAGGCAGAGGGCGGCGAGCAGCGCGACGATCCAGAGGGGAATTGCGCTGCCCGCCTTCATGATCAGAGGCCGGCGCCCGGGTAGTTCGGGCTCTCGCGGGTGATCGTCACGTCATGGGCGTGGCTTTCGCGAAGGCCGGCGCCCGAGATGCGCACGAAGGTGGCGCGCTCCTGGAAATCCTTCAGGTCCTTGCCGCCGACATAACCCATGGCCGCCTTGAGGCCGCCGGCGAGCTGGTGGACGACGGCCGAGACCGGTCCCTTGTAGGGCACCTGCCCCTCGATGCCCTCCGGGACGAGCTTCAGCGTGTCTCGCACCTCGGCCTGGAAATAGCGATCGGCCGAGCCACGGGCCATGGCGCCGACGGAGCCCATGCCGCGATAGGCCTTGAAGGAGCGGCCCTGGTAGAGATAGACCTCGCCCGGGCTCTCATCGGTGCCGGCGAGCAGCGAGCCGATCATGACGGCGGAAGCGCCGGCGGCGATCGCCTTGGCAAGATCGCCTGAGAATTTGATGCCGCCGTCGGCGATCACGGGCACATCCTGATCCTGGGCGGCCTGGACGGCCGACATGATGGCGGCGAGCTGGGGAACGCCGACGCCGGCGACAATGCGCGTGGTGCAGATTGAGCCCGGGCCGATACCGACCTTGACGGCATCGGCGCCGGCATCGATCAGCGCTCGGGTGCCGTCATAGGTGGCGACGTTGCCGGCCATGATGCGCACCGAGTTGGACAGCTTCTTGACGCGGGCGACGGCATCGAGAACGCGCTGCGAATGGCCGTGGGCGGTATCGACGACCAGGAGGTCGACGCCTGCCTCGATCAGGCGCTCGGCGCGCTCGAAGCCGTCATCGCCGACGCTGATGGCGGCGGCGGCGCGAAGCCTGCCCTGGGCATCCTTGGACGCGTTCGGGTTCAGCTGCGACTTCTCGATATCCTTGACGGTGATGAGACCGACACAGCGGCCTTCGGCATCGACGACCAGCAGCTTCTCGATGCGGTGCGAGTGCAGCAGGCGCTTGGCCTCCTGCTGATCGACGTTTTCCTTGACGGTGACCAGGTTGTCCTTGGTCATCAGCTCGTGGATCTTCTGCTCCGGATCGGAGGCGAAGCGGACGTCTCGGTTGGTCAGGATGCCGACGAGGCGGCCGGACTTCTCGACAACCGGGATGCCGGAGATGCCGTGCGACTTCATCAGGGAGAGCGCTTCGGCGAGCTTCGCTTCCGGACCAATAGTGACCGGATTGACGACCATGCCGCTTTCGAACTTCTTGACCTGACGGACCTCTTCGGCCTGCTCGACCGGCGTCAGGTTGCGGTGGATGACGCCGAGGCCGCCGGCCTGCGCCATGGCGATCGCCAGCCGGCTTTCGGTGACGGTATCCATGGCCGAAGAGAGGATCGGAATGTTGAGATCGAAGTCGCGGGCGATGCGGGTGGCGATATTCGTCTGGCCGGGCATGACCTCGGAATGGCCGGGCTGCAGCAGCACGTCGTCGAAGGTGAGCGCGTCCGCGCCGGTTGCCGTTTCAATGATGCGGGCCATGGCCAAATTCCTTCAGTTAAGAAAATGCGACCCGGCCCGGAAACGAATCGTCCGCCCCGGCGGTGTGCATGAGTTGCTTGGAAGTTGGCGAGGGCTGGTAACACGTCTATGACAGGAAGGAAATAGCAAAAAGCCCGGCGTGGCCGCCGGGCTCGTCATGGGAGCCATGCATCAAAAGCGCATCGCGTCAAACTTCATTCATGCGATGCGCTTTAGCTCTTTGTTTTTACGCATGTCGTTATCCCGGAACCGCTGCACACTTCGGGGCGACATGCATAGATCAAATGTCGAACTGATAGGTCTTCGGCACGAAGCGGTAACCGCCATCCTGCTTCTCGGCGAAACCGACCGCGGGGAACGGCATGTGATAGCCGAGGAAGGCGATCTTGTCGGTCGCGATCATGTCGAAAACCTTGCGGCGGCTGGCTGCCGCCTGCGCCTTGTCCATATCGAAGCGCACTTCCCAATCCGGGCGCAGCAGCGACAGAATATAGTGGTTGGCCGTATCGCCGGTCAGCACCAGGCGCTTGCCCTCGGATTCGGCGTGGAACACCATATGCCCCGGCGAGTGGCCGGCCGCCAGCATCGCCGTTATGCCGGGGGCCAAGCTATCGCCGTCCTTGATGAAGGTGGCTTTTTCGACAAGCGGCGTCACATTGGCGAGCACGGCCTTGTGGCCGCCCTCGGCCGGCGTGCCCTCGCGCGCGGTGTTCGACCAGAAATCATATTCGGCTTGGCCGATGACATAGCGGGCCTTGCTGAAGGCCGGCGCGCCATTTTCTATCAGCCCGCCGATATGGTCGCCATGCAGGTGGGTCAGCGCGACGATCGTGACGTCCTCGGCCGAATATCCCGCAGCTTTCAGGCCCTCGGCGAGTTTTCCGAGGCCGCGGGCGCGGCCGGCGGCGCCAAAGCCGGTGTCGATCAAAATGACATCCGAGCCGGTATCGATGAGAACAGGTGCATAGCCGTTCAGGAGCTTGTCGGCAGGCAGGAAGTTTGCGGTCAGCAAGGCTCTGACCGTTTCGGGATCCTGATTGGTGCCGTAGGTCTCATATGGTTTTTCGGAGATATTGATACCGTCCCTGACGACGATGAATTTATAGGAACCGAGCTTGAATTGATCGATCTCGGGCAGAGGCGTTACATCCATATTTCTGCTTTCTCCAGTCGCGGCCGCTTCGGTCTTCTCTCTCAAAATCGCTGGCGCCGCCAGCAGCCCCAGGCCTGCGGCAAAAAGCGTGCGCCGCGTCATTTGCGTTGAAATTGTCATATCCATCCCCCATGACGCGCGGGTCCGTCGCCGGGCGCCTTGCTGCGGCGAAGTCAACATATGTCAATCTTGACAAGCGAGCTTGTCGGACAAGCGGCTTCACGCAGACGTGAACCAAACGTGGCAGCGAAACCGATTGAGGGATTGGCAGGCCGGTCAAGCAGGACTAAACAACACGGGCCTTTCCCGCCCTGATCTCGCGTCCCCAAGGCTCCCGCCGATGAACCGCATCGTCCCACTGATCCTTGCCGTTGCTCTCTTCATGGAACAGATGGACTCGACGGTGATTTCGACGGCTCTGCCGGCGATCGCCGCGGATCTCAATGTCGGGCCGATCACGCTGAAGCTGGCGCTGACCTCCTATATGGTGGCGCTGGCGGTGTTCATTCCGGTCAGCGGCTGGATGGCCGACAGATTTGGCGCCAAGAAGATCTTCCGCCTTGCCATAGCAGTCTTCGTCATTGGCTCGATCTTCTGCGCCGTCTCCTCCAATCTCGTCGAATTCGTGCTTGCCCGCTTCCTGCAGGGCATGGGCGGCGCGATGATGACGCCGGTCGGCCGTCTCATCCTGGTGCGCACGACGCAGCGCAGCGACCTCGTCTCGGCCATGGCGCTGCTCACCATTCCCGCCCTTGTCGGCCCGCTCACCGGTCCGCCGCTCGGCGGCTTCATCACCACCTATTTCAGCTGGCATTGGATATTCCTGATCAACGTGCCGGTCGGCATCATCGGCATCTGGCTGGCGACGATCTTCCTGCCTGAGGTGGAGGCGATGGCGCCGCCGAAGCTCGACTTCACCGGCTTCGTGCTCACGTCGCTTTCAGCCGCGGGTGTCGTCTTCGGCCTGTCGGTGGTCAGCCTGCCGGCCCTGCCGCCGATCATCGGCATCACCGCGACCTTGATCGGCCTTGCCTGCGGCGTCCTCTATATCAGCCATGCGAAGCGCCACCCAGCGCCGATCCTCAACCTCAACCTGTTCAAAAATCCGACGTTCCGGGCTTCGACCATGGGGGGCAATCTCTTTCGAATCTGCGTCGGCGCCATGCCGTTCCTGACACCCCTGATGCTGCAGCTCGGCTTCGGGCTGACGCCGTTCCAATCAGGCCTCATTACCTTTTCCGGGGCGATCGGGGCGATCACCACGAAATTCATGGCCAAGCGCGTTTTCGCGGCCACCGGCTTTCGCACGACACTGGTCGGCGCCGCCATGGTGACGACGCTTGTGACCGTCATCACCGGATTCTTCACGCCGGCAACGCCGCATCTCGTGATCATCAGCGTGCTGCTCATCGGCGGCTTCTCCCGCTCCTTCATGTTCACCGGCGTCAATGCACTTGCCTTCGCCGACATCGACGATGCGCAGGCGAGCCAGGCGACATCGATTAGCTCGGTGATGCAGCAGATCAGCCTGGCGCTCGGAGTCGCGGTGGCAGCCGCGATCCTGGAAAGCTCGATCTATTTCAGAGGCGAGTCGCTTGATGTCGCCGATTTCCACCTCGCCTTCTACATCATCGCCGGGCTGACCTTGATTGCCACCATTCCCTTCATCCTCATGGACCGTAACGCCGGCGCGCTCGTTTCCGGCCACCGCTCGAGACGCGTGACGGCATCTGCGATCGAGGCCGAGCAGCAAGCAGTCAAATGAGCCCCTATTCAGGGCTCTCGCAGACGGCAGAGAGTTTGTTGCCATCGAGATCTCTAATATAGGCGGCATAGAAATGGGCATGGTAGGGACGCAGACCCGGCCCGCCTTCATCGGCGGCGCCTGCCGCGATTGCCGCCGCATGGAAAGCATCGACGGCCGCCCGCGTTCCGGCCACAAACGCGACCATGGCGCCATTGCCCGCAGTCGCCCGGCGGCGGTTGAAGGGCGTCACCACCCAGAAGCGGCAGCGCGTATCGCCCTCGGCCGAATAGCCGATCTCGTCCTGCGAATAATGTTGGCGGCGATAGCCGAGCACGGGCAGAACGGCATCATAAAAATGCCCTGCGCGGTCAAGGTCGTTGGTTCCGAGCGTGACGTAAAGAAGCATGGGACGTCATCATCTGCCGGGATCTGCCCGAGATCAAGCCTGCTCTGCGTCAGCTTCCGCCTTGCGGCCTTTGAAGCCCTTGGCGAGCAGGAACATCTCGACCGATTCGGCACGCGAGGAGTTCGGCTTGACGTGGACGACCTGCCGGAAGTTCTGCTTCAGCATGGCGAGCAGATCACGCTCGGTGCCGCCCTGGAAGGTCTTGGTGAGGAAATGCCCGCCCTCGCCCAGCACCTCGATGGCGAAATGGGCCGCCACCTCGCACAAATGCATGGTGCGCAGATGATCGGTGCGGTGATGGCCGGTGGTTGGCGCGGCCATATCGGAAATGACGAGATCGGGCGTGCCGCCGACAGCCTCCATCAGCTTTTCCGGAGCACTCGGATCGAGGAAATCGAGCTGCAGGATTTTGACGCCGGGAAGCTGGGCCATTTCGAGGAAATCGATCGCGGCCACACGCACGTCCTCATCCGTCGAGCCGGTGACCTTGGCGGCGATCTGCGACCAGCTGCCGGGCGCCGCACCCAGATCGATGATGCGCCTGGCGCCGCGCAGGATGTGGTATTTCTCGTCGATCTCCAACAGCTTGAAGGCAGCGCGGGCACGATAGCCTTCGAGCTGGGCGCGCTGCACATAGGGATCGTTGATGTGGCGCTGCAGCCATTGGCGGGAGGATGCCTTCATCTTCTTGTTCTTGACGCGCTGGCCGAGCTTGCGGCCGGTGCGGTTTCCCGCGATCGGTGCCTTTGTCATGCCCTTCCCCTTATTTCGCCCGTTGGCCGCGGCGGTTGCGATTGCGCCGCCACACGCCGTCATCGGCCATCATGTCGGTGAGCAGGCCTTCCCTCAAGCCGCGATCGGCCACCCGCATGCGCGGGCTCGGCCAGCGGCGGCGGATCGCCTCGAGAATGGCGCAGCCGGCAAGCACCAGATCGGCGCGGTCCGGTCCGATGCAGGGATTGGCCGCGCGGCTTTCAAAATCCCAAGAGAGAAGCTTCGCCTGCATGGCGGAGACCTCGTCATCCGAGAGCCAGATGCCATCGACCTTGCGCCGGTCATAACGCGGCAGGTCGAGATGGACGCCGGCGAGCGTCGTCACGGTGCCCGACGTACCGATCAGGTGGAAATCGCCGGTCTGGGCAATTTCGATCTCGGGGCAATCGAAGCTCCCGAGCATGGCTTCAACCTCGCGCACCATGCCCTCGAAAAGTTCCGGCGTGACATCGCGCCCACCGTGACGCTCCGACAGCGTCACGACTCCGACCGGCAGCGAGGTCCAGTGGGTGATGTGATTGGCAAGCCGGCTGAAGCGATTATCGCCGATGCGGATGACGGCGATCTCCGACGAGCCGCCGCCAATATCGAAGAGGACCACGGAGCGGGTCTCGCGGCCGACGAGCGAGGAGCAGCCAGAAACGGCAAGCCGCGCCTCGGTCTCCCGGTCGATGATCTCGAGCTCGAGGCCGGTTTCGGCGACGACGCGGCCGAGGAATTCTTCGCCGTTGACCGCCTGGCGGCAGGCTTCGGTGGCGATCAGCCGCATGCGGCGGATCTCCCGATTCCTGAGTTTGCCGGCGCAGATCCTGAGAGCCTCGATCGCCCTTTCCATCGCCTCGTCGGACAGACGGCCGCTGGCGGCAAGCCCCTCACCGAGGCGCACGATGCGGGAAAAGGCATCGACGACGCGGAACTGACCCGGCCGGGTCGGCTGGGCAATGAGCAGACGGCAATTGTTGGTGCCGAGATCGAGCGCGGCATAGAGTTCTTCCGGCCATGCGTGCTCGCCGGCCTGACGATCCCCCTGGTGACCGTTGCTCTCCTGGCGGCCTTTGCGGCCGGCGCCGTTCTGCATCTCGCGCGGGACGGCACTGCGCGCCATTTCTTCGACGCGGCTTTCCTGCAGCGGGAGATGGGAAGGCTTTGCCGACGACAGCGGCCGGCCCTGCAGCCCGCGCTTGCCGCGATGCTTCCGGCGGTTGCGCCGGCTCGACACCTGTTCGCTGCCGGGCCGGACGGCATTGACTGCCGCGTCCTGTTCCACCTTCTGGTTTTGAACTGAACTATCCTGCGAAGCGCCTTGACCGCCGCGACGGCGGCGCTTTCGCTTGCGAGCCGGATGTCCGGCCGCATCGTCCATGGGGCGCGCTGGCTGCCCGGCACTGCCGGAGAGCTCATGCGAAGCGGGATGAGCGGCGCTGCGGGTTTGCCCGCCGCGCTTGCCCTTGCGACGCCTGGACTTCTTGCCGTCCCTGCGCCCTGCCGCCGACGCCCCGTCAAATTGCGGCTTTACGCCGCCTTCGGGGTCTTCCACGTTGTTTTTCCACCGCGCCGCGCAACTCCCTGAGGTATGCAGCAGGCGCTCGTTCGATTTTTGCGTTGCCGCAAGAATATCAGCGCCCGCCAAAATCACCAAATTCTTTTTTGGGAGAGGGATTTGCGGAATAATTTCAGCCCTGGCTGACAAGGCCGATTTTTTTCAAAACAGGTATTTGCAATCGCCGGGCTTTTGTTTATAAGCGCCGCACACCAGCCGAACCGCCCGCCGGTTCGCCTGCTGGGGAATAGTTCAATGGTAGAACAGCGGACTCTGACTCCGTCGATCTTGGTTCGAATCCAGGTTCCCCAGCCAATTCGTCTTCAATCTCAGATGAGCTCGGTTCTGTCGACAAGATAGAACAGACGGCTTTTTGCTGCGGCTATTCAAAGACTATGATGCTTGCCGGAGTTGGCGGCATCGGTTTGACCGTGACGCCGGCGAGGCCGGCCAGTCTTGCCATCTCGGTCAGTTCGCTTTGCCTGTAAGCTTGGCCCGCCGGCGTGCTGGCGAGCATCTCCCAGGAGAAGGCCGCGGGAAAAGGCGGCGACACGCCATCTTCGTTCGGCACGAAATCCACCGCGACGATCCGGCCATCCTCTGCAAGGCTCGCGGTGATCTTTCGCAACAGCTCGGCACATGTCGGCAAATCGAAATGGTGCAGGAAATTCGGAAGCAGGACGAGATCATAACCGGCGCCCCAGTCGACGTCGAAGGCGCTGCCGGCGATCGTCCGGTAACGCTCCGCCACGCCTGATTTTTCCGCATTCTGCCTCGACAGCTCCAAGACGGCGCCCCAGTCGACGGCGACGATCTCCGACGATGGAAAGGCCTTGGCAATTTCGATGCCGAAGAGGCCCGGACCTGCCGCGATATCCAAGACCTTTTTGGGAGGGCTCGGCCAGCCGGAGATTTCGTCAGCCAATATTTTGGCGCTGAGCCCGGTGAAAGAACCCATGCCGCGCGCAAACTTCAGCCAGACGGGATTGTCCGTCGACATATTCGCAAGACCGGCCGAACCGCCGTTTCGCACGACGGCGGCCGGATCGCGCAGAAAATTGTCCAGTACTTCGGGTGCAGCGGTAAACTCGACAGCAGAGCCCATATAGGCCGGCGAATTGCGATCGAGGAACATTCTGGTCGAGGGCGTCATTCGGTACTGTCCACCGTCCTTGGTCAGGAAGCCATGGACCACGAGATAGTCGCAGAGGATGCGCACCCCTCGCTCCGAGGCGCTTGTTGCCGCCGCCAGCCCTGCCGCCGTCTTGCCGTCGCCGATATGAGTAAAGAGATCAAGCTCGATGGCCGCCCTGATCGCCGCCGTCTTTCGGCATGCAAACAGTGCATCGACCACAAGTTCGGGCGACACGACGCCTGCATGGGTGTCCTCGACGATTGTTTCCATGGAATCCCCCGAGCCTCGCCCAATCGTGTCTGGCAGCGCGCCAGCCGCAGAAATTATGCGTATATCCGCACATTCTACAATACTCCCCGCGCTAACCCTATCGGGTTCCCCGCCTCGATGACCGGGCTATTCTGCCGGCCGCCGCACACTTGTTGCGGAACATGCTCCGGGTGCCCATGAGGCAATCGGAGGCTGGCGACACCGCGAAATCGCGAAGACAGCCGCAGGAATGGAGAAATGCCGGTCCTCGCCGGCCCAGTATCAGGCCGCGGGATCGGCTCCATTTTCGAACTGCAGAAACCAGGCATAAGTGGCTCGGATACCATCCTCGAGCGAGATGCGCGGTTTCCAGCCCATGTCCTGCAGTTTCTTGTTGCTCATCAGCTTTCGCGGCGTGCCGTCGGGCTTGGAAAGATCGTGGATGATCTCACCCTCGTAACCGACAACGCGGCAGACCAGACGCGTCAACTCGATAATTTCGAGATCCGTGCCCGAGCCGACATTGACGTGCTGCGAGCCCGAATAGGTTTTGAGCAGAAACACCAGGGCGTCGGCGCAGTCGTCGACGTGAAGAAACTCGCGGCGCGGGGTTCCCGTGCCCCAGACGACGATTTGCGGGTCTTTGCGCAGTTTCGCGGCATGCGCCTTGCGGATCAGCGCGGGCAGCACATGGCTGGAGTTCAGGTCGAAATTATCGCCGGGGCCGTATAGATTGGTCGGCATGGCCGAAATGTAGTCCCGACCATATTGTTTGCGATAGGCTTCCGCGAGCTTAATACCGGCGATCTTGGCGATCGCGTACCATTCGTTGGTCGGCTCGAGCGGCCCGGTCAACAGAGCCTCTTCGGGAATCGGCTGTGGAGCGAGCTTCGGATAAATACAGCTTGAGCCCAGGAAGAGAAGCCGGTCTACGCCACCACGATGGGCGGCTTCGAAGAGGTTGGTTTCGATAATCAGATTGTCATAGATGAATTCTGCGGGATAGCTGTCATTCGCAAGGATACCGCCAACCTTGGCAGCGGCGAGAATGATCGCGTCAGGCCGGGTTGCTTCAACAAATTTCTCGACCTGGTCCTGCCGCTTCAAATCGACCTCGGCGCGGGTTGCCGTGATGACCGTGCAATCTTCGGATTGAAGCCTGCGCACAAGAGCACTGCCGACCATACCACGATGACCGGCAACCCAGATCTTCTTGTTGGATAAGTCGTACACTCAGACCTCTTTCCGGCCGCCCTGAGCCTTCCAGTGCTTGATATCCTCGCGCACCATCTCGGCGGCGAGCTCACGAACTGGCGTCTTATGGTGCCAGCCCAGATTCTGACGTGCCTTAGTCGGGTCGCCAAGCAGCAGATCGACCTCCGTCGGGCGAAAATATCGAGGATCGATTTCCACAAGGCAAGCGCCGGACGCAGAGTCATAACCCTTTTCGTCGACGCCGGACCCCTTCCATTCCAAGGTGATGCCGACGTCGGCGAAGGCCCACTCGACAAACTGGCGGACACGCGTCGTCTCACCCGTCGCCAAGACGTAGTCATCCGGCTTATCCTGCTGCAGCATGAGCCACATGCCCTCGACATATTCGCGCGCATGGCCCCAGTCACGCTGGGCATCAAGATTTCCCAAAAAGAGCTTGTCTTGAAGTCCTAGGCTGATGGCGGCCACGGCCATCGTGATCTTGCGCGTAACGAAGGTCTCGCCGCGAAGCGGGCTTTCATGGTTGAACAGAATGCCGTTCGACGCGTGCATGCCGTAGGCCTCGCGATAATTCACGACGATCCAGTAGGCATAGAGCTTGGCTGCGGCATAGGGAGAGCGCGGATAAAACGGCGTCTTCTCGTTCTGCGGCACTTGCTGCACGAGGCCGTAGAGTTCTGATGTCGATGCCTGGTAGAATCGGCTTTTTTTCTCAAGACCCAGGATGCGGATCGCTTCGAGCAACCTCAACGTTCCGATACCATCGGCATCCGCCGTATATTCCGGCGTTTCGAAACTGACGCCGACATGGCTTTGTGCGGCAAGGTTGTAGATTTCATCGGGCTGTGTCTGCTGCACGATCCGCAGGAGGTTGGTCGAGTCGATCATATCGCCATAGTGGAGGATGAAGCGCGGATGAGTTTCGTGCGGATCCTGATAGATGTGCTCGATGCGGCCGGTGTTGAAAGACGACGATCGCCGCTTGATGCCGTGCACTGTATAGCCTTTGCTCAAAAGCAATTCGGCCAAATAGGCACCGTCCTGACCAGTTACCCCAGTAATAAGCGCGGTTTTCGTCATTTTTCACGTCGTCTTTCGATGCAATCTTCGGGAGGTGTTTATGGAAACGACCGAACCAGCGCAACCCCAATGTGACCGACACCCGGGACAAACGAAATTCAGCATTGTCGATCTCTTCGGTTGACGCCGGGTTGGCGCAATGAGACTAGAGCTTTCCATTTATCAGATGTCCAAAGGGAAAAACATGATCTTGGTGACGGGAGGCGCCGGCTTTATCGGTGCGAATTTCGTGCTCGACTGGCTTGCGCTTCACGATGAGCCGGTCGTCAACCTCGATGCCCTCACCTATGCCGGCAATCTTGAGAACCTTAACTCCATCTGGAGTGATCCGCGTCATGTCTTCGTCAAGGGCAGCATTGCGGACTACGACCTTGTCGACGCACTGCTCCGTTCCCATCAGCCTCGCGCCATTCTGAATTTCGCTGCCGAAAGTCATGTCGATCGATCGATCCATGGCCCAGAAGAATTTATCCAGACCAATATCGTCGGCACGTTTCGTCTGCTGGAGGCAATCCGTGGATTTCTTGCCTCACAGAATGAAGACTTCCGGGAAAGCTTTCGCTTCCTTCACGTATCGACGGACGAAGTCTATGGTTCGCTTGCTCCCGACGAGGCCGCTTTCAGCGAACATCGCAAATACGAACCCAATAGTCCTTATTCCGCGAGCAAGGCAGCAAGCGACCATCTGGTTCGCGCCTATCATCACACCTATGGCCTACCCGTTCTGACGACGAACTGTTCGAACAATTACGGTCCCTATCATTTTCCCGAGAAGCTTATTCCGCTCGTTATCCATAATGCCCTCTCAGGGAAACAGATTCCGATCTACGGAGACGGGATGCAGGTGCGCGATTGGCTGTTCGTCAAAGATCATTGCAGCGCCATTCGACGTGTTCTGGAAAGAGGAAAAGTCGGGGAAACCTACAATGTCGGCGGCAGGAATGAGCTGACGAACCTGTCGGTCGTCAATACGCTCTGCGAAATTCTCGACGAATTGAGGCCCCTGCCAAACGGGGCGAGCTACAAGGCCCAGATTTCCTTTGTGCGTGATCGGCCAGGTCATGATCGCCGCTACGCCATCGATGCGGCCAAGATAGAAAGGGAACTGGACTGGCGCCCTAGTGAGACCTTCGAGACAGGCATTCGCAAGACCGTCGAATGGTATCTCGCCAACGATGCTTGGGTAGAGAACGTCACAAGCGGCAGCTATCGACAGTGGATCAACCGGCAGTACCAATAACAGCTTGGTTAGAGGCAGGCTCCGCCCGCTGGCGGGACGTCAATACCTGATGAAATGGTGCAGGAAGCTTATGACCGGCCGGGGTACATGGCGTTGCACCCATCTGCGCGCCTTAACCCGGAAAAAGGGACGAATGCCGCCGGAAAAGCCGGGAGAAACCGTTCTGATCGCCTTCAGGGCTTGCATCAGAGCGCGTTCGTAGACCCTGTAAGCAGCCTCAGGTTCCTCGCAGACGGCGGTGTAGAAAGCCGACAACCGATCGAACATGCCATTGGTCAGCAACTGGAACTGGTGGAAGTGATAGAAGATCAGAGGCGAACCATCGACCTCGATCCTGCCCGATGCATCCTGCGAAAAATGCAGCTTTTCGTAGTTCCAGGGTGCGATCCCAGCTCCGGGATGCTCGATGATATGGCAATTCGGATACAGATCCGGCCATTCGTCCAAATACTTCTGATCACCCATCTTGCCGTCTTCCAGGCGATAGTAGCACCATTCGATGCACTGCTCGCGCCAGCGAGTGAGGCAGCGCATTCCCTCTTCGTCGCGCCGGAAACTCACCCATTCGACACAGAAACGGCCGTTAATTTCCCGATTCTGCAGCCGCGGAGCAAAACGGTGTTCGATAATGGCGATGGAACTATTGCCGATTTCGTCGAAAATCGGCCTGAGCGGTGAATAAAACAGCAGATCGGAATCGAGATAGGTGATGAAATCGATTTCCGGATGGTGCGCCAGGACGAAACTCGGCAGACACGGAGACAGGGTCCAGCAATATTCGGCGACGCCGCGCGATTTCTTGACTTCCAGGAGTTCCGGCGTCTCGATATCGGCGAGTGGAATGCAGGTGATGTAGGACCTGTTGAGAGCGGTTAATATCTCCTGCGTCTGCTGGTCCATGCAAAGCACAAAAACATGCGCCCCGGGGCACCACTGGACGAGGCTCTCCATCATGGTCATTCCCTTGATGAGATAGCCGTTGTCGAAAAGGGTACAGAAATAGTTCGTCATGATTGGGTTTGTTTCCTGCACAAATAGGTGCGCATTGCATTGCCCTTGCGACTGTCGTGTGGATCCACGTTCTCGGTTAGCGTGAACGTCGCCAGGACGTGCAGGCCGTGAACCCGAAACATGTCCAATAGCTGCGGCTCGGAAAAATGGATTTCTATGGTCTCGACGCCATAGGCCTGTTTGCGGAAATACTTGGTCGGCTCGCCATAGACAACAGGCGTACGGTGAAAAATCACGTATTCCTTGGCAACTCGGGCGCTCTCTGCGATCGCCGCGTCATAATTGGGGATATGCAGCAGACAACATCCTGAGACGACGACGTCGAAAGCGTCATCCTGATAGCTGAGCCGCGTCGCATCCTCCACGTCGAACGACAGCCCGGGATAGATGCTGCGCGCCATATCGATGAAAGCGTCGGAGTAATCGCAGCCGCGATAACGCAGCGGCAAGCCACTCACATCAAGCACTTCGGAATAATAGCCGCTGGAACAACCGATTTCGAGCAGCGAAGCATTGGCCGGAAGATTGTCGATGCTGCGCAAAGCGGCGGTAAAAACATCGAATACGTCAATGGTAGCGCCGCTGCGGTATTCCCTCAGTTGGCGGTCGACGAGGGCTCTCTGACGGGCGGGCAGATCACTCGCTTTCCAAGATGCGGCAAGGCGCGAACTCTCGCTGTCTCGACGAGCCACCTCTATCTCGACATAGCGGGACGATACCGACGTCGCCGGCAACAGCCGTTCACGCAATCGCTTCAATTGGCTCTTCACCCCTGGAAAGCGATTGAGACTCGTACGCAGAAACGACATCAGCCCTGTTTCTCCAGATATCGTTCGAGGATCGGCACCAATTCTTCCATTCTCGATTTGTAGGTGTGGTCCTTCAGCGTCCTTGCCTGACCAGCCTTCGCGATCGCATCGGCCTCGTCGGGGTGGTCTATATAGTAGCGGACGAGTTCTGCCGCTTCCTCAGCACTGGAATAGGCAACCACTTCCTTGCCGACCTCGAAAATCTCCCCGAGATTATCCTTCCTATCGGTTATCAGCAGCGATCCGACACCGGTCGCCTCATAGAGCCGCATGTTATTGGCGTTGTTTTCGGCCACATTGATGTGTCGGTTGACGGTGATCCGGCTGCGCGCCAGCGCGCGATACATATCCGGGCCCCAGACTTCGCCATTGTGACGCTTGCGAATCGGAGAAGAGCGCGGGAGCGTCTTCGCGCCGTAGCCGAAAAACTGTATCGGCGTGGTATCGGCAAGATGTTCGAGCAAGGGAACGGCCTTGCCGTGATGACGGCTTATGCCGCCGACGAAGCTCACCGGCACATCGCGCCTGATATCGCCAAGGAGATCGAGCACCCGAGTATCAAAGCCAATCCTGAAATATTCGGATTTTATCCCCATCTCATGAAAACGGGATACAAAATGGGGGAAAGACGTCAGAATAAGGTCATAGGGTCGCAGAAACTCACCCGGCGGCAGCGGACAAGCGATCTGGCCGACAATCAATGGCACCGTCTTCTTCAGCTCCATCAGGGCATGCGGCGGAAAGAAGCTGAGATCCTGACAGTAGAGTACATCTGGCTTGAATGCTCGAACACGGGCCATTGCGACCTCCAGCAAGCCAGGGAGCGCCGCCAGGCGTGCGCCAACATAAGGCAGCCTGAAAAACCGATGCGGCAGTTTCATCGCCCAAGCGCTGAATGGCTCGTTGTTTTCTTGCGCCCAGGCGGACTGAAGCGGGACACAATTGCCGATGATGTCAATGACGTCGCAACCCTGGTCCTTCAGGTGGCGCGAGTAGAAATCGGACGTGCCGAATGCGGCGGCCAAAAGAGCTTTCGTCTGTTCTGGCGAAGTCGATTTTCGGAGCTGTGGCCGCCGCGCATAAAATTGCTTCAGAAACCGCGCATAATAGGTGTCAAATATTGCTATTTTCATGTTCACCGTCTGCTTGACTACCGGGACGTTGCTGGGACGTTCTATAGACGCTACCGACAATCTTTGCCGGGTTCCCGGCAATTATCGCCCCCTCGGGGAAATTTCCGCGGACGACCGCACCCGCAGCGATAATGCTATCACGTCCTATTTCCGTGCCACGCAAGATCAGGGCGTTGGTGCCAATGAACACATTGTCGCCAATGTGCACCGGTGCAGTTTTTATATCCGCATCCGAATGACGGCGCCCTTCCGGGCGTATCGGATGAAAGTCGGTGTCGAAAATCGTGACGTTGGCTCCCATCAGCACTTCGGCGCCGATTGAAATCCGTGCAGCCGAGACGATGGTTGCACCACTGATCCCAGTGTCTGCGCCAATGCTGATCTTCGATCCGGCGCGAATGGTCGCTATCTTCACCGGATGATTGAGAGCCAGCGCTGTAAATCTGGAATCAGAACACAGGACGACGCGATCACCGACGTGAATGTCACTGTCAGGATGCCGTTGCAACAGAGGGGCGCCATAGAGCACAACATCGCGGCCAACGCTTACTCCGTGACGTTTCAGTTCGCTAAGCCGCCTTGCACGCACAAGGGAAACGGCAATTTTTTTAAGGCTTGTCGTCATCCTTCCCAAAAGGACACGAGCGTAAAAGAAATAGGCCATGCGGAAAGGTGCGGCCAATCTCTGCACCGGTGAACCGACAAGCGAATAGAAGATCAAGCGTTGAAAAACGTTGTGAGGAGAGCGCCTGCCAAACAATCGTTTTTTCCATGAATGCCTGGAGACGTCGTTTCCATATACTGGCGGCGAATAGACGATTGCTTTTGTGCTGACGATCAGAGGCACTCCGGCGCGCGAAAAGCGCATCGCGATTTCATAATCGGCCATGTAGTGCGGCAAAAGGCGTGGCCGCATACCGCCATATTTCCGAAACAAGAGGGCTGGATATAGAGTACCTCGACCGCTCAATGCATCCACGCGGTATTGGCTCTCAGGCGACCGTTGTTGCGCTTCGCTCAATTCCGAAAGGAGATCCCAAATCGCGAACCTGTTGATGTTGATCCGAGGTCCTATGCTCACAAGAGGTGGATCTTTCCCCTCTTCATGGATAACGCTTCCGACGGCGGCTTCGCCATTCGCCTTGGATGTTTGCACCAGAATTTCAACATAATCTTCGTCGAACCAGGTGTCATTATTCAGAAACAGGATATAATCTTCGGCCTTGCAAGACGGAAGGACGTGTTTCAGCCCCTCCTCGATGGCACCCCCCCACCAAAGATTGCCGTCGCCTCGGATTTCGACCACATCGCCCTGCGACTGCAGGTATTCTGCCGTTCCATCGGTCGAACCGTCGTTGACAACAACGATCGTCAGCGCGTCCGCGAGAGTTTGTCTCCTCAGAGCCTCCAACACCTTCCGGGTGTGTTCCAGACGATTGAAGACAGGGATAATGACGTTAACGCGCATCGCTAGATTTCCGGCTTCTCAAGAAACCAGCCAGTATACGACCATTCGTATTGTCCCTGAGCTGGCGTAAGGCCAATGCCCCAACGCGTCAATTCTTGCAAGGGCGGCGGTGTTGCTATTCCAAATGTCCCAGCTGGCTGGAAACTGTCCAGCACCTCGTATCCATGCCTCGCGAAGCGGCCCTGCAATTCATGCGCGTTCAAGAACCACACGGGGTAGCTCGCGCGATAGATGCGTTCCGGCACATGCTGCACAAAAGGGGCTTCTGGGATATCGAACTGCGCGGTTGTTCTGTCAACAAGGATGAACTTGACGCCTTTCGAAAGAAGGCTCTCAAGATGCTGATGAGGATATTCGAGATACTGGAGCACGCCCGAGAGCAGAACGATGTGAGGGTTCATAAGACCGATCGCTTCGTCGAGGCTATGAGAAAAGCTCAGAGGCCCGTCTTCAAATTCTGCTCGCCCTGCTTCTGCAAAATGAGGCTGCTCGACGACGCACCATTTCAATTCCGCGAGATGAGCGAGTTTTGACCGGTGTTGGAAATAGGAGCTTCCGAGCGCGCCTCCAAAGTCGACCACTCTCAAACGACCATCGGATCTGGATGCAACATAGAGCAGCCAGGCAAGCAGCGGATGCGAGTAGCTTCTTTCCTTGAAGATTACAGTGTCCCGCTCATATGAGGCACGGCCCTGAACAACTGCGCGTGTGGCTTCGACGGCTTTTGCAAGAATGGCCGGCGCATCATAGCCGGTTGAATCAGCCATTGCCGAACGCCAGTCATCGTAAGGCCCGTCGAAAGTGATGTTGTGCCGTCGGAATTCGGCCCTGATCTCCTGTTCGCGCGCTTGTGGCGATTCTCGCGTCACCTCAAGCAGACAGTGGATTCCCGGGAGCGCAAATTTAAGCCGTCTCATTCTTCAAACCAGGCTTGGAACGGCCGTCGCTCAAATTCGTCCAGTGCCCCACCAGGTGTGGAATTGAAGATGCGGATTTCATTTGCTCGGGCGATATTTGCGATGGCTCTATATTGTCGCCACAGCCGCGCCGCCTGCTGAAAGTCGTCGTGACGGTTCGTTGTCGGGGTGCCGTCCGCATTTACGGTGAAATCTTTTCCTTTTTGCACCTTGAGGTCGAAAGCGTATTCATAGGTTGCTGACAGGAAGCGATCGTGGTCGACGCCGAGCAGGATGATTTCTTTGAAACCAAGATACATCGCTATCATGAGGGCCATCACCGGGACTGAATCGACACGCGGCACCGGTTTGGAGATATCGACGATTTCCACTGATGGTCTTTCGTCGAAGCTTTCGCCCAGCATGAGATACCGGACTGGTCGCCCTGGAAACAGATTGTGTTTTCGAACGAGCTCCGCTTCCGTGGAACTGAGGAACAGTTCTGCTCCTCCCAGATGCGAATGCATCTCCTCGAACCAGCGGACCACGTCCTCCGATGTCATCAATCCGTAGGTAATTTGCGGAACACAATGATAACGCGACTGGAACTTGTCAAAATCGGAGTGCAGATAGCCGTTGGAAACAGTGATGACGGTTTGGCCTTGAAGTCGCGACAAATCCAAGCCCTTGACGCTCGGGCCATTGCCTAGAATAAAACAGCGCTGCCCCGCGTGCAGACCAGCAAGCTGTCTATTTTCTGCCAATGATCTTGCGACATCAGCAGATAACTTGTGACGATTTTTAAGCCTGCGCTTCAGCTCATGCACACCGTAGGGAAGCAGCATGGAGCCAAAGGTCAAAATCTTCCTCAAGGCTGCAGCCACTTCACCACCTCGAAGACTTCGGCGTATTTTACACCGATACGCTGGCCGGCGTTCTCGGCTTCATTGCGAAAGAAGCTCACCCATTTCCGCCCTGTGCGTTCCATCTCGGATTCATGGGCAAGGATCGCTTTTTCCTTCTGCTCCCAGTGAGAGGTGATGTCGACGTAGAAATTCCCCCTGAAATCCACAGTCGAATGATACCAGTTGCTGCGGTACATCAAGAGGCGCGGCACGTGACGGCAGCTGTGCAGCGATGCGCGCGACAAGGCCAGATGGTCATGGTGGATGTCGCCGACCCAGTGGGTATAGACCATGTCGATTTTCAGATCCTGTACGAGCTTGAGGATCTCGATATTCAGCGGATCGACAAATTCGATCTGCAGCGTCTTGAACTCGCCGCAAAACATCTTGTGGACGCCGAGAATTTCCATCGCGGCATCCGCTTCGGCTCTGGCGACCTGGCTGCTGCGCACGGACTGGTCATACTGATTGGAAAAGCCGGATACGGTTGCAACATAGACGTAAACCGTGTCGCCGTTTGCCGCGTGGCGCGCCAGGGCACCGCCACAGCCGAGCTCCACGTCGTCAAAATGGGCACCGATCGCGAGAATATTCATTTGCAACTCCAGAGCAGATCACGCGTGCCTGCAATACCACAATTCAGCAGTGTGTCGAGGATACTGAGATAGGGCATGAATTCGCCGAAAGGCTGTGGATAAACCGGATGGACGAAATGCTGCCATTCGATCTCGATTCCGGCTGCCTCGAATAGTTCCGGCTGCATATAGCCGCGCGCCCCGAGACCCGAGAGATAACGTGTTGCTCCGACCTTGCGCAGCAGTTCGATAAGCAATTCGTTCTTATGCCCCTCTGGGCTTAAGGTGCTCGACCGCACTGTCGGCATCGTGATCTCAAGCATATCCAGGATGCCGTCGAGGAAATGCATGTTGAAATCGGCCAGCAGATCGAACCGCTTGCCGTAAAGAGCCTCGATGCGAGGGAACACCTCACCCCAACCGGCGGACTTCCGATAGTTTTCACGAAGCAGGGAAAGGTTCTGGTCGGCCCATCCGTTGCCCGGCGCCAATTCCACCTCGTTGATCGGCGTGCCGAAAGTCGGCTTCCTGATTCCGACTGTGAGCCACCGATCGCCTTGCGCCGTCTTTATCTTATCGCGGTGCGTCCAGCTTTTGCTCGTGCCATGGACGAACTGAACGTGATCCAGAACGATGTAGAGGTCGGCGTTCAGGAAACGCTGGAAAAAGCCGAGATACGATGCGAAGTCCGGCTGATGAATAACCGCTGTCATGGTCATGCAGCCAAACTTTCCAGCAAATCGGCGACGCGGCCGACCCCGCCAAGGTCGACCTTGGTCATGGCAGTCTCGCTCATGCGCCTGATGGGAATAGCCTTTTCCAGGATGCCGAGATCGAATTCCGAGTGATGTCCGGCGAAGAACGCTGCCCCCAGTTGTTCAAGAGCCCGGCCGACCGGGATTTCAAAAGGTTCATTGGCGATCACCACGCAGGGCAGGCCGGCCGCGCAGGCTTCGAAGGGCGTAACGCCGCCACCGGTAATGGCCAGATCGTGCCCGTACATCTCCGCCGCAAGCGACGGCACCTGGTTCAGCAATCTGAACCGATCCGGCGCGGCGGTCGCGACCACCTCTTCAAGCTCCGCCATGTGCTGGAAGCTCGGGCCCGTGACGATGGTGACAGGAAAAGTCTTGCTGCTCAGCCATTTGGCGACGCGAACCGTCACGCCATAGGTGTCGGCGCCTCCGAGCGTGACGAGGATCGATGCAAGATCTTGCCGAACTCTGCGATATCTCGCAATTTCAGGATTGAGTATCATGTACTCCACCCCCAGCCTAACATCCTTGCCCCTCAGATCCTCGGTCTTTTCAAAAAGGAGAGCGCAGATGTTGACGTCGGCGAGTTCCGCGCCATCGCCGCGATCATCAAAGGTGACGAGCTTGGCGCCCAAACCTTTGATTGTTTCGCTGTGGAGCCGCTGGGTGTTAAGGCGATCGTTGATCCAGATCGGAGACGAAGCAGCGGCTTCGAGGAAAGCCTTCTCCCATCCCGTCACGGCGGCGAGATCATAAAGCGCCACATCAAAACCGCGCTCGCGGATGATTCTCAAGGAATTCGGATGATCGTTCACCAAAAAGCGGACCGAATGACCGCGGGTGCGCAATTCCGCTGCGAGCGTCAGCGACCGAAAGAGATGACCCATGCCGCGTGCATGTGAACTTTCTATGCAGAAGACGAACATAGCCGGATCGCTTCTTCCGTCCCGAGCCAATTCCCACCCGCCTGCGCTGCGAGTGCACGGGCGCGGCTCCAATCTTCCTCGGTATCCACCGTCAGGCGCAGCTGCGGAGAGATTTTGGCCGAGGGCACATCGAGCCGACCGATCTTGAACAGTTCGGGCCGATCGGTGAAGTATTCATTCACGTGTTCGCGATGGTGCGGCAGCTTCCCCTCGCGGTGGCTGCGCGCCAGGGCTTCGAAGGTAAATATCTCGGCGCCGACGCCAATAGGCAACTGGCCAAAGGCATGCGTGTAATCGAATCTCTGCTTTTGGTGCAGATCGATCAGCCTCTCGAGTTCCTCGATGTCGGTGAAAGGATTATCTGCGGTCAACCGCACGATATCCGACATCCCGAGCGATCTCGCGCACTGAAAATAACGATCGAGAACATCGGTTTCGTCGCCGCGAAAGCAGCTGACGCCGTGCTCAAGGCACCAGGCTTCGATAACATCGTTCTCGCTGGCGGACGATGTCGCAACGACAACCTTGGCCGGGCGCTTCAACATCTGAAGCCGACCAAGGACATGTCCGAGCAGGGGCTTTCCGGAAATGTCGCGAAGCACTTTTCCCGGCAGCCGCGTCGATCCCATCCGCGCCTGAATAATAATTCCAAGCGTCACGCCAGATCGCTCCACTGGAGGACCGCGTCCGCATCGAGGTCGTTTGCGACCCGCCGTCCTGCGAGAGCGTCGAAATGCTTCGGTTCAATTCCTGTTCCAGGCCGCTTGACGGAAATGTCGCCGACGGAGATGACATGGCCGGCCTTGAGCGGTCGGTTGACGACAACGCTCTTGCGATTGTTCAACCTCGTCGTCGCTTCACTCGCAGCCGGCTCCTTGCGGCCACTGCCTTTCATGATCTCGAAGGCGCGTATCGCGTCGACGAGCCATTTCATTTCCGCCGGATCGGCCGAAAGCATATGGTCCGGGCCGTCTGCGGCCTTGTCATAGGTGAAATGACGCTCAATGACCCGGGCGCCCATTGCGACAGCGCACAGGCTTGCGACCGGGGTCAGCGTATGGTCGGAATAACCGACGTCGAGATCCGGAAACGCTTCCATCATCGTTTGCATTGCGCGCAGGTTCACATTTTCCGGATGCGTCGGATAACTCGTGATGGCATGCAGCAAAATGAGCTTGTCGTTGCCGGCCTCCTTGATTGCGGCGACGGACCCCCGAACTTCGTCGAGCGTCGACATCCCCGTCGACAGGATTATCGGCTTGCCGGTTTTTGCCAGATAACGGAGAAAGGGAATGTTGACCGCGTCGTCCGAACCCACCTTGTGGGCGCCGACTCCACACTTCTCCAGTAGATCGACATCCGTTTCGTGCGAGGGCGAGGAGAACCAGTCCAGCCCGTGCTCTTCGGCATAGCGAAACACCGCTTCGTGAAGCTCGTGACCGATTTCGTATTTGCGGAATAGTTCGAACTGCGAGGTAACGCCGGTGTTCTCCATATCGAACATGGCGTTGCGGCTCGACAGGGTCTCCGCGCGATAGGTCTGGAGCTTGACGGCATCCACCCCCGCCGACTTTGCCTCGTCAATCAGGCGCCTTGCCTGATCAAACGTCGTGAAGTTTCCGCCGATCTCAGCGATGATATAGCACCGATCAGGCCGGTAATTCCGGAACATCCTGTTACTCCCTGTAATTCACGACCGGCAAAGCCGCCCCGCTCTCGCGGCGATCGCAGCCCCTTGAACTATAGGCTTGGCGACGTCTGGCCGTAGCGCGTGGAATTCCGCCGATTACTGTCCGATTTCCTGGTTCCGGTCGACGTAATTCCGCACAATGACCTGCCGGCCGCAAATCTCGGCCGTCTCGTCATTGGTCTGTCTCGGCAGATAACACCTGCGGCACACCTCGCTCTTCAGGAAACCTTGGGGTTCCTTGTGCAGAGCGCGCACCGCGTTCATTTTTTCCCCATGCCAGATCTGGTGCACGGTTTCGGTGTTCGCATTCCCGATAACCTCGCGGTTCTCCTCGTCGTTCGAGCACTTCATGACCAATCCGTCGGCACCAATCACCAGGCGCTGGTACTGCTGCGGGCATGTGAAGTTATCGAGATAGGCGATATCGGAATCGTTGCCGAGGTAATCGATCAGCGGATTGAAGGCGACGAGATCCACGTGCGGCGCAAAGGTCTCGTAATAGAGATCCGGATTTTCGCGGATTGCCGGCCAGATACCCTGCACCTTGATAACGGGGCGATGGAGACCGCGCTCTTCCTTGTACTTCTTTATGTCCTTGATCTTGTCGAGCAGGGCCTCGAACTTGATCGGCTTGCGGATCTTCTCGTAGGTCTCACCGGTGCCGTCGATCGAAATGGTGATCCAGTCGATGCCAGCATCGACGAGCTGGGCGAAATACTCTCTGTTGAGCTTGAAGCCATGCGTGAGGGTCGAGACTTCCTTGATCCCGCGGTCCTTGGCATAGCGCACGCAGTCGGCGAAGCGCTTGTGCAGCGTGGCTTCGCCGCGCAGCGATAGACGGATCGCCGGAACCTTGCCGCCGATCTCGTCGATGATGCGGCAGTAGAGGTCCCAGTCCATCCGGGTCGTGTTGACGTTCTTCTTGAATTCGTCGCTGATCGTATAGCACATCGGGCAGCGCAGATTGCAGATCGACGCCAGCTCGAGATCGACGAGCAGCGGATAATCCGAAACCTGCTGGTTCAGGGCATATTCCGACCACTTGCGACGATAGTCCGCGTATTCGGCTTCCCAACCCTCGCCACGGTATCTGTCGAACGCGGCTTCGCGCTCGTCCGTGTCCATCGAGTAGTTGCCTTTGTTGATCGGAACGTAACGCTCGTTCAATTTACGACTCCTTCATCAGTTCGCGGATTCCGGCCGGCAGATCCCATTCCGGCCGCCATCCAAGAACAGCGCGAGCCCGTGTAATATCGGCCCGCACGTCAGGTATTTCATTCCGCCGAACGGCGCAAGATGACACTACAGGTAGAGCAGTGCCGGCGGCCTCTTGCAAGATATCGATTATTTCCTGCACCGAATACGACTTGCCGGAGCCGATATTGATGCAGTGGTAACCTTCCGGCACGTCTATGGCCTTGGCAAAGGCGCTCAGGACATCGTCAACAAAGACGTAATCCCGCCGCGGGCTGAGGTCCATGACCTGAATGTCCTGCTTCGCCCGTATCCGGTCCAGAAGCGTCGGTATCAGGAACTCCGGGCGCTGCCCAGCCCCATATATGTTGAAAAGCCGCAAGACCACGACCGGTATTTGCTCGTGTGTGGCAGCGAACTCACACAGTTGTTCGGCAAGATGCTTGGACAGCGCATAAGGGTTATTCGGCCTGACCGGATCGCTTTCCTGGATCGGCAGTCGCTCCGGCACTCCGTACACATAGGCGCTGGCGAAGACGAGCTTCGCCTTGTGCCGCTTGCACCAGTTCAGAGCATGCTGGGTGCCGAGAACATTGGCGGCCATGAAGCTCGGGCCTTGCGTCCAACTGTCGGGAACGAATGTCCTGCCGGCCAGATGAAACAGCGCATGGGCCGCGGGAAGCTCCTGCCACATCCGCTCCTCGCTTATGTCGCCATGCGTCCGGTCAAGTGCAAGCACATTGAAGCCGTCCCGCTCGAGCCTTTCGGCCAGACGCTTCCCGAGAAAACCGCCAGCTCCGGTGACGACCGCATCAACCATTCAAGAACCTGGACTGCATGGATTCGAACTGCTCGATCGCCAAGGCGTAATCGTCAGGACGTCCGATATCGAGCCAATAGCCCGCAAAATCTCGAACAGTGGCGGGCTTTCCGGCCGCCATAAGATCGAGCATCAATTGGTCAAAGCCGTAGGCGCCCCGTTGAGGTATGTATTCGACGGCTCCCGACGACACCATATAGACGCCCATGCTGACCTTGTACTCGGCCGTCGGCTTCTCTCGAAAGCCGGTCAGCAGCCCGCTCTCGCCGGTGTCGAGCACGCCGTAATCGATGCGGTGCTGGCGCGTCTTGGACGAAATCGTGAATATATTCCCGTCGCGGACATGCGCGTCATGAAAATCGGCATAGTTCAGATCCGTCAGAATGTCCCCGTTCATGACAAGGAAATTCTCCGGCAGATCCTTGATCAGCCGCAGCGGTCCCATGGTGCCGAGCGGTTCGTCCTCGAGCGAATAATCGATGCGCACGCCCCATTTGTCGCCATCCTGGAAAAACGCCTTGATCAACTCGGCCTGGTGGTTGACGGCAAGCGTTATGTGCTGGAAGCCAGCTGCTATCAGCTGACGGATGATGACCTCGAGAATAGGATAATCGCCGATCGGCATCAGCGGCTTTGGAAGCACGACGGTGTAAGGCCGCAGCCGCGTTCCCATTCCGCCTGCCAGAATGACCGCGCGTCTAGACATTGAAGATATCCGCCTTGTATCTCGCCAGATTCTGCGGCTGACGCAGCCATTCGACAGTCGCCTTCAGACCTTCTTCCAAGCTATAGCTGGGCGAAAATCCCGTGAGAGACTTGATCAGGCTGTTGTCGCAGCACAAACGCTCCACTTCGCTGTTTGCCGGGCGCAAACGCTGTTCATCGCATTCGATCTCGACGCTGACACCGATGATGTCGGCGATCAGCCGAACGGTATCGCCGATCGAGATCTCGCTGCCGGAGCCGATATTGACCGTCCGGCCGACGGTCTCATCGCAAGCCGCGAGCGCCAGAAAGCCGTCGCAGGTGTCCTGGACGAAATTGAAATCCCGTGTCGGGGAAAGCGCGCCGAGCTTCAGCGTCGTCCGCCCGCTCAGAAGCTGGGAAATGACTGTCGGAATAACTGCCCTGGCAGATTGTCTCGGGCCATAGGTGTTGAAAGGCCGTGCGATCGTCACCGGCAGATCGAAGCTCGAATGATAGCTGTAAGCGATGGCATCGGCACCGATCTTGGATGCCGAATAGGGCGACTGCGCCTGTAGAGGATGGCTTTCGCTGATCGGCACAAAACGCGCCGTGCCGTAGACTTCACTCGTCGAGGTCTGGATCACTCTTCCGACGCCGGCGTCAAGCGCACCTTGAAGAACGTTCAAGGTCCCGTGCACATTGGTATCGATGTAGCTTGAGGGAGCCTGGTAGGAATAGGGGATCGCGATCAGAGCGGCGAGGTGAAAGATCGTGTCGACACCTTTGGCGACGGAGCGCATCTGGGCGGGATCGCGGACGTCTCCGAGGATCACCTCGAACTTGCCGCGGTATTCGGACTGATCGAGCCAGCCCCAGCTGGAAAACGAATTATACTGGCAGAGTGCGCGGACTTCGACACCCGATCTCACCAGCGTCTCGACAAGATGAGAGCCGATGAACCCATCTGCTCCGGTGACAAGCGCCTTCTTCATTTCAAAACACCTTCAGAATCGCGCTGGAAGACCTTCTCAACCTCCCAAGGCAACTGTATCGCCGAAATCGACGGCTTCCGCTGTTGACCGAGCATCTGGATAATTCCGACATTATCCTCCACGTCAAACCGAATACCCTCGGCGACGGAATATATCGAGAATCGACTCGATATGCCCAATCGCACGTAAAAAGTGCCGGTGTTGAGGAGATATCCGGGAAATTTCACGCGGGCTCGATAGTAACCGGCAGGCCGGGCGTCCAGGCGGCTGACGTCGAGCTCGGGATCGGAGAGGCTGACGAGCGTGGTGTAGCCGTCCTCCATCTTGATCTGCATCCCGACCGAGAGGCCGGAAAGAGGTTCCCTCAACTCGTATTCGACCTCGATGGAGAAACCCTTCGACAGTTCCACGGTTTCGGAAATCTCGTCCTTCTCGTTCAATACTGCAACGCGACATATGACGGCCTTTCCGTCGATATCCTCGGGATTGACCGAGTAACTTGCCGTGCCGCCGAACTCAGGGCGATCGAGATAGGCCTTTATCACATCTGCCGTATCGCCCATTGCAGCGACCTTGCCGTCAGCCATCAAAATCGATTTCGGGCAGATGCTGCTGATCGCCGTCATGTTGTGGCTGACGAAGATGATCGTTCGGCCGGTCTTCGTCACTTCCTGCATCCGCCCCATGCATTTGTTCTGGAAGTTGACGTCGCCGACGGCCAGCACCTCATCGACCAAGAGGATCTCCGGTTCGAGATGGGCCGCGACGGAGAAGGCCAGACGCACATACATGCCGGAGGAATACCGCTTCACCGGCGTATCGATGAATTCGCCAATCTCGGCAAACTCGACGATTTCATCGAATTTCGACCTGACCTCGGCACGGCTCATGCCGAGGATGGCGCCGTTGAGATAGACGTTCTCCCGGCCAGTGAGTTCCGGATGAAATCCGGTGCCGACCTCAAGCAGGCTGGCAATTCTGCCCCTTATTCCTATGAAACCCGAATTGGGCATGGTGATCCGCGACATCACCTTCAGCAGCGTGGATTTTCCGGCCCCGTTCCTGCCGATAATCCCAACGATCTCGCCGTGCCCAACTTCGAAGGAGACATCATCCAACGCATGGAAGAGATCTCCTTTGAGTCGGGATTGCTTGCCGCGCTCGGACGCGTAATCTGACACAGAAACATTCGGATCCGGAAGATTGCGCCACTTCGCCCACCAGCTCTGAAGGTCGCGATAAAGGGTGCCGTGATTGATCACGCCGAGACGATAGAGCTTGCTGACGTGCTCCGCTCGAATAACGATATCGTTCATCAGACGGTGTCCATCGCGTTGGCTTCCGCCCGTGAAAAAAGCGCCAGCCCGCATAGGGTGATTGCGACAGTCACCGCGAGATTGGCAAGACAGAGACCGACGGGCAAGGCGGGGGCATCAAACAGCGCCCAGCGGAAGGTTTGAACGGGGGTCGTCATTGGATTGATATAGTAAAACCAATGATACCGTTCCGGAATCTGGCTGAAAGGGTACACGATCGGCGTAGCATACATCCACAACTGCGTCATGAACCCGACGGCGTAGACGAGATCGCGGAAACGGACCGTTAGCGCCGAAACGACAAGCCCGGCACCGATGCCCAGCACTGCGATATAGAGCAGCACCAATGGCGTCAGAAGCAGGAACCAATAGCTCAGGACCAAATCGGGGTTGGCAATTTTCAACCCGATGGAAACCGTCAGCAAGAGCAGGAACTGGATCGCAAAGGCGACAAGGCCGCTCATTGCAACGGATACCGGCACCACTAGTCTCGGAAAGTAAACCTTTCCAAACAGATTGGAATTCTTCGAGAAGACGTCGGAGTTATTGGCCAAGCAGACGGAAAAATAGCTCCAGATGATCGTGCCCGACATGTAGAACAGGAAGGGCGGAAGGCCATCCGTGGAAAGATTGGCTATTTTTCCGAACACGACATAATAGGTCAACGCCGTCAGCGATGGTTGAATGATATACCAGGCCGGCCCCAAAACAGTCTGCTTGTAGAATGTCGTGAAATCCCGCTTGAAGAACATCCAGATGAGGTCGCGATATCGCCAGACAAGCGCAAGATCCGGTGTATTGCCCTTCGAAGGCTTGATCACGATGTCCCAAACCTCCTCGGGCGCGGAGGTCGATCCCTTCAAGTGCTCTGTCATGCCGCCAACTTCAGCTTTTCCGGGAGCGCCGCAAGAAGGCTGCAGACGCGCTCGATCTCATCCTTTCTATGCCCGGCCGAAATAGGCAGGCTCAGCTCGGTGGCATGCAGTTCATCGGCAATGGGATAATCGCCGGAAAGAATGCCTTGCATGGCCTTCTGCCGATGCGGCGGTATCGGATAATGCACCTCGGTCTTGACCCCGTTATCGAGCAGCCACTGGCGCAACTCGTCGCGGGCCGGGTGCCGTATCCCGAAGATATGGAACACATCATACTCGGCAGGTCGACGAAGCGGCTGCGCCAGCCATTCAGGCAGATTGGCAAAATAGATATCGGCCAGTGCCCGCTTATGTTCAGTCACCTCATCGAGGTGACGCAGCTTGACCCGCAGGAATGCCGCTTGCATCTCATCAAGCCTGGAATTTACACCGATATAGACGTTCTCATATTTTTTCTTCGAGCCGTAGTTGCGCATGTGTCGCAAACGATCTGCAAATTCGTCATCATCGGTGACGATCGCGCCCGCATCTCCGAGAGCTCCAAGATTCTTGGTCGGATAGAAGCTGAAACAGCCGGCAATTCCAAAGGTGCCGGTCAGCTTGCCGTCATAGCGCGCGCCGTGCGACTGCGCGCAATCCTCGATCACCATGAGACCGTGCTCGCTTGCAAACGCGGCGATCTCGGTCATCCGACAGGCTTTGCCGAAAAGATGCGTCACGCAGATTGCCTGCGTCTTGCGTGTGAGCGCCGCCGGAAGGCGCTCCGGATCGATATTGAAGGTTTCGCGCTCGGGCTCCAACAGAACGGGTTTGTGGCCCGCGCGAAGAATTGCCAGAATAGTGGCTATATAGGTGTTGGAGGCAACCATGATCTCGCTGCCTTTCGGCAGCTCGAGCGCTTCGATCGACAGGATCAATGCATCCAGGCCATTGGCCACGCTGATGCAATGTTTGCTTTCCGCGAAGGCGGCGAATTCGGCTTCGAATGAGGAGACCTCATTGCCAAGTATGTACCATCCGGAACGAATGACACGGGATGCAACCGCCTCCAACTCTTCCATCAGCGCGCGGTTGGCTTGCGCAAGACTTTCATACTCAATCATCTCAGAGCCGTTCGTAGGGAGTGTCGATGTAGTCGTCCTTATCGTACCCGTGAGAGGCAAAAACCAGCAGGATAGAACCGGGACCGAAGGTCATTTCATGCCAGTCCCTTGGCTCCACCAGCAGGCACTGGTCCGGTGACGACAAGGTGATCTCTTCCCTGGCTTTTCCATCGTCCATCAAAACCATCACGCTTCCCGAAATCGCCACCAATGCCTGCCGAGTCTTGTGATGACGATGGCCGCCGCGTTTATGTCCGTCGGCACCATAGATCCAGAAGCTCCGGACGACCGGAAATGGCAGTATTCCGTCCATGACGGTCAACGCGCCTCGTGCGTCGGACATCGTCTTTAACGTAAGCAGAGTAAAAGCAGACAAGATTGGTTTCCAGTTTTGCGGGTCAGCCGGGCGGGAAATGCGGAGCTGGTTCCCGCACCAGGCTGATGAGGTATCGACCGTAAGAGCTCTTTTCAAGTGGAGCCGCAAGTCTTAGCAACTGCTCGGCATCTATGTATCCCAAATGAAAGGCGAT
The DNA here is from genome assembly GCF_002204185.1 of Rhizobium esperanzae. Classification (GTDB taxonomy): domain Bacteria; phylum Pseudomonadota; class Alphaproteobacteria; order Rhizobiales; family Rhizobiaceae; genus Rhizobium; species Rhizobium esperanzae. The sequence goes on along the minus strand of NZ_MXPU01000010.1, from coordinate 183,576 downwards.
TTCTTCGGGGCAGGCAATCTTCAGCCCCTGGCGCCGCTCGATGGTGGCAATGAACTGACTGGCTTCAAGGAGTGAATCGTGCGTGCCCGTATCAAGCCAGGCATGTCCTCTGCCCAAGACGGCAACATTCAGCCTGCCGGCCGACAGATAATGCCGATTGATATCGGTAATTTCGGTTTCACCGCGCGGCGAGGGTTTCAAACCGGCTGCAATGTCAACCACGTCATTGTCGTAGAAATATAAGCCCGTCACAGCGTAAGAAGAGCGGGGCCTGGACGGCTTTTCCTCCAGACTGAGGACTTTGCCCTCACCGTCAAACTCCACCACCCCATACCGTTCGGGATCGTGGACTTTGTACGCGAAGATCGTCGCTTCGTCCGATCTCGCGGAAGCCCCGGATAAATCATGAGTCAGGAGATTGCCGTAGAAGATATTGTCTCCCAGTACGAGAGCGGTTGCCTCCCGCGCGATGAATTCCCTCCCGATCGAGAATGCCTGGGGAATTCCGTCCGGTGCGGCCTGCACGGCATATTGGAGGTTTAGTCCCCATTGGGCGCCGTCACCCAGCAGCTGTTCAAAACGTGGGGTGTCCTGTGGCGTGGAGATAATCAGGATATCCCGGATGCCTGCAAGCATCAGCGTTGACAGGGGATAGTAGATCATCGGCTTGTCGAAAACCGGAAGAAGTTGCTTCGAAATGGCGAGAGTCGCCGGATGAAGTCGGGTGCCCGAGCCACCGGCGAGCAAGATGCCCTTGCGCAGTTTTTTATTCGAAGACAAGAGACCTCCTGCAACCGGTAAATCCACGCGCACTCACGAGCTTATCGTGGTGATATCGCTATTCGACAGTGCTCACTACAGATAGATGGGGCCGCATGCAATGCACTTAGCAAGAGGAGCAGCCGCCGCCGCTCACCAATCAGGCGTTGATCGAGGATAACTTGCGGTACTCGATTGCGGTAGTGCCTTTCCGTCTGATACGGGTTGGTGCTATCGCCTTTTGAAATGTGAGCAAGATACCGTTAGATGGCTGCAGATACTGCCAATCCAAGCTCCCCCCGGATAAGCCTCATCACCGTTTGCTGGAATGTCGAGCAGACAATTGCTGATACCTTGCGGTCCATCGACGCTCAAACCTACCGCAATTTCGAACACATCATCATTGATGGCGGCTCACAAGATTCGACGCTCGCCATTATCGCTTCGGCGCCGGCGGAGAACCGCAGTGTGCTTTCCGAGGTGGACGGAGGTATCTATGAGGCCATGAACAAGGGGATTGGTCTTGCGAGCGGCGACATCATCGGCTTCTTGAATGCGGACGACACTTTCGAGAGCAATGACTCCCTCGGAACCGTGGCGGCCGCGCTGGATGATGAAGCATATGACTGCTGCTATGGTGATCTCGTCTATGTTTCCAACCGGCACATCGATCGCAAGGTCCGTTACTGGAAATCCCGTGCGTTCAAACCCGGTTTCTTCGCGCGCGGGTGGTGCCCGCCGCATCCAACATTCTATGTTCGGCGCACCATCTATGAACGGTTCGGGCGGTTTGATCTGCGTTATCGGCTTGCAGCCGACGTCGAGCTGATGATGCGATTCTTGGAAGTCGCGCGGATCAGAACAGTCTATATCCCGCAAGTCTTGGTCAGAATGCGCTTAGGGGGCGCCACGAACAAGAACGTTCAAAATATATCGCGTCAGAACAAGGAGGTGCTGCGCGCCCTTGCCGACCACGGCCTCAAGGTCTCAATATCGATGTTCTGGGCCTTTAAGATCGTGAACCGGCTAGGCCAGTTCCTGAGGCGCAATCGATCGCAGGGCTGATCAGCTCAAAGCCGCCGCCAACGGCCGGTCACACCGCCACCCTCCCCCGCACCCCATCCGCAATCGCCGTCATCCTGTCCGCCGCAGCATGCCCGATCAGCATGAACGCATGCGTCGCATTCGACCAGTAGACGACATTCATTCCCTTGCGGTTTTCAAGGTCCGGCGCCTTCGGCCCCGCGTCGGATTTCACGATGCAGAGTGCCATCGGGCCGGTCTCGGGATCGAGATAGGCGATCTGGGCGAGCGCCCTACCGTCATATTGCAGTAGCAGGGCGCGTTTGAAATCGACTCCCGGGAGCGAAACGGCTTCCGGGGAGAGCGACAGGCCGAGCTTCTCGTCAAGACTGGCGAGCTGGGCGGCCTGATCCTGCCTGCCGGGAACGGGGCCGGCGAGCGTTTCGGCGGTATAGAGCGAGATATAGTCGGCGACCACGGCGCGCCATTCGCTGTTTTCGTCCTTTGCCAAAAAACCTTTGCCGATGACGATGACGGCGCGGTCGATGGCGATGCCGGCCACAAGCGAGGCGGCGAGCGCGCCGAGCAAGCGGCGGCGGGTGGCGGCGGGCGCAGAGGCGGATCTTGTGCCCTCGCGCGCAGGAATGGCAGCGAGCATCGCCTCCAGTTTTTCCCGCGGGGCTTCGGAGAGGAGCGGAGCGAAAGCCTGCTCGAACGGCAGACTGGCGCGCGCCAGGAATTCCAGCCGTTCGGCGACGCTCTCGTTTTCCTTGACGATGGCCTCGATGCGGGCCGTCTCTTCCGAGGTCAGCTCGCCGTCGATGAAGGCTGTGAGGTCCTCGTCGGAGGGAATGGTGTGTTTCGTGCTCATTGCCGTCCCCCTGCCGGTCCGGTGCCGGAAAGCCTGGCGCGGGCGGCTGCCAGCCGGCTCATCACGGTCCCGATCGGGATATCCAGTATGCCTGCAACTTCGCGATAGGAAAGTCCTTCCACATAGGCGAGGAAAACGGCCGTCCGCTGCGCCTCGGGCAATGCATCTACCTGCTTCAGCACCTGCCCCGCCATCACATGCGTTTCAGTATCGTGCGCGCCGTCGAACGTCAGCGCCTCGCCGGCATCGACGAAACCCTGGCCCTGGCGCACCCGGCGCGAGCGGATCTCGTTCAGCCAGATCGAATGCAGGATCGAAAACAGCCAGCGGTCGAGCCGGGTGCCGGGAACGAACTGGCCGGCGCGCTCGAGCGCGCGAAGGCAGGTCGCCTGCACCAGGTCGTCGGCGACATCGCGCTGATGCGAGAGAACGAGACCATAACGCCAGAGCCTGGCCAGGTTTTCCGTCAGACCGCTCCTGATATCCGCTTCGCTCGCGATGGCCGCCTCCGCCGATCCTGCATCCCTTGGAACCGCCTGACAAACCGGCGATTCCATTCTCGCGCGACTATAGGCAGGAAATGTAGCGTCCGCGACCGACATTCGGATATCCTTTCCCGGCTCCATTTCCCGCCAGTGGCCTACTCTCAGATCTTCGATGGATCGAGGATGACAGCGTTCAGATCCTGATATTCCTCGCAAGCCGTGCCGCAGATCGTCTTGATCGTGTTCAGCTGCTCTCTGGCAAGATCGAGCCGGCCCTTGATGACATAGGCTTCGCCGAGATATTCGCGGACCTTGGCGTATTGCGGATCCATCTTCACCGACTGCAGGTAATAGGAGATGCCTTCGTCGGTGCGGCCGAGCTTGCGGGTGGCGTAACCGCGATAGTTCAACACCTCGGCGCTGTTCTGGTTCCTGACCGTATCGAGCATGGCAAGCGCCTCTTCATAACGGCCGGCCTTGGCCAGCGAATAGGCATAGTCGGTACGGTTCTCGTCCGAAACATTGGCGCTCTGCTGCTTGACGCATTTCTTGGTCTTCTGGTCGTAGATCTCACCCTTCTTGCAGGTCGGCATCGTGCTGTTGTCATTGCCGACAGCAAAGACCGGGCCGGACAAGAGCGAAGCGGCAAGGCAGCCGCCGAGAAGGACGGAAGCAATGCGGACTGTCGTGATCGTCATGGGAAAACTCCTCGAGAGTGACGTTGCGGGGAGAGAACACCGCTGCCCTGGGCTTTATTCGCCTGCCTCTCTATTTTCTCCATCACTGCTTCGTGAAGTCCCCGAGGCCGAATAAATCATTGGGACCGGGTGTTCTCAGCATTGTGCCGGGAACGACAAGGAGAATTCCGTGACCGATACCGTCAGACTCGTCAGCCTCGCCACCGCCACGCCCGAACATGTCATCTTCCAAAACCAGGCGGCCGAAGCCTCGGCCCGGCTGTTTGCCGGCCGTTTCGAGGATTTCCATCATTTAGCTCGCGTCTTCGACAGCGCCGGCATCAACAAGCGCCATGCGGCGCGGCCGCTTGCCTGGTTCGACGAAACGCATGGCTGGCAGGACCGCATGCAGGCCTATGGAGAGGTGGCGGGCGCCCTTTTCGTCGAGGCGGCCGCCTCGGCACTTCGCCGGGCGGACCTCAGCGCCTGTGATGTCGACTGTATCGTCACCGTCTCTTCCACCGGTTTTACGACGCCGAGCCTCGATGCGCAGCTTGCCCGCCGCATGGGCTTCAGAACCGATATCGAGCGGGTGCCGGTCTTCGGGCTCGGCTGCGCCGCCGGCGTCTCGGGCTTTGCCGTCGCGGCGCGGCTGGCACGCAGCCGGCCGGGCGCCGTCGTGCTTTTCGTCTCGATCGAGCTTTGCACGCTCGCCTTCCGGCTGGACGAGCTGACGCGGCCGAACATCATCGCGACGGCGCTGTTCGGCGACGGCGCGGCCGCCTGCGTGCTCCGCGCCGGCGAAGGCGGGCTGGCCGAGGTGGAATCAACCGGCGAGCATCTCTTCCCGGACACGCTCGACATCATGGGCTGGAAGATCGACGATGGCGGCTTCGGCATCGTGCTGGCGCAATCCTTGCCGCCCTTCGCCGAACGGGAACTCGCCCCGGCGGTGACGGCCATTCTGGCGCGAAACGGGCTGGAACTGGCAGACATCGACCGTTTCATCTGCCACCCCGGCGGCATGAAGGTGCTGGCCGCAATGGAGAGCGCGCTTTCACTGACACCCGGCACGCTCGATCACGAACGAGGCGTGCTTGCCGAATATGGCAACATGTCTTCGCCCACCGTGCTGTTCGTACTGGAGCGGGTAATCCGCGCCGGACTGCCGGAGCGAGCGGCGATGATCGCCATGGGACCGGGTTTTTCGGCCAGCTGCGTGACGCTGCGGAGGGCGGCATGATGTGGCCGTCGATCGCGCTCCTGACATTCGTGACGCTGCAGCGGCTGAGCGAGCTCGTACTTGCCCGGCGCAACACTGCCGCCCTTCGTGCCAGAGGTGCCAGAGAGGTCGCGCCCGAGCACTATCCCATGATGGTGGCACTGCACGCGGCCTGGATCATTGGCCTCTGGCTGCTGGCGCCCGGCAGGCCGGTCGAGCCCTTCTGGTTGGCGATATTTATGGGGCTGCAGGCGCTGCGCCTCTGGGTGCTGGCGACGCTGAAGGATCGCTGGACGACACGCATCGTGATCTTGCCGGGTGTGCCGCTCGTCAGCTCCGGCCCCTACCGTTTCCTGCGGCATCCGAACTATGTGGTCGTCGTCGGCGAGATCGCCATCCTTCCGCTGACCTTCGGCCTGCCCGTCTATGCGATCGTCTTTTCCCTTTTCAACGCTGCGATCCTGCATGTGCGCGTAAAGGCCGAGAATGCCGCACTAAAAAGCGCAATGATTTTGAAATGATGCGAATTTTCGTTTGCACGCCACTATCGGCAGGGGCATTTTCACTGCGATAACAGAGCGGAATGCAGGGGGAATGACGAAAAACGCAATCGTGCTCGGCGCCGGCATCGTCGGGGTGTCCACCGCCATCCATCTGCAGCGACGCGGCCGGCAGGTGATGCTGATCGACCGCAAGGATCCGGGCAACGAAACCTCCTTCGGCAATGCCGGCCTGATCCAGCGCGAAGGGGTGGCACCTTACGGCTTTCCCCAGCAGCTCGGGCTGCTCATGCGTTATGCGCTCAACAACCGCATCGATGCGCATTATCATCTCAGAACGCTGCCGAGCCAGCTCGCCTTTCTCGCCCGTTACTGGTGGAATTCGAATGCGCGGCGACACGCGGCAATCACCCGTGCCTATGCGCCGCTGATCGAAAATTCGATTGCCGAGCACAAGGACCTGATCGAGGCCTCCCAGGCGCAGGCGCTGATCCGCAAGGACGGCTGGATGAAGATCTTCCGGACGGAGGCCAAACGCGACGAGGCCCTTGCGGAGGCCGCCCTTTGGCAGAATGAATTCGGCGTGACCTATGACAGCCTGACGTCGGCCGATATCGCCCGCATGGAACCCGATATGATCGTCCGTTTCGCCGGCGGCATCCGCTGGCGCGATCCCTGGTCGGTGCTCGATCCGCATGCGCTGACATCGGCCTATCGCCGCTATTTCGAAAGCCTCGGTGGCCGCTTCGTCACCGGCGACGCCGCCTCGCTCGGCCAGTTCGGCGCCGGCTGGAAGATCATGACCAGCGAGGGCGCGCTCGAAGCCGAGGATGCGGTCCTCGCGCTCGGCCCTTGGGCAGCCGTCTCGACGCGCCGGCTCGGTTATTCCTTTCCGCTCGGCGTCAAGCGCGGCTATCACATGCATTATGCCGCCAAGGGCAATGCCGTGCTCAACAATTGGATCCTCGATGCCGAGCGTGGCTATTTGCTGGCGCCGATGAGCCGCGGCATCCGCCTGACGACGGGGGCGGAGTTCGCAACGCTCGACGCGCCGAAGACGCCGGTGCAGCTCGACCGGGCCGAAGCCGTGGCGCGTACGATCTTCCCTCTCGGAGGCAGGCTCGATCCCGAACCATGGATGGGCGCGCGCCCCTGCACGCCGGACATGATGCCTATCATCGGCAAGGCGCCGCGCCATCAGGGCCTGTGGTTCGCCTTCGGCCACGCCCATCACGGACTGACGCTCGGGCCGGTGACCGGCCGCGTGCTTGCGGAACTCATCAGCGGCGAAACGCCGTTCATCGATATCTCGGCTTACTCGCCGCAGCGCTTCAAGCCATGACACCGAGGGTGGAGAGCCCGCTGAGGGCCGTTGCCGCAATGCCGTCGATCGTATCGTCGATATCGACGGTGACGACACCGGGTTCGCCTGTCGGCACCTCGAGTGTCGCCAGCTGACTTTCGAGCAGCGAGATGGGCATGAAATGCCCCTTGCGCTCGCCCATGCGCTTCGTCAGCAGCGCCTTGGATCCTTCGAGATAGACGAAGAACAGATTGCCGCCGGCAGCAGCCCTCAGCCTGTCGCGATAGGTACGTTTCAGCGCCGAACAGGAGACGATGATACCCTCGCCTCTTTCCAGCGAGGCCTGCATCCGTTTGCCGATCAGGTCAAGCCAGGGCATCCGATCCTCGTCGGTCAGCGGAATGCCCTTCGACATCTTCTCGACATTGGCGGCCGGATGAAGCGCATCACCTTCGACGAAGGCCAGATGCAAGGCCTCAGCAAGTTTCTCGCCGACCGAGGATTTGCCACAACCGCTGACCCCCATGACAATGATCGCATGAGGTCTGTTGATCCGATCGTCCTGCATGTTTCCTCTCACGGCGGCTTCCCGCTCAGTCGAGCGGGAAATGACAGGCGTATTGTTGTGCGCCTTCTCCACTTAATTCGGGAGAAACCTGACGACAATAGTCCTGCGCCTTCCAGCAGCGCGGATTGAAGTGGCAGCCGGACGGCGGCTTCAGCGGCGACGGCAGTTCACCCTGCAGGCGGATGCGGTTCTTCTCGCGCTCGGGATCGGCGATCGGGGTCGCCGACAGCAAGGCGGCCGTATAGGGATGGCGCGGTCGGGCGAAGACTTCGGCGGCAGGACCGGTTTCGATCGGGCGGCCGAGATACATCACCATCACCTCGTCGGCAATGTGGTGGACAACGGAAAGGCCGTGCGAGATGAAGAGATAGGCAAGACCCATCTCCTTCTGCAGGTCCATAAGCAAGTTCAGCACCTGCGCCTGGATCGACAGGTCAAGGGCCGAAACCGGTTCGTCGAGCACCAGCACCTTCGGCCGCAGCATCAGCGCGCGGGCAATGGCGATGCGCTGGCGTTGGCCGCCGGAGAACATATGAGGATAGCGGCCGTGATGTTCCGGGCGCAGGCCGACGCGGGCCATCATCTCCTCCACCTTGCGGCGGCGGGCGCTGGCATCGAGATCGGTATTGATCTTCAGCGGCTCGTCCAGAATTGCACCGACCTTCTGGCGCGGGTTGAGCGAGCCATAGGGATTCTGGAAAACGATCTGCACCTGGCTGCGCAGGCTGCGGTCGCCGACCCGCGCCGGCTTGCCGTCGATCAGCAATTCGCCGGCCGTCGGATCCTCGATCATCGTGACCAGACGGGCGAGCGTCGACTTGCCGCAGCCGGATTCGCCGACGACGGCGAGCGTCTTGCCGGAATGGAGGCTGAAGCTGACGCCGTTCAGCGCCTTGACCGTGGCGTCGGCTTTGAAGAGACCACGGTTGACGGTGTAGAAACGGGCGAGATCTCTGCCCTCGAGAACAGCGCCTGTCATACCAGGTCTCCTGCAGTTTCATTGGCCATGACGCCGCGGTGCCCGAGCGGTTTGCCGTCCTTCAAAGGATAGTTGCACAACGCCAGCCCGAGTTCGGGTCCCTGGCGCACCACACCGCGCTCGCATTCGACCGTTGCATAGCCGCAGCGCGGGGCGAAGAGACAGCCCGTCGGGCGGCCGTGCTGGCCGGGAACGACGCCGGCGATTGAAGGCAGACGATGGCCGACCTGAGCGCGCTCCGGCAGGGCGGCGAGCAGGGCTGCCGTATAGGGATGATGCGGGTCACGGAACAGTGCCTTCACCGGCTGCTCCTCGACCTTCTGGCCGGCATATTGTACCTGCACGCGTTCGGCGGTTTCGGCGACGACGCCCATGTCATGAGTGATCAGCACCAGCGCCATGCCCTGCTCCTTCTGCAAGCGCACGAGCAGATCGAGGATCTGCGCCTGGATCGTCACGTCGAGCGCGGTCGTCGGCTCGTCGGCGATGAGGAGCTTCGGATTGCAGGCGAGCGCCATGGCGATCATGACGCGCTGGCTCATGCCGCCCGACATCTGGTGCGGGAAGTTCGACAGGCGGTCCTCCGGCGCCGGAATGCCGACGAGGCTCAGGAGCTCGATCGACCGCTCGCGGCGCTCTTTCCGGTTGAGGCCCATGTGGACGCGTAGCGTCTCGCCGAGCTGGAAGCCGACCGTGAAGCACGGGTTCAGGCTCGACATCGGCTCCTGGAATATCATCGCCATCTCCTTGCCGACGATCCGGCGGCGCCGGCGGGCGGAGATGCCGCGCAGATCCTGGCCGTCGAACTGCATGCGGTCGGCGGTGATCCTGGCGGTCCAGGGCAGAAGGCCCATCAGGGCCAGCATGGCAACGGATTTGCCCGAACCGGATTCACCGACGACCGACAGGATCTCGCCCTTGTCGCAGGACAGCGACACGCCGTCGACGGCGCGGAAAAGACCGGATGACGTCTGGAACTCGACAGTCAGATTTTCGATTTCGAGGAGCGGCATCACGACCTCTTCAGTTTGGGGTCAAGCGCATCGCGCAGGCCATCGCCCATCAGGTTGATGGCGAGAACGGTGACGAGGATGGCAAGACCCGGGAACGTTACGACCCACCAAGCGCGCGAGATAAATTCGCGGGATTCGGCAAGCATGGTGCCCCATTCGGGTGTCGGCGGCTGGGCGCCCATACCGAGAAAGCCGAGGGCGGCGGCATCGAGGATCGCCGCCGAAAAGGCGAGCGTCGCCTGCACGATCAGCGGCCCGAGACAGTTCGGCAGGATCGTCTTGAACATCAAGCGCAGCGTTCCCGCGCCGGCGACGCGCGAGGCGATCACATATTCCTTCTCACGCTCGGAAATGACCGAGGCGCGGGTCAACCGCACGAAATGCGGCTGGTTAACCAGCGAAATCGCGATCATCGCATTGGTAAGGCCGGGACCCAGGACCGCCACCAGCACGAGCGCGAGCAGCAGCGACGGGAAGGCCAGGATGATGTCCATCAGGCGCATGATGGCGGTATCGATCCGGCCGCGGAAATAACCGGCGACGAGGCCGATCAGCACGCCGCATATGACTGAAAGCGTGACGACCACGACGCCGATGAAGAGCGAGAACCGCGCGCCGTAGATCAGCCGCGAGAGGATATCGCGGCCGACGGCATCCGTTCCGAGCGGAAAGGAGGCGTGGCCTCCTTCCATCCAGGCCGGCACTGCCAAGAGCACTTCTCGATTCTGCTCGTTCGGCGCATGCGGCGCAAAAACCGGTGCAAAGATCGCAACGACGAGGATGATGACGAAAACAACGAGGCCGATGACGGCACCCTTGTTACGGGAGAAATAATGCCAGAATTCCGCAAGAGCGGATGGCTGGCCGGTTTTGACGGTGACCGTGCTCATGGACCGCTCCTAGTGACGAATGCGCGGATTGATGAAGCCGTAGAGGACGTCAACAATCAGATTGACCAGCATGATGACGCCGGCGATCAGGAGAAGGCCGCCCTGCACCACCGCGTAATCGCGCTTGAACACCGAATCGACCATCCATTTGCCGATGCCCGGCCAGGAGAAGATCGTCTCGGTGAGGATGGCGCCGGCAAGAAGGACACCGATCTGTAGGCCGATCGTGGTGATGACGGGGATCATTGCATTGCGCAGCGCATGCACGCCGACGACGCGCAGCGGCTTCAAACCTTTCGAGCGTGCGGTGCGGACATAGTCCTCGCCGAGAACCTCAAGCATGGCCGAGCGCGTCTGGCGGGCGATCACGGCGAGCGGGATGGTCGCCAGCACGATGGTCGGCAGAATGAGATAGCTGACGGCCGAGGAAAAGGCCCCCTTCTGACCTGACAGCAGGCTGTCGATCAGCATGAATCCGGTCACCGGCTTGAAGAAATACATCAGCGAGATACGGCCGGAAACCGGCGTCCAGCCGAGATAGCCGGAGAAGAAGATGATGAGCAGCAGACCCCACCAGAAAATCGGCATGGAGTAACCGACGAGGGCGACACCCATCACGCTCTGATCGAACCACGTGCCTCGCTTGACGGCCGCAAAGACGCCGGCGGGCACGCCAAGACAGACGGCGAGGATGATGGCGCAGAAGGACAGTTCCAGCGTTGCCGGAAACAATGTCAGGAATTCGCCGAGGACCGGCCGCTTGGTGACGATCGAGGTGCCGAGATCGCCCTGCAGCACTTTTCCGAGATAATCGAAATACTGCATATACATGGGCCGGTCGAAACCGAGATCGTGCATGATCTGGGCGTGCCGCTCCGGCGCCATGACGCGTTCACCCGAGAGCAGCATCACGGGATCTCCGGGCAGCAGGCGGATGAAAGAGAAGGCAATCAGGGAAACGCCGAGGAATGTCGGGATCAGCACCGCAAGGCGGCCGATGAAAAAGCGCAACATGGCAGATGTCCAATAGTTTCCGGCGGTCAGGAGGGTCCTGACCGCCGGCTGTGCCCAGCTCTGCCGGGCATTTTTACATTATTCTTGTTATTCGGATACGTCGACGCCGTCGAAACGGTGAATGCCGAGCGGGTCCATCTTGAAGCCCGAGACCTTCTTGCTCATCGGAACGAAGACGAGCGAGTGGTCGAGAGTCGCCCAGGGGGCTTCCTTCTTGAAGATCAGCTGCGCCTGCTCGTAGGCCTTGGTACGCTCGCCGACATCTGCGGTCAGCTTGGCCTTGGTCATCAGGTCGTCATATTCCTTGTTGCACCACTGGGCGCGGTTGTTGCCGCCGACGGCATCGCAGCCGAGCAGCGTATCCATGAAGTTGTCGGGATCGCCGTTGTCGCCGGTCCAGCCGAGGATGACGGCGCCGTCGCGCTTCACGTCGGAGGAAAGCTTCAGATATTCGGCCCATTCATGCGTGACGATCTCGACCTTGACGCCGATCTTGGCAAAATCCGCCTGGATCAGTTCGGCGGCACGGCGTGCGTTCAGCATGTAGGGACGCGACACAGGCATCGCCCAGACCTTCATACTGAGGTCCTTGACGCCGGCATCGGCGAGCGCCTTCTTGGCAGCATCCGGATCGTATTTCTCGTCCTGAACGGCGTCGTTATAGGACCACATCGTCGGCGGGATCGGGTTCTTGGCAACGGTCGCCGCACCCTGGAAGACGGCGTCGACGATCGCCTGCTTGTTGATCGCCATGTTGAGCGCACGGCGGACTTCGGGCTCGTCGAACGGCGCCATCTGCGTGTTGTAGGCGAGATAGCTGACGTTGAGGCCAGGCTGCTCGAGAACCGTCAGGTTCTTATCCTTCTTCAGCTCCGGAACATCGGCTGCGTTCGGATAGGGGATCAGGTGGCACTCACCGGCCTTCAGCTTCTGCGCACGCACCGCAGCGTCGGAGGTGATGGCGAACACCAGATCGTCGATCTTTTCCTTGCCCTTGAAGTAGGTTTCGTTCGCCTTGTAACGAATGACGGCATCCGGCTGGTAAGCGACGAAGGTGTAGGGGCCGGTGCCGAGCGGCTGCTGGTTCAGCTGCGCCATCTTGCCGTCCGCGGCAAGCTTGTCGGCATATTCCTTCGACATTATGGAAGCAAAGTCCATGGCGAGGTCGGCCAGGAACGGCGCTTCGGGATGGTTGAGCGTGAACTTCACCGTAAGGTCATCGACCTTCTCGACCGACTTGATCAGTTCCGGGAAGCCCATGCCGGCGGCGTATTCGTAAGAACCGCCCTCGACATACTTGTTCCACGGATTGTCGGACTTCAGCTGGCGCTCGAAGGAGAAGACGACGTCGTCGGCGTTGAAATCGCGCGTCGGCGTGAAGAAGTCGGTGGTATGGAACTTGACGCCGGGATGAAGTTTGAAAGTGTATTCCTTGCCGTCGTCCGAAACGCTCCAGCTGTCGGCCAAACCGGGTTCGATCTCGGTGCCGCCATGCTTGAATTCGACGAGGCGGCTGTAGACGGTGCGCGAGGACGCGTCGAAGGTCGTGCCTGCCGTATAGAGGCTCGGGTCGAAGCCTTCCGGCGAACCCTCGGAGCAATAAACAAGGGTCTTGGACCAGGCCGACGTCGCCATGACCGAAATCAGGGCCGTCGCTGCCAGCATGACAGAGATCTTTTTCATAATATTGTTTCCCGGTTGTTCTTTTTTGATGTCTGGAGACCACAAAGGCATCCCGATCGACGGTCGATGGAACGACATTTATCTACTGAAAGCAACGGGCTACGGAGAAAATTTTTCCAGCTGGACAATTTTAGAAATTTTTCGTCAAAAATCAGCCTCATTCGGAAATTTTCAGACAAAAATGTCCGGCATTTCGTCGCATTTTGGATAATTGCGCCCTCTCAGCAGCGCATGTTGGACATTTCAGCATCCCTAAGCACAACCAGACGCCGCAAACAAAAACCGCGATTGCCGAGGCAACCGCGGGTTCATAAGTCAGACCTGTTTCTTGCAATCAGGCGGCGGGGGCAACGGCCGCCGGCTTGCGGTAGTGGTGCTCGCCGGTGATACCGAGGAGGAAATTGATCTGGGGACGGGCCTTGACGAGGTCGTCGATCGAATATTCCGAGAGCACGCCGAAGAAGGCGTTGAGCGCCTTGCGCAGCGCCGAGTTCAAGCCACAGCTGTCGACCAGCGGGCATTCGACCATGCCATCATCCTCGAAGCATTCGGCCATGGCAAAATTGTCTTCCGTGACCCGGACAACGTCGAAGAGCGTGATTTCGGCCGCCGGCTTGCCCAGGCGCACGCCGCCGTTGCGGCCGCGGACCGTCTCCACCAGGCCGGCCTTGTTCAGCGGCTGGAGGATCTTGAAAAGAAAGAGTTCGGAAACCCCGTAGGCTTTGGCAATTTCCGGAATCCGGCTCAGCTGCCCTTCGTTGGCAGCACAATACATCAACATGCGAACCGCATAGTTGGTCTGCTTCGTCAACCGCATGCCGATCTCCTGACTCGTGCCTGTTCAGACGTATATAGGCGGTTTGACAGTTTTGAACAATTCCAAAATATGAAATTCGCATTCAGCTTATGAGGCCATTTGCCACAACGTCAATCCTGCTCCGTGGTCTTCTGGTTGTAGTCCAAAATGGCTGCCAACGCTCAAATGAAACGGGGGCCACAGGGCCCCCGAATTGCAGGTCGAGTGATCGTCCAGATTACTTCATCGTCGGCATGACGAATTCTGCGCCGCTCTTGATGCCGGAAGGCCAGCGGGCGGTGACGGTCTTGGTCTTCGTCCAGAACTTGATCGAATCCGTGCCGTGCTGGTTGAGGTCGCCGAAGCTCGATGCCTTCCAGCCGCCGAAGGAGTGGTAGGCGAGCGGAACCGGGATCGGAACGTTGACGCCGATCATGCCGATATTGACGCGCGAGGCGAAATCGCGGGCAGCGTCGCCGTCGCGGGTGTAGATCGCGACGCCGTTGCCGTATTCGTGCTTCATCGGCAGCGACAGCGCTTCTTCATAGTTCTGGGCGCGAACGACGGAGAGAACAGGCCCGAAGATTTCGGTCTTGTAGATGTCCATCTGGGGCGTCACGTGATCGAACAGGCAACCGCCGACGAAATAGCCGTCTTCATAGCCTTGGAGCTTGAAGTCGCGACCGTCGACGACGAGCTTGGCTCCTTCCTCGATGCCGCGGTCGATCAAGCCGCGAACACGGTTATAGGCTTCCTTGGTGACGAGCGGGCCCATGTCGGCCTTCTCGTCTGTGTAAGGGCCGATGCGCAGCGATTCGATCTTCGGCGTCAGCTTCTCGACCAGGCGGTTGGCGGTCTCCTCGCCGACCGGGACGGCAACCGAGATCGCCATGCAGCGCTCGCCGGCCGACCCGTAGCCGGCGCCCATCAGCGCGTTGACGGCTTGGTCCATGTCGGCATCCGGCATGATGATCATATGGTTCTTCGCGCCGCCGAAGCACTGGGCGCGTTTGCCGTTCATCGCCGCCGTGCCGTAGACGTAGCGGGCGATCGGCGTCGAGCCGACGAAGGAGACGGCGCCGATATCCGGATCGGTGAGGATGGCGTCGACGGCGCCCTTGTCGCCGTTGACGACATTGAGGATGCCGGCGGGAAGACCGGCTTCGATCATCAGTTCGGCGAGACGGATCGGCAGGGACGGATCACGCTCGGAGGGCTTCAGGATGAAGGCATTGCCGCAGGCGATCGCCGGCGCGAACATCCACATCGGGATCATGCCGGGGAAATTGAAAGGCGTGATGCCGGCGCCGATGCCGACCGGCTGGCGGATCGAATACATGTCGATCGCCGGACCCGCGCCCTCGGTGAATTCGCCCTTGGCGAGATGCGGGATGCCGCAGACGAATTCGCAGACTTCGAGGCCTCGAACGACGTCGCCCTTGGCGTCCTCGATCGTCTTGCCATGTTCTTTCGAAATCAATTCGGCAAGTTCGTCCATATGCTTGTTCAGGAGCTCGACGAACTTGAAGAAGACGCGAGCGCGGCGCTGCGGGTTGGTGGCAGCCCATTTCGGCTGCGCGGCCTTGGCGTTCTCGACGGCGGCGCGAAGCTCCTCGACGCTGGCGAGGGCGACGGTCGCCTGCACTTCGCCGGTCGCCGGATTGTAGACGTTGCTGACGCGGCCGCTGGTGCCGGCGACCTGCTTGCCGCCGATGAAATGTCCGATCTCACGCATGGATGTTCCTCCTGTTTGGATGGCCTACAATCGCACTTCAATTTGCACAAATCAATGCGTTGATATAAGCAACCGTTGTGCACGTTTTATAGTTCAGATGCAGGCGCTGCTGCTCCCAAACTTGGCGCGGCATGCCGACAAGTCAAACTCAGGAGGACCCATCGATGAGCCGAAATCCGGTCGTGCGAATGGCGGAGCTGGAGATCGCCGCCGAGAGGCTTGAAGCCTATCGCGCATTGCTTGCGGAGGAAATCGAGGCTTCGGTCGCGCTGGAAGACGGCGTCCTTTCGCTGAGCGCTGTTTCCATCCGCGAAGCTCCAAGCCGCGTTCGTATTCTCGAAGTCTACGCCGACCGGGAGGCCTATGAGGCGCACCTGCGGACACCGCATTTCCTCAAATATAAAAGCGAGACGGCCGGCATGGTGACGTCGCTGACGCTGATCGATGTCGACCCGATTGCAATGCGGGCCAAGTGATGAACTGGGATGACGTTCGCATTTTCCTGGCCGTCGCCCGAACCGGACAGATCCTTGCCGCTTCGAAACGCCTGGGGCTTAATCACGCCACGCTTTCGCGCCGGCTGACGTCGCTCGAAGCGGCACTGAAGACGCGGCTCTTCGTCCGTCGCACGAACGGCTGCGAGCTGACGGCGGAAGGTGGCATCTTCCTTAATGCCGCCGAGCGGATGGAAACCGAAATGCTCGCGGCGCAGGCCAATCTCGGCCACACCGACACGGCGATCGCCGGGACGGTGCGCGTCGGCGCACCTGACGGTTTCGGCGTCTCCTTTCTTGCGCCGCGCATGGGCAGGCTGATCGAACGCCACCCGGAGCTGAAGATCCAGCTCGTGCCGGTGCCGCGCTCCTTCTCGCTGTCGCAGCGTGAGGCCGATATCGCGATCACGCTGGAACGTCCCGAACAGGGCCGGCTCGTCTCCTCCAAGCTGACGGACTATACGCTCGGCCTCTATGCCTCGCGCGACTACCTCGCCTCACACGGCAGACCCGGCGACGTCGAGGCGCTGAAGGCGCATCCGCGCATCGGCTATGTCGAGGATCTGATCTTCACCGCCTCGTTGAATTTCTCCGGCGAGGTAATGCGCAGCTGGGACGCCGGCTTCGAAATCTCGACGGCGATCGGCCAGACGGAGGCGGTGCGATCAGGCGCCGGCATCGGCATCTTGCACGATTATATCGCCCGGCAGTACCCGGAATTGCAGCGCATCCTGCCTGACATTTCGATCCGGCGCGCCTATTGGACGACCTATCACGAAACGGCGCGTGACCTCGTTCGCGTCAGAAGCGTCGTCGATTTCCTGCAGGAACTCGTCGGCGCCGAGCGGCAGATCTTCCTTTAAGTCTCCGAAACGTGCTTGGCCGGCTCGTCGTTTTCATCCGGATTTGGAACAGGCGCCTCGTCCGGAAGCCGGTCCGGCTCCGGCTCGGTGATCGGCGGCACCGGCTTCCAACCGGGTGCCGGCATCGGCGGCTGATCGGGAATGGGTTCGTTGGGCACGGACATGACCGCCTCCCTTTTATGTTTGCAATGTTCGTCGGGACTATTTGTCCGACTTCAGCGTCTCGGCAGCGCGCAGCGGCATACTGTCGATAATGACGAAGAGCTCGCCACTGTTGATCGGCTCGCTGACCTTGAGCTTGACGGTGCCGTCCTTGCCGACAAGGAAGGCGGCGAATTCACCCGTCTCCGGCGCATCGAGATCGCAGCGGATCGCTTCGCCGTCGAGGCCATCGGCAGCGCCGAAAAGCGCCCGGACCTTGCCGCCCGAAACCTTCAGCACCACCATATCGCGCTCATCGAGCGCGCTGCGGTCGGCCAGCAGCTGGTTTTCCTGGCGCGCCGCGCGGGCATTGTCCCTGTCGGCGAAAAGAATGAAGACGCGATTCTTCCACTGGAATGCGGCCAGGCTTTCGATCGGCGAATAGGCGCCGTTCGTCTCGTCGATCTTGGTCGCGCCGTAGAGCAGGGTTTTCGACATGCGTATTCTCCCGTCAGCTTGGAGAACGGTCCGAGATGGCACGGGTTCCATCTAATCGACAGGATCCTGGTTTTCGTTCCTGCACTTGAGAGATTGCACGCCGCGCACTTTTACGCGACGTGCCCTAACCTTGCAGCAGTGCCTGCCGTTGATCGAAAGGGCTACGCCCGCAACGACGTTCGGCAAAAATGTGCCGCGAGCTCCGAGCAACGCTCAAGCAAACAAGAAGTCCCACGACTGCAGGCTTGAAAGGGCGACATTCCTCAACGTTATGGTGTTGTCGGAATCGGCCGTGATAACTGTATCATTCCCGGACTGCTCGCTTGCCGCAAAAAGCGATTCCCAATCGACGAAAATGTTGTGGTCGATCGAGATTGCGTCATGTGCGGAGCCGGTTGCCACGAAGTTGGTGATCGTATCGTGGCCCCAGTTCGACGAATAAACGAAGACATCGGCTGCCGCCCCGCCAGTGAGGGTATCGTTGCCGGCGCCACCCGTCAGTGTATTTGAACCACTGCCGCCGACGATAACGTTGTTCAGCGCATTCCCTGTTCCGGCAAAGGGCCCCGTTCCGATAAATGTGAGGTTCTCGACATTGGTCTCCAACGTGTAGGCGGCCAGTATCGTGCGAACCGTGTCGGTCCCAGCGTCGGCGGCTTCGGTGACGACGTCGCCGGCATTATCGACGATGTAGGTGTCGTTGCCCGCACCACCGATCAAGGTGTCCGCCCCTGCCGCGCCATTCAGCGTATCATTGCCGGCGCCGCCGGTGATCGTGTTGGCGAGACCATTGCCGGCGCCGCTGAAGTTGGCCGATCCCGTATAGGTCAGGTTCTCGACATTGTTGCCGAGCGTATAGCCTGCCAGTGTCGTGCGAACCGTGTCGGTCCCTGCGTCGGCCGCTTCGGTGACCATGTCGCCGGCATTGTCGACGATATAGGTGTCGTCGCCTGTCCCGCCGATCAAACGATCGGCCCCGGCTCCACCATTCAGCGTATCATTGCCGTCGCCGCCGGCAAGCGTATCGGCGGCAGCGCCACCTGTGATCGTGTTGTCGAGGCTATTGCCTATCCCGACAAAGGCTGCCGTGCCGATGTAGGTGAGATGTTCGACATCGCTGCCAAGCGTATAGCTTGCCAGGGTCGAGCGAACCGTGTCGGTCCCGGCGCTGGCGGCTTCGGTGACGATGTCGCCGGCATGATCGACGATATAGGTGTCGTCGCCCGCCCCGCCGATCAAGCGATCGGCCCCGCCCCCACCATTCAGCGTATCGTTGCCGACACCGCCGGAAAGCGTATCGGCGGCAGCGCCACCCGTGATCGTGTTGTCGAGATCATTGCCTGTTCCGACAAAGGCTACCGTGTTGATGTAGGTGAGGTTCTCGACATCGCTGCCAAGCGTATAGCTTGCCAGTGTCGTGCGAACCGTGTCGATCCCCGCGTCGGCGGCTTCGGTGACGAGGTCGCCGGCATCGTCGACGATATAGGTGTCGTTGCCCTCACCGCCGATCAGGGTATCCGCACCGCCCCCGCCATTCAGCAGATCGTTGCCGGCGCCGCCGGTGATTGTGTTGACGAGCGCATTGCCGGTGCCGGTGAAGTTGGCGGATCCCGTATAGGTCAGGTTCTCAACATTGACCAATGCGGCTATCGAATAGGCTGCAAGCGCCGTACGGATTTCGTCGGTGCCGGCGCCGACCGCCTCCTTGATCATGTCGCTGGCACTGTCGACCACATAGATGTCGTTGCCGGCACCACCGTCAAGCGTGTCGTTGCCGGCGCCGCCGTCCAGCGTGTCGTTGCCGGCGCCGCCGGTGATCGTATTGGCGAGCGCATTGCCGGTGCCGGTGAAGCTGCCGGATCCCGTAAAGAGCAGGTTCTCGACATTCGCCCCCAGTGTGTAGGCGGCCAGCGTCGTGCGAACCGTGTCGATACCGACGACGGCCGCTTCGGTGACGATGTCACCGGCATTGTCGATGATATAGGTGTCGTTGCCCGCACCACCGATCAAGGTATCTGCACCAGCCGCGCCATCAAGCGTATCATTGCCGGCGCCGCCGGTGATCGTATTGGCGAGGCTATTGCCCGTCCCGGCAAAGGCTGCCGTGCCGACAAAGCTCAGGTTCTCGACGTCGCTGCCAAGCGTATAGCTCGTCAGTGTCGTGCGAACCGTGTCGGCTCCCTCATCGGCGCTTTCGGTGACGATGTCGCCGGCATTGTCGACGATGTAGGTGTCGTCACCCTCACCGCCAATCAAGCTGTCCGTACCGGCCCCACCATTCAGCGTGTCATTGCCGGCGTCGCCGGAAAGCGTATCGGCAGCAGCGCCGCCCGTGAGCGTGTTGTCGAGATCATTGCCTGTTCCGGCAAAGGCTGCCGTGCCGGCAAAGCTCAGGTTCTCGACATTGGCGGCAAGCGTATAGCTCGCCAGGTTCGTGCGAACCGTATCGGTCCCTGCGTCGGCGGCTTCGGTGACGATGTCGCCGGCATCGTCGACGATATAGGTGTCGTTGCCCGCACCACCGATCAAGGTATCCGCATCTGCGCCGCCATTCAGTGTATCATTGCCGGCGCCGCCGGTGATCGTGTTGGCGAGCGCATTGCCGGTGCCGATGAAGCTGGCGGAGCCGGTGTAGCTCAGGTTCTCGACATTGTTGCCGAGCGTGTAGCCGACAAGCGCCGTCTGGACCGTATCCGTCCCCTCGTTCGCATTCTCGATCACGATGTCAGTCGCAATATCGACGACGTAAACGTCGTCGCCAATTCCGCCCAACATCGTGTCGGAACCGCCGCCTCCGATCAGTGTGTCGTTGCCTGCAGCCCCCATGAGCTTGTCGGCAGCAACACCGCCCTTGAGGACGTTATCGAGCGCATTGCCGGTGCCAGTAAACGCGGCCGTTCCGATGTAGGTGAGGTTCTCGACATTGACCCCCAGCGTATAGGCAGTCAGGGCCGTCTGCACCGTGTCGGTACCCTCGTCGACATTCTCGATGACGATGTCACCGGTGGAGATGACATAGGTATCGTCGCCCGCGGCGCCCGTTAGCGTGTCGACCCCCACCCCCCCGGTCAGAATATTGTTCAGCGTATTGCCTGTCCCGACGAAGGCTGCCGTGCCGATATTGGTGAGGTTCTCGACATCGCTGCCAAGTGTATAGCTTGCCAATGTCGTGCGAACCGTATCGGTTCCTTCGTCGGCAGCTTCGGTGACGAGGTCGCCGACATGGTCGACGATGTAGGTGTCGTTGCCCTCACCGCCGATTAGGGTATCCGCACCGGCCCCGCCATTCAGCGTGTCATTGAAGGCGCCGCCGGTGATCGTGTTGGCGAGCGCATTGCCGGTGCCGGTGAAGCTGGCGGATCCCGTGTAGGTCAGGTTCTCGACATTGTTGCCGAGCGTATAGCCGGCAAGCGCCGTCTGGACCGTGTCCGTCCCTTCATTCGCATTCTCGATCACCACGTCGGTCGCAATATCGACCACATAGATGTCGTCGTCCTTCCCGCCCGACATCGTGTCGGAACCGGCCCCGCCGATCAATGTGTCGTTGCCGGCGCCGCCGGAAAGCGTGTCATTGCCGATGCCGCCGTCAAGCGTGTCGTTGCCGGCGCCGCCGGTGATCGTGTTGACAAGCGCATTGCCGGTGCCGGTGAAGCTGGCGGATCCCGTATATTGCAGGTTCTCGACATTGGTGCCGAGCGTATAGCTTGAAAGCACCGTCTTGATCAGATCGGTTCCTGCATTCAGTCCTTCGGTGACCACGTCGCCAACGTCATCGACAATATAAGTGTCGTTGCCCGCACCGCCGATCAAACTGTCCGCACCCGCCTTACCGTCCAGGGTATCGGCACCTGCCCCGCCCTGGATCGTATTGGCGAGATCATTGCCTATTCCGGCAAAGGCCGCCGTTCCGACATAGGTGAGATTCTCGAGATTGGCCCCAAGCGTATAGCTTGCCGATGTCGCGCGAACCGTGTCAGTTCCCTGGTCGGCAGCTTCGGTGATGACGTCGGCAGCATTGTCGACGATGTAAGTGTCGTCGCCCTCACCGCCAATCAAGCTGTCCGTACCGGCCCCACCATTCAGCGTGTCATTGCCGGCGTCGCCGGAAAGCGTATCGCCGGCAGCGCCACCCGTGATCGTGTTGTG
Source organism: Rhizobium esperanzae (assembly GCF_002204185.1). Classification (GTDB taxonomy): domain Bacteria; phylum Pseudomonadota; class Alphaproteobacteria; order Rhizobiales; family Rhizobiaceae; genus Rhizobium; species Rhizobium esperanzae. The sequence continues at coordinate 161,916 of NZ_MXPU01000010.1, read as the reverse complement.
GAGATTGTTACCGGTACCAGCGAAAGTTCCTATGCCGGTAAAGCTCAGGTTCTCGACATTGCCGGTAAGCGTATAGCTCGCCAGGTTCGTGCGAACCGTGTCGGTCCCCTCATCGGCGGCTTCGGTGACGATGTCGCCGGCGTCATCGACGATGTAGGTGTCGTTGCCCTCACCACCGATCAGGGTATCCGCACCTGCCCCACCGTTCAGTGTATCATTGCCGGCGCCGCCGGTGATCGTGTTGGCGAGACCATTGCCGGCGCCGCTGAAGTTGGCGGATCCGGTATAGGTCAGGTTCTCGACATTGTTGCCGAGCGTATAGCCGGCAAGCGCCGTCCGGACCGTGTCCGTCCCTTCATTCACATTCTCGATCACTACGTCGGTCGCGATGTCGACCACATAGACGTCGTCGCCAATCCCGCCCAACATCGTGTCGGAACCGGCCCCGCCGATCAGTGTGTCGTTGCCTGCAGCCCCCATGAGCTTGTCGGCTGCGACACCACCCGTGATAACGTTGTCGAGCAGATTCCCTGCACCGGTAAAGGCTGCCGTTCCGATGTAGGTGAGATTCTCGACATTGGCCGCCAGTGTGTGGGCGGCCAGGGTCGTGCGAACCGTGTCGGTTCCCGCGCCAGACGCTTCGGTGACGACGTCGAAAGCATTGTCGACGATATAGGTGTCATCGCCGATCCCGCCGATCAAAGTGTCGGCGCCAGCCCCGCCATTCAGCGTATCGTTGCCGACGCCGCCGGAAAGCGTATCGGCGGCAACACCACCGGTGATCATGTTGTCGAGATCATTGCCTGTTCCGACAAAGGCTACCGTGTTGATATAGGTGAGGTTCTCGACGTCGCTGCCAAGCGTGTAGCTTGCCAATGTCGTGCGAACCGTGTCGGTTCCTTCGTCGGCAGCTTCGGTGACGAGGTCGCCGACATGGTCGACGATGTAGGTGTCGTTGCCCTCACCGCCGATTAGGGTATCCGCACCGGCCCCGCCATTCAGCGTGTCATTGAAGGCGCCGCCGGTGATCGTGTTGGCGAGCGCATTGCCGGTGCCGGTGAAGCTGGCGGATCCCGTGTAGGTCAGGTTCTCGACATTGTTGCCGAGCGTATAGCTGGCAAGCGCCGTCTGGACCGTGTCCGTCCCTTCATTCACATTCTCGATCACCACGTCGGTCGCAATATCGACCACATAGATGTCGTCGTCCTTCCCGCCCGACATCGTGTCGGAACCGGCGCCGCCGATCAGTGTGTCGTTGCCGGCGCCGCCGGAAAGCGTGTCATTGCCGATGCCGCCGTCAAGCGCGTCATTGCCGGCGCCGCCGGTGATCGTGTTGACAAGCGCATTGCCGGTGCCGGTGAAGCTGGCCGATCCCGTATATTGCAGGTTCTCGCCATTGGTGCCGAGCGTATAGCTCGAAAGCACCGTCTTGATCAGATCGGTGCCTGCATTCAGCCCTTCGGTGACCACGTCGCCAACGTTATCGACAATATAGGTGTCGTTGCCCGCACCGCCGATCAAGCTATCCGCACCGGTCTTCCCGTCCAGGGTATCGGCACCTGCCCCGCCCTGGATCGTGTTGTCGAGATCATTGCCCGTTCCGGCAAAGGCGACCGTGCCGGTATAGGTGAGGTTCTCGACATCGCTGCCAAGCGTATAGCTTGCCAATGTCGTGCGAACCGCGTCGGTTCCCTCGTCGGCAGCTTCGGTGACGATGTCGCCGGCATTGTCGACGAAGTAGGTGTCGTTGCCCTCACCGCCGAACAAGCTGTCCGCACCGGCCCCGCCATTCAGCGTGTCATTGAAGGCGCCGCCGCTGATCGCGTTGGCGAGCGCATTGCCGGTGCCGGTGAAATCGGCGGAGCCGGTGTAGGTCAGGTTCTCGACATTGTTACCGAGCGTATAGCTGGCAAGCGCCGTCTGGACCGTGTCCGTCCCTTCATTCACATTCTCGATCACCGCGTCGGTCGCAATATCGACCACATAGATGTCGTCGTCCTTCCCGCCCGACATCGTGTCGGAACCGGCGCCGCCGATCAGTGTGTCGTTGCCGGCGCCGCCGGAAAGCGTGTCATTGCCGATGCCGCCGTCAAGCGTGTCGTTGCCGGCGCCGCCGGTGATCGTGTTGACGAGCCCATTGCCGGTGCCGGTGAAGCTGGCGGATCCCGTATATTGCAGGTTTTCGACATTGGTGCCGAGCGTATAGCTCGAAAGCACCGTCTTGATCAGATCGGTGCCTGCATTCAGCCCTTCGGTGACCACGTCGCCAACATTATCGACAATGTAGGTGTCGTTGCCCGCACCGCCGATCAGGCTGTCCGCACCGGCCTTCCCATCCAGGGTATCGGCACCTGCCCCGCCCTGGATCGTGTTGTCGAGATCATTGCCCGTTCCGGCAAAGGCCGCCGTTCCGACATAGGTGAGATTCTCGAGATTGGCCCCAAGCGTATAGCTTGCCGATGTCGCGCGAACCGTGTCAGCTCCCTGGTCGGCAGCTTCGGTGACGACGTCCGCAGCATTGTCGACAATGTAAGTGTCGTCGCCCGCACCGCCGATCAGGGTATCCGCACCTGCCCCGCCATTCAGCGTGTCGTTGCCGGCGCCGCCGCTGATCGCGTTGGCGAGCGCATTGCCGGTGCCGGTGAAATCGGCGGATCCCGTGTAGAACAAGGCCTCGACGTTGTCGCGGAGCGTATAGCTGACAAGCGCCGTCTGAACTGCGTCCGTCCCCTGATTCGCGCTCTCGATAACAAAATCGAAGCTATCGTCGACAACATAGAGATCGTTGCCCGCCCCGCCCACCATCCAGTCGGAACCAACTCCCCCAATCAATGTATCAGCGCCGGCACCACCATAAAGCGAATCATTCCCGGCATTGCCCCAAAGCGTATTGTTCGCTTCGTTACCTGTAATGTTATCGTTGCCGGAGCCGGCCTGAACGTTCTCGATCAAAGACGCAACGTTGCCGTGATAAAGAAGCGCGTTGAAAATGTTGCCGCGGGCGTAGCCATTGTTCGGACCACCCCACAGATCGGCCAACTGGTCCTGGGAAAAGACCGAGTATCCGCCTGCTCGCAGATCGATCTTGAGGGCGGTGGTATAAGCGCTCAAATCATAGGTGTCGATCCCGCCGCCATCCCAGATTGTCGCGAAGATCCGGTTGGCATCGGGCGTGATGGCCGCCACTCCGTTGACATAGGTGATGCCTTCGTCGGGATTCCACTTATAAACGGTATCGCCACTGTTCGTGGTGTAGTCTGCACCATACATTTCCTGCAGGGCGGCGATGTCGAGCATCATGAAGGTTTGTGGCGCGCCATCATGCTCATACTTGTACCCACTCAAACTGTCTCCGACAAATGTGCGGTACGTCATGATGGTGTATTCGACCGAGTCATACGCACTCGGAACAACTGTCGGATTGAAATCATCCGGTTCATGAGCATGCTTCAATCCGAGAGCGTGACCCAGCTCATGCGCCACCGTGTGGCCCGCATAGTTGCCGAACTCCGGAAAGCGAAGGTCATCTTCGGTGCCGGCATATTCGGTTCCGAACCAGACATCGCCGCTGTAGCTTTTATTACCCGGATAATAGGTCCATGCCGTCGGAGGTAGAGACGACTGAGCGAACCGCACGGTTGCGGTATCGGCGTTTCCCGCCTCAAAATTGGCGTTCGTAAACCCCTCAACCGAAAAGCCGTCATTTGCCGCGTTTCCATAGGATTGCTCCATCAAAAACAAGGCTGCAGACTGTTGTTGCGAGGAAATCGAAGAGAAATCGAAATCTTTCTCACCATCATAGGAATACGATGTCGAGAGAGTAGGAAACGCATAGGTTATCGTTCCGTCCCACGCAGTACCGCTGAAAAGCCCGTCAATTCTCTGATCCCCAGTCGAGTCGACGTACTTAATAAAAGTAATGAGGTTCGTCATAAAATCCCCGTTTGCCTATTTCATCCGGCCGCTGCCTAATCCCAGTTCCCTCGGGAAACTTCAACTAAAAGCTTCATTTCTACCCAGAAATTTTTTGTCTTCGCAACTACGGTTATGATGCGATTAACAAGGGCTAGAAGACATATTCCAGGATCCCGCCCTCTGCCCGTCCGAACCTTCGCAATTGCTGGCATGACGGCACTTAAATTGAAGTTACGGTTATCTGCTGAAATTTAGTAAGCCTTCAGACTTATCGACGAAGCGAGATCCGGATTGCTTCGGCGTCACCCAACGTTGCCTGGCTCTCTTGCAGCGAGTCGGCTTCGCGGTTCGCATCCTCCGCAATTTGCTTGCGTGGCCCGATCGTGCCATGCGAGTACGGTTTGTTGCCATTTGGGACCTGCAGTTGCTGCGTGGCGCACGTGTAACTCACTCAGCGGCATGGCACCATAAAGATGGGTTGCACCTTCTGAATGTTCGATTTGGCGTGGCAAATAAGCAGCAAAGTCGCCCCTCAGGAGACGTAGGCTCTCTTTAGGGCGTCGTTTAATCAGCCGTCAGCATGTTCCAGTTGATAATAGGGCCGCCTCGTCTGCCGTTCTACGCGTGAAAGCCGGCGCTTTTTGCCAGGACACGAACAACATCAGTGCAACTTCAGAAACAGTTACACATCTCGACCGACGATCCCGGTCGAGATGACATCATTCTAAAAAAATCGATCTGATGGGAAACTGAAGTGGGGAGATGGTACGGTTGGGGGGTCTCGAACCTCCGACCTCAGGTGCCACAAACCTGCGCTCTAACCAACTGAGCTACAACCGCATGAATCACGTTTGACGCGACGGGGGTCACATACGAGGACTTGAGGATGAATTCAAGTCCCATTCCTCGTCAATATACAAAAAGGCTGGACGCGAGGTCCAGCCTTCTGTTTCCGATCGGCATCGACCGATCAGGCGACCTTGAAGGACGCCATGGCCTTTTCGGCGGCTTCCTTGGAGGGCTTTGCGAGCTTTTCGGCAACCTGCTTGGTGGTTTCCTGCATCGACTTCGCCTGATCGACGGCAAGCTCGGCCTGCTTGCGCAGGAACGAGGTCTGCAGCTCGATGAATTCGGCGACGGACTTGACGCCGAGCAGTGCTTCCATGTGCGAGAGCGAGGTTTCGGCGTTGACGCGAAGGACGTCGATCGCCTTCAGGCCGATCTCGACGGTGCCGGCCTGCGCCGTCTGAACGGTGGCCTCGAGCGTCTTGCCGGCTTCTTCGCCAGCGGTCTTCAGCTTGGCATAGGCGTCTTTCGACTGCTGGGCACCCTTTTCAGCGAATTCGCGGAAGGATTCAGCCAGCTTGGACGGGTCGAAAGAAGCGATTGAAAAAACGTCATCGGTCTTTATGGTAGCCATGGGTCGCATTCCTTTGGGCTAAGGCAGTTGCTGCCTGGGATCATCGAATGATGTCTATATAGGGCATTCCATTGTGCATTGCAACATAAATTGTGCGACGCACAAGTCGTTAACCCTTTCGGTTGAAAGCACCCCGCTGTTCTGGACCGGCATGCGACCTGCAGTTATTAATAAGCCGTTAATTTAGAAGGCCGACAGCGACAAGGTTCGATCATGCCCGCAGTCCAATATCCGTTCATCGATATCGCCGTGCATGCGCGGGTGCGGGAACGCTTTTCGCGCGGCGAAGCCATGGTGCTTTTTTCAGCCGATCTTGCCCGCCTGCTCTGGGCAAACGGCGCAGGTGCGGAGCTTTTCAGCCATTCAGCGGTCTACGACCTGCTCGATCAGGGCGTCGATCGCACCGACATCACCTTTCGGCAGCTGGAAACGGCGGCGCGTCAGCTCGCCCATGTCGGCGACAACAGAAGCCTGATGATCCGCGTCGCCAAGGGCTTTCAGCGCGCGCAGGTGCAGGCGGCCGCCGAACTGATCCGGCTTTCATCGGGCGAGAAGGCCATTCTGTTTTCCGTGCCGGTGTCGGCAAGGCCGCTGACGGCAGGCGCTGCGGCGGCCCAGATGCTGCAGGGCCTTGATGATCCCGACACGCATATGGCTGTCATCGGCGCCAATGGCGAGGTCATCGCCGCCTCGCCGGGCTTTGCCTCGCTCGCCATATCAGGCGAGACCGCAAAGGCCTTGATCAATCTTGCAGGCGCACATCCTGACCGCCTGGTAAAGCGCCCGGTCGCCACCGGCAGGGGTTATCTCCCGGCCGCAGTCGGCAGGCTCAACGACGAGCCGGCGCTCAATCTGCTTTTTGCCGTGGAAACCGCGATCGGTCATCTCGATCCGATCGATGCGCCCGTGCTCGACGAAGTCGATGCGCCGCCGCAGGCGGCTGACGCGCCCGCGGGGGAAGAAGGCACGTCGCAGTCCGAACTTCCTCCGGAAGAGGCGGCGGCGACCGGCTTCGGCGAGATCGTCGATGCGGTCTCGGGGATCGAAGAGGTCGAGGAGACGCTGGAGGAGATCGCCGACGACCGGGAACATCCGGCAGAGGCGGCTCTCACATCCGCAGAGGCGGCGGTTGCCGACGAGAACCTGGCCGCAGACGAAGCCCCAGAAAACGACGACGGCGCGACCGAGAGCCGCATGGATGAGGCCGACGAGCCCGCGGTGCCCTCCGATGAGGCCGCGAGCCATTCCGCCGACGAGACGGCGGAAGCGACCGCGATGGCGGAGACACCCGCCGAGACCGGCCAAATGCCGTTCGATGAGGCGCCGGACGCCGTGCGCGAAGAGCCGGCCGTCGCAGCAACTGCAGCTTCCGACGCGCCTACTGCCCCGTCGCTTGCGCCCGAGCCCGGTTTCGTCTTCAGGCCGAACAGCCGCGCCACCCGCTTCGTCTGGAAGATCGATGCGGAAGGCCGGTTCAACGAGGTCAGCCATGAATTTGCCGAGGCCGTCGGTCCGCATGCATCCGCCATCATCGGCTCCGCCTTCAGCGATATCGCCGCTCTCTTCAATCTCGACCCCGACGGCAAGATTTCCGAGGCCCTCGCGCGCCGCGACACATGGTCGGGCAAGACGATCCTCTGGCCGGTCGAAGGCACCAGCCTCGTCGTTCCGGTCGATCTCGCCGCACTGCCGACCTATACCCGCAACCGCGACTTCGACGGCTTCCGCGGCTTCGGCGTCGTCAGGCTTTCCGACGCGCAGGAAGATCCGCTGGCGCTCGGCCTGACGCTCGGCCCGAACGGCGTTGGCCATGATGCGGCAGGCCTCGGCCCGACGGCCGACGCTGTCAGCGAACCGGCACACGACATTGACGCCGCGCCCGAAGCGGTCCCGGCGGACGCGATCGAGGACCATCCGCAGACCGAAGAGACGCCTTTCAAAGCGACCGGAGAAGAGGCCGGCTTCGAGCCGCCCGCCCGGGAGAGGGCCGCCGAAGAGATGCAGGAGAGCACCGGTGAAGCGCCGGCGGCCGATGCCGCAGACGAGCCCCCGGCGCTTCGCATCGTGGAAACGCCCAATCGCCGTTCCACCGACAAGGTCGTGCAGCTTCACAGCACAGGCGCCGCATTGACGGCCGCCGAACAGGCGAACTTCCGCGAAATCGCCAAGCGCCTGGAAGCCTTCGGCGCCCGCAGGGAAGAGCCCGACGCGCCGCCGACGGGCACTACCGCCACGGAAGCGCCGTCCTTCGAAGAAGGAGCGGCGCCCGAATCCATCACCGGCGAAACGCCCGCCGTCGATACGGCCGACGCAGCTTCGGTCGAGGAGACGGCGCCGCAGGAGGCAATCTTCGAGAACGCGGTCGACCCGCTGCGCGAAGACGCCGCTGAAAAACCCGACGCCATCGGCGAGGACGAGGCGACGGAAGGGCTCGAGGAGACGGTCAGCCAGATCGAGGTTCTCACAAGCTTCATCCCGCCGCGCGTGAAGATGATTGACGGGCTTTCGGCCGGAACGGTCGACCAATTGCCCGTCGCGGTGCTTATCCATGTCGGCGATGCGCTGCTCCATGCCAATCCCGAATTCATGCGGCTGACGGGCTACCACTCGCTCGACGCGCTGCGTGAGGTCGGCGGTATCGAAGCCCTGCTGCAGCGCCGCGAACTTGAGGAAAAGGCAGCCGGTTCCGGCACCATGATGCTCGTCAAGGCCGACGACACGCTGATACCGGTGACTGCGCGGCTGCAATCGGTGCGCTGGGAAGATGCCAACGCCCTGATGCTGGCGCTGATGCCGGTGGAACGCAAGGAAGACGCCCGCGCCGAAACCGGCCGGTCGGAAGCGCGTCCGGAACGGATGGTCGAGAAGGTCGCCAAGCTTCAGGTCGAAGTGGAGGAATTGCGCTCGATCCTGGAAACGGCGACCGATGGCGTCGTCGTCATCGGCACCGAGGGCGATATCCGTTCGATGAACCGGTCGGCGAGCGCGCTGTTCAATTACGACGAGCAGGAGACGCGCGGTAAACCCTTCGTCATGCTGTTTGCCCATGAGAGCCAGAAAGCGGTCCTTGACTATCTGAACGGCCTTGCCGGCCACGGCGTGGCAAGCGTGCTGAACGACGGGCGCGAAGTGATCGGCCGCGAAGCCGGCGGCGGCTTCGTGCCGCTGTTCATGACGATGGGCCGGCTTACCTCCTCGAACGGCTATTGTGCCGTCATCCGCGATATCACCCAGTGGAAACGCACCGAGGACGAGTTGCGCAACGCCAAGGGCGCGGCCGAAACCGCCAACGCCCACAAGACCGATTTCCTCGCGCGCGTCAGCCACGAGATCCGCACGCCGCTCAACGCAATCATCGGCTTTTCCGACATGATGGCGGGTGAGCGCTTCGGTCCGATCGGCCATCCCCGTTACATCGAATATGCCAACGATATCGGCCGCTCCGGCCGGCACGTGCTGGATATCGTCAACGATCTCCTGGACATTTCGAAGATCGAGGCGGGCGAGATGGATCTTGACTTCGCCGCCGTCGGCCTCAACGAGGCGGTCTCGGAGGCCGTCGCGCTCGTCCAGCCGCAGGCGAACGGCCAGCGCGTCATCATCCGCACGGCGCTGTCGCATTCGGTGCCCGAGGTTGTAGCCGATCTGCGCTCGATCAAGCAGATCGCGCTCAACATCCTATCGAACGCCATCCGCTTTACCCCGTCTGGCGGACAGATCGTCGTATCCACCTCCTATGAGGCGAATGGCAGCGTGGTGTTGAGGGTCCGCGATACCGGCATCGGCATGACGCGCGCCGAACTCGACCATGCGATGAAGCCGTTCCGCCAGGTCTCCTCAACCCAGTCACGCCATCGCGGCGATGGCACCGGGCTCGGCCTGCCGCTGACCAAGGCGATGGTGGATGCCAATCGGGCGACATTCTCGATCAATTCGGCGCCGAACGAAGGCACGCTCGTCGAGATCACCTTCCCGTCGCAGCGCGTGCTGGCAGGCTGATCCCTATCGACGGGGCGGAGCCGCCTGAAGGCTGGACGGCAGGCAAAAAAAAGGCAGCCAGAGGCTGCCTTCAAATGGGTGCTGTTCAACAAGAGCTCAGTCGATCAACGTCATGTTTCGTAAGCCCGGAGGCTTCAGGCCGCCTCGTTCATGTGCGGCCCCCAAGTTGTTTCACCTTTGACAAAGGTTTCTTAACGAAAGGTTTCCAGCACAAGGCATTGCTGAATGGTGAAAGCTTGTGGTTTACGATTGCTTATCAGTCCCTCAGTTCGCTCAAATCAGCGAAGAGCCGCAGCGCTTCGGGGTTGGCGAGCGCCTCCTGGTTTTTCACCGGCCTGCCGTGAACGACCTCGCGCACCGCAAGCTCGACGATCTTGCCGGATTTGGTGCGGGGAATATCGGCAACCGCGATGATCTTTGCCGGCACGTGCCGCGGCGACGCGCCGGTGCGAATACGCGTCTTGATCGCCTTGATGAGATCCTCGGTCAGCGTCACACCTGACGCAAGGCGGACGAAGAGGATGACACGCACGTCGTCATCCCACTCCTGGCCGATGCACAGCGCCTCGGCCACCTCGTCCATCTGTTCCACCTGGTTGTAGATCTCGGCCGTGCCGATGCGCACCCCGCCGGGGTTGAGCGTCGCATCCGAGCGGCCGTGGATGACGAGGCCGCCATGCTCCGTCCATTCGGCAAAATCGCCATGGCACCAGACATTGTCGAACCGCTCGAAATAGGCGGCGCGATATTTGGCGCCATCAGGGTCGTTCCAGAACATGACAGGCATGGAGGGAAAGGCCTTGGTACAGACGAGTTCGCCCTTCTCGCCGCGCGCCGGCTTGCCATTATCGTCCCAGACGTCGACCGCAAGGCCGAGACCGGGGCCCTGGATCTCGCCGCGCCAGACCGGTTGCAGCGGATTGCCGAGCACGAAACAGGAAACGATATCGGTGCCGCCGGAGATCGAGGCGAGCTGAACGTCCTGCTTGATGCTCTCATAAACGAAGGTGAAACCCTCGGGCGACAGCGGCGAACCGGTGGAGGTCATCAGCCGGAGGCTTGAGAGATCGTGGCTTTTGCGCGGTGTCAGCCCGCCCTTGCGCACCGCATCGATATATTTTGCCGAGGTGCCGAAAATCGCGAATTTTTCGGCCTCGGCATAGTCGAACAACACATTGCCATCAGGTGCAAAGGGCGAGCCGTCGAAAAGGCAGAGCGTGGCGCCGCTGGCGAGCCCGCTGACCAGCCAGTTCCACATCATCCAGCCGCAGGTGGTGAAGTAGAAGAGCTTCTCACCCGCCTGCAGGCCGCAATGCAGACGGTGCTCCTTCAGATGCTGCAGCAGTGTGCCGCCGGCCGAGTGCACGATGCATTTGGGCACACCGGTCGTGCCCGAGGAAAAGAGGATGTAGAGCGGATGGCCAAAGGCAAGCGGCGTGAATGCGATCTCCCCGGCCTCATAGGGCGCAATGAAGGCTTCCAGTGTCGAAGCCCCTGATGTCTTGCCCGCCACCGCCTCGGCATCGCCGGCATAGTGAACGACGATCGTGGGGACACCGAGGCTTTTCGCCACCGCCGCAACCTTGGAGCCGACATCCTGCAGCTTGCCGGAATACCAATATGCGTCGCAGGCGATGAAAAGCCTGGGACCGATCTGGCCGAAACGATCGAGCACACCCTGCTCGCCGAAATCGGGAGAGCAGGATGACCAGATGGCGCCGACGGAGGCTGCGGCGAGCATGGCGGCGACGGTCTCCGGCATGTTCGGCATCATGGCGGCGATGCGGTCGCCCTTGCCGATGCCGCGTGCCGCGAAGGCCTGCTGCAGCTTGGAGACCAGCGCGCGCAGCCGATCCCACGACCAACGGTCTTCGGCCTTGTCCTCGCCGCGGAAGATGATGGCGTCGGCCTCGCCGCGGCCAGGCAGCAGATTTTCGGCGAAATTCAGCGTCGCGTCGGGAAAGAAGCGGGCGCCGAGCATGCTGTCACCGTCGACGAGCACCTCTGCGCCGCGCTCTCCCTTCACGCCGCAGAAATCCCAGACGGTCGACCAGAATTTCTCCCGCTCGGCGACCGACCATGCATGCAGATCGTCGAAGCCGGAAAGCGAAAGCCCGAACTCGCCGTTGCAGCGCTCGATGAAGGCATGGATCGGGCTTCTTGCGACCGCCTCGGCCGAGGGCACCCAAAGTGGCTTATTATCCTGCATTCATTCCTCCTCCCCAATGCCGTCTTTATATCATGCTGCATTGCATTATAAAGACGGCGCGATCCCAAACCTAAAACCGCTGGCATAAACCGGATTCATGCGACGCGGTCGGCTCTTCGTTTTATGATGTCATTGTCCTGGAACCGCTGCACGCTTCCGGGCGACATGCATTGGATTTGCATAGGCCGGATATTTCATATATCGGGCGAAATCAGCGCATAACCGGTAACCGGCGGAGATCATGGGTACGTCTAGACATCGCAGGTGGCGCAGGAAGATCGGGCCCGTTTCGCGCTGGCTTCCGGCCTTTGCCCGCATGTCGACACTGCTTCTGCTCATTGCGCTTGCACTGTTCGTGGCCCTCAGGGTCGCAGCGCCCTATCTCATCACGACCGGTTTCGTGCGCTCCGGCATCGAGGATGCGCTGTCGAAATGGACGGGCTACCATGCCGAGATTAAGGGCACTCCGGTTCTCGAATTCTGGCCGACGCCGCGCATCACGCTGAACCAGGTCACCATCCGCCAGCCCCGCGAAAGCGGCGACAAGCTGCTCGGCAGCATTGAAAGCCTGTCGGCGGATTTCAGCCTCATCGATGCGCTGAGAGGCCGGACGAGTTTCCACGAATTCCATCTGCTTCGGCCCAACCTGGCGCTGACGCGTGACGAGAATGGCCTGATAGACTGGAGTTACGCCGGCCTGCTTGCGCGCGCGATTAGCGGCGTGCGCTACGAAAACGGGGCCGAGATACTCGATCCCGCGCTCGATGCCGAGATCGGTGCGGTGACCGTCGAGGACGGGACGCTTGCCGTCACCGATATCAAGAGCGCCAAGACTTACAATTTCGACAGCGTCACAGCCGACATTGGCTGGCCACGGCTCTCCGGCGCGATCTCGGCTGTCGTGATCGCCCGTATCAACGGCGTGGACCTGAAGGTGGATTTCGCCTCGCGCCAGCCGCTGCTCGCCTTTGCCGGCAAGAGCGCCGAGACGCGGACATCGCTGACGTCAAACCTGCTGACGGCCCGTTTTCAGGGGATCGCCAGCATCGCCAGCCTTTCGGCGCTGTCCGGCAACATCGCCGTCAGCATTCCCGATGTGCCGGCGTTTCTGACATGGTCGGGCAGATCGCTCCCCGGCGTCGGCACGCTGAAGAGCGCCTCGCTGGAATCCGACATCATGTCGTCGGGCAGCGGGCTGCGTTTCAACGATCTCAGCCTGTCGCTGAACGAGGCGAGCGCCACTGGCGTGATGGACCTTTCGACCAGGGCCGGCAGACGGCCGAAGATCGGCGGCACGCTCGCCTTCGACCAGATGAACCTGAAGCCGTTCCTCGACGCCTTTGCCCTGAGATTGGCGGCCGGTGAGGCGGATGACATCTCCGCCGGCATCAGCGAACCGCTGCAGTTGCTCGACGTCGACGTCAGGCTTTCGGCGCGGCGCGCTGAGATGGGCCGCTTCGAGCTTTCCGATGTCGGCGCCAGCATGATCGTCACCGGCGGCGAGGCGAAGTTCGATATCGGTGACAGCGGCTTCGAAGGCGGCGAAATGACGGCGCATCTGGAGGCGACGCGCCGCGACTTCGACGGCGGCGGCAAACTGCAGCTGTCGATCCGCGATGCCGACTTCGCCGGCCTTGCCGAGCGTCTGCAGCTCAAGGGACCGCTGCCGCTTGCGACGGGATCGCTCGATCTCGACCTGCAGTCGTCGAAGGCGATCTGGACGGCCGGTCTTGCCGACGTCACCGGCAAACTGCATTTCTGGACGAGGGAAGGCACGATTCCCGGCGTTGACACCGGCGCGCTCAGGATGCAGGCCGCCGAAAAACCGTTCTTTCCGCTGAGTGCCGCAGCAGGCGGCGCCTTCGCCTTCAACCAAATGGACCTTCAAGCCGATTTCGCCAACGGCTCTGCCGAAATCCATGACGCCCATGTCGTCGGGCCGACGCAGACGCTGGCGCTTTCCGGCGTGATCACCTATCAGTCGAACGGGCTGGCGCTTTCCGGTTCGCTGGAGGCAACCAACCCGGCCAAGGCGGCAGAGTTGCCGCTTCTGCCGTTCTTCGTCGGCGGCTCATGGCCGAACCCGGTGATCTCGCCGGTTCCGCTTTTCGGCGGCACGCCCCACGCGCAATAAAGAGCCTTGCGCCCGATAGGACAGAGGCTCAGGCGCCGGCGGCGGCCACCCGCTCGTCGCGCTCGCGCTGCACTTCGCGCCGCTTGGTGATGACGGATGCACAGATAACGCCGACCGCGACGATGGCGATCAGGATCGTGCAGATCGCATTGATCTCGGGCGTCACCCCAAGGCGCACCTGGCTATAGATCTTCATCGGCAGCGTGGTTGCGCCGGGGCCGGAGGTAAAGCTTGCAATCACGAGGTCGTCGAGCGACAGCGTGAAAGCCAGGATCCAGCCCGAAAACACCGCCGGCGAGATGATCGGCAGCGTGATCTCGAAAAAGGTTCGCACCGGCGGCGCGCCCAGATCCTGCGCGGCTTCCTCGATCGACTGATCGAAGCTCAAGAGCCGTGATTGCACGACGACGGCGACGAAGCACATGGTCAGCGTCGTATGCGCCAGCGTAATCGTCCAGAAGCCGCGGTCGAGGCCGATCGCCACGAAGAGCAGCAGCAGCGACAGACCGGTGATGACTTCGGGCATGACGAGCGGCGCATAGACCATGCCTGAGAAGAGCATGCGGCCGCGGAAGCGCGTGTAGCGCACCAGCGTCAGCGCCGCCATCGTTCCGAGCATGGTCGCGAAGGTGGCCGACAGCAGACCGACACGGATCGTCACCCAGGCGGCATCGAGCAGGGCCTGGTTCGAGAGCAGCGAGACATACCACTTGGTGGAGAAGCCGCCCCAGACGGTCACGAGCTTCGATTCGTTGAAGGAAAAGACCACCAGCAGCACGATCGGCAGGTAGAGGAAGGCAAAGCCGAGCACGACGGAGATGATGTTGAAACGGGTCCATCTCAGCATGACTTACTTCCCCCGCTCTTCGGCATTGGCCTGCGCATTCTGGAAGAAGACGATCGGGATCACCAGGATCATCAGCAGGATGGTTGCGACCGCCGAGGAGACCGGCCAGTCTCTGTTCGCGTTGAATTCGTTCCAGAGCGTCTTGCCGATCATCAGCGTCTGTGAACCGCCGAGAAGATCGGGAATGACGAACTCGCCAACGGCAGGGATGAAGACCAGCATGCAGCCGGCAACCACGCCGGGGATAGACAGCGGGAAGGTGACGCGCCAGAAGGCCTGGACCGGCGTGCAGCCGAGATCCTGCGCCGCCTCGATCAGCGTGCCGTCCATCTTTTCGAGCGCCGAATAGAGCGGCAGCACCATGAAGGGCAGGTAGGAATAGACGATACCGATATAGACCGCCGTCGGCGTGTTGAGAATGATCAGCGGGGTGTCGATGATATGCAGCGACAGCAGGAGCTGGTTCAGCAGTCCCTCGGGTTTCAGGATGGCAATCCAGGCATAGACGCGGATCAGGAAGCTCGTCCAGAACGGCAGGATGACGAGCATCAGCAGCGTCGGGCGGATGGTGCGCGGCGCCTGCGCCATGCCATAGGCGATCGGATAAGCGATCAGCAGCATCAGCAAAGTCGAGACCGCCGCGATGATGACGCTCGACAGGTAGGCGTTGAAATAGAGCGGATCGTCGGTGAGATAGCCGTAATTGTCGAAGGAGAAACTCGCGACCTTGCTCCAGAAACCGCTCCAGCCGTCGGCAAAGGAGAAGACAGGCTCATAGGGCGGTATGGCGATCGCCGTCGTCGACAGTGAGATGCGGAAGACGATGAAGAACGGCGCCAGAAAGAAGAGCAGCAGCCAGGCATAGGGAATGACAATGACGAGGCGGTTATAGAAGCGTGATGCCAGCTTGCCCATGATTTCAATCCTTCAGCAGCACACCCGCATCCTGATCGAAAGAAACCCAGACATCCTGATCATAGGTGAAGGGGTCTTCGACGGAACGCTGCGCATTGAGGGAAGAGGCTCTGACGAACTGGCCGCTCGCCAGCTTTATGTGGAAGATCGTCATGTCGCCGAGATAGCCGATATCCCAGATCTCGCCCTTGGCCGCATTGACGGGGGTGTTCGCCGGTGCCGCGCGGCTGACACGGATCTTTTCCGGACGGATGGCAAAACCGGCCGTGCTGCCGATTGCCGGAGTGTCGGGGGCGGCAATGCGGATGGTGAAACCGCTGTCGACAGCAATCTCGACGGCGCCATTTCCCGACGTCGTCACCTTGCCGTCGAAGATGTTCACGTCACCGATGAAATCGGCGACGAAGCGGCAATTCGGCGCCTCATAAATTTCGGCGGGCGTAGCGACCTGCACGACCTTGCCGTGGCTCATGACGGCGATGCGGTCGGCCATGGTCATCGCCTCTTCCTGGTCGTGGGTGACGACGACGAAGGTGAGGCCGAGGTTCTGTTGCAGGTCCATCAGCTCGAACTGGGTTTCCTCGCGCAGCTTCTTGTCGAGCGCGCCGAGCGGTTCATCGAGCAGCAGCACTTTCGGGCGTTTGGCGAGCGAGCGGGCGAGCGCAACGCGCTGGCGCTGGCCGCCGGAGAGCTGGTTCGGTTTGCGTGAGGCAAACTGCTCGAGCTTTACGAGCTTCAACATCTGCGTCACGCGCTCAGTCATTTCGTCCTTCGGCATGCCGTCCTGCTTGAGGCCGAAGGCGATATTCTTCTCAACGGTCATATGCGGGAAAAGCGCGTAAGACTGAAACATCATATTGACCGGCCGCTTGTAGGGCGGCGTGCCGGCGAGATCGGTGCCATCGAGGACGATTTCGCCCGAGGTCGGCTGCTCGAAGCCGGCGAGCATGCGCAGAAGCGTCGATTTTCCGCAGCCGGATGCGCCGAGCAGCGCGAAGAATTCACGATGATAAATGTTCAGCGACAAATCATCGACGGCGGTGAAATTGCCGAAGCGCTTGGTGACATTCTTGAAGGCTATGAAAGGTTTTGCAGACGGATCGGCCCAGGGTGCGAAGGCGCGGCGGATATTGCCCAAAGATTTCATAATATTCCCCGAGAATATAAGTTTCAGCCGGCCTCCACCTAGAGCATGATGCCGAAAGTGTGAGCGGTTTTCGGGCGACGTCATGCTCTAACTCTTCAAGATTCAGGTTTTAGGCCGACCGGGCCTAAAATCATCCTGTTCTAGGCCGGTAATTGAAAGGCCCGGACGTTTCCGTCCGGGCCTGGCATCGACTTACTGGCCGGTGACCACCTTCGTCCAGATCCGCGTCGCGGTGCGCTGCGTCTTCCGGTCCCACGGCTTTACGGTGAAGAGGTTCTTCATCACCTCGTCCGTCGGATAGACGGCCGGATCTTCCAGCACTTCCTTGCTGACGAACTGCTGCGAGGCCTTGTTGCCGTTGGCATAGAAGGTGTGGTCGCTCGCCTTGGCGATGACCTCGGGCTTCATCAGGTAATTCAGGAATTCATGCGCTTCGGCCACATGCTTGGCATCGGCGGGGATCGCCATCATGTCGAACCACATCTGAGCGCCCTGCACGGGGATCGAATAGTTGACCTCGACACCGTTCTTGGCTTCGGCCGCACGGTCGCGGGCCTGCAGCATGTCGCCGGAATATCCGAAGGCGATGCAGATATCGCCGTTGGCAAGGGCGTTGATATATTCGGAGGAGTGGAACTTGCGGATATAGGGGCGCACCGCGGTCAGCAATTCCTCGACCTTCTTGAAATCCTCGGCCTTGGTGGAGTTCGGATCGAGGCCGAGATAACGCAACGCCGTGGTCATGACGTCCTTCGGCGTGTCGAGCACGTAGATGCCGCAGTCCTTGAACTTTTCGGCGACCTTCGGGTCGAAGATCACTTCGAGACCGGGCTTGGCATCGGGTCCGAGGATTTCAGCGACCTTCTTGACATTGTAGCCGATGCCGTCGGTGCCCCACATGTAATCGACCGCATATTCATTGCCCGGATCGTATGCGGCGGTGCGCTGCTGGATCACGTCCCACATGTTGGAGAGGTTCGGCAGCTTAGACTTGTCGAGCTTCTGGAAGACGCCGGCCTGGATCTGGCGCTGCAGGAAGTCGGCGGTGGGAACGACCACGTCATAGCCGGTGCCGCCGGCAAGCAGCTTGGTTTCTACCGTCTCGTTCGAATCGAATGTGTCGTAGACGACCTTGATGCCGGTTTCCTTGGTGAAATCGGCAAGAATGCTGTCGTCGATATAATCCGACCAGTTGTAGACGTTGACGACGCGCTCCTGCGCAACGGCCGGCGCGGCGGCAAGGAGCGCGGCGATGGCTGCGGCCGTCACGGTTGCGATGGTTGACCTCATGACTTCTCCTGTTTGTTCGAAGAGCCCGCATGCGCGGACATCTTTTCCCTCTGGTTTGCCCGCAGACTAAGAAGGAATTTCTAACCCTACAAGCGCAAAAAAATGCGCCTTCAATCATTTCACGATCACTGGAAGTCGAAGGCGCTGAGGCCCGCCACCATCTCGTCGAGCCCCAGCGGCCGCGTTATCGGCGGCTCGGCGCGGGAAAGGCAGCCGCGCCGCTCGCAAAGACGACAGGCCGGGCCGATCGCAACCGGATCGAGCGCCGCCGCCTGCCCGTAGACCACGCCGTCTGCAAGAGCGGCGTCGCAGCCGACCAGAATCGCGGTGCGTCTAATCCTTTCGCCGAATTCGACGCTCGGCCCCTCGAGCGTGCGGGCGACCGTCAGGAAAGATGCGCCATCCGGCATGACCACCGTCTCGGCGAGAATCTGGCCCGGCTGCAGGAAGGCGGCGTGGATATTGAGCTTCGGGCAGCCGCCGCCGAAACGGGCCTGCGGAAAGCCCTGCGCGCCGGCTCGCCGCAGCCGGTGGCCGGCCGCATCGATCTCGATGAGGAAGAAGGGGATGGCTGCCGCCCCGGGTCGCTGCAGCATTGTCAGACGCGTTGCCGCATGGCCGAAGGAGACGCCGAAACGCGCGCGAAGAATATCAATGTCGTAACGCGTCGCTTTGGCCGCCGACAGGAACGCCTCGTAGGGCATTGCCAGCGCCAGGGCCGCAATGCGGGCAAGTTCGAAGCGGGCGATGCGGCGCGCCTCGGCGGAAGAAAGCGAGAGATCGTCGAGCTCGGCATCGATGGCCGGCAGCAAGGCAAGGCTCGCGACCTCGACTGAGATTTCGTGCGCACGATCGGCCGGCGACAGCCGTTCCGAAATGAAAAGCCGCATCGAATGACGATCGAAACGGCGGCGCAGATCCGGCATGACGTGCACCGGCAGGACACGCACCGCAATGCCGCGCTCGGCGCGCAGCCAGTCCTTCAGCCCCGCCGCCAGATCGAGGCCGCCGGGCAACGTCGCAGCAAAGGCTTCCGCTGCGGTCTCGATCCGTCCGAAATAGCCGGATCGGCGCTCCAGCGTCTCGCGCAGCTCGTCCAGCGGCAGTCGGCCGGCGGCAACAGGTGCATGTCCCTCGGCTGCCATCAGCGCCGTCAGATCGGACAGCCGGGCGGCCTGTTCGCGATAGGCGCGATAGAGCTTGATCATGCCGCTTGCGGCATTGGGTGCGGCCTCGGCCACCTCGACCAGTTCCTGATCGCCGGGCAACTCTCCTGACAGCAACGGGTCGGCGAAGACCTCCTTGAGCTGACTGAGGCTGCCCCCGGTCTGTCCGCGCAACTCCTCCAGATCGACCCTGTAGACGGCCGCGAGCTTCAGCAGCAGCTGCACCGTCAACGGCCGCTGGTTGCGCTCGATCAGATTGAGGTAAGAGGGCGATATTTCGAGCGCCTCGGCCATGGCGGTCTGCGTCAGCGCCAACGCATTGCGGATGCGCCGCAATTTCGGGCCTGCGAATATCTTCCGTTCCGCCATTGTCACACCCTTTGACAGGCAAGCGGCGCCAACGTTTACAAAATTTTACAAATTCACAGCGCCACTCTGTCAATCCTCGTCATCTTAACCTGTTTCTGCCCAGGAAATCAAAGCTTTTTCTGGCAATTCCGCGCGATATTGTCAATCTTGTCATCAACACCCCTGACGTCAGTTTTTAGTGAGGAGATCAGCATGACCGATTTTTACAACCTTGTCCGAAACGCACCAGCAGGCCGCTTCGACGGCATCGAAAGGCCCTATTCGGCCGCCGACGTGCAGCGGCTCAGGGGCTCGGTGGCGCTCACCCATACGCTCGCCGAAATGGGAGCGGGTCGGTTGTGGCAGCTCATTCACCAGGAAGACTTCGTCAATGCGCTCGGCGCGCTCTCCGGCAATCAGGCCATGCAGATGGTCCGGGCCGGGCTGAAGGCGATCTACCTCTCCGGCTGGCAGGTGGCGGCCGACGCGAATACGGCATCGGCAATGTATCCCGACCAGTCGCTTTATCCCGCCAATGCCGGGCCGGAGCTTGCCAAACGCATCAACCGCACGCTCCAGCGCGCCGATCAGATCGAGACATCGGAAGGCAACGGGCTTTCCGTCGAAACCTGGTTTGCGCCGATCGTTGCCGATGCGGAAGCCGGTTTCGGAGGACCGCTCAACGCCTTCGAGATCATGAAGGCCTATATCGAGGCGGGTGCTGCCGGGGTGCATTTCGAGGACCAGCTCGCTTCGGAGAAGAAATGCGGCCATCTCGGCGGCAAGGTGCTGATCCCGACGGCCGCCCATATCCGCAATCTCGACGCCGCACGGCTTGCCGCCGACGTCATGGGCGTGGCGACGCTGGTGATCGCCCGCACCGATGCGGAAGCGGCAAAGCTCTTGACTTCAGACATCGACGAGCGCGACCGCCCCTTCGTCGATTACGATGCCGGGCGCACGGTCGAAGGCTTCTATCAGGTCAGAAACGGCATCGAGCCCTGCATCGCCAGGGCCGTAGCCTACGCGCCGCATTGCGATCTCATCTGGTGCGAGACCTCCAAGCCGGATCTCGAGCAGGCGCGGCGTTTTGCCGAGGGTGTGCACAAGGCCCATCCCGGCAAGCTGCTTGCCTATAATTGCTCGCCTTCCTTCAATTGGAAGAAGAACCTCGACGAGGCGACGATCGCGAAGTTCCAGCGCGAACTCGGGGCGATGGGCTACAAGTTCCAGTTCATCACGCTCGCCGGCTTCCATCAGCTGAATTACGGCATGTACGAGCTGGCGCGCGGCTACAAGCAACGGCAGATGTCGGCCTATTCCGAGCTGCAGCAGGCCGAATTCGCCGCAGAGGCGAACGGCTATACCGCCACCAAGCATCAACGCGAGGTCGGCACCGGCTATTTCGACGCCGTGTCGCTCGCCATCACCGGCGGCCGGTCGTCGACCACGGCAATGCACGATTCAACCGAACATGCGCAGTTCAAACCGGCTGCGGAATAGGCGAAGAGGAGGACAAGACCATGGCATCCATTTCACGCGTCCGGGAACGGGCCGAAGAGCAGACCACCAGCATGAGCGAGGATCAGCAGACGACGATCCGCATGCTCGCCAACGACCTGCATCGGCTGAACCAGTCGGTCATGAAAGCCGTCGATGCCGGCGTTTCGGTCGAACTGGTGCGCTCGGCCCGTCATCACGGCGGCGACGGCAATTGGGGCGACCTGTTGATCCCGGTCGTCGTCACTAACCGGCATTGACAAGCATAGCCTGGGCGACCTCGGGTCGCCGCCCTTCATCGAAACGCCCGCGTGTCTCGGAGATGCGCGGGCGCTTCATCGTAAACTTCAACCGCGGCTCGGCCGTTTTCCGGCGAAGAGATCGGCATAGCTTCGGATGAGCTTGGTCATTCGGTCGGCGACGGTACGGATTTCGGGGCGATGACGGTCCTCGGCATTCATGACGATCCATTGGCGGTGACGCAGTTCCGGCAGTTCGCCGCCCTGGCGCTGCAATTCCGGATGAAGATCGCCGACGAAACAGGGAAGCACGGTCTTGCCGGCGCCGGCGCGCACCAGGTCCGGCAGCGAACGCGGCCGGTTGACGGTGGCGACGATGTTAGCAGCGGCATGGGCGTGCGGCCAGCGCAGATAGGCTGATATCGCCTCCTCCTCGCCGACGGCGATCCAGCGCTCGTCGGTCTCGGCGGCGTTGCGTCTGGCATAGACAGCATAGGCCACCTCCCCGAGCTGGCGTGCGGCCAGATTGGCCTCCTCCGGCTCGAAAGCACGAATGCCGATATCGCTCTCACGATAGGCAAGGCTCGCCCGCGCCTCGCCAATGGAGAGCGCAATGGCGAAGCCATCGCCCGGCATGCGGATTGCGGCGAAATTTTCGGTCAGCAGCCAGGCGAGCCAGGTGCCGGTGGTGATCCTGACGGTCGTGCCGCCCTCACCGGATTGCCGCCAGGCCTCCACCTTGCGGGCAGCGGCTTCCATTTCCTGAAGATGGTCGAGCAGCGCCTGGCCATCCCCAGTCAGCCGGTAACCGGTCTGGCTGCGCGAAAACAGGGCGCGGCCGACCTCCTGCTCGAGATCGAGCATGCGCCGGCCGACCGTCGCGGGACTGAGCCCGCTGGCAGCACTCGCTCCCGTCAAGCCGCCGAGCCGGGCGACCTGCAGGAAAAGCTGATAGGAATCCCAATTCGCGTTTTTCATTAATGAAAAACATAGCTGGATTTTCTCTGTTTATGAAGAGAATTTTGACGCCTAAATGAAGTGATGTCTAACAGAAAGGACATCGCCATGTTCGACATGATCACCATCGCCGGCGTCCACGGATACCGGCACTCCTGCAAGCCAAGCGGCTCCAAGGCGGATGAAGAGCGGTTCTATGCCGAGTTCGGAGAGTGCAGCATCGTTGGCTTCGCGGCTTGGCTGACCTCGCTCGACCTCATGCTCAAGCGGGCAGTGTCAAAAGGAAGGCGCCGCAATGTTACGGCGCAATCCTGCGGCAGTCGTGGCCGGGTTCCTCAAGCGACTTTCCTTGCGCCGAGGTGAGCGGGCGCGGGCTCGCCGCCAATGCGGAAGCGTTCGATCAGCGCCATCAGTATATCGGCCTCGCCGGCAAGCAGCCGGCTTGCCTGCGTCGTCTCGGCAACCATCGACGCGTTCTTCTGGGTCATCTGGTCCATGGCGTTCACTGAACCGTTAACCTCCTGCAGCGCGGCCGACTGATCACGGCTCGCGGTGGCGATGGTCTCGACATGGCCGCTGATCGCGATGATCTCCTGGCTGATCGAGGCAAGAACGCTGCCGGTCTTCTGAACGAGTTCCGATCCGACCGTCACCTCACGGCTCGACGTCTCGATCAGCGACTTGATCTCGCGCGCCGCATCGGCCGAGCGCTGGGCGAGCTCGCGGACTTCCTGGGCGACGACGGCAAAACCCTTGCCGGCCTCGCCGGCCCGCGCCGCCTCGATGCCGGCATTGAGCGCCAGAAGATTGGTCTGGAAGGCGATGTCGTCGATCACCTCGATGATTTGCTCGATACGCTGCGAGGCTCCTTCGATACGCTCCATGGCGGCGACGGCATCGCCGACCACGGTGCCGGAATTGTCGGCCGTCTTCTTGGTTGCGGCCACGACATCGTTGGCTTCACGGGCGCGCTCGGCGGAGGAGCGGACTGTGACGGTAATCTCCTCCACCGCAGCGGCGGTCTCCTCGAGGCTTGCCGCCTGCGCCTCGGTGCGCTTGGAAAGCTCGCCGGCGGAGGCCGAAACGGCGCTGCTGTTGCGTTGAATCGTCGAGGCGCTGTCGCGGATGCCGGAGAGCGTATCCTGGAGCCGCAGCAGAGATGCGTTGAAATCGACGCGCAGTTGTTCCAGCCGGCCGATAAAGGGCGTGCCGATCGTTTGCGAGACATCACCCTGGGACAGGCGCCCGAGACCGGCGGCAAGCTGGCTGACGGCAAAATCGATCTGGCTGTCGAGCGAGCGCTTGTCGGCATCGTTGCGGGCGCGTTCGGCATCACTCAAGGCACGCTGTTCGGCCGCCTGCGTTTCCAGATCTCGCCTGGCGCGAGCGCTGTCTCGGAAGAGCGCCAGGGCCCGGCCGATTTCACCGAACTCATTCTTCTTCTCGGCGCATGGAATATCTCCCTCGAGATTACCCGAGGAGATCGAGTGGACGCTCGCGGTCAGCGCCTGCAGAGGCCGCACCGACAGGCGGATCGTATAATAGGCGAGAACACCGACGAGCAGCATGACAATGAGGCCGACGCCCAGAACCAGCATCTGCAGTTCATTCAGGCGTTCGTAGTAGACTTCCATCGGGATGCCGATGAAGAGAAGGCCGACATTGGCGTTCGCTGCGCTCTTGATGGGGAAATAACCGGTCATGAAGCTGCGGCCGAAAAGTTGCGCCGGACCATAATAGGCCTCGCCCTTGGCGAGAACCGGCTGGGCGGGATGATCGGCGGCGAGCTTGGTGCCGACCGCGCGCTCACCGTTTTCCTTCTTGAGATTGGTCGAGATGCGGACATAGTCGCCGCCCTGCTTCTGGAAGATCGTCGCTACGCCTGCAATCGATTGCGCCGTACGGTCGACCAGCGAATGGTCGGCAAGGGCCGGAATGGCGTCTTCCGTGACGGCTCCAAGCTGATTGTTCTTCAGCTCGATCTTTGCCGCCTGATCGGCAGCACCGTAGAGGACAGCCATCGCCCGGGTCGCGTCCCTGGCGTCGGAGACGGCCCCGTCCATCACATGCCGGCTCAGATTGTAATAAGTCACGCCGACGATGGCGGCCGTGCTGATCGCCAGCAAAAACAGCGTGATCGCAACGATCTGACGGATGATAGATGTAGAGAAAAAGCGCAGCATCGAAACCCCCGGCGGCAACGAGGCTAAATTAGAGGAAAAGCGTTAAGGAAAATTTTCCGTAAATCTGGGGTGGCCGAGATATTCATCTCCCCGGTTTCCCGGTGTTTCGAATCGGCCTAGCGCGAGTGTCTCGAAGTCTTAGAGCCTGCCAATGCGGCCTATCGGGGCTTGAGGGAAATGCAAACGGCCCCGGATAGTCGGGGCCGTTCCAATGGATAGATCGTGCCTGATCAGGCGGCGCGGTAGACCTGCGTTTCGCCCACCCCGCCATCAATCTTGAACTGCTGGATGAGACGGCGCAGCGCGTCGGCCTCGTCGGCCAGTTCGCGGCTGGCGGCAGTGGTCTCCTCGACCATGGCGGCGTTCTTCTGCGTCATCTGGTCCATCTGATTGACTGTCGAGTTGACGCTCTGCAGCGCGTTGGACTGATCGTGGCTGGCGCGGGCGATCATCTCGACATGCTGGCTGATCGTGACGATCTGGGCGCTGATCTTCGCAAGCACCGTGCCGGTTTCCTGGACGAATTGCGAGCCGGAGCTGACCTCGTTGGTCGACTTGTTGATCAGACCCTTGATCTCCTGCGCGGCGGCGGCGGAGCGCTGGGCAAGTTCGCGGACTTCCATGGCGACGACCGCGAAGCCCTTGCCGGCCTCGCCGGCGCGCGCCGCTTCGATGCCGGCGTTGAGCGCCAGCAAATTGGTCTGGAAGGCAATCTCGTCGATGACGCCGATGATCTGCTCGATCTGACGCGAGGCTTCCTCGATGCGGCCCATGGCGTCGATCGCATTGCTGACGACGACGGCGGAGTCGTCGGCGCTGCGCTTGGCCTGGCGGACGATCTGGTCGGCATCCTTGGCGCGTTCGGCCGACGAGCGGACGGTGACGGTGATCTGATCGACGGCAGCCGCGGTCTCTTCGAGCGAAGCGGCCTGCTGTTCCGTGCGCTTGGAAAGATCCTCGGCCGACCGGGCCATCTGGTTGCCGTTGCCTTGGATCAATTCGACGTTGTCGCGGATCTGGCTCATCGTCGCCTGCAGGCGCAGCATGGACCCGTTGAAATCCTGACGCAGCTGTTCGAGACGGCCGATGAAGGGCGTTTCGATCGTCGTCGAGATATCGCCCTGCGACATACGCTCGAGGCCGGCCGCAAGCGCGTTGACCGCGAATTCGATCTGGCGGTCCATCTCGCGCTTTTCGGCATCGTTGCGCTGGCGCTCATGTTCGGCGGCAGCGCGCTCTTCATCGCTCTGTTCCTCGATGCGGATCTTCGAGATGGCATTTTCCTTGAAGATGCCGAGCGCCCGGGCCATGTCGCCGATTTCGTCGTGGCGCTGCTCGCCTGTTATGCTGGTATCCAGCGCGCCTTCGGCGATGCGGCGCATGGCGCCGGTGATCTGACTGATCGGCCGCTGCAGCGTCAGTACCAGGGCGATGCCGCCGAGGATCGACAGAAGGATGCCGAGGCCGGTGGTCATGACGGAGATGCTGTTTGCCTGGGTGCGCTCGGTGCCAGCCGTCTGCTTCTGCAGTTCGGCGAAATCGGTGAGCTTCTTCCAGATCCCATCGAGTTCCTGTCGCGCCGCGGCATAGGCGGTCACGCGCTCGCCGATCGTATCGACGATCTTCGAACCGCCGCCGGAGATGGCATCGAGCGCCGGCTTGATCGCGTCCGATATGCCTTCGGCAAAGCCCATACCCTTGGCGCTGGTGGTCAGCACCTCCATGTCCTTGCCGAGCGTGCCGGTCTGCTGCTGCAGACGGACGAGATTTTCCTTGCTTGAATTGGCGAGGAAATCGGAAAGGACGATCTGCAGCGCATAGACGGAATTTTCGAGACGCCGCGTATCCTGAAGGACGGAATTGGTCTGGGCGATGCGGCCTTCGAGTTCGGCGAAACGCTGTGTCGCCTCACGCATCTTCTGCGTCGCGGTCAGCTGCGTATAGGTCGAGGTCTGGCGGAAGCGGGACACGAGACGACCGAGCTCGGTGATGTTTTCCTCCGTCGGGCTGGGCATCTCAGCGATCGTCTTGATGCTGTCGATCGTCGCAGCCAGCGAGTCGATGACATTCTTCTGGTTGGTCGGAACCGAGATGGCGATCAGTCGCTGAGACTTCATGATCTCCGGCAGCTGTTCCTTGATGTAGGCGATCTTTTCCTCAGGCGTCTGCGGCTTGCCGTAACCGCTGGCGACGCTGCCGAGGAAATCGCCGCCCTTCAGCAGGCGGTCGGCAGTACGCAGCGTGATGGTTGCGGCGCCTTCGTCGCGTTGAAGCGCGGTCTGCAGTTCATCGGCCTGATAGGAGACCGTGAAGCGGGTGCTGATCAGGCTCTTCTGAGCCGCGTCGATCTGATCGTGCAGCTTCTGCTCCTGCTCGTGCAGCCCCCAGAGCTTGTCGACGACGCCCGAAATACCCTTGGTGCGACTCGATGCCTCGGCAAGACTGTCGCGGCCGGCGGCCTCTTCCCCGACCTGATCCAGCGTCTGGTCGAGCACGCCCTGCTGGGTTTTCAGATCCGACAGCAGCTTGTCGCGCGCCTGCGGGCTCGTGATGCGCAGGAAATCGTCCATCGAACCGTAGAGATCCTTGAACCCGCTCAGCGACTGCAGCACGCTGTTGGATATTTCCATGCGGCCCTGGAGAAGCCCGGATGCATAAAGGCCGGTCAAGCCCACCGCCGAAATGGTGACGACAAAGGGCAGAACGAAGATCAAAACCTTGGTCTTGATCCTGAAACGGGAAAGAATCTTGTCAATCAACATGGCGTTCCGGGCCTTTCATACACTACTCCTCCCGCGGGCAGCCATAAGGCGCGCCAGCCGAGTGCACATCGAAACTATTCTATTTCCATCAGGGAACCTGGAGGCCAGGCGGCAGTCATTGCCGGTTCATGTCCAAACAGAGTTGGAAACGCCCAAATAATCGCGGGCAATAGTGTCAGATTAGATATTAATTTTCAGATAAGCGGTGGACGTAAAGCCAAGGCGGTGAAACAATTGCAAATTATGCGCGGCGCGGCCGCAGTGTCGCGATCGGGGGCCGGCAAGTTTGCTTTCAGACGCGCGGGCCGGATCAGATGAGGTGAGCGAGCAGCAGCGCCAGGCTGGCGGCAGTCGCGCCGGCTGCAAGCATCAGGTATCGTAGGCTGGCCGTGCGGGCGTCGGGTTTTGCCTGGGCGATTGCGATGGCGCGGGCGCGTCGTGCGTTTCTATTCATGCTCGAAACCTCACTCTTATGACACAACAGTCCAACAAAAAGGCCTGCCGGTAAAGCTTAATTTGGGAAAAGCTTTGTGAGCCGGCAATTGAGACAGGATGGCGCACCTCTCTTAAGAAGTCTTGAATCCTTATACCGGATATCTCTATGCGCATTCGCCAGCGGCAAAACCGGAGGCCCAGGCCCATTGGAAATTATAGCCGCCGAGCCAGCCGGTGACGTCGACGCATTCACCGACGAAATAAAGGCCGGGAACGGACTTTGTTTCCATGCTGCGGGAATCGAGCGCTGCCGTATCGATACCGCCGAGCGTCACTTCGGCGGTGCGATAACCTTCTGAGCCGGACGGTTTGACGATCCAGGTCTGGGCGCTGGCGGCCAGCCGCTGCAGCGCCTTGTCGGGCAGATCGGCCATATTGCCGGCGATCTTTTCCCGCTCGACGAGAAACTGGGCCAGCCGCTTCGGCAGGATATCGCCGAGAGCTGTGTGGGCCGACTGGCGGCCATTCAGCTGCTTTGCCGCCTTCAAATGCGCTGATATGTCGATATCCGGCTCGATCGCAACGACGATTTCATCGCCCTCCCGCCAGTAGGAGGAGATCTGCAGGATGGCGGGGCCGCTCAAACCCCGATGGGTAAACAGCAGCGCTTCGCGGAAGGCGGTGCGGCCATGGCGGATTTCGGCCGGAGCCGAAATGCCGGCAAGCGGTGCAATGCTTGCGAGCAGGCCGGGATCGAGCGTCAGCGGCACGAGGCCGGGACGGGTTTCGAGCACGGCCAGGCCGAACTGCTCGGCGAGACGATAGGCAAAGCCGGTGGCGCCCATCTTCGGGATCGATTTGCCGCCGGTTGCCACGATGAGAGAGGATGCCTCGAAGACGCCTTCGCCCGTGGAGACGCGGAAGTCCGCCTCCCTCCGTTCGACGCCGGATATTTCGGTGTTGAGATGCAGCGCCGCGCCGGCCGCGCGCATCTCATCGAGCAGCATGCGGATGACGTCCTTGGCGCTGTCGTCACAGAAAAGCTGGCCGAGCGTCTTTTCGTGCCAGGCAATGCCGTGCCGGTCGACCATGGCGATGAAGTCGGCGGGCGTGAAACGGGCGAGCGCCGACTTGCAGAAATGCGGATTGGCGGACAGGAAATTCTTCGGTTCGGCATGGATATTGGTGAAATTGCAGCGGCCGCCGCCCGATATGCGGATCTTCTCGCCAGGCGCCTTCGCATGGTCGAGGACCACGACCGAGCGGCCGCGTTTGCCCGCGCGAATGGCCGCCATCATGCCGGCGGCTCCGGCGCCGATGACGATGACGTCGCTCTTGTGCTGCAAACTCTTTTCCCCGATCCAACCGGCGTCTTCTTTTCCATCAAAGGGCGAAAGTCAACATTCTCAACCCCTCGCCAATTGGCAAAGTCCGGCTATGATGGCGCCAAGATCAACCAAACCGGTGTGTCATGTCCCCAAAAAAGACGACGCTGAAGCCTGCCAGAACCGTACCCGCCTCGACCAAAACTCCCCCGGACCCCGGATCGCTGCGCGGTGTTGCCAACTGGAAGGAAGCGGCGCAATGGCTGAGAGCCAGGGGCATCGAAGACATCGAATGCATCACGCCCGACCTTGCCGGCGTGCCGCGCGGCAAGATGATGCCGAGCTCGAAATTCACTTCCAACACTTCGCTGGCGCTGCCTTCGGCGATCTACCGGCATACGATTTCGGGCGAGTATCCGGAGGAGACGGAAAGTTTCCGATACGAGCCTCGCGACAGCGACCTGAAGCTGATGCCGGATCTGTCGACGCTCTCGGTCGTGCCCTGGGAAACCGACCCGACGGCGCAGGTGATCTGCGACATCGTCGATTCGGACGGGGGTGAAGTGCCCTATACGCCACGCAACGTCTTGAAGCGGATCATGAGCCTCTATCACGACCGCGGCTGGAAGCCCATCGTGGCGCCGGAGATCGAGTTCTATCTCGTCGCCAAGAATGACGACCCCGACTATCCGCTGCATCCGCCGAAAGGCCGCTCCGGCCGCTCGATCCTCGGCGGCCAAGGCTATTCGATCGCCGGCATCAACGAATTCGACGAGCTGATCGACGACATCTACCATTTTTCCGAAAAGCAGGGGCTGGAGATCGACACGCTGATCCACGAAGAGGGACCGGCACAACTCGAGATCAACCTGCGCCACGGCAATCCGATCGAGCTTGCCGACCAGGTGTTCCTGTTCAAGCGCACGATCCGCGAGGCGGCGTTGAAGCATGACATCTATGCGACCTTTATGGCCAAGCCGATGCAGGGCCAGCCGGGGTCGGCAATGCATATCCACCAGTCGGTGGTCAATGTCGAGACCGGCAGAAATGTCTTCTCCAATGCGGACGGATCGGCGTCGAAGGAATTCTTCCATTTCATCGGCGGCATGCAGAAATTCGTGCCGAGCGCGATGGCGATGCTGGCGCCCTATGTGAATTCCTACCGGCGCCTGCAACCCGACATGTCCTGCCCGGTCAACAACGCCTGGGGCTATGACAACCGGACGACCGCCTTCCGCGTCCCGGTTTCCGATCCGCAGGCGCGGCGGGTGGAAAACCGGCTGCCGAGTTCGGATGCCAATCCCTATCTGGCGCTCGCCGCCTCGCTCGCTTCCGGCCTGCTCGGCATCATGAGGGAGATCGAGCCGACGGCGCCGACAGAGGATTCGGCCAATGAGGGCTCGATCGACCTGCCGCGCGGCCTGCTCGAAGCCGTGGCGCTGATGGAGGACGAGCCCGCCTTCGAAGAGGTGTTCGGCAAGCAGTTCATCGGCCTTTACGCCGGCGTCAAGCGCGGTGAGTTCGAGACCTTCATGCAGGTGATCAGTCCCTGGGAGCGGGAGTTTCTTCTGCTCAACGTGTGAGCGATATCATGGCATCGCAGGCGATGTGGCAGAGCCCGATTGCGCCCGGGCTATCCTGGTATCAGGCAAGCGTCGGGGAGCGGCCGACCTACGCCGCTCTCGACGGCTCGAGGACATGTGACGTCGCCATTGTCGGCGGTGGCTATACCGGCCTGCAGGCCGCCTATAATCTCGCCAAATCAGGCGTTTCCGTCGTGCTGATCGAAGCCTGGCGCTTCGGAGACGGAGCGTCGGGGCGCAATGGCGGCCAGCTCGGCACCGGCCAGCGATGGTGGCCGGAAGAGCTTGAGGAAAAGATCGGCTACGAACGCTCGAAGGCGCTGTTCGATGTCGCCGAGGCGGCCAAGCGCCATCTTCTCGATTTCGCCCGGGAACATCAAATCGAGATCGATTATGTGCCCGGCCAGCTCAACGTCGCGCACAAGGCAAGCTACGAACGCGACTATCGTGAGAATGCCGAAATCGCCGCTGAGCGTTACGACTATCCGCATTTGAGCTTCATGGATGAGAAGGAAACACAGGAGCGGCTCGGCTCGAAGCGTTTCCGCTGCGGCGTGCGCGATGTCGGCACCGGCCATATTCATCCGCTGAAGCTGCTCATCGGGCTGGCGCGGGTGACCGCCAATGCCGGCGCTTCCATCTTCGAGATGACACCGGCAAAGGCGATCCGCCAAAGCGGCGGCAAGGTGACGATCGAAACCGAAAAGGGCACGATCACCGCCGACCGGGCGCTGATCGCCTGCAACGGCCATATCGGCAATCTGGAGCCGGTGACGGCAAGCCATGTCATGCCGATCCGCTCCTTCATCGGCGCCACCGTTCCGCTCGACGGCTATCCAGATGTGCTGCCGGGCGGCGAGGCCGTCGCCGATTCGCGCTTCGTCGTGCGCTATTTCCGTAAATTTGAAAGCCGCCTGCTGTTCGGTGGGCGCGAGGCCTATACCGCGGACAATCCGCGGGACATTTCGCAGCATATCCGCCGGCAGATCGGCGAAATCTATCCCGACCTGAAGGACATCGAGATCACCCATGCCTGGGGCGGCAGCGTCGGCATCACCATGCCGCGCCAGCTTTTCGTGCGCGAGGTGATGCCCGGCGTCACCTCGATCGGCGGTTATTCCGGCCATGGCGTCATGCTGTCAAACTACTGTGGCAAGCTCTATGCGGAAACGGTGCTTGGCAAAACCGGCGATCTCGATCTGTTCAAATCGCTCGATATTCCCGCCTTTCCCGGCGGAGCCAGGATGCGGGCGCCGTTGCTTTTCCTCGCCTTGTCGTGGTTTGCGCTTCGCGACAAGTTTTAGTCCGATTGCGGATTTCCTCTTCCGGGAATTCGCTCTAAAACCGGTGCCTGACAGATTCATTGCACTGCACACTGGCTTTTTTAAATCGATTAGATTAAAAGGGCCACCAACCAGCCTGATTGAGAGACAAGCTCATGAGCAGCCAGATCATTCCCGTTGAGCCTTTTGATTATGTCGTCTTCGGCGGCAGCGGCGACCTTGCCGAGCGGAAGCTTTTGCCTGCGCTCTATCATCGCCAGATCGAGGGTCAGTTCACGGAACCGACCCGTATTATCGGCGCCTCGCGCAGCCCGCTTTCGCATGAGGAATATCGCAAGTTCGCCAAGGACGCGTTGAAGGAACACCTGAAGAAAGGCGAATACGACGACTCGGAAGTCGAGAAGTTCTGTGCCCGCCTTTACTACGTTTCGGTCGACGCCCGCACGGACACGGGCTGGGATCAGCTGAAGAAACTGCTCGACGAAAGCAAGGACCGGGTGCGCGCCTTCTATCTGGCGGTAGCACCCGGTATCTTCGGCGACATTTCGCAAAAGATCCACGATCACAAGCTGATCACCAGGTCGACCCGCATCGTCGTCGAAAAGCCGATCGGCCGCGACCTCGCCTCGGCGCTGCAGCTCAACGACACGATCGGCCGCGCCTTCAAGGAAGAGCAGATCTTCCGCATCGACCACTATCTCGGCAAGGAGACGGTGCAGAACCTGATGGCGCTGCGTTTCGCCAATGCGCTTTACGAGCCGCTGTGGAACGCCAACTATATCGATCATGTGCAGATCACCGTGGCGGAATCGGTCGGCCTCGAAGGTCGCGCCGGCTATTACGATACGGCCGGCGCGCTGCGCGATATGGTGCAGAACCACATTCTGCAGCTGCTCTGCCTGACGGCGATGGAAGTACCCTCGTCGATGGATTCCGAAGCCGTTCGCGACGAGAAGCTGAAGGTGCTGCGCGCCCTGAAGCCGCTCGATGCCTCCAATGTCGAGCAGGCGACGGTGCGCGGCCAGTATCGCGCCGGCGCTTCGGGCAGCGGCCCGGTCAAGGGTTATCTCGAAGAGCTGGAAGGCGGCGTCTCGAACACCGAGACTTTCGTCGCCATCAAGGCCGAGATCAATAACTGGCGCTGGGCGGGCGTTCCCTTCTATATCAGAACCGGAAAGCGGCTTACCGGACGCATGTCCGAGATCGTCATCACCTTCAAGCCGATCCCGCATGCAATCTTCGACCAGGCGGCCGGACGCATCGTCGCCAACCAGCTGATCATCCGCCTGCAGCCGGATGAGGGCGTCAAGCAGTCGCTGATGATCAAGGATCCGGGTCCGGGCGGTATGCGGCTGCGCAATGTCTCGCTCGACATGAGCTTCGCCCAGGCCTTCAATGTCCGCAATCCCGACGCCTACGAGCGTCTGCTGATGGACGTGATCCGCTCCAACCAGACATTGTTCATGCGCCGAGACGAGGTCGAAGCGGCATGGAAATGGGTCGACCCGATCCTGAAAGGTTGGGAAACGACCGGCCAGCAGGTGCAGGGCTATACGGCCGGCACCTGGGGCCCGAGCCAGGCCATCGCGCTGATCGAGCGCGACGGCCGCACCTGGCATGACGACATCTAGGACGATATCGATGGCATCGACCCTGCATTCTTTCGCCAGTGCCGCTGAACTCGCCGGCAGCCTCGCCGACACGGTCGCCGATAGGCTTTCGGCAGCAATCGCCGCCCGCGGCGCCGCCTCCATCGCCGTTTCCGGCGGCTCGACGCCAAAGGCCTTCTTCCAGGCGCTGTCGACGCGCGACATCGCCTGGGACAAGGTGACGATCACCCTGGTTGACGAACGCTTCGTGCCGGCCGACAATACCCGCTCGAACCATCTGCTGGTCGATGCCAATCTCTTGCAGAACAAGGCAAAGGCGGCGCGGTTCGTGCCGCTTTACCAGCCGGCAGCCTCGGTCGAGGAGGCCGCAAGGCTGGCGACGGAAAAGAGCGCCGAGATCGGCATCCCCTTCGACGTCGTCATCCTCGGCATGGGCGGCGACGGCCACACGGCCTCGTTCTTTCCCGGCGGCAGCAATCTTGCCGAGGCGCTCGATGCCTCGACGCCGCGCGGCGTCATCACCATGGAGGCAGAAGGAGCCGGCGAGCCGCGCCTGACTTTCACCTTCTCCAGTCTTCAGGATGCCGGACTGCTGGTTCTCCATATCGAGGGCGAAGGCAAAAAAGACGTTCTCGCCAAGGCGGAAGGCAGCGGTGACGAGGCAGAAATGCCGATCCGCGCCGTTCTGCGCCGGGCCACTTCCCCGGTCGAGATCTACTGGGCTCCCTGATCGGCCCCAGACCCGGATCCGGATTTCAGGCCGGAGCCGCCGAAAGAGATAGAGACAACGAACAAGGCAGGGATTTTCCATGTCCGCTCACGCACGCATTTCTGCGATCACCGATCGCATCGTCGAACGCTCGAAGCCGACCCGCGAGCGCTACCTGGAACGGCTGCGCGCCGCGGCTTCCAAGGGTGTGCAGCGTTCGGTGCTCGGCTGTGCCAACCTCGCCCACGGCTTCGCGATCTGTTCCCCCGCCGATAAAGACGCGCTCGCCGGCGATCGCATCCCCAATCTCGGCATCATCACCGCGTATAACGACATGCTCTCGGCCCACCAGCCGTTCGAGACCTATCCGGCGATCATCCGTGAGGCGGCCACCGAGGCCGGCGGCGTCGCCCAGGTGGCCGGCGGCGTGCCGGCGATGTGCGACGGCGTCACCCAGGGACAGCCGGGCATGGAGCTGTCGCTCTTCTCGCGCGACCTGATCGCCATGGCCGCAGGCGTCGGCCTGTCGCACAATATGTTCGATGCCGCCCTCTTCCTCGGCGTCTGCGACAAGATCGTGCCGGGCCTCGTCATCGCCGCACTATCCTTCGGACATCTGCCGTCGATCTTCGTTCCCGCCGGTCCGATGACGACAGGCCTGCCGAACGACGAGAAGTCGCGCGTTCGCCAGCTCTTTGCCGAGGGCAAGGTCGGACGCGCCGAACTGCTGGAGGCGGAATCGAAATCCTACCATGGTCCCGGCACCTGCACCTTCTACGGCACGGCCAACTCCAACCAGATGTTGATGGAGATCATGGGATTCCATATGCCGGGCTCCTCCTTCATCAATCCCGGCACGCCGCTGCGCGAAGCGCTGACGCGCGAAGCCGCCAAGCGGGCGCTTGCGATCACCGCACTCGGCAACGAATTCACGCCGGCCGGCGAGATGATCGATGAGCGCTCGGTCGTCAATGGCGTCGTCGGCCTGCATGCGACCGGCGGTTCGACCAACCACACGCTGCACCTCGTCGCCATGGCGCGGGCAGCCGGCATTCAGCTCACCTGGCAGGACATTGCCGAGCTTTCGGAAATCGTGCCGCTGCTGGCCCGCGTCTACCCGAACGGCCTTGCCGACGTGAACCATTTCCAGGCGGCCGGCGGCATGGGTTTCCTGATCAAGGAACTCCTGAAACACGGCCTGGTGCATGACGACGTGCGCACCGTCTTCGGCCAGGGCCTCCAGGCCTATACGGTCGATGCCCGGCTCGGCGAAAACCGCGGCGTGTTGCGCGAGCCGTCGCCGGAAAAGAGCCATGATCCAAAGGTGCTCTCCAGCATCGAAACGCCGTTCCAGGCAAATGGGGGGTTGAAGATGCTGCGCGGCAATCTCGGCAAGGCAGTCATCAAGATCTCCGCCGTCAAGCCGGAGCGCCACATCATCGAGGCGCCGGCAATCGTCTTCCACAGCCAGCAGGAACTGCAGGACGCCTTCAAGGAAGGCAAGCTCAACCGCGATTTCGTCGCTGTCGTGCGCTTCCAGGGGCCGAAGGCGAACGGCATGCCGGAGCTGCACAAGCTGACGCCGCCGCTCGGCGTGCTGCAGGACCGCGGCTTCCGCGTGGCGCTCCTGACCGACGGGCGCATGTCCGGCGCATCCGGCAAGGTGCCGGCGGCTATCCACGTCACGCCGGAAGCGGTCGATGGCGGCCCGATCGCCCGCATCCGGGACGGCGACATCATTCGCCTCGACGCGATCAAGGGCACGCTCGAAGTGCTGGTCGACGCAGCCGACATGGCCGAGCGTGAGCCGGTGAGCATCGATCTCTCCGACAATGAATTCGGCATGGGCCGTGAACTCTTTGCACCTTTCCGCCGCGCCGTCGGCGCTTCCGATCAGGGCGCCAGCGTGCTCTTCCACTGAGCGCAAATCAGTTTGAATAAACAAAACCCGCGGGGCGCCTGAAGCGTCCCGCGGGTTTTTCTATGACCGGTCCGAGACTATCCGTCAGGCGCGGATATCGAGGACGTAATCCTTGTGCGCGGGGTGCGTGCTGTAAACGAAGATCTTGTTCAGCTCCTTCTGCGTCAGCAGGCGCAGGAAGCGAACCTCGATCGTATTGTTGGCGTTGACCTTCATCAGCAGGCATCCGACCTTGGTGATGCGGGCATCCGGAATATCCAGATAGAACTGCTTCGGCAGGTTGAACTGGGTCAGGATCGCAAGCGTCGCGCTGCTCATCGAGATGCGGACAATATCGCAGCGGCGCGAAGCCGCGTGCATGACGCCCTTTTCCGTATATTCGATGCGCGCGGCGTTCATTGTGTCCTCCATTTTGAACCGCGCCTCGCGGTCATACATGAAGGATTCTTCCTTGCTCAGGAAATGAGATCTTGGCTGTGACGGATTGGAAGCGGCCACTTGCTTATCCCCCTCATAAATTGACGAGGAAAAGGTAGCAGCCGATCTTTAACAGAAAGTGAGAATTCGGCTGCCTCCGCACAATTCCAAGGTTTATTCCCCCAAAAATGGCCGCCTCATTTCCGGTAGGTGTGGCCGCTCGCGTCGAAGAGATGCAGCCTCTGCCGATCGGCGGCAAAGCGCATCTTCTGGCCCTTATGGACATCGTAAATGCCCGGCAGCTTGACGACGATCGGCTCGCCGGGCACCAGACCTTCGATATAAAGCAGCGTCACTTCGCCGAGCGCTTCGACGATCGACACTTCACCCTCGAAAACATAGTCGGCGCCGTCGGCGATCCTCAGATCTTCGGGACGGACGCCGAAGCTCGCCTGCTTGCCCTTCTCGGATGCGTCGGTCGCCACATCGAGCGTGACCGACATGCCGCCGGTCAGCGTCACGGTCGTCTGGCTGCCGGTCCCGGCGATCGTCGCGGGAATGATGTTCATGGCGGGCGAGCCGATGAATTTCGCAACGAAGAGGTTGGCCGGGCGTTCGTAGAGCTCCAGCGGCGCGCCGACCTGCTCGATATTGCCGGCCGACAGGACGACGATGCGGTCGGCGAGTGTCATCGCCTCGACCTGATCGTGGGTGACGTAGATCATCGTCGTATCGGCCATCTGCTCGTTGAGACGGGCAATTTCAATACGCGTGGCGACGCGCAGCGCGGCATCGAGGTTGGACAGCGGCTCGTCGAACAAGAAGACCTTGGGATCGCGGCAGATGGCGCGCCCGATCGCCACGCGCTGGCGCTGGCCGCCGGAGAGCGCCTTCGGCAGGCGGTCGAGATATTTGGTCAACTGCAGGCTTTCGGCCGCCGCCCGCACGCGGCGGTCGATCTCCTGCTTGCTTTCGCCGGCGATCTTCATGCCGAAGGCCATGTTGTCGTAGACGGTCATATGGGGATAGAGCGCGTAGGACTGGAAGACCATGGCAATGCCGCGCTTCGAGGGCGGCACGTCATTGACGAGCTGGCCGTCAATATACATCTCGCCGCCGGTAATCGCCTCGAGACCGGCGATCATACGCAGAAGCGTGGACTTGCCGCAGCCGGACGGACCGACGAAGACGATGAATTCGCCCTGCTTGATATCGAGGTCGATCCCGTGGAGAACGTCCACGGAACCGTAGGATTTGCGGATATCCTTCAGCGTCAGTCCAGTCATTTGTCACTCCCCTCCTGATCCTTAAGCGAGACGGGCGAAATACGCCCCCCAAGCCGGAATATCGATCTTGTCGCCATAGTTGTTGCTGATAAAGCCGTGCCCCGTCAACGCCTGCCATTCTCCCGCAGGCAGGGTGACGCTAGCCTCGGCGGGGCTCATGTTGAAAATGCAGAGCAGCTTCTCGTCACTATACTCGCGGGTGAAGACCAGGACATCGCCCTCGGTTTCCTCGAATTCGATCTCGCCCTTGGCAAAGGCCGGGTGCAGCTTGCGGAAGGCGATGAAGCGGCGATAGTGCTCGAGCACCGAAGTCTCGTCGCCCTGCTGGACGTTGACGGCGCGCAGGATATGTTCGACCGGCACCGGCAACCACGGCTTGACTGTCGAAAAGCCGCCTTGGGCGACGTGGCTGTCCCAGACCATTGGCGTGCGGCAGCCGTCGCGGCCCTTGAATTCAGGCCAGAACTGAATGCCATAGGGATCCTGCAGATCCTGATAGGCAA
Source organism: Rhizobium esperanzae (assembly GCF_002204185.1). GTDB lineage: Bacteria > Pseudomonadota > Alphaproteobacteria > Rhizobiales > Rhizobiaceae > Rhizobium > Rhizobium esperanzae. Next base: position 123,813 of record NZ_MXPU01000010.1, on the reverse strand, counting down.
GATCGGCTTCCGTCAGGGCCAGTTCCTCGCCTTGATAGAGGCAGACGGAACCGCGTAGCGTCAAGAGCAGCGAGGCATAGAGCTTGGCGAAGGCGTCGTGATCGGCGACCAGCCCACCCCAACGGCTGACGTGACGCATGACGTCGTGATTGGAGAAGGCCCAGCAGGCCCAGCCATCGGGGGCGGCAGCTTCGAAATCCTCCATCACCTCCTCGACGCGCTCCGGCGTCAGCGGATCTGGCGCCAGGAATTCGAAGGCATAACACATATGCATCTTGTCGTTGCCGGAGGTATATTCGCCGACGATTTCGAGGCCGCGCTGGCTGTCGCCCACCTCGCCGACGGCGGCGATCGCCGGGAATTCCTCAAGCACCGCACGAAAGCGCTTCAGGAAGGCAAGGTTCTCCGGCCGGTTCTTGTCGTAGATATGCTCCTGGAAATTATAGGGATTGACCGCAGGCGCGGTCGATGCGTTGCGCCGCTCGGGAGCGAGCGCCGGATTGTCGCGCAAGAGCGGGTCGTGGAAATAGAAATTGATGGTGTCGAGACGGAAGCCGTCGACGCCGCGATTGAGCCAGAAGCGCACGACATCGAGCAGGCGATCCTGCACTTCCGGATTATGCAGGTTCATATCCGGCTGCGAGGTCAGGAAATTGTGCAGGTAATATTGCATGCGCGTCGGATCCCACGCCCATGCGGAACCACCGAAGATCGACAGCCAATTGTTCGGCGGCGAGCCGTCGGGTTTGGCGTCGGCCCAGACATACCAATCAGCCTTGGCATTGGTCTTACTGGAACGGCTCTGCACGAACCAGGGGTGCTGGTCGGAGCTGTGGGAGATGACGAGGTCGATCATCACGCGGACGCCGAGGCGATGGGCCTCAGCGATCATCGTATCGAAATCCACCAGCGTGCCGAAGATCGAATCGACATTCTCGTAATCGGAAACGTCGTAACCGAAATCGCGCATCGGCGAGGTGAAGAACGGCGAGATCCAGATCGCATCGACGCCGAGGCTTGCCACATGCGGCAGGCGGGCGGTGATGCCCTTGAGGTCGCCGATGCCGTCGCCGTTCGAATCCTGGTAGGAGCGCGGATAGATCTGATAGATCACCGCGCCGCGCCACCAGTCCTTGTCGGCGGTCAAGATCGATTGGGAAGCCACGTTCATGAGATATCCTGTTCGTCACATTTTGGGGGATTGTCAGCCGCCCTTGACCGAACCCGCCAGCAGACCACGCACCAGATAACGCTGCAGTCCGAAGAAAACGAGCAGCGGCACGACGATAGTGACGAAGGCCGACGCCGTCAAAATCTCCCAATTGCCGCCGCGCGAGCCGAGCAGCGCGTTCAGCCTGCCGGTCAGCACGAGGTGATCCTGGTCGGTGCCGAGGAAAACCATGGCGACGAGCAGGTCGTTCCATACCCACAGGAACTGGAAAATGGCGAAGGAGGCAAGTGCCGGGAAGGACAAGGGCAAAACGATACGAACGAAGATCTCGAAGTCGCTTGCGCCGTCGACGCGGGCGGACTCGATGATCTCCTTCGGCAGGCCGGCGATATAGGCCCGCAGAAGAAAAATGGCCAGCGGCATGCCGAAGGCGGTGTGCGCAAACCAGATACCGGGATAGGTCTTCGACGGCTGGCCGAGCATATTGCCGATCTCGTTGTAGAGGCGCAGCAGCGGAATCAGGGACATCTGCAGCGGCACGACGATGAGGCCGACGACGAGCGCAATCAGCAGCCCGCGGCCGGGAAACTCCATCCAGCTCAAGGCATAGGCGGCAAAAGCGGCAATCAGGATCGGGATGATCGTTGCCGGGATCGTCACCGTCAGCGAATTGATGAAGGACTGACCGATGCCTTCGCCGGTCAGAACCGTCTTGTAGTTCTGCAGCGTGAACTCCGGTGGCGCGGAGACGGACACGTACATGCGCCGCGGCCGCTCGTCAGGCGAAAAGGCCGTGTTCTTCATGTAGCGATAGCTGCCGTCGCTGTTGATCTGCAGGCTCTCGCCGTCGCCGAGATCGGCGGTCTCGCCGGCTTCAAAAGCGGCCGGCTGCTGCACGCGGTTGCCGAAGGCTTTTACCGAGCGGCCGGTCTGCCCTTCCAGTACATTGCCTGAAATGACGTAAGTGGCGCCTTCCTGCTGTTGCTGATCCGGCGTGCCCAGGCGGACGGCGATGGTCTGGGTCGAGCCGGCAAAGGCCGTCCACCAGCCGGAGACGACGATCTGGTCCTTGTCGCGCAGGGCGCTGACGAAGATGCCGAGCGTCGGGATCAGCCAGATGATGACGATCAGCAGAACGGCAAGGTGAACGAAGAGGCGGGCGGGGCCGATCTTGAAGTAGCTTCCGACAGCGGTCATCTCAATGGCCCTTCAGTTCGCGGTTGGCGCGGCGCACGTTCCAGATCATGATCGGCGTGACGGCGAGCATGATGATGATGGCGATGACGGCGCTTCGGCCGGAATCGCCGCCGCCGCGGAACAGCCAGTTGAACATCAGGTTCGCCAGCACCATCGTCTGCCACTGGCCGTTGGTCATGGTCAGCACGATGTCGAAGACCTTGAGGACGAGGATGGTGATCGTCGTCCAGACAACGGCGATGGTGCCCCAGACCTGCGGCACCATGATGCGCCAGAAGATCTGCCAGCCATTGGCGCCGTCGATGACGGCGGCCTCGATCGTCTCCTCGGGGATGCCGCGTAGCGCCGCCGACAGGATAACCATGGCAAAACCGGTCTGGATCCAGATCAGGATGATCATCAAGAAGAAGTTGTTCCAGAAGGGTACCGAAATCCAGACTTCGGGCGTGCCGCCGAACAACTGGTCGATTGCGTTCAACAGGCCGATCTGGACGTCGTTACCGCCGCGATATTCATAGATGAATTTCCAGATGACCGAGGCGCCGACGAAAGAGATCGCCATCGGCATGAAGACGATGCTCTTGGCAATATTGCCCCACCAGATGCGATCGGTCATCACGGCGATGACCAGGCCGAAGAAGGTGCAGGCGGCCGGTACGACGGCGAGCCAGAGGATGTTGTTGAAGATCGACTGGCGGAATTCGCGGTCACCGATCGCCCATTTGTAATTGGCCACCCCGACGAATTGCTGGCCGGTGCGGTCGTAGAAGGAGAGGATGAAGGTCGCGACGACGGGATAGACGAGATAGACGAAAAGCAGGAAGAGCGCCGGGCCGAGAAAAAGCCATGGCCGGATGACCGCGCGCCGGTTGAGATTGCGCGAGGCGGCGCGGATGTCGCCATCCTTGACCGGCAGAGCGAAGTCCAGGATCTTGTTCGAAAAATAGAAATAGGCCGAGCACGCGACAACGGCGGCGACCACGACGCCCAAAGCGGACACTATCTGCAACAGCATTACGTCCCTCCCCTGCTTCCCCTGATCTTATTCCGGCCGGTTTTCATTCTGACGGGTCAAGGCCGGTCACCGGCAATATGCTTAGTCACAATATACCCGCGATGGCCGGGCTCTTTGCGAACCCGGCCAGTCATGCAGGCCATGCCGCCGGCAAACCGGCGGCATATCTGAACGCTTACTTGATGCCGTCCCAGGCGCTCTGGATTTCGCCGGCAGCTTCTTCTGCGGACTTGCCGCCGACGAAATCGACCATGCCCGTCCAGAAGGCGCCGGCGCCGATTTTGCCCGGCATCAGGTCGGAACCGTCAAAGCGGAAGGTGGTGGCGGAGGTCAGGATCTCGCCTTCCTTCTTCATCTGCGGATTGGCATAGGCGTCGGTGCTGACGCCCTTGTACGGCGTCAGGAAGCTCGACTGCGCCATCCAGACCTCATGCGCGATCGGGGTCTTCAGGAAGTCGATGAAGGCACGGGCCGCCTTCGAATCCTTGGTGATCGAGACGAGCGTGCCGGCGCCGAGAACCGGCTTGCCGAGGTCGGCATGCGAGGCGTAGGTCGGCATATAGAAGAAGTCGGCATCCTGGCCGAGCTTCGTGCCTTCGGGGAAGAAGGACGGGATGAACGAGGCCTGATGGTGCATGTAGCACTTCGGCGGAACGGCGAAGAGGCCCTTCGGGCTGTCGCGGAAATCGGTCGAAGCCACGGCCGCGACGCCGCCATCGACATATTTCTCGTTCTTGGCGAACTTGCCGAACTCGTCGATCGCGGCAACGACGGCCGGATCGGTGAACTTCAGCTCGTTGGTCGTCCACTTGTCGTAGGCTTCCGGCGGCTGGGTACGCAGCATGATGTCTTCGACCCAGTCGGTCGCCGGCCAGCCGGTGGCGCCGCCGGAACCGAGACCAATGCACCAGGGAACGCCGCCGTCCTTGACGATCTGATCGGTCAGGGCATGCAACTCTTCCATGGTCGTCGGGATCTTGTAGCCGGCTTCCTCGAAATTCTCCGGCACGTACCAGACGAGCGACTTGACGTCGGCCTTATAAGGGAAGGCGTAGAAGGCTTCCTTGCCATCCTTGCCCTTGTAGGTGCCGTAACCGACCCAGCTGTCGCCGGCGCCGTAATTGTCCTTGATCCACTTGGAATTGTCGTCGCCGAGCGGCGTCAGGAAGCCCTTGCCGGCGAGATCGGCCAGAAGGCCCGGCTGCGGCAGAACGGCGATGTTCGGCGGCGAGCCCGCCTGCGTGTCGATGACAATCTGCTGTTCGTAGTTTTCCGAAGAGGAGTATTTCGCGTCGATGCCGGTCGCTTCGGTGAAATAGGCGAGAACGCTCCTGAAGAACGCCTCGTCCTCGCCGCGCCACGGCCCGAAGATCGTCAGCGGCTGACCCTTCAGATCCGCGTGCGCGGCCTTGAATTCGTCATAGCTCTTCCAGTTGAACTTGGAATCCTGTCCCGGGGCAAATTTCAGGTCGGCCGCGGACGCAGCACCGGCAAACAGCGCCGCAACGGCAACGCCCATCAAAAATGACTTTTTCATGTGATCAACCTCCCATCACAATCCCAACCGCGCCGAATTCCTCGCAAACAGAAATTTCAAAGCGCTTTGACACCCAACTCATTTCACTTTCAGTGGAACGGAGTCAAGTCATTTCACGAATATCCCCTGTGAGCTGGGGGAATATCGCGGCGCGACGGCGCCTACCGGGGAAATATGGAGCGATTTTTCTTGAGTCAAGCGCGCGAGATGATACATAATTAAAAGCGCTTTGGACGCCATTTGGAGGCAGGAGGCCTTTTAGAGCGGCTGACGGGCGGGCCGGGAGGAAGCATAGCAGGTGAATCTCAAACAGCTATCGGAATTGCTTGGGCTTTCGCAGACGACGGTAAGCCGGGCACTCAACGGCTATCCCGAGGTCAACGAAGCGACCCGGGAGCGCGTGCTTCAGGCCGTCAAAGAAACCGGGTACCGGCCGAACAAGGCTGCCCAGCGGCTTGCGACCGGCAAGGCAGGCTCGATCGGCCTCGTCATGCCGACGGCGCCTGGCCATCAATCCGATGTGCATTTCGGCGAATTTCTGGCCGGACTCGGCGAGGAGGCCGTGCGCCACGATTTCCATTTCGTCATCATGCCTTCCGATCCGGATGACGAGGTGGCGGCGCTCCGGCGGCTGGCGATCAGCGGCAATGTCGACGCGCTGTTCATCGCCTATATGCGCGGTCACGACCCGCGGCTCGCCATGCTGAAATCGCTCTCCATGCCCTATGTCGTGCACGGCCGCTCCTTCGGCGCGGAGCCGGATTATCCCTATCTTGACATCGACAATGAAGGGGCCTTCTACGACGCGACGCGGCTCTTGCTGCAGCTCGGCCATACGCGTTTTGCCTTGATGAACGGGCCGATGCATCTCGATTTCGCCATCCGCAGAAGGAACGGCGTCATCTCAGCCCTTGCCGAACGCGGCCTCACGCTCGAGGAGGACTGCATGAGCCACGCGCTGATGACAGACGAACAGGGCCTGCTGGCGATGGAACGGTTCCTGCAACTGCCGGAACGGCCGACGGCGATCCTCTGCTCCAGCACGGTGATGGCGCTCGGGGCGATCCGCGCGGTTAACCAGGCTGGATTGCGGCTCGGGGAGGATATTTCGCTGATCGCCCATGACGACGTGCTGCCGCTCTTGAAGCCGGAAAACTTCTCGGTGCCGCTGACGACGACACGCTCCTCGCTGCGGGCGGCGGGTGTGCGCATCGCCCAGCGGCTGATCGGCACGGTGAAGCAGGCCGGCCCCTTCCCCGAACAGGAGCTTTGGAAAACCGAACTGATCGTTAGGGCCTCGACCGGGCCTGCCCCGCAGCAATCATAATCAGAACTGCGGCGGCGTTTGCCCTGCAGCGCGATGAGCGGCGATGACGGTGTTGGCCATCAGCATGGCGATGGTCATCGGACCGACGCCGCCGGGAACGGGGGTAATGGTGCTGGCGATCTCGGAGACTTCGCGGAAGGCGACGTCGCCGACCAGCCGGGTCTTGCCCTCGCCCTTCTCAGGAGCCGGCACACGATTGATGCCGACGTCGATGACCGTCGCCCCTGGCTTCACCCAATCGGCCTTGACCATCTCCGGCCGGCCGACGGCGGCGACCAGAATATCGGCATTGCGGCAGACCTCGGCGAGGTTCTTGGTTCTGGAGTGAGCCATCGTCACCGTCGCATTGGCATTGAGCAGCAATTGCGCCATCGGCTTGCCGAACAGGTTGGAACGGCCGATGACGACGGCGTTGAGGCCGGAGAGATCCTCGCCATGGGTGCGGCGGACGAAGACCATGGCGCCGGCCGGCGTGCAGGAGACCAGACCGGTCTTCAGGTCGCCGGTGGCGAGCTTGCCGGCATTGACGACGCTGAGGCCGTCGACATCCTTTTCCGGCAGGATCGACTGGATGATCGGTTCGCTGTCGAGCGGCTTCGGCAAGGGCAATTGCACCAGGATTCCGTGGATCGACGGATCGGCGTTGAGGGTGGCGACGAGGCCTGCCAGTTCCTCCTGCGTCGTCTCGGCCGGCAGCGTGTGCTGCACGGATTTGAAACCGCATTCCTTGGCCATCCGGCTCTTTGAGCCGACATAGGCGTGGCTTGCCGGATCGTCGCCGACGATGATGACCGCAAGGCCGGTCGTGACGCCGCTCGCCTTTTCCAGCGCTGCCGTCGCACTCTTGACCGTCTGAATTACCGATGCAGCTACGTTCTTCCCGTCGATTACTGTCGCCACGCGTCTCTCCGCCCTGTTTCGCGTCAATCTATGGATAGTTGACGAGCGTCAAATGCCCGCTAACGCCCTATCCTGTCGGAAAGCGGCAAGGCAATATCAAATTTGCAAGGAAATGTTCGTTCAGCGCCGCGGTTGCCGCGTTTCCATCACGTGAACACGAAGCCGATCGCGCAGGCCCGAGATTTCGGAGCGCAGCAGCTCGATCTCGTCGACCGCCGCCGGGGCCGGCACGGGCGATGGCGGCGGAGAAGCAACGGGCGGAGACGCCGGCAATTCCGTTGCCGGAGACGCGACGGATTTGCGCAAAGACAGCAGGAAAGCCAGGGCAAGACCGATTGCCAGGCCTGTGGCGGCGCCGGCAAGCGCGCGGCCGGTCAGGCCGTCCGTTGCCGATATCGCCGACGCCAGCGGCGGCTTGAGCATGGTCATATGGCCGTCGTCGGCTGCCCCCGATGCGGACGCCGCCTCTTCCAGCCGCGAGCGCGCAGCATTCGCCTTCTCGCGCAGCTCGGTCAGCCGCGACAGATCGACGCCGGTATCCCGGCTTTGGGCGATCAGAGTGTTGCGGCGATCGTTCAGGCCCTTGCGCGCATCGACCGCGGCCTTGGCGGCGGCATTGGCAGCCTGAGCGAGCTGGGCAAGCTCCTTGCCCATATTCTCCTTGAGGCCGTCGGTTTCGGCCTGCTGCTGCAGCAGGCGCGGATGGCGGGGCCCGAGTTCGGCGGAAAGCTGGGCAAGCGCCGTCCTAGCGAGGGCATATTTGTCGCGCCAGTCCTGCAACGCCGGCGAAATCATGTCGGAGGAGAGCGAACCATCGAGCACATCGGCAAGTTTTGCGGCCTTGAGCTGGTCGGCCTTCGCCTTGGCGGCAAGGATGCTCTCCTCGGCCTCTTTCAGATCGGCATCGAGCCGGTCGATCTGGCGGCGAAGTTCGATTGCCACCTTGACGTTGCCTTCGCCGCTCTTTGCCGTGAAGGCGGCAAGCTCCGCCTGAGCCTCGTCATAGGCCTTGCGCAGGGTGGCGTCAGTCTCAACGCTCCGGCCTTGGCCGCTACCTGTGGAACCGGTTTCGGCAAGCCGCGCGGCGATGCGCATGGATTTGCCGCTGTCTGCGGTCGTCACCCTGACGAGAATCGTGCCGGCGGCGGCATCGGGCACGATCTCGACTGCATGTTTCAGCGCCGCCTCGGCGCGCGAGGCCGGATCGGCGGCGGCACCGGTGCCAGAGAGGAGATCGAATGCAACGCCGAGCGCATTGGCCCCCCTCCCGACGAATTCAGGATCGTGATCGAGCTTCAGGGTGGCGACCGTCGACGTTACCACGCGCGCCGACAGCAGTCCCTTGGCCGCAGCCTGCGTGAAAGCGGCGCGGCTTGCGGCATCCGTTTTCACGGCAAGCGTCGTTTCGGCGCGGTAGAGGGCGGGCGCAGCCGGCATCAGCATCGGCAGACCGGAGCCCAGGATTGTTGCGGCAGCGACCGTTGCCGCAAAGCCGGCCTTTCCCGCGCGGCGTTCCGGCTCTGCCGGTCGGGTCTCGAGCGGTTCCTGATGAATTGCGGTGAGCGGTTCGACCGAAATCGCCGGGCCGCCGTCGGAAGCCACCGGCTCCTCATAACGTGCTGGTTCCGGCGGAAGACGGTGACCGACATCATTGGCAGCCCGGAGGCGGTTGCCGAGAATGGTTTCGATGCGGTCGACGAGCGGCGCCTCGGGCACCGCCTTCATGCGCTGCTCTTCCAGCACACGGCCGATGGCGCGCAGCAGGTCGGCTTCGGACGGGCCGATATGCGGTCCGTTCAATCGGGACTGCCGATAGGGATCGTCATCGGCGCGCGGCCTTGCGGCTACCCGATCAAGAAAACTGCTTCTGGCCCTGCTATTGTACATTGCGCCACATCTCATGCACATGATGGCCGAGTTCGCTCATCCGCACGCGATGCAGATGATTAAGCCACTCTAAATTTTCATGGCAAAGAAATGGTTAACCGCCGCCGGCAAGAATTGCGGCCCGTTCCTCGATAGGCTGCTTATGCGCCGACCGCGGACGCTGCAGGCTCAACTCGCCTTCCTGCGGTCGACCGGCGGCTGCACGACGCTGCGGGGCTCTTCCGGCTGGCCGAGAATTCTTTCGCGCCGGCGGAAGCGGTAGCGCAGGACATGAAATAGGAAGACCGGAATGCCGACGATGTAGCGCCGCCAGAGGCGTGCGGGCTCCTGTATCAGGCGATAGGCCCATTCCAGACGCATCATCCGCACGGTCTTCGGCGCTCGCGGCACGGCGCCGGAAACGAAGTCGAAGAGAGCGCCCACCGTCAGCACCAGGCGCGCATGGTCGGCACGGATATTGTCGTGAACCCATTTCTCCTGCAGCGGCGTTCCCATGCCGACGATCAGAATGTCGAGTTTCTGGCGCTCGACCTCCAAGATGACATCAGTGGAGTCGACCTTGTCGAAAAAGCCGTCGGAAATAACGACAAATTCATGCCACGGCGTATGCTTGCGGAAATTTTCCGCAGCCGCCTCGATGACCGAGCGCTTGCCGCCGATCAGGCCGATGCGGCGTGGGGCCTCCATGAACGTGAGGAAGGCCGGGACGAAATCCGTGCCGTTCAAGTTGGCGGGAAACGGCGCGCCATGGGCGATTTTTGAAGCGATGTTGAGGCCGATGCCATCAGGCAGCACCAGATTGTGCGACATGATCCGGTAATATTCATCGTCTCGCAGCGCCGTCAGCATGTTATGGGCGTTGACGAAGCAAACCACGGTCTGACCGACGGGAATGGAGGCGAGCTCGTTGATGAAAACGAGGGCATCGTCCCAGCCGAGGTCGCAGACCGGCAGATCGAAGATCGTCCGCCGCGACGCAAGCACCGCGAAATTTGCAATCAAATTCATTCCTACCTCCTGCCGAGGGTGCGCCATGTGCCCGACATCCCGGAAAACAAGCCCATATTCCGCACCCCGGAGGTCTCGAAAGAACCGGTCGCGTCACGCATGGAACAACGTCGCCCGATCGCGGATACGACGCATGCCAAGCTGTGCCACCTGATATAACAGGACGGTTTCAAACAACCCTTAGGAAAATTCTTTGGATTTTGATGCTCGTATAAGTAGTTTATTAACCAAAGGCGGCCCAACGACAAACGGCGCCCGAAGGCGCCGTTGCTGCATCGATAATCCGTTGTTTCAATGGGCGGCCGAGGCCGGTGCTCCCTCGGCTGGTGCGCCTTCGATGATCTTGACCGGTGCGCCGAGCTTCTTCGGTTGACCGGCAGAGTTTTCCTTGACCTCTTCCTTGGAGAGATAATCGAGCTGCTCCAGCATTACGTCGGCGACATACTCGCCGCCGAGGCGCTCGTTCATGCCCTTCCTGATCTCCTCGCGAAAGGCTTTCGGGTCGAAAGATTTGATGTGGGCAAGATCGACCATCTTGTTGCCTACGAGCAGGCTGAAAAGTTCGTCGGTCGTCATCTCGGTCAGCGGCAAGGTCACGCCCTTCAGCATGTCCTTGTTCATCATGAAGGAAATGCGGCCGAGAAAATAACCGGTGATCGCACCGTCGCCGATGACCGGCACAGTGACCGTTTCGCCCTTCACCAGTTCGAGCCCGTTCTGCTTGGAATCCGTTGCCGCGGGTGCCGGCGCCGTCGCCACGTACACCGAAAAATAGACCGATGCCAAGGTGATGGCGCAAACCCAGATACCGGTGAGGACGAGCTTGACCATCAGTTTCCACGCGCGGCGAATTGTTCCTGGGAATAGGTGCCGTCGGCGTCGGCGTCCTGAACCGCATTCTTCAGGAGGTCGGCCACGGCACGAACCGCTTCGAGATGCGCCTCGACACGCCGGGCGTTCAGAACCAGCTTCTTTTTCAGGCCATGCAGCTGATCGAGATGGGCAGCGGCAAGCTCGGCCGGATCGGTATCGCGGAAAAGCATCGACAGCTCGTAGAGGCAACGGCTCTTATGGGCGTTGGAGACCTTGAGGTCGAACTGCGGATCGTTGCCGATCCGGGTGTTCTCATTGTCGATGATCATCTCGAGGCGTCCGAGAACGGATTTGATCCTGTATTCGTTCGAAACTATTTCCATTGTGCCCTCGGTTATGTGTCGCTTAGAGCATGATGCCGAAAAGCGTGCGCGGCTTTCGGGCGACATCATGCTCTAACTAATAATTGAGAACAGGATTCAGATTTCAGGCCAACAGGCCCAAATCATCCTGTTCTATCGGTCTTGGAGTCGGCGGTCGGCGTGCCGAAAGTCCTGCGCTGGAAGTCATCGATCATGCTGAGCGCAGTGTTGCGGTCGCGATCATCGGGCGCGGCATTGACGATCTTGCCTTCCTGGCGGCGCAGCTGCTCGCTGTACATCTGCTTGGCGATGCCGATGCCGTCGCCCTTGGCCATGGTGTTGCCGAGCTGCTCGGCCATCATGCCCTTCCAGATATCGCCGGTCGCGCCCTTGCCGTAGACGTCCTCGCTCTCGCTCGGCAGCATCGACTTGACGAAGTTCTGCAGCACCATGGCCTCGAACTTCCGGTAGCTTTCCGGAACCTCCTCGGTCTTGGTGCGGTTCTGGATGTTGGAGAGGCCGCTCTTCTGGCCGACATGATCGAGAACGTCGACCGTATTGGAGAAGCCCTTGCCGTTCTCGGCGAGGCTCGTCGCGGCAAAGGCCGCACGATTTGCCTTCAATTTTTCCTGGGCTGCCTGAACCTCCATGGGGTCGGCAGCTTTGACCACGTCCAGGACCAGATCACTGGGAGGCGAAATAGCCACGTTACAATCCTCTGAATTAAGATCGCAACGATTATGGTTTTTGAAGCTTGCTGGAGGCTGGCGTTGCGAATTGCTGATCGATCACATCGTAAACGGCATTGTCGTCGGCCTCGCGGCGCTCGGCGTCCAAGGCCTCTTTCATGCCCTCTTCCAGCCGATCGGCCTTGGCGCGTTCGCGCGACAGCCGCATCTCGTGGATCTGCTGCATGCCGGTCAGCTGCTGATCCTTGATAGTGAGCCTGCCGAATCGATCGGCATAATTCTGTGAGAAAGCGTGGTGGACGGGATCCATCGAGCCGAGTGCGACGATGACGTCGTCCATCGCTGCATTGACCTCGATGCGTTGACGGCTGGTTTCGGCGAGATCGTTTTCCGCCATCCTTTCGATATGCCGCTGCACCGATAGGAGGCGCTTGAGCTTCTGGGAACGGCTCTTCTCGATCATGACAGCCTCATCGCCCGATGTAGATCGAACTGAAGGCCTGGCCGAACTGGCTGATCAGCGCCGCAATCGAGATGTAAAGCAGGAAGAGCCCGCCCATCAGGAGATAGGGCGTGGAAATGAAATAGACCGGGATCTGCGGCGCCAGCTTGTTGATGAAGCCGATCGAGACGTTAAAGATCATGCCGTAGATCAGAAAGGGGCTCGACAGCCGCAGCATGATGTAGGTCGTCTGCTCGAGCGTGTCGGTGAAGGAAATCAGCGTCGCGCGCATCTGCACCACGCCGCCGAAAGGCATGGTCGTGTAAGAATCGATGAGGGCGCGGAAGACGATATGATGGAAATCCATGATGAAGAGAATCATGATGCCGGCAAAGGTGATGAAGGCGGAAAGGCTGGTCTCGGGGGTGTCTTCGATGACATCGGCCGAACCCGGTTGGGTATAACCGACCATCATGGCGAGGATCGTCGCGGCGAATTGCATGCCGAGCGTATAGAGCCTGGCCAGCATGCCGTACATCACGCCGATCAGTGATTCGCTGAAGATCAGGCCGATATAGGTTCCTGATCCCGTGTGGACGGCGGGATAAACAGTGTCCCAGAGCAGCGGCATGACGGCGATCGACAGCGCGAGAGCAATGAAGACGCGCAGCTGCTCGGGCACGCGCGCCGAGGAAAAACCCGGAAGAACCAGCACACAGCCGCCGATCCGGCAGAAAACCAGAAACAGCGCAAGAACCGTCCCTTGCGGGTCTGTTATCATGAAATCGAGCCCAAAATCTTTATCTCGATGCCCTTGGCCAATTCGACATGCGACAGGACCGGGAGCGTGGCGAACAGCCGTTCGATGATCATGCGCACATAGGAGCGTGTTTCCGGCGACGTGACAAGGGCGAATGGCAGGCCGCGGTCCATGAACTCACGGATAACTTTGCTGGCCTGCTCGCTGAACTCCTCAAGGCTTCTGGGATCGATGTCGAATTCGATCACCTCGCCCTTGGCATCGCGCTTCAGCGCCTGGTGGAAGGCGAGATCCCACTTGCTGCCGAGCCTGAGCACACGCAGGACGCCATTGTCGGCGAGATCGCCACAGAGCTGCTGGGCCATGCGGATGCGGACATGCTCGACGATCTGCTCGGTCTTCCTGACATGCGGGGCGAGCTCGGCCACCGCTTCGAGGATGAGATGCAGATTGCGGATCGACACCCGCTCGGCAAGCAGGAGCTTGAGCACCGCCTGCAGGCCGGAATAGGACATGTGCGACGAGCAGATCTCATCGGCGAGCTTCTTGTATTCCGGGTCGAGGCGGTCGATCAGCACCTTGACGTCCTTGTAGGACAGAAGCTGCGGCAGGTTGTTGCGAATGACCTCGCTCATGTGCGTGAGCACAACGGAAACGTTGTCGATCGGCTGGAAACCTTCGCGTTTCAAATCGTCGGCGAAGTTTTCGAGGATCGAGACGGCCGGCATGCCGAAAGCGGGTTCGCGGATTTCATCACCCGGAATGCTGGGCTTGCGACCGGCGCCGGTGACGACCAGGACTTCCCCGACACGCAGTAGATTGGATGCGACCGTCGTGCCATGAATGCGGATCTGATAGGATTTCTCGGCGATGGCGATGTCGTCCGTGACCTTGATTTCCGGCACGACGAAACCGTATTGAGTGGCGAACTTCTTGCGCATCTTGCCGACGCGGAACGCCAGTTCCTGGTGAGCGCCGAGCAGGCGCGTCGAGACCATCTTGCCGAGCGCGAGCTCGATTTCGGAGGTGCGGAGCACCGACTTGACCGAATCCTTCTCCAGCTCCTTGCTCTGGACGACCTTCTTTTCCTCCTGTTCGCGGCGCAGCTTGTTTTCGGCCTCGACCTGCCGCGGAATGAACCAGGCGCCGAAGGCGAGAAGACCGCCGAGGACGGTGAAGGGAATGGTCGGCAGGCCCGGCATCAGGCCGAGAACGAACATCAAGACGGCCGAGACGGAGAGCGCGCGGGGATAGCCGCTCAGCTGGTTGACGACAGCCTGGTCGGTGGAGCCGGTCGTACCGCCGCGTGACACGAGAAGGCCGGCCGCGAGCGAAACGATGAGGGCCGGCATCTGCGAGACGAGGCCGTCGCCGACGGAGAGCTTGACGAAGACGTCGGCCGCTTCGCCGATCGGCATGCCGTGGCGGAAATAGCCGATGATGATGCCGCCGAAGACGTTGATCGCGGTGATGATGAGACCGGCGACGGCATCGCCGCGCACGAATTTCGACGCACCGTCCATCGCGCCGAAGAAGGAACTTTCCTCCTCGAGCTCCTTGCGCCGGCGCTGGGCTTCCTTTTCGTCGATAATGCCGGCCGAGAGATCGGCATCGATCGACATCTGCTTGCCGGGGATGGCGTCCAGGGTGAAACGCGCGCCGACTTCGGCGATACGCGTGGCACCCTTGGTAATGACGATGAAGTTGATGGTGATGAGGATCAGGAAGACGATCAGCCCGATGACGAAGTCGCCGGACATGACGAGACTGGCGAAACCGGCAATGACGCCGCCGGCCGCATCGTGGCCTTCATTGCCGTGGGACAGGATGACACGAGTCGTCGCGATGTTGAGCGCCAACCGTGTCATCGTCGCGATCAGCAGAATGGTCGGAAAGGACGAGAAATCGAGCGGCTTCTGGATCCATAGCGCGACCATCAGGATCAGCACCGAGAAGGCGATCGAGAAGGCCAGCCCCATATCGATCAGGAACGGCGGGATCGGCAGGAAGAGAATGCAGATGATGCCGATGATGCCGAGGGCGAAACCGATATCGCGCAGGCTCGGGGCGACTTTCGGGAGGGGGAGTGCAGGTGGTTGCGCCATGACGATTCCGTCTCTTCATGAGAGGAGGCGGACATGGGTCCGCCCAATTCGGATCGAGAATTAAATGGCGAAGCTTGCGCGAAGGTGGCTGAGAAGCGGTTCAGCTTTTCATGGAGGCGTAGAACCGCTGCGCAGTTTTGCTCGAATTGCTTAGAAGCCGGACTGGATGCGCGAAAAGACGAGATTGGTGAAAATGGAAATCTGCGAGCCGACGAAGGGGGCGGTGATGCCGACCACAACCAGCACCGCGACAATCTTCGGCACGAAGGTCAGTGTCGCTTCCTGCACCTGGGTCAGCGCCTGGATCAAGGCAATGACGAGACCCACCACCATCGCGGCGAGAACCGCCGGACCGGAGGCAATCAGGACCGTCCAGATTGCGGCTTGGAACAGATCCAATGCGTCAGCTTCATTCATCTGAAGGCAACCTCATATCGCCTCGAAGCAGCCCCGCTATAACAGGGCTGCGATTGATCTGGTTTGTCCGGCGCGCTGGCGGCCCTTGCGTCAGGAGCTGCTGCTCGGCGCCTCGTCGGCAACAGTGATTCCCGCCTGCACGAGTATCTTATCGCCATCCGTGGTCGTCGCAATGATGCCGTCGGAATAAACTTTGACGGAATCGATGATGCCTTTGACGGTGCCGTCGGCGCTTTCCATATATTTGCCGACATAGCTGCTGGCCTGGGTCAGGCTCGAGCTTGCCAGAAGCGTATCCAGCTTGGTGTTGGTCTGGATCGTCTGCTCGACCTGCGAGAAGGTGGCAAGCTGAGCGACCTGCTCGCTTGCATCCATCGGATCGGTCGGATCCTGGTTCTTCATCTGCGCGATGAGCAGCTGAAGGAAATTGTCGTAGTTCAGCGTCGCCTTGCTCTGAGACGAGCTCGAGCTCGTCGAGGTCGAACTCGTCACGCTTGACGTTGCGTCTACCGCCATGGTGCGATCTCCCTGCGAATCTGCTCGACCATCGTCGGCGGCAGTTCGTGATTGTTGAGGATATTGTCTTCGATCGCGTAGAGACCGCGGATCGCCTTCAAGGCATCGAAGGCGCGGCCGGTCGACACAAGCGCGTCGATCCGCTTCAGCTCAGCGAGGATCTCTTCATTCTTGAAGCAGGTGAGCAGCATGGTGATCGACTTGCGGAACATCGCCGTCGAGTGGTCCTTGCCTTCGGGATTGATGAGGATCATCTGCGCGATGAAATAGAGTTGGCGCAGGGGTGTCGTTGCGCCTTCCGGCTGGAGGACGTGATTCTCGAGAAGGAACGTCACATCGTTCAGGAATTCCAGCGCGACCTTGCGGTCGACACGCAGGACGGCGCCGTTGATGAAGATTCTTTCTCCGGCTTTCAGAGAAATTCGAAGTGTACTTTTCATTTAAGTCCATCCCTGATGATGGTGGTAACGTCGATGATGCCCTGGTAGTTATTAGACAGACGTTTTCTGATCCTGTCGCATTCCTTCAATATCCAGATCGCAATCGAGATGAGGTTGGCCCTGAGCTGGATGTCCAGCTGGTTTTCCGGATGTTTCAGATCCTCGATAAAGCTGATCCACACCCGGCGCGTATAAAACAGGGCTTCGATGGCTTCCCGACCGTATTTTTCCTTGTCGCGCGCCAACGCCAGCAGTTCTATGGACCGGTCAAGAACCTGCCATTCCCGCTCTTTCGCGTCGGCCACCGAGTCCTGCATGACTTCGGCATACGAGAACTGATACATTCATGCATCCTTCTTTATATTGCGCGCCTTTGCTCATCAAAGGTAGTTCACGAGACTCAACTGCTGGATCTTCGAGACGATCGTGTAAGCGGTTTCAAGCTGCGTTTCCAAAGTCTTGACGAGAGTCGAGGCTTCGTACGGGTCGACGCCCTGAAGATCGACCAGCTTATTCTTGATAATGTTCGACTGGGCATCGAGAGCGTCGTTGGACTTCTTGACGCGCTCCTGGGAGAGGCCGAGCTGGCTTGCCTGGGTCACCAGACCGCTTGTGGCCTTGGCCGTGTAGCTGATGGCCTGCTTGGACACCGTCGTCATTGCATCGGTGCTGAGGTCCTGCCCGAGCAGCGCGGTGGTCATGACCGAGGCAAGCGCCATATAACGCATGCCTTCGGAATTGGCATTGGTCGAGGATTCGATCACTTCCGAGTTGCTGATGCGGCTCGTCATGTTCTGGCTCGATGCCTGCGACCAGCCGGTCGTCGTGTTGGTCCAGTTCGCTTCGCTGAACATCGGCTCGACCGTGGTCGTGATGAAAGTCTCCATCTCATCGCCGGTGAGGTCGCTGACCGCTTTCGGCGGGACAAGACCGGCTGCATAAGTGTTCAAAGCGGTAACGATTGCCGTACTCGTGGCGGTCGTCTTGTCGGTCAGCGGCTGCACGTCGGTGTTGATGCCGGAGAACAGATATTCCCCGTTCACCATTGTGTTGGCCGTATCCATCATGGTCGAAAGTGCGCTGGTCGCCGACTGAATGGCGACGATGATGCTGCCCGGGTCGTGGCTTCCCTGGAGCGCCGTCAGCTTCGACACGAGGCCGTCGCCGACGTCCTTCATCTTGGAAAGGCCGAGCTGCGAGGATTCCATGCGCGCGGTGACGAGCGAATTGCTTGATTTGATCGAGTCTATTCGGTCGGTCTCGCGGGTGAAATCCACGCTTCTGGCGGCATTGCCTCCCAGCGAAACACCGATATCCGCGTAGACTCCGGTCGTCGCTTCCATCGTCGCCTTCGTCATCTGGTTCTGCGCCTGACGGATCGTCAACCGCATCGCATTCTGAATGGCCGAACTTGAAATAAATGAGCTCTTCATGGCTTAACTCGCAATATCCAGCAATGACTTCAACATTTCGTCTACGGCGTTCAGGATCTTGGTCGCCGCCTTGTAGGACTGCTCGATATCGAGGAGCAGCGTCAGCTCCTCGTCGAGGTTGACGCCGGTCTCATTGGAATAGGCTTCGTCGGAGCGTGACAGTGCCGCTGCGGTGTTTTCGGCCGCCGTCGTTGCGTTGCTGCGGTACTGCTCGAGCCAGCCGAGGGAATTGGTGGCATATTCCATGATGCTGACGTTGGAATCGATGCCCGTCGTGGCGTCGAAGCCGACCGGCGCTCCAGCTGCCGGGTCGAAATCCATGTCGGATGTCATCGCCGTATAAAGACGGTCGAGTTCAGCCGTATAACCGCTGACGCCCGACGTGTTCAAGACGACGCCGGCGGCGTTGACGCCGCCATCGCGCAGGCGCATCGGGTCACCGCCCTGCGAGGTGATCACGCGGGTGCTGACTGAGATGGTCGAAGCCATGCCGGCGACCGCGGTGGCGCCGGTATCGACCGTGCCGCCGCTCCAGGTGAAGAGGCCGGGCACATAGGCCGGGGGTCCTGCCGTGTTCTGCTCCTTGAAGAGCGAGACGAGGCCACGGGCGGTTTCGTCGAGCTGCTTCTGAAAATTGGGGGCGATCTCATCACGGATCTGCAGGAGTGACTGGAGGCTTCCCTGCCCCGTCGTCGTCGAACCCTTACCGAGCGGCAGCGCAACACCGTCGATATAGACGGAATTGCCGACGGTGCTGGCTGTATAGATATCCTGGGACTTGAACGTCACCCTGCGCGGGATCGTCTCGAAGAGGATCGTTCCGTCCGGCGTGCTCAGCACCATGTCGTTGTTGTCGCGCGTCGTCGCGCTGACGCCGACGATCTGCGAAATCTGCTTCAGGACTTTCTCGCGTTCATCGAGAGCGCCGGATGTATCCGCACCTGTGGCCGTCGCGGTCTTGACCGCGTTATTGGCCTTCTCGAACTCGCTGAGAAGCGTGTTCAGCGTATCGACCGCGGTGGCTATTTCCTTGTCGGCGTTGGCGCGGACATCCTGAACGGATTGCGAGGCATTGTTCAAGGAGTTGGCGACGTCCTGGGCGGCTGTGACGGCACCCTGGGCGGCTACCGTGCTGCCCGGCGAGGTTCTGAAAGCCTGCAGTTTCTGCTGGAAAACGCCGAGATAGGTGGAGGGCGACGTTTCATAGTCGTTGCCGCCCATAATCGACTTGAGATCCTCCAGACCGCTCAGCAGGGTCTGCTGAGCGCTGTCCTGAGAGGATGACTTCAGATATTGGCGCAGCAGGGCATCTTCCTGGGCCCGGTCTATCTTGACCACCTGCGCGCCGTTCAGTGACGTGGTGAGCATCGCCTGCCGACGCACGTAGTCCTTGTTGCCCGCATTCGAGATATTGTTCGATACGACACTGCTCTGCGTGCCGGTATTGTTGAATATGTTCTGCGCGGTGTTAAGTGCGGACGTGAGCGACATGGCTTACCCGTTACCTTACTTATCTCTTGAGGTTGACGAGGACGTCCATGATGTCGGACCCCGTCTGAAACACTTTCGAATTGGCGGTGTAGCTGCGCTGTGCTTCGATCATCTCGGTCAGTTCGCCGGCAAGATCGACGTTCGAACCTTCGAGAGCGCCCGACTTGATCGTGCCGAGGCCGTTGGTCTGGGGGAAACCGGTGACGGTGACACCGGACTGGCCGTTGGCGCTGTAGACGTTGCCGCTCATCAGCGTCAGCTTATCCGGGCTTGCGACATTGGCGAGCGGAATGCGATAGAGCGGCTTGGTGCTGCCGTCTTCGTATTTGGCGTAGACGATGCCGTCGCCATCGATCGTGACGTCCTTGACCGGGCTCGCCGCCTGACCGTTCGGCGTGCCGGTGCCGGCAAAGGCGGCGCCAAGCTGCGTGAAGCCCGACAGATCCATGTTGATCGACAAAGCGTTCTTCGTATCGGCAATCGGGAGGGCGCCGCCCGTCAGCATCTTGCCGTTGCGGTCGAACGTAAGGTTTCCGGAGGCGACAACGGCGCCGGCACCACCAGTGTATGGGAAGGAGGTTGTGCCGCCCGTCGCCGCATCGGCGTTGCGGAAGACCGCAACTTCCCAAGTGCTCGCCGTACCGGTTGCCGGCGGCGGCGTCACGACCGAGGTCTTCGTGAAGTAGAAGTCGTACATCACCTTGTTGCCGAGATGGTCGTAGGCGACCATCGAGAACTTCTTGGTGTCGGCCGTCGTGGTGGCTGCGTTGGCGCTCGGCAGCGTGGCGGGGGCGACCGGAGCGATATTGGCGCCGGAATCGAGATTGCCCTTGAAGACACCCGATGTCGAGGCGATGGCGGTCAGCCCTTCCTGGTTGACGTTAACGGGAACGAGACCATCGAAACCATTGACGACGACGGCGGGAGCGCCGGAGTCGTAGGAATAGCCCATCAGCTGGAATCCGGCGGCATTGACGAGATTGCCTTCGTCGTCCTTCTGGAAATCGCCGGCGCGCGTCAGAACCGGCGTGCCGTCGGGTCCTTGGACAATGAAGAAGCCGTCGCCCGAAATCGCAAGATCGGTGGTGGAGGTCGTGTAAGAAATATCACCTTGGTCGGAGACGGCCTGGCGCAC
Organism: Rhizobium esperanzae; assembly: GCF_002204185.1. GTDB lineage: Bacteria > Pseudomonadota > Alphaproteobacteria > Rhizobiales > Rhizobiaceae > Rhizobium > Rhizobium esperanzae. Next base: position 103,168 of record NZ_MXPU01000010.1, on the reverse strand, counting down.
GGAGGTCTGAACGCCGCCGGAATTGTAGTTGCCGCCCGAGGAGGGAAGAACCAACGAGGAGAAGCTCGTCGATACGGCCTTGTAACCGGTCGTGTTCACGTTGGCGATGTTGTCGGAGACGGTGCTGAGGCGGTTTGCCTGCGCGTTCATGCCCGACACTGCCGTCTTCATGCTGCCGAAAATGCTCATCTGAAAACCTCGTTTTACCTGTTAAACTCGAGAGTATTTGTCGGGCCTTGCGTGAAGCTGTCTGACATGGCGAGCAGCGAGGCCAATATCGAGGTTCAGCCGGGCGTCGTCACCCGGCCGGAAAAATCAGGCCCAGTCGATGCAGTAGCCGAGGAAGCGCTTGGAATCGACCGGATCGACGCCGAGCTTCTTGCGCAGCTTCTTGCGCAGCTTCGAGATGTGGCTTTCGACGACGTTCTCCTCGACCTCTTCATCGAAGATGCCGTAGATGGCGTTGAAGATCTGGGTCTTAGTGACCCTGCGACCGCGGTTGGCGATCAAATATTCGAGGATGCGGCGCTCGCGCCGGGGGAGCGCAAAGACCTCGCCGTTGATCTCGGGGTCACGACCATCCGAGAAAACGCGGATGCCACCGATATCGGTGTAGTTGGCGATCGCCTTCAGCCGGCGCCGGATCGCGGCCGCTCTCGCGAGAATTTCCCGCGGATGGACCGGCTTGCGCACCACGTCGTCGACGCCGCAATCGAAAAGCGCAAGGGTGTTTTCGAGCGAGGGCTGGTCGCTGACCGCGATCACCGGCGCCATCGAGCGGTCCCGGATCGCCCGGGGCAGTTCGAAGCTGCGCTGGCCCTGCCCGATCAGGAAGGCCTCGACCGCCGCAATATCCGAATCCGCGGCGGTCTGCACCCACTCGCCGAATTCCGATGGATCAAAGCCGGTGGAGGGAATGCCCTCCCGGCCAAACAGGGATGTGTATCCGTCTTTTACGAGCTCACGCTCATCAACCACTACGATCATTCGTCCGCCTCCGAATCAGTGTGGCACTTCGATGATCTATGGGTACGAATCGCACGAATCGGCGACAACTCGTTAAAGTGAATGGCGGAAATTAATAATTGATTAAGACCTGTGTGGCGATTTGATCTACATGTAGTGGCTGCGCTTGGATATCCACACAAAAGTTTCGTGGAAAAGTTAACGAGCAGTTAAATGTGACTTGCACACCGATTTGGCGCCGGATTCCTGCCACATTACGACACAGTTTTGTCATAATTCGGCATTTCCCTCTTTGGTTGAATTAATTTTGGCAGAAGTTACTCGCATTGGGAGTCCACTTGCCATAGCCCGTGGCCACCAAATTGGCGATGACGCGGCAGACATATTGCTTCTGCGCCGGGTTGTTGTTCGGCCCTGCATGGTATCTCGCTACCGCCATCGTCCACGTCTCATGACGGTCATGCAGGTTGCGAAGAAACTTCGCCGCATATTCGACGTTGCGATGCGGATCGAACATATCTTCGGCGGAGGCGAAATTCTCGCCGTGATAATAATGATTGATCTGCATGCAGCCGATGTCGATGAGCTTCGCCCCCCTTCTGCGGGCGACATCGAACTGCCTCATCGCATCCTCTTCCGAAGGCGGAAAAATCGCCCTGCCTTCGACGTTCATGGCAAACGGATAGAGTGAGCCCTTGCGACCGGTCTCCGTCAGACCGACCGAATAAAGGATGCCTTCCGGGATACCGTATTTGACCGCAGCCGACTGGATTTCGCGTTCGCAGGCACCGGTGGAAGCGGCCCCCTCAGAGGTAAACGCCGCCAGCGCCGCTGCTGCGAGCACCGCCAGCAGAGACGTCTTCGATACCGGTCTCGCCTGCGCCATTGAAGCCTCCATCCATCCGCTGCGCCATCTGATTGTGGCGCTCGCGCGCCTCGCCGCCCTGCCCTTGCTGAGCGAGCGACTGCTGCTGGGAGGCCTGCCCCTGGCTGCCGGCCTGGTTGCCGGCGTCGGCTCGCTCGACGGGGGCCATGCTGATGGTGACGTTGTCGACCGCATAGCCCTGGCTGCGCAGCGCTTCGAGAATCTTGCCGTGATCTTCCTTCAGCTGCCGGTAGGCGGCGCCGGTTTCGACCTTGAGGTCGACGTTCAGAGCGTCGCCGGTCAGGCGCATGGTCGCCGTCACCAGGCCGAGATCGATCGGGTTCATCTGGATCTTCAGCGTATTGACCACCTTGCCGGTGCTTGTCCATTCCGCCGCGTTGGAGAGCGCCGAACTCGGCTGCATGGCGCGCGCCCATTCGGAATCGCCGGAGAGAGCGGCGGTGACCGCTGCCGAATTCGTATTCTGCGCCAGGCCGATATAGCGGCGCGATTCGAGGACCGAGACGTTTTCGACGTCGGCCTTCTTTGAGCCGTCCTTCGGCCCGGCCTGGTCCGCACCGAGGTGAACATCCATCGATACGCCGCGGCCGTCGGCGCGGCTGAGCCGGAAGGTTCTGCCGTCAGCGGCGTCGGCGTTCTCCGCACCTGGAACCCCGATCTCGTCCACCTTAACGTCTTCGACATTGCCGCTGACGGCCGCCAGGGCATCGGTTGCGTGGCCGCTCGTTTTGGCGTCAGACGCGGTCTTCTTGTCGACAGGCTCCCCGGGCGTGGCGGCAGCGAGATGCGCCGCCGCGGCGGCCGGCAAGACGACCGCCGCGCCGGCGGGCTCCTGCTTCAGCAGGCCGAGTACATCGGAAATGCCGCCGTCATCCTCCTCGCTGTCCGCATCCGCATCCGTTTTCGAGAGGTCGCTCTTGACGTGCTTGACGCCCTTGGCCACCTGCCCGGCCTCGTCGGCGGACGGATCCTTGCCATCGAGCTTGCCGAGATCGTCCGGCAATTTGCGCTGATCCTTTGCGGGCTTTGCGGCAGTCTTTTCGCCATTGGCGATCGTTTCCGGCTGCACCTCAGTCTGCGCCTTCAGTGCGGCGTCACTAAGATCGATCAACGGTTTGGCGCGGTTGCGGATCGTCCGCGCCGCCTTCGCCGCGTCGCTATCGGCAACCACGCCCTGATCCGGCTGTGCATCGTCGGGCACGTCATTGGCGGCGCTGCCGCTCGCCTTGGCAAGCACATTGGAGAAGTCGCCATTCTGACCGGCGGGATCGCCCTTTCCAGCCTTGGCGGATTTCGCGGCCGCAGCCGCCTCCGCACCAGAGGCTCCGCCCGAGACGCTCAGATCCATCATTGTTCGTTGCCTTCCTGCGCCAGAAGACCATCGATCTCGTCGAGCTTGGATCGGCTGGTCGTCACAAATGCGTTGAATGAGGAGTCGGTATCCTGGCTCTGGCCAGTCGATGCCACACCTCCCGGAACAGGCTCGGGAGGCGCGCCTGGCGTCCCCGGTTGCATGGCTATCGCCGCAGCCTTTTCAGAAGTGATTTCTTGATGAGAAGTGTTAGGATTCGATGCTTGCGTCAAGCTTGCCGGATCCGGCGCACGCAGGATCTGCTCGGCAACGGACCGCGCCGCGGCCTGCAGCGCCTGATCCCGCGGCGAAAGCGTTTCGCCGTCGATGCCGCTGACATTCTTCGCCGCATGGTCGATATCGTCCGTGGGAAGGCCGGCCATGCCGCCATAAAAATCCGCGAGCGGGCCGAAGGCATTGTCGGTGCCCGCGCCAAGCAACTGCACATGTTCGACCGCCATGCGCGCCAGCTCCGGCTTGCCTGCTATCGCGGCGGCGCGGGCGATGCGCAGATAGACCTCGCGCTGACGCGGGGCATCCATGAAGGAGAGGATATCGACGACATCCTGCGGTTTCACGTCGTGATCATGGGCGACGACAAGCTTGACGAAAAGATCGGCGAACTGGCTGGCATAGGGCGAATGCAGGAAGCGTCTGACATAACGCTGCGAATAGGCGAGTCCCTTGTCGAGCATTCCCTTGTCGACGCAGATGGCGAGGGAGCGGCGCAAGGCCGCCTCCTCGACGATCGTGCCCGGCGCGGCAAGACGTGCCTGGTCGTATAGGTCAAGCGCATCTGTCGGTTTCGTGGCGATCATCACGTTGCCGCCGATCAGCGCCAGGTATGGACCGATCTTCTTGTCGCGATATTCCCTGGCGGTTTCCTCTAGTGTCTTGGCGACGAGCAGCCCCTTGCCGGTCAGATATTTGCGCAGCACATCGGTGACGCGGTTGTCGAAATAGCCGTTGACGTCATGGGCGATCAGATATTCGAGCGTCTGGGGATTGCCGCCGCTCATCGTATAGACCAACGCCGCATCGACATTGCGGTCGTCATCGAAGATCTTTGTGTCGGCCGTCCGCAGCCGCTCGTCGATGGTGCCCAGCATGAAGCGCTGCATTTCGCCGGCCGAATGATCGCCGGCGACGACGGAATCCTGCACGAACTGCAATGACCGCAGCATCTTGTACGGCGCAAGATCGCCCGGATCCTGCGCTTTGCCCGCGGCAGGCGAAAGCATCGCCAGGCCGAGGGCCATAAATCCGACGTAGCGATGCTGCCGACGCGCCATCCGACTATCCCTATTCCGCCTGCACCAGGATCTCGATCCGGCGGTTGGCCGCGTTGAACGGGTCGGCGGGGAGCTTCAGCCGACGATCGGCGAAACCGGAGACCTGGGAGACGCGCGTCTCGTCCAACCCGCCGCGCACGAGCATGTAATAGGCGCTCTGGGCGCGATCCATCGAAAGCCGCCAGTTCTCGTTCTGCCCACCCTTGTATTGGCGCCCGTCCGTGTGGCCGCGGATGGCGACCGCGCCACCCCTCTCCTTCAGGATCGTCCCGATCTTTTCCATGGCGAGCACCATCTCCTGGCGCGGAACAGCCGAACCGATATTGAACATCGAATCGTCGTTCTGGTCGGAGATGCTGACCAGCAGGCCACCTTCGGCTGCCGTCACTGTCAGGCCTTCGGCGAGCTTGCCGGCAACACCGCCGATCTGTTGCGCGATCTGCGCCTGAAGCTGTTCGGCTTCCTTCTGCTGCTGCTCGGCCCCAGCCGTGCTCTTGTCGGCTTCCTTCTGATGCTCGGCATCCTTCCGCGCTTCCGCCTTCTTCTCCTCAGGCGCTTTGCCATTCGTCGCCTTGCCGTCCTTGGCCTCGGCGGCGCCGGTCGTTTCCCTGGTCTCCTTGGCTTCTTTGGCGGGGGCTTCCTTAGCGGGCTTCTGATCGGTCGCCAAAGGCATCGGCTTCATATCCTCCGCCTTGGCAATCTCCGTCGTCTCGCTCTCGGTCGCCTGCTGCTCGCTCTTGCCCGGCGGCAAGGGTTTTCCCGCCGTTGTCACCTCGACCTGCTTTGTCCAGAAATCCGGATCGAAGGGATCACGATAGGCTTGCCCGCCATCGGCGCCGGTGGCAGGGCCGGAATCGGCGGCGCCGCCATCGCCCTTGGCGCTGACATTGGCCTGCTGGCCGACCTCCTGGGCGATCTCGGCGAGAACCGAATAGGGATTCTCGAAGAAATCGGCCTCGGAATAATTGGTCTGGTCGCCTGAGGTCGATGTCTGGTCGTCACCATCGGCCGCCGACTTGCCCTCGGTCGGATTATCTTCCTTCTGTTTCGACTTTTCTTTCTTCTCCTCGCCCTCGGCATGGTCGACAGGCTTCTTCAGGCCTTTCTCGGTCGGCTTTTCGTCGGCAAGCTTGATCGGATTGAAATAGGTCGCGACCGCGGCCTTGGTCTCCTCGTTGGCGGCGTTGACCAGCCACATGACCAGGAAGAATGCCATCATCGCCGTCATGAAGTCGGCATAGGCAATTTTCCACGCACCGCCATGGGCACCATCGTGATCACCGCCGCCATGCCGCTTGACGATAATGATCTCGTTTCTGCCGTGGTGATGGTTTTCGCCGTCGCTCATTCGAGAACTTTCTTCAAGCTGGCCGCCCAGGCGGACATACGGGTGACGATGACGGAGTCACCGATTTCGACGGCTAGATCGACATCGTCGGCCTCGATGTGCCGAACCGCCGCGGCATGTTCGCCGAGTTCGGCTTTCAATATGTCGAAGAGGCTGGTCGGCCCCTTGACGACGATCGGTCCGGCCGCGCCTTCGAGAATCGCTTCACGCAGCAAAGCGGCGAGACTTTCGGCAGCCTTGGCCGCAAGTGCTTCCGTCATGACGGGCGCAATGGCCGTGGCTGCGCGGGCGCTGACCAGCTGAGCGACTTCTTCGGCGATATCGAGGACGCGGGATGCAATGACCGCGGCCGCCTCCACTTCGTAGCGAATCTTCAGTTCCTCGAGCGCGCGCGCATGGGCCTCGGCCAGAGCGCGCGCCTCACTTTCGTATTTCTCGGTCAAATCAGCGGTCGCCGCGGCATGGCCTTGCGCATAGGCCTCGCGCCGCTCCGCCTCGATGTCGACCGGTGGTTCGCTCGGTGTCTCCGGAAAAACATCTCCGGCCAAATCGTCGATATCGATGATCGGCGCTGACGGCTTCGGTTCGCCGAAGTCCTTCAAATACCGAGAAAGCGAAATGCTCATAGAAACCATCCAGCGTCCGGGAGACGTGCGGCATGCCCGCCCCCGTTCAAAATGACCTTGCAAGCGACATGTCCTTCGCAGCGAACAAGGGCTTGACCTTACGCCGGCACGATTTTCGGACGATGCCTTCATGCCGGAAACTAGGAAGTCAAACTTGCGCGAGGATGAATGGCGCCGCCGCCATTGGTGATCGCGCTCAGCTCTACTCCAGCAGAATGAGGATCTTGCTTGCAGCCGTGTTGAGGATCGAGATCGCTTCGACGGCCATCTGCTTTTGGGTTTCAATCGCCTTCTGGCGGATCGAAGCCTCATCCATATCGGTATCGACGAGCGCGCCGACGCTCTTGTCGATCGAATCCGACAGATCGGCCGCGTAGTCGATCTGATCGTCGATACGCGTCTTCATCACACCGATGGAGGCTGCCGTCGTCGTCAGCGAGGAGAACAGCGCGTCGGTCACATCGAGCATGTCGACGAGCTGGGCGTCGGTGGTGTTCTTGTCGATCGCGATCTCGCTGCCCGTCGCCGGCGTGGTCGAACCGGCGTCCAGCAGATAATAGTTCCGCGGTCCGGTGCCGCTGTTGTTGATCGCCTGGGCATCAATCGCCTTGGTGAACAGGCCACCGCTCGCATTGTTCTTGTCGATGAGGATGGTCTGCGACGAAGGGAAGTCGATCGTCTGGGCCTGGTATTCGCCCGTCGAGGCGCGCACGAAGCCCGAAATGACCGACCATGTCGGCGGCGCGGCCTTGTCACTGTTGAGCAACCAGTTCTCGCCTGCAAACGACGTCGATTCGACGACGCTCTTCAGCTGCTCCTTATATTCACTGATCTCGGCATTGATCTTGTCCTTGTCGGTGCCGGGCTCTCTTGCCGCAACCAGCTTGGCTCGGATCTGGCTGACGAGATCGATCGCCGAATTCATCGCCGTGTAGGTCGCATCCACCTTGGCAGCGCCGAGACCGAGCGCATCGCCGATCGTGCCGAGATTGGTGCTGTCCGAGCGCATGACGGTGGCGACCGACCAGTAGGAGGCATCGTCTGCGGCCGTCTCGATCCGATAGCCCGAAGAAACTTGCTGCTGGGTCTGACTGGCTTCTTTGTTGATGCTGCGCAGCACCGCAAGTGCATTCACCGCGGCCGCGCTGGTAATCTTAACGGTCATCGACAGGTCTCGGAATAAGATGAAAGGGCAGGCCGGATTGCCGGCGGCGACAGAAGTGGCCTCATGCCTCCGGTGATATTCACCGGCGCGTCGCAAAAGCAAATCAACTCACGACGACGTTAACTCGATATCAACTTGTTGGGCAAGAGCGGCGGCGCGAGTGCGACACGCGGATTGACTCGCAAGTCAAGCTATTAATATCAAACAAAGAACCGCGCCGTTTCGGGCGCGGTTCGGAAGTTTCCTGCTTGCGGCCGAACGGCGGCGCAAGATTCGGTCCAGCTTCAGCGGCTGATTTAGCTGCGGAACAGCGTCAGGATGTTCTGCGCGCTGGAGTTGGCGATCGACAGCGACTGGATCGCCAGCTGCTGCTGGGTTTGCAACGCCGTCAGCTTGCTCGATTCCTCTTCCATGTCGGCATCGACGAGGCGGCCGACGCCCGAGTCGATCGAATCGCTGAGGGCTCCGACGAAGTTTTCCTGCAATTCGATACGGGTGGAAATCGAACCGAGCTGCGAGGCAGCCTTGGTCATTGCTTCAAGGCCGGCCTCAATTGACGTCAGCGCCATGGAGATCTCCGCCGAACCGAAGGTGCTGATGTCCATAGAGTAGATCGAACCGATCGTGCCGTAGGACGTGCCGATGATGCCGGAGGTCGTCTCGATCGAACCAACCGAGTTCATGCCAAAGAGAACGTTGCCCACAGATGTCGTGTCCAGGACGTAGTCCGTCGTCTTGACCGAAACATTGCCATTGCCATCGCGGACGAAAGTGGAAACGACGCTCTTGGTGCCATCAGCGCCGGCCACCCAGTTTTCGCCGGAGAAAGACGCCGATTGCGCAATGCTCAGGAGCTGCTGCTGCAGTTGGCCGATTTCCTCCTGGACCTTGGTCTTGTCCACACCCTTTTCCGTCGCGGCGACGATCTTCGCCTTGATCTCGCTGATCACGTCGATGGCGCTGTCCATGGCGGAGTAAGCCGTATCGACCTTTGCGGCGCCGAGCCCGAGAGCGTCGGAAACGGCGGAGAGAGCCTTGTTATCCGAGCGCATGGTGGTTGCGATCGACCAGTAAGCGGCGTTGTCGGACGCCTTTTCGACGCGGTAACCCGATGATACGCGGTTCTGCGTGCCTTCGAGACTATCGTTGATTCCGCGCAGAGTCTGAAGAGCGGCCATGGCCGCAACGTTCGTCAAAATGCTGGTCATGAAATGATTGCCCCTCGTTGGCAAATGGGAAAAAGGGACATTCCGGAATGTTACCGGGAACGGGGATCAGCCTCATGCCTGTTAACCGCTTCTTCAATTTGGTTAACTCGCCGTCTCGTTGGCCTGAGAAGACAGCATTATGGTTAATCAACAGTTAACGAAAACAAAAAAGCCGCGCTCCCATCGAAGCGCGGCTCGATTCCGAGATGCCCGCCGGAGGCCGGCGGGCCGATGTTTTCGGCTGACTATTAGCCGCGGAACAGGGTGAGAATGGTCTGCGAAGAGGAGTTCGCGATCGACAGCGACTGGACGGCCAGCTGCTGCTGGGTCTGCAAGGCGCTGAGCTTGGAGGATTCTTCTTCCATATCGGCGTCGACGAGACGACCAACACCGGAGTCGATCGAGTCGCTGAGCGCGGAGACGAAGTTTTCCTGCAGTTCGATGCGCTTGGAGATCGAGCCGAGCGCGGCGCCGGCGCTGGTCATGGCCTTCAGAGCCGATTCGACGTTGGTCAGGGCGTTCTGGATATCACCGAGGGTGAAGTTGGTGATGTCCATCGCGTAAACGGAACCGACCGTACCGTTCGAAGTGCCGAGGATACCCGTGGAGGTTTCAACCGCGCCGTTGCTCATGCCGAACAGAACGTTGCCCAGCGAACCGCTCGAGAGAACGTAGTCGGTCATCACCACCGAAACAGCGTTGGAGCCGTCGCGGACGAAGGAGGCTACGACGTTCTTGGTGCCGTCGGCGCCGGCAACCCAGTTTTCACCGGAGAAGGAAGCCGACTGAGCAATGCTCAGCAACTGCTGCTGCAGCTGACCGATTTCTTCCTGGACCTTTGACTTGTCGACGCCGTTTTCAGTCGCGGCAACGAGCTTGGCCTTGATGTCGCCGACCACGTCGATGGCGCTGTCCATGGCGGAATAAGCGGTGTCGACCTTGGCGGCGCCGAGGCCGAGGGCGTCGGAAACAGCGGACAGAGCCTTGTTGTCCGAACGCATCGTGGTAGCGATCGACCAGTAGGCAGCGTTGTCGGCAGCCTTGCCGACGCGATAACCGGACGACACGTGGGACTGCGTTGTCTGGAGACCCTGATTGATGCCGCGGAGAGTCTGGAGAGCTGCCATTGCAGCGTTATTGGTGTTGATGCTCGTCATAGTTTGCTTGCCCCTTGTTGGCAGATTTTAAGAAGGGACATTCCGGATTTTCGACCGGCCCACAGCGATCAGCATCATGCCTGTTAACCATCTCTGTTAGGGTTAACTCGCCGTTTCGATGGGCCTAGAAAACAGCAAGATGGTTAAGGAAAGCTGAATTGAAATTGAAAATAACGTAAAAATATCTGAGACTTAGGAAGATTTTCATTAACCTTATATTAAAACATTTCGCGGCCGGGGATGACCCGGCCGCGAAACTTGGAAGCCTGTGATGACCGGTCTTAGCGGAACAGCGACAGGATGTTCTGCGAAGAGGAGTTCGCGATCGACAGCGACTGGATCGCCAGCTGCTGCTGGGTCTGCAAGGCGCTGAGCTTGGAGGATTCTTCTTCCATGTCGGCGTCGACGAGACGGCCGACACCGGAGTCGATCGAGTCGCTGAGCGCGTTGACGAAGTCATCCTGGTTGTCGATGCGCTTGGAGAGCGAGCCGAGAGCAGCGCCGGCGCTGGTCATGGCCTTCAGAGCCGATTCAACGTTGGTCAGAGCCGTCTGGATCTGGCCGGAGGTGAAGTTGGTGATGTCCATCGAGTAGATCGAGCCGACCGTACCGGTCGAAGTACCGAGGATGCCCGTGGAGGTTTCGACGATGCCGCCGCTCATGCCGAACAGGACGTTGCCTGTGGTGCTGCTATCCAGAGCGTAGTCGGTCGTGGTAACCGAAACAGCGTTGGAGCCGTCACGGACGAAGGACGAAACGACGCTCACGGTACCCGTAGCCCCGGCAACCCAGTTTTCGCCGTTGAAGGAAGCCGACTGAGCGATGCTCAGGAGCTGCTGCTGCAGCTGACCGATTTCTTCCTGGACCTTGGCTTTGTCGACGCCGTTTTCAGTCGCGGCGACCAGCTTGGCCTTGATGTCGCCGACGACGTCGATGGCGCTGTCCATTGCGGTGTAAGCGGTGTCGACCTTGGCAGCACCCATGCCGAGTGCGTCGGAAACGGCGGAGAGAGCCTTGTTGTCCGAACGCATGGTCGTTGCGATCGACCAGTAAGCAGCGTTGTCGGAGGCCTTTTCAACGCGGTAACCGGACGAAACGTGGTTCTGCGTCTGGTTGAGGCCCTTGTTCACGCTGCGCAGCGTCTGAAGAGCGGCCTGTGCGGAAGAATTCGTGTTAATGCTTGTCATAAATCTGTCCCCTGGAAACTAGATACAAAAAGGAGGACATACCGGACTGCAATACCGGCGATGACGGACCAGCTTCATGCTACTCGGCGCCTGCTTGTTTGGCCCAAACCCGTCATGTCCAGGGCAATCTCGCAGCCAATGCTTGCCAACTTCTTAAAGATGGTGGTCCCGCGCCTGCTCCTCGAACCGCATAGTTAATGCCCTCTCACGCGTCGTAGTTAATGCCTGTTGAATACACCATTCAGATTCGCCGCGGGCGGCAAGGGTTCTCTCCGAAAAGCGAACTTCCCCGGGACGGACCTTCATTAACCCACCGGTTTCAAGCAAGCTTCGAATGCCAGTCTGGCAGATGCCGGGATCGCATCATCGGATCGATTCTCCGTTCGGGGAGGACTGTCCGTGCGCGTGTCGGCGACCGACAGTCATGCCAGAACATTTCCTCACGGAGTTGGGTTTTGAACAGCAAAGTTTCGTTCTCTGCGGCGTCCAGGGATTACCAGATGGGCCGCTACACACAGTCCCTGGCAACGCTCAACCAGCTCATGGATTTCCAGCAGGACGGCAAGACCTATGCTCTGCTGGCCAAGAACCTCGTGCAGCTCGGGTTTAAGGCCGATGCCGCGAAAGCATATGGGCTTGCTGCTGGCTGTGAGGGACCGAATTCCTACGAATACGCCAAGCAAGCGGCCAAGCTGCATTACGAGACCGGCAACGAGGACGAGGCGCTGCTGATCGCGATGCGAAATCTGACCAAGGCACAGGAAGACGCCGAGCTTGCCTTCATCATCACCGCGATCTACCTGAAACGGCAGCAGCGGGATATTATACGCCCGTTCAAGACAGTGCTCTCGCAGAGCTCCAATCCGGATCACTTGCGCTTGGCGGCCATGCTCCTGAGCGACGACCTGAACGACGCAACCAACCAGAACCTGTCGCGCAACCTCTTCAAGCGTTTTCCCGGAAATCTGGCAATCCGTTTCCTCTATCTCGTCTTCGCCCGCGAATTCAATGATTTCGAAGAGGCCGCCAAACATCAGGCAGTGATCGATGATGGCCTCGCAAAGGGCGACATCGAAATCCTGCGCAAGGACAACCCGTTCTATCACCTACACTGGTGCGGCAATGAGAATTTCAATCGGTATGCCACGATAGGCACCACACCGCTCAATCCCGAACGGGTGGCCTTCCGCCGCAACCAGCCGCACACGTGGTCTGACAAGATCCGAATCGGCTACATGTCCTCGGACTTCTGGGACCGACATGCGACAATGAAGCTGTTGCAGCGCATCCTGGAACTGCACGACAAGGACAGGTTCGAGGTGGCGCTCTTCTGCCACACAGGCCCCGAATACCTGAAGCACAACGACACCGACCGCAGCCGCTGGGGCAGGATCGTCGACGTTCACGGCTTCTCCGACCAGGCGATGCTGGAAGCGGTGCGAGAGCATAATATCGATATCATGGTCGATCTGAAGGGTCATACGTCAGGCAGCCGCGCGACGGCTTTCAACCTGCCGCTTGCACCGGTGCATGTCGGATGGCTCGGTTTTCCCGGAAGCACCGTCAACATCGATCTCGACTATGTCATCGGCGACCACTGCGTGCTCCCGGATATCGCCAAGCCGTTCTACCACGAGAAATTCTGCCGGCTGCCGGAAAGTTACCAGCCGAACGATCCGATGCATCGTCCGAAACCGCGTCCGGTCACCCGCGAGGAGCTCGGCCTGCCGGAAGAGGCCTTCATCTTCGCCTCCTTCAACGGCAACCGCAAGATCACGCCTGATGTGGTCAACAGCTGGTGCCGGATCCTCAAACGGGCGCCGAACAGCGTGCTATGGCTGATGGCCAATTCGCCGCGCAACCAGGCGAACCTGCTGAAACATTTTCAGACCGCCGGCATTTCGCCCAAGCGCATCATCTTCTGCCCGCGCGCGCCCTACGAAGACCACATCAGCCGCCAGCAAGCGGCCGATCTCGGCATCGACACCTTCCCGGTCAACGGCCACACCACCACTTCGGAGCAGCTCTGGGGCGGCCTGCCGGTTTTGACCGTCAAGGGCACCAACTTCGCCTCGCGCGTCAGCGAAAGCCTGCTCAGGGCGATCGATCTGCCTGATCTCGTCGCCGCCGACCTCCAGGCTTATGAGGACCTTGCCGTCGAACTGGCGCAGAACCCGGGACGGATCGCCGAATACAAGGCACACCTCAAGGAGAGGCGCTATATCGCGCCGCTCTTCGACGCCGAACGCTTCTGCCATCACCTCGAAAAGGCCTATGAAATCATGGCAGAGCGCGCCAAGCAGGGTCTCGCACCCGACCACATGGATATTGCGGCGCTGCCGCCGCGCACGGCACCGTTCGCGGCCGAGTGATGTTTTCCGAGACGGAATACCCGCTGAAGCGATCCTATTCGCCTCAGTGGGTATTTACCTCTTTGCGATCAGTTCACGCCCGATGCGTTTCGGCGGCTCTCTGCGCAGAACGATGGCCGTCGTGACCGAGCCATAGCGCGCAATGGCATCGACGATGCTTTCAAGGTTGCCCGGCGTGGGAACAATGACTTTCAGGTGAAAACAATCCTCTCCTGTCAGCCTTAGAACCTCAATGATCTGCGGCATCTCGGAAAATTGCTTCAAGCATGTCTTGATATGCTCGTGCGTGGTGCGCAGGCGAATGACGGCCATCATGCCAAGCCCAACTGCGGCGGGGTCGATGACGGCTCTGTACGCCTCGATGATACCGCGTTCTTCAAGCCGTTTGAGACGCTCCGACGTGGCCGGCTGGGAAAGACCGGCTTTCCTTCCGAGCTGGGAGACGCTGATGCGTCCATCATCCTGCAAGACTTCGATGATGGCGATGTCGGTTGGATCAAGATCTGGACTACTATCGGTGCGCTTTGCCATCAAGCTTCAATCTATCGGATTATGCGGTGCTTTTCCGATAGATGCCGATTTGGTTCGCAGGTGTAAACCGCCATACTTCCGCTGAAGCGAAGAAGAGGCGAGATATGACCGAATTCATTCATTTGCCGGGCATCGGCAATTCCGGAAACACTCACTGGCAGAGCCTTTGGGAGAATGCCAATCCAGCCATACGCCGTTTTGCACCGACGAGCTGGGATCAGCCGGATCTTTCCGACTGGATCGAAGCCTTGGAGCAAGCGGTGCGCAGAGCGAAAACGCCACCTGTTCTCGTGGCGCATAGCCTCTCCTGCCTGCTTGTAGCACATTGGCATCAGCGGACCCTTTTGCCGATCAAGGGAGCGTTCCTCGCCGCCGTGCCAGACCCTCTTTCCCCGAGCTTTCCTGCGGACGCTGCAGGCTTTGCAGATGTGCCGCCGGCGCAGTTCGGCTTTCCATCGCTGATCGTCGCAAGCACCAGCGATCCCTATGGTTCGCTGCCCTACGCCGAAACGCGAGCAAAGCAATGGGGTAGCCAGTTGAAAATCATCGGCGCGGCCGGCCACATCAATGGCCAAAGCGATCTGGGTGACTGGCCGGAAGGTCTGGCATTGCTGATGGATTTCGTGAGCCGCGCGTAGCAGGCACCGCTCGATCGGGGAACCGAAGTTCCTCATCGCCGCAGCCGATCAGCTGAACGAGCGTACCAGGCTGCCGACGAGCAGGTTCCAGCCGTCGATCAGTACGAAGAAGAGAATCTTGAAAGGCAGAGAGATCGAAGTCGGCGGCAGCATCATCATGCCCATCGCCATGGTGATGGTTGCGACGATGAGGTCGATGACGAGGAACGGCAGCACGACGAGAAAGCCGATCTCGAAACCGCGGCGGATCTCGGAAATCATGAAGGCCGGGATCAGCACGCGGTAGTCGATCGGATCTGATGTCTGGATATTCTGGCCGCGTTCACGCGCCAGATCGACGAAGAGCGCCAGATCCTTGTCGCGGGTATTGGCCGCCATGAAGGTGCGGAAGGGTTCGGCGATGCGCTGGACCGCCTCAGTCTCGTTGATCTGGTTGGCAAGCAGCGGCTGCACGCCGTTCTGCCAGGCCTGATCGAAGGTCGGCGACATGACGTAGAAGGTCATGAACAGCGACAGCGACAGGAGGATCATGTTGGAAGGCGTCGAGGAGAGGCCCATCCCTGAGCGCAGGATCGAGAAGGCGATGACGAAGCGCGGGAAGCTCGTCACCATGATCAGGATGCCCGGCGCGACCGAAAGAACGGTCAGCAGGCCGAAGGTGCGGATGATCCAGGCGGCGACGGAGCCATCGACCGGCACATTCAATAAATCGGTCGGCAGCTGCTGTGCCACCGCCAGTTCCGGTACCGCCATCATGGCGGCAAGGAAAACTATGAAACGAATCATTCGATGACAAAGGTCCTGAACATGACCTTCGATACCCGCCCTTGCGAGCGAAGGTCAACACGTTCCTGGATGTCATCCTTGAGATATTGAAAGCCCCGCGGCCCCTCGATCTGCTGCAGGGAAACCGTCCTGATATAGGCGAGGATATCCTGGTGAATGTCCTCGGCGACCTTGACGTCGGGCGGCCCGTTGAACAGCAGCGCGACTTCGAGTCGGACCCAGTTTTCCGAAGGGTAGGCGAGGTTCGATGTAATCGGCTCGAGCTGGACGACGTTGTTGGCCTCGGTCGAGATGCGCGCCAGACCTTCCTCGGCCTTCTTCTTGGCATCGGCTTCCTTGGCCTGCTCTACCTCCTTGGCGCCCTTGATTTCGGGCGCGACAATCGTGCCGACCGCCCAGCCGCCGCCGGCGCCGAGGAGCGTCAGGACGGCGATGCCGATGATCGTCATCAGCGGGCCGGATTTCTTCTTCGATTGACCTGCGCTTACATCTTCGTCTGCCATCGTCGTTCGGCCTCAAAGCGGCGAGAAAAGATCGACGGCCTGCTGGCCGCGCGGAGGCTGCTGCACTTCCATCAAGCGACCGCGGCCGCCATAAGAGATGCGGGCTTCGGCGATCTTGTCGTAGGAGATCTGGTTTTCCGCATTGACGTCCTGCGGACGTACGATACCGGCGACGTTCAGGATGCGCAGCTCCTGGTTCAGACGGACTTCCTGGGAACCCGAAATGACGAGGTTGCCGTTTTCGAGAATGCCGGTGACGACGGCCGCAACAAGAAGGGTCAGCTTGTCGGTGCGCTCGATCTTGCCCTTGCCGTCGGTGCTGGTATCCGAGCCGTAGGTCAGATCGGTCTTGGATTCGGGCGTCCAGCCGAAGATCTGGGCATTGACGTCCCAGTTCATGCCGCTCGAATTTTTGCGGCTGCGGTTGGTCTCGTTGTCGAAGGAGGCTTTGTCGTTGATCTGGATGTCGACGGTCAGGATGTCGCCGACGTTCAACGCACGTGCATCCTTGAAGAGGGCGGCCTGCGAATCGCTCCAGAGCGAATAGCCCTGCGCCACGGCGCGCGGCTGCTTCGGATAGAGCGCCATCTGCGGGGTCTGGCCGTAGGCGAGGCCGCTGCCGATCGGGCTCATGGCGGGCGCACGGCCGATCTCGCTGACGGCCGTCGGGGACTGGCAGCCCGCAAGGAGTGCGAGGGCGGCGATCGCGGCCGGGAAACGCATATTCATGAAGGATCCTTCGACGTATTGGGATCGGACGCACTGGCGATGACGCTGGCGATGGCCGCGGCCTTCTTCGAGTCCATCTCGTTGAGGATGAGGCTCGACTGGCGCGGGCCGAGCCGCATGATCACGGCCGACGCCACTTCGATGTTCATATCCTGCAGCTGCAGTGCCGCCGCATCCGGCTTCATCTTCTTGTAGATATCGGTGAGGCCGGCTTCCGCCTGCTTCAGGAAATCGTCGCGCCGCTTCAGCCAGTCCTGATATTCGGCCTTGCGCTTGTCCATCTCTTCCATGCGAGCGTCGATGTCGGCGCGGAGCCTTTCCAGCTCCTGTTTTTGCAGCAGGTAGCGCTGGTCGCGGGCGGGATCGGCGATGTTGGTGCAGAATTGCTTGATCTCGTCCTGAGACGTGATGTCTCCCTCCGGATGCTCCTGTGCGAAGGCGCCCGGGATCGACAGAAGGACGAGGCCGGCTGCCGGCAGCGCCAGGCGGCGCAGCAGCTGCAGCACGGTCATTTCAGGATTCAAGATCGTCATCATTGCAGCACAAGCTCCGCCTGCAGGGCGCCTGCCGATTTGATGCCCTGGAGAATGGCGATGATCCCATCCGGTTTCACGCCGATATTGTTGAGGCCGGCAACAAGGGTCCTGAGATCGGGACCGTCGATGATGGCAACGCGCCCGCCGGTCTGCTCGGCCGCGATATCGGTCTGCGGCTGGACGGCGGTCCGCCCGCGCGAGAAGGGTTCGGGCTGGATGATCTGCGGCGTCTCGGTGACCTGAACCGTCAGAGTGCCGTAGCTGACGGCGACCGGCGAGACGCGGACGTCGGAGCCGATGACGATCGTTCCGGTGCGCTCGTTGATAACCACCTTGGCCGGCGTATCGGTTTCGACGATGAGGTTTTCGACGTCGGCCATCAGCCGGGTGAGATCGGCCGTGCGCGGTTTCTGGATCACCACTTCCTGCGAATCCTTGGCTTCGGCGACCGGGCCGCCGAAGCGCGCGGAGGCATAGCCGTTGACGATGTCGGCAATGCGGATCGCCGTCGAGAAGTCGGGATTGCGCAGCTGCAGGACGAGATTGACCGAATCCTTGAAGTGGGATGGCAGTTCGCGTTCGATGATCGCGCCGCCGGGCACGCGGCCGGCGGTGGTGACGCCTTCGGTCACCGTCGCCGCCTGGCCCTGCGCCTGAAAGCCGGAGACGATAACGGAGCCCTGGGCGACAGCGTAGATCTGGCCGTCGGCGCCGGAAAGAGAGGTCATGACGAGCGTGCCGCCGCGCAGCGAGGTCGCATCGCCGAGCGAACTCACCGTAACATCGAGACGGCTGCCGGGGCTTGCAAAGGGCGGCAGGTTGGCGGTGACCATCACGGCCGCGGTGTTCTTCGCGTTTGACTGGCCGCCCTGTGTCGAAATGCCGAGATTCTGGAGCATTGCCCGCATCGACTGCTCGGTGAAGGGCGAGGAACGGAAGCCGTCGCCGGTTCCCTGCAGGCCGACGATGAGGCCGTACCCGATCAGCTGGTTATCGCGGCCGGCCTGAAGCGAAGCGATATCCTTGATGCGGGACGTCAGCGCCCAGGCGGGCGCCACCTCGGCCAAACTCATGGCGACAACCGCAACAAAGGTGACGATACGGAAGAACAATTTCATTTCGCCCTCACATGGATCGTGCCGTCCGCAAGCACCGTGCCGCTGACGATGACGCCGGAATCCATATTACGTGCACGGACCACCTGCCCCGTCGCACCGTCTTCGAGCGGCGTGCCGGCGGCGGAGATCGTCATTGCGCCGAGAGAGAAGACCAGGCGGATCGAAGAGCCGCGCGTCACCGTATAGGGCTCGCGCAGAGCTGAAACCGAGATCGTGCGGCCCGGCAACAGCGTGCGTTTGGAAACCAGACCTTCGACCTGCGAAATCGATTTGGCATAATCACCGGCGAGGTTGGGGTTGGTGACCTCGACCTCCTGAAGCTGGCTGCCCGACAATGTGTCGCCGGGGTAGATGATCGTCGTCGGGACGACGGCATAACCCATGCCGGCATCCGCGTTCACGGGCAAGATGATGCCCGCGAGTGCGATCGTGGCTGCCGCCACCCATCCTGAGATGTGTCCTGCCCGGCAAAACATCATGTTTCGGCCCTTCCCTTTACTTCAGGTTCTTGCTGACGATGGAGGCCATTTCATCAGCTGTCGTGATCACCTTTGAATTCATTTCGTAAGCACGCTGAGCCGATATCAGCTCGGTGATTTCCTTCACCGGGTCGACGTTCGAGGATTCCAGATAACCCTGCTTCATATAGGCAAAGCCTTCCTCGTCGGGGTTGCCGACGACTGCCTCGCCCGAGGCCGGCGTTTCCTGGAAGAGATTGTCGCCGATCGGCTGAAGACCCGCTTCGTTGACAAAATCGGCAAGCGTCAGCTGTCCAAGAACGGTCGGATCGGTCTGGCCCGGCAGCTTGGCCGAGACCTCGCCGGAGCGGCTGATGGTCAGTTCGGTCGATCCCTGAGGGATGGTGATCCCAGGCAGGACCTCATAGCCGTCGATGGTGACGAGCTGGCCCTGGTCGTTCTTGTTGAAAGCGCCGGCCCGGGTATAGAGCGTCGTGCCATCCGTCGACTGGATCTGAAAGAAGCCCTTGCCGATCAGCGCCACGTCGAGGTCGTTGCCGGTCTGCGTCAGTTCGCCCTGGAGATGCAGGTTGCGAACGGCCGAGGTCTGGACGCCGAGGCCGATATTGGCGCCTTCAGGAACGACGGCCTGATTGGCCCGGTTGGCGACGCCCTTGGCGCGTTCGGTCTGGTAGAGAAGGTCGGTGAACTCGGCGCGGGCCCGCTTGAAGCCCGTCGTGTTGATGTTCGCAATATTGTTGGCGATGACTTCCAGATTGGTCTGCTGGGCATCCATGCCCGTTGCTGCGATGGCGAGCGCTCTCATGTGTTCGTCCTCAAATCAGTTACATCTGCATCTTGGTGACTTCGAGAAAGGCCGAAACGACCTTGTCGCGGATGGCAATCGCCGTCTGCAGCGTCTGCTCGGCCTGGAGCATGGAATCGACGACTTCACGCGTCGTCGCCGTGCCCTTGATGCCGGCGAAGGACATGCTTTCGGCACCCTTCAGGCTGCTGACCGCATCGGACGCCATGCCGCCCAGGACCGAGGCGAAGCTCAGGCCATTGGCAGCACCTGCGGTGCCCGGCATGGTCGTTGCGGCGGACGAGGCGGAATTTTCGGTGTCGACGGCGCCGAGTGCGCGGGTCATCGAAAGATTGCTGACATTCTGGACGCTGCTGATCATTGATTATTGGCTCTTCAGAAGATCGATCGTGGACGAGATGAGGTCGCGGGTCTGCTTGATGGTCTGCAGATTGGCATCATAGGAGCGATTGGCTTCACGCATGTCGGCCATCTCGACCAGGATGTTGACGTTCGGCAATTTGACGACGCCCTTGGCGTCCGCCGCCGGATTGCTGGGGTCGAACTCGGTGCTGAAGTCGCCTTCGTCGACGCCGACCTTCTTGACGTTGACGGTCTCAACACCGCTGGTGCGGTCCATCTGCTGGCCGAAAGTGATCGTCTTGCGGCGATAGGGGTCGGCGCCGGGCGTGTCACCGGTCGAGCGGGCGTTGGCGATGTTTTCCGAGACGATGCGCAGGCGCGTCGATTGCGCCTCGAGCCCCGAACCGGCGATTTTCATAGCTGCGGAAAGCGGATCCATGACAATTACTTCCTGACCGTCATTAACATCATGCGGTTGAAGGAGCTGACCAGCGAAGTGTTCAGATCGTACTGGCGCTTGATGTCACCCGACTTGGAAAGCTCCTCGGCCAAACCGACGGTGTTGCCGGATTCCTGGATGCCGATCTCCTGGTCGAGGGCCGCTTCCTTGACGTCGATATCGCCGCTGTCGCTGAAATCGTTGCCGCTGAAGTGCGCCGGATTGGTGCGCGCCATGGTGATGTCGGATCTGTCCAGCACGGCATCGAAGGGCGTGACGTCCTTGGCGTGGAATTTCGGCGTATTGGCATTCGCGATGTTGCCGGCAACAACCTGCTGACGGATCGTCAGCCATTCCGCCTGTCGCGAAGCCAAGTCGAAAAGTTGGATCGGTTGCATGAGAACTCTCCGTTTTTACTATCCCGGAACCTAGAGCGGTAATCTTGCGTGGGACTTACGGGAATCCGGGCTTCGAGGCGCTTCGCCGAAGGCCGCCATAGAAAAGGGCTCCTGCCGGTTTCCGGCGGAGCCCCTCTTGTCTTCGGCCTTTGCGAAGAGGTTCAATCGTTCTTGTAGATATCGCCCTTGGAGGTGATGATCACCCATTTGCCCTCGCGCTGCTCGATCATCGCCAGGCGGCTTTCGTCGGGCAGGACCGAGCCGATGCGCACCACATACATGCCCGAGGGATCCTCGATCAGCGCCCGGCCGTTGGACACGTGCAGAAGGCGGAAGGAAGACTTGCCCGGGAAAGGCTGGTCTTCCAGCATCGCGCCGCCGTCACGCTGCTTGCCGAGATCGGAGACCGTCGCCGTCGTCAGCGGATCGACCGGCGGAGCCTTCTTGGTCGCCTCGTTCTTGTTGACCATGGCCAGCGGCGAGACGCTGAAGACGTTGCGGGCGGGCCAATCCGGCAGTTCGCGTGAATTGCTGCTGCTGGCGACGTTGATGCCGAACTTGTCCGCATTGAAGAAGACGTACCAGGGGAAAAAGGCGGAGGCGCCGGCAAGCGCCAGGCCGGCGAAGGTGAGAAACCGATCCAGAGTGGCGGTCTTCTTGCGCTGCGTCAGGGAAGCGATGCGTTCATCGTCGAAATCAGCCACGACTATCTCCTCTGCATGGGTGCGCCCTGATTGCTCATGCCGGCAGCAGCCTTGAGCGCGCCGGCGAGATCGGCAAAAGCGTCGACCGAGTCGCGATCGCCTGGAGACTGTTTCAGGACGTCGTAAATGATGGGGACCTGCTTGACCGCCATGTCGAGATCGGGATCGGCGCCCTGGCGATAACCGCCGATCAGCCGCAGGTCCCTCGTTTCCTCAAAGCGATGGATCAATACCTTCAAGCGCGACACCAGCTTTTCCTGATCCGGCGTCCAGGCCTTGCGGGCAAGACGCGAGATCGAGGCGAGCGGATCGATCGGAGGATAGCGCCCTTCTTCGGCGAGACTGCGCTGCAGGACGATATGGCCGTCGAGAATGCCGCGCGTCGAATCGGCGATCGGGTCGTTGTGGTTGTCGCCATCGACGAGGATCGAGATGATGGCGGTGATCGTGCCGGCGCCCTCGGGGCCAGGACCGGCGCGTTCGAGCAGGCGCGGCAGCTCGGTGAAAACAGAGGCGGGATAACCGCGGGCGATCGGCGGTTCGCCGGAGGCGGTCGCCACCTCGCGGATCGCATGGGCGAAGCGGGTGACGCTGTCGACGATGAAGAGCACGTTCTCGCCCTTGTCGCGGAAATGCTCGGCGATGGTGACCGCCGTCAGCGGCGCCATCTTGCGCAGCATCGGGCTTTCGTCGCTGGTCGCGACGACGGCAATCGCCTTCTTCATATTGCTGCCGAGGGTATCCTCGATGAATTCGCGCACCTCGCGGCCGCGTTCGCCGACGAGCGCGATGACCACCTTGTCGAAGGCGTCGGCGCGGGCAAGCATGGACAGAAGCGTCGACTTGCCGACGCCGGAGCCGGCAAAGATGCCGAGACGCTGGCCGAGGCAGAGCGGCGAAAAGATGTCGATCGCGCGCACGCCGGTTTTGAAGCCGGTCCCGACCCGCTGTCGGGTCATCGACGGCGGCGCAGTATTGGAGATCGAGCGGCGGTCGAGGCCTTCGGTGATCGGGCCCTGCCCGTCGATCGGCTCGCAGAGCGAATTGACGGTGCGCCCGCACCAGCTGTCGGACGGTGAAATGCGGAAGGCGCCCTTGCGGATGACGATGTCATGGATGCCAATCGGCTCGCCGGGCTCGATCGGGCAGACATAGATCAGCTCCGGCTCGACACGAACCACCTCGCCGAGATGGACGCCAGAAGCGGATTTATGCGCCACGAACTCGCCGAGACGAACATGGCGGGAAAGACCGCGGACCGTATAGTGGCCGGCGGCAATGGTCTCGACGCGACCGCCATGGGCAACGGCGAGTTCCGGCGATGCATATTGGTCGACGAGACCTGCCAGATGCGCCAGCTTGGGGGAAAGGCCATCTTCGGACAGCAGCGTGGTGCTCATTGCTTAGCGGCTGCCCCCAAGCGTCTGGACGGCTGCCTTGAACGAATCCTCGCTGTCGCGCATCAGCGAGGAGATGCTTTCGAAGGCGCGGTTGACTTCGATCAGCTGGGTGATCTCGCGCATTGCGTTGACGTTGGAATTTTCGAGATAACCCTGTTCGACGCCGACATTGAAACGGTCGACGACGGCGCGCGGCTGGTCGGTGGTCATGATGCCGCTGTTTTCGTAGCGCAGGTAACCCTTGCTGATATCGGCCTCGAACAGGCCAAGCGAGCCGACTTGGCGGCCGCCCTGGTAGATGATGCCATCGCTGCCGACAGCCGGCTCGCCCGCCTTCGTATCCAGCTGAATGGGTCCGCCGCCGGCATCGAGAACGGGATATCCCCGGATCGAGACCAGTTCGCCGGTTTCCTTGATCGTGAAACGGCCATCCCTCGTAAGCACACGGCCGGCTGGCGTATCGAGCGCAAACCAGGCATCGCCCTTGATGGCGAAATCGAGCATGTTGCCGGTGTGCTGCAGCTCGCCGTTCTCCTCGTTCAGATAGTCATTGCCCTGGGAAACGAAGGCGACCTTGGTGTTCAGCTTGTTCTTGGTGGCCGCCACCATCTCGTCGAACTTCACCTCGGTGGCGCGAAAACCGGTGGTGTTCACGTTCGCCATGTTGTCGGCGATGGTGTTCAGGCGCTTTTCAAGCGCCATCTGCGACGACAGAGAAACGTAAAGACCGGATTGCATGTCTGTAAGCTCCAAGCATTGGCGATGAACGGTACGAAAAGCCGGGCGTCGTCTGATCTGGTTCGGCCGGAGTTTCGCTGAGGCGGCATCTCAGAAACGGGCGCGAGCGCCCATTCGTCTCCTTTAGATTGGCGGCAGATGCTTGCGCGAAGCTGGCACGTGGAAGGACCGACCCTTTCATCAGCCTCACGCAAGGCAGAAACCCTATCCGTCTCGAAGAAAAGCAACGTTCAGATTGGGCTGACGATGAACATCATTATCGGATTTATTGTTGTCTGCGGCTGCATCGTCGGCAGCTTCATGGCGATGGGCGGCGAAGTGGATGCGCTGTTCCAGCCCTTCGAATTTCTCATCATCGGCGGCGCCGGCCTCGGCAGCTTCATCATGGCGAACCCGATGAAGGTCGTGAAGGATTCCGGCAAGGCGCTTGCAGAGGCCTTCAAGCACGCCGTGCCGAAGGAGCGCAATTATCTCGATACGCTCGGCGTACTCTACTCGCTGATGCGCGACCTGCGCACCAAGTCGCGAAACGAAATCGAAGCCCATATCGACAATCCTGCCGAATCGACAATCTTCCAGCAGGCACCGACGGTTCTGAAGAACAAGGAGCTGACGGCCTTCATCTGCGATTACGTGCGGCTGATCATTATCGGCAACGCCCGTAGCCACGAGATCGAGGCGCTGATGGACGAAGAGCTCAACACCATCATGCACGACAAGATGAAGCCCTATCACGCGATCCAGATCATGGGCGATTCCTTCCCGGCGATCGGTATCGTCGCGGCCGTTCTCGGCGTCATCAAGGCGATGGCCCACATCAACGATTCGCCCGAGGTGCTCGGCCATTTGATCGGTTCGGCGCTCGTCGGCACCTTCCTCGGCATTCTCCTGTCCTACTGCGTCTGCTCGCCGCTGGTCTCTCAGATCAAGGTCGTCCGCAACAAGCAGCATCGCCTCTACGTCATCGTCAAGCAGACGCTGCTTGCCTATATGAACGGCTCGGTGCCCCAGGTCGCTCTCGAATACGGCCGCAAGACCATCTCGGCCTATGAACGTCCTTCCATCGATGCAGTCGAACAGGAAATGATGAACCCAGGCGGCGAAAACAAGGCGGCTTAAATGACCATGAGCGATGCTTCGCATGACAAACCGGCAATGGATCCCGCCCTTCTCGCCAAACTGACCGGCGGGCTCGGAGACAGAGGCAGGGTCGCCAAGATCTGCAGCGCCTTCGGGGATGTCTACAGCGAGTTCTTTCCCGACGTCATCAAAAGCGAGACCGGCCTCGACGTGACCGTCAGCTATCTCGGCTGCGAGATCGGCTACAAGAACCACCTGGTGGACGACCTCAGCCACAACGTCACGCTCGTCGACGCGACGCTGCGCAACTGGTCTCAGAATGTCGCGCTTGCCTGCGGCAACGGTTTCATCATTACGCTGATGGAACACCTGCTCGGTGCCACCGCCGATACGATCGAGGAGCCGGCCGAGCGGCTGCTATCGGTCATCGAACTCGATCTGGCGGTCATGGTCTTCGACAAGATCGCCAAGGTGCTGCGCTCGGCGGTGAATGCACCGGGTGGTTTCGAGCCCAGTCTTTCGGCCCCGCACGCCCATGACGCCCGCCCCCGGCCGGTGGAGGACAAGCCGGATGAATTTGCTGCCGCCATCAACATGTCGATCACGCTCGCCGGCATTGTTTCGGAATTCTCACTGATCATTCCACAGACGGCGCTGCTCAAAACCAAGGTGACGCCGCCGAAGCCGAAGCGCCAGACCGGCGGCAATTCGCCGGAATGGACCGAGCAGCTCGGCGACCAGGTCCGCCGCTCGCATGTCACGCTCGAAGCCAGGATCAGACTGCAGGACCTGACGCTGCGCACCATATCGAAGCTGATGGCCGGCGACGTCATCCCGTTTCGCGACAGCGGCGACGTACGCGTCGAGGTCAGCGCCAACAGCAAGGAACTCTATATATGCGAGTTCGGGCGCTCTGGCGAAAACTACATGGTTCGCGTCAAGGATACGATGAACTCGGATGACGAACTCATCCGTCATTTAATGAATTGATCGGTTCTCTGGCTTCTGGGCTGCAAAGGCAGTTTGAGGCAAGTTTCAACTGGAATAGTGATTTCATGGCAACGAAGAAAACACAGCAGAACAGTGATCTCTCCCTGGATATGCCGGGCAGCGAAGCCGATCTCGACCAGGCGATCGACGATCTGCGCGGCGTGCTGAAGAAGGATGCCGATAGCGACCTGTCGCAGTTTGGCGGCGAGCTGGAGAATGACGGCTTCGCGGCAGGAACGGATCTGGCCGCCTTCGGTGGCGAGATTTCGGATTCCCCCTTCGGCGGCGATGATTTCGGCGGCGATTTCGGCGCCGGCAATGCCAGCCCGGCCGCAGGCATGGATTTCGGCGGCAGCTCTTCGTTCGAGGCGTCATCGGCGCCGCTCGGCAGCGCGCTGACCTCGAACTTCGAGCTGATCATGGACATTCCGATCGATGTCCAGATCATGCTCGGCACCAGCCGGATGCAGGTCTCCAGCCTGATGAACCTCAACGAAGGAGCAACGATCGCTCTCGACAAGAGAATCGGCGAACCTGTCGAGATCATGGTGAACGGCCGCAGGATTGCACGCGGCGAGATTACGGTTCTTGATAACGACGACACCCGGTTCGGCGTGAAGCTGATAGAAGTTTTGAGTACGAAAAAAGCCTGATCCCTGTGGGGACGGAGAGGTTAGACCATGATGGACTTTGACGATTTCGGCGGCGCGCTAGCCGGGAAACCGTTGACCCAGGCTGAAAAGGCGGCGGCGGTCCTTCTCGCCATGGGAAAGGGTGTCGCCGGCCGGCTGTTGAAATATTTCACCCAGGCCGAGCTGCAGACTATTATCGCATCTGCCCAGTCGCTGCGCGCCATTCCGCCGGACGAGCTCCTGTCGCTCGTCTCCGAGTTCGAGGACCTCTTTACCGAGGGCGCCGGACTGATGGACAATGCCAAAGCGATCGAGGCCATTCTGGAAGAAGGCCTGACCCCCGACGAGGTGGACAGCCTGCTCGGCCGCCGCACGGCCTTCCAGGCCTACGAGACCTCGATCTGGGATCGCCTCAGCGAAGCCGAGCCGGCATTCGTCGCACAGTTCCTGCTGCGCGAACATCCGCAGACCGTCGCCTATATTCTTTCGATGATGCCCTCCTCCTTCGGCGCCAAGGTGCTGCTGCAGCTTCCCGACAACCGCCGCGCCGACATCATGAACCGGACGGTCAATATGAAGGCCGTCAGCCCAAAGGCGGCGCAGATCATCGAGAACCAGGTGATGACGCTGCTTGCCGAAATCGAGGCAGAGCGCAACGCTGCCGGCTCGACGAAGGTCGCCGATCTCATGAACGAGCTCGACAAGCCGCAGGTCGACACGCTGCTCACCTCGCTCGAATCGATCAGCCGCGAATCGGTCAACAAGGTTCGGCCGAAGATCTTCCTCTTCGAAGACCTTATGTATATGCCGCAGCGCAGCCGCGTCCTGCTGCTCAACGACATTTCGACCGACGTGCTCACCGTATCGTTGCGCGGCTCGCCGGCCGATATCCGCGAATCGGTTCTGTCCGCCATCAGTCCGCGCCAGCGCCGCATGATCGAATCGGATCTGCAGAGCGGCATGGGCGGCGTCAATCCGCGTGAGATCGCGATTGCGCGCCGTGCCGTGGCGCAGGAAGCGATTCGCCTGGCCAACTCAGGCCAGATCGAGCTCAAGGAGAAAGAAGGCGAAGCTTCGGCCGCCGCCTGACCTTCTGAGACTGTTGATAAATCCGGCCGGCAAACAGCCCGCTGTTGATCGCCGCGCCACAGGCGACTACCCTTCATCGATAGGCCGCGCTCTATGGCGTATCGCAGAACACTCGGTTTCTGCGGCGCGCCTTAGGTTTTTGTTTTGACGCATCTCGTCATCCCAAAAACGCTGCCCGGTTCGGGGTGGCATGCATGAGTTGCGGCCTGTTTTTTGACGGAGGGCCGCGACTTGGCAGATGATGACAAGGACAGCAAAACAGAAGCCCCGACCGCGAAAAAGCAAACGGATGCCGCGGAAAAAGGCAATGTGCCGTTTTCGCGCGAGCTGTCGATCTTCGCGACCATCCTCGCCACTTTCATCTATCTGGTGTTCTTCCTTCCCGATAGCGTCGGCCGGATGGGCGAAACGCTGCGCGACATTTTCGAGCAGCCCGACCAATGGAAAATCGAGACGGGCCCGGACATTCTGGCGCTCTTCGTCCGGCTCGGCTGGGCGAGCGCGGCGCTGCTGGCACCCGCCTTCATCCTGTTCATGGTCTTCGGCATCGCCTCCTCGATATTCCAGAACCTGCCGACGCCTGTGCTCGAACGGATCAGGCCGCAGGCGTCTCGCATCTCTCCGATCAAGGGCTGGTCACGGCTCTTCAGCCTGCCCGGCCTCGTCGAGTTCGGAAAGTCGCTGTTCAAGGTCGTCGTCGTCGGGGTCGTCCTGTTCTTCGTGCTCAGGAGCGAATATTTCGGCTCGATCGACGCCATGTTCTCCGATCCGCAGACCATTCTCGTGCGGATGATGACGGCGATGCGCAAGATCATTATCGTCATGCTGATCGCCACCGCGATCGTGGCAATCGCCGATTTTTTCTGGACGCGCCATCACTGGTTCACCGAACTCAAGATGACGCGCCACGAGGTGAAGGAAGAAAACAAGCAGGCGCAGGGCGACCCCTTCGTCAAAAGCCGGCAGCGCTCGCTGATGCGCGACCGCGCCCGCCGGCGCATGATCGCCAACGTGCACCGCGCCACGCTTGTCATCGCCAACCCGACGCACTACGCCGTGGCGTTGCGCTATGCGCGTGAAGAGAACGACGCGCCGGTGGTTCTGGCCAAGGGCCAGGACCTGATTGCGCTCAAAATCAGGGAGATCGCCGAGCAGAACGGCATCCCGGTGTTCGAGGACCCGCCGCTCGCGCGCTCCATGTTTGCGCAAGTCTCGGTCGATAGTGTCATACCGTCAGTCTTCTATAAGGCCGTTGCGGAGCTCATACACAGGGTTTACGCCGCAGACGCCAAGAACAAACGGGTAAGATAAGCCGAATGAAAAAATGCCCTCACTCTGCCCAGCGTGAAAAGATCCTCGCAGACGCGATCAGCCCGGTCGCCACCGAACTGCGCCTTCTGGATGCCTCTGACCTCATTTCACTGCTGCGCTTCGAGTATTACGGCAATCTGGCCGATCTCGTCGCTTCGGCGGCGGAGCTTTTCTTTCATCCGGGCACGGTCAATTTCGGCCTGGGCGGAAATTATACGCTGGAATGGGGCGGCGAGCCCGAAGTCGTTCTCGACCTGGAAATCAAGCCGCGCGGCGTCACCGTCTATGCCCAGCTCACTCTTGCCGACAATCATGCCGGCATCGAAATCAACCACATCGCCTTCGAGGACCCCTCCTCCGATCCCGACGAGAACACGGCCTTTCTGGAAAAGAGCCTTCGGCGATCCCGCTACAGCGTGAAACCGCCGCATGCGCTCGCCAGCTGATTTGCCTCAGGGCAATTTCGCCGTCTTACAAAAAGAGGGCAAGGCGCCGGTTCAGCTAATGTAGCCGAGCCGGATCGCCTTGGCGATCGCCTGGATGCGATTGACGGAATCGAGCTTGATGGTCGCCGAGCCGAGATAGGCATTGACCGTGTGCACGGACAGGCCGAGTTTTTCGGCGATCTCTTCGCTGATGCGGCCATCGCCGGCGAGCTGGAGACAGGCGATTTCGCGTTCACTCAGCGCTTCGGCGGCGGCCGAGCGGCGTTCGTCGAGCGAGAGCAGATCCATCATCACCTGGCAGCAGCGACCATGCAGCTCGACGATCGTATCGCTTGAAGGATCGATATCATCACCGGTGAAAAGGATGAAGCCATTGCCGAGTGCGCCGAGCCGCACCGGGAAGGCAAGGCCGGAGAAAGGCAGAATTCCATCCTTCAGGCGCGTCATGAACGGCGAGAAATCCGCCGGACCGGGGGCCGCCCGGTCGTGAGCGCCGGCCCATGAAACCGGCAGCAGCGACTTTTCGATATGGTCGAGAAGAATATCGCCATAGGCATCCGTGAAGGCCTTGGCAAAACCGGCATTCGAAGGTCCCCAGTTCTCGAGCTCACAGACGAGGCGCTGCTTTGCCGGCAGTCCCGAGCCGCTGACACGGTAGATCGCGAAGCCTTGACCGTCGGCGAGCTTCTGCATCGCGATCAGCCGAGGATAAAGATCCGAACGGCTGGAAATCCTGTTCACCCGCACCATGCGCAGCGGATCGGCGCCGTTCATCGCCCTGCTTGATGGATGTGCCATGGATTCCCCTATACGAGATTGTTGCGGACCGCGAAGGCAATGGCCTCCGACCGGGTCTTGGTCGCCGTCTTGCGCATCACGCTGGTGATGTAATTGTTGATGGTATTGCGGGATATTCCGAGAATCATCGCGATCTCATCGCTGGTCTTGCCCTCGGCGATCCAGAACAGGCATTCCAGCTCGCGGTCAGTCAGTTCGAAATCGCGGTCGACCTTTGCGCCCCCGCAGCGAAGGAAGCTCGCGACGTAGCCGGCAAGCAGTCCCACATCCCGCAGGCGCTCCGGCGACAGGATGAAGCCTTCGCCGAACAGGAACATCAGGGCGAGCCGCGAGCGGCCGACATTGAAGGTCAATGAGCAATATTGGCGGCTGGCACCCTCCGGCACATCTGCGCCTTCGGGCAGAAGCGCGAAATTCGGCTGGAAAACCTGCATGCATTTTTCCAGCTCGGTCGAACGGGCATAGGTGCTGACGAGATCATTGGCGACTTCCTTGACCAGATCGAAGGGCCAGTCGGAGGAAACGATGAAATCCAGGCCGCTTTCCTGGATGAGATCACAACGCGCTAGAAGATAGTGCGAGGCACCGACATATTCCGTCAGTGCACGCAGGCCGGACTGCAACCTGCCAGTGCTGGCGACCCCGTGCAGGCGCTGGATCAGCTCGTCACGCGGCAACAGAGCCGGCGCCACTGCGCTTGCGAAACTCATCATCTGCCTCTCGCCTTTGCTCGCCAGAGCTATGTTCATATCCATCGGCAACGTCCTGCGGCTGAGAAGCGATCACACTCGGTGCAACTGCACTTTTTCTGCAAAGGATTCAATTCAGTCCCGCTCGAATCCCATTTCGAATCACCTAAGGGTAAGCCAGCCGATGTAAAGTACCATCTCCGACTTCTAGGGATTTACTTTCGCCGCCGTCCATGCCCTGATTCGAATGCCGATTGTGCCCCTCGACATATATAGGCGAGGCTAAGGTGATTCTGGCTGTGCCGCAACGTTATTCGCGTTTTACGCGAGTGAACCGCACGGTTCAATTCGCCTCTGCTGAAGCCCGCCGTGACCCTTGAGGCCCAGCCGGCGCCTTGCCGGGATCGACACTGTTCCGTTGCCCGACAAAGCCTCGCGCCGACACGAAAAGGGCCGGTTTCCCGGCCCTTTCTCATGCTGCGTCGTCGATCGCCCATTTCCTGAGGATTTTGGCGGCGCGCTCCTCGTTGATCTCGACCATGCGGGCAAGCTTGCGTTCCGGGCCCTCCTTGACGCGGCGGTTGAAGTTGCCGTCGTCGTCGCCGAGACTGAGCAGATCCTCGGTGCTGTCGAAGCCGAAGTCGGATCCGAAGCCGTCCATGAGAGCGCCTCCGGGCGCTCCTGCCGCAGGTGCGAAGTCCGGAAGTTCGAGACCGGCCGCTTCCGGCGTGGCGTCGCCGAGAACCGCGCCGTTGCCGCTGACGCTGCGTACCAGCGGTCGCAGCCCCATCCAGACCACCACGAAGGCGACCGCGACGAAGGCGAGGGAGTTGATGATGCCGGCAAGGTTGCGGCTCAGCATATCCATAACGCGGACACCGCCGGTGGCGTCTTCCAGCAGCTGGTTCTCGAGGAAGTCCATCGCCGTGACGGTGACGACGTCGCCGCGCTTGGCGTCGATGCCGGCCGCCGATGCGACGATCTTCTGCATTTCGGCGAGATAAGCGTCGATCTTGGCCTGGTCGGCGGGCTCGCCGACCATCTTAGCGATGCGGCCCTTGTTGACCACGACGGCGATCGAAAGCTTCTCGACCTGATAGCTGTTGCGGGTCGTCGCCGTCGTCTTGCTGTTGATTTCGTAGTTGGTCTGCTCTTCGCGCTTATCCGACTTGTCCTGTGATTCCGGGCCGCCGGAGCCGCCGGCATCAGGGGCCGCCTGGGGAATGTTCTGTTCGACAGTCGTCGCGTTGTCGGACTGCCTCTGCTGCGACTGCTGGGCTTCCTTCGTCGAACGAACCGAACGTTCGACCTTGGATTCGGGATCGTAAACCGTCTCCTGGATCTGTTGAGCATCGGTGTTGAGGTCGGCGGTGACGCTGGAGCGGAAGTTATCCATGCCGAGGAAGGGCGCTAAGGCCTTGTCGATGTTGGATTCGACTTCCTGCTGAACATTCTGGACGATGTCGAGCGAACGGTTCAGCGAGCTGTTGCTCGCTTCGTCGCCGGACGCGAGCAACTGGCCGGCAGAATCAAGAATCGTGACGTCATCGACATCAAGCCCCGGCACGGCCGAGGCGACGAGGTGACGGATCGAGGTCGCCGCGCCGCGCCCGGTGGCGGCGCTGGCGCGAATCATCACGGAGGCGGTCGGTTTCTGCTCCGCCTTCCGGAAGTTTCCGACCTCGGGCATGACGATATGGACGCGCGCGGCCGTTATGCCCGAGATCGACTGGATGGTGCGTGCGATTTCGCCTTCCAGCGCTCGAACCCGCGTCACTTCCTGCATGAAGGAGGTCAGGCCGAGGGAGCCGACATTGTCGAAGAGTTCATAGCCGGCGTTGGCGCTGTTCGGCAGGCCGCGCTCGGCAAGCATCAGGCGGGCCTTGCCGGTCATGCCGGCCGGAACCGTGATGCTGGCGCCGTCCGTGCCGACCTGGAAATTGATGTTGGCTTCGGCAAGCGCCATGCTGATCTGGTTGAGATCGGGAGCGTCGAGACCGACATAGAGCGTTTCTTGGGCCGGTTTGTTGACGAAAAGGGCAGCAGCAAGGATGATTGCGATGGAAACGGCGCCGACGCCTCCGAGAATCATCAGGCGTGTCCGGCCCAGGGAGCCAAAGTTCTTAAAAATCTGAACTAATTGATTTAACAGATTCATTCTGTTCTCGCACGATCCGTCAAAGACAAAGGAGGCTTATTGCCTCATCCGACGAATAATCGGCGAAACTTGTGCGAGCGTTTCGTGAGGAGCGCGCGAGAGCGAAAGGCTGAAGCATGTCGCGCAGCGATTTTGCGAGAACGACGTGCGTGAAAGGGACCTGAGGCGCGAGAAGCGGCGTTGAAAAACTGCCCGCTTCAGAAGAAGTCGAAGTCGCCGGCGGCCTTGCTCAGCGGCTGCGAATGACCGTGGCGCGTCGAGCCGCCCAGCGCCTTCTGCATCTCCGCCAGCTTGACGAGGCTGAGGGCGGTCGCGACGTCGACCGTCCAGCCGAGCGGGATTTCGCCGGTGATGGTGTCGATGAATTCGGCAAGGCCGCGTGACTTCTGCACGGCCAGATCGATGCCCTGCATGACCTTCATGGCGTCAGGCGAATTCAGAATTTCAGCGCCGCCGAGGTCGAGAAGCTGCGGTTCGATGCGCTCGATCAGGTAGGCCACATCGTGGAGTTCCGAAACGATGCGCATCAGGATGTCGCTCAGCGCTTCGACAGGCGCGGGCGGCTCCATCACCGGAGTAAATGTCATATGAAAATCCTCGCCATCAAAAAAATTCGATACTGGTTTCGGCGGGCTTCTGCGGAGCGGCGGGACGCTGCTGCTCGAGAGCGACGGTTCTCTGCGTTTCGGCGCCGGTCAAGGGGTACTGCCGGGCCCGACCGGAAACCGGCCAATATTCGAGCTTGCGCCCATGCTCTCCGCCTGTGGAGGAGCCGACCACCGGAATGCCTTCATCCCTCAGGAACTGCATGGCGAAGGTCGCATTCTGCTCACCGACATTGGAGAAAGTCGAGATCGTCTTTGCGCCGCCGAAGATCTTTGCCTCCAGCCGGTCGCGCCGGGCGCCCTGTTTCAGGAGACCGTTGATCAGCAGTTCCATCAGATGCACGCCGTAGCGTGTGGCATCGCCGCCTGATGTCGGCGACGTCGCCGAACCGGGCAGCAGAAAGTGGTTCATGCCGCCGACACCGGCGACGGGATCTCTGAGGCATGCAGCCACGCACGAGCCGAGAATGGTCGAGAGGACCGCATTCGGATCGCTCAGAACCTTGTACTCGCCTTGAATGATGTGCACGCGGCGGGCTGCCCCCTCAGTGATCATTTCAAAGCTCCAAACACGGCTTCAATGGCCGCTTTCATCTTCTCGATCGTAAATGGCTTGGCGAGCACGTTGTTGGCGCCGAGCTGAGCCGCCTTCTGCACCAGCGCGCGATCGCCCTGGGCGGTGAGGATAATGAAGGCCGCCTTCTTGGTGTTCGGATTGGTGCGCACGGCCTGAAGGAAGCCGATGCCATCCATCTTCGGCATGTTGAAATCGGAGATCACCAGGTGGTGCGGCTGCTCGGTCATGATCTTCATGCCCTGCTCGCCGTCGCCTGCGGATGTGATCTGCTTGAAACCGAGCTGGGTCAGCGCGTCGCTGAGCAGCAACCGGCTCGTTACCTGATCATCGACGATCAGAACTTTGATTTTCTCCGCGATCGACATTTATTCGGTCCCTTCCTTTCGGGCGGCTGTCAATTTCAATATTTCTTCACCGATGGCAGTCAGTGGCAGCTGCTGCTCAACGGCGCCAAGTTCGTGAGCAACCCTTGGCATTCCGTAAACGACGCAGGTTTTTTCGTTCTGGCCGAGCGTTCTGGCGCCCGCGTGGCGCATTTTCAACAATCCGGCGGCGCCATCGCGGCCCATTCCGGTCAGAATCACGCCGACGGCGTTGCGGCCTGCGAGTTCCGCGACCGAATCAAAGAGCACGTCCACGGACGGGCGGTGACCGTTGACGGGCGCCCGGTCGACGAGACGGCAGCACGGCGCGGAGCCGCCGCTGACCTGGAGATGACGTTCGCCGCCCGGCGCCAGGTAGATCTTGCCGATCTCGAGACGGGCGCCATCGGTCGCTTCCTGCACCACCGGCGCGCAGAGACGGTTCAGCCGTTCGGCGAAACTCTTGGTGAAGGTCGGCGGCATATGCTGAGTGATGACGGTTGGCGGGCAATTTGCCGGGAATTTCTGCAGCACGGCGATCAGCGCTTCGACGCCGCCGGTCGACGAGCCGATCGCGACGATCTTGCGGCCGACGCGGAAATCGGCGACGGAGGGCGGCGGCGTGACAGCGGCGGCCGGTTGGGAGAACTGACGCTGCGTACGCGCGGCCGCCTTGACCTTCTCGGCGAGATCGCCGAACGGCCTGGGTTCGCCGGGACCGGGCTTGCCGACGCAATCGAAGGCGCCGATCTCAAGCGCCGCAAGCGTCGCTTCGGCGCCGCGGTGCGTCATCGTCGAGACCATGATCACCGGCATCGGCCGCAGCGTCATGATCTTTTCAAGGAAATCGAGGCCGTTCATATTCGGCATCTCGATGTCGAGTGTCACGACGTCGGGATTCAGCCGCTTGATCGCCTCGCGCGCTTCCAGTGCATCGCCGGCCTGGCCGATGACGTTGACCTCCGGATCGGAGCTTAGGACGGCGGTGATCAGACCGCGCATCGTCGGCGAGTCGTCAACAACGAGAACCCTTGCCGGCGCGCTCATGCCTTCCTCCCGAGACCCTTGGCCGCGTAGCGATAGGTCGTGATGCCGATATTGTCGAAGACGTGCTTCGCCTCACCGGACACGCGCTCGGAATGGCCGATATAGAGATGGCCGCCTTCCGGCAGCAGGCCGGCGAAACGCTGCCAGATCTTCATCTGCGTCGGCTCGTCGAAATAGATGACGACGTTGCGGCAAAAGATGACGTCGAACTTGCCCTTGAACGGCCATTGCGCCATCAGATTCAGCTCGTTGTAGGTGATCAGCCGCTTGACGCGGTCGTCGACCTGGAACTTGCGCCGGCCCTGCACCTCGACTTCGCTGAACCATTGCTTGCGCATGGCGGGCGAGACGGTTTCGAGCGCGCTCTCGTCGTAAGCACCGGCCCGGGCGATCGCCAGGATTTTCGGGTCGATGTCGGTCGCCAGGATCTTGAAGTCGTAATCGGTGACATTCGGCATCAGCGACAGCACGGTGAGCGCGATCGAGTAGGGCTCCTGCCCGTCGGAGGAAGCGGCCGACCAGATGCGCACCCTGCCGCCCGATCTCGCCCGCTGCAGAAGCTCCGGCAGCACATGGTCGCGCAGATGCTCGAAATGATGGTTTTCGCGGAAGAATCGGGTGAAATTGGTGGTCAGATGCGAGAGCATTTCGCGGCGCGCCGCGGCACCCGCCGGTGAGGCGACGAGTTCGCAATATTCGCGGAAACCCGACAGACCAAGATTGCGGATATGCTTGGACAGACGCGAATAGACGAGCGAGGCCTTCGTCTCGTTGAGGAAGATGCCGGCATCCGAGTAGATCATGGCGGCGATTTCCGTAAGATCGCGGCGCGTCAGCGGATATTCTCCGCTCGCCAGTACCTCATCGGCTCCCTGCCTCTGATCTTTTGCACCCATTGCACTCATGCGGCTTCGCTTTCGGTCTCGGAAAAGAGGGCTTCAAGTTCGATCAGGCAGATCATGCGCCTGTCGATGGCGAGAATGCCTCGGGCAAATTGGCGCTCGAGGTCGGAGGAGATTTCCGGCGTCGGCTGAATGATCTCGTCGGTCACCGTCAGAATGTCGGAGACGGCGTCGACCAAGAGGCCGACAACCTTGCGGCGGACCTGGGCGACGATGATGACATGACGGGCTGTGGGATCGGCGGGCTTCATGCTGAGCCGAGCGGCAAGATCGATGATCGGCAGCACCGCGCCGCGCAGGTTGATGACCCCCAGCATATAGGCAGGCGAGTGCGGCATCGTGGTCGCCGGGGTCCAGCCGCGGATTTCGCGAACCGACATGATGTTCACGCAGAATTCCTGATCTCCGATGCGGAACGCGATCAGCTCGCGGTCCCCCTGGTTCAGACTTTTTACGGCGTACGACATTCCTTACCCTACCGCTGCTAACGACATTTCCGCTTTGAGCGAGTGGCCGCGCGAAGCGCCGACCACCGCGTCGACATCGAGGATCAGAGCCACGCGGCCGTCGCCGAGGATGGTGGCGGCGGCAATGCCCGGTACGTGGGTGTAGTTGGCTTCCAGGCTCTTGATGACCACCTGACGCTGCCCCTGGATGGCATCGACCATCAGGGCGCGCTGGCCGCCGCCTTCGGATTCCACCAGGAGCGCCACGCCTTCGACGGGGTTGGCCTGGGTGGCGCGGAAGTTCAGGATGCGGCCGACATCGACCAATGGGCAGAACGAGTTGCGGATCGAGATCAGCCGGTGGTTCGCGCCGAAGGAGTGGATCGCGGCAGCTTCCGGCTGCAGGGTTTCGACGATCGCGGTCAGCGGCACGACCAGCGTCTGGCCGGCGACGGTGACCACCATGCCGTCGAGAACGGCGAGCGTCAGCGGCAGGCTCATGGTGAAGACCGAGCCGTGGCCCGGCTTGGAGGTGATGTTGATGCGGCCGCCGAGCGCCTGGATCGAGCGCTTGACGACGTCCATGCCGACGCCGCGGCCCGATATGTCGGAGATCTTGTCGGCCGTCGAGAAGCCCGGAAGGAAGATCAGGTTGTCGATTTCCTCATCCGACAGGTTGGCGTCGGCCGGGATGAGATCGTTGTCGATCGCCTTCTGGCGGACCTTCTCGCGGTTGATGCCGGCGCCGTCGTCGGCAAGCTCGATCAGGATGCGGCCCGAACGGTGCTTGGCGGTGAGGCGAACCGTGCCTTCGGTGTTCTTGCCGGCGGCGGCGCGCTTTTCCGGCGTTTCGATGCCGTGGTCGACGGCATTGCGGATCATGTGGGTCAGCGGCTCGGCCAGCTTGTCGATAACTGTTTTGTCGACTTCGGTATTTTCACCTTCGGTAATGAGGCGGATCGACTTGCCGGTCATGTCGGCGATTTCGCGGACGATGCGCGACATGCGCTGGAAGACCGGCTTGACCGGCTGCGCGCGGATTGCCATGACCGAGTCCTGGATCTCGCGGGTGAGCTGCTGCAGCTCCTCGAGACCCATGTTGATCGAAGACGTGCCCGTCGTGTCGTTCTCGATGACGCTCTGCGACAGCATCGCCTGGTTGATGACCAATTCGCCAACGAGATTGATGAGACGGTCGACGCGATCGAGATCGACGCGGATCGTCTGGCCGGCGCCGGCGGCGTTGTTCTGGGCGGCGGCATTGGCCGCGGCGGCTGCGGCGGCGGCCGATTCCTTCTTCTCGACGCGGGAGGCGGCGGCCGCCATCTGCGTGACGTTGGAAGCAGTTTCGGCGGCGGCAACGGCAGCGGCCGTGTCTTCGGACCGTGCAGCGGAAACGCTTTCCGTTGCGTCGGTCTCGTCCAGGATCGATAGGTCGAAGGGAACCGGCACCATCGGCAGTTCCTCGTTGCTCGAAACGTCGCCACCGGTCTCCTCGACCGGCTTCACCGTCAGTTCGCAATCCCATTCAGCGAATTCGAAGACGGCACGGATGGCATCCTCGCCCTTGTCGGTCTTGAGCGTGACGTTCCAGAAGAAATAGGCAGCCTCCGGATCGAGCTCGTCAAGACCCGGCAGCTCATCCGTATTACAATAAATGGTCATTTCACCGAGGCGCGAAAGGTCGCGCAGCAGCAGGGTGGCGTCATTACCCTTCGAATAGAGTTCGTGGCGCGGCTTGAAGGTGATCTCGTAGGCCGGCAGGCCGGTCTCTGCGCCGCCCTCATCACCGAAATCGTCGAAGGAAAAGGGGATTGGCTGGAAGCCGCTGTCGTCGGTCGGCTTGGGGGCCGACGCCGGAGTGGCCGGAGCCGCCTTTGCGGCGGCTTTGGGCGCAGGCGCTTCGGCCGAAGGAGACGGCAGCTCACCATTGGCCAGCGCCTCGAGCTCCTTGACGAGACCGCGGCTGCGGCTTTCATCGACACTGCCGCCGTCGCGCGCGGCATTGGTCAGGTCGGCGAGCACGTCGGCCGACTTCAGCATCACCTTCAGGACATCCTGGGTCGGCTCAAGCTTGTTGGAGCGAACGCAATCGAGAGTGGTCTCGAAAACATGGGCGAAGGCTACGAGATCATCAAGGCCGAAGGCGCCGGCGCCCCCCTTGATCGAATGCACGGCACGGAACACGGCATTGACGGTTTCCGGATCGCGATCGCCATCGTTCATTTTCAGAAGACCGGATTCCAGCTCGGCGAGCTGTTCCTCGCACTCCTGGAAAAAGATCTCTTTGATTTCGTTCATATCCATAGGAGCAAATCCTGGGTTTAAGCGGTTACGCGCTCAATTGCATCGATCAGCTTGGCCGGGTCGAAAGGCTTGACGATCCATCCCGTGGCGCCGGCCTGGCGGGCACGGTTCTTCTTTTCCGCGTCGCTCTCCGTCGTCAGGACCAGGATCGGGATCGCCCGATACTTCTCATTGCGGCGCACACCTTCGATGAAGCCGAACCCGTCGAGGCGCGGCATGTTGATGTCGGTCACGATCACGTCAGGATTGGATTCCTCGAGAACCTCGAGGCCTTCGACGCCGTCTTCCGCCTGGATCGTGTCGAAACCGGCATTATTCAGCGTCACGAGCAGCATGTTTCGGATGGTGCGGGAATCATCCACGGTAAGCACTTTTTTCTTCATTGCCGGATCTCCTTGGCAAGCAGGTGGTCAATATTGACGCCAACCAGCTGCATGGTTTTGTGAAATGCGTCGGACACCTTAGAGAAGGTGAACGGCTGCTTGTCCTGCTCCCAGGTCTTCTCGGCGGACATCAGGACCTGAGCGCAAAGAGCCCCGATCCGCTCGACGCCCGATGCGTCGATCGAAAGACCGCTGCCTCTCAGAGAGATAAGTTTTTCACGCAAGGCGGAAGCCTCGTTGAGATCGAGCACCGCTGTCAAATTCAGCGTCTTGCCACTCTTCTTTGCCACCATCAGCTTGTCCTTGTCCCCTTGTCCCCGGCCCGAAAAGATGAGCTGCGGCGATCATCCGATAGGTTAGTAAACATTCCGCCCACCTCCGACGCTTGCGAGCGACTGCGGAAGGTCAAAATCATCATTTTCGTATTCGTCTTCGACCGCAGGACGGGCAACCGCTTCGATCGCGCGGGACGGCGTTGCGCGAACCGAGCCCAGCCGCCCGGAATGCGCATTTTCCCTGGCGATGCGGAATTCGCGAATCGTCTGGCCGAGCTCGAGAATGACGGTATGCAGGTGGTCGGCGCCTTCGGCGGAGCGTTCGGCCAAACCGGCACTGTCCGCCACCTCTGCGCCGAGACCCTTGACGTCGGCCGCCAGGCCGTCGAGGCTTGCGGCATGCTCGCCGGTCCTGGTGGCGATGCCTGATATGGCGGCGTTGATGTCGGTGACCTGCCGCACGATGCTGCCGATCGAATCCTGTGTACGTGCGACCATCTGCACGCCGGCGTCGACCTGCGCCTTGGTCGTCGTCACCAGCGTCTTGATCTCGCGGGCGGCATCGGCCGAGCGCTGGGCAAGCGCACGAACTTCCTGGGCGACGACGGCAAAGCCGCGGCCGGAATCGCCGGCGCGAGCCGCCTCGATGCCGGCATTCAGCGCCAGAAGATTGGTCTGGAAGGCGATCTCGTCAATCGCGCCGATGATCTGGCCGATCTTCTCAGCCGACTGCTCGATGTCAGCCATGGCGCTGATCGCGCGGCCGACGACTTCGCCGCTTTGCTCGACCGCAGCGCGGGTCGAGGCGGCCGCCTGTTCGGCGGCGCGGCTGTCGGCGGCGCCGTCGCGCACGCTTCCGGCAATGCCGGCAAGGGCAGCGGCGGAAAGCTGCAGCCGGTCGGCCTGGCCGGACGCTGTACCGGCGAACTGCCGCGACTGGCCGGCCAGCAAAGTGGTCGCCGTTTCCGCCTTATCTGTGCGTTCGGTCACGGCGGCGAATTCTGCCTGGAGGCCGTCCAAGGCGCCGTTCAGGGCGGCGGCGATCCCGGCATAGGCGCCGTCGGCGTCGACAGGCGCGCGCCGCGTCAGGTCGCGGGCGGCGAGGCCCTCGATGACCTCACCGAAGATCCGGGCGATTTCCGCTTCACTTCCGGCGCGCTGATCGGCGAGCGCACGGCTCTGGGCGGCGCGCAGCGCATTGAAGCGAAGCGAAACGGCGATTTCCACGTCGACCATGACGATGCGGATGATCGCTGTCATCAGATCGGACATTTCGCGGGCGCGGCGCCTGGCCGAGGGCAGCAGGGGCCGACCGGCGATCTCCTCGACGAGCCCGGAAAGGACATGCTCCAGCATGACGCCGTGGCCGGCCACGTGCCAGCGCGGGTCGAGGCCCATCTTGCTCTCGGTGTCGGCGAGAACCTTGACGCGCTCGGCATAGAGGCTGTCGAAGCGCGCATCCGTCAGCACGTCCCAATGCGAGGACTGCAGATCATGCAGACGATCGACCTGGCGTTCGCTCTCGAAATTGCGCGCAGCGTCGGGATAGGACTGGAACCTGTGGAAGAGATCGCGCAGACCGGCTTTCAGATGCGCTTCGAGGGCGGGCCGGTTACGGCGCACCAGTTCGCACTGATCGGCATCGAGACCGGCAAAACGCAGGCGGTCGCGCAAGCTGCCTGCCTGCGCTCCACGAGCCTGATCTGATGGCATGTCCTGCCTCAACGCCTGTCCCCGACCCACTTTCCAGGCGAATGCCCGGCAAAAAACTTTTGCAGCATTCGATGAACGCAAGCGCGGAGCCGGTCTTCACCACCGGCGACGACCGGCAGGTAAAAGCCCTTGATCAGCTATGTTTCGAAGCTGTCTGAAGAGATGGATACCGGATCGACCCGGTACGGCGGTACGGCGTCATGCCTGCTGGGAACGAGCACATCTTCCCATTCCGACGTGTAACCCAATGTTTATGGTTAATTCCTTGCCCGAAGGTTAATACGCCTTTCCAGGAGCAGGCTTTTGGAGCAATTCAAGGCAGTTCACAGGAAATACTTCCATGGAGTTGCACGCCTGCTACAAGGCACACGCAAGCTCCGTGCTATAGGCCGGTCGACAACCAAGACATGACGTCGACAAGGACAGAGCAATGATTGTTCTCGGATTGGGTTCCTGCTTGATCGCAATGGGCGTGCTTGCCGCCATCGCCCGCCTCGATTTCCTCGCCGCAAACCGCGACATCCGCATGCTTCGGGTGTTCTGAAGCTCCTCTGGCTCCAAGCCGATCCATTCCATTCCCCGTTGGCAGTCCGGCGCCTTTGGTGTAATCGCACTCGCGCCTTTCATGTCAGCGGAACACTCGGTTCATGTCCCCCAGATCTGGTCTCCTCATCGTTTTAGGCTTCACGCTCTGGCGTGTCGTCACGCTGCATTTCGATGCCACAGACCTGTTTGTCGACGAGGCACAGTACTGGTTCTGGTCGCAGAATCTCGATCTCGGCTACTATTCGAAACCGCCGATGATCGCCTGGGTGATCCGGGCGATGACGGAGCTTTCCGGCTCCAACGCCATCTATTTCATCAGGCTGCTCGGACCGCTGATCCACATGGCGGCGGCACTGGTGCTGATGAAGGTGGCAAAGCGTTTCGTCGGGCCTGAGATAGAAGGCTGGACGGGCGCCACCTACATTACGCTTCCCGGCGTAGCACTTTCTTCGGTGTTCTTCTCGACCGACGTCATCCTGCTGTTCTTCATCGCCATCGCCTTGCTCGCCTATTTCGGCCTGACGCAGCGGCGCTCCGTCGGACTGGCGCTCGTCATGGGCCTCGGCGTCGGCCTCGCCTTCCTGACGAAATATGCCGTGCTGTTCGTCGTACCGGGCGGCGCAATCGCCCTCCTGCTCATTCCGTCGGCGCGCATCGCGGTTCGGG
The DNA here is from genome assembly GCF_002204185.1 of Rhizobium esperanzae. GTDB lineage: Bacteria > Pseudomonadota > Alphaproteobacteria > Rhizobiales > Rhizobiaceae > Rhizobium > Rhizobium esperanzae. The sequence continues at coordinate 60,442 of NZ_MXPU01000010.1, read as the reverse complement.
ACTTCATCATCGCTGTCGCGGTTGCGGCTGTCGTCGCCTTGCCGAACCTCTGGTGGAACCTGCAACACGACAATACGACGGTGCGCCACACGCAGGATATCGCCCATTGGAGCAACCTCGGCATCAATCTGCGGCGCGGGCTCGAATTCTTCTCCGCCCAATTCGGCGTCGTCGGACCGATCATTTTCTTCGCAATGCTCTGGGCGGTCTATCGCATGATCAAGGGCCGGAGCGACGACGGCGAAAAGATGCTGATCTGGCTGTCGATGCCGGTGGTGGTGCTGATCACGCTGCAGGCGACGGTCGCGAAAGCCTATGCCAACTGGGCCGTAACCGCCTATGTCGCCGGAACCATCCTTGCAGTCTGGCTGCTTTATCGGATGTGGCCGAAGGGGCTTAGGCTGTCGCTCACCATCAACGGCATCGCAAGCCTGCTCTTTCCGCTGGCGACCATCTTTCCGCAGCAATTGCTGTTGCCGAACGGCGACGAATTGATGAAGCGCTATCTCGGCCGCGCCGAGGTCAGCCGCGAGGCGGGAGCCCTTGCAGCTCAGGCAGGCACCGACATCATCGTCACCAACAACCGCGACATGGTCGCCGATCTCTTCTATACGCTGCGCGGCGCACCCTACCGGATCTATGCCCGGGCGCCCGCAGGACTTCCGGAGAGCTATTACGAGCAGGAGTTCGCGCTGCCCACCGACGTCACCGGCAAGGTGCTTTTCCTGACGGACGCCCCCCTCACCTGTGCCGCCGAAACGCCGGAGGTCCTGAAGAACTGGCAGCCGACCGCAGGCTATTACAAGGGCAAGGCGCTTTACATCTACAAAGTCTCCGCCGGCTGCCTGGCGCCCTGAGACGGCTTCGGCCTGTTCAATTGGGCAGGCAGAGGCCGGTGCCTGCCCCTTCGATCTCGACGAACCTGACACCTCCCTTTTCGAATGCGAGACGCAGCTGCGCCTCCGTCGCGCGGTGGATGTCGTGGCGGCGTCCCTCGTAATCGCGGATGGTGCTGCGCGAAACGGCGGCTCTTTCGGCCAGATCGGCCTGAGTCCAATCCAGCAGGCCGCGCGCCGCGCGGCAGAGAGCCGGGGTGAGAATTGTTTCCCTTGCGCCTTGACCCATGATTTCCGGCTGCCCATATTGGTCGAGATAGACCATATATGTCATATTATACATGGGATTTCCAGATCGGGAGACAGCGATGCCGCACGATACGCCCTTGATTTCGACGATCGTCGGCGGCCTCGTGCTGGCTTTCATCTTCGGCGCGCTTGCTCATCGAATGCGCATGCCGCCGCTCGTCGGCTACCTGATCGCCGGGGTGCTGGTCGGGCCGCATACGCCCGGTTACGTGGCCGATCAGAGCCTCGCACCGGAGTTGGCCGAAATAGGCGTCATCCTGCTGATGTTCGGCGTTGGGCTGCATTTCTCGCTCAAAGACCTGCTATCGGTCCGCGGCATCGCGCTGCCCGGCGCGATCGTGCAGATCGGTTTTGCGACTTTGCTCGGCTGGGGCCTCGGCGCCTTCATGGGCTGGCCGACCGGCGGCAGCCTGGTCTTTGGGCTGGCGCTTTCGGTCGCCTCTACCGTCGTGCTGCTGAAGGCGCTACAGGAGCGCCGGCTGGTGGAGACGGAGCGCGGCCGGATTGCCGTTGGCTGGCTGATCGTCGAAGACCTCGCCATGGTGCTGGCGCTGGTGCTGATCCCGGCGGCAGCCAGCATCGGCGGCGGCCATGGCCCTGTCGAGCCGCTGTCGGCGGGTCTGAACAGCCTGCTCGGCCTCGATCTCGGCATCGGCGGCATGATCGCCATGACGCTCGTCAAGGTGGCGCTGTTCGTGGCGCTGATGCTGGTCTTCGGCCGCAAGCTCATTCCCTGGACCATGCACCGCATCGCCCATACCGGCTCGCGCGAGCTCTTCCGACTCGGTGTGCTCGCCATCGCGCTTGGCGTCGCCTTCGGCGCGGCGAAGCTGTTCGGCGTGTCGCTGGCGCTCGGCGCCTTCTTCGCCGGCATGGTGCTGGCCGAAAGTGAGCTCAGCCATCGCGCCGCCCAGGAAAGCCTGCCGCTGCGCGACGCCTTTGCCGTGCTCTTCTTCGTCTCGGTCGGCATGCTGTTCGACCCGAACATTCTGATCGACAGGCCGCTGCCTATTCTCGCCACCGTCTTCATCATCGTCATCGGCAAATCGGTGGCCGCCTTTCTGATCGTGCTCGCCTTCAAGAAGCCGCCCGGTACGGCGCTGACGATTTCGGCAAGCCTCGGTCAGATCGGTGAATTCTCCTTCATCCTCGCCGCTCTCGGCGTCGAACTAGGGCTGTTGCCGGAGGAGGGCCGCGACCTGATCCTTGCCGGCGCCATCATCTCGATCATTCTCAATCCGCTGCTGTTCTTCCTCTGCGACCGCATGCGGCCTGTTCTCGAAAGCGCAAGGCGCGAGGAAACGGCAGCCGATCCGTCTTCGGCCGCGGATGAGGGAGCCGCGCAGGAGCAGGTGCCGCCTGGGGACGACGAGGTGCATCCGAGCCCACTTAACGGTCACGCCATCCTCATCGGCTACGGCCGGGTCGGCAGGATCGTCGGGCAGAATCTCAAATCGTCAGGCACGCCCTTCCTCGTCATTGAGGATTCCGACAAGCGCATCGGCGAATTGAAAGCGCAAGGGATCGAAGCCTTCATGGGCAATGCGGTGGCGCGGGAGACGCTCGATCTGGCCAATCTTTCAGCTGCGCGCAGCCTTGCCATCGCCATCCCCAACGCCTTCGAGGCCTGCCGCATCGCCGAGCAGGCGCGCAGCGTCAATCCCTCGATCCTCATCGTCGCCCGCGCCCATTCCGACGCCGAGGTCGACGAGCTGAAACAATACGGCGCCGACACCGTCATCATGGGCGAACGCGAAATCGCGCTTGGCATGGTTGACCGGCTGGCTCAAGTGCATCATGAGAGTGTTTCCTATGAAGACAGGCAGGAGCCTGCTACAATTATCCCGACGGGCACTGCTCCGCCGGAGCGAGAATGAGAGATTGGCGCGCTTTTGAGCCGATACGGGAGTGACATCGCCGGGATGGAGGAGATGGGGCTGGATCAGCACCGTCTGACGAGCCGTATCGCCGCTTCCCTTCTCTTCGCCATCCTCGCCTATATCGGCCTGCTTTTCGGCGGCAATCTGGTCATTTCGCCAGCGGCGGCTCTCAACAATACCCTTTCCTCTTCCGGCCGCGACCCACAGCCGCAGCAACTGACCGCGCGCGATGCGGTGCGCGGCGTGCTTGCCGCCGACCGCAAGCTTGCGACCAAGCAGGCAATGCATGATGCCGGATCGCCTGCCCTTGCCGCTCCGCCAGTCGTCGATTTCGCCGGCCGGAACATGGCCACCCCTGTTCCGGCACTCGAAGCGCCGCTTCCTGCCGCCGTTTTCAGGATTTATCAGCCGCGCGCGCCGCCGACGGTCGCCTAAGGCCTGCGCCGAGCGGCGCATGATAAATTGACGAATACACCGCCAGCGTCCAAGCGCCGGCTCTCCATTATCAAGGAATACATCATGCGTACTTCACCATGGCTGGTGCTCACCTATACGGTGATCATCGTAGTGGGCATCTTGATCGCCCTGCCGAACGTCCTGTCGCAATCCGTCCTCCAGCGCATCCCTTCATGGCTGCCGCATGAGCAGGTGTCGCTCGGCCTTGACCTTCGCGGCGGCTCGCATCTCGTTCTTGAAGTCGACGAGGCGGATCTGACCAAGGAGCGGCTGCAGTCCCTGCTTCAGGACGCCCGCCGCGTACTGCGTGAAAAGGGCATCCAGCCGAAGGCCGTCGTGCGCAATCAAAACCAGATCGTCGTGACGCTTGCAGACGCCTCGCAGAGCGATGCGGCCGTTACCGACCTCAAGACGCTCGCCAACCCGATCGGCACCGGCCTCAGCGCTGGCCAGGCCGACCTGACGGTCACCGCGAATGGAGCGACCATCACCGTGGCCTTCTCGCCGGCCGGCATCTCCGCCAATGTCGACAACGCCGTCCAGCAGAGCCTTGAAGTCATCCGCCAGCGCGTCGACCAGGTCGGCGTCTCCGAGCCGACCATTCAACGTATCGGCGCCAATCGCGTGCTCGTCCAGCTTCCCGGCGCGCAGGATCCGTCGCACCTGCGCGAACTTCTGGGTTCCACGGCCAAGATGTCGTTCCACATGCTGGCGCCGAACAACCAGCCCGGCCCTGGCGTCACCATGATGCAGGATGACGAAGGCCGCTCCTATCCGGTGCTCGACCGCGTCGAAATCTCCGGCGACCGCCTTTCGGATGCGCGCGTCGGCTTCGACCCCAACACGCACGAGCCGATCGTCAGCTTCCGCTTCGACAGCGCCGGCGCCACCCGCTTTGCCGAGATCACCCGCCAGAATGTTGGCAATCCCTTCGCCATCGTCCTCGACGACAAGGTGCTGAGCGCTCCCGTCATCCGCGAGCCAATCACCGGCGGTTCCGGCCAGATCTCCGGTAACTTCTCGGCCGACAGCGCCACCACGCTTGCCGCCATGCTGCGCGCCGGCGCCCTGCCCGCCAAGCTGACCGTCATCGAGGAGCGCACCGTCGGCGCCGACCTCGGCGCCGACGCGATCAAGATGGGCATCTATTCCGGTATCGTCGGCTTCATCCTCGTCGCGGCCTTCATCTTCGTGCTCTACGGCACCTGGGGCATCCTGGCGAATGTGGCGCTGCTGATCCACACGATCCTGACCTTCTCCGCGCTGACGCTGGTCGGCGCAACGCTGACGCTGCCGGGTATTGCCGGCGTCGTGCTCGGCATCGGCCTCGCGGTCGATGCGAACGTCCTGATCAATGAACGTATTCGTGAAGAGACCCGCAAGGGCAAGGGCGCCTTTGCCGCAATCGATACGGGCTTCAATCGTGCCTATTCGACCATTATCGACGGCAACATGACGGCTCTGATCGCTGCGGCCATCCTGTTCTGGTTCGGTTCCGGGCCGGTTCGCGGCTTTGCCGTGACCATGGCGCTCGGCCTGATCATCTCGATGTTCACCTCGGTCGCCTTCGTTCGCGTCGCGATGATCGAGATTACCCGCCGCCGCAGGTTCAAGGTGCTGAACATCCGGCCGTTGATCCCCTTCAGCCCTTACGACAAGCACATCCAGTTCATGAAGGCGCGCTTCTTCGGCGTCACCGTTTCGGCGCTGCTTTCGATCGCCTCCGTCGTGCTCTTCATCCATCCCGGCCTCAACTACGGCGTCGATTTCCGCGGCGGCATCCAGATGTCGGTCAAGACGAAAGAAGCGGCCGATCTTGCGAAGTTCCGCGAGGGTCTCGATAGTCTCGGCCTCGGCGAAATCACGCTGCAGACCTTCGGCGACAACAACAGCATTCTCGTTCGGGCGCAGCGGCAGGAAGGCGGCGAAGAGGCGCAGACGGCTGCGGTGACCAAGCTGAAGGCAGAAGTCGCCAAGATCGATCCGAGCGCCACTGTCGAAGGCACCGACGTCATCGGTCCGAAGGTCAGCGGCGAGCTTGCCTCGGCCGGCATCCTGTCGGTCGTAATCGCCAGCTTGGCTATGCTCATCTATATCTGGGTTCGGTTCGAATGGCCGTTTGCCGTCGGCGCCATCGTCACGCTGGTGCTCGACGTCACCAAGGCGATCGGCTTCTTCGCCATCACCGGGCTCGACTTCAACCTCACGGCCATCGCCGCCATCCTGACGCTCGTCGGCTATTCGGTGAACGACAAGGTCGTCGTCTACGACCGCATGCGCGAAAACATGCGGCTCTACAAGTCGATGCCGCTGCGCGAGATCATCGACAAGTCGATCAATGAGACCCTGGCGCGAAGCCTTTACACAAATGCGACGGCCTTCCTCGCCCTGGTGCCCATGGCGATCTGGGGCGGCAGCGCCGTTTCGAGCTTTGCGATCCCGATGGTCTTCGGCATTTTGGTGGCCGGCGCCTCGTCGATCTTCATCGCCGCACCGATCCTGCTGTTCCTCGGCGACTGGCGCCGCCGCCATGCCAAGGCGGCACTGGCAACCGATGCGGCAGCCGAAATCATCCCGCCGGAAGAGGGCCGCTCGCGCAAGTCGGCGAGCTGAAAACGGGTCGTTAACGCATCCTTGAAGAGGGCGCCGGTTGCAGAGCCGGCGCCCTCTTTTTATTGTTGCCTATTGCCAGGATAAAATTATGCAGCAATTCAAGATATTACAGCGTCCGTCGCGTGGCTGAAAAAGAGCGCGAGCCGCAGCAGAGATCGGGGAAACCGCCAGATGTCATCCAACCCGACGAAACCACTTGAGAGCAATATTGCCGGCGATAACGAGGAGCGCATCAAGCGCTTTCTCGCAACCGCCTCGCACGACCTGCAATCGCCGCTGCGCCATATCGCCATGTATGCCGAGCTGCTGCTCGACGATCTCGAGGAGACACTCGACGGCGAACAGCTTCAGAGCCTCAGGATGATCCTGGAAAAAGCGCAAGCCGCACAACGCCTCACCAAGGCACTGATGAGCCTTGCCGGCGGGGCGCCGCAGGTAACGCTGGAAAAGGTCGAGCTGAAGGCCCTGGCCGAAAGAATCTGGAGCGACCTCATCGAGGAGACGGGGGCGCGCGACGCGACGCTCGCCAGTCAGAGCCTCCCCTCCATCCGCACCGATCCCGCGCTGTTCGGCCTGGTGCTGAGGCAGATCATTTCCAACGCCCTCACCTATCGCAGCGCATCGCCGCTGCATGTGGCGATCGCGGCTGAGCAAGAGGGGGCGAACTGGTTCATCCGGATTTCCGATAACGGGACCGGCATCGATCCCGCCTATCGAGAGCGGATCTTCGAGCCGTTCTGGAAATTGCCGAAGGCGGGGGCAACCCCTGGCGCCGGTCTCGGCCTGACGACGGCGCAGGAACTTCTGAAGGCACTTGGCGGCGATATCAGTCTCGAGCATTCGGACGAAACCGGCAGCCGCTTCACCATCCGCCTGCCCGCGGGCTAAGCAACGTATTGCAATCGCTCAGCTTCGTTTGCCGTCGTTGAAGCGCATCGCGATCTCAGATCCAGTGGACGTGCTTCAAGTCCTTGTTTGCGCATGCCGCTATCGCCAACCGCGCCCGTTTTTGCGCTGCTCAAATGCTGTAATCGTCCTTCCAGAAATCCGGCACATCGTAGGTCACATATTCGCGGATGATGTGCTGCAGCGTCTGGACGTCGATTTCGTCCTTGCCGATGCGGAAGTCGACACCGTAATCCGGGAACTCCTGGAAATAGCCGCCCGATATGTCGGCCGAGACGACGCCGATCGGGCCGGTATAGCCGATACCGCGCAACTCCGGCACCGTCTCGCGGAAATCGGCATTGGGCAGAAGGCGATTGTCGAGCAGGATGAGATCGAAGTGCGCTGCGCGGATTTTTTCCAATGCATCTCCGATCGACGGTGAATATTCGACTTCGACCGCCGGCTCGGAAAGATCGGCGATCTTCTTTTTGAGCGCGCGGAATTCGATGAACTCGTCGTCGACGAAGAGAACCTTGACGGCATTCTGTCGGACCGTTTTGGTGATCATTTCATTTTCCCCAGTCCCGAAGCCAATTTTCACGAAACCAAACCATTCCTCAGGGCGATTGCCACCATGTGGACGCGGTTCACGGCGTCGAGCTTACGCGCGGCCGCGGTGATATGCGAATTGACCGTATGTTCCGATAGACCGAGAATGATGGCGATTTCGGCCGAGGTCTTGCCTTCGCTGGTCCATTTGACGATTTCCGATTCGCGCTGGGTCAACCGCCCGGACATCTCAGGCGTCAGGATTTCCTCGTAGAGCTTGTCGAAAATGCGCATGGCATCCAGAAGCATGTCGGCGATCTCACCCTGATCCGGCTCTTCACGCTCACCGCTCAGCACGAGGCAATATCGCCGCCCTTCGGGTGTGAACAGCGGAATGAAGAGGAAGACGCCGCTGCGGAACTCGTTGAAATGCCGATCGGAGGGATAGGTATCCGGCTGCGCGCTCCTGCCATGGACGGGCGTCGCCAAAAACTGGGCGCTCTTTGCCCGAACGGTCCCGAGCGCCTCCCTCAACGTCGCAATGAAAAGGCCGATCCGTCGCTCGGCGACATTGGTGATGACGATATCGCGCTCGCCGAACGGAGTCGAAGCCTCGGAAATGCGGGCAAGCGCGAAATTATCGAAGTGGTAATGCTGCGCCGCCGCTTTCAGCAGACGGAAAAAATCGGTGCGGTTGATCGCCCGGCTCAGCTCCGGTCCGGCATGAAAAGGAGTTGCCGCGGCATTGTTCATTCCCACTCTTCCTCTCCTCCCGCCATGGCCCCGATCCCCAAATCTTGGGATATACGTCTTAAACGCGAACAGCTACAAAAATTGCGAGACAGTTGATGAGAGATATCGAAACGGGGACTTTCGGTATACAAGGCGGATATCATCAAATGCCTCAACTACAGGTGATGCACGGGCAGATATACTGAGGGGCAGTAGTTCTTACCTGGGTATCGTAAATCTTCGCGCGTTCAACATCCATGAATGCGAGAAGGCAGTGCCAGACGTAAGCGCGAGAGAGCCGATAGGCCCATTCAGCTAAGGGGTTGGCTGGAAGTTCGTGGCGGCGAACACGGGTCAATCGGTTCTCTCAGCGCTTATTATTCGTTCCGTTCTTTTCGCTTCGGTTGCATCTTGAAATGCACACCCGGCCTTGTCAATTGCGGTTTGTCACTTCGCCCGGACGAACGCCTGGAAACGCACCATTCGGTTTCCGCCGTTTCCTACACTTCAAGATTGAGCAGGATCGCGGCGAGGTCAAGCGGCTTCTCGAGGTAAAGATCGGCACCGGCTTCGAACGCCCGCGCGCGATCCTCGTCGGCATCCGATCCGCTGCAGATGGCGAGACGCATGGTTCTGAAACGATCATCCCCGCGCAGGCTGCTTACCAGGCCAACGCCGCTGTCGAGGGGCATGTAGAGATCGGCGACCAGCAGCTCCGGCGGAGCCCAGCCTTCCGCCACGCGCTGCTTCAGCGCCTCCAGCGCCGTCTCGGCCGTCGAAAAACAGAATAGATCGACCTCTATCTGCTGCTTCTTGCGGATATAGTCGAGATAAAAGAGATCATCCCTGCTGTCGTCGACGTAAACTATCGTAGGCATCCGGCACCGTGATTTGGATATTGTTCGAATGAACCTCGTTGTCCTTCAACGTCACGATATCGCGATTTCATCAAAATTCGATCTGTTCGATCGAAAAATCATTTCGGAAAAAGCGCGGTGGCGGCGTTCGCTGGCTATTGAGTATTCCTCGATTTCGGAAAAAATGGCCGCGCGAACCGGGAGAGGATACACGGGTGCAGGATAAGGGCAACGTGGACCTGCAGGACCAGCGGAGGCGATGGCGCTACCGTGCCTTCGCGATTGCGGTCGGCTGCCTGCTGTTGCTTCTCGGTGTCAGCACCTTGGCCGGCTGGCTGTTGCAGATCGCGATCGTTATTTCGCTGATCCCCGGCTTTCCGTCGATGGCCTTCAACACCGCGCTTGGCTTCGTGCTTTCCGGCGTAGGGCTTGCCTCCTCAATGCTGGCCGGCCGCCGCTCTCGCATAGCGGCGACGGTCATGGCGGGGCTGGCGGCGGCGATCGCGGCCGCCCGGCTCGTGGAAATCGCCACGTTCGGGCGGCATTTCCACAATATCGACCTGCTGATCTCGCAGCTGCTCGTTCGGCCCGACTTTATCGCTGAGATCGGCGGCGGCATGGGCCCCAACACGGCGCTGATCTTCCTGATCGCCAACCTTTCGCTGCTGCTCTCCCTCCACCTGGAAACGTCGAAGAGCCAGGTGGTGCAGGAGCTGACGAGCTACGTCGTCATCACGCTCGGCATGATCGCGCTCGCCGGCTATGTCACCGATGCCGAACAGGGCTATCGCTGGGGACCTTATGCGGCGATGGCGCTGCATACGGCGATCGGCATGGTGGTCTTCGGCTGCGGCCTTGTTGCCCGCTCCTGGTGGATGCAGCCGGCAAACCGTGCACAGATCCCGCTCTGGATCCCGGCGGCGGTCTGCTTTACCGCCCTTCTCGTCGATCTCTATACGCCGCTCGGCCTTGCCAACGGCATTCTCTACGTGCCGCTGGTGCTGACGGCCCTCTGGTTCGGCAACAGGAATGCGCCGCTGTTCTTCGCCTTTACCTGCACCGTGCTGCTGATGCTCGGCTTCTTCGCCGTCAGGCACGACGAGGCGTCGTTCTGGCAGGAGATCGCCAACCGCACGATCACCGCCGCCACGCTCTGGCTCATCGCGATCCTGGTTTACTATTTCCTGCGCAACAACCACAATCTGGAAGCCGAACGCATCCGTTTCGGCGCGCTGGTGCGCAGCACGCCCGACGCCGTCATCGTCATCGACGGGCGCGGAACGATCAAGAGTTTCAATCCGGCGGCCGAGAGCATGTTCGGCTACGCTCCGCAGGAAACGATCGGCCGGAACATCAAGATGCTGATGCCCGAGCCTTATCATTCCGAGCATGACGGCTATCTCTCCCACTACCGGCAGACCGGCGAGGAGCGTATCATCGGCACGACGCGGATGGTCTCCGGCCGGCGCAAGAACGGCATCGTCTTCCCGATCGAAGTGTCCATCAGCGTTGTTGTCAGCGGCGAGACCAAGACCTTCGTCGGCATCGTACGCGATATCAGCGAGCGCGTGCGGCAGGAAGAACGGATGAAAACGACGCTTGCCCAGCTCGAGGCCTATACGGCGGAGCTCGAGCGCAGCAACCATGACCTAGACGAATTCGCCTATATTGCCTCGCATGATCTGAAGGAGCCGCTGCGCGGCCTGCACAACCACTCGCGTTTCCTCCTCGAGGATTATGAGGACAAGCTCGACGTGGACGGCGTGCGCCGGCTGAACCGGCTCGTGCGTCTCAGCCAGCGGATGGAGAAGCTCGTCAACGACCTGCTTTACTTCTCCCGGCTCGGGCGGCAGCAGCTGGCAGTCAAACGCACCGATATCGGTCTGATCGTCAAAGATGTCGTCGCGACGATGGAGCTGCTTCTTGAAGAGCGGCATGCCAGGGTCGTCACCGACGGCAGGCTGCCGGAGGTGGTCTGCGACGCGCCGCGGCTGACCGAGGTGTTCCGCAATCTCATCACCAATGCGATCAAATACAACGACAAGCCGACGCCGCTGATTTCCGTCGGCTATCTCGAACGGTTCGTCGGCAAGGACGGCACGGTTGCCCGCAACGTGTTTTTCGTTAGGGATAACGGCAAGGGGATACCCCAGGAATTCCATGAGGATATTTTCCGCATTTTCAAACGGCTCGAAAAGTCGCAGGATTCCGACGACGGGACGGGAGCAGGCCTGACCTTCGTCCGCAAGATCATCGCGCGGCACAACGGCGATATCTGGCTGGAGTCCGAAGTCGGCGTCGGCACCACGTTCTATTTCACCCTGGGAAGAAAGCGCGAGGGGCAGAATGCAGCAGCGTGACACGCAACCGATTTTGATCGTCGAAGACAGTGAAGACGATTTCGAAGCGACGATGCGCGCCTTCAAGCGCACCAATCTGCGCAACTCGATCCGATGGGCGGCCTCGGGCCAGGAAGCGCTCGACATGCTCGGCGTAATGGTGCCGAAACCGGGGCTGATCCTGCTCGATCTCAACATGCCTGGCCTCGACGGCCGCAAGACCCTGGAGGCGATCAAGTCGAACGACGGCTGGCGGAAGATCCCGGTGGTGATCCTGACGACCTCAGACGACGAACGCGACATCGAAGGCTGCTACGCGCTCGGCGCCAACACCTATGTGCAGAAGCCGGTCGATCTCGACGGGCTCTTCGCCGCGATCCAGCGGCTGAAGGAATACTGGTTCGAAATCGCGATCCTGCCGCTCGAGGACTGACGGTTTGGCGGAAGACTGCTGCATTCTCATCATCGACGACAACATCGACGACCGCGAGGTCTATCGCCGCATCCTGGGCCGCGTCTCCAGCACGGCCTATACCGTCCTCGAGGCCGAGACGGGTGAAGAGGGCCTTGCACTGAACAGCCGGAAACGGCCGAACTGCATCCTGCTCGACTATTCGCTACCGGGGCGCGACGGGCTCGGCGTTCTTGCCGATATATTGGAGGACGATCCCGCCGCCAATGTCATCATGCTAACGGGCCAGGGCAGCGAAACCGTCGCCGTCGAGGTGATGAAGAGCGGCGCGCGCGACTATCTCACCAAGGATTCGCTTTCACCCGAAACGCTGCATCGCTGCATCCAGAACGCTATCATGCATGGCATGCTGGAAGGCCAGCTGGAGCAGAAGCGGCAATCGCTTGAGATCTTCACACGCGCCATGGCGCATGATCTGAAGGAGCCGCTGAGGACGATCAAGTCTTTCAGCCGTATCCTGCACGGCTCTGCAGTGCTTCCGGCCGAAGACCGCGAGCTGCTCGATTATGTCTTGAGCGCCGCCGACCATATGGAAGACCTGATCGTCAAGGTCTCGAACTTCACCAAGCTCGAAGCCTATGGCGGGCCGCAGCTGACGCCGGTCTCGCTGTCCGATGTGCTCAACCAGGTGGAAGACAATCTGCGCCAGCAGATGGAGAGCCGCGGGGCCGTCATCATCCGCGGGCCGCTGCCGGAGGTGATGGGCGATGCGACGTTGCTCGCCCAGCTTCTGCAGAACCTGGTGTCGAATGCCATCCGCTATTGCGATCAAAAGGTTCCGGAGGTGCAGATCTCGGGCGAAGCGCGAGGGGATAGCTGCCGCCTGACGGTACGTGACAACGGACCGGGCATCGATCCCCAGCACCGCGAGCTGATCTTCCAGCCGTTCAAACGGCTCGTCGGCCGCGGCATCGAGGGCACCGGGCTTGGCCTTGCGATCTGCCGCCGCATCGCGCAGTTGCATGGCGGCTCGATCTGGTGCGAACCGGAGAAGGGGCCCGGCGCCACCTTCATCATCGAGATGCCGCTCGCCGAGGCACGGCCCGCGCCGCCCGCCGCATCAGCCGTTCCGCCCAGCCTGAAGCCGGCAGAGCAGCCGGCCGAAGGTCCCGGCAGGCTTGCCGAAGTGCTGCTGGTTGAAGACAGCCCCGCCGACATCCAGATTCTGAAGATCAAGCTGATGCGGCGGGAGAAGGTGACCTTCAACCTGCATGTCGCCACCAACGGGCGCGAGGCGATGCGGCTGCTCGAAGAGCGCGCCGGCATCGCCGACGTGCCGCAGATCGACCTGATGCTGCTCGACATCAACATGCCGATCATGGACGGTTTCGAGGTGCTGAACGCGCTGTCGGCCGATGCCCGTCTGAAACGGATTCCCGTCTGCATTCTCAGCACCTCAAGCGATGAGACCGACATGCAGCGAGCCAGAAATCTCGGCGCGCGCGCCTATATGGTCAAGCCGCCGACCCTACAGCAACTGGAAGAGGCGCTCGAAGATGTCGATCATTTGGAACTGCTGCAGCGCGGCGATTCGCTTGCGCTTTGTGCGGAACAAAACTAAGCGGTGGTCATTGGCAACGGTATGACTTTCGCAGCTCTCATACTCGCGCTCCTGACGACGCTTCAATCAGGACTGCTCTCGATGGTATCAGGCATACATCACGTTACGGCCATCACCCGAAAGGTGCAGGCGAACGTGGATTTTTACGCCGGCTTTCTCGGCATGCGCCTCGTCAAGCAGACGGCCGGCTACGAGGATACGACTCAACTCCATCTCTTCTACGGCGATTCGGCAGGCACGCCGGGTTCGCTCGTCAGCTTCCTCGTCTGGGAAGATGGCGCGTCCGGCCGGGCGGGCTACAGCCAGATCAGCGAAATTTCGCTGGCGATCGATCCGGCGAGCATCGGCTATTGGCTGACACGCGCCATGAGCTTCGGCCTGCGTTCGGAGGGACCCGCGGATGAATTCGGCGAGCCTGTCCTCAGGCTGAAAGACCCCGACAATATCATCCTCAAGCTCGCGGGCGCAAAGGACCTCACATCGCCCGCTATCTGGGACGGCGCCTCGATCCCGGTCGAGCATGCCGTCCGGCGGGTGCGCGGCGCAACCATGCTGACGGAAAAGCCGGCCGAGAGCCGCAGCTTCCTCGAGCGCCATTTCGGCTACCGCTTCCAGGCCAACCGCGGCACGATCGACAGGCTGGTTTCGCAATCAGGCGATGTCATCGACGTGCGCGATGCGCGCGGCTTCTGGTCCGGTGCGCCGGGAACCGGCACCGTCGATCATGTCGCATTCCGGGCCGCCGATGAGGAGGCGCTGCGTTCAGTTTCCGAGGCGCTGGAGAAGACCGATGCATCGCCGACCAACATGCACGACCGCAAGTATTTCCGCTCGCTCTATGCCCGCGAGCCCGGCGGAACGCTGGTGGAGCTTGCAACCGACAAGCCCGGCATGACTGTCGACGAAGAGCACGCGGCCCTCGGCACCAAACTCTTCGCGCCGCCGGGAGCGATCACCAGTCTCGACGACCTCAAGGTGGTTCTGCCGCAATTTTCAATGCCCGGCCAGCCGCGCATCAATTACCGTGAGCTGCCGTTCGTCCATCGCTTCTATACGCCGCCCAATCCCGACGGCAGTGTCTTCGTGCTGCTGCACGGCTCGGGCGGCAATGAGACGACGCTGATGCCGCTCCTCAACAAGGCGGCGCCGCGCGCGACCCTGCTCGGCGTCCGTGGCCGTGCAACGGAAGAGGGTTTTCCGCGCTGGTATAAGCGCATCACCCCCTTCTCCTTCGACCAGAACGACATCAAAACGGAGGCCGAAGCCTTTGCGGCCTTCATCGAAGGCGCCGTCAAATCCTACGGCCTCGATCCCAAGAAGATCGTCTATGTCGGCTATTCCAACGGGGCCAACTTGTTGAACTCGCTGCTGTACCTGCACCCGAACCTCGTTCACAAGGCGGTGCTGCTGCGCTCCATGCCTGTGCTCAGCGACTATCCGCATGCCGATCTGAAGGGCACGGATCTGCTGGTTATCAGCGGCAAGACCGATGCCTACGGCAAATATGCGAGCGAGCTGGAGGACAGGCTGAAGAGTTCGGGCGCCACCGTCGATTCCGACGTCATCCCCGGCGGCCACGATCTCGGCGACGCCGATGTGCCGATCATCCAGAAGTGGCTGCTCCAGAGAATGGGGGATGATCCACCGCCGCTGGAGCAGCAAGCGGTCAAGCCGACGAGCGAGCCGTTCGGGCAACCATGATGCCGGCGAGCACCACGCTGGCGCCCACCGCCTGCATCGTCCCGATCGCCTCATCGAGCAGCGCCCACGCGAGGATCGCGGCGACGACCGGCTGCAACAGCAGCGTCAGCGATGAAAAGGCGGGCGGCAGATAGGCCAGCGCATAGGTGATCGCCACCTGCCCGCCGGCATGGCTGACAAAGGCGAGGCCGAAGAGGATCGACCAGCCATAGAGGGTCGCCGGCAGCATCTGCCCTTCGAAGAAAAAGGCGATCGGGAAGATGCAGGCGGCAGCCGCTGCCGTGCTCCACAGCATGATGCGGATCGTATCGAACCGGCTGCGCAACCTGCCGATCGCAAGGATATAGCAGGCATAGAAGAAGGCGGCGATCATCGCGGTGCCGTCGCCGCTCAAGCCGCCATTGCCGAGCCCTGCCGGTCCGCCTTTCAGGGTAACGACACCGGCGAGTGCCAGGACCAGCCCCAGCAGGAAAACGCCGCTGGTTCTCGCCTTAAAAAACAGGACGGCGATCAGTGTGACGAAAACAGGCGCGAGGTTTGCAAGCAGCGTCGCGTTGGCCACCGAGGTCATGGTGAGCGAAAGATGCCAGGCGCCGAGGTCGAGCGCCAGCATGAGGCCCGGAAGAGCCAGCAAGCCATAATCGGAAAGGCTTTGCGGCTTCGGCCCCGAATCCTTCTTCACGAGCGAGACGATGAAGATCGGGATCAGCGCCAGCGCCACACGCCAGAAGGCGGTGGCCATCGGCCCGGTCTCGGACAGCCGGACGAAGATTGGCGAACCGCCGATCGCCGCCCCGCCGAGAATGAGCGCCGCAAGGGCCAGACGATTGGAAGGCGAGGCATCGGAGAGGGTGGAAGCGGTCTGCGACATGGGCTCGATATTTTTGATTGCCCGAACATTGGCGGCGGGCCGTTGATTGGCGCGTGCGTAGCAGAAGTCGTCCGCCGGCGACAGTCGAAGAGCGACATCGGGACAAAAATTCAGACCGGATGCCTGCTCTCCATGATCAATCGCAGCTTTGCGGCGATTTCGCCTGCAACGAAGAAGGCATGCTCAGTCACCTGCGGCAACCCCATCAGTTCGCCGAAAGTGCCGCGCGCCAGCGGACCGGAGATCAACAGCGAAGGCTCCGCCTTTCCCGACGGGCCGATCGCCTCCGACTGCTCGGTGCAGGCGAGGCCGAGCCCTGTCGGATCAAGCGACAGGTGGTCGCTTGCAGCAAGCGCCGCGAGCCAGGGCTGAGTTTCGAGAATACCGCCATGCGCCGGCCCAGTGGTGACGACGACAGCGTCGTAGCTCCGCTCCAGCGACTGGCGCCGATGGCGTGGCTGCAGGGAGCAAAGAACAAGCTCGCCTTCAATGCGCGCATCGGCGACCGACCCGGCGAGGATTTCCAGGCGACCGGCGGCAATCGCCGCGTCGAGCGCGGCTTCCACCTGCGGCGCGATGCGGAAACGATGCACATCCCAATAGGGACGCAGATGGCGGACGAGACGGCGCCGTTCGGCGACCGGCAGCGCCTGCCAGAGATCGCGTCCCTGCGCCCGCACCTGATCAATCACCCCATGCCAGCTTATGCCTTGCGCTTCCGCGGCGCTGATGGCGGCGCGGATTGCCGCCAGCAGCGAAACGGCGGAATGGGCCGCATCGGCGAGGAAATCGCCGAACAGCGGCTGCGGCACCGGCGCATGCCCGCGCGAGCGCAGACCGCGGCGCGAGATTGCCGTCACCGGACCGCGATGCCCGCGTTCAGCGAGCGAGGCAATGACATCGGCGGCAGTCAAGCCATTGCCGATGACGAGCACCCGGTCCTGGGGACGGATCACCTCAAGCGCAGCTGGTTTCGTGCTGTCCGCGACGAAACGGGGATGGGCGGCAAGCCGGGCCGCAAGCCGGCCGGGGGCCGCCGGCGGCGGATGGCTGGTGGCGATCGCAACGATATCGGCCAGCAACACGCCGCCTTTATCGTCGCGGATCAACCAGCGGCCGGCCCGGCGCTCGACATGGGTCACGGCGGCGCGGCAATGACGCACGCTGCCGTCTGCCAGCAGCGGCTTCAGAAGAGAGGCGACATAATCGCCGAACAGCCGGCGCCGGGGAAAGAGCAGGCCATCGGGCCGTCTTGCCTGCGGGTCGCAAGCGAGGGCATCGCGGGCCTCGATCCAGGCCTGGAATTGGCCTTGGTCGTCGGGCTGCAGGCTCATCTTGGCGGCGGGAACATTGATGCGATGGGCCGGGTCGTCCGTGTCATAGGCAAGACCACGGCCGAGTTCCGCCCGCGGCTCGAAGACCACGCTGACGGGACGCTCGCCACCGTCTGCACGGGCGAGATGATAGGCGACGCCCGCGCCGGAGAGGCCACCGCCGATGATGGCGACGACGGGCTGGTCGGACATCGACAGAGGCTTGGGCTGCATGATGGCCGACACCGTTGCTTCGATGCCCGAGCATAGAAGCCGGACATGACTCGTGCAATCCTCCGGCCATAATTGTCTATAATAATTATGAAGATCAGTCTTGTTTCGATATTACGGTCGAGAATTCGGGAGTGCCGCGGATGGTGTTGCTGACCGTGCAGATCTCGTCTTCGGCGGCGTCGACGATCTTGCGGCGAGTCTCTTCGTCGACATCGCCCTTGATCGAGAAGACGATATTGAATTTCGCAACACGTGAGAGCCCTTCCGCCGCCTTCTCGCCGGTGACGTCGGCAGTGATCTCGCTGATCCTGTCGAGAACGCCCATCTGACTGGCTGCAATGCGGGCGCTGAGCACGAGACAGGCCGAAAGCGAGGCGTAGAGCAGATCGAGCGGGCTGAAGCCCGGCTGCGACGGCGCAGTGACGATATCGATCTCACCCTTGGTCGTGGACGTGACATGCGGAAAGCCGGTGCGGCCGAGGGTGGCGATAGCGCCGGTCGGACGGGGGCGTGCCTTGTGATCGGCCATGAAAAATCCTCTAACAATAGCCTTCGCAGAGATAGCGAGTTGCGCCGCGGCCCGCAACGGCGTTGTAGTGACTGGTAACGGAACCTTTCCATCCGTCATCAGTTGACTACACCTGAACGAAATCAGTGACAAAGGTGCAGAGCGATGCCGCATGTCCGCAGCATGGATCGTCGGGGCCGGCGGATGGACGCCCGCGACCGGCTGATCGTCGCTCTCTATGCACAGCTCAAGGCCGAGCGGGAAACGCGCGAGACGCTGGAATGGGCGATCCGCAACGGCGCCATCTCGCAGGAGGTGCTGGAGGCGATCGCGGCCGATCCGGTTCCCGTCGTCACCAGCGAGGATATCGCCTCCCTGGAAAAGATCATCGCGCTCGATGAAAGGCGCAAACCAAATCGGAACTAGGGCTTGATACCGAAAACTGTGCGCGGTTTTCGGCTCCGCCGCCGAAGTGAAAAGAGGAGATCCGAAATGGCCGATATCACCTATCAGGTCGTGCCGCATGACAATGGTTGGGCTTACAAGCTCGGCGATACGCTGTCGGAGACCTATGCGACGGCTGAGGAAGCGATTGTCCACGCCAAGGATGCTGCGTCACGTCAGAAAATCGGCGACGGCGACGCGTTGCTCGCCTATCCTGCACCCGACGGCGGCTGGGCGTTCCAGGAGCTCGAAACCGACAAGAGCAGCAGTCGGCTCTGATTTGCAACGGAGGATGGCATGGCCGCGCGGGCAAGCTGGAAAGGTCATCTGAAGGTAGGCGACCTTGCTTGCGCCGTCGGGCTCTACACCGCCATTTCCTCCTCCGACCGCGTTTCCTTCAACATCATCAACCGCAAAACCGGCCATCGCGTCGAACGGCAATTCGTCGACAGCGAGACCGGCAAGCCGGTGGAGCGCGACGACCAGGTCAAGGGCTATCAGATGGATAACGGCGATTACATCGTCATCGAAGGCGACGAGATCGCCGAGATCATGCCGGAAAGCGACAAGGTGCTCAACGTCAAGTCTTTCATTGCCTATGACGATATCGACAAGCTCTATTTCGACCGTCCCTATTATCTCGCACCCGTCGATGAGCATGATGAAGAAGCGCTGTCTCTGATCGTCCGGGGCATGCGCGACGCCAAGGTGGCGGCGCTGGCCGAAGCTGTGCTTTTCCGGCGCAACCGAACGCTACTGATCCGGCCGCATGACACTCACATCATCGCGACCCTGCTGAACTTCGATTATGAGGTGCGCTCGGCCGACACCGTCTTCAAAGAGATTCTCGATATCAAATTCGACAAGGAAATGCTCGAGCTCGCCGGGCATATCATCGAGACCAAGCACGGCAGCTTCGATCCGAGCGCCTACGAGGACCGTTACGAAGCCGCCGTCGTCGAATTGGTGAAGGCAAAGATCGAGGGCCGGGCGCCGCCGAAGAAGAAACCGGCGCCGGAGCGCAAGGTGGTCGATCTGATGGAAGCGCTGCGCCAAAGCGCCAAGATGAGCGGCAAGGCGGCGACGAAGCCACCGGCAAAGGAGAAGGCGCCGGCGCGCAGCGACAGCCAAAGGAAGAAGGCAGGCTGAGATGGCTCTCGAGACCTATCAGGCGAAGCGCAATTTCAAACTCACACCGGAGCCGCGAGGGCAGAAGGGCCGCAGCACCGGCAACAGCTTCGTCATCCAGAAGCATGATGCGACAAGGCTGCATTATGATTTTCGGCTCGAAATGGATGGGGTGCTGAAGAGCTGGGCGGTGACCAAAGGGCCGAGCCTCAACCCGGAGGACAAGCGCCTGGCCGTTCATGTCGAAGACCACCCGCTGTCCTATGGCGATTTCGAAGGCATCATCCCGAAAGGGCAGTATGGCGGCGGCACCGTCATCGTCTGGGACCGCGGCACTTGGACGCCGGTCGGCGACGCTCACAAGGCCTATCGGAAAGGTCATCTGGAATTCGAGCTCGACGGCGAGAAGCTGAAGGGACGCTGGCACCTCGTGCGCATGCACGGCCGGCCCGGCGAGGCGCGCGAGAACTGGCTGCTGATCAAGGGGGACGATGCCGAGGCGCGCCATGACGGCGACATTCTCGAGGAACGGCCGGAATCGGCCAAGACAGGCCGGCAGCTTGAAGAGGTGGTGGAAAATCCCGATGCGACCTGGAAGTCCAGATCCGGAAACGGCAAGGCGGTTGCCGCCAAGACGCCGGCACAAAAGGCGAAGCCGTCGGGATCCGGCGAACGCCAATGGCCTAAAGGCGCGCGCAAGGGCGCAATGCCCGACTTCATCGAACCGGTGCTTGCCAAGCTGAAACCGAAGCCGCCGGCGGGTGACCGCTGGATCCACGAAATCAAGTTCGACGGCTACCGGCTGCAGGTCAGAGTCGAGAACGGCAAGGTGAGAATGTTGACCCGCAGCGGCCTCGACTGGACGGAGAAATTCGGCAGCGATGTGGTCGAGGCCTTTGCCGCCCTGCCGGTGCAATCGGCGGTGATCGACGGCGAAATCGTCGTCGAGCGCGATACCGGCGCCTCGGACTTCTCGGCACTTCAGCACGATCTGAGCGAGGGCCGCAACGATCGCTTCGTCTTCTATGCCTTCGATCTTCTCCACCTCGACGGCTACAACCTCGTCGATGTGGCGCTCATCGATCGCAAGCAGCTGCTCGAAAGCCTGCTGCCGGACGATAACGACAAGCTGCGTTACAGCGCGCATTTCAACGAAAGCGGCGGACTCGTGCTCGACCATGCCTGCCGGCTCAGCCTCGAAGGGGTGATTTCCAAACTGCGCGACAGCAAATACAGATCGGGACGCAAAGGCGATTGGACCAAATCGAAATGCTCGCACCGGCAGGAATTCGTCATCGGCGGCTACGTGCCGTCGACATCGATGAAGAATGCGATCGGCTCACTGGCGATGGGCTATTACCAAGGCGGCGAACTCAAGCATGTCGGGCGCGTCGGCACTGGATATACGGCAGCAACCGCTCAACTGCTTTACGAGAAATTGTCGCGTCTGACGCAGAACGAAAACTCGTTCGATGACAAGCTGACGTCAGAGGAACGGCGCGGGCTGATCTATGTCAAGCCGCAGCTGGTCGGCGAAGTCGAGTTCCGCGCCTGGTCGGCTGACGGCAATCTGCGCCATGCAGCCTTCCGCAGCCTGCGAGAAGACAAGCCTGCGAAAGATGTGACGCGCGAGACGGAAAAGACCATGGCCCCTCCCCTGCCGAAATCAGCGGTGACGCTGACCCACCCGGACCGCATCTACTGGCCGGACGAGGGCGTTACCAAGGAGGGGCTGGCCAATTATTACGCCCACGTCTGGCGCTTCATGGCGCCTTATGTCGTCAACCGGCCGCTGGCGCTCCTGCGCCTGCCGGACGGGATCAACGGCCGGCAGCGGTTTTTCCAGAAACATGCCTGGAAGGGCATGAATCCGCATATCGAGGAGATTACCGATCCCAAGGACAAGCAGGGGGAAAAGCTGCTCAGAATTACCGATTTCGACGGTATCGTGGCGCTGGTGCAATCGGCCGTGCTTGAAATCCATCCCTGGGGCGCTTCGACCGACAATTGGGAAAAGCCCGATATGATCACCATGGACCTCGATCCGGACGATGAGGTGGCGTGGGCAGATGTGATCGCCGCCGCTTACGAATTGAAGGAGCGGCTGGAGGCCGAAGGCCTCGCCGCCTTCGTCAAGACCTCAGGCGGCAAGGGGCTGCATGTGGTGACGCCGCTCACGCCGAAGGCCGGTTGGGCCGAGGTGAAGGGTTTCGCCAAATGGCTTGCCGACAGCATGTCCGCCGACCGTCCAGACCGCTATCTGGCGACGGCGACGAAGGCCAAGCGCACGGGGAGGATCTTCATCGACTATCTCCGCAACGGCCGCGGCAATACGGCGGTCGCGCCCTATTCGGCACGGGCGCGGCCAGGTGCGGCGGTCTCGATGCCGCTGGAATGGAGCGAGCTCACCGTCGACGTCGGACCGACCTATTTCACCGTGGACAATACGCCGACCCGGCTCGACGCGCTGCCGCGAGATCCCTGGGACGGATTTTTCGCTGCAGCCAAACCGTTGGAAAAGAAGAAGCGTTAGAGCGTAAAATCATCCCGCGCTGACCTTTGGGATTTACGCAATTCCCGGCAAAGCGCTTCGCTTTGCCGGGAAAACCGCTTCGCATTCTTCCTGGAATTGCTCTAACGCGACTTCCGCCCGCTTCCCGAAGCCAGGCTCATCTTCAGCGCATCCATGATGTTGATGACGTTGCCGGTCGATTTTACCGGTGCGGGTTTTTTGGCGGGCGCCGCCTTCTTCAGGCTCTTCTGTTTGCCGCGGATCATCGATTTCAGGCGCTTCTGGATCGGATCCTGCACCATGGTCGGGCTCCAATCCTTCGTCTCTTCCTTCACCAGCCGCTTCATCAGCGTCAGGAGCTTGCTGTCGATCTCCGCCTTGTCGTCGATTTCGGCCGAGGGTTCGCGCACCTCGTCGCCATAGCGCAGGGTCCAGAGCACGATGCCTTTGCCTTGCGGCTCCAGGAGCACGGCGCGCTCGCGGCGATAGAGAACCAGGCGGGCAATGCCGACGACGTCGTTTGCCTTCATCGCTTCGCGGATGACGCAGAAGGCTTCCACGCCGACCTTGTCCTCCGGCGCCAGGAAATGCGGCTTGTCGTACCAGATCCAATCGATCGAGCCGCGTGGGACGAAGCTGTCGATATCGATGGTGCGGGTGCTTTCGAGCCCGACTTCCTCGATCTCCTCGTCTTCGAGAAGAACATAATCGTCCTCGCCGCGCGGATAACCCTTCACCTGGTCCCGGTCAGCCACCGGTTTATGGGTAACGCTGTCGACATAGCGGCTTTCGACGCGATTTTTCGTCTGGCGATTGAGGACGTGGAATCGCACCTTGTTGCTTTCAGTCGTCGCCGGCGTCAGCGAGACGGAGGCGGTGACGAGCGAGAGCTTGAGATAGCCTTTCCAGAATGTCTGGCGTGCCATGGCGGCCCTTCCCTCCCGACACGGTGGATATGGCGATCAACGGCAAAACCGGCCTTTGGTTCCGGGCCTGGCATACCGGCAGTACTTGATTCAGATCGAGAGATACCGCTTCTGCCACGGCAGCATCTTTTCCTGCCATGCGCGCGGCATGAACTCGTCATAAGCGGTCTCGGCGATCGCCAGCATCCAATTGCGGCCCTTTCGGGCCAACAGCACACAGGACAGTTCCATCCCGGGCTCGACGGCAATGGAAGGGCGGTTGGCGTCAGGAATATCCAATCCCTTGTCGCGCCACTGGATGACGATCTCATCGGGCTCGGATGTCCATTCACCCGAGGCGACGGAGGCCTTGCCGTCGGGATTGAAGCGGAGCGGCGGCGCCACAAGGTTCAAGAAGCTGCCGTCATTGTGGTAATTGCCGTCGATCTCGCCGGCGGTGGCCTTGCCCTTTCCCGACAGAACCATGTCCTGGCCGCATCGCATGAATATGTTGCGCCGGAAGCTCCCCGACCATGGCCGATTGGCGAAGAAGGCGATGTCGCATCCGTTGATGACGTTGTCGTGGATGTCGATATCTTTGCGAAAGGCCCGCTCCTGGTCGGAAAAGCCGCTCAGGCTGATGCCGCGATTGTTGTTCTCGATCCAATTGTCATAGACGTGATGGCCGGTACGGTCTGCCTTGTCGCCGATGCCGTAGCCGAAGGAATAGTCGTTCATCCTGCCGTCGCGCATGATGTTGCTGCGCACCACGGCATCGTCGCCGACCGATGAAAAGGAGAAATTCTTGCCGCCGATGAAATTGTACTCGACGAGATAGTTCCGGGTTTTATCGCAGACCAGGGCGCCCTTGTTCGAGGTGCTCGTCGGCGACTGCAGGAAGAGGTTGCCGCGGATCACGACGTCCGAACTGATATTGTCGTCGCTGTTCTGATAGGCGAACTGGCAGCAGTCCGCGCCCTCGCCCGGAGCCGCCCCCATACGGTTGTTTTCCAGAAGAACGTTCTTCGTTTTCGTTAGGTAGATGCCGTCGCCCTTGACATTCTCCGTTTCGCAGCGCCTGACGACGAGGTTGTTGCCGTTGTGAAACTTGAAGCCACGAGGCGAGTTCTTGACGATGACGTCTTCGACCACCGTATCGGAAAACACCTGATAGGCGACGCCGATATCCTCTGCCCCGTCGATGACCTCAGCCCGGGTGGACGCGCCGTGAACTTTTTTTCGCAGGATTGCGGGCATCGGATCTCCATCGACGCGGTTACCGCAGCGCCGCGCATCTTCTCAGATGCGCCAAGGGTGCGGCTAGGCTTTGAGCTGCTGCAGCATTATCCTTAAATCAATTCCGATCATAAGACATATGCAGTCGCGTCGAATTAATGCAGGGCATGTGGCAGGAGTTTGACGGCCTGCCTCGACTTTGCACGCCGCCATGCGACCTCAGAGTCCCACGCTTGGCGATCGGTCACCGCGTTTCGAGTATCCGCATCAACCGGCCGCGATAGCTGTCTAGGATAACGGCAAGCACGATGACGGCGCCGATGACGATCGGCTTGATGTTGTCGTCGGCCCCCAGCAGCTGCAATCCCGTCGACAGCACCTGCAGAATGCAGGCGCCGACCAGCGTTCCGACGATCGAGCCCTTGCCGCCCGAGAGGCTGGTTCCGCCGATGATGACCGCGGCGATCGCATTCAACTCATAGCCGATGCCCGCAACCGGACTGCCGACATTGAGGCGGAGCAGATAGACCATGGCCGCGATGCCGGCAGTCAGGCCGGAGATGGTGAACACCGCGATCTTGTAGCGTTTCGGCTCATGTCCCGACAGCCGCACAGCCTCTTCATTGGTGCCGATCGCGAAGACAAAACGCCCGAACACGGTATAACGCAGCACAAACCAGCCGACGAGGACGACGACGATCGCAATCAGAAAGATTGATGGGAAGATGCCCCAGAAGATCAGATTTCCGAAATCGACAAAGGGCTGCGGCAGGCCGGTGATGGTGGAGTTGTCACTGACGACGCGGGCGAGACCGCTGGCGACATTCAGCATTCCGAGCGTGACGATGAAGGACGGCAGCTTCCACTTTTCGCAGACCCAGCCGTTGATGGCGCCAAGGATCGCGCCGGTGCCCATCGAGGCGAGCGAAGCGAGCACGATCGCCTGCCAGGGCGAGAGCCTGGGGTCGATCATGATCGTCGCGCCGATGACCGTGCAAAGAGCCAGCAGCGAGCCGACCGAGAGATCGATGCCGCCAACCAGGATGACGAAGGTCATGCCCGAGGCGAGGACCGTGTTGATGGCGATCTGCACGAAGATCTTCAGGAAATTCTCCGGCGTCGCGAAATAGGGCGCCGCTGCCGAGAAGAATATCAGGATCAGGACGAGGGCGATGGCAACGCCTGCCTCCTTCATCGAGATCCGGATGAGCTTGTCCCAGAAGCCTGTCTCTTTCGCTTCGATCTTGGTTTCAATGTTGCCGGACACGACTGTACTCCTTGTAAGCGAGTGAGAGGATCCTGCTCTCTTCGAATTGATCCCGCGCTATTTCGCCGGCGATCTTGCCGTCCGACAGGACGATGATGCGATGGCAGATGCCGATGAGCTCCGGCAGATCCGAGGATACGACCAGAACGCCCTTTCCTTCGGCGGCAAATTTCCACAGAAGCTCGTAGATTTCCGCCTTGGCGCCGACGTCGATCCCGCGGGTCGGCTCATCGAATATCAGCACCTTGGGACCGCGGAACAGCCATTTGGCGATGACGACCTTTTGCTGGTTGCCGCCCGAAAACGTCCTGACCATCTGATGGATCGACGGGGTTTTGATGCGCAGCTCGCGCACGAGACGCTGGGCGTGGCCGTTCTCCGCCTTTCGGCTGATCAGCCCCTTGCGGGAGATCTTGCCGAGATCCGTCACCGTGGCGTTTTCCGCGCAGCTCATGTCGAGCATCAGGCCCTGCAGCTTGCGGTCTTCCGTCGCCAGGCACAGGCCGGCGGCAACCGCGTCTTTGGGCGAATTGATCGCAACCGGCTTTCCGTCGACGCGGATTTCGCCGCTGGCTTTGGCGTCGGCGCCGAATATGGCGCGCACCGCTTCCGTCCGGCCGCTGCCGACAAGGCCGGCAATGCCGACGATTTCGCCCTTGGCGACGGAAAAGGACAGTTCCGGGCTGTTGCGTGTCACCTTCAGGCCGGAGACGCCAAGCGCTTCGCCGAACACGGCGGTGTCACTGCGAAAGACGCCGTGATCCGAGAGCGTTCGCCCGACCATCAGCTCGACGATGTCAGGGATGGCCAATCCGGCCAGCGGACGCGTGATGACATGCTGGCCGTCGCGCAGCACCGTGACATCATCCCCGACTTCGAAGATCTCCTCGAGCCGATGGGAGATATAAAGCGTCGTGACGCCGCGCGCCTTCAGCCGCTTCAGGATCTCGAACAGCCGGTCGACCTCCTTGGAGGTCAGGGTTGCCGTCGGCTCATCGAGGACGAGCAGCTTGCTTTCGTAGCAGAGCGCCTTGGCGATTTCGAGCAGCTGCAGCTGCGCGACGCTGAGGCGGCTGGCAAGCGTCGTCGGGGCCACGTCGAGGCCGACTTCTGCCAGCAGTTCAGCCGCGCGGCTGTTCATTTTCCGGTAGTCCACCAGGCCGTATCGGCGCGGAAGATGCTCGAAAAGCAGGTTTTCGGCGACGGTGAGATTGGAAAGGGGATGGAGTTCCTGGTGGATGACGCGAATGCCCGCCTGGAAGGCTTCCAGCGGCGAGCCCGGATGATAAGGCTTGCCGTCAAAAGAAATCTGCCCGTCATCCGGCTTGAAGACGCCGCCCAGCAGGTTGATCAAGGTCGACTTGCCTGCGCCATTCTCGCCGAGGAGAACGTGGCCCTTGCCACGGCCGATCCGCATGGAAACATTTCTGAGCGCCACGACGCCCGGGAAACGCTTGCCGATCCCCTCCAGCTTCAAGATGTAGTCGTCTGCTGCGTCTGACACGTCCACCTCGTGCATGATCCGTTGAAATTCGAGATGGCCACCCTCCGCACAAGACGCAAATCGGCTGGCAGCGGTCAGCGCCGGCTTGGCAGCCGGCGCTTCCTGTGGCCTTAAATCGGCAACCCGATTATTTGAGGTCGCCGGCGGTGACGAGCTTGATGTCGGTCTTGACCCAGCCGGTGAATTTCTCGCCGGCAAGTTCGCGCATACCGTAGTCGATGCCCATGACCGCCATCTGCGCGCCATACTGTTCGACGGTGGCAAGCATCTTACCATCCTTGATCAGCGGCTGCACCGGCGGGATGTTGTCGAAGCCGACGACCTTGATCTTGCCGGCCTTGCCGGTTGCATCGAGCGCCTTGACGACGCCCAGCGCCATCGAGTCGTTGGCGGCCATCACGCCCTGAATATCCTTATACTTCGTCAGGAAATTGGTCATGACGGTGTTGGCTTCTTCCGTCTCCCAATGGGCGGTCTTGCTGTCGAGCAGCTCGAGCTTGCCCGACTTGACGGAGTCCATGAAGCCTTCCTTGCGTTCCTTGGCATTGTCGGCCTCGGGATTGCCCTCGAGGATGACAACCTTCGCACCAGGGCCCAGATCCTTGGCCAGCGCATCGCCGGCGAGCTTGGCGCCTTCGCGATTGTCCGGGCCGAAGAATGCCAGGTCGATACCGGCGGCCTTCTTGGCATCGGCATCGAGCGGCACATCGATGTTGATGACCTTGACGCCCGCCTTGACCGCCTTTGCAAGCGGCGTTGCCATCGCCTTCGAATCGGCCGGGGCAACGACGATGATGTCGTATTTCTGCGTCACGAAGTTCTCGACGGCATCGACCTGAGCGGCAAAATCGCGCTCGTCCTTCATGCCGACCGCCTTGAACTCGAACTTGTCCTTGTTCTCAGCCGCATACTTATCGGCACCGGCCTTCATCTGCTTGAAGAACTCATTGGACAGAGACTTCATGATCAGGCCGACCTTGGGCTTGCCGGCCGCAAAAGCGGGCGACACGCCGCAAGACAAGGCGAGCACCAGGGTGCCGGCAAGGCCAAGCTTCAGTGCCGCACGGCGCGGCGCATTCATCAGGACTGAATCACGCTTAGTAGAATGGGACATTTCTCTCCTCCGAACGGTTCCGGGCCTATCCTCACCTGAGTGCCTTCGTAGATGAACCGTTTCCAACGAGACTTGGGTAACAACGCGTCGATGGATTGTCAAGGCGCTGGAAACCGGAGGTAAGTGGGGAAAATGTGATTAATCCCTGCTCTCTGCAGATTGTGACGATGAACCGTTTCCATTGAATGCGGCCCATCTCCATGCTATGGGAGATGTCATCATGTTTGACGAAGGCGATGGAGACCATTAGCTGAAGGCTCGATCGGGTGCCCTCGGAGGTCCCGAACTGAAGATGAAGGGACATGTTCTTCCATTATGCCAAAGGTCGGAATTCGAGACGTTGCCAAGCTTGCCGGCGTTTCCACCGGGACTGTCTCACGGGTCTTGAACGACCACCCTTCGGTGACGGATGAGCTGAGGGCACGCGTCAGACGCATCATCGACGACCTCGGCTATATGCCCGACCCGTCGGCGCGAAGCATGCGCAGCAAGGTCAGCCGCCTGATCGGCATCGTCATTCCGGATCTGACCAATCCGTTCTTCTCCGAACTCGTGCAGTCCGCCGAACAGGCGGCGGCAAGTCATGGCTACAACATCATCGTCATGACGTCGTTTGACGATGCGGCCAAGGAGGCCGACCGCATCGGACAACTGACAAGCCGGAAGGTGGACGGCATCATTCTCGTGCCCAGCAATGATTTCCATACGCTCAAGCTGCCGAAGGCCCTGCCGATCGTCGTCGTCGACCGCCTGATGCCGGGATATTCCGGCATCGCCTCCGATCACCGCAGCGGCGTGCGCCTCGGGGTCGAACATCTTCTTAAGCTCGGCCATCGCCGCATCGGTTTCATTTCAGGCCCCAGGCATTCCGTGCCGGCCAATGATCGCCTCAAGGGCTACCTTGATGCGATGGGCCAATCCGACGACGACGGGCAAATTCAGGCCTCGCAACTGATCGCCGAGGCGGCTTTCGATTATGAAAGCGGCCGATCAGCCGGAAACTATCTGCTGGCGCGGGCGCGCAGCGAACGCCCGACCGCCATCTTTGCAAGCTCGGACCAGCAGGCGATCGGCTGCATGAGAGCGGCCCACGATCTGGGAATCCCGATCCCCGCAGCCCTTTCCATCGTCGGCTTCGACGGCATTCCGCTGTCGAGCATGACGACGCCGCGGTTGACCACCGTCAAGCAGCCGATTCAGAGGATTGCCGCAGCGGCCGTCGCAGTTCTGTTGAACAAGCAACCGACGCCCGGCGTCGGCCATCCCATCCTGCTCGACTGCGAACTTTCGGAAGGGGAAACGACCTCTTCCCCGCAACCCGACTGACCAGATCGGCCGCCGGGCGCTTCTTCGGCTTTCACCATTCCTAGATTTCGCTCGCACGGTCCAGACCGAAGCGCGGGCTGCGCCTTGGCCGAAACGCATCCACCTTTTCTGCCGCGATGCCAGCCAGGCGTCCTATATGCGTGCCCAAAGAAATCCATTTGACGGATATCCTACAAGTGGATATGTCTAAGCCATCCTCATCGTTGCAGACCAATGGGAATGGCATGTCGCTGAAATCCATGAAGCCCCTCGCCCGCGCGCCTCTTCTCCACGTGTCCGTGCAGGAAAGCCTGCGCGCCTATATCAGCGACAATGGATTAAAGCCCGGCACGCCGCTTCCGGCCGAATCCGACCTGGCGAACCAGCTCGGCGTCAGCCGCAATTCGCTGCGCGAAGGCATCAAGGCATTGGAATCCGTGGGGGTGCTGGAATCGCGCCGCGGCATCGGCATCTTCGTCAAGGCTTTCTCATTCGAACCGCTGCTCGACAATCTCGCCTATGGCCTTGGCGGCGCCCTGCGCCAGATCGAGGAAGTGATCGAGATCCGCCGGACCCTGGAGGTCGGCCTGATCGGCAAGACGGTCGAGATGATCGGCGGCGACGATATCGCCGAGCTGCGCGCCACCGTGGACCGCATGCGGGTCCATGCCGAGCGTGGTCAATCCTTCGCTGACGAAGACCAGCTTTTTCACACCCTGCTGTTCCGCTGCCAGAACAACGAGACCCTTGCCCGGCTGATCGATGTGTTCTGGCTCGCCTTCTACAAGGCGTCCGATTTCGTCAACCTCGACAATGTCGACCCCGTCGCGACCTGGAGGGATCACGCGGCGATCGTCGATGCCATCGAGGCAAGGGACGTCGCGGAAGCACAGAAGCGCCTGGACCGCCATTACCACGGCATTTCCCGGGTGATCGCCGCCAATAAGAAAAGTGCCAATGTGGGAGGAGCACAATGAAAGGACTGTTGAGATTATCATCCGCCATCGCGCTTGCTGCGATGATGGCGACGACCGCCATCCCTGCCTTCACTGCCCCGGCGCGGGCAGCGACGCTGTCGGGCGGCTTCGATGTCGGGCCCGGCGGTTTCCAGGGCAATTTCAACCCGCTCGCCGCGACGGGCGGCTTCACCTGGCTCAGCGTCTACTTCGAGCCGCTGGTGACCTATGACGAGAAGCTCGAGAAGGTCGTCGGCCAACTCGCCTCGTCCTATGAGGTCAGCCCCGACCAGACGACCTACACGTTCAAGCTCGCCGACGCGAAATGGCATGACGGCAAGCCCTTCACCGCAAAGGACGCGACGTTCACCATCGAGCTTGCCAAGAACGCCAAGACCGGCTCGGTTCTCGCGGCGCGCCTGAACGCGGTTTCCTCGGCCGAAGCCAAGGACGACAAGACGCTGGTCATCAAGCTGTCGGCCCCGTCGGCCAGCCTGATGGACGCGCTGACGAAGGTGATGATGCTGCCGGAGCACGCGCTTTCGCAGATCCCCGCAGACCAGCTCGCCAAGAACAGCTGGTGGTCGACCGCGCCGATCGGCACCGGACCGTTCAAGTTCAGCAAATATGTCACCGATCAATATGTCGAACTTGCCGCCAATACCGACTACCGGGGCGGCAAACCGGCCTTGGAAAAGATCATCAACCGCTATTTCGCCAATCCGGCGGCGGCGATCGCCGCACTGCGCGCCGGCGAAATCCAGTTCACCTATGTCGATTCCAACGATCTTAAGGCCTTCAACGACAATAAGGATTTCCACGTCATCGAGGGCAACTCCTTCGTCGTCAACTATCTCGGCTTCAACCACGACTCGCCGATCTGGAAGGATATCCGGGTCCGTCAGGCGGTGATGTACGCGATCAATCGCGACGCGATCATCCAGAGCCTTTACGGCGGCGCCGCCAAACCGGCAAACTGCGCCTATATCGCCGACCAGGTGGTGCCGGCGGGCATCGAGACCTATGCCTATGATCCGGAAAAGGCCAGGCAGCTGCTGAAGGAAGCCGGCTGGGATCAGATCAATGGCGACAAGCCGATCACCCTTCTGACCTATTACACGACGCCGCTTGCCGCCAATGTCATGGCCGCGGTCCAGGCGATGCTGGCTCAGGTCGGCATCAACGTCACGCCGCGCGCCGTCGACACGCCGACCTATAACAGCATCGTGCTCAACCCGACGCCAGACATCGCGCAGTTTGAGATGGTCTACGCCGGCCTGCAGAACGGCCCGGATCCGGGCAGCATCAATGTCGGCCTCAACGAGAAGCAGATCCCGCCGGCCGGCCCCAACGTCGCCCGCGTGCGCATGCCGGTGCTGACCTCCGCGCTCGACGCGGCGCTGAGCGAGACGGATGCCGCCAAGCGCTCCGCCCGCTACCAGGAGGTCTGCAAGGTGATGAACAAGGAATTGCCCTGGGGTCCGCTGTGGGTGGCGAAACGTTATGGCGTCGCCTCCGCCAAGCTCAAGGACTTCATCTGGACGCCTGCTCCCGGCGGCGGCCCTTACCAGGCGCATCCGGAAAAATGGGCGATCGCCGAATAGGGCGCCACGCATCCTGATAGAGCCAGGCGCGGCCAGGTCGACGAACCTGTCCGCCCGCACAGGAACGGATTTTCCATGCTGCAATACAGTCTCCGGCGGCTGCTGATCGGAGTGGCCATGCTCTTTGCCTTGAGCATGCTGATCTTCGTCATGCTGCGCCTTACCCCCGGCGATCCGATCGACGCCTATATCGACCCGAACGTGCCGATGTCAGCGTCGGATCTTGCGGAACTGCGGGTCACGCTCGGCCTCGACCAGCCGCTGCCGGTGCAATATGTCGCCTGGCTGCAGCAGGCGCTGACGGGAAATCTCGGCTATTCGATCAAGCGGCCCGACCAGCCGGTGCTCGGCCTCGTGCTGTCACGGGTCGGCCCGACGGTTCTGCTGATGGGGTCGGCGATCGCGATCGCGATCATCGCCGGCATCGCGACCGGCATCGTCAGCGCGGTTCGCCGCAACTCCCTCGCCGACCTGTCCTTGTCGGTCTTGGCGGTCACCGGCATTTCCAGCCCGCCCTTCTTAAGCGCGCTGGTCGGCCTCTATCTGTTTTCGGTCTATTTCCGCTGGATGCCCTCCGGCGGCATGCTGACGCCCGGCCGGGAGTTTTCCGTCGCCGACCTCCTCCACCACCTCATCCTCCCGGCGACCCTGCTGGCCGTGGCGCAGACGGCGCTGATCATGCGCTATATGCGCGCGTCCATGCTCGAGGTGCTGAACCAGGACTATGTGCGCACCGCGCGCGCCAAGGGCGTCTTCGAATTCTGGGTCATCACCAAGCATGCCCTGCGCAATGCGCTGCTGCCCGTCATCACGCTGATCGGCTCGACCATCGGCCTTGCAATCGGCGGGGCGATCTTCATTGAAAGCGTCTTCAACTGGCCCGGCATGGGCCTGCTGATGGTCGATGCGGTGGAAGGCCGCGACTATCCTCTCATCATGGGTTCGACGCTGGTGATCGGCGCCTGCGTCATCGCCGTCAACCTCCTGACCGACCTCGCCTATGCGGTGGTCGATCCGCGGATCAAGGTGGGCTGAGTGATGCTGGCACGAAGCCCCGCCCGCAGTCCGGGCCCGATCGCGCGCTCCCTGCATCGCTTCCTGCTCAACCGGGCCGCCTTTGCCGGCCTGTGCATGATCGCGCTGGTGATCGCGGCAATCCTTTCCTATCCGCTGTGGTGGAGCTTCAAACCCAACGACATCGATCTTCTGGCGATGAATGCGCGGCCCGGATCCGCACACTGGTTCGGCACCGACGGCGTCGGCCGCGACATCTTTGCCCGGGTGATGGACGGCGGACGGATCTCGCTTTTGGTGGCCCTTACCTCGACCGTCATCTCCGCCATCATCGGTTTCCTGGTCGGGGCGGTCTCGGCGCTTGCCGGCCGCTTTGCGGATGCGGTCACCATGCGTTTCGTCGATCTTGTCATGACGCTGCCGCCGGTCATCTTCCTGTTGGTGCTCGCCTCGATCGCCGGCACCGGCATCTGGCCGACGGTCTTTGTCATCTCGCTGCTCTCCTGGCCGCTGCTGGCGCGCATGGTGCGCTCGCGGCTGCTGGAACTCCGCGAGCGTGATTTTGTGATGGCGGCTAGAGGCATGGGGGCGGGCCTGCCGCACCTGCTCTTTCGCCATGGCCTGCCGAACTCGATCGACATCCTGGTCGTCTTCGCGACGCTACAGATCGCCAATGCCATCCTGCTCGAGGCCGGCCTTTCCTTCCTCGGACTCGGCATTGCGCCGCCGGCGGCAAGCTGGGGCAACATGCTGAATGCCGCCCGCTCCACCGCCGTGCTCGAACAATATCCCTGGCAGTGGCTGTTTCCCGGCGGCTTTCTGGTGCTTGCCGTGCTGGCAATCAACTTCATTGGCGATGGTCTTCGCGATGCCTTCGACCCTCGCGCCGAATTAAACTGACGATCGAAAGAAAGCGAAAATGAGCAGATTCAAGGGTGTCGTTCCTCCCGTCGTAACCCCGTTGAACAAGGATTACACCGTCGACTACCCGTCCTATACGCGGGTGCTGGAAAACCTGATCGAGGCCGGCTGCCATGGCCTGTTCGTGCTCGGCTCGACCAGCGAGGTGATCTTCCACGATGAAAAGACCCGCCGAGAGATCATCGAGCACTCGGCCAAGGTCATCAACGGCCGGGTACCGCTGATCGTCGGGGTCATCGATCCCACCACCGACCGGGTCATCAACCATGCCAGGATCGCCAAATCGGTCGGCGCCGACGCGGTTGTCGTGACGGCGCCGTTCTACACGGTCACCAGCCAGGCCGAGACCATCGATCACTTCCGCTATATCCGCGATGCGGTCGACGTGCCGCTGATCGCCTATGACATTCCCGTCTGCGTGCATGTGAAACTGCAGCGCCAGACCAGCGTGACGCTGGCGAAGGAGGGAACCATCATCGGCATCAAGGATTCGAGCGGCGATGACGGCAATTTCCGCTATGTGCTGCTCGATCTCGCCGGCAACAAGGATGTCTTCCTGATGACCGGCTCAGAGATCGTCGTCGACACGGCGCTGCAGATGGGCGCCCACGGCGTGGTGCCCGGCATCGCCAATGTCGATCCGCATGGCTACGTCAGGCTCTGGAATGCCGCCCAGCGCGGCGACTGGGTCGCGGCCCGCAAGGAGCAGGAGCGGCTCTGCCGGCTCTTTGAAATCGTCTGGGTCGGGGCGGGCCGCGTCAGCGGCGGCGCTGCCGGCATCGGCGCCTTCAAGGCGGCGATGAAGAGCCTCGGCATCATCGATACGGCGCTGATGCCGCGCCCGCGCGCTGCTCTCAACGAGGCCGAAACGGCGAGGATCGACGAAATCCTGCGCGCCACCGGGTTGCTTGCCTGATGGACACCATGCCACAGACCGCCGACACCATTCTCGATATCAAGGGGCTGCGGACCGCCTTCCGCATCCGCTCGGGTGAGGTGACGGCGGTCGACGGCATCGATCTCAGCGTGGCGGCGGGCGAGACGCTGGCGCTCGTCGGCGAGTCCGGCTCGGGCAAATCGGTGACCAGCCTTTCGGTCATGCGGCTCCTGACCCGCAATATCGGTGCGATCGCCGCCGGCCGTATTGATCTGAAGCGCAAGAATGGCACCGTCAGCAATCTCGTCGACCTCGCCGAAAAGGACATGCGCGCTGTTCGCGGCAATGATATCGGCATGGTCTTCCAGGAACCGATGTCGAGCCTCAACCCGGTCTACACCATCGGCGACCAGATCTCGGAGCCGATCCGCATTCATCGCGGGGCGAACCGGAAAGCCGCCATGGATGCGGCCGTCTCGCTTCTCGACAGCGTCGGCATTCCCGATGCCAGGCGCCGTGCAGGTCAATATCCGCACGAGCTCTCCGGCGGCATGCGCCAGCGCGCCACAATTGCCATGGCCCTTGCCTGCGACCCGACGCTGCTGATAGCCGACGAGCCGACGACGGCGCTCGACGTCACTATCCAGGCGCAAATCCTCGCCCTCCTGCAGAGGCTGCAGCGCGAGCGCGGCATGGCCATGCTCTTCGTCACCCATAATCTCGGCGTCGTCGCCGAAATCGCCCATCGGGTAGCGGTGATGTATGCCGGACGGATCGTCGAGACGGGGCCGGTGGCCGAGGTTTTCCGCAATCCGCGGCATCCCTACACGATCGGCCTGCTGGCCTCGATGCCCAAACTCGGGGATGCAAGCCGGATGAAGCAGGCCGGTGAAAGGCTGGCGGCCATTCCAGGCGTCGTACCGAGCCTGATGAATATGCCCGCCGGTTGCGCTTTCCAGCCCCGCTGCAAATTCGCCATTGACGACTGCCGTGTGGCTGTGCCGCCGCTGGCCGACGTCAATTCGCGGCACAAGAGCCGCTGCATTCGCTGGCAGGAGATCCGATGAGCGAGCCCCTTCTCTCCGTCCGCGACCTTGGGAAAGATTATACGTCCCGCGGAACCAAGCTGACCATCCTGCGGGCCATATCCTTCGATATCGGCAGGGGCGAGGTGGTCGGGCTGGTCGGCGAATCCGGCAGCGGCAAGACCACGATCGGGCGATCAGTGCTGCGGCTTGTCGAACCCTCCGCCGGAAGCGTCCGCTTCGACGGCACCGAACTCACGAGCCTGTCCTCATCGGCAATGCGTCGCCTGCGGCCTCGGATGCAATATATTTTTCAGGACCCGTTCGCGAGCCTGTCGCCCCGCATGACAATCGGCGAAATTCTGACCGAGGGACTGAAGATTCAAAGCGTCGGCACGGCAAGAGAGCGATTGGACCGCGCCCGCGCCGCGCTCGAGCAGGTCGATCTTCCCACGGACGCCGTTAACCGTTATGCCCACGAGTTCTCGGGCGGCCAGCGGCAGCGGATCGGCATCGCCCGGGCGCTGACGCTCGCGCCGGAATTCATCGTCGCCGACGAGCCGGTCTCCGCGCTCGATGTCTCGATCCAGGCGCAGGTGATCAATCTTCTGCGTGACCTGCAGCAGGGTCTTGGGCTGACCATGCTGTTCATCAGTCACGATCTCGCCGTGGTCGAATATATCTGCGACCGGGTGATCGTACTCTATCTCGGCCGGATCATGGAAATCGCGCCAAGCGCTGCACTTTATGCCTGGCCGCTGCATCCCTACACCCGGGCGCTGCTCTCGGCGATCCCTTCGCCCGATCCCGATGCGCCGCGCCACCGCCAGATCCTCAAGGGCGATATTCCGAGCCCCGCCAATCCGCCGTGCGGTTGCGTCTTTCGCACGCGCTGTCCGAACGCCTTGCCCGCCTGCGGCGAGACCGTGCCGGAACTGCGCGAAATGAAGCCTGGGCATTTCAAAGCCTGTATCCGAGATGACCTGAACTGAGGGACGTGCGATGACCACCACCCGCCGCCACCCGATCGCGGGCAACTGGGCTAGCCTGCTGCTCCCCATTGCCGAAGACGACAGCATCGATTTCCAAAATCTCGCCGAGGAAATCGACATTCTGATCGCCGCCAAGGTCGACGGCATCTATTCGAATGGCACCGCGGGAGAATTCCACAATCAGCGGCAAGCGGAATACGAGCGAATTCAGGACGTGCTGGCGTCGCGTTGCCGCGCGGCCAGAATGCCGTTCGTCATCGGCGCCTGCCAGCCCGATCCGATCCTCATGCTCGATCGGCTGCGCCGCGCAACCTTTCACAAGCCATTGGCGATCCAGGTGATCTTCCCCGACTGGTGGCCGCTCACCAACCTCGAAGCCACCGACTTCCTGAAGCGCGCGTCGGAGGCGGCGGAAGGAACCCCGCTCATCCTTTATAATCCGCCGCATGCGAAACGTGTCCTGTCGCCAGCCGAGCTCCGTGAGGTTTGCGGCCCCTGTCCGTCAGTGGTCGGGATGAAGATCGCCGATGGCGACGACGCCTGGTATGCGCAGGCACGAGCGCATCTTTCCGAATTTTCGCTGTTCATTCCCGGCCACCATCTCGCAACCGGCATAAAGCAGGGCGTTGCTGCCGGGGCGTTTTCGAATGTTGCCTGTCTTCATCCCCGCGGCGCCCAGGCCTGGACAGAGCTGATGCATCGGGATCTGGACGCAGCGCTTGATATCGAAAGCCGCATCTGCGCCTTCATGGACGATCACATCGTCCCGTTTCGCCGTGACCGCGGCTATTCAAATGCAGCGCTCGACAAACTGCTTGCCGCGATCGGCAACTGGGGCCCGGTCACCACCAGGCTGAGATGGCCTTACCACTTTATCGACGAGCAAGAAGCGGCAAGTCTGCGCGATCGCGCGCGCATGATCATCCCGGAGCTCTTCGCTCAGTAGGTGACAAGACGCAGACCGAACGGGAGCCCTGCGGGATCATGCCGGAATGCGGGCGATGACCTTGATCTCGAAATCGAAGCCTGCCAGCCAGTTCACACCGATCGCGGTCCAATTCGGATAGGGCGGCTCGTTGAAAATCTCCTGCTTGACGGCCATGATCGTTTCAAACTGGTTCTCCGGATCGGTATGGAATGTCGTCACATCCACTATGTCGTCAAAGGTACAGCCTGCAGCCTCCAGCGTCGCCTTGAGGTTTTCGAAAGCCAGCCTGACCTGGCGCTGGAAGTCCGGTTCAGGTGTTCCATCGGAACGGCTGCCGACCTGGCCGGAGACGAACAGAAGATCACCGGTTCGGACGGCGGCCGAATAACCATGGTCCTCGTAAAGGGCGTGTCTGTTCGCCGGAAAGATTGCTTCGCGTCGGGTCATTGTCGATCTCGCTTCCTATCGTGATTGGATGAGCAGCAGGCGATGGAGGGGCTTCACAGGTCACCCTGCCGTTTGATATACGTCGCGTATATGAACTACGTCACGGGCCGGATGTCAAGTCTCATATACGGCCCGTATGCGAAATTGGAGGTGAGATGGTAAGAAGGCGCAGCGAGACGATGGAGGAAAATCGTGTGAAGCTAATCGCGGCTGCCCGAAAGGCCTTTGCCGAGAAAGGATATGCCGCCGCTTCGATGGACGAACTGACTGCCGAAGTCGGCCTGACGCGGGGAGCGCTCTATCACAACTTCGGAGACAAGCGCGGGCTGCTTGCGGCCGTTGTCGATCAGATCGACACGGAAATGGCGTCGCGTGCAAAGGAGATCGGCGCCCGCGCGGGTGATGATTGGCAGGGCCTTCTCGCCGAGGGCGCGGCTTATATCGAAATGGCGCTCGATCCGGAGGTCCAGCGCATCGTCCTGCTCGATGGGCCTGCCGTGCTGGGTGATCCTTCACAATGGCCGAGCCAGAGCAGTTGTCTTCAGGCAACCAGGCAGACAATCGAGCGCCTTATCGTCCAGGGCGCCCTCAAGCCGGTCGACGCGGAAGCAGCCGCCCGGCTGCTCAACGGCGCTGCGCTCAATGCCGCCCTCTGGATCGCGGCGAGTGACCGGCCGCAGGATGTGTTGCCAAGAGCTGTCGAGGCCTTCGACGCCTTGGCTGCCGGCCTTCTCAAGACGTCCGCGTGAGCTTCCGATATACTGGCGGCAAACTGGAATCTTGTTGGGGGAGATGCAGTGCGGATTGGCTCACACCGTCGTCTGTCACCAATAGCTCCCGAAAACCAGAAGAATTGCGCCGACCGCGATGACAACCATCGCCGGCCAGTTCCGCGCCAAGCTGAGGAACCTCAGGCCTTGGCGCCGCGGTTCGAGCGTGGCGCCGCCCTGCGGCATCAGGTGGGGATCACTCGGCTTTCGACGAAGCGCCGGCCGAAGGAGAAAAAGAAGGCCGCCGATTATGAGCGCGGCACCAATCAGAACTGCCCACATCGTCGCCTCCGCCGGGGATACGGGTGTGAGTTAAACCAGATCCAGCTGTGATTGTTCCGTTACGGATGTGCAGCCGATCGGCTGATTTCGAGCTTGGTTTCCGGCAATTGCAGTTTTCCAAGCTAAACGGATTTGTCAGTGCCTGAGCAAACATGTATTTGACCGGCAAAACACTCTCGCAACAACCAAAGCGGCTGTTCTGCCGCGCACCAACCGAACGCGATTCCGAATGACCGAACATGCCATGACCTGGGGGATCGCCGGCCTCACTGCGATGGGCGTCGTCGTCCGTCCCTTTCGGTGGCCGGAAGCGATCTGGGCCATATTCGGCGCTCTGCTCCTGCTCGCCTTTCGCCTCGTCGGACCCCATGATGCCCTGGCGGGCGTTGCCAAGGGCGGCGATGTTTATCTCTTTCTGATCGGCATGATGCTGCTCTCCGAACTTGCTCGGCGCGAAGGCCTGTTCGACTGGATCGCCGCCATAGCGACAGCCTGGGCCAAAGGATCACCGCGGCGTCTTTTCGTGCTGGTCTATCTTGTAGGCGTGGTTGTCACCGTCTTTCTTTCCAACGATGCGACGGCCGTGGTGCTGACGCCGGCCGTCTATGCGGCCTGTCGGACGGCGCGTGTCAAAGACCCGATGCCTTATCTGCTGATCTGCGCCTTCATCGCCAATGCTGCGAGCTTCGTTCTGCCGATTTCCAACCCGGCCAATCTGGTGATCTTTGCCGGCGGAGACATGCCGCCGCTCTCCCGCTGGCTATCGACATTCATGCTGCCGTCGATCATTTCGATCGTCGCCACGTTCCTCTGCCTCTACTGGACGCAACGCCGCGCCCTTGCAGAAGACACTCTTGCCGCCGACACGCAGCAACCGCCCCTCTCCCGCAGCGCCCGCCTCGCGGGATGGGGAATCCTGCTGACGGCCATTGTTCTTATCGCGACATCGGCCATGCATGTCGATCTCGGCGTGCCGACCTTTGTTGCCGGCACGATCACCACCGCGATCGTTCTGATGCTGACGCGGCAAAGCCCGGCCGAGACGATGAAGGGCATCAGCTGGAGCGTTCTGCCGCTGGTCGCCGGCCTGTTCGTCATCGTGGAATCGCTCGATCATACCGGGCTGACGAACCTTCTCTCCGATCAACTGGCTGCCCTTGCCTCGTCCTCGCAATCGCAGGCGATCGGCGTGGCGGGCCTGCTCGTCGGGGTGATCTGCAACCTCGTGAACAATCTTCCTGCCGGCCTGCTTGCCGGCAGCGTGGTGCAGGCCGCAGGTGTCTCCGACAAGATCGCCGGCGCCGTGCTGATCGGCGTCGATCTCGGACCCAATCTGTCGGTGACGGGGTCGCTGGCGACGATCTTGTGGCTGTCTGCCCTGCGCCGCGAAGGCCTGCATATCGGCGCCTGGACGTTTCTAAAACTCGGAACCGTCGTCATGTTCCCAGCACTCGCTTTATCTCTGGGGTCGCTCCTCCTGTTTTGAGTGGAAGCGCAGAACCGCTCTAACTTTTTTGCTTTACCCAATTATGTGGTGAAATAGTGCGAGAGGCCTTCGTGCAGGCAGATTGCAAAGCAAGAATGATTGCTTGCGCAGCGAATGCGACGCATTCAAACAACTGACGGCCATTCAGCGGGAGGATCGATGATGGGCATCATCGACGAGCGTGAAGAAGCACTCGAGAAAGAGTACATCGTGAAGCTCGAGCGTTCGTTCCATATCAAGGCGAGGCGCGACCGACTGCTGGCACGCTGGGCGGCCGAGCTCATCGGACGAACCGACTTCGACGTCTATTTCGACGAAGTCATTTCCGCCGAGTTGCTGGAGTCAGGAGATGAGAACGTCTTCAGAAAGATTGTCAGCGACCTGCAAGATGCGGACGTCGCGATCAGCGCTCAGGCGGTTCGCGAGAAAATGAAGCAGCTTCTGCTTGAAGCGGCAAGGTCCCTCGACGAGGCCGGCTAAAGCCCTTCCGGGTGACGTGCACCAGGCTGCCGGCACTTTCGTGCAGGAGCATCTCATGACCGTTCCCATTCCGGGTGGTCGCCGCTGACGCCATGACAACGGACGGTTCTACGCCAGCGTCTTTCCCGTCCGGCGCAGGCCCCCATGCCAGCCGAGCGCCGCCGCGTCATTTGCGGCGCTGCAAAACAAACGGATCAACCGCGATCTTGCCCCCGCCGAACACGACCAACGCCAGCGCCATTGCCGCCCAGGGCAGGTGAAAATTGGCCCAGCCCTCCGGGATGGTGAGCTGGATGATCGCCGTCATCAGGAGCAGACCGAGAGCAGCGAAGCGTGTGGCCAGGCCGAGGATCAGCAGAATTGGCAGAACCAGTTCTCCAATTCCGGCGGCCGTCGCCATCGTCAGAGGAAAGGGGTAGGCGACTGCGCTGCCGAAGATATGAAACTTGAACTCCTGCTCGAAAAGATATCTTGCGCCCGATGAAAGCGTCAGGAAGCCGTCCCATTTCGTCAGCCCCGACTTGAAGAAGGGAATAGCCAGCGCAAAACGCAATGCCAGCAGCGGCAGCGACCTGGGAACGGAGGCGAGCAGGCCTTCCGCGCGTGTGACGAGGGAGGCAGCGGCAGCGCCAAAGCCGTGCGAAGGGGCCACTTCGGTTTTCATGTGGAGTTTCCTTTATACTGTTGAAAGGCTCTAAACGCGCCGAGACCGGCGAGGCCGACCAGCGCCGTTCCGAAATCGAATCCGGGGGCAGCCGCAAATGCCGCCTCTGCCGCCTCGCCGAGAGTGGCGGCGTTGAACAAGGCGGCGGCAAAAACGGCGTCCCGCGGCGGCAGGACATGAACATTGACCGACATCTCCGGCCGTACGACCAGGACCGCTTGCCCACCCCAGTCGGAGACCGGCGAAACCACCGCCTCTTGATGTGCGCTCCAGATCGAACCAACCGGAAAACTCGACTGGATCAGGCGTGCCGAGGGGTGTGGGAGGAGCCGCAAGTCCGAAAGCATCTCGGGCGCTACGGCTCCGAGTGCCGCAAGATCGAGAGGCGCGCTGTCGGTGGCGTGGTAAGCCTCCGTCCAGGCGGCCTCGAGCCGGGCGACATCGGGCAGATAGACAAGCGTGCCTGCAGGCTCAAAAGCTGCGACGAAGTCGGGGAAATCGTCGCCATATTCCATGATCAGCGGCGAGGCCGGCTTGTGATCCTGGACGTAGGCCCGCGCCATGGCTGCAAAGAACTCCGAGCCGACGAGCCTCTCAGTCACCGGAAAGCGTTGCGCCAGCGCCTTTGTTAGCCCGACGAACACGTTGTTGCGGTATACGGCAAACCGTGCCGCGTCGGGCTTGCCGCGTGCGTTGATGACGCCATCCGGAACCGGCCGGTCGGCCTGCAGCAAGGCATCGGCGAAGGCGGCTTGGCGGGCTGCGAAATCCATCGTCACGCCGCCCGGATCCGGCGCCCGCCGCGGCGAAAGGTTTCGGCGGCGAGCATTGCATCCGCGCGTTTGGCCTCTGAATACAATGTGGCGAAATCCGGAACATTATTGTCCCATTCGATCAGCGTCGGAAGTGAGCCGGTGCGCGCGAGGGTATGTTTGTAGAGCGCCAACACGTCGCTCTTCACGGCCGTCGCATGCGCGTCAATCAGCAGCCGATCGCCGGCGGGGTCGACGGTTTCGTCGTAACCCGCAAGGTGAATCTCGCCGACGAACTCGACCGGAAAACGATCTATATAAGTGGCGGCATCGAGCCGGTGGTTCACCGCCGAGACCATCACATTGTTGACGTCGAGCAGAAGGCCACAGCCGGCCCGCTGCGCGATCAGCGCCAGAAAATCCACTTCATCGATCGTACTCTCGGCGAACAGCATATAGGTGGAAGGGTTTTCCAGCAGCAGTTGCCGCCCGAGCGCCTGTTGCGTTTCATCGACATGGTCGACGACGCGTGCCAGCGTTTCTTCCGTGTAGGGTAGCGGCAACAAATCGTTGAGAAATCCCGTGTCATGGGTCGACCAGGCCAGATGTTCGGAAAAACTCTGCGGCCGATAGCGGTCGAGCAAGCTGCGAAGCCGCGTCAGATGCGCCTTGTCGAGCCCGCGCGCCGCGCCGATCGATAGACCGACGCCGTGCAGCGAAAGCGGATAGTGCTCCGTGATGGCTTGGAGATAGCGATGCGGCGGCCCACCTGCGCCCATGTAGTTCTCGGCATGGATCTCAAAGAAGCCGACATCCGGCAGATCGGCCAGAATAGTCTGGTAGTGCTCGGCTTTAAGGCCCAGGCCGGCCCGCGCAGGCAGGGAGACGGGTCGGGTTGCTGAAGCGGTCATCGCGGTTCTCCCGGTTTAGCAGAAAAGCACGGAGGCCCGGGCATCGGACCTCCGCTTTCGTTGTCAGCCTTTGGTCGGCTCGAGCTTACCCATGTGCCCGTTGACATTCATGCTGGTGCAGGTGCCAGCGGGGACGGCCTTCCAGGCGTTCCCCTGATAATCCATCGTCGATGTCCCCGCGCAGGTCGTGCCGGCACCGGCGGCACAATCATTATGGCCCTTGAGGGCGATGCCATAGCATTTCTCGTTGCCCACCATTTTC
Organism: Rhizobium esperanzae; assembly: GCF_002204185.1. Taxonomy (GTDB): domain Bacteria; phylum Pseudomonadota; class Alphaproteobacteria; order Rhizobiales; family Rhizobiaceae; genus Rhizobium; species Rhizobium esperanzae. Next base: position 16,537 of record NZ_MXPU01000010.1, on the reverse strand, counting down.
TCCGCCGGCAGAGGCGCGGCGAAGGCAGCGGATGAAATCGCAGTGGCGAGCGAGCCTGCGAGGGCGAGGGTGAGAGTGGAACGGTTCATGGATGGTCTCCTCTTGCAAAGATCCGCGTACCGGTCATCGGCCGCGTAATCCCTCTTTCGAGCCGACGATGCCGCTTGTTACAGGCATGGCGAACACGAATTGGTGATCGGCCTTCGCACGACGGTACGGTTTTGTTCATAGGAGAGTGGCGGTGCTCGTTGGCGCAGGCGCCACTGGAGGATTTCGCCGCACTCAGCTTATGGGTATTCACCTGCGACGGCTTCAAGGACCAGCGGCCCTTCCGCCTCCAGCGCCCAATCGGCGCACAAGGCTCATGACTGACCTTGATCGTCTGTCCACCTGCTGCCGCAGCCCCGATCAAACCTTCGCCGCCCGCGTTTTCCGATCCGATTTGGGACTTCGTCTATGGTCGCAGTTTGCCTGCCAGGAACGAGACGAAGCGTCGGACCTTTACCGCGATATGGCGATTGGCCGGATAGACTGCCTGTAACTGTATCGTGCTGATATCCCAATCGGGGAGAAGACGGACCAACCGGCCCTGCCTGAGGTCTTCCCCGACGACAAAGTCGGGCAGAAGGACTATGCCGAGTCCCAGCACGGCGGCGTCGCGAAGACCAAGACTATGATTAAGCTCCAGGCGGGGCACGATGGGAATGCGAAACTCCTCACCGTCCCTGCTGAACGGCCAAATCCGCCCCCATCTTAGTTCGGCGAAGTGGAGGCAGGCGTGGTGAACGAGGTCATGCGGCGTCATTGGCACCCCGTGTTCGGCAATATAGGCCGGTGAAGCGGAAATCACGATTGACGATGTCGCCAGTTGTCGGGTGATGAGATTGATATCGACCTCAAGGCGGCCTCGAATTGCAAGGTCGAAGCCATCCTCGACCAAGTTCACCGGCCGATGTGACAGGTCGAGTTCGACTGACACAGCCGGGTTGAGTTTGAGGAACTCCGAAACTGCCGGCACGATCACGAAGTGCCCGAGGTCGGGGGGCGCCGACACCCGCAATCGCCCGACAGCTTCCTTCTGAAACGAGATTGCGGCCCGTTCGGCCTCTCTTATCTGCGGCAGGATTCCCGAAAGCGCCTGCCTGTAAGCGGCCCCGGCCTCCGTCAGGGCGACCTTGCGCGTCGATCTTTGAAAGAGGCGGATGCCGAGGCGATCCTCGAGTTGCCTGACTTGGGCGCCGACCGTCGCCCGCGCCATGCTCAGTTCCTCGGCCGCCTTCGTGAAGCTCAGATGCGTGGAAACCGTTAGAAATGCGGCAATCCCGTCAAGCGGATCAAGCGTTTTCATGAGTGCAATTATCCATACAATGATGTCGGTTTATCCCTCTTATCATGGGAGAGGGCGCAAAGTAATCGGTGGGGTGTACTCAAGCAAAGGAGACCCGACATGACGACATTCACCCAAGCTGCGGTCTCGCCGTCCGGGTGTGGGACGCTGGCAATGGCATTCGGCACGCATGTCATTCGCATGATGGCCGCCAGTACCGGCGGTTCTCTCGGCATGTTCGAGGCCTTCGTGCCGGCCGGCGAAGGACCGCCTCTGCATGTGCACGAGCGCGAGGACGAGTTCTTCCGCGTCCTTGCCGGCCGCTTCGGCTTCTGGTGCGCCGGCGACTATATCGAACTGACCGAAGGCGGCTGCATCGCGCTGCCGCGCGGCGTGCCGCACCGCTTCCGCAATGTCGGAAAGACGGAGGGCCACCTCATGGTCGTCGTGACACCGGGCGGATTCGAAAGCTTCTTTCCGATCGTCGAGCTCTCCAGGCCCGAAACGCCCGAGCAGATCGCCTCGGTCGCCAGGGGCTTCGGCCTGACCTTCCTGCCCGAGGGCGACCGCAAAGTCGCCTGAACCACCCAAACAGACAACCGAAACCCGGACAACGGTCCATCGAAAGGAGACCGAAGGATGACACACGTGCCTTCGAACGAAAACGCAATGACCCTGACAACAACGCAGCTCGATGCCTATCTGGCCCGGATCGGGCTCGAGCAGCCGCTGCGTGTCAGTATCGACACCCTGTCCCAGCTTCACCGCGCCCATCTCATGACCTTCACCTTTGAAGCGCTCGATGCCTTCATGGGATGGCCCTCCGCGATCACGCCGGCCGCGGCCTTCGTCAAGATGGTCGAGGGACGGCGCGGTGGCTGGTGCTACGAGATGAACGGCCTCTTCGGCGCCGCGCTTACGGCGCTCGGCTTTCGCGTGACCCGCCTTTGCGGCGGCGTCCAGCGGGAAAAGCTCGGCGACATCGCCATTGGCAATCACCTCACCCTGCGCGTCGATCTCGACCGTTCCTATCTTGCCGAAGTCGGCGTGGCGGATGCCATCATCGAGCCGGTGCCGCTTGCCGTCGGGCCGATCAGCCAGCGCGGCTTCGACTTCTCGATCATGCCGGCGGATGGCGGCTGGATGCGTTTCAACAATCACATGCATGGCATTGCCAAGAGCTTCGATTTCAAGCCCGACCACAGCGACGAGGCCGCCATGGTCGCAACCCATGGCTGGCTGATGCAGGATCCCGCCTCCCCCTTCACCAATGCGCTCATCGTCCTGCGACACACGGCAGACGGCTATGTCGCGCTGCAGAACGACTGCCTGCGCCGCGTAACCGCAAACAGCCTCAGCGAGCAGCGCATCACCAGCGCGGATCATCTCGCCGACACGTTCGAAACCGTGTTCGACCTCGACATTCCTCAGCCGGCAAAAGTCTGGAAGCGCCTCCAGTCCCTCACCCGCGACAAGGCGGCCTGAGCCGGCCTCATCATTCCAGACTCAAGGACATATCCATGCTGCGCATCCCTGCATTTCTGCTCGCTCTTGCCCTGAGCGCGGCCACCGCCCTCGCCGCTGCCGACGACCCGGCGCCCGGCGGGGCCTACAAGACCGACCCCTCGCATTCGAGCTTCAACTGGTCCTTCAACCACTCCGGCCTGTCGCATTACACCGCGCGCTTCACCAGGGTCGACGCACGGCTCGACTGGAAGCCGGAACGGCCGGAGACCTCCGCCCTGTCGGTCACGATCGATCCGCTTTCGGTCCGCACCGACTATCCCTGGCCTGAGAAGGTCGACTTCGATGCCGAGATCGGCGGCGACAAGACGTTCCTCGCCGCCAAGCCGATCACCTTCGTCTCCAGGGCCATCCAGATCACGGGCGAGAAAACCGGCACCGTCGAAGGCTTGCTGACCTTTCGCGGCGAGACGCATCCGGCAACGCTCGATGTCACCTTCAACGGCTCGATGGCCAAGCACCCGATGATGGGCGTCCCGAAAATCGGCTTCTCGGCGAGGGGCAGCATCAAGCGGAGCGAATGGGGGCTGGACTTCGCAATTCCCGAGCTCGGGGATGAGGTCACCTTCGCCATCGAAACCCAGATGGTGCCCGCCGACTACGCGTTCCAGTGAGAAGCGAAGCGAGCGGCAGGTCCAACGGACCTGCGCCTCTTTGCCGATTTCGCTGGAAATGGCGATGCGACCCCTTTATCTTGCAGGGATGGCGTGTGCTGCGTGCGCCACGGGCTTTCCCGAAATCGACGGAGACTGAAGATCAACCTTCCAAAACACAGGGAGCGCTGACCGGTGTCGCAGCCTATCTCTCCAGGTCTCATCCGATCCACCCTTCGCCAGTTCCTCGATAGCGAAGCGTCAGGCGGTCTGGTGCTGATGGCAGTCGCCTTGGCGGCAATCGTGACGGCGAACTCACCGCTTGCAGAGGGTTACTTCCACGCTCTTCATATCTATCTAGGGCCGCTCAGCCTGCTGCACTGGATCAATGACGCGCTGATGGCGCTGTTCTTTCTTCTCGTCGGGCTCGAGATCAAGCGCGAAATGCTGGACGGCCAGCTCTCCAGCTGGAGTCGCCGCATTCTGCCGGGTGCGGCGGCACTGGGAGGCATGCTCTTCCCCGCCCTCTTCTACATCCTGTTCAACCGGGAAAACCCGGCCGCCCTGCGTGGCTGGGCGATCCCGACGGCGACGGACATCGCATTCGCCCTGGGCGTCATCTCCCTGTTCGGCCCGCGCGTGCCTGCCTCGTTGAAGATCTTCCTGGCGGCACTGGCGATCATCGATGACCTGGGGGCCGTCGTGATCATTGCGCTGTTCTACACGAGCGATCTCAACGTGCTGGCGCTCGCAGCGGCTGCGGCGGTGCTCGCCGCGCTCTATGGCATGAACCGGGCCAGGATTCTGAAGCTGTGGCCGTATCTGCTGCTCGGCGCCGTGCTCTGGGTGCTCGTCTTCGCATCCGGAATCCACGCGACATTGGCCGGCGTTCTTCTCGCACTGACGATTCCGTTGAAGGCAACGCCGGGAACGCGCGAGGCAAGCCACGAGCAGTCGCCGTTGCACCATCTCGAGCACATCCTACAGAAGCCCGTCGCATTCATCGTCGTTCCGATCTTCGGCTTTGCCAATGCCGGCGTCTCCTTCTCCGGCGTCTCGGCTGCCACGCTGACCGAGCCATTGACCCTCGGCGTGGCGGCAGGACTTTTGCTTGGAAAACTGGTCGGCGTTCTCAGCACGGTCTTCCTGCTCGTCAAAATCGGTCTCGCCGACCTTCCAGCCAAGGCGAGCTGGGGGCAGATGACCGGTGTGGCCGCCCTCTGCGGCATTGGCTTCACGATGAGCCTTTTCATCGGGCTGCTTGCATTCAACGATCCCGACGTCCAGGACCATGTGAAGATGGGCATCCTGCTTGGGTCTCTGCTGTCCGGTCTGGTCGGCGCGGCGATGCTCGCAACATTCAATCGCCGATCCTGAGAGAGCGGGGCTGCAGTTCTCCATGAAGAACCCGGCCGACAGCGCCCTTTGTTTCGGCCGAAAGAGACCTCCAGTCAAAGCTTTTGGAGCAAGCATCTGCAACAAAAGCCTGCTCGAATTGTACGCAAATTTTCGATAAAGTCGGCCAGTCGCTGGCCTAGCAGTGACATTTGTCTATTCGCTATTTTTATTATCCCGAACCAGCATCGCTTACACTTCGGTTTTAAATGTCGATACCTTTACGTTCAGCCTCACTGCAGAATAGATGCCGTAGCTACAGTGTTGAAGATCTCATGACGGACGCCGCTTTTGCCGCAGCTCTGCGTGAATCCGCCTCCGAGCTACTGGCAATCCATCGCAGAGCGCCGAGAATAGTGCGTTATGTTGCCGATCTGCAGAAGTGGCTGCTCAGCCAGGCGGCGTTGGCATTGCATTTTGAGCGGAAACTCAACCCGTCCTGTCCACCGGTGACCGCTTCCAACCTCGCAAAATTTCTGGTCGAGAACCACATCGCCAGCCACAACACCGTCGTCGCACATATGAAGGAGATGGCGTATTACAAATTATTCGAGCCGGTGGAGACGACGGATCGGCGCGCCAAGCCGTTACAGGCGAGCGCCTATGCTGAAACCTTGATCCGGCAATGGTTCGAAGGGCACCTTCGTTCGCTCGACGGCATGGACGCGGGAGATCGCTGTCGGTGGTCGGAGGCGGATGAGACAATTCTGTATCGCGCTCAGCCGCGTATTGCACGTCGGCTGTTTAACCATCCGGATTGGTATAACCCGCCCGAAAGCATTACGCTGTTCGTAAGGTCCGAATCCGGAAGCAATATATTGCACGACCTCATGTCGCGTGTGCCACTGGCACCGGTCGTAGGTGAACGCACCTGGGTGGGCGATGTCTCGGCACGATTGACCGCGGCCGAATATGTCATTTCCCGCAGTCATGCCAGCAGATTGCTGGCGGCCGCGCAAAATCAAGGACTGCTGGGATGGGAGGCTACCCAAATGAGTGGGGATTGCTGGATTTCGGCGAAGCTCGTGCTCGACTACAGACGCTGGCAGGCCACGAAGTTCTCGGTTATCTCCGAGGTTTTGGCGAGTATCGAGTAGATGCGTGCCCGTGAGCGCGCCGGCGAATGTTTTTCAAGAACGGCACAGATAGCCTCGGCCGCCCTGTCCGGACCTACACGCTTTATGTGAAATGCTAGGGTGCCCGCGTGGCTGAGGTTAAGCCGCGATGAGGTTCCTAACGCGGCGGACGGCAACAGCCGCAGCGGCGTGTCGTCGATGTTCATGAAATCGCCTCGTTAAGGTGGATAACTTTTGTAGAAGATTGCAAATCTCCGCAGCCGGAGTCATTCATGCGGGCGCCGATCGAGCGGTAAGCCCTGCTCAAGCAACTGCGAATATTCTGCCCAGAACCACGATGCCTGCCGAAGGAGAAAAGCGAATGCGTGTCTTGGTTCTGACTGTTGTTCGTCTCGGACCTGCTTTGGTCTATGCCATCGGCGCAGTATTTGCCGCCAGCATGCTACTGCTGGCGACGTATCCATCACGCCCGTTTGCTTGGGCGCTTTACCTGACTTTGCTGCCGGTGTTGCGCCTACCCCTTATGTTACTTAGCGTGGCGGGAATGGGGGCGTGGGAGCTTCTCGGGGCGTTTGCATCGATGGCGATTTTCGGCGTCTATCTTTCTTTTCATCCGAAACGGTTTCTTAGGGCACGCTTCGTTCATGCTCATATTGCGCTGATCGGGTTGGTGCTTGCCAATGCGGCTGCAAGCACAGCTGAAGCAGGTCGCAGTGGGACGTCACTCCCCGGTTATGTCGACTGGTCACTGCCGTTGCCTACCGCGCTCCTCGGAACCGCGTTGATCATCCTGGCCGCCCTCGCGTGCCTTTCTACTCACGCCGAAATCATCCGAGGCATCCGGATCCGGGCCTGCATTGATCGGCTGCTGGAGCATCGCGTGTTCTTGCATTGACGGACGCCGGTGTAAGTCACATCCCCAATAGTTGGTATTTACCGATTTAATCAGTTGCGATTGCCATTTCTCGCAACCGTGCGAAGATGCGTTCAAACAACGCCGGGGGTACCAATGAGCAATCGACACTTGATTATTGCAGACATTATCGGCCGTATTGGAATCTGCTCCTACTCAATACTAGGTGTGTGGACGAAGATCGCACGGATGATGACGACCGGCGACTATCCGTCCAGGGGCGTCGTATTCCTAATAGCTGAGATCGCTGCGATCTTATTTATCGGCATGATGTGTGTCGTGACCCTAACGAGAATGCCCCAAGTGCGGTCTGCGCGCGGCGTTGAACCATACCTGACGGCGATGGCAGGCACCTTCCTCTTCCTGCTAATCGCCTTCCTGCCGCCGCCAATGGTATTGCCAGATACTGTGCGTCTTACCGCAACGGTTTTGATGATCATTGGCTGCCTTTCATCGGCATATATGCTTGCGATCCTCGGCCGCAGTTTCAGCATAGCACCGGGTGCTAGAGCTCTGGTCACAACGGGGCCATATTCCATTGTCCGCCACCCGCTCTACCTGACCGAGGAGATATTCGTTATCGGGATGATCCTGTTCAGCTTTTCTCCGTGGACGGTATTTCTCGGAATCGTGCATTGGTGCCTGCAACTTCGCCGGATGATGAACGAAGAGACGGTTCTCCGGGCGGCATTTCCAGACTACCGATCATATGCCGAGCGCGTCCCCCGGGTGGTTCCGTTTCTGCCCATGCGTGGCAAACGCGCCACGACCACTGCGTGACGGCTTGTGAATGCTCTGTTCTCGCTAGGCTTGGTGATCGAGGGGTTGACGGACAATCATGATCTGGTCGCTACAGGTACTGCGTTTCATCGCCGCATTGATGGTCGTCTACCTGCATGCGGCGCTGACGGCCTACCAAGCCACCGGATCAAGCGGGATTTTCCCGCCGATGATCCAGGTTGCGGGCACCGCCGGCGTCGATATTTTCTTCGTCATTTCCGGGGTCATCATCACCCGGACAGCGCGCGGACTGACATGGCAGCAATTCGCGTGGAAACGAATTCGTCGCATCCTCCCGATGTACTATCTCGCATCTATCCCGGCAGCATTCATCGCCGCAAAATCCGGCTTCGGCTGGCGGGAGACAATCGCGACGCTTACCCTGTGGCCAGCGTTCGATCAGATGACAGCGCCCGTCCTGCCTGCCGCATGGACGCTCTGTTTCGAAATGCTCTTCTATGGGGCGGCGACGCTTGTCCTCCTCGACCGGCGTTACTTGCCGGCGATCCTCGGGATCTTCGCGGCGTCGCTGACGTTCCGATCGACAGCGCCGGTTTTCCAGTTCCTCGGCAACCCCATCATCCTCGAATTCATGATAGGTGTCGCCTTGGTGTACGCGCCGGCAGTCAAAGGCGCGAGATGGGGCATACCGGTTGGCGCAATCGCAATTCTCGCCGCCGGCTCGCTCGGCATGGCACCCCACGGCGATACGCTGGACTTCCTGATCGGTCAGGATGCTTTGCAGCGCGTGGCAGTTTATGGCATTCCTGCCGGATTGATCGTTTTCGGCACGATGCAGATCAATGCCGGAAAGAGCGTCTGGGCTTACCTCGGAGAGGCCTCCTACACGCTCTATCTCTTTCACACCGTCCCGATTTCGGCACTGCTGACGCTGTGGATATTCTATCCCTTGCCGCCCGATATCATCATCGCGATCGGTGTCGCGGTCTCCCTGCTGTTCTGCTGGCGCATTCACGAGAAGGTCGAAAAGCCGCTCCTGAGACTATTCAACCGATTGCCCCGCGGCGTAGTTACGGGGCGATCGCTGTCAGATAGATACTAAGCGCGTTGTACAAGTCGGTGCTTCAGTATCGCTCAGCTGCGGATACCGCCGAGGGCGAGCTCGAGGCGATCTTCACCCGCATCGGGCGCGGCGATCCGGTCCAGCCGAACATACAGAGCGGCGCCGTCTTCGTCATCACCGGGAAGCAGCGCCGATGAGCCTCGATCTCTTCAAAACCGAGATGCGGATGAGCGCTGCCATCTCCGACTGCACCTTCTACCGTGACGAGCTGCGCCGCGTTTGGGATGCGGGCAAGCCCATCCTCGTCGTCTGCATGCTCAACCCCTCCGACGCCGATCACCGACGCAATGACCGGACGGTGCTCGTGCTCATCTGGTTTGCCAAGCTCTGGGGCTATGGCGGCATCCTAATCGTCAACCTTCACGCCTGGCGCTCGCCATCCCCGAAGGAAATGATGAAGGCTAAGGACTCGATCGGTCCGCGCTGCGACAACTTCATCGATCGCGCCCTTATCATTGCCCGTCACCAGAACACGCCGGTGCTGGCAGCATGGGGCAATGGTGGCGATTACCTCAGCCGTGACACGTGGTTCAAGCACCGCGCCCGCCAGCAGCTCGTCGACATCGTCTGCCTTGGCCTGACAAAAGACGGCTTCCCCAAACACCCGATGGCGCGCGGCCAACACCGCATTCCGCGCGACCAGCAGCCGGTCATATTCCAGAGAGCGATGGAGGTCGCGTGATGAGCAGCGGACATCCGATAACCTCGACAAACGCCTGCGGGCGGACGTTTGTCGTTTGTGGAAACATGTTCGTGGAGGGATTGCCGGAAGCCCCGCTCGCATTTCACAATTGAGGGGCTGGTCAGGGCCAGCAAGCAGCGTCCTGATCGGCGCATCCCTCGGGGCGCAATTCATTCCCTTATGCACACCAATAGATTGGAGCGGTCTTGTCGCAGTAGGTCTTGGCGTCCAGCCCGAAGGGTCTGCGGCCCGCGCGGCAATGCAATCTCCAGAGCCGAAAGCCGCCAATCAGAGGCCGCTTGCGAAAGTGCGATCGAGCTGGTTTCGAAGGGCGAAGGCGAGAGCTAAATTCGGCATGCCGCGTGAACAAATGTGTCCGGAGATTTTCGTTCATGCATAATATCAGGACACTTAGGCTAGAAAAATCAAACAATATCAATGCTGATTATCGTGATGGTGCCCAGGGGCGGAATCGAACCACCGACACGCGGATTTTCAATCCGCTGCTCTACCAACTGAGCTACCTGGGCCAACCCGCTTCTCTACGGTGTTCTTGATGAAAAGAACCGCGGGGCCTTGGTTCGCCCCGGAAGCGAGCGGGGTTATAGCATCTTGTTCGCCCATGGCAAGCGTCAAATGACTCTTTTTTGACGGTCTTCTCGATTTTGCCGATTCATGAGGAAAAATAAGAGCTTCGCGGGTCGAATTCTCGCGCGCGGCAGCCAGGAAATCGCGGCGAAGGATTAATTTTCCTCGTCGGGATAATCGGCCTTTGTCTCGTCATCGGCCACCGGAATGGCATAGGAGCCGGTCAGCCAGCGCGAGAGGTCGACCTCGCGGCAGCGGTTGGAGCAGAAGGGATAATGTTCGCGATTCGACGGCTTGCCGCATTCCGGGCAAGGACGCGTCTTGCGCAGCGGTTCGACCTTGGCGGCGGCTTTCTTGTCTTCGGGCATGATCGGTTCGTCCTATGGCGTCGACCGTCGGGCTCAGCCCTCTGGCCACCGGCTATGCACATCGAAGCCTTCGCCGGTCAGAAGCAAAATGGTTTCATAAAGCGGCAGGCCGACGACATTGGTGTAGGAGCCCACCATCTTCTGCACGAAGGTGCCGGCGAGGCCCTGGATGCCGTAGGCGCCCGCCTTGCCGCGCCACTGGCCCGACGCCAGATAGTTCTCGATCTCGAAGCCGGAGAGGCGCTTGAAGCGTACCTTGGTCTCGACGATCTTCTGGCGGATCTTGCGGTCCGGCGTCACCAGGCAGATGCCGGTATAGACGAGATGGTTGCGTCCCGACAGGAGATGCAGCGAACTCAGCGCCTCGTCGGCGAATTCAGCCTTGCCGAGAATGCGCCGACCGACGGCGACCACCGTATCGGCGGAGAGGATATAGCTCCCCTTCCAGGTGATATCGCCCTTGATGGCGGCAAGCGCTGCCTCGGCCTTCTCGGCCGACAGCCTTCGGGCGAGCGAACGCGGATGCTCCGACTTCTTCGGCGTCTCGTCGATATCCATCGGCATCAGGCGCGAAGGCTCGATGCCGGCCTGGTTGAGCAGGTCGACGCGGCGGGGCGAGCCCGAGGCCAGAATGAGCTTGTATTTCAGCGCCATGAAACCTCGACCATCGGCAGACGGGAGCGGGCAGACTTACTTGAAACGATAGGTGATGCGGCCCTTGGTCAGATCGTAGGGCGTCATTTCCACAAGCACCTTGTCGCCCGCGAGAACGCGGATGCGGTTCTTGCGCATGCGGCCGGCGGTATGGGCGATGATCTCGTGTTCGTTTTCAAGCTTCACGCGAAACGTCGCATTCGGCAGAAGTTCGGTGACGATTCCCGGGAATTCGAGGACTTCTTCTTTCGGCATATAGTGGTTTTCTTCCTGTGGGTTGCAGAGGCAGCGCAACGCGCGCCTTTAAAATTTGGGCGGAAACTACACAATCAACGCAGGTTTGTGAACCTTGTTGATCAGGCTTTCCTTTATTTGTTTTCATGCCGATTGCGCGGCAATGCCATTTCGTTTGAGCAGCCGGCTCTCGATGAGGCCGGCCAGGTGATCGCGCACCTCGCGATAGCTGTCCAGTATCTGCTCGCGCGTGCCGCTGACAACAGTCGGATCCATGGTCGGCCAGTAGACGACGTCGATCGCGTTCGACCGCGTCAGCTCGAGTGCGGCGTGATGGGCCTGCGGCGACAACGTGATGATCAGATCGAAATAATCGTCTTCGAGTTCATCAAGCGTCTGCGGCTGGCGGCGCCCGAGAGAAAGCCCGATTTCGTCGAGCACGACATCGACGAACGGATCGCGCTCGCCGGCGCGAACGCCGGCGGACCTTATATAGGTATTGGCAGGCAGAATGCTACGGGCGATCGCTTCGGCCATCGGCGAGCGGATGGCGTTCAGGCCGCACATGAAGAGGATGGCGCCTGGCCTTTTTGCGTCCCCGACGTCGGCGGCGAGCTCCATCGCCGTCATCCGCGCCAGTAGAGCACGCAGACCAGCGTGAAAAGGCGCCGGGCGGTGTCGAAATCCACTTCGATCTTGCCGGCCAGCCTGTCTTTCAGCGTCTGCGAGCCTTCATTGTGGATGCCGCGCCGGCCCATATCGATCGCCTCGATACGGCTTGGCGTGGCCGATCGGATCGCTTCGTAATAGCTTTCGCAAATCATGAAGTAATCCTTGACGATTCGTCGGAATGGGGTGAGCGACAGGATATGGGTGGCGACATCGCCGCCTTCTTCCGTCTTGATGGCGAACACCAGCTTCGAATCCATCAGCGAGATGTTCAGCCGGTAAGGACCACCGGAATGGCCGAGCGGCTCGAACCTGTTCTCCTCAATGAGATCGAAGATGGCGACGGCGCGTTCATGCTCGACATCGGGTGTCGAACGGCCGATCGTATCGTCGAGGACGACGTCGCAAAGCCGGAAATCGCCCGCCGCCATGCCCTCAGCTTTCGAGGTTGAGGCGGATCGCGACCGATCGCGCATGGCCATCGAGGCCTTCGGAGACCGCCAGCGCGATCGCCGCCGGGCCGAGGGTGCGCAACTCAGCCGGCCCCAGGCGCAGGATCGAGGTGCGCTTGACGAAATCGAGCACCGACAGGCCGGAGGAGAAGCGCGCCGAACGCGCCGTCGGCAGCACATGGTTCGAACCGCCGACATAATCGCCGATGACCTCGGGCGTATGAGCGCCGATGAAGATCGCGCCGGCATTGCGGATGCCGTCGAGCAGCCGGTCGGGATCGGCGAGGGCGAGCTCGACATGCTCGGCTGCGATGCGGTTGGCGAGCGGAATGGCCTGCTTCAGATCGGCAACGAGGATGACGGCGCCGAAATCGCGCCAGCTTGCCGCTGCCGTCTCGGCGCGGTTCAGCGTCTTCAGCTGGCGTTCGACCGCCTGCTCCACCGCTTTGCCGAATTCGACATTATCGGTGATCAGGATCGCCTGGGCGCTGGCATCGTGCTCGGCCTGCGCCAAAAGGTCGGCGGCGATCCAATCAGGATTGTTGTCCTTATCGGCAATCACCAGCACTTCGGAGGGGCCGGCGATCATATCGATGCCGACGGTGCCGAAGACATGGCGCTTGGCGGCGGCGACATAGGCGTTGCCGGGACCGGTGATCTTGGCGACCGGGGCGATGGTCTCGGTGCCATAGGCGAGAGCGGCGATCGCCTGGGCGCCGCCGACGCGGTAGATCTCGCTCACACCGGCAAGCCTGGCGGCGGCGAGCACCGCCGGATTGACGGCGCCGCCGGTCGCGGGAACGGCGATGACGATACGGTCGACGCCGGCGACCTTGGCCGGCACGGCATTCATCAGAACAGAGCTCGGATAACTCGCGGTGCCGCCCGGAACATAGAGCCCGACCGCCTCGATCGCCGTCCAGCGCGAGCCGAGACCGACGCCCATGTCGTCCTCGTAGATATCATCCTTCGGCAGCTGGCGGCGATGATGGCTCTCGATGCGCAATGCCGCGAGCTTCAGCGCCCCCAGCACCTCGGCGGGCACCGCCTCGATCGCGGCGTCGATCTCCTCAGGCGTCACGCGCATCGGCACGGTAGCAAAATCGATGCCGTCGAATTTCAGCGAATATTCGGCCAGCGCCACGTCGCCGCGCGCCCTGACATCATCGATGATGGCGCGGGCGACGGCGTTCACATCCTCGGACACTTCGCGCTTTGTCGTCAGAAAAGCGGCAAAATGCTGCTCGAAACCTTCCGATGCCTGATCCAGCCAGATTGCCAAGAGCTATATTCCTTCTCAACTCGAACCGCGATGTTCAAACTTCAGGGGTGGCGGGGTTTGGAAGCCGCCTGCCATGCGCCACCGATATCGGCCATCTGGACCTCGATGCATTCGACGTCGAGCGCAATCGAGGCCGTGCCCGACAGCGCCAGCTCGATTGTGCCGTCCGGCCCGTCGCCCTTTTTCTCGAAACGCAGTGCCAGCAGCGACAGAACCTCATCGCGTTTGCCGCGATCGATGCCGAGCGAACGGACGGCGAGCACGCGCTTGAACACCAGAGCGGCGCGGCGGCGCTCGAAACCTCTGCGCTTGCGCGCGGCACTCTCCCAGACGAAGCGATTGGCGGCAAGCGCGAACTGGGCGCCGCGCGGCGACCAGTCGATATCGCCGACCTTGAAGACGCTATCCTGCATATGCGCAGAAATGATCGCGAGGTCTTCGTCATCGAGCGCAACAAGCTTCAGGTCGGTCATTCAGGCTCAATCCCTAGAGCAGGATGCCGAAAGCGCGAGCTGTTTTCGGACGACATCATGCTCTTGCTATTTAACAGGCATCGCCGGAATGGCGATGCGTCAGACAAGGGAAATAAGATGCTGCGACCGATTACGCAACTGGAATGAAGGTGTCTCTTACTCGCTGATGCGCTCGACGACGGCGCCGCAGCGGGTCAGCTTCGCTTCGAGCCGCTCGAAGCCGCGGTCGAGGTGGTAGACGCGGGAGACCGTAGTTTCACCCTCGGCGGCGAGACCGGCGATGACGAGCGAGACGGAGGCGCGCAAATCGGTCGCCATGACGGGCGCGCCGCGCAGGCGCTGGACACCTTCGATCTTCGCGGTCTGGCCGGAGAGCGTGATCCTGGCGCCGAGCCGGGCAAGCTCCTGCACGTGCATGAAGCGGTTTTCGAAGATGGTCTCGGTGACATGCGAGATGCCGGAGGAGCGGGTCATCAGCGCCATGAACTGCGCCTGCAGATCGGTGGGGAAACCCGGGAAGGGATCGGTGACGATATCGACCGGCTTGATGCCGGCGCCGTTGCGCCTGACGCGCATGCCGTTATTGGTCGCGGAGATGTCGGCGCCGGCCCGGCGCAGGGTTTCCAGCGCGGTCTCGAGCAGCGCCACATCGGTATTTTCGAGCACGACGTCACCGCCGGCCATGGCGACGGCCATGGCGTAGGTACCGGTCTCGATGCGGTCCGGCAGGACGCGATGACGGGCGCCCGAGAGCGAGGTGACGCCTTCGATGGTGATGGTCGAGGTGCCGGCGCCTGATATCTTTGCGCCCATGGCGTTCAGGCAGTTGGCGAGATCGACGACTTCGGGTTCGCGGGCGGCATTGCCGATAACCGTCGTGCCGCGGGCAAGCGTTGCCGCCATCATCAACACATGGGTGGCGCCGACCGAAACCTTCGGGAAGGTGTAGCGCGCGCCGATCAGACCGCCGTCGGGCGCCCTGGCGTTGATGTAGCCTGCGTCGATCTCCATGGTCGCGCCAAGCGCCGTCAGGCCATCGATGAAGAGATCGACCGGGCGCGTGCCGATGGCGCAGCCGCCCGGCAGTGACACGCGGCAATGGCCTTCGCGCGCCAAGAGCGGTCCAATGACCCAGAAGGAGGCGCGCATCTTCGAGACCAGTTCATAAGAAGCGGTGGTATCGACGATGGTGCGGCAGGTGAAATGGATCGTGCGGGCGTAGGAATCCTCCTGGCGCTCGCGGCGGCCGTTGACGGCGACATCGACGCCATGATTGCCGAGAATGCGCATCAGAAGCTCGACATCGGCCAGATGCGGCACGTTTTCCAGCGTCAGCGTATCGCTGGTCAGAAGCGAGGCGATCATCAGCGGCAGTGCGGCATTCTTGGCGCCGGAAATCGGAATGATGCCATTCAGCTCATTACCGCCGACAATTCTGATACGATCCATGTGCGCTTACTTCCTGAAAGTTCTGCCTTGAAAGGGAGTGAGGTCTTTAGGGGATTTACGAAGAGGCTTCAATTCGTCCGGGACGGAACATTACGATTCGTCCATTTTTGCGGCGGGCAGCCCGTTTGTTTCGTCGGCCTGGCCGGAACGGCGGGCGCGCACCTGCTGTTTGCGTCTCGAGAGATTTTCCCTGAGCTTTTCGGCGGCGCGCTCGCGGCGCAGTTTCGCCTGTGCCTCGATCGCCTCTTTACGGCTCTTCTGGCCGGTTTCGGTCTTGTCGTTCATGCATATAGAATTAGCCGAATTCGCGCCGATCCAAAAGTCCCTTGCACCTCTATCCACGCGAAGTTGGATTTTGCGGCTTGCGCTTGTCGTCAAGCTGTGGCAATAGCCGCCCCGTTCCCGCAATTGAGCCGCCCGGCTCCACGCGGATCTGGTCCTGCTGCCGTAGCTCAGTGGTAGAGCACACCCTTGGTAAGGGTGAGGTCGGTGGTTCAATCCCACTCGGCAGCACCAGTTTTCTTATCCGACATCATTTCTCGCGTATCCGCCTGGCCAGCCCCTCATCCGCCTGCCGGCACCTTCTCCCCGCGCGCGGGGAGAGCGACTGTCTTGTTTGTCAAGCGTTTTGCCATGGTCGTCCGTCCCTGATGATGGCATTGAGGATGGTGAGCAGCTTGCGCATGGTGGCGACGATTGCGACGATCTTGGGCTTGCCTTGCGCGACCAGGCGGTCGCGGAAGGCCTTGAGGTCGGGATTGTAGCGGCTGGCGACGAGGGCGGCCATGAACAGCACGGCCCGCACCTTGCCGCGGCCGCCGCCGATGAAGCTCTTGCCCTTCCATTTGCCCGATTGCCGCGTCCAGGGGGCAAGCCCTGCCAGCGAAGCAATCTGGCGCCGATCGAGGCTGCCGAGTTCGGGCAGTTCGGCCAGTAGCGTGCGCGCCGTTGTCGGCCCGACACCCGGCACTGAGGTCAGCAGTTCCTCGCGCAC
>NZ_MXPU01000009.1 GCF_002204185.1 Rhizobium esperanzae | reverse complement strand
CCTTCAAGCGGCCGATCTATGCCGGCAACGCCATTCAGACGGTACAGGCAAGCGATGCCAAGAAGGTGATCACCGTGCGCACCGCCAGCTTCGCCTCTGCAGCTGAAGGCGGCTCTGCCTCTGTCGAGGCGATCCCGGCCGTCTCCGACCCGGGCCTGTCGCGGTTCGTCTCCGATGCGCTGTCGGCCTCGGAACGTCCGGAACTGACCTCGGCGAAGGTCATCATATCAGGCGGCCGGGCGCTCGGCTCGGCCGAGAAGTTCAGGCAAGTCATCCTGCCGGTTGCCGACAAGCTCGGTGCTGCCGTCGGCGCATCGCGCGCCGCCGTCGATGCCGGTTATGCCCCGAACGACTGGCAGGTCGGTCAGACCGGCAAGGTGGTGGCGCCCGATCTCTATATCGCCTGCGGCATCTCCGGCGCCATCCAGCATCTGGCCGGCATGAAGGATTCCAAGGTGATCGTCGCCATCAACAAGGACGAGGAGGCGCCGATTTTCCAGGTCGCCGACTACGGCCTCGTCGCCGATCTCTTCGACGCACTGCCGGAATTGCAAAAGGCGCTCTGAGCGAGGGGGACCGAACGTGGCGCGCATGGCGGGACGTCCAATCAGACCTGGTGCCGACCTTCTCCTGAACGATGAGGAAAAGCCGGCCTATATCAGGCTGCACGACATCGGCAGGGAACGGCGTCCCCGGCCGCTGCAGGAATTTCTCAACGATATCGGTGGGCTGATGCTATCGGCCGACGCTCCCGCCGTTGCCAGTTTCGTTGCGGGCAAGGTCCTTCAGAGGCTGCTCAAGACAGGCAAGGTGCACCCGGAAGGAGGCCCTCTTCCCGGTGTGCCCGAGGGATTGGATGAGGCCATCAGTCATCTGGCGAAGTCGGGACGGAAATACGAGGCGATCGCCGGCCAGTTCAAGAGCCTCGCCGACAGGCTGCTCTGGAGGCGCGGCCGCACCGGCCCGTTTGCCAGCCTCAACTTCGGCAATACGCACTCCCACGCCGTTCTGGTCGGTCCTGGCGGCATGGAGGAGCGCGCCGATCTACGGGTCGGCGTGATCTACATGGATCGCTACACCCGCTTCCCCGATCATGTTCAGACCCAGCCGCGCGCCTTCATTCTGCTTTCGCCAGGAGAAATCTGCCTTGGTGATTCCCAGTGGTTTTCTGCCGCGACCGGAACGGTCTTCGCAAATGATGCCGGACAATCCTTTGCGATAAGATGTACGGCCCAGCCGCTTCTTGCGGTGTGGTGTCAGGTCGAGCCCGGATGATCGAGGTGAGGCCGAGGCAGATCGTTTCGATCTCGCGGTCGTATCTTCGCATATTTTAACAACCGAATTGAATTAACAGGAGGGATTATCAAATGGACGTTCGCGCCGCCGTAGCCGTTCAGGCCGGAAAACCGCTTGAAGTGATGACCGTGCAGCTGGAGGGGCCGAAGGCCGGCGAAGTGCTGGTCGAGGTCAAGGCGACCGGCATCTGCCACACCGACGATTTCACCCTGTCAGGCGCCGATCCGGAAGGCCTGTTCCCGGCGATCCTCGGCCATGAGGGTGCCGGCATCGTCGTCGATGTCGGCCCCGGTGTCACCTCGGTGAAGAAGGGCGACCACGTCATCCCGCTCTACACGCCGGAATGCCGCGAATGTTATTCCTGCCTGTCGCACAAGACCAACCTCTGCACCGCCATCCGCTCGACCCAGGGCCAGGGTCTGATGCCGGATGGTACTTCGCGCTTCTCGATCGGCAAGGACAAGATCCACCACTATATGGGCTGCTCGACCTTCGCCAATTACACGGTGCTGCCGGAGATTGCCCTTGCCAAGATCAATCCCGACGCCCCCTTCGACAAGGTCTGCTACATCGGCTGCGGCGTCACGACCGGCATCGGCGCCGTCATCAACACCGCCAAGGTCGAGATCGGATCGACGGCAATCGTCTTCGGTCTCGGCGGCATCGGCCTCAACGTGCTGCAGGGCTTGCGCCTTGCCGGCGCCGACATGATCATCGGCGTCGATATCAACCCGGATCGCAAGGCCTGGGGCGAGAAGTTCGGCATGACGCATTTCGTCAATCCGAAGGAGGTCGGCGACGACATCGTTCCCTATCTGGTCAACATGACCAAGCGGGGCGGCGACCTGATCGGCGGCGCCGACTACACCTTCGACTGCACCGGCAACACCAAGGTGATGCGCCAGGCGCTGGAAGCCTCCCATCGCGGCTGGGGCAAGTCGATCATCATCGGCGTGGCCGGCGCCGGCCAGGAGATCTCGACGCGGCCGTTCCAGCTGGTGACCGGCCGCAACTGGATGGGCACCGCCTTCGGCGGCGCACGCGGCCGCACCGACGTGCCGAAGATTGTCGACTGGTACATGCAGGGCAAGATCCAGATCGATCCGATGATCACCCACACCATGCCGCTCGAAGACATCAATAAGGGCTTCGACCTGATGCACAAGGGTGAAAGCATCCGCGGCGTGGTGGTCTACTAAGCTATGAAAACCATCTCGATCGACAAGTCTTACGGCGGCACTCAAGGGGTCTACGTCAATCGCTCCGAAGTCTGCGACTGCGACATGACCTTCGCGGTATTCGTGCCGCCGCAGGCCGCCGCGGGCAAGCTGCCGGTTCTATGGTATCTGTCCGGCCTGACATGCACGCATGCTAACGTCATGGACAAGGGCGAGTATCGGCGGCTTGCCGCCGAACTCGGTCTCGTCATTGTCTGTCCGGATACCAGCCCCCGCGGTGACCACGTTCCCGATGAGGCCGACAACTGGCAATTCGGCAAGGGTGCGGGCTTTTACGTCGACGCCACGGAGCCGCCCTATTCGGCCAATTATCGCATGTACAGCTATATCGTCGACGAGCTGCCGCGGCTCCTTGCTGCGGAATTTCCGGTCGACATGGACCGTCAGGGGATCTTCGGTCACTCGATGGGCGGACACGGCGCGATCACGATCGCGCTCAAAAACCCGGACCGCTTCCGGAGCTGCTCGGCCTTCGCACCGATCAGCCATCCGTCGGTTTCCGGCTGGTCGAAGCCGGCATTCCGGAAATATCTCGGCGCCGACGAAAAGACTTGGCGGGCCTATGACGCCTGCTCGCTGATCGAGGACGGACATCGGTTCCCCGAACTCTTCGTCGATCAGGGAACGGCGGACAGCTTCCTGGAGGATGGATTGCGCCCCGACGAGCTGAGACAAGCCTGCGAAGCGGCAGGCATCGGCCTCAAGCTTCGCATGCAGGAAGGCTACGGCCATTCCTACTTCTTCATTTCGACATTCATGGAAGACCATCTGCGCTGGCATGCGCAGAAGCTGACAAACTAGTTGCAGAGCTCGGCCGGGCATTTCGCAAACGGCCAGGGAGGGAAGGAGAGAAGCAATGAGCAGCATAGCCATTCATCCGGCAGTGGATTCAGGCTTTCGAGCGACTGACGCTGCTTTCACAGGCGGGACGCTCGTGTGCAAGTGCACGAGCAATCCGGTCAAGGTCAGGATCAAGGGTGATATCGCCCACAATCACGCCTGCGGCTGCACCAAGTGCTGGAAGCCCGAGGGCGCTGTCTTTTCGGTCGTGGCGGTCGCTCCGACCGAGAGCGTCGAAGTGCTCGAGAACGGCGACAAGCTCGCTGTCGTCGATCCCGCTGCTCTGATCCAACGGCACGCCTGCAAGGAATGCGGCGTGCATATGTATGGGCCGGTCAAGCGCGAACACCCCTTCCAGGGATTGTCGTTCGTCCATCCGGAGCGCTTCCAGGAAAGCGGCTGGGCCAAGCCGACCTTTGCGGCCTTCGTGTCGTCAATCATCGAAAGCGGCTTCGATCCCGCCAAGATGGATGCTGTCCGGGCGCAGCTGAAGGCGTCGGGTCTGGAGCCCTATGATTGCCTGTCGCCCGGCCTGATGGATTATATCGCGACCTGGACTGCCAAGAAGAGCGGCGTGCTTGCCGCTTAAAGCTTCCCGGGGAGCGCCGACCCCGGCGTTCCCCGATCATTGGACGACCAATGTTCCATGACGGCCGCGCTCGGCCGCTTCCCACACATTGCTATCCACCATCAGCTTGACCGCGCCCTCATTGAGCGTCGCGCGCCCGGAATCCTCACGTTCACTGACGGCTTCGCGTTCGATCAAGGCAAACTTTCGTGGTGCCGAAAGAATTGTGTTTTGTTCGAATACGAATTGTGTACTCAGAGTACACAATTATTGACTCCTGCTGAAAGGCGTGTCATCTTCCCGGCAGTAGAGCAACGAATGGCCGGAGATCGACGATGGCGAAGACACCCAAGAGCAATCTCTACGAAGACCTGAAACGCCAGATTCTGACGATGGAGCTGGATCCGGACGCTGATCTGGATGAGGCCAGTCTGAGCGAGAAGTACGGGCTGTCGCGGACGCCGGTGCGGGACATATTCCGTCGCCTTGCCGGCGAGGGCTATATTGATATTCGCGAGAACAGGGGTGCGCGGGTCATCCCGATGAACCACTCCACGCTGCGCAATTTCTTCCTCGTCGCGCCGATGATTTATGCGGCGATCGGTCGTCTGGCCGTGCAGAACTTCAAGCCCGCGCAGCTGTCGGACCTGAAACAGACGCAGGAGCGGTTTCGCGCCGCCAGCGAGAACATGGACGCTCTGGCGATGGTGCTGGAGAACAACCGCTTTCACGAAATATTCGGCGAGATGTCGGGCAACGTCTACATGCAGCCGAGCCTCGGCCGGCTGCTCATCGACCATGCGCGCATCGGTCATACGTTCTTCCGGCCGAGAAACGAGGACATGCGGCGGCGGCTTCGATTGGCCGTCGAGCATCATGACGGCTTTATCGCAGCGCTCGGCGCTCACGATGAGGATGCCGTCGTCGACCTCGTTTTCGAACACTGGGAATTGTCCCGCGAGAACATGGAGATGTTCATCGCTCCGCAAGGCCTCAAGGCGGACGCCTTCGTGGGCGGTCCCGCCACGCAATTATTGGAGAAGTCATCGTGAAATTTGAGGGGATTTATACACCGGCGGTGACGCCGCTCGATCAAAATGGGCAGATCGACCGGCCGGCATTCGCTGCCGTGCTCGAGTCGCTGATCAAGGCGGGCGTGCATGGCATCATCGTCGGCGGCTCGACGGGCGAATATTACGCCCAGAGCAGCCAGGAGCGTTTCGAACTCGCGGCCTATGCCAAAGAGGTCATCGGCACGCGGCTGCCGCTCATCATCGGCACCGGCGCCACGCGCACCGAGGATTCGGTCGAATATGCGAAGGCTGCAAAGGAAATCGGCGCGGATGCGATCCTGGTTTCGTCGCCGCCCTATGCGCTGCCGACCGAACGCGAGAATGCGGTCCATGCCCTCACAGTCGATCGCGCCGCCAACCTGCCGATCATGCTCTACAACTATCCCGCCCGCATGGGTGTGGTGATGGGCGAGGAGTATTTCTCCCGCGTCGGCAAGTCCAAGAATGTCGTCGCCATCAAGGAAAGCTCCGGCGACATGGGCAATCTTCACCGGCTCGCCCGGAAGTTTCCCCACATCTCGCTGTCCTGCGGTTGGGACGACCAGGCGCTCGAATTCTTCGCCTGGGGTGCGAAAAGCTGGGTCTGCGCCGGCTCCAATTTCCTGCCGCGCGAGCATGTCGCCCTCTATGAGGCTTGCGTCGTCGAGAAGAACTTCGACAAGGGCCGGGCGATCATGAGCGCGATGCTGCCGCTGATGGATTTCCTCGAATGCGGCAAGTTCGTCCAGTCGATCAAGCACGGCTGCGAGATCATCGGCCTGAAGGCGGGCCCGGTGCGCGCGCCGCTACGCGGTATGACCTCCGAAGAGAAGAGAACCCTTGAGACTGTCGTCGCCACTTTGAAGCGCACGGTCGCCCAGATCACGTCGGGAGCCAACCATGCATGAACCTTTGACCGCCGCCGAATACAAGGCACTCGCCAAAGAACTCCATCTGCCAACCAATGCCTTCATCGACGGCGCGTACCGTCCGGCGAAGTCGGGCAAGACCTTCAAATCAACCAATCCCGCAACCGGCGAACTCCTCGCCGAGATCGCCGCCTGTGATACAAGCGACGTCGACTATGCGGTCGCCAAGGCCCGCGAAGCCTTCGACGATGGCCGCTGGCGTCAGCTGACGCCTGGCGCACGCAAGGAAACGCTGCTCAAGTTTGCAAAGCTGCTGGAGCGCAATCGTCACGAGCTTGCCGTCATGGAAAGCCTCGACAGCGGCAAGCCGGTCCGCGAGTGCCAGACCGTGGATGTCCCTGACACGATCCACACGATCCGCTGGCATGCCGAGCTGATCGACAAGCTGTACGACAACACGAATTCGGTCGGCCCCAATGCGCTGGCGATGGTGGTTCGTGAACCTATCGGCGTGGTCGCTTGCGTCCTGCCGTGGAACTTCCCGCTGCTGATGCTGGCCTGGAAAATCGCGCCGGCGCTTGCCGCGGGCTGCTCGGTGATCGTCAAGCCCGCCCAGGAAACCACGCTGACGACGCTGCGTGTCGCCGAATTGGCGCTCGAGGCCGGCATCCCGGCAGGCGTTTTCAATGTCGTCACCGGCAGCGGCAAGGATGTCGGCGAACCGCTCGGCTTGCATATGGATGTCGACATGGTCGCCTTTACCGGATCGACCCCCACAGGCCGTCGCTTCCTCCACTATTCTGCCGATTCAAACCTCAAGAAGGTGGTGCTCGAATGCGGCGGCAAGAACCCGGCCGTGGTGCTTGAAGACGCTGAAGATCTCGATCTCGTCGCCGAGCAGGTGGTCAACGGCGCCTTCTGGAATATGGGCGAGAACTGCAGCGCATCCTCGCGCCTTATCGTTCAGGCCAGCATCAAGGATGAACTTCTCAAGCGGATCGGCGCCTATATGCGCGAGTGGAGGACCGGCGATCCGCTCGATCCGGAAAACCGCATCGGCGCGCTCGTCAGCAAGAGCCATTTCGACAAGGTGAGGTCGTTCCTCGATGACGTGAAGAGCGAGAAGCTTTCGCTGGCCTTCGGCGGGCAAACCCAGGACGGCGTCTTCATCGAACCCACGGTGGTTGACGGCGTCACGCCTGCCAGCCGCCTGTTTAAGGAGGAGATTTTCGGGCCGATCCTGTCGGTAACGACATTCGAGACCCTCTCCGAAGCCGTGGCTCTTGCCAACGACACCAATTACGGTCTGACCGCGTCGGTCTACACGGGCAGCCTGCGCAATGCGATCCGGGTGTCGCGGGATATCCGTGCGGGTCTGGTCACCGTCAACTGCTTCGGCGAGGGCGATGCGAGCACACCGTTCGGCGGCTACAAGGAGTCCGGCTTCGGCGGCCGCGACAAGTCGATCTTCGCCCACGACAATTACTGCGAGCTCAAGACCATCTGGATCGACGTATCCGAACGATCTGTCGACGAGACGATCCGATGAGCCGTCATGTGATCAAGCACCTGCCAACGGATACCGGTGTCTCGGGATGGGAGGCGACCAGCGAGCGCACCTTTCCCGTGACGGCGCTTGAACACGACATCACCGCCGACTGGCTGATCATCGGCGGCGGATTTGCCGGCCTGTCGGCGGCCCGCCGCCTTTCGCAGTCGCGGCCCCAGGACAAGATTGTGATCCTGGAGGCGCGCGAACTCGCCAAGGGACCGGCCGGGAGAAATTCCGGCTTCATGATCGACGTGCCGCACAATCTGTCCTCGGGCGAATATTCGGTCGCCGACGAAGCGGCGACCAAGGACGAGATTCGCCAGAACCGTCTGGCAATCTCCTTTGCTGCCGACGCCGCAGCCGAATACGGCCTCTCCGCAGAGACCTTCGATCCGGCGGGCAAGGTGAATGCCGCGGCTTCCGAGCGGGGGCTGGGGCTCAACGACAACTATCGGAAGTCGCTCGAAAAGATCGGCGAGGAACATCGCGTTCTCGACGCCGATCAGATGCGGGAGATGACAGGCTCGCGTTACTATCTCGGCGGGCTCTATACGCCTGGTGCCGTGATGATCCAGCCCGCCGATTATATTCGCGGCCTGGCACACGGGCTTTCCTCGAAAGGCACGATTCACGAGCATTCGCCGGTTCTGGAGCTTGCGCGCGATGGCCGAACCTGGAAGGCGAAGACCGCGCGTGGTTCCGTTTCTGCGCCCAAGGTCATTCTGGGTGTAAACGGCCATATTCAGAGCTTCGGCCACTTCCGGGGCCGGCTGATGCACATCTTCACCTATGCGTCGATGACATCGGCCTTTTCCCAGAATGAATTCGGCGGCGATGTCAGCGGCGTCGATCGCTGGGCGCTGCTGCCGGCCGATCCGATGGGCGCAACGGTGCGCAAGATCACCAAGAATGGGCTTTCGCGGATCGTCGTCAGGACCAGGTTCACCTACGACCCGAGCCTGAAAGTATCGGAGAAGCGGGTCGCCGGCATTGCGGCCGAACAGCGCCGCTCGTTCGATGTCCGGTTCCCCGGACTGGAGCGCCTTCCGATGGAGTACAGCTGGGCGGGAGCACTCTGCCTCAGTCGAAACCATGTGCCGGCGTTCGGTGAGGTCGAGGAAGGGCTTTTTTCCGCCTGCTGCGAAAACGGTCTCGGCACCGTCAAGAGCACCTTTGCCGGCATGATGGCCGCAGATCTTGCGACGGGAGCCGCAAGCCCCGAGCTCGACACATACAAGAACCAGCCGGAACCGACGAGATTGCCGCCCGAGCCCATCGCATGGCTCGGCATCAACTCGGTTATCCGCTTTCAGGAATTGCGAGCCGGCCGCGAGGGATGATCCTCGGCCGGCGCAATATCAAGACTGCCGCCCGCAGGCTTCTATGAGAATGGGAACGAAAACCAGGAGTCATAACAATGAAAACTTTTGTGGGAGGCTTTCTGCGGGGCGGCAACGATGTTGTTCGACTTCCGTGCTCCTTTTGCGGTTCCGACCATCATGGCGGGGATCGACCTGAGCCTGATGACGGCGTTGGAACTCGGCCGTCGCGGGCATTACTGGTTCACGCCGGCGACGAGAAATAATCTGCGGCGCGATCAGGACGGTCGATATCGCGACCTCCATCACTACAGCAATTACGGTCGTGGTATGATCATGGCGATTGACCGAATAAGGCAGAGCGCCGCTCACCGGTAAACGGGGAAGAAGTGATGAATAATTCGGACTCGCGGGCTTCGCCCGGCGCTTTCCTGGTTTCGGCCGCCGATTGGCTCGATGCCAACCTTCATCCGCTGTTCGCAGCACTTGCCTTAATGTTCGAAACGGCCCCGCCCGTCATCGAACATCGTACCTTATACCGACATTCGGAGTATCGGGGGCTGGCCGCGGGTGATCGGGAGCAATACTATTTTCGTCGACGCGCGATCCGCTGGCGAACGGTTTTCAGATTCGATGAGCGCGTTTGGAGGGCCAGGAGATGAACATGCGACCTGAACAGCATCGATTGGTAGACGATGGCACGAAGCAGGCGGCCCGGCTGAAGGTGGGCTTCGTTCTATCGCGGTCGTTCACGCTGTCCGCCTTTGCGCTGTTCGTGGATACGCTGCGGCTAGCCAGCGACGAGCAGGACCGGTCCGGACGGGTGCTTGCCGACTGGCAGGTGATCGGCAGCACGCGGCACCTGATCACTTCGAGCTGCGGTGTCCAGGTCGCTCCGACGTCGGACTTCGTCGATCCCGCGCGCTTCGATTATATCGCCGTCGTCGGCGGCCTTCTGAGCGTGGAGAACCCCGTCGACCAGCAGACCATCACATTCCTCAAGCAGGCGGATGCCAAGAAGGTGCCGCTGATCGGCGTGTGCACCGGTACGTTCATCCTTGCCGCCGCGGGCCTGATGAAGCGGCATGAATCCTGCGTCAGCTGGCTGCATTACAAGGAGTTTCGCGAGCGCTTTCCGGAGCTTGCCGTCCGCTCCGATCGGCTCTTCAATCTCGATCGCCAGCGCGGATCCTGCGCGGGTGGCAGCAGCAGTGCCGATATGGCGGCACTGCTGGTGAGGAAGTACATCAGCCGCGACGCCGAACGAAACGCCCTCGAGGTGCTTCAGATCGAGAAGGCCCGAACGCCATCGGATATTCAGCCGAGGCGTCCGCTCTATGACGACTATGACGACGCTCGAGTTAAGGCGGCGATGATCACCATGGAGCAGTTCGTCGACGGCAGCATGCCGATCGAGAAGCTCGCCGCCATGGTCGGCCTCTCAAGGCGGCAACTGGAGCGGATCTTCATCGAAAAGACGGGAATGTCGCCTGCCAAGGCCTACAACCGCGTCCGCATGGAGCGGGCAAAATCGATCCTTGCCCAGTCAAAGGCGCCGCTCATCGAGATCGCATTGGACGTCGGGTTCGAAAACGCCTCGCAGTTCACGCGGACGTTCAAGCGCACATTCGGGCAGACGCCCTCGCAGCATCGCGCGGCGGCCTTGAGGGCGCACTGAAGCGATTTCGCGCCAACGCTCAGACCTCCCGGGGCTGGAAAGCTGTCTTCCTGCCTGGCTGGCATGATGTGGCCAGTGCGAGTTCCAGTTTGATACTTTTGGACCCCGGCAATCAGCTTTCGGCGTTGAACACATGCCTAGCGGCATAACCTACTATCGCTGCACGGCTGATCAGAGGCCGAGCCCCGGAGTTGACGTCCTGTGAACCCCCTTGGGGACAAAGGCGAACTGGTCCGCGAGGCCGAGGAAATCGGCCGCCAGGTGAATGACCGAAAGCCACATCTCCGTTCCCTGCAGGCTCGCTTCGCCGCCGTCGGCAAATGGAAAGCCTTCGCCATCCCGCCATCTGTCCAGCGCCCGCGAGATGAGGCTGCGGGCGACCGCCTCGCCATCGGCGCGGCGGTAATCGGTCTGCCGGGCAATCAGCGTGAGCGGATGGATCGTATCGAGCAGGTTGCAGGCATTGTATTTCTCGGCAACGAAGCCCTTGTGGTTGCGATAGTTGAGGTGAACCGTTTCGAGCGTGGCGTGCGGGTGCGGAAGCGGAATCCCGAACTGGGCGTATGTGCCGCGCGTCAGGCGATAAAAACCGTTCACCGGCTGGAGCCATCCCTCCAGTGCTGTCGGCTGTCCCCACAGGCCGTAGACGCTGTCGGCCTTGCGGTTCAGCCACTCGAACAGCGCCTGTCTTGGACCTCTGATGCCGAAAGACCTGCTATTGAAATAGAGGCCGGTTCCGATCGCATCGACCACGCTGCCGGCATGCCACGCCCGGCTCGGCCAGGGCAGGGCGTTCAGCCATTGCTCCAGCTCTTCGGCGTCGAGCTGCACCGCCTGGATCGGGTGTTGTGGCCCGGAACCAAGCAGTTCAAGCGCATAGCCGACCGAAAGCACGTTGTAGAGTGCCTTCGGATCCTGCCGCAACGCCCGGCCATGCCCGGGCGAATGTTCTTCCGGGAAAAGGCCGGTCTCCCGATCCTGCAGGCCCTGGAGACGCTCGACGGTCTGCGACAGATCGAATCCGGGCGGCAGATGCCCGAAGCCGGCCGCAATCTCGATGGCATCGCAGAGATGCCGGATCGCCGGGCGCCTGACGCCGTCCGCTTCCAGCGATTCATAGCCTTCGGGTGTTTTCCAACGGCCAAGAATATCGGGCCATTGCGCTTTCGCCTTCTGCCCGAGCCTGCCCAATTGATCTTCGATCTCTCCAGTGCCGGATTTCCTCGCAGATGCCCCCCGGCTCCGCAGCACTTTTGCCGGTACACCGCCGGCAATCGCTAGCGCAGGAATGTCTTGCGTGACCACCGCTCCGGCGGCGATCACGGCGCCGTTGCCGATCGTGACGCCATCGAGGATCACGCAATTGGCGCCGATCCAGACATCGTCGCCGATAATGATGCCGATGCTGACGACGCCCTGACGATGGATGGGCCGATCGGGATCGTCGAAGCCATGATTGAAGCCGACAATCGATGCATGCGAGGCAATCCTGACCCCATTGCCGCAGGTCACCTTGCCGGAAACGCAGGCAAAAGGATTGACGCTGCAATCGTCGCCGAGGACCACGTCGCCCCGCACGAGCGCGTGCCCGGCAATCCAGGACCGCTCGCCCATTGTCAGGCTTTCGGTGAAAACCGCCGCATGTTCGGCGATATAGGACGTCGCGGCCAATTCAGCGCCGCATGATCGCCGAAGCTCAGCCTTGCGGGCGAGATGGGCAGGATGATCTAGGTCCGACGCACTGCGTTCCCAGGGAAGGTATTGCAGCCGGCGCGCTTCCCTCTGTTCACTCGCCGAGCCTTGCGGACTATTGGCCTGATCCATTTTGACCCTCACCTGCGCTTCAGTGGCCGAATATCGGCTTGGCGTAACTGTCGGCAACCCCGCCGTTCACGAAAGGCTCGACCCGAACTTGTCCCAACCTTCCTTGATCGTCTCCATCGCCACATTCGTCGAGGTGTTGGCAACATGGGGCAGCGTCGAGATGCGCTCGCCGAGGACGCGGCGATAACGGCCGATGTCGCGGGTGCGGATCTTCAGGAGATAGTCGAACCGGCCGGCGATCATGTGGCACTCTTCGACTTCTCTGATCTTTTTGATGGCCTCGTTGAAGCTCCTCAGCGCATCCTCGCGGGTATCGGAGAGCTTCACCTCGACGAAGGCGATGTGGTCGAGCTGCATTTTCGACGGATTGAGGACGGCCTTGAAGCCTTCGATGTAGCCGTCGCTGATCAGTCGCTTGAAGCGAATCTGGCACGGCGTCTTCGAAAGCCCGACGCGCGCCGCGAGATCGGTGATCGACAGCCTGCCGTCCTCGGCGAGTGCCGCGAGGATCTTTCTGTCGAATTGGTCCAATTCACTAAAGACGTCGGTTTCTGTGGCCATTTGAACTCTCGGTGCTCGGTTTATAAGTTCATACAGCGTGAAAACGGCTGAAATCAAGTGAGATCGCGACTCGCGACTGTGGTAGATTACGCCTCGGCAATGGGAGGAAGGGCGCAGCCGCTCGGCGTATTGCCGGAATCGATAGCTGCGACGCTTGAAAAGGGAGATCATGGATGCGTGAGGGAAAAGCGGATGGCGATCAAAAACCGGATCTGCTCGCTCAATACCGGCCGGTGGCGATAAGAGCGGTCGCAGCCGCATTCACCCTCAAGCGCGACAAGCCCAATGCGCGCCCGCTCCGCGAGACGGAATATTCCGGCCCGATTATTACGGACGATGCCACCTGGGATGACGAGCCCGGTGTTCCATTTATCCGTTAGACGAAACATTCACTGATCAGGGACTCCCATGTTGAACGCAGCGATCGACCCCGCCTCCTCCAATGATCCCGCTGAGGGCGCGCCATTTGCCGCCTTCGCGCCGCCGATCCGGCCGCAATCCGAGCTTCGCCAGGCAATCACGGCCGCTTATCGCCGTCCGGAAACCGAATGCCTGCCGCCGCTCGTTGCGGCCGCACGTGTTTCCGAGGCGAAGCGTTATGACATCCGCAGCACTGCCCGCACGCTGATCGAGGCGCTGCGCGCCAAGCACAAGGGCACCGGCGTCGAAGGACTGGTGCAGGAATATTCGCTTTCCAGCCAGGAAGGCGTCGCGCTGATGTGCCTTGCCGAGGCACTCCTGCGCATTCCCGATACGGATACCCGCGACGCGCTGATCCGCGACAAGATCGCCGAGGGTAACTGGACCTCGCATATCGGCGGCGGCAAATCGATGTTCGTCAACGCCGCCACCTGGGGTCTCGTCGTCACCGGCAAGCTCACCTCGACAGTCAACGACCGCAGCCTGTCGGCGGCGCTGACGCGACTGATCGCGCGCGCCGGCGAGCCGGTCATCCGCCGCGGCGTCGATATGGCGATGCGCATGATGGGCGAGCAGTTCGTCACCGGCGAAACGATCGAGGAGGCGCTGAAGCGCGCTCGTCCGCTGGAGGCCAAGGGCTTCCGCTATTCCTACGACATGCTGGGCGAGGCGGCGACGACCGCAGCAGACGCCGAGCGCTATTTCAAGGATTACGAGAAGGCGATCCATGCCATCGGCAAGGCGGCGGCTGGGCGTGGCATCTACGACGGCCCGGGCATTTCGATCAAGCTTTCGGCTCTGCACCCGCGTTATGTGAGAGCGCAGGCCGACCGGGTGATGGGCGAGCTGCTGCCGAAGGTCAAGGCGCTCGCCGTTCTCGCCAAGTCCTATGATATCGGCCTCAACATCGATGCCGAAGAAGCCGATCGGCTGGAGCTTTCGCTCGATCTTCTCGAAGAACTCTGCTTTGTCCCGGAACTTGCCGGATGGAACGGGCTCGGCTTCGTCGTGCAGGCCTATGGCAAGCGCTGCCCCTTCGTGCTCGACTATATCATCGATCTCGCCCGTCGCTCCGGGCGGCGGATGATGGTCCGTCTCGTCAAGGGCGCCTATTGGGATGCGGAGATCAAGCGCGCCCAGCTGGATGGTCTCGACGATTATCCGGTCTATACCCGCAAGATCTACACCGACGTCGCCTACATCGCCTGCGCACGCAAGCTGCTTGCCGCCGCCGATGCCGTTTTCCCGCAGTTCGCGACCCACAATGCGCAGACGCTGGCCACGATCTATCATCTGGCGGGGCCTGATTTCGCGGTCGGCAAATACGAGTTCCAGTGCCTGCACGGCATGGGTGAACCGCTCTATGACGAGGTCGTCGGCAAGGAGAAGCTCGACCGGCCCTGCCGCATCTATGCCCCCGTTGGGACGCATGAGACGCTGCTTGCTTATCTCGTCCGCCGCCTGCTCGAAAACGGCGCCAACTCCTCCTTCGTGCATCGCATTTCCGATCCGAATGTTTCGGTCGAGGCACTGATCGCCGATCCGGCCGAGACCGTCGCGGCCATGCCCGTCGTCGGCGCCCCACATGTGCAGATCGCCGCGCCCAAGGCGCTTTACGGCAGCGCCCGCGCCAATTCGAGCGGGCTCGATCTCTCGAACGAGACCACGCTCACGGATCTGGCGCAGGCGCTCGCCTCCACCGCCGAGAGCCCCTGGCATGCGCTTCCGATCCTCGCTGACGGTTCTACCGACGGGGTGACGCGCGATGTCCTCAATCCCGCCGATCACCGCGACGTCGTCGGCACCGTCACCGAACTGAAGGTCGAAGAGGCGGGTCGTGTCGTTGCGATGGCGGCCGCCTATGCGCCGCAATGGGCGGCTGTGCCGCCGGCAGAGCGCGCCGCATGTCTCGATCGGGCCGCCGACATCATGCAGGCCCGCATCAAGGTTCTGATGGGCATCATCATGCGCGAAGCCGGCAAATCCGCCGCCAACGCGGTCGGTGAAGTACGCGAAGCGGTCGATTTCCTGCGCTATTACGCCGATCAGGCGCGCAAGACTCTCGGCCCGTCGCATCTGCCGCTCGGCCCGATCGTCTGCATCAGCCCGTGGAATTTCCCGCTGGCGATTTTCACCGGCCAGGTTGCCGCAGCAATCGTCGCCGGCAATCCGGTGCTGGCGAAGCCGGCCGGCGTGACGCCGATCATCGCCTCGGAGAGCGTCAAGATCCTCCACGAAGCAGGTGTGCCGGTCGGCGCGCTGCAATTCGTGCCCGGCAGCGGCCGCCTCGGCGCGGGCATGGTCGGAGCGCAGGAAACGGCCGGCGTCATGTTCACCGGCTCGACCGAGGTCGCGCGCATGATCCAGGCGCAGCTCGCCGAGCGCCTGTCAGCGACCGGCAAGCCGATCCCGCTGATTGCCGAAACCGGCGGCCAGAACGGCATGATCGTCGATTCCTCCGCACTGGCCGAACAGGTCGTGGCCGACGTCGTGACATCGGCTTTCGACAGCGCCGGCCAGCGCTGCTCGGCGCTGCGCGTTCTCTGCCTGCAGGACGACATCGCCGACAGGACGCTCGCCATGCTGAAGGGCGCTTTCCGTGAATTGACGATCGGCCGCACCGATCGGCTGAGCATCGATGTCGGGCCAGTCATCAACGACGGCGCCAAGGCGGAAATCGACCAGCATATCGAAGCGATGCGCGGGGCCGGGCGCAAGGTGGAGCAGCTGCCGCTGCCGCAAAGCGCTGCAAAAGGCACTTTCGTTCCGCCGACGATCATCGAGATCAAGTCGCTTTCGGACCTGACGAAGGAGGTCTTCGGTCCGGTCCTGCATGTCGTCCGCTTCAAGCGGAACGGCCTCGACCGGCTGATCGACGATATCAACGCCTCGGGCTACGGCCTCACATTCGGGCTTCACACCCGGCTCGACGAAACGATCGCGCATGTGACGAGCCGCATCAAGGCCGGCAATCTCTACGTCAACCGCAACATCATCGGCGCGGTTGTCGGCGTGCAGCCCTTCGGCGGCCGTGGCCTCTCGGGAACCGGTCCAAAGGCTGGCGGTCCGCTCTACATCGGCCGGCTGGTGCAGCGCGCGCCCGTGCCTCCGCAGCAGGATTCCGTGCATACCGACGTTGCCCTTCGCGATTACATCGTCTGGCTCGACAAGAAGGGCCTGACGGCGGAAGGGGAAGCGGCGCGCGGCTATGCAAGCCGCTCAGCGCTCGGACTGGAACGTGAGCTTACCGGCCCGGTCGGCGAGCGCAATCTTTATGCGCTCCATCCGCGCGGCCGTATCCTGCTCGTGCCGCAGACCGAAGCCGGATTGCACCGCCAGATCGCCGCCGCCCTCTCCACAGGCAATCATATCGCTGTCGACGCGGGCTCCATATCGAAGTCGGTCCTGGGGGGCCTTCCGGCGGCTGTCGCCGGCCGCCTTTCCTGGACATCGGATTGGGAAAAGGACGGGCCGTTCTCCGGCGCGCTCGTGGAAGGGGATCGCGACAGGGTTCTTGCCGTCAATAAGAAGATCGCCGCGCTGCCTGGTCCGCTTCTGCTGGTCCAGGCAGCGACGACCGAGGAACTGGCAAGCGATCCGGAAGCCTACTGCCTCAACTGGCTGCTCGAAGAGGTGTCGACCTCTATCAACACGGCGGCGGCCGGCGGCAATGCAAGCCTCATGGCTATCGGCTGAGCGACAACTTGCCCACCCTTAGAAAACGGCGGTCTTTCATGAGCAGCATAACCGCCGGCATTCCTCCTGAAAGCTCGGCCGCGTCTGCGGTCTCCCGTACTGTGCAGCACTATCCGGATCGAAATCAGGCAGGTTGTTTCGTGCTCATGCCGCCGCGCGCCACCCGTCGCGGATATGGCGGTAGCCTTCACGATAGACCGATTCCGGTGTTTCGGAGAAGTCGCGCCAGACCTTTGTCGCGGCGGCAAGCTCCTTGAGCGCCCGACCGAACGCCTCGATGGTCAGCCATCCGTCATAGCCGCTCGCGCGCAGTGCCCTGAAGGTTTCCGCCCACGGGATATTGCCACGCCCTGGTACGCCGCGGTTGTTTTCCGAAATATGGACATGCACGATGCGGTTACTGTTGCGCGTGAACGCGTCGATGGGATCGGCTTCCTCGATATTGCTGTGGAAGGTATCGTACATGGCGCGGATATTCGGATGTCCGATTGCGTCGATATGAGCCGCTAGGTCATCCATCGTGTTGAACAGGTAACATTCGAAGCGATTGAGCGCCTCAAGCCCGATGGTGACGCCGTGCTTTGCTGCATGATCGCCGATCGCCAGTTGCGAGGAAACTGAGCGCTTGAGTTCAGCCGCGCTCGGCCCGCTGCCCGAAAATTTTCCCAGCGTCGAATGTAACGGCCCGCTCAGCACCGTCGCGCCGAGAGCATCGCTGCAGTCGATTGCCCATTTCACGTAGTCGATGCCGCGCCTACGAGTTGCCGCGTCGGGGGCGATCAAGTTCATCTCAGGGTCGCCTATGGCGGAAACGGCGGTCCGTTCCAGGCCGATCCGGTCCAGCAGAGCTCCCAGCCGCCGGTAGTCGTCGGGGGTGCCTGAAAAGACCGGAATTTCGACGCCATCAAACCCCGTCTCTTTGATATCGCGTAACAGTGCCTCGTGTTTGCGGCCGACACTTGTCGTCCAGAGGAACATGCACATGCCGATCTTCATTTTTCCTCCCTAGGCCTTGCGGCCACTAAGCCAACCTTAGCACCTTCCCACATCTGGTCATACCAAAGTTGCGTATCTGGTCAAGCCAATTCGGCACCATGCGAAGGACGACCAGTTTCCAAACAATCCGTGAAAAGCGGCAGGTTCTGGGGGCTTCGGCTCGCTTCGCGGCCGTCTTGCAGTGGCTCGGGAATTGAGTTAGTTCTTTCAGACAGGAATAATTGGCCAAACCAGATTGCCGAAGGTAACAAGCTGGCCAGCGATAGGGAGCGGCTCGACACCAAGTGGCTGTCGACGTGGCCGCAACAGTCTAGGAGGACCCCATGCATCTTTCGACGCACAACTGGATGCGGGCGGAACCGCTCGCCGTCACGCTGAAGCGCATCAAAAAATACGGCTACGAGAGCATCGAGATATCCGGCGAGCCGGCACAGTATGATGTGAAGGAAACGCGTGCGCTGCTTAAGGAGCACGGCATCCGCTGCTGGGGCGCGGTTACGCTGACGCTCGGCGAACGAAATCTTGCAGCCCGGGATGAAGGCCAGCGCGCTAGGTCAGTGGACTATGTCAAGAGCGTCATCACCATGGTCAGCGAACTTGAGGGCGAGATCCTAACCCTCGTACCGGCGACGGTCGGCAAGGTGGTGCCGGATGGGACTGAGGAGGAAGAGTGGACATGGGTGGTGGACGCCACCAGGGAGTGTTTTGCCCACGCTCAGAAGAGGGGGGTGCGCATTGCCGTCGAGCCGCTCAACCGTTTCGAGACCTATTTCTTCAACCGTGCCGCCCAAGCGCTGGCGCTCGCCGATGCCGTCAGCCCCGAATGCGGGGTCTGCCTGGATGCCTTCCACCTGAACATCGAGGAGGAAGACATGTATGAGGCGATCCGGCTTGCTGGAAAGCGCCTGTTCGATTTCCACGTAGCCGACAACAATCGTTTCGCAGCCGGCCTCGGCCACCTCGACTGGCCGAAGATCATCGGTACGCTGAAGGAGATTGGTTACGGCGGGGCCGTCACCAACGAATTCGTCGCTCCGGTTGACCGGACTCCGGCTACCAAATATCCGGACATGGTCGAGCGCAACCCTGTCGACATTCCTCCGGAGCAGCTGAAATTTATCCAGGACCACGGCTCGAGCCTTCTCACTGAGAAATTCTACGACGATCAGATGCGGATCACCGCCGAGACAATCCTGCCGCTGATCAAGCAATGAACGGAAAGATATACGCCGCGCGACCCGCGGGCGGCCGTGAGGAGCGGGGATCCGAGACATGCGTATTAAGACCGTAGAAGCCTGGTGGGTTAAGATTCCCATCGAGGCGAGCCGTCAGCACCGCAGCGACTTCGGCCGACTGACGACCTTCGATGCTGCGATCCTGCGTATCGAAACGAACGACGGCATCGTGGGCTGGGGAGAGGGCAAGAATGCCGCGGGCAGTGCGGGCACCTATGGCACGCTGGTACACTTGATCAATCATGAGGTAGGGCCGAAGCTCATCGGCCGCGATCCTGCCGACATCTCCTCCATATGGGAGATGCTCTACAACGGCGTACGCCACGAGACGGCGGCGACTTCGGGTCACGCGATGCCCGAGATCGCGCGACGCGGCCTTTCCGTTGCGGCAATCAGCGCGGTTGATATCGCACTCTGGGACATTCTCGGCAAGTCGCTCGGCGTCCCGGTCTGGAAGCTGCTAGGTGGCCGTAAGGCGGACAGGTTGCCCGCCTATGCCTCGGGTGGTTGGGAGAGTGCGGAGAGGATAGGCGAGCAACTCCGGTCCTATATCTCGGCTGGCGGTTTCAAGTCCGTCAAGATGCGCGTCGGCGCGATGGATCGTGCGCCGCATGCCTCGGCAGCACGCGTGCGGGCGGCTCGCAAAGCGGTCGGCCCAGACGTCGACTTGATGGTCGATGCGCACGGCACCTATACTGTTGCCGAAGCGAAGCGCTTCATCCAAATGGTTGCTGATTGCGACCTCGCCTGGTTCGAGGAGCCGGTGATCGCCGATGACAAGCCTGGCATGGCGGAGGTTCGCGCGACCGGGAACGTGCCGATCGCTGCCGGCGAGAGCGAGGCGACGCGTTTTGCCTTTCGAGATCTTGCCATGCTTCGGGCCGCCGACATTTTCCAGCCGGATCCCGCCTTCTGCGGCGGCATCACCGAGGCGATGCGCATCAGTTCACTCGCCAGCGCCTTCAACGTGCGTTTCGCACCGCATCTTTGGGCTGGTGCGCCCTGCTTCTTCTCCGGCCTGCACTTGTGCGCGGCTTCCCCGGCAAGCTTCGTCGTCGAATATTCCCTCGGCGCAAATCCGATGATCCATGATCTTGTCGAGGACACGGTGTCGGTGAAGGACGGTATGATAGAGGTCCCGGACAGACCTGGCCTGGGCTTCACGATCAATCAGCGGGTCCTGGAGACTCACGCGCAAAGACAGTGACGATGAAAGAAAATTCCCTCCTCTCGGATCTCGCCGCACACCTTTTTTCTAACTCGAGCGGCAACGGCCGCACGCCATCGGAGCGCGAACTTGCGGAACATTTCACCGTTAGCCGCGGCCAAATTCGCGAGGCACTGGCCATCCTGGAGGCAATGCGCATCGTGGAGCGTCGAGCCAAGTCGGGCATCTATCTGACGACCACGGAGGCCAGCGTGGAGGCAATGGCGCTTTTTGCCCGCGCCGGTGTTCCGCTTGATCCCATCCTGATCTACGAGACCGTAGAGCTTCGCAAGATCCATGAGATCAAGGCCGCGGAACTCGCCTGCAGTCGGGCGACGGAGGAGAATTACAAGCGCTTGCGCGATATACTCGCGGCGTCCGAGGCGAAGCTTGCCGCGGGCGAGGGGCTGGCGCGCGAGGACAGGGATTTCCATCTGGAGATCGTCCGAGCCACCAAGAACAGCGTCTTCTATCGGGTGTGCAGCGTCTATTACGTCATGGGAGAGCACCGGCTGCCGATCTATTTTGCCGATGCCGCCCGAAGCCGGCGCTCGCATGAGGAGCATATCCGCATCTACGAGGCGCTGCTTGCCCGAGACGGCAATCTCGCCCAGGCGCTGATGAGCGCGCATCTTCAAGGTGCGGAAAGCTATTGGAAGGGTCTCATCGGCGGTCCAGCGGCGGCAGCCGGACAGGCGTAACCGGCGGGAGGGCCGATGAGCTTCATCTTTTCCACACATCCCCTGCACCCCGCGGCCAAGGCCATGCTTGAGGTGGCGGGTGATCTGCGCGTTGCTTCCGCGCCCGATCCCGAAACCTTGCTGCGAGAAGGGCGCGGCGCGGCCATTGTCATCGTGCGCGCGCCAATCCCGCCGGCCTTCTTTGAGAATTCGCCGGCGCTTCGCGCAGCGATCCGCCATGGTGCCGGCCTCGACATGGTGCCCATGGAGGCGGCGACCCGCGCCGGCGTGCTTGTCGCCAACGTGCCTGCTGTCAATGCGTCGACTGTCGCCGAACACGTCTTCCTTGTGACACTGGCTCTGCTGAGGCGCTTCCGCCAAATGGACCTTGAACTGCATCAGAACGGCTGGGCAGCGGCCCGCGCCCAGTCGGATACGGCCGTCGACCTCGGCGGCCGCACTATGGGCATCGTCGGCATGGGCAATGTCGGCAAGGCGATCTTCAAGATTGCGAAGTTCGGCTTTGGCCTGGAGGTGGTCGCCACGAGCCGGTCTTCCGAAAGCGTGCCTGAAGGCGCGCGCTTCCTGGCACTCGACGAGCTTGTCGCCAGCGCCGACGTCGTCGTGCTCTGCTGCCCGCTGACGCCGGAGACAACTGGTTTGCTCAATGCCCGACGCATCGGTCGCATGAAGCCCGGGGCCATTCTGGTCAACGTCTCGCGCGGCCCCGTGGTCGATGACGCGGCACTCATCGAGGCCTTGCGCGACGGTCGCATCGGCGGAGCTGCGCTCGATGTCTTTGCAACACAACCGCTGCCGCTCGATCATCCCTATTTCGGCTTCCCCAACGTCATCGTCACTCCGCATCTGGCTGGTCTGACGGAAGAGAGCATGATGCGCATGGGAACAGGCGCGGCCAGCGAAGCGCTGCGTGTCATCAAGGGCGACTTGCCCGTCAATTTACGCAATCCCGAAGTGATAGAGCACTACCGCCGGCGCTTTCCGGCATAACGCCATGCGACGAGGAAGGGCGGCCACCGCTGAACTGCCGCAGAGCCATTGCGATCTTTTGCACAGATCCGGTCAGACCGCATGCCGTAGGCTCACTCCGCTTCCCGCGTCAAACAGAATGACCTTTTCCGGGTTCCACGAAAAGCGAACCGTATCCTCGATCCGAAGCACCGTCTGCGTCGGTACGGTCGCGTGGATGAACTTCTCGCCGGTGCGTAGCGTCACGATCTTTTCGACGCCATGGTTTTCCACGTCGTGTACCCGTGCTTCCCCCGGCGCACCGCTGTCGAGGAAGATGTCCTCCGGGCGGATGCCGAAGGTGAGCGGACGGCCGTCTGTCGCGATCGCGTGGCCGTTGCCGAGCGGCAGCCGATAGCCCTCGCTGGCCAGTGCCTCGCCGCCGGCAAGCGTACCGGTAATCAGATTCATCGGCGGTGAACCGACCGCGCGCGCGACGAAGGTGTTGACCGGGTTACGGTAGATTTCCTGCGGTGTCCCGGTCTGCACCAGTTGACCGTTGTTCAGGACGCCGATTTTGTCGCCCATCGACATGGCCTCGATCTGGTCGTGGGTGACGAAGAGGAAGGTCGCGCCGAGGTTCATCTGCAGGTTCTTCAACTCGGTGCGGAGTGCTTCGCGAAGCTTCGCGTCGAGCGCCGAAAGCGGCTCGTCCATCAGGAACACGCGCGGCTTGCGGACGATGGCACGGCCGATCGATACGCGCTGCATCTCGCCTCCCGACAACCGGTCCGTCTTGCGGTCGAGCAGATGCTCAATGCGCAGGGTCTTCGCAACCCGCGCGACGCGTTCCTTGATTTCCTGGGGCTCAACGCGGCGGATACGGGATTTTAATGGGAATTCCAGGTTCTCCCGCACCGTATAGCGCGGGTAAAGCGAGTACTGCTGGAGCACCAGAGCCACGTCTCGCTCGGCGGCGCCCCAGTCGGCGACGTCGTGCCCGTCGATGTAGATCTGGCCTGCCGTCGGCTTTTCGAGGCCGGCGATCAGGCGAAGCGTCGTTGTCTTGCCGGCGCCGGTCTGCCCGAGCAGCACAAAGAACTCGCCGTCAGCGATGTCGAGATTCAGGTTTTTTAGTGCCGTGTGGTTGCCGAAAGTCTTGGTGATGCCCTTGAGTTCGATATGCGCCATCAGAGTCTAATCCCAAGCGATGAACCGGTTGCCGTGTTGAAGAAATGTGCCTGAGCGGGGTCGATGCGCGCCCAGACGGCTTGCCCTGAACCGGGTACGAAACCGCTTTTGGTTCGTGCTCTGATCATCTGGTGGCCGACCTTCAGGTCCACGATGTCGTGCGAGCCGAGCGGTTCGATAATATGCGCCTCGACCGGCACAAATCCCTCACGCGCCTCCCGTGAAACGATCACGCCCTCCGGCCGAACCCCGAGTGTCAGCTGGCCGTTCTCGGCCCGGGCGTCAGAGAGGCGGTTGGCCAGTACGGCGGGGAACTCGAAGCCCGTTGTGCCGGCGCTGACCTGCACACTCGTGCGGCCGCCGGTTTCGCTGACGATCGCCGGCGCCATGTTCATGACGGGGCTGCCAACGAACTGCGCGACGAACATATTGGCGGGTTGCCCGTATACCTCTTCCGGCGTGCCGACCTGCTGGAGAATGCCCTCATGCATGATGACGATGCGGTCAGCGAGCGACATGGCCTCCACCTGGTCATGCGTCACGTAGATGGTGGTTGAACCCTGCTTGATATGGAGCCGTTTGATTTCCGCCCGCATCTCCTCTCGCAGCTTCGCGTCCAGCGCACCGATCGGCTCGTCCATCAGCATGGCTTTGGGGCGTCGCACCAGCGCGCGGCCGATTGCGACCCGCTGCATGTCGCCCCCCGACAGCGCTGAAGGCTTGCGGGCCAGCAAACCGGTGATGCGCAGCACGGCAGCAATCTCTCGAACCGCCTTATCGACATCGGCGCGGCTCATCCGGGTAGCGCGGAGCGGGAAGGCAATGTTTTCATAAACCGTCATGTGCGGATAGAGCGAGAAGGATTGGAACACCATGGCGATGTCCCGGCCGGATGCCTTGATATGCTGCACCGGTTGCCCGTCGATCAGGATGTCGCCTTCGTCGATCGTCTCCAGGCCCGCGACGGCGCGCAGTGTCGTCGTCTTGCCGCAGCCCGATTGGCCGAGCAACACGATGAATTCGTTGTCGCCAATGGCGAGATTGAGGTCTTTGATGACCTGGACTGCACCGAAATATTTCTGGATGGCGCGTAGTTCAATCTGCGTCATGAATGGCTGCTTTCGTCTGGTTGCGTGTCCCGGGGGATTTTGGTCGTCACCATGAAGGCGATCAATCCTACGAGCGTCATCGTCATGCCGTAGCGATGCAGAAACAGGTTCCAGGGCTGGCAGAGCGCGATGATGCCCAAGATCATCAGATACTGCGAACCAGGCTCGAGATATTTCTGGTTGAAGGCGCGAAAGGTCATTTGCGGATCGCTCCGAAGCTCATGCCGCGCAGGAGATGGTTCCTGAGCAGGAAGGTGAATATCGCGACCGGCAGAAGGAACAGGAACGTACCGGCCGCAATGACCGTCCAATCCGGCAGGCCGGAGCCGACCTGGCTCGGAATGAAAGGTGGGGCGGTCTGTGCGCGCCGGTTCGTCATGATCAGCGCAAACGCATACTCGTTCCAGGCCGTGATGAAGCAGAAGACGGCGGTCGCGGCGATGCCGGTCGCCGCTTCCGGGATGACGATCTTGAAAAAGGCCTCCATCCGCGTGTAGCCGTCGACGAGCGCGGCCTCCTCGTATTCCTTCGGGATCTCGTCGATGAAACCCTTCATCAGCCAAACCGAGAAGGAAAGGTTGAAGGCGGTGTAGAGTATGACGAGGCCCCAATGGGTGTCGTTGAGACCGACGGCACGGTACATGAGGAACATCGGGATCGCCACGACGACCGGCGGCAACATGCGCGTCGACAGGATGAAGAAGAGAAGGTCGGCTTCTCCCTTCACCCTGAAACGCGAGAAGCCGTAGGCTGTGAAGGTTCCCATGCCGACGGCTAGCACAGTGGACGTGATCGCCACGATCAGCGAGTTCATGAAGCGGTTCGGATAACCGGATGGCTGCACTTCGCCGCGGCCGGAACGCACGATCTTTTCGCCGCCGTCAAATACCATCCGCTCCCACCAGGGGGCGGCGGCGTATTCTTCAGGGGTCGGCACCCCGCGCAGTTGCGAGCGCTTGGTGAAGAGTTTGACGAAGGGCGAGAGTTCGGGCTCGAAGAGCACCGTCGGCGGAATGGTGGTGGCGAGGTTGCGCGGCTTGAAGGCCGTCGCGGTGATCCAGTAGATCGGGGCCAGGAAGATCAGCGTGATGACCAACACGGCGGCTATCGCTACCCGGTTCAGCGCGCGTTCGGAGCGGGTTTGGACGGCAGCCATCTCAGCGCTCCTTCACTTTGTTGAGGTACTTGACGTAGATGTTGGTGATGGCGAGAATCATGATGAGCACGATATAGGCAAGCGCGCAGGACCGCCCCGTCTGCCATTCCTGGAAGGCCATCTTGTAGAGCCGGATGGAGATCACCTCGGTCGTCGGCTGGCTGGTCAGGATGTAAGCAAGGTCGAAGGTCTTGAAGGCTTCCATCGTACGGAAGATGATCGCGATCATCAGGATCGGCGCCACCAGCGGCAGTGTGATGCGGAAGAAGGTATAGAACGGTCCTGCCCGGTCGATCGCCGCTGCCTCGTAGAGGTGCTTTGGCACGGCCGACAGGCCGGCGAGCGACAGCAGCATCACAAAGGGCGACCACATCCAGATGTCCGTGATGGCGACCGCATAAAGTGCCACATCCGGATTGGACAGCCACTCGAAGGAGCCAAGGCCGAGCGTGTAGTTGATGATGCCAAAGGAGGGATCGTAGAGCAGCTTCCAGAAGAGCCCGACCACCGCCATCGAGAGCATCATCGGCAGCAGCAGCAGTGTCGTCAGAAGACCCTTCAGCGGAATATCGCGGTTGAGGAGCATCGCAGTGCCGAAGCCGACGATCACCTGCCCCGTCACAGAGACGATCACATATTTTGCGGTGATGGCGAAATTAGACCAGATGAACGGGTCGTTCAGCAACTCGCGGTAGTTTTGCAGGCCGACGAAGCTGGCCGGCGCGTTCGACGAGGCGCGGAAATCGGTGAAGGAATAGCCGAGTGAATAGATCAGCGGAAAGATGTTGAAGACGATCAGGAACAGGATCGTCGGAATAATGAACAGATTGCGAATGCGGATGTCGCTCATGCCGCGCGATGCGGCACGTGATTTTGTGTCCAACGATGTCATGACTGCGGTGGCCAATCTCTCCTCCTCCGAGAGTTCGGCGCCGGATGCCGAGGCATCACGATGCGCGAAGTGAATGCCTGGCGCCGCGCCCTCTCGAACCACGCCCTTCGGCGCCAGATGCACAATGCAGTGGGAGGGGCGGCTGGCCCCTCCTCTGATCGCACTGCTATTTGCCGCGTCCGTATTTCTTGAAGGTCGCGTTCCAGTCCGCCGCCAGAGCGTCGAGCGCTTCCTTTGCCGTGCCTTGACCGGCAGTGACGAAGGGATAAATGCGCTGGTTCGCCTGGATCAGCAGTTCGGCATATTCAGGTGTTGCCCAGAAATCCTTGACCTTGAACATGGTCTCGTAGAAGGCCTTATTATAGGGCGTGGCAGTCTGGAATTCCGGGGATTCAAGCACTTTGGCGCTTGCCGTGTAGCCGCCGAGTTCAGCCCAGCGCTTCTGGGTCTCGTCCTTGATGAACCATTCGAGGAATTTCATCGCCTCTTCCTGGTTTTTTGAGTACGAGATGACCGATATGCCCTGGCCGCCGAGTGCTGCGAACTGTTCGCCATTCGGGCCTGCCGGATTGGCAAAGAAGCCGGTAACCTTGGCGTTCGGATTCGACGCCTCGTTCACCAAAGCCGGGAAGAAGGCAAAATAATTCATGCTCATCGCCGCCAGGTTCTCGGTGATTGCCTGGTTGTTCTCGACGAAGAAGGACTTGGCCCAGCCCGGAGGCGTAAAGCCGTAGAGCTCGCGATAGAGCTCGAGCGCCTTCACGTTCTTGTCCGAGTTGATGATGCCGTCAACCTTGTAGTTCTGGTAGTCGCCGAGTTCGCCTCCAAACGAGAAGATCGCGTTTTCGACCCCCATGACGAGACCGTCATAAGAATTGTCGGTATAGATGGCGATGCCGTAGCGCTTCTGGTCCGGACGGTGGAAGAACTCGGCGATGTCGCGCATCTGGGCCCAAGTCTTCGGCGGGCCGAGTTCGTAACCGTATTTGGCCTTGAACGCCTCCATCTCCTTGGGATCTTCGAACCAGTCTTTGCGGTAGGACCAGCCGACGGCATCACCTTCTGCGGGGATTGACCAGTACTTTTTCGAGTTCGCTGGATACTCGGAAT
Organism: Rhizobium esperanzae; assembly: GCF_002204185.1. GTDB lineage: Bacteria > Pseudomonadota > Alphaproteobacteria > Rhizobiales > Rhizobiaceae > Rhizobium > Rhizobium esperanzae. Next base: position 212,191 of record NZ_MXPU01000009.1, on the reverse strand, counting down.
AGTATTTCACCGTGGCCGGAGCCATCACCTGGGTCAGATTGTGCTTGGTGAAAAAATCGGTCAGATCGACGTAATGTCCTGCTTCCGACGCCGCCCCGATCCACTGGCTGTCGCCGACGACCAGGTCGTAGGCTGAGCCCTTTGCGTTGAATTCGGTGAAGGCCTTGGTCTGAAAGTCGGCCCAAGGTGTGGTCTCGACAGTGACCTTGACGCCGGTTTCAGCCTCGTATTCGTTCGCCAGTTCCTGAAGGTAATTTGCCGGGTCCCACTCGGCCCAGAAAATCGTCAGTTCCTGGGCCTGGGCGGACGTTCCGCAGGCCCACATCAATCCGACACCGGCAACGAGGCCGGCCATAATTTTGCGCATAACGTTTCCTCCCATTTATGCACGCTTCCCGCGTCGTCGCGGGCCTCCCGATCCGGCTTCTCGATCCTCCTGGGTGGTTTTCGTGCTAGGGTCCTCCCCGACCGGTAGCGCGTTTCAGATCTCAAGCCTGAATGTTATTTTCCTGTTCTGGTAGTACCAAATGCCATTATCGTCAAGGGCGACTCTTGGAGAGCTCCATCAACGAGGCCTGTTCCCGACCTCCGGATATCCGCTCGCAGAAGAGGCAATCATGCAGTCATGTCGGGCACCCTCACATTTCGCGTTGCCAACCGCGACCACGATGCAAAACAATATCACTTCATCTGGTCGAACCAGTTTGGGGCTGCCACATCATACTCTGCTCTCCGTCTCCCGTAGTGCGCTGTCAACGAGCGCCTTAGCGGCCCACTCGGCAACAGACTGCGCGCTTTCGGAGGTGAGGCCCCATATATCCTTCAACACGATCAGCACCTCGACGCCGAAGACGAGCGAAAGCGCCTGAGCGAGGCGTTCGCGGGATTCAGGCGGCACGGTGCCCTGCAGGGGCGCTGTCACGCATTTCAGCAGGTCCACCCGGTGGCCCCGCTTGAACAGCGGCTCATTGCCGAGCGTGCCCGCCTGGCGCTGCGCCCATTGATCTAGCGAAAGTTTCAGCGCCGCCTTGAAGGTGGCCTCGAACTCGTCGATGCGCGGCATCGCGGTTGCCAAAAGGTCGGCAACGCGCGTGCGTGCATCCGGACTGTCTGACGACCAGCCGAGTATCGGTCCCAGAGCCTCATCGACCACGGCATGCACGAGCGCGGCTTGGCTCGGAAAGTAGCGGTAGGCGGTTGCGCGCGACACTTCGGCGGCCTCGGCCACTTCACTTACCGACGGAATGATGCCGGACTGCATCAGCCGTGTTGCGGTTTCGAGCATCAGTTTTCGCGTGCGGGCACGCGGGCCTCGCTCGGTCCTCGCTGTTTCGTTCTGTTGACGTGAGACATCCATATCTTTATGATACGCGCGTCTCAAAAATTTGCAAGGGGCCGTCGCTTGCCCGCGTGAGATATGCTGGGAGGAAACCCACCCGGTCTCGGAGGGGAAATGAAGCGGATCTACGTTGTCGGCACAGCTGACACGAAGGGTGAGGAGCTTGCATATCTCGCCGCTTGCACCGAAGCGGCGGGCGGTGCGGTCGTGCGCGTCGACGTCGGCATCCGTGAGCCTCGGACCGCCGTCGATGTGGCGGCCGATACGGTTGCCGCATGCCATCCCGAGGGTGCTGGAGCCGTCCTTGACTGCGAGGACCGCGGAAGGGCGGTCGAAGCGATGGGCATTGCCTTCGCGCGATTCCTCGTGGAGCGCCGGGACATCGCCGGCATCATCGGCATCGGCGGAGGCGGGGGCACCTCGATCATCACTGCGGGCATGCGCCAATTGCGGCTCGGCCTGCCAAAGATCATGGTCTCGACGCTCGCCTCCGGCAATGTTGCTCCCTATGTCGATGTATCTGACATCGTGATGATGCCCTCGGTCACGGACATGGCGGGCTTGAACCGGCTCAGCCGCGTCATCCTTCACAACGCAGCCCAGGCGATCACGGCCATGTCCCGCCGGCCGGCTGAGGTGACTGCATCCAAACCGGCGCTCGGGCTTACCATGTTCGGCGTGACCACACCTGCCGTATCAGCCATGGTCGAGCGCCTGCGGGCAGACTATGACTGCCTGGTCTTCCACGCTACCGGCACGGGCGGGCGGGCGATGGAGAAGCTTGCCGACAGCGGTCTGATCTCAGGCGTGCTCGATATCACGACGACCGAGGTCTGCGATCTGCTTTTCGGAGGCGTCTTGCCTGCCACCGCAGACCGTTTCGACGCGATTGCCCGCACGGGCCTGCCATATGTCGGCTCGGCTGGCGCGCTCGATATGGTGAATTTCTGGGCGCCGGAGACTGTCCCGCAGCGCTATGCCGGTCGGCTGTTTTACCGGCACAACCCTAACGTTACCTTGATGCGCACGACCTCGGCCGAATGCGCGGAAATTGGTCGTTGGATCGGCAACAAGCTCAATCTCTGCCGGGGCCCCGTACGCTTCCTCATTCCCGAAAAGGGCGTCTCCGCTCTCGATGTTGAAGGCGGTGTGTTCTTCGACCCGGAAGCCGACGCCGCGCTCTTTGCCGCGCTTGAGGCGACGGTGAAGCCGACGGCGTTGCGGCGCATTGTTCGCCTGCCGCTCCATATCAACGACCCGCGCTTCGCAGATGCCGCCGTCGCGGCCTATCGTGACATCGCCAACCCGTGAGAGACAAATCGATGCCAGCCATACCGCGCAAGTCCATCCTTGAAAAATTCCACGGCATGATCGCAGCCGGCGTGCCGATCGTCGGCGGCGGCGCCGGCACCGGCATCTCCGCCAAGGCCGAGGAGGCGGGCGGCATCGACCTCATCATTATCTACAATTCTGGACGCTACCGCATGGCGGGACGCGGTTCGGCTGCCGGACTGCTGGCCTACGGCAACGCCAACGAGATCGTGAAGGATATGGCGCTCGAAGTTTTGCCGGTCGTGAAAAAGACGCCGGTGCTCGCCGGCGTTAACGGCACGGATCCGTTCGTGCTGATGCCGCGCTTCCTCGCCGAGCTGAAGGCCATGGGCTTCTCGGGTGTACAGAACTTCCCTACGATCGGCCTCTTCGACGGCCGGATGCGGCAGAGCTTCGAGGAGACAGGCATGAGCTACAATCTGGAGATCGAGATGATCGCGACCGCCCACGAACTCGACCTGCTGACGACACCCTATGTGTTCAACGAGAGCGAGGCAATCGCCATGACGGCCGCCGGCGCCGACATTATCGTGGCACATATGGGGGTAACGACCGGCGGCACGATCGGCGCCACATCCGGCAAGTCGCTCGATGACTGCGTTGACGAGATCGCCGCGATTGCCACGGCGGCGCGGTCCGTGCGCGACGACGTCATCGTGCTCTGCCACGGCGGTCCCATCTCCATGCCGGAGGATGCCCGCTACGTCCTCGAGCGGTGTGCTGGCTGCCACGGCTTCTATGGTGCAAGCTCGATGGAGCGCCTGCCGGCAGAGGCTGCAATCCGCAAGCAGACGGAAGATTTCAAGGCGATCGCAACTAGCGCGGTCGTCTGAGGAAGGTCATCGAGGAGGCCGTTTCATGGCAAAGGACAATTACTTCATCTATCCCAAGGATGTGAGCGCCTTCGGTTTCGACTGGGGCAGGCTGTCGCTGACCGTGGCGCCCGAGGTCAACGGCGCCAGCCGCTTTTCCGGGGGCGTCGTCGAACTGCCAAGCGGCGAGGGCCATTCTCGCCACAATCATCCGGGTGCAGAGGAAATCATTTTCGTGATTTCCGGCGAGGGCGAGCAGATGGTCGAGGACGAGAACGGCAATCCGATGACGCAGAAGGTCGCCAGCGGCTGCACGATCTATATTCCAGAAGGTCGCTTCCATTCGACGAAGAACATTGGCGGCGGGCCGATGCTCCTGTTCGTCGTCTACTCACCGGCGGGGCCGGAGCTTGCGCTTCGTGATTTGCCGGATTTCCGCCTGCTGCCGCAGGGCCTCTGAGGCGGGCTTCATTTTCTGGGAGGAAAGACAATGAACGACAATGCAGGGCAGACAAGGCAGGCCGCCGTGGCGCCGTTCGATACGGCCAAGCTCGACCGTCTTATGGAGGAAGCCGGTATCGACGTCATCGTCGCCACTTCCAAACACAACACGCAATATCTCATGGGCGGCTATAAGTTCATCTTCTTCGCCGCGATGGACGCGATCGGGCATAGCCGGTACCTGCCGATGGTGATTTATGAGAAAGGCGCGCCTGATCACTCCGCCTATGTGGGCAACCGAATGGAAGGCGCTGAGCACCAGAACAATCCATTCTGGACGCCCGCCGTGCATACGGCGACTTGGGGCACGCAGGACGCAGCCGGGCTCGCCGTCGAGCACCTGAAGAAAATCGGCAAGACCGGTGGACGTATCGGCATCGAGCCGGCCTTCCTGCCGTCCGACGCGCGCGATCTCCTTGCCTCTCGGCTGGATGGCTCCCGGTTTGTCGACGCAACACATGTGTTGGAGCGTCTGAGGGCCGTCAAGACACCGGACGAACTGGCAAAGCTCAGACGCGCCTCCGACCTGATCACGGACTCAATGCTGGCGACGATCGCGGCGGCCCACGCCGGCTCGACGAAACTGGAGATCATCGAGCAGCTGCGACGGGAGGAAACGAACCGGGGGCTGCACTTCGAATATTGCCTGCTGACGCTCGGCGCCAGCCACAATCGCGCGGGCTCGCCGCAGGCCTGGGCCGAGGGCGAAATCCTGTCGATCGATTCCGGCGGCAACTATCACGGATATATCGGTGACCTCTGCCGCATGGGTGTGCTCGGCGAGCCGGATGCGGAGTTGGAGGATCTTCTGGCCGAAGTCGAATGTATCCAGCAAGCGGCCTTTGCCAAGGTCAGGGCAGGGGCTGCGGGCAGTGAGATGATTTTGGCGGCGGAAGCCGAGCTCAAGGCGTCGCCGTCGGCGGCCTTCACCGACTTCTTCTGCCATGGCATGGGCCTCATCAGCCACGAAGCGCCGTTCCTCATGACGAACCACCCCGTTGCCTATGAGGGAGTTGATGCCGACAAGCCGTTGGAAGCCGGCAGTGTGATCTCGGTCGAGACGACGATGCTTCACCCGAAGCGCGGTTTCATCAAGCTGGAGGATACGCTCGCCGTCACCGATGGCGGCTATGAAATGTTCGGCGACCGTGGCCGCGGCTGGAACCGCGGCGGAGTGTGATTGCAGGCGATGCGTAATGAAAGGCCCCGGCAAAATGTTACTGCCGGAGCTTTTCGTGTTTTGGCGCCTCGTCTCAGGTGTGGCGGATCTCCGTTCCCAGCACCTTCAGGCATTCGCGCATGAAGGCGGCGAGCGCCGTCCAGCCCTTGGCCGACACCATCGTGCCGTCGACATAGGCTTCGGTTGGCGAGAGGTCGATGTAGGTTCCGCCCGCCAGGGTAACCTCGGGCTCGCAGGCCCCAAGCGCACCCACTTTCTTGCCGCGAACGACACCGTCGACCGCGATCAGGATCTGCACCCCGTGGCAGATGGTGAAAATCGGCTTCCGCTGCTCGTGGAAGTGACGCACCATGGCCTGCACGCGCTTGTGAGTGCGGATATATTCAGGTCCGCGCCCGCCGGCGCAGTAGACGGCATGATACTGGTCGAGCTGGTCCTCTGCTTCGGAAAACGTCTTGTTGATGGTGACGTTGTGCCCAAGCTTTTCTGTGTAGGTCTGATCGCCTTCGAAATCGTGCAGCGACGTCCTGAGTATGTCGCCGGCCTTCTTGTCAGGGCAAACGACGTGCACCGTGTGGCCGACCGCCTCCATCGCCTGCTGAAAGACGAAGATTTCGTACTCCTCGGTGAAATCGCCGGTGAGCATCAGGATTTTCTTGCCTGCCATGGGTTCTCCTCCTCGTTGTCAGATCGGGCAGGCACGTTCTTGCCTGCCGGGTGAATCAAATGTCGTCGAACGCCGGCAACAGGCGGTCGCGCGAATGTTCGATGTGGATGCGCATTGCATTCCCAGCCGCGCCCGGGTCGCGCGCCGCAAAGGCGTCGAGCAGCGTCTGATGTTCGCCGAGTGCCTCCTCGGTGACACGGCGATGAAACATCAGGCGGAAGATGTGAAAATGCGTGTGCTGGAATGCCAGCATCTCCCGGATCAACTCGTTGCCGGCAAATTCCATGATGCGGTCGTGGAAAATAGCATCATTGCGGGCAAAGGCCGAATAGTTCGCCCGCTCGTCCCTGTTGTCGCTACGCGTCATCACGCCTGCGGCCTCCGTCAGGATGGCCAGTTTTTCGTCGTCCATCGCTTGCGCCGCCTTCGCAGCGCCGGCAGGTTCAAGCAGCAGACGAAGTTCATAGAGCTCGTCGAAGCGATGGCGCGTGATCTGGGGCGCAGCCCGGTAGCCGACGAGATGCTGCTTGACGACCAGGCCTTCGCCTTCAAGCCGGCCGAGAGCTTCGCGGATAGGGGTGTGGGAGACGTTGAACTCCCTGACCAGGTTGTCGACCGTGATGCGCGCGCCCGGCGCGATTTTCAACGACATGAGTTGATTGAAGATTGCCTCGTAGACGTCAACGGCAAGGCTGTTGGCGCGCGGTATCTGTGTCGTTCCCGTGGAAGGTTCTCTGAGTCTCGTCGAAATCATCTGCTGCCTGCCTCTTGACAGGTTCAATCGCTAGCACGATGCTGCGTCCAAGACAATCATATATCCTATACGATTTAATATAGGGAGGAAAAATCATGCAAGTTTCCGAAACGGCAGCCCTTGCGCTTGCCAGCCGCCTGCTGGAAGAGCATGGCGCACCGCGTGACCATGCGGCACTGCAGGCGCGCGTCCTGGTAACGGCGGAGATGAAGGGGCACCCCTCCCATGGGCTGAGCCGGCTTCCGCGCCTGGTCGAAAGGATAGAGCGCGGTGTTGTCGACCCACAAACGAAGGGAACACAGCGCTGGCGTGCGGATGCTGTGCTGGAGGTCGAGGGTTCGGCGGGACTTGGCCCCGTCGTCGCCATGGCTGCGATCGAGCGGCTGGCGCCTCATATTCCTGATCTTGGCATCGGCCTGGTGGTCGTGCGCAACGCGAACCATCTCGGTATGCTCGCGCATTATGTTGAGGCCATCGCTGCTGTGGGTTTGGTCGGCATCGCGCTCTCGTCGAGCGAGGCGCTGGTCCATCCCTTCGGCGGTACACGGGCCATGCTTAGCACTAACCCCATCGCTATCGGCGTTCCGACCGCCGAGGACCCTCTCGTGCTCGACCTTGCCACCAGCATCGTGCCGATGGGCAGGATCCATCATCACGCGGCGACCGGCAGGCCTATTCCCGAGGGATGGGCGCGCGATGCGGCCGGCAAGCCGACGACCGATCCGAGGCGTGCCAAGGCCGGCGCGATTGCGCCGTTCGGCGATGCGAAAGGGTATGGCCTCGGCATTGCCATCGAGCTGCTGGTTGCGGCCCTTGCAGGTTCGGCGCTCGCACCTGAAGTGCGCGGCACGCTCGACAGCCACTCGCCATCCAACAAGGGCGACGTCTTCATCTTGATCGAGCCTAGCCTGGCGCCGGGGCTTCCGGCGCGGCTGTCAGCCTATCTCAGTGCCGTGCGCGCGTCACCATCCGAGGTGGCCGGCGAACCGGTTCTCATCCCGGGCGATCGCGCCCGCCAGCGACGTGCGGCCGCCAGCCGCAACGGTTTTGAGATCGACCAGCGCCTCTGGGAAGACCTCAATGCGCTTTCCCCCTCCCGCATTCTGGCCTTCGAGGGACAAAGATCATGAGCCTGTTTGCTGCCTTGAGGCTACCGCGGGAGATCCTGTTCGGCATCGGCCAGCGCCGTGCGCTCGCGAGCGTCGCCAGCAGGACCGGCCGGCGCGCGCTGGTATGCACGGACGAGCGTTTTGCCGCAACGCCCGTCTTCGCGGAGATGATCGCCGCTGTCGAAGCCGCCGGCATCGCTGTACTGGTGCATGATCAGACGCTGCCGGACGTGCCGCGCGACACAGTCGCGGTTTGCGTTGAGGCCGCGCGCGGCTTTGATCCCGATATGGTGATCGGCATCGGAGGTGGCAGTTGCCTCGATATGGCGAAGTGCGCCTCACTGCTGCTCTCCCATGGCGGCGCGCTCGCCGATTACTATGGTGAGTTCAAGGTGCCTGCACCGGTCCTGCCGGTCATCGCCGTGCCGACCACGGCAGGCACCGGCTCCGAGGTGACACCGGTTGCGGTTGTTTCCGATCCCGATCGTACTCTGAAGGTTGGCATTTCGAGCCCATATCTCATCGCCGCCGCGGCCATCTGTGATCCGGAACTCACCTTATCCTGCCCGCCCGGGCTTACGGCGGTTGCTGGTGCGGATGCGCTGACGCATGCCATCGAAGCGTTCACGGCGATGCGCCGCCCCGGCGATCCGGAACTTGCACAGCAGCATGTCTTTGTCGGCAAGAGCGATCTTTCCGACCAGTTCGCGCTGTATGCCATCCGGCTCCTCAGCCGGAGTTTGGAAAAGGCCTTCACCGACGGCTCGGACCTCGACGCGCGCGCCGATGTGATGATGGGCGCGCTCGCGGCGGGCTGCGCCTTCGGAACCGCGGGCACCGCTGCGGCCCATGCCGTGCAATATCCGGTCGGCGCCGTGACCCATACGCCACATGGGCTCGGGGTGGCGACCATGCTTCCCTATGTGATGACATATAATCGCCGCGTCGCTGCCGCGGAAATTGCCGCTGTCGGTAGGGCGCTCGGCCTCGATGCCACCGGAGTAGAGGACGACGAGACGCTTGCCGATGCGGCGATCGGCGAGGTCAGCCGCCTCTTTGCCGCGATCGGTATCGCGCCGACGCTCGCCAGGCTCGGCCTGCCGGAAGACCGGATCGACTGGGCGGCCGAGCAGGCGCTCGGCATCGGCCGGCTGATCAAGAATAACCCACGCCCGCTCGATTCGACCGCCATGCGCGGCCTGGTTCGGGCCGCCTATGACGGCGACCTGGCCGCTTCTGCCCTCTGACCTGGGAAATCATCATGAACGTCAACCAGCATTCTCGCCATTCCGACCACGACCCGTTCGACCTCAGCGCGTTTTCCCGCGGCCTCTATATTGCCGGTGCCTGGCGGCCGGCAGTGAGCGAGGGTCGGATCGAAGTGATCGATCCCTCGACGGAGGCGGTCGTTGCCGCCGTTCCGGATGCGACCCTTGCGGATGCGGCAGCGGCCGTGAAGGCTGCGGCAAGCGCCGCGGAAAGCTGGCGCGAGACTCCGCCGAGGAAGCGCTCGGAGATACTGCGCCGCTGTTTCGAACTTATGGTGGAGCGCTCCGAAGTGCTTTCCAGGCTCATCTCGCTCGAGAACGGAAAGGCGTTGCCCGACGCGCGCGGCGAAGTCGCCTATGCTGCGGACTTCTTTCGGTGGAACGCCGAGGAGGCGGTACGGATCTCTGGTGAGTTCGGCGTCGCCCCGGCCGGTGGAAATCGGATCGTCGTTGATTACCAGCCTATCGGCGTCTGCATTCTCATTACACCGTGGAATTTCCCAGCCGCGATGGCGACCCGCAAGATCGCGCCCGCCCTCGCCGCAGGCTGCACCGTCGTCCTTAAGCCGGCGAGCGAGACGCCGTTGACGGCCTATGCGCTTGCGGCTCTCTACGAGGAGGCTGGGGTGCCGCCGGGCGTCGTGAACGTGATGACAACATCGACGCCTGGCCCAGTCATCGCCGCCATGCTGGCCGACCCGCGCGTGCGAAAACTCTCCTTTACAGGCTCGACGGGCGTCGGCCGCACCCTTCTGGCGGAAGCGGCGAAAAACGTCATCTCCTGCTCCATGGAACTCGGCGGCAACGCGCCTTTCATCGTCTTCGACGACGCGGATATTGACGCGGCGATCGACGGGCTGATGGTCGCGAAAATGCGCAATGCCGGTGAGGCCTGCACGGCTGCAAACCGCATTTATGTCCAGTCCGGTATCCACGATGCCTTCGCGGAAAAGTTTGCGCAACGCATGGCCGCCCTCAGGGTCGGCCCGGGCGTAGATCCGCATACCGAGTGCGGTCCGATGATCACACGCAAGGCGGTGGAGAAGATCGAGCGCCTCGTTGCGGACGCCATTTCCCGCGGCGCGCGCGCTCTCTGCGGCGGACGAACATTGACAGGACGGGGTTTTTTCTATCCGCCGACGGTGCTTGTCGATGTTTCCCCGGCCTCTGACATCGGCTGTGAGGAGATTTTCGGTCCTGTTGCGCCGCTCTACCGCTTCGAGAGCGAGGCAGAAGTCATCGCTGCCGCCAACGATACGGAATATGGCCTCGCCGCCTACATCTATACCCGCGACATTGGTCGTGGCATGCGGGTCGCCAGCAAGGTTGAGGCCGGGATGATTGCGCTCAATCGTGGACTGGTCTCCGATCCTGCTGCCCCTTTTGGTGGTGTGAAGCAAAGCGGCCTCGGACGTGAAGGTGGGCAGCACCACGGCATAGCAGAGTTCATGGAAGCCAAGTACATCGCCACGAGCTTCTGAGGAGGGACCTGTGGCCGCCGATCCCTTCCGCATTCGTGACCATGTCGCAGATTTTGACGAGATCGTTGGCGATATTCGCGCCCGCAGCCTTGTGACGCGACGCACTGTCACAATGGAAGCCAACATCGCCTACGGAACCGGGCCGGGGGAGACGCTCGACATCTTTGTGCCAAGCAATGCCGGTTCGGACATGCCGATCCATATGTTCATCCATGGTGGCTACTGGCGGATGTTTTCCAAGGAGGATTATTCCTGCGTCGCAGAGACTATCACCGGCGCTGGCGCGGTCGCAGCCATCGTCGATTATTCGTTGATGCCCGGCGCGAGAATGGACGTCCTGGTTGGTCAGGTCCTGAAAGCCAAGGCTTTCCTGCTGGCGCATGCCGATCATTTTGGCGCCACAGCGAAGCAATTCTCCGTCAGCGGTCACTCCGCCGGTGCGCATCTTGCAACCTTTCTCTTCCATCGCTCGCCGGCGCCTTCCGGCGTAGTTGCTGCTTTCCTGCTTGGCGGGCTATACGATCTCGAGCCCCTGCAGACGTCTTTCCTGCGTGAGGAGATCGCCTTGAGCGACGAGGAGGTGCGACGGTTTACGCCGATGCGTCACGAGCACGATCCTGCAACGCGCGTGGCTATCGTGACCGGCGAACTGGAAACTGATCCATTCAAAATACAGGCAAATGCGTTCAGGGACGTTCTTGCCGTCCAAGGCCTCGAAGTGCGGGCATCGCACGTCGCAGGCGGGGATCACATGAGCACGGTTCGCGATCTTGCCATACTTAGCACGCCGGTGGCGGCAGCATTGCGCGCCCTGATTGCCAATGATGCCGGTGAGGAACCGAAGCGATCAACCTTCTCCTGATCGCCATTTTTTGTGATCGTGGCTGTCGTAGCTTGGTGCTTTGTCATAACCAATGTCATTTGTGCCTGGCGGCGTCCTCGGCGCCGAAATGCCGGCCCGCCAGGCAACCTTCTTTTCGCAGCGGCAAATGCCGTTCACCTTTTCGCTCCAAGCAGGGGTGTCAAAACTGGAACGCTGCAGGCGCTCTTCCGTATTTTACATGTGCCGAAACTCGACACTCTTGACCATTTTTTTAAGAGTTCTGCCTATCGTGATGGCCTCAAGCGCGGCCACCGCCAGCTGGGGACGAAGGTCAATTCGCACATAGATGTGCTGTTGCATGGTGGACGTGACGGAGAAAGAGCCAACTTCCTGGGCGGGGCCATTATTTCATGTCGTTGATTGATCGACTGTTGCAGCGTATGCGGATCGTGACGAAGGTTCTTTTCTTCGTGGTGCCTCTGATCATTCTCATAGCGGGAATAGGGCTTTTCGGCTATTTCACCGCCGGCACGCTAAAAGGCCAGATGACGCTGACGCGGCAGACGATCGATACGCTTTCCAGTTTCCAGCAGCTGCGATCCTCGCTGACTGCCTTTACCGATCTTCCGACGGCGGCCACGCGCGATCGACTGATCGCCAGCATCTCCGATCAGGAGAAGGGCGCTGCGACGCTCGATGCCATGTTGATCGATCCATCCCAGAAGCAGCAGATCTCGGCGGTGCGCGACTTGGGCGGCAAGATGCAGGGGAGCGCCGACGCGCTTTGGGCCGTGGCACAGGAGCGCGCAAATACCGAACAGGTGATCGACGCGGCTGTGGCGCAGCTTTTCAAGGAAAGCCAGACCGCCCGCAAGCAGCTTGACGTCCTTCAGGACCAGGCGAGCGGAAAGGAAGCCTTTGTCCGGGCGCTTCTGCTCGATGCCTCCGCCTACAAGAACATCGCCCAGCGCATTGCGAAATTGCGCAAGGCGACGGCGCAGGCGACTGCGCCCGCGGATATTACCGGCGCTCTCGGCAGCCTCCTGCCGCCGCTCGTCAAGGAGGTCGGCGGGGGCGCCGCAGTCGCCTCCGATAAGGCCCAAAGCCAGATTGCCGCGCTGAAGCCGGTATTGGACAGGCTCGCGGCGATGGCCAAGGACAGCGCCGACCTTACGCTCGACGGCTATGCCCCCGTCGACCAGGATCTGCAGGGCTTTGAGGAGAAGTTCGTAAAGCTCGCCTCAGGGAATGCGGATACGGCTATCGAGCGTTTTGTCGGCATGGATGCTAACATCGGCACGCTTCGCTCGATGGTGGCGATCGTCAGTGCCGCGTTCAAATCGATCGACGATCTGCGCCTGCACCTGAGTGAACTGAACAGGCGGGTCGATGCCGAAGCGCGGGACGCCGTTCTCGCCGATCTCAAGGCGCTGCGTGAAAGCGCCGCACAGCTTGTACCCCTGAGTGGGAAAAACCCTGCCTTGCAGGATCTTGCGAAAAAGATCGAGCCATCTCTCGCCGCGATCGAAAAGGACACGTCGCTTCTGATATCGATCGCAGACCGGTGGCGGGCAGAGAGGGGGACGGCAACCGAGCTCGTGGCCGCGGCAAGCCATACTCTGGAGCAATTCGTCAGCACCGCGCAGGAGAGCGGCAAGGACATCAGCCAGCGTTCGGCCACAATGTCGCTCGCGGCGATGATTGCGGGCACGGTGCTTGCGATCATCGGCGGCCTCATGCTGATCGAAACGCTGCGCGGACCGCTGAAGCGGATCACCCAAACGATGACGAGACTTGCCGCCGGCGATCTCAATTTTCCGATTGGCGACGGCAAGCGCGGCGACGAAATCGGCGATATGATCCGGTCCGTGACCGTCTTCCGCGACCAGGCGCTGGAAAAGACAAGGCTCGAAGAGGTCGCTGAAGCGAACAGGGCGCGGGACGAACAGGAGCAGGCCCGCCGCGCAGCCGAGCAGGCGCGCATCGAGGCCGAGCAGAGCGAGGCCCTGGACGCCTTGTCCGACATGCTCGGTAAGCTTGCCGACGGCAACCTCGCAGCCGTGATGAGCGAGGAACTGGCCGCCGATTATGTCGCAATGGCCAGGACCTACAACCAGGCGATCGATGCGCTTCGCCGGACGCTTGCGGAGGTTCGCAACACCACCTACGAAATCGCCGAGGGCAGCACCAATCTTTCGGGCGCGGCCGACGATCTGGCGCGGCGCACGGAACAACAGGCGGCCGCCCTCGAAGACAGTTCACGTGTGCTCGGCGAACTCACCGTCAGCGTTCGCACGACAGCCGAAAACGCGCACCAAACATCGCTTTCCGTCGCCGAAGCGCACCGGCAGGCGGAGCATTCCGCGGCCGTCGTCGCCAAGGCCGTCGACGCCATGGACGCCATCAACCGTTCTTCGGAGAAGGTCTCCAGCATTATCGGCGTGATCGACGAGATCGCCTTTCAGACCAATCTTCTCGCCCTCAATGCCGGCGTCGAGGCGGCGCGGGCAGGAGAGGCGGGCAGAGGTTTTGCAGTCGTAGCCCAGGAGGTGCGCGAGCTTGCACAGCGCTGCGCCAAGGCTGCCCGCGAAATCAAGGATCTGATCTCCAACAGCGCATCGCAGGTTGGCACGGGCGTCAGGCTCGTCGAGGAGACCGGCCAAGCGCTTTCGGCGATCATGGAGCATTTTACCTCCATCAATGGCCTGGTGCAGGTCATCTCGACTGCCACCAGCACGCAGTACAAAGGCATCGACGAGGTCAACAGCGCCGTTCGTGACATCGAGCATATCACTCAGCACAATGCCGCAATGGTGGAGGAAAACACCGCCGAAATTCACAGGCTGCGGCAGCAGGTGGAACTGCTGAACGAGCGGATCTCCCGGTTTCAGACCGCCGACGGCCGCGCGGCTTCGCTTGCCGCAAGATCGCGGATGGCCCTGGCCTCCTGAGTGGCCCGTCCTTCACAGCTTTTGCGCGAGGTGGTCTAGAACTCGGCGACCTTGCCCCAGGCCGAGGCCGTGAAGCGGCTGGGATGATAGGGCCGCGGATCGACGATCGGCTCATCGCCGGTGACGATGTCGGCGATCAGATGACCGGCGCCGGGTCCGATGCCGAAGCCGTGGCCGCTGAAGCCCGCAGCGAGGATGAAACCTGGAAGCGTGGCGATTTCGCCGATCGCCGGCACGCCGTCCGGCGTGCTGTCGATATAGGCTGCCCAGGCGGCGTTGATTTCGGTGCTCTTCAAGGCAGGCAGCAGCTCGAGCGCCCGTGAATGCGTCAGGGCAATGGTGGCCTGGTCGACCGCCGGGTCGAGGATGCGCCTGCGCTCCATCGGCGTCGGCCTGTCGAGCCGCCAGCGTGCCAGAGATTCATGGCCCGAGCGACATCCCTCCAGTCCGCCGGGTGCCAGACTCCGCCAGCGGCGGGCGAACATCGGCAGGAACTGCGGCGCGAAACGAAACTGCTGCGCCGTGGGATCGACGCGGCCGCGGCCGCTGATCGCCAGCGTGTAACCGCCATCGCCGCGACGTGTCACCGATACCGCTGATGTATGCAGCGCATCCGGCAGGCCGGGTGCTCCCGGCGAAACTGACAGGATCGACGAGCGGATCGAAGCTTGCGGGAATCGAATGCCGAGTTGGCGGCAGAAGGAGGAGGCCCATGCGCCGCCCGCCAGGATCGCGATTTTCGTCCGGATCGTTCCATGCTCCGTTACGACACCTGCAAGCCTGCCGCCCTCAATGTCGATGCCGCGGGCAACACAGGACTGATGCACCGTACCGCCGAGCTTCAAGATCGCACGCACAACCGCAGGCGCGGCGTTTGCGGGGTCGGCCGTGCCGTCGGTCGGCGAAAAGACTCCGCCTTTCCACGCGGCGCCGGTGGCCTGCCCGCGTTCGGTTGCCTCCGCGCCGCTCAGCATATGCGTCGTCACGCCGACCGATCGGGCGAAATCTCGCCAGCGGCCCCAGCCGGAAAGTTCCTCCTCGTTATTGCTGAGATAGAGGAGACCGCAGCGGCGGAAGCCGGTGTCCTCGCCGGTTTCGGTTGCGAATTGCTCCCACAGATCGAGGCTCTTCGTCGCCATCGGCAATTCACGGGCGTCACGGTTCTGCTGCCGGCACCAGCCCCAATTGCGGCTCGACTGTTCCGCCCCGATGAGGCCCTTTTCGACGAGGGCGACTTTCAATCCGCGTCGCGCCAGATAATAAGCCGCGAAAACGCCGACGATGCCGCCTCCGATTACCACCGCATCGGCGGCAGCAGGCAGCTGCGGTGTGGTGTCGACACGCGTGAGCGGTGCGGGCATGGCGAGGTCTCCGTTTCGGGCCAGTCTAGCGGATCCGCCGCTGCGACTTTGCCGGAGATCAGCCGACGACAGCAGAAGATTCCGAGTTAGCGGGTGGCCCTTAGCCGTTTATGCTTCGGTATGTCCCGCAATCCGGTCGACAGCCCTTGGTGATGTGTTAAGCTCGATATTGGAAGGCTGCAGCATAATATGCTGCATCCTTGGCGATCTCGAGCAAGCGAAGGCGCATGTGATGATGAAACTCGACAGGATCGACATAAAAATTCTCTACGAACTGCAGAAGAATGGCCGCGTCACAAATGTGGAACTCGCCGAGCTGGTCAACCTGTCGCCAAGCCCCTGCCTGATGCGGGTGAAGAAGCTGCAATCCGAAGGCTACATCGAAGGCTATTCGGCTCAGATCAATGTCAGCAAACTCGGGCAGACACTGACCGTGTTCACCGAAATCACCCTGAAGAACCATCGGCAGATCGACTTCGCCCGCTTCCTTGCAGCGATCGAGAAGGTCGACCAGGTGATCGAATGCCATCTCGTTTCGGGTGGCTACGATTATCTGTTGAAATTCGTCACGGCCGGCATCGACGAATATCAGACGATCATGGAGCGGCTCACCGACATGGACGTCGGCATCGACAAATATTTCAGCTTCGTCGTGCTGAAATCTCCGATCATCAAAGCGCATATGCCCCTGACCACTTTATTTCCACATTAGAGAGCGCGGATCGCCCCGGCATGTATGATCCGCACTTGCCCTCCTCGGTGACAGCTGTCGCAATAGTCCGCAGGTGTGGCTGGGTCGTGGAGAGATTTCGAAATTTACGACTGAAACAAGGCCTTATTCGGTAACGCCGACTTCCGCATCGCCTTAATCTCGGATGACACCACGACCCATCCCAGAGGCAGGCCGGGAGGGTCGAGGCCATTGGCAGCCCGTACTGCTCAGCTGTCGCGCTCGGAAACAGTCCAACCCTCGCCTCGTAGATCAGAACCGCCTCTCAAAGAAGGAAGATGACATGTCACTGTTGGTCACCATCGACACCAATCCGGATTTCGCGCCAAAGGACGCGGTCCCTGGGCCGGAGCGTCTGATTTCGGGCAATCCCTTTTTCAAGACCTGGGCCCAGGATGCTTCAAAGGTGGAGAAGGTGTTAACCGGCGTCTGGGAAGCGACGCCTGGCGAGCATCATTCGATCAAAGGCACCACCTACGAATTCTGCCATATTATTTCGGGCCTCGTAGAAATCGAGGAGAAGGGCGGCGAGACGAAAACCTATCGGGGTGGTGACAGCTTTGTCATGAAGCCCGGGTTCGTTGGGGTTTGGCGTACTATTGAGACCGTACGCAAGATCTACGTTTGTGTTTACGAGTGACAGCAGATCTCAGGTGCGCCCACTAGAATAAAGGCGCACCTGAGAATTCCAGATGAGGCGACTTCAGAAATCTGAACCGACGTTACTACAGCGCCTCGCGTAAACATCCCCGAACGGACATACCGAAGTTTGGACATTCACTCGTCCAAGAAGCCGACGATGCTCTTGGTTTCGCTAAACTCGTGCAGTCCGAACTTGCCGTACTCCCGACCGTTGCCTGATTGCTTGTAGCCGCCAAAAGGGGCGGCGCTGTCCCAGGCGCAGCTGTTGAGGCGAACAGTGCCGGCGCGCAGCCTGCCTGCGAGCGCCCGCGCTTCTTGCGGATCTCCCTGAATGTAGGCCGCCAGACCGTAGGGGCTGTCGTTGGCGATCGCGATCGCTTCCTCTTCGTTATCATAGCCGATGATCGACAGTACCGGGCCGAAGATCTCCTCCCGTGCGATCGTCATCTGATTGGTGACGCGGGCAAACACGGTCGGGCGCACGTAATAGCCGGAATTGAGATGCGAAGGGCGCCCAGGACCACCGGCGACGAGCTCCGCTCCTTCCGCGATGCCGCGTTCGATCAGCGTCTGGATCTTGTCGAACTGCGCGCCGCTCGCGACCGGTCCGAGGTCGGTGCGTGGATCCGAGGGCGGGCCGACGACGAGCGCAGCCGCTTCCCTCGCGGCGATCAAGCCTGCTTCCTCCATTCGCTCCGCCGGCACCAGCATCCGCGTTGGCGCGGTGCAGGTCTGGCCGGAATTGCCGAAGCACCGGCGTACGCCAGCGCTGACCGCGGCGGCGAAATCGGCGCTGGGCAGGATGATGTTCGGCGACTTGCCGCCGAGTTCCTGATGCACTCGCTTGACGGTCGGTGCCGCCGCCTGTGCCACGGCAATGCCGGCCCGCGTCGAGCCGGTGAAGGACACCATATCCACATCCGGATGGCTGGCCAGTGCGGTTCCGACAGTAGGTCCGTCGCCTTGGACGAGGTTGAAGACGCCTTTCGGCACGCCGGCCTCATCCATGATCTCGGCGAAGATCACGGCACTGAACGGAGTGATCTCCGATGGCTTCAGGACCATAGTGCATCCCGTAGCGAGCGCTGGAGCGACCTTGCAGGCGATCTGATTGATCGGCCAGTTCCAGGGGCTGATCATCGCGACGACCCCGATAGGCTCGTGTACGATGCGGGTAGAGCCCTGCATGTAGTCGAAGGCAAAAGTCTCGATGGCCTTGATCGTCTGCTCGAAATGGGTAGCTCCGATACCGGCCTGCTCTGCCCGGGCCATGGCGAGGGGAGCGCCCATTTCCCGCGAGATGACATCGCCGAGCTCGTCGTTGCGGCGCTTGAGGATATCCACTATGCGCTTCAGCAGATCGATGCGCTCGGTCTTGGAGGTCTGAGAGAAGAAGGCGAACGCCCCCCGCGCTGCCGTGACCGCCCTCTGCACGTCGGCGGCGCTGCCGAGCGCAATCGTGCCCGCCGGCTGCTCCGTCGAAGGATCGATGACTTCGAGTGTTTTCGAGACGCAGGGTTCGACCCACTCACCGTCGATATAGAACCTGTGGGCATGCATCATTGATGGCTCCAATCTGTTGCTTGGTCTGCCGACGAACGCAGTCCGCGATACGCCGAACGGCGGACAGCTTGTAGTTGCCAAAGGATGATCGCAGACCTTTAACGGCGACCGGGTGGTGCATTGACCGAAGCTGAATGGATCACAGCGCTAATTGTAAATCTCGGCCAGGTCGTGTAGATCCCAGTTCCCGCCGGACAGCACCGTACAGACTTTCTCTTCTGGCTTCACGTGTATGCTGCCTGCCAACAAGGCTCCGATTCCAATGGAGGCGGCCGGTTCAGCGATCAATTTTGCATCTTTGGCAAGGGCACGCATCCCGGCAATGATGTGTTCGTCGTCAACAAGAACAATCTCGTCCACATATCTTTCGATAATGGGATAGGGGTTTTGCCCCGGGACGCTTATCCTCAAGCCATCGGCAATTGTGTTCTTCAAGGGAAGCGTTGTCCGCTCCTTGTTGATCCGGCTATGGAAATACTTGGGTGTCAACGCAGGTTCCGCGCCTATGATCCGCACGGATGGGTTCGTTTCCTTAATGGCGGTCGCGATTCCCGAGATCAGCCCTCCGCCCCCTACGGGAACGATGACGGTATCCACATCCTCCAGATCCTGCAATATTTCACAACCGATCGTTCCCTGACCGGCCATTACTATGGGGTCCTCAAAAGCGTGAACAGCCGCGTATCTGTTTTCTTCGGCGATTTCATACACCCTTTTCCATCTGGCGGCGGTGTCGCCGTCGAAAAGAATAACTTCCGCTCCGAGGGCCTTGGTGTTTTCGATTTTGATCTTGGGCGTGGTGACCGGAAGGACCAAAATCGCTTTCACACCCAGCATCCTGGCGGCATAAGCGAGCCCTTGGGCATGGTTGCCCGACGAGGTCGCGATGATCCCGTTGGCGATCTCTTCTCGGGAGAGCGAGAGAGCCTTGTTCAGAGCGCCGCGGATCTTGAACGCGCCAGTAATCTGTAGGGTTTCGGGCTTGAGATAGAGCTGACAACCAACCACTTTCTCGATCTTGTCCGCACGCAACAGGGGGGTATGTCTGACGTGCGGTTTCAGCCGCTCTTGAGCTTCACGGATGTCGTGAATGGTGGGGAAATTGCGCATGGTCATTGCTCGAAAAACTGAAAGAAGGTGCCGACGTTATTGGCTATGGCGTTATGATAAATTTTGCTGGCCGTCGTATTGTCCTGTATGGCCATGCCCGTGGAGTCGAAGATCGTGATTTCGTCATCACTTTCTCGTCCAGGTTTCCTTCCCAGCAATATCTCGCCGATTTCACCATGAATGTCGTCTTTGGTGATGATATTCTTGTTCAGGGGATGCCAGGTTTCGCCCTTCTCGGTGCACTGCGCCATCGAGTCGACGACTAGCTTTGCGTTCCTGAATATCTCTGGATCCAATTCCTGCTTGCCTTGTTGATCCGTGCCGATCGCAACAATGTGCGTGCCGGGCCTGACCCAACCCGCTTCTACGAGCGAGCCTCTTCCGCGGGTCGTGGTAACAAGGATATCGGCCTGCTCGACGGCCTCCTTTTTGGAGTTCGCCATCATGACAGGAATGCCAAGCTCGCTTTCAATATCCGTCTTGTATTTGAAGAGCGTGTCGGGGTTGCTGTCCCAGGCGTGGATCTCCTCGATCTTCATGATCTCGTTGATCGAACGGATTTGCATTCTCGCTTGATTGCCAGTGCCGATCGATGCGACCGTCGTGGCGTTCTTCCTCGCCAGTGCTTTGACGGAGACGGCTCCAGACGCTCCCGTTCTGAGACCAAGAATCAAACTTCCATCCATAACGCAAATCAACGCACCGCTCCTGGCGTCGAACAGGAAAATCGTCGCCATGCCATTGGGCACTCCGTGTGCAGTCGGGTTATCAATGAACCCGCCGGAAGAGGCTTTCATGGAGATTATTTCATTGGCTTTGTAGTAGCCAAGCTTAAAGTCGATTTCCCCCCGAGGCGACGGGAGATCTATCCCCATATAGTCAGGTTGCTCCACCTGATCACTGCTAAAGGCCTTGTACGCCTCTTCCACGGCAGCGATGACTTCCGTCACGCTGATCAGTCGACTGACCTCGTCCTTTTTAAGCAGCAGCGTTTTCATGCACCAGCTCTCTATTTCTTGATTCAACCAACGCTTCGATTATTCCGCCCAATTCCGCGATCATCATAATCGCCGAGCTTTGGCTTTATTAGCCATATGCGCGGAGCCCCAGGCAGATTATTTTACATTGCGCTCAGCTTTTGGCAGAGAGTGCGGCCCGCGCCTTGGTGGCGCCCATGGATTGTGTTGTGCGCCATCAGCGCCGCGTTTCTAAGAATCCGGCGACAGCGACGATGGCTGCATCCGTGTGCGGCCAAGCGGCTAGCTCGCCCAGCGTCACTGGTTTGATGGGCGGGCGCAGCCGATAGTAACCAGCGTCGCTGGGCGAGCCGCCACGGCATTTTGCCAGCAGTTCGACCGCAGTCATGCCGCACAGCCGGCCTTGACATGGGCCCATTCCACATCGTGTGAACGCCTTCATCTGGTTCGGGCCCGGCACGCCGAGCGCTGCAACCTCGCGCAGCTTCCCAGCCGTAATTTCCTCGCAGCGGCAGACGATGGTGCTGTCGTGCTCCGGGATCCGGAATTTCTCGCCAGAACGAAAGCGACGCTCGATGAACGTCCTGCCTCTCATGGCTCGAGCTAGCTCCCGAGTGAGCCGTGCCCGACGCTCTCCGTAAGCATTTCGGTCAATGAGGTTTAAGTCAAATGAGGCATTGAGGCCAGCCAACTCCCCTTGGAGTGCGGAGGCAACCGCGCCGACGATGCCGGCACCATCGCCGGCGATCGAAACACCTGGAACGGAACTTGCGCCACAGGCATCGACGCTCGGGCGGAAAACGGCCGAATGCTCATCCCAATAGTAATCGCATCCCGCCGCTAGCGTGAGATTGAGGTTTGGCGCGATTCCTTGGTGCAGGAGGAGAAGGTCGCCTTCAATCTCGAGAGAATTCTTGCCCCTGCTCGCGCGCAGAGCGCTGAATTTTTCCTGCCCAACGGCCTCGATTGCGGTCACCCCGCGAACGACTCGCGCCCGCCGGTGAACGTCGAAGAGAAGTTTCAGGCCTTTAAGGGCATGGGGTGAGGTGACAAAGGCGGGCAGATGAACGAGAGCCGTACGCCAGTTCTCGCGTGGCGTGGCGTCGACAACTGCGATGACATCTACGCCTGCCCGGAGAAGCTGGCTTGCCACTAAGTGCAGCAGCGGCCCGGTTCCGGCGAGGATGGTGCGCACGGACGGCACGAGACCTGACGACTTCATCAAGATCTGCGCCGCTCCCGCCGTCATGACACCCGGCATGGTCCACCCTGGGAACGGGAACGGGCGTTCGAGCGCGCCTGTTGCGAGGATCACCCGATGGGCGGCGATCGGTCGAGCAATCTCGCCGAGGGTAATCCCGACCTCGAGCGGATGCGCGCCGTCCAATTCTTCGTCAGCAGGCCCGACACTCCACACAGTCGCACGGGGGGCGTAGCTCAAGTTTCCTTGCCGAAATCGCTCGATGAGCTTCCGCCCGGCAGCGTAGTCCGGCCCCATGCGGGCGAGGTCGGCATCTGATGCATGCTCGACCGACCGATAAATCTGCCCGCCAGGGGATTCATTTTCATCGGCGAGCAAAACCGCGAGACCGTGGATCGAGGCTTCGATGGCTGCCGAGAGGCCGGCAGGGCCCGCGCCAACGACGACGACGTCATAGGCAGGCGCGAGATCGGTGGCAGACTGAATGTTTCTAATCACCCTTCCTGCCTCGGCATGGCCGCGCCCTCCTGTGTTTCGATCCGCATCCCCTCCGCAACGTTGGTCATGCAACCCTGCTGGTTCGGCCGGCCATCGATTTTGACGAGGCACTCGAAGCAGACACCCATCATGCAGTAAGGACCACGGGCGGCGCCCGACACCGGGCTGCGACGCGTGCTGCCATATCCCGCGGCTAACAGTGCGGCGGCAACGCTATCGCCTTGTCTGGCCATGGTCGGCATACCGTTGAATGTGAATGAAATTGAACTCTCCTTTCGGTCAGGCAGCCGCCGGAACATGGAACCTCCGGGAATGAAATGCGGAAAGATCGTCAGAAAGCGCGCCGGCTGAAATCTGCCGCGACAGGACCAGCGCATGATTGGCCGCCAGAGTCACGCCGGAATGGCAGGCACATGCGAACGCACCAGGAAACCTCTCTGACTGCTCGTAAATGGGGTAGCCGTCCGGCGTCACTACTCGGAATGCGGCCCAGATCCGCACTGCACTGGCGTCCTTTAGAAGTGGGAATGTGCGCACGGCGCGCTCAGCCAGGACCGCCGTAATCGGCCCGCGCGGCCGCTGGTGATCGATTGTGGTTTCCTTGCTTTCGCCGATCAGCACAGATCCCTCGTCTGTCTGCCGCAGATGGCCGGTGGCATGGCTTAGGAAGGGCTTCAGCCGCTCGGTCACAATGATCTGGCCGCGGCTGGGCGAGAGCGGAACGTTCAGCCCGACCATCGGAGCGAGCGCGGTGTTGCCGATCCCTGCAGCAAGGACGATCTTGCCGGCACCGAGTCGCCACCCGTCTCCTGCCAATTCGAACGTACCTGTGCGATGACTGATCGCAATCGTCTGCCGATGCGGCAGATAATGAACGCCACGCTGCTTAAGCGCCTTATGAAAGCCTGCGAACAGCCGCAGCGGATTAACGTGTCCATCGAGCGGGCTGAAAATCGCCCCTGCCACGGTCTCGCCGACCAGCGGCAAGCGGCGACGCGTCTCCGCCTGATCGAGTATCTCATATTCGAGCGGTGGGGTTCCTTCCGCCTCCATTCCGGGCTGGCCGGCCAGCTTCGCCATGGATGTGATCCCGCGTTCCAGCTCCGTAGACGTGAGCCGAATTGAGAAGCCGCCCGATTGGACGAATCCAGTGTCGACGCCGGTTTCGGCCTTGAGCTCGGCCGCCAACTGGTGCCAGTTTGCAGTCGAGATTCGCGACCACCGCGAATAGGCGGCGTTGCCGAGGCCCTTGCTTGAACTCCATACGAGACCGAAATTCGCCCGTGCCGCCCTGTTTGCCACATCGCCTTCATCGATGACGGCAATCCTTTGTCCGCACGTGGACAGACCCCAGGCAATCGATACGCCCACGAGGCCGCCGCCTATGATGATTACGTCGTAATCCATTTCGCTAGCTTCCTTCCATGCGTGTATCAACGGCCTCTTGCTGGCCGGCACTCACGTTCAGATGGCACCTACCTTAACTTTCGAACCGTCCACCAGGCGCGACAGGCGGAAGGGGGTGGGGTCGACACAGGGTGTATCGTTGGCAACGAGGTCGGCGGCCAGGCGGCCGATGCCCGGGCCGAGGCCGAAGCCGTGCCCGGAGCCGCCCGCGGCCAGGTAAAGGCCCTTCACACGATCGGCCGGCGAGATGACCGGCACCGCGTCCGGCGTGAAATCCACGTAGGCTCCCCAGCTGTCGGCGATTTCGACGCCCGCCAACGCAGGAAACTGCTCGATGACCCGTTTCAAAATGGCCGCGATCGTGCGGCGGCTCGGCGGCGGGTCGAGAACGCGCATCCGCTCGAAGGCCGACGGTTTACTCGTGTTCAAGCTTCCGAATGCCTCCGGACCCTGGAGGAAGGATTTGCCGATGCCGAACTGCACCGCTTTCAGACGCTTCATGAACATCGGCATGAACCAGCGGGCGTAGCGAATGCCTTGTGGAGTGATATCCAGCATTGCCCTACCGCTGATCGCAAGCGTGTAACTGCCATCCAACCGGCGGGTCAGCGCGCAGTCCGGCGTATAGATCGCCTCACCCAGATCCTTCGTGGGCCGCGTACGAAGCGCTGTCTGGCGCACGCTCGCCTGTGGAAACACAACGCCGTGCTGGCGGCAAAACATCGACGTCCAGGCACCGCCAGCACAAAGGACGGCTTGTGTCCGGATGGTTCCCTTTTCGGTGATGACCCCCGCCACAGCTCCATTGACCAGATCGAGACCTTGCGCAGCGCACTCCTGGTGGATCGTCGCGCCAAATTTGCGAGCGCCGTACGCGATCGTCGGCGCGGCGATGGCGGGCTCGCCCTTGCCATCATCGATCGAATGCACGCCGCCGACCCATCGGCGTCCATTTGCCGGGATCGTGGCAGCCGCTTCCTTTGCGCTGAGCATCTTCGTATTGACATTGAACTGCCGGGCGGTCTCACGCCATGCTTCCCATTCCGCCAGTTGCCGCGGATTATCCGTAGCGTAAAGCAGACCGCATCGGCGGAAGCCCACGTCCTCACCGATTTTAGCCGCAAACTCATCCCAAGCTTGCAAAGCGATGCCCGAGAGCGGTAACTCGCGTGCATCCCGGTTCTGCCGCCGGCACCAACCCCAGTTGCGGCTCGACTGCTCGCAGCCGACATAGCCCTTTTCGACCAGAGCTACGGACAGTCCCCGCTCCGCGAGAAAGAAAGCTGCCGTTGCACCAATAATGCCGCCGCCAATGACGACAACATCAGCCTTTGCGGGAAGCTCTTGATCGTTCGGTATGCGCTTGACAATTGGAGACATGGGGGCTGACCTGAACTGATTTTGGCGGCCGATCTATACGGCACTGTTTCCTGCTCCTCCGGCGGGAGCAATTGAGGCAATGACGGCTATCGCATCGACTTCGACGAGATAGCCCCAGTGAAGTTCCGGTACCGGAACGACGTGCGAGTCGGGCGGGAAGCGCCCAAGCCTAGCCGTTCGGACGGATGCATTTCGATGACGCCTTCTGCCGGACGCAGGAAATTCCCGACGGACAGGGCAGGTCATGTGAAGCTACCGAGCGGAGGCGAGCAGCATGTATCGAATGCAAATGCAGGGGCGGCAGGAAATTCCGTTTTCGGCGGCGCGACAGTCACAGCTAGGACGGTCGACCGGGTAAGCTACAGAGCATCGTCTGACGACAGCGGTTTTTGAATTGGTTTCCCGTCGAGCACGACAGATGCCCTGATCAGGTCCATGTCACCCCCGCTGCTACAGCCTCACGATAAAGAGCGTGCACAATAAAAAACCGAGATATTCTATGACTACTGGCACTTATGAGTCCCCTGCGCTTGCCATGATCCACACGGTCCACGGGATCATCCCCGCGTTCAACGAACTCGTTACCCGCCATCTGCCCGGTTGGCGCCCGTTTAATATGTTGGATGAGAGCTTGCTGGGGCACACGATCCGCGAAGGCGCGCTGTCACGTCAGACCATGCGGCGGCTTGCGACTCACATTTGGTCGGCGGTGGATGCGGGGGCTTCCGCAGTCCTCGTCACTTGTTCGTCGCTCGGCCCTGCAGTGGATGCGGCAATGCCACTCTGCCCCGTACCTCTCTTCCGTATAGATGATGGGGTGGCAATTGAGGCCTTGCAATGCGGAGATCGAATTGGCGTCCTCGCAACGCTGTTCACAACATTGAGCCCGACGACCCATTTGATCGAACGCCATGCTCAGCGAATGGGTCGCGAAATTCTCCTTACAAGTCATCTCTGCGAAGGGGCGTTTGAGAAACTGCGGGACGGAGACAGAGCGGCGCATGATGCGCTGATACGTGAAGGCCTTGCTGCTCTGTTGGGCAACGTTGACGTGGTTGTTCTAGCTCAAGCATCGATGGCAAATGCGCTGAGCGAGATGAAAGGCACGCCGGTACCAATACTAGCTAGTCCCGAACTTGGAGTGCTGCACATGTCCTCAGCGCTGAAGAGCGCGACGTCGGGGAAAGCCCTGAGAGGCTAGGTAACCCATCGATATTCCGGCAGCTCAACGGATGGTTGAGACTGGGTTCGCGTCGTTCAGGGGCGACGCGGCAGAAATGATAGGCGCACTGCTCATCCAAGGATCAACTGGCGGCCAGCAAAATCGGCGAACATCAGGAAATCGCGGAGCGACCTGATGAACAATGGATGTGGCATCGACAAATATTTGCGCGACGTGCGCTGAAACTCGCCGACCGTCAAGTCGCACCTGCCGCTGAGAGCCTCCTTCCCGCAATTATCCGCCTCCGACGGCGCGGATCAGCTTCGGATCCTGCTTGAGCCCGTCGAGCCAGGCCGGGTCGAGCTTCGGGACGGAGGAGAACAGTAGCTGTGAGTAGGGGTGGCTCGCGCTGCTGCTCATGGCCGAGGGAGGGAGCTGCTCGATCTTTTCGCCCGCATACATCACCGCGACTTCGTCGCAGATCGCCTCGACCACGGAGAGGTCGTGGCTGATAAAAATGTAGGAGAGAGAAAGCTCCCGCTGCAGCTCCTTGAGAAGGTCGATGACGGCTGCGGCAACTACGGTATCAAGTGCCGACGTAACCTCGTCACACAGGATCAGTTTTGGCTCGGCAGCGAGCGCGCGAGCGAAGTTGACGCGCTGCTTCTGACCCCCGGACAGTTCTGACGGGCGCCGGTGCTTCAAGGCCCGGGGCAGCCGAACCATATCCAGGAGTTCGTCGATCCGCTTCTCACGCTTCTCACCTGTCATGCCGTGATAAAAGGCCAACGGTCGCCCGAGAATATCGCTGATCGATTTGGCGGGATTGAGTGCGGTGTCGGCGTATTGGAAAACGATCTGCAGCTCTCGCAACTGTTCTCGCGTACGGGCGCCGGCGGCTGGCGCCAGCGTCTGTCCATTGAAGGTGATCTTGCCCGCGGTTGCGGGAATGATGCCGGCAATCGTTCGAGCCAGGGTGGATTTGCCGCAGCCGGACTCACCGATAATTCCCAGATTGCAACCGCTCTCAACCTCGACGCTGACGGATTTCAGGGCTTTGACGAGGGGTGTGCCATCGGCCTGGATGGGTCCATAGCCTGCGATAAGGTCTTGCACCTGAAGAATCGCTTTGCTCTGCTGCTTGTCAGGGGATTTGGCCCGCGCTTCCGGCTTGAAAGCGCCTAACAACTCCTTGGTATAAGGATGCTGCGGTCTGCTGAGGATTTGCTCGGTGCTTCCGATCTCCTGGACTTCGCCTCCTTTGAGGACAACGATGCGATCGGCAATTTGGGCCACTACGGCAAGATCGTGCGAGACGTACACGCCGCCGATGCGACCCTTGTGCATTACGGATTTAAAGGCGCGCAGCACTTCGATCTGTGTGGTCACATCAAGCGCCGTCGTGGGCTCGTCGAAGATGACAAGTTTTGGATCACCGATCAGGGCCATCGCGGCCGAGAGGCGCTGCAACTGACCGCCGGAAACCTGATGCGGATAACGGGAACCGATCGTTTCCGGATCGGGAAGCGAGAGCGCCTTGAATAGGCTTACCGCGCGGGTGCGGGCCTCTTCGGCGGGCATCAGGTCATGGATGCGAGCGATCTCGATGACCTGTTCCATGATCGTCTGTGACGGGTTGAAGGCCGCGGCGGCACTTTGTGGTACATATGAGACGACGGTTCCCCGGATCTTGGCCCGTTTTCGCTCCGGAAGGCTTGCCATGTCCTGACCGGCGAGCACGACGGAGCCGCCGCTGATCCGACAGCCGGCGCGGGCATGGCCCATCAGGGTTAGAGCGATGGTCGTCTTGCCTGACCCACTTTCACCGATCAGAGCGACGATCTCGCCTTCAGCGACTTCGAAACTGACGCCACGGATGATTTCGACGACGCGGCCGGAGTCGGTCTTGGCTTCGACCTTGAGGTCACGGATTTCGACGAGGTTGGCCATCATTCGCTCCGATCGCGTATTTTTTGAGGAAGGTTGTCGATCAGCAGATTGACGCTGATCGTCAGCGTGGCGATAGCGATCGAGGGGAAAATCACCGCGGGTGCGCCGAGCGGGAGGCCGCCGATATTCTCGCGCACCAGGGCTCCCCAATCCGCGTAGGGCGGCTGCACGCCAAGCCCGAGGAACGAAAGACCCGATAGGAGCAGCACGATGAAGACGAAGCGCAGGCCCAGGTCGGCAAGAACCGGCCCGACAATATTGGGCAGGATTTCGGACGCGACCAAGTAAGCTATACCTTCGCCGCGAGCGCGGGCCACGGTGATGAAGTCCATCGTATTGATGTTGACTGCGAGAGCCCGGGCGAAGCGATAGGAGCCGGGCGTGTAGATCACCGCAAGTGTCAGCACCAGAACGGGAATGGACGATCCGACCGCCGCCACGACCACGAGGCCAAAAAGTTTGCTTGGAATGGAATTCAGGGCATCGAGAAAGCGACTGAGAAAGGTGTCGACCCATCCCCCAGATACCGCCGCGATCATGCCGAGCACGACGCCCGAGAAGCAGGCGATGCTAACCGCGACTAACGAAATGCCGACCGTATAGCGTGCTCCCATCAGGATGCGCGAAAGCATGTCACGTCCCAGATAGTCTGAACCGAGCCAGAACTGCTGGCTCATGGGGCCGAAATAGTCAAAATCGAGTATCTCACCCACCGGATGGGGGATGATCCAGGGAGCAATGACGGCGATGATTGCCCAGAAAGCAATGACGGCGAAGCCGACCACACCGACCAGGTTGATGCGATAGGCGAATTTCCGACGCTTTAGCGCATGTGTTTCGATCGTGGTCATCATCGTAGCCTCGGGTTGGCAAGAATAGCGATGATATCGGCCGTCGTGATCAGGATCAGATAGCCGACGCAGAATATCATCGCGCAGGATTGGATGAGCGGGAGATCGCGGGTGGCGACGGCGTCGACCATGAGCTTGGCGATGCCGGGATAGTTGAAGATCGTCTCGACGATGATTACTCCGCCCAGAAGGTATGAAAGGGAGAGGGCAATTGCGTTGACGATCGGACCGAGGGCGTTTGGCAGCGCATGTTTCAACACGATGCGGCTTCGTGAGGCACCCTTCAATAGTGCCATTTCGGCATAGGGTGTATTCAGTGTTTCCACCACCGCAGCCCGCGTCATGCGGATCATCTGCGCGGACACCCCGAAGGTGAGGGTGATCACCGGCATCGCGTAGACGCGCACTATGTCGGTGATAGTGTGGACTTCGTTGGTGAGTGAAATCGCGGGCAGCCATTGCAAATAGACTGCAAAGAACATGACAGCCAACGTCGCTATCATGAATTCCGGTACCGATATGACGCCGATCGTAAATACGGTGACCGCTCGATCATAAAGCGAGCCCCTTACCATGGCGGCGGTGATGCCGAGCGTCAATGCAATCGGTACTGCGAACAAGGCCGTGACGCCCGCAAGCTTCATCGAGTTCGCGAACCGGCCGCCGATCAGGTCGGCGACCGGCATGTTGTTGGCGTAGGACGTGCCCAGGTCACCCGATAGCAGTCCGCCCATCCAATAGATAAAACGCAGAAATGCCGGGTCGTCGAGATGCATGGCCGTGCGCAATCCGGCGACGGCCTCCGGCGTTGCAGCCTGGCCGAGAAGGATCGAAGCAGTATCCCCCGGCAGGAGCGTCGTCGCTGTAAAGACCGCGAACGAGACGATGACCAAGGTGATCAGGGCGATGAGCAATCTGCTCAGCACCAGGGATAAGACCTCTTTGTTCACACTCGCTTCCTTCCAGTTATCGGAACCAAAGTGCAGAGGGGCCACAGCAACGTGGCGGCAGCCCCGAGACTACTTTGTCGATCACGATTCAAACCAAACATGCTCGGCCATGCGATAACCCATCATACCTCCGAGCGGGTTCGTTTCCATGCCCTTGAGCTTGTCCGTGATGGCGTCGATCCCGGTCAGGTAGGCCGGAATGATGGTGCCGGCCTCATTGGCAATCATCACCTGCATCTCATTGTAAATCGCTTTACGCTTCTCCTGATCGAGCGAGCCGCGCGCCTCGATCAGCATCTTGTCGAATTTATCCGATTTGTAATGGCTCTCATTCCAGGGTGCGCCGGACGCATATAGCAACGAGAACAGGATGTCGGGCGTCGGCCTATAATTGATATTGCCGAAATGGATCGGGGCCTTGAGCCAATACTTGTCCCAATAGCCGTCGGAGGGCACGCGCTGGACGTCGAGCTTCATGCCGATTTCGGCGCCCGCGGCCTGAATAATCATCGCCATGTCGATTGCGGAGTTCGCGGCCTCGGACGCGATCACCGGGATCGACTGACCGAGAACGCCCGCCTTGTTGAAATAGAACTTTGCCTTTTCAGGGTCGTACGGCTTCGGCTGGAGATCGTCGTTGCGATAGGGGTTGCCCGGGAAAATCGGCTGGTCGTTGCCGATTTCACCGCGCCCGCGCAGGGCTGCCCTCAGGATCTGCTCACGATTAACCAGGTGCTTCATGCCCGCGACGAAATCGCTGTTTTGACCAGGGGTCGTATCGAGGCGCATGTTGAGGTTGGTGTAGCTGTTGGCGCTCGATTTCGACAGAACGAAGCCGGGCCTGCCTTCGACGAGCCGTTCCGAGCGGGGATTGATAGCGGCCGCGACATGGA
Organism: Rhizobium esperanzae; assembly: GCF_002204185.1. Taxonomy (GTDB): domain Bacteria; phylum Pseudomonadota; class Alphaproteobacteria; order Rhizobiales; family Rhizobiaceae; genus Rhizobium; species Rhizobium esperanzae. Next base: position 181,299 of record NZ_MXPU01000009.1, on the reverse strand, counting down.
TGTCTCCCGACAGCAAGGCATTCACGCGCGAGCTGTCGTCGCTGATCGCGAAAAACTCAAAGGAGTCGACAAATGGTCCTTTCGACTTCCAGTAATGGTCGTTCCGCCGCATAAGCGAGCGCACACCGGGTTCGAAGTTTTCGAGAACGAAAGGCCCTGTGCCGTTCCCCTTCGAGAAGTCGGCGGTCCCTTCCGCGACGATCATGAAGTGCTGTAGCGCCAGGATGGTCGGCAGGTCGGCGTTGGCGTCTGCGAGTGTTATTTCGAGAGTGAGATCGTCGAGCGCCTTGAACCCCGTCATTTGCTTTGCGATGGCATTGACCTTCGAGCCGACGTTGGGATCCAGGTGGCGCTTGAGCGAGTAGATCACATCTGCGGACGTAAGTTGTTTCCCGTCGTGAAAGGTGACGCCCTTGCGCAGCTTCACGGTCCACACCTTGCCATCGGTGCTCTCGATGCTTTCCGCCAGCTCCATCTCGACCGCGCCGGACCTGTCGAGGTTGGAAAGGCGGCTATAGACCGCGGAACACCGTGAATAATCCGTTGAATTCGATGCTTTGGCCGGGTCGAGCGTGTCTGCGGTCGAAGACGTGAAGCCTGCCGCCTTGAGATGTCCTCCGGTGATCGGAGACGCGGCGATCGCTTTAGTGGCGCGACCAACGATGACGCCGCCAGCAGACATGGCGACGCCGCCAGCGAGAAGCATCTGCAGCAGTTCACGGCGGGTGGCGCCGCGTCTGATGGCGCATTCGACCGCTGCGTCGTCGGCGCGGGTCCAGTTCGTAGTCCTTAAGTCGGTCATGGCATTCCCCTTTTCTTTCTGTGATGGCCGCCTGCCGGCGAGCCGATCCGGTTTTAAAAGTCAGGCGCGCGAAGCGGCCACGGCCTCCGCGGGGCGGCCATCGACGTGAAATGATCGGGTGCGGTGAATTCCGCCGGCTCGATCGTGCCGTCGCAGCCCTTGTGGGCATGCCGCCGCTCCCGCAGCGGCCCGCCGGCGGGCAGGCCAAGCTCCGTCCCGCTCGCGAGATAGGCGCGCACGAGATCGTCGGGAAAGAGGTCAACATCGTCTGAATAGCGGTGGGCCTCGCGATAGAGGCTGAGCGTCGCCCGCTCGCTATTGATCTCGTGTCCCGTTTCGGCTGAATCGATGAGCAAGCCGACCTCGTCGAAGCCCATGTAGCTGATTTCCGGAAGACTTTTGCTCACGCGAATTCCCCAGTGTTCGGCTCCGATGGAGCGCGGCTTCTCAAAGAAGAATATTCCGTTCCCGGCAGGATCGTTGTCCCGCTCTTGTATGAAGGCCGGATTTGTTGTGATCCGTGCCTTTCGTCTGTTTCAGTTTGTCACTTGCGCTGCGCCGGATTCTCCGAAAAGGCGCCCTGGCGCGGCACAAAACACCGAATCTAACCGTTTCGCGCTATTCTCAGACCCGCAGCGCCCCGCGCACATCCGGGTCCTCAAGCGTCTGGTCCAGCGTGAGGCGCGTGCGCTCGACGATCGCATCGATTTCCGTTTCGGTGCAGCACAGCGGCGGCGCATAACCGAGCACGCCGTTGCCGAAGGCGCGGATGACGAGGCCGTTTTCCCAGGCGCGATCGAAGATCCGGCGGGCGGGTTCGGCGGATGCCGGCAGCGGCGTCTTGTTGATCTTGTCGACCACGAGCTCGACGGCGGCGAGCATTCCGCGGCCGCGGACATCACCCACGAGCGGGTGATCTCTCAGCGATTCCAACCCCTGCATCAGCCGCGTCCCGGCCTTGACGCCGTTGTCGAGCAGGCCGGTTTCGTAAAGCTTCAGGACTTCAAGGCCGACGGCGGCGCTGACGGGATGGGCCGAATAGGTGTAGCCGTGACCGATCGCGGCGGCACCGGCACCCTCGGCGATCGTTTCATAGACGTGGTGGGCCATGAAGACGGCGCCCATCGGGACGTAGCCGGAGGTGAGACCCTTGGCGGTGGCCATGAAATCCGGCACGATTCCCTCTTCGCTGCAGGCAAAAAGCGGCCCTGTGCGGCCAAATCCGGTGATCACCTCATCGGCCACGAAGAGAATGTCGTGCTCGCGGCAAAATTCGCGCATCGCCTTCACCCAGCCTTTCGGCGGTACGAGCACGCCGCCCGAACCCTGGATCGGTTCGACGTAGAAGGCGGCGACGCGCTCCGGCCCGATCGCCTCTACCTTGGTTTTCAGCGCTGCCAGCGAGGCCTCGATAATCGCCTGCGGATCCTCGCCGACCGGGTTGCGGTAGGCGTAATGAGACGGAATTTTATGCTGCCAGTCGAACGGAAGGCCGAAGCCGGCATGGAATGCGGGCAAAGCGGTCAGGCCCGCACCCGCCGTCGAGGAGCCGTGATAGCCCTGTTCGACCGAAATGAACTGATCGCGCTCGGGCCGTCCCCGAGCATTCCAGTAGTAGCGGATGAACCGGATCGTGCTGTCCACCGCGTCGGAGCCGCCGAGGGTGAAATAGACATGGTTGAGATCGCCTGGCGCCCGATCGGCGAGTTCTGAGGCAAGCCGGATCGCCGGCTCGGAGCCGAGGCCGAAATAGGCCGTCGCATAGGGAAGCTCCCGCATCTGCCGGGCCGCCGCCTCGACGATGCTCTGATGGCCGTAACCTGCATTGACGCACCAGAGGCCGGCGAAACCGTCGATCAGTTGTTTGCCGGAGGCGTCGGTGACCGTTGCGCCCTTGGCCGAGGCCAGTACGCGCACGCCATGCTTCTCGTGGCTGCGGTACGATGCCACCGGATGAATGAGATGGGCGCGATCGAGTTCGATGAGCGAGTTGCTGTACATTGAGATCTCCGGATCAGCCGAGTGCCTGGCTGGCAAGGGCAAAGGTGGTGGCGGTCCGGGCGGCGACGTCGCCGGCCGATGGCTTTCTCATGGCGATGCCACCACCGACATGGGCGAGCCCCTGTGTGGCGAGCCATGGAGAGAGTCCGGCTTCGGCAGTCGTGTCCACCCTGAGGAACCTTCCTGGACGACCGGCGATGTGATGTTCGATGAGTTTCCTGGCGTCCTCGACATCCGCGGCGACCACGGGTCCGATCACCTCGCCGCGACCGAAGGGTCGCAGGCAGGCGAAGCCCGAAACGCTGCGGTCGCGGCGAATGACGGAGAATTCGCCCACCGTTGCGAGGTAGGAGAGCAGCCCTTCGCGGTCGGCGCCGAAGGCAAGGCGGTCAAGCGTCATGATGGCCGGGAGATCGCCGGCAGTGGCGGCGCTCGTGCCGGCCGGTGCGTCGATTTCTCCCGCGAGGCCTTGGTGCTGCAGCACGGTCCCGGTTTCATGAAAGCCGAGCTTCTGGTAGAGCGGCAGGCCTGCCGTTGTCGCGACCAGCCGCAGCGGCCGGTCGCCTGCGATTCGCAACGCGGCATCCATCAGCCGGCGGCCGAGGCCACGGCCGCGCATGGTTTCATCGACGATGACCATGTTGATGGTCGCACAATCTTGTTTGTAGGCTGTGACGAGGACCGTGCCGACGACCCTGTCGTCCTCGATTGCGACCATGCCTTCGCTCAACGCGAGGGCCATCTGCCAGTCCTCTGGCCGATGCGGCCAGCCAGCCTGTCTGGAGAGCGCAACGGCTGCTTCCAGATGGTCTGGGCCGAACGCGGTGATTTCGATCTGACGTGTTTGCATCGGGCCGTCCTTCATATCGTGCCCGCAAGTCTGCCGGAGCCCCGGCGGGCAGATCGTCTGAAGGCCGCGGTTCAGGCAGTATCTTATAGCTTTACGCCGACGGGCCGCCGCATCTTATGCCGGAGCTATTTCATCGGGATGCTCTATGCCTGGCTAGGTCAGTGCATCATCGCCAGCGCTGCCGCAAAGAAGTCGTCGCCACCGAAGTTTCCTGATTTCAATGCCAGAAGCATGTCGCCTTGTGCATTGCCGACCGTGCGCAGCACCGGCACGCCGGGAGCAATCTCGGGGCCGATCAGAAACGCCGGGATGGCGAGCCTGTCGACGGCGGCCCCCGAGGTTTCACCGCCGGCGACCACCAGACGCCTCACGCCTCTTTCAACCAGTTCGGCTGCGATAATCGACATTGCGGTCTCGATCGCGTGGCCCGAGGTCTCCCGCCCATATTGCGATTGCAGCCGGGATACGGTTTCCGGCGACGCGCTCGCGGCGACGATCACCGGGCCGGCGGAGATCCGGTCTCCGGCCCAGGAAATCGCGGCGGCGATCTCATCCGGGCCTGATATCAGGCGCTCTGGATCAAGCCGCAGCACAGGCATCGACCGTTCGGCGACCTCGAGCTGGCGTAGCGTTGCTTTCGAACAGCTGCCGGCAATAATCGCCGAAAACCCGTCGACAGGGCGGATGATGTCTTCAGCTGTTGCGCCGCCGGATACGCGGCCGGAACGGACGAGCGCCCGAGCAAGGCCGAGGCCAAGGCCGGACGCACCGGTCGATATCGGCGTTTCGAGCGCGATCTCGCCGAGCGTTTCCAGATCCTTTTCGAAAATTGCGTCGGCGACAGCCATGGTCGCGCCTGTCGTGCGCAACGCATCGAGCCTCGCCCTGGCGGCGGCAGGGCCGGCCGCGATGGCTGCCAGATCGATCAAGCCGATGGCGCCGCGCGTTTGTCGGGCGAGAACCCGCACGAGGTTGGCGTCGTGCATCGGGTTGAGGGGGTGATCCTTGAGCGGGCTTTCGTTCAATGGTTGGCCGCCGACGAACAGATGGCCGAGGTAGACAGTCCGCCCTGTTTCTGGAAAGGCTGGTGTAACCAGCACGCTGCCGCCGCCCGCAGCATCGCGCAAGGCCTCGGTGACGGGACCGATATTGCCGGCGTCGGTGGAATCGAACGTCGAGCAGATTTTGTAAAGCACGTGGCCCGCGCCGCGATGGCGCAGCCATCGCTCGGCTTCCGTGGCAGCCGTCACGGCCTCAGAGGCAGGGACCGAGCGGATTTTCAGGGAAACGACGACGGCATCAACGTCGGGCAGCGCGAGCGAGGGATCGGGGATGCCGACCGTCTGCACCGTGCGCAGGCCATTCTTTGTCAGCGTGTTGGCGAGATCCGAGGCACCCGTGTAGTCGTCAGCAATCGATCCGAGTGAAATGGCCATTATCTAGCTCCGTGCAAAAGGGGCGAACCAGCCTAGACCGTCCAGCGTGCGGCCACGCGGAATGTATTCGCAGCCGATAAAACCGTCGTAACCCAGGCGGTCGATTTCGCTGAACAGATAGGGATAATTCAGCTCCTCCCCATCCGGCTCATTGCGGGACGGCACACTGGCGATCTGGATATGGCCGGTGACCGGCAGCAGGCGCCGCAATGCCATGGCGACATCGCCATGGATGATCTGACGGTGATAAATGTCGAATTGAAGCTTCACGTTCGGTAGGCCGCATTCGGCGATCAAACGCTCGGCCACGGCGAAGTCGTTAAGGAAGTATCCCGGCATGTTGCGCCCGTTGATCGGCTCAAGCAGAAGGTCGATGCCCTTTTCCCCGAGCCGGCCGGCGGTGTAGGCGACGGAGCGCCGGTAGGAGGAAGAGGCGTCTCGATCATGAGGATCGGCGATGCCTGCCATCAGGTGCAACCGTCTGACGCCGGTCGCCGCCGCATAATCCAAAGCCCGCTCGACACAAGTCTTCAGCTCATCGAACCGTCCGGGAAGGGCCGCGATGCCGCGTTCGCCGGCACCCCAGTCGCCTGGCGGCAGGTTGAACAAAGCCTGCTGCAGATTGTTGCGGGCGAGCCGTTCGGCGAGGGCCTCCGGCGCGGCTTCATAGGGAAAGAGATATTCGACGGCGGAAAACCCCGCATCGGCTGCAGCATCGAAGCGGTCGAGGAAGGCCCATTCGTTGAACATCATCGTCAGGTTGGCGGCGAACACAGGCATGTCGGCTTCCTTTACAGGCTCTGCGGCTCCTTGACGGGGCCGGGCAATTCTGCGCCGGAAAGCAGGGCATAGAGGCGTGCGAGTGAGGAATCATCGTCACGGCCCATGCCGGCTCCGGCCGCCGCCAGGTACATTTGCAGGGCGGCTGCCGCGAGCGGCGCCGGATATCGTTCGGAGCGCGCCATATCCTGGACGATACCGAGGTCTTTGACGAAGATCTCGATGCTGCTGAGCGGCGTATAATCCCCGGCAAGTACATGCGGCACGCGGTTTTCGAACATCCAGGAATTGCCGGCCGAGGCGGTGATGACTTCATAAACCTTGTCGAGGTCGAGACCCTGCTTGGCCGCAAAGCTTATGGCCTCACATGCGGCTGCGATATGCACGCCGGCGAGAAGCTGGTTGATCATCTTGAAGGCGGCGCCGGTTCCGGCCGCGCCGCCGAGATCGTAGACCTTGCCGGCCATGGCGTCGAGACCCGGGCGCGCCCTGTCGAAGGCTTGGCTGGAGCCGGATGCCATGATCGTCAGTTCGCCAAGCGCCGCCTTGGCCGCGCCGCCCGATATCGGCGCATCGAGATAGTGCAGACCGAGGGCCTCTACTCTTTGTGCGAGATTGCGTGCGACGGCGGGATTCATGGTTGCTGATGAGATGAACACGGCGCCTGTCTTCATCGTGCTTGCAACGCTTTCAGGGCCGAACAGCACGGCCTCGGTTTGCGCGCCGTTGACCACCACGCAGACAACAATGTCGGCCTCCCTGGCGGCGTCGGCGGGAGTCGCCGCGCCACGTCCGCCGTCGGCGACGAAGCGGTCCACTGCCGCCGGCGTTATGTCATATCCGATGACGTCAAGACCTGCGCGCTTCATCGACCGGGCCATTCCCAGTCCCATAGAGCCTAGACCGATGACGGCCGCGACGGCGGGGCGCGAGTTTTCGGCAAGCGGTGTCATGGGAGTTTCTCCAGTCTTGAAAGATCCATGCCCTGGGAGCTGCGGCCAGGTATTTTGGCAGCGCTGCCAATTTCCTACTCCCTTTTGGCAGCGCTGCCAACTGTGAATTGGCAGCGCTGCCAAAAAAATCTTGCTTCTGGCCGGAAGTGATGAAAAATGGATGTCGCACTGAGGCGCCCCAGGGTTTCTTCGCGCGTCTAAAGATTCCAGATGCCGGGTTCGAAAGTGACCATGGAATTCAAACATCAGTCGACGGTGACCCTTGCAGAGGTCGCGCAAGCGGCCGGCGTCGGCGAGAGCACGGTGTCGCGCGTGCTGCGCAACCACGGTTCGTTTTCCGGCAGAACGCGGGAGCGGGTAATGGCTGCCGTTGAGCGGCTGGGCTATGTCCCGAACCGGATCGCCGGAACGCTTGCCTCCACCGGTTCGCGTCTTGTCGCCTTCGTCATTCCCTCGCTGTCCAACATCGTATTTTCCGACGTGCTGCGTGGTGCGAGCGCCGTTCTGGAAGAAAACCGCTACCAGGCGGTCTTTTCGGTGACGGATTATGATCCGGGCAAGGAGGAGGCGCTCGCAACCGCAATGCTTGCCTGGCGGCCGGCGGCAGTGATGCTGGCGGGGTATGAGCACACCGACGGCACGATGAAGATGTTGCGCGCCAGCGGGTGTCGTGTTGTGGAACTGCTCGATCTGGACGGCGATGCCCTTGATATCGCCGTCGGCTTCTCGAACCGCGCGGCCGGGCGGGAGAGCGCTGCCTTCCTGCTCAGGCGGGGCTATCGACGGATCGGCTATGTCGGTCACGACCTGGACCGCGACACCCGCGCCGGCAAGCGTTTTCTGAGTTTTTGTGACACTCTCGACGCCAACGGAACTCCGCTCATCGCTCGCGAAATTGTGGCGGGCGCTTCGTCGGTGGAAAACGGTAAGCAGGGGCTGGAGCGACTGTTGGCACGAGCAACCGACCTCGACGCGGTCTATTTTTCCAACGACGACATGGCGCTCGGCGGTTATTTTCACTGTCTCGCCCAAGGGATCGCCATCCCCTCGCAGCTCGCCATTTTCGGCTATAACGGCCTCGATATCGGCCGGGCAATACCGCAACCCTTATCGACCATCCGGACGCCGCGCGTGACGACGGGGCAGATCGCCGCTGAGCTGGTCATCGCCAACGCGCCGCCGCAGGCCATCGATCTCGGTTTTGAACTGATCGAAGGGGCAACTGCGTAATATTGGAGGAACCGCCATGTCCGATGCGCGCCTGCGTGAGGAAATCTGCCGATACGGTCGCTCGTTGTTCGAGCGCGGACTGACGCCCGGTTCGTCCGGCAATATATCGTTGCGGCTGGAGGACGGCGGCTGGCTGGTGACGCCGACCAACGCCTCGCTCGGGTTTCTCGACCCGGCCCGGATCGCGAGGCTCGACGCGGAAGGCCGGTTGCTGTCCGGCGACAAGCCGACCAAGGAAATCCCGCTTCACACCGCCCTCTACGACACACGCGGCAGCGCTCGCGCCATCGTTCATCTTCACTCCACCCATGCGGTGGCGCTCACCATGCTGCCGGAGATCGATCCGCGCGCGGCCCTGCCGCCGATGACACCATATTATCTCATGCGCGCCGGCGAGACCGCTTTGGTGCCGTATTATCGCCCCGGGGATCCCGCGGTGGCCGATGCAATCCGGGGGCTGGCCGGCAAATATTCATCGGTGCTTCTCGCCAATCATGGACCTGTTGTCGCCGGTGACAGCCTGGAGGCGGCGGTCTTCGCGACCGAGGAACTAGAGGAAACGGCGAAGCTCTATCTGCTGTTGCGCAACCTCAATCCCCGGTTCCTCAGCCCGGCTCAGGTGGCCGATCTCGTCAATACCTTCGGCCTCGATCTTCCGTCGCATCATGACCACGATCACGATTGAACCCGAGAGCACGCAACCTTCTGCCAAACGCCGCTTTCCATACGATAGATTCTGCTTCCGATGCCGCCCAATTCAGGTAAGCCGCGGATAAAGCGATGCCTATGATTGTGAAACATCCCGGTTCCAATCATTCAAGGATACGCAGATGACGACGTTCCGCCCGAAATACATCACCTTCGACTGCTACGGCACGCTCACCAACTTCCAGATGGCGGAAGCGGCACGCGATCTCTACGGCGACCAACTCGACGAACCGCGCATGGCGGAGTTCGTCAAGAATTTCGCCGCCTATCGTCTCGACGAGATCATGGGCGCCTGGAAGCCCTACGCGGAGGTGGTGCACAACTCGCTCGAGCGGACATGCAAGCGCAACGGCGTGACGTTTCGCGATGAAGCCGCTCAGATGGTCTACGCACGTGTTCCGACATGGGGGCCGCATCGCGACGTACCCGAGGGTCTTGCCAGGGTTGCCCGGGAAATTCCGCTGGTGATCCTGTCCAATGCCATGGACGCGCAGATCATGTCGAATGTCGAAAAGCTCGGCGCGCCCTTCCACGCGGTCTATACCGCGCAACAGGCAAATGCCTATAAGCCGCGTTTCCAGGCCTTCGAATATATGTTCGACATGCTCGGCTGCGGACCGCAGGACGTGCTGCATTGCTCGTCCTCCTTCCGCTACGATCTGATGTCGGCCCACGATCTCGGCATCAAGAACAAGGTCTGGGTCAATCGCGGTCACGAGCCGGCCAATCCCTATTACGGCTATGTCGAAATCCCCGATATATCGGGTTTGCCTGGCGTCGTTGGCCTCTGACGGAGACAAGCGGATGCAGTTCCAGTCCTACTGGCACGACACAGCGCGTGCTTTTGCCGATGCGGCGCAAGGTCCTGTCGAAGGACATTATGACGTCGGCGTCATAGGCGCCGGTTTCACCGGGCTTGCGGCAGCGCGTCAGCTTGCGAAAGCCGGCGTCAAGGTCGTCGTGCTGGAGGCCGAACGCGTGGGCTGGGGGGCATCGGGACGCAATGGTGGTCACCTCAACAACGGACTGGCCCACAGCTTCCTGTCCGCCAAGTCAGCGCTCGGCGCGGAGAGAGCTATCGCACTTTACCGGGCATTCGACGAGTCCATCGACACGATCGAGGCGATCATTGCCGAGGAGGGGATCGACTGCAATTTCCGTCGCGCCGGAAAGCTGAAGCTTGCCTCCAAGCCGCAGCATTTCGATGCCATTGTCCGCAACTTCGAGGCTGTGCATAGGGAGGTCGATCCGGAGACGGCGCTTCTTTCGGCGGATGACTTGAAGAGTGAGGTCGGCTCGCCCTTCCATGGCGCCATGCTCTCGAAGAAGAGCGCGATGATGCATATGGGCCGCTATGTCGCCGGGCTCGCCGCCGCGGCCGTCCGCCACGGCGCGGTCATTTTCGAAAAGGCTGCCGTGACCGGCCACAGGCAAGGCAACGGCCGCCACAGCCTGGAGACCGGGCGGGGCACCGTCACCGCCGATCACGTGCTCGTCGCGACAGGCGCCTACACGCCGTCGCTCTTCGGCTATTTCCGCCGCCGGATCGTTTCCGTCGGCAGCTTTCTGCTCGCCACCCGTCCGCTGAGCGACGCCGAAATCGCAGCGACGATGCCGGGGAACCGGACCTGTGTCACCTCGCTGAACATCGGCAATTATTTCCGGCTGTCGCCGGACAACCGGCTGATCTTCGGCGGCCGCGCACGCTTTTCCGCCACCTCGGATCAGCGGTCGGATGCAAAGAGCGGCGATATTCTGCGCGCCGGTCTGGCTGAAATCTTCCCGCAACTTGCCGGCGTCGAGATCGACTACTGCTGGGGCGGGCTCGTCGATATGACGAAGGACCGCTATCCCCGCGCGGGCTATGTCGACGGCGTCTGGTACGCCATGGGCTATTCCGGCCACGGCGCCCAGCTCTCTACCCATCTCGGTATGATCATCGCCGATGCCATCATGGGCAAGGCGGATCGCAATCCGGTAAAAGGCCTCGAATGGCCAGCCGTCCCCGGCCATTTCGGCAAGCCGTGGTTCCTGCCGGTCGTCGGGCTCTATTACAAGACACTCGATCGCTTCATGTAAGCCGCGGCGTGACGAGAGCGGTTCAGCCGTTCCCTGGCGTGCGTCGCAAAACATTGTAGCGGTGCGAGACAGGATCCGAAGCTTGCGATATTATTTAGGAAGGGCGCCGGAATGACTTTCCGGCGCCCTTTGTTTTCTTGTCGATCAGGAGAGTCCGCCGATGTGGAAGCTCTTCATTTCCAGATATTCCTCAATGCCGCATTGGGCGCCCTCACGCCCGAGGCCGGATTGCTTGACGCCGCCGAACGGAGCGACCTCGGTGGAAATGGCGCCGGTGTTCAGGCCGATCATGCCGAATTCAAGCGCCTCACCGACCCGCCAGGACCGCTTCAGGCTCTCGGTGTAGAAATAGGCCGCAAGGCCGAAGGGGGTGGAATTTGCGATGCGGATCGCCTCCTCCTCGGTGTCGAACCGGAACAGCGGGGCAACAGGTCCGAATGTCTCTTCGACGGCAAGCTGCATGTCGGTGGTCGCGCCGCCAAGCACCATCGGAGTGGCATATTGATCGCCTGCCGGCACGGAATCTGCAGTAGCGAGGATCTTTGCTCCCTTGTTTACCGCATCCTCCACGTGCCGGTTGATCTTCTCGATCGCAGCTTTGTTGATCATCGGTCCGATATCCGTGCCGGCCTCGGTGCCTGCCCCGACCTTCATGGCCGAGACCCGCGCGCTGAGTTTGGCGGCAAAGGCATCGTAGACGCCAGACTGGACGAGAAGACGGTTGGCGCAGACGCAAGTCTGTCCGCCGTTGCGGAATTTCGATGCGATGGCGCCTTCGACGGCAAGGTCGAGATCGGCATCGTCGAAAACGATGAAAGGCGCGTTGCCGCCGAGTTCGAGGCTGAGCCGCTTGACGCTGTCGGCGGCCCCCCGCATCAACAGCGAACCGACGCGGGTCGAGCCGGTGAAAGAGATCTTGCGGACGGTCTGGTTCGCCATCAATTCGTCGCCGATTGCGGTCGGCATGCCGGTGACGATGTTGATCACGCCCTTGGGGATGCCGGCGCGTTCCGCCAGAACGGCGAGCGCCAGCGCCGAAAACGGGGTCAGGTCGGATGGCTTGATGACAACCGTGCAACCCGCCGCAAGCGCCGGCCCCACCTTGCGGGTGATCATCGCATTGGGAAAATTCCAGGGCGTGATGATCGCCGATACTCCGACGGGCTCCTTCAAAACGACGATCCTCCGATCCGCGGTGGGCGAGGGAATGGTCGTTCCACCGATGCGGCGCGCTTCCTCGGAAAACCATTTGATGAATGAGGCGCCGTAGCGGATTTCGCCCCGGGCTTCCGTCAGCGGCTTGCCCTGTTCCGTGGTCAGGATCAGCGCCAGGTCCTCGATATTGTCGAGCATCAGATCGTGCCAGGTCTCGAGCAGGGCGGCGCGCTCGGCATGGGTCTTGGCCCGCCATGGACCAAAAGCTTTTTCTGCCGCCATGATCGCGGCCCGCGTGTCGGCTCCGTCCATGTCGGGCACGCTGCCCAGCACGTGCTGCGTCGCCGGATCGATTACCTCGATCGTGCGCCCGGCCGCGCCCCCGCACCATTCTCCGTCGATGAGCCCCTTCTGGCGCAGCAGGTTTCCATCCCTCAATCCGTTCATCTTGTCCTCTTTCATCAAAGCGTCCTCTCCACAATTCCGGGCGCGAAACCGCGGTGCAATTTGTGCGACGTGCTCTAGTCGAGTGCCGAAAGCACCGATGCCGTGATCGCCTCCGTCTTGTCCTTGCCGGGAGTGGCGCCGATGCCGCGCGCGGTCGTCGTCTCGATCGCGGCCATTATCCTTGCGGCGGCAGCCGCTTCTCCGAGATGCTCCAGCATCATTGCGCCCGACCAGATGGCGGCGATCGGATTGGCAATTCCCAGATGAGCGATATCGGGCGCGGAGCCGTGGACCGGTTCGAACATGGACGGCGCTGAGCGGTCAGGATTGATGTTGGCGGATGCCGCAAAGCCGAGCCCACCCTGGATGGCAGCGCCAAGGTCGGTCAGAATGTCGCCGAACAGGTTGGAGGCGACCACGACATCGAGGCTATCAGGCGCCATGACCATGCGGGCGGCCATGGCGTCGATATGGTAGCTGGTCACCTCGACATCGGGATATTCCGCCGAGAGCTTGCGGGTAATCTCGTCCCAGAAGACCATCGAATATTTCTGCGCGTTGGACTTCGTCACCGAGGCGAGTTTGCCGCGCCGCGCCCGTGCTTGCTCGAAACCGAAACGCAGGATGCGTTCGACCCCCTTGCGGGTGAAGATGGAAGTTTCGACTGCCACCTCGCTGTCCGTGCCCGGGTGAACGCGGCCGCCGGCGCCGGAATATTCGCCCTCGGTATTTTCGCGGATGCACAGGATATCGAAGCCCTCGGACCGCAGCGGCCCCTGCACGCCCGGCAGCAGCCTGTGCGGGCGGATATTGGCATACTGAACGAAAGCCTTGCGGATGGGCAGCAGCAACCCATGCAGCGACACGGAATCCGGCACCTTGCGAGGCCATCCGACAGCGCCGAGCAAGATGGCGTCGAAAGACCTCAGCGTCTCGATCCCGTCGGCGGGCATCATGCTGCCGTTTTCGAGATAGTAGTCGCAAGACCAGGGGAAGCGGGTTGCTTCAAGAGAAAGTCCGCCTGATCCGGCTGTCTTTTCGAGCACGGACCAGGCGGCTTCGGTCACGTCGCGACCGATACCGTCTCCGGGCAGAAGGGCAATCTTGTAGGTCTTCATCCGAGCTCCTTAAAGGCTGATGAGCACGCTCTTGCTCTTGCGGTTGGCGTGATAGGCCTCGCGGCCGAGATCCTTGCCGATGCCGGACTGCTTGTAGCCGCCGGTCGGCAGGATATGGTCGCGCGATCGGCCGTAACGGTTGACCCAGACGGTGCCGGCCTGCAGGCGGCGGGTGAGGCGGATGGCACGCGAAAGATCGCGGGTGAAGAGGCCGGCGGCCAAGCCGTAGGAGGGATGGTCGGCTAGCACTAGCGCCTCCTCCTCATCCTCGAAGGTCTGGATGGTCAGGACCGGTCCAAAGATTTCCTCGAGAACGGCGGGCGATGTTGCGGTCACGCCCGAAATCAGCGTCGGCGCGTAGAAATAACCCTCGCGATCGAGCCGGCCGCCACCCGTAAGGCATTCGGCCCCGTTGTCGATGGCGGCGCGGATAATGCCGTCCATGCGGGCGATCTGGCGTTCGGAGATGACGGGCGAATAATCGGTCGTTTCCTCCCAGGTCGGCCCCGGGCGGATTACCGCCAGTCTGGCGACGAGGGCCGCTACGAGCGCGTCCGCCACCTTCGCCTCGACGATGAGGCGGGATCCGCATATGCAGGCCTGGCCGGCGTTGGACAAAATGCTGGTGGCGATGGCGCCTGCCGCAAGGTCGAGATCGGCATCCGCGAAGACCAGCTGAGGGCTCTTGCCGCCGAGCTCCAACGTCATCGGCTTGACGCCGGTGCGGGCAATATTGGCCATGATGGCTGCACCGGCCGTGGTCGAGCCGGTGAAGCTGACCTTGGAAATCCCGGGATGGCCGGTGATGGCGGTTCCGGTGATCGGACCGTCGCCAAGGACGACATTGACGAGGCCGGCGGGCAGGCCGGCCCGCACCGAAAGCTCGGCGAGATAGAGTGTCGAAAACGGCGTCATCTCCGATGGCTTCAGCACCACCGCATTGCCCGCCGCAAGCGCCGGGGCAAGCTTCCAGCCTGCCATCGACAGGGGAAAATTCCAGGGCGTGATGGCGCCGACGACGCCATAGGGTTCCGTCACGATCATGCCGAAATTCGCGTCGTCGGTCGGGACGAGATCGCCGCCTTCCTTGTCGGCGAATTCGGCAAAGAAGCGGATCTGCTCGGCGGTGACGGCGATATCGCCGGCGACGAGATGGCCGACGGGGCGGGTTGAGGAGAGAGCCTCAAGCCTGGCGAGAGTCTCCGCCTCGGCTTCGATCAGATCCGCCCAGCGCTGCAGCGCCTTGGTGCGATCGCGCGGCCGCACACCACCCCAATTGCTTCTATCTAACGCCCCCCTTGCCGTCTCCACGGCCTGATCGACAAGGGCTGCGTCGGCAAGCGGACAGCCGGCATAGGGTTTGCCGTCGGACGGCCGATGCATATCGATGACGGCTTCGGCCGGAACCAGCCGGCCGCCGATGAAATGTCCCATGGGCAGGGAAATCGAGTTTGGATCGAAGCTGAGTGTCATTGCGTGTCCTCGGCATGAGCTTGCTTAAGCCTAGCTTGGGAAACCGAGCAGCATGCATCGACCGGAATTGCTGCAGCGGATGAAAATTGCGTTTTCCGCGCCGCCGCCAGTCAAATCTACGGCCGCTGATCGCGCCGGGCCGCTCGCCGTCACGTCACGGTCACGTAGATCTTGCGAACCGTCTCGATCGTCTTCCAGACGCCGACGAAGCCGGGCTTCATGACGAAGCTGTCGCCGGCCTTGTAGACCACCGGTTCTCCGCCGTCCGGTGTAAGTTCGACCAGGCCGGCAAGAATATGGCAGAACTCGAATGTCTCGCCCTTGATCGAACGCGTCTCACCGGGCGTTGCCTCCCATACGCCGGTATGGACGGTCTCTGCGCGAGCGACATCCTGCGCCCAGGTCTTGAAGATGGGATTACCCGCGATCAGACGCTCGGGGAGGGGGCCGGACTCGCGCGGCGGATGGGATGGGTTGGTATCGATTGTCTTAAGCAGGGACATGGTTTTCCTTTCGAGGTGCAGATGGTGGCAGAGAGGCTCAGTAGCCGCGGCTGCGATCGACCAGTCCGATCGGGTCGAGGCCCGCCTGGTGCCGTTTGATGTTGCCGATCACCGCCGCCGCCGCGGTTTCGGCTTGGGTGACGCTGGCAATATGCGGCGTCAGCAGGATTTTCGGATGATTCCAGAAGGCGTGGCCCGATGGCAGCGGCTCGGGATCGGTGACATCGACGACAGCGCCGGAGAGATGGCCGGCGTCGAGCGCACCGACGAGCGCCTGATGATCGAGCTGAGCGCCGCGACCGACATGAACGAGTGCGGCCCCAGCGGGAAGCCTGCCAAAGAGCTCAGCATTCAGGAAGCCGCGCGTCTCCTCGGTCAGCGGCAGCATGCAGACGAGAATATCGGTGGTGGCAAGCAGGGTCTCGAGGCCCTCGCCACCGCTGAGGCATCGAACGCCGTCGATCGTGCGCGGAGTGCGGCTCCAGCCGGACAGCGGAAAACCGAAGGGGTGCAAACTCTCAAGCACCGCGCTTCCCAGCATGCCGAGCCCAAGCACGCCGACGCGGCGTTCCGCCGCCTGAACGGGTGCGAGCGGCTGCCAGATCCCGCGCCGCTGCTGGCCGAGATAGGCCGGCAGATCTCGATGGAGAGCGAGCACGGCGAGCGTCACATATTCCTGCATCATTCTGACGATGCCGTGCTCGACCATTCGCACCACCTTGACGTGAGCGGGCACGGCATCGATGCGGAACTGATCGATGCCGGCGCCGATCGAAAACAGGATTTCGAGATTGCGGAAACGAGCGAGATCATCCGGCACGGTCCAGGTGATGAGGTAGCGCACAGCCTCCGGTTCGACCGATGCCGGATCCATGGCGAAGGCTATGTCGGGCAGTTCGCGTGCGAAGGCCTCGGCGAATATGGCGCCGCGCTTCGCATCGGAATTGAAGAGAAAGGTCATGGCAACGCTCCTTGATTGTCAGGCGGTGCAACGTCGGGCGAGTGCCTCGATCATGCCCTGGCAGGCCAGGAGTTCGCTCGCGAGGATGAATTCGTCCGGCCTGTGAGCACGGGCGATATCGCCTGGGCCGCAGATGATCGCATCGATGCCGGCGCGCTGGAAAAGGCCGGCCTCGGTGCCGTAGCTGACGGCGGCGAGCGGCTCGATACCTGTGAGTTCTTCAAGCAAGTGCGCAAGTGGCGCATCGGCGGCAAGCGACAGCGCAGGATAGGCGCTAAGTTCGCGCCATTCCGACTGAAAGCCGCGTTGCGGCAGCGCGTCGGCCATCGTTCGCAGCGGCGCCAGCAGCGTGGCCGGGTCGATTCCGGAAATAGCCCTGGCCTCGAACTCGGCCTCGCAGCTCTCGGGAATGATGTTGACCGCCTGGCCGCCCTTCAGCGTGCCGACCTGGAGCGAGGAATAGGGCGGTTCGAACACACGATCGAACGGACCCTGCGTCAGCCGCTCGGCTTCGGCGCTGGCGCAAGCCAAGACGTCGGTCATGGCATGGATTGCATTCAGCCCCTGGTCCGGGCGCGAGGAGTGGCCGGATCGGCCTCTGACCGTCAGCCGGGCGGCCGCCTTCCCCCTGTGGGCGCGGATCGCCCGCATGCCGCTCGGCTCGCCGATAATCGCGCCGAGCGGAGGTGCACAGAGCTCAGGCAAGCGGGCGATCATGTGCGGGACCCCGCGGCAGCCTGCCTCCTCATCGTAGGAAAAAGCGAAGTGGATGGGTCGGCGGAGTTGTGCCGCCGCGAGTGCCGGGACGGCGGCAAGCACGACGGCGAGAAAGCCCTTCATGTCGGTGGTTCCGCGACCGTAGAGGCGGTCCGTTTCGGCGCGGAGACGGAACGGATCGCTGCTCCAACCGCCTTCCGTGGCGGGAACGACGTCCATATGGCCGGAAAGGATGTAGCCCGGCGTCTCCCTTGGACCGATCGTTACGAAGAGGTTCGACCGGTCGCCCTCGGGGCCGGCAATCTCCGTGGCGACAATCCCTTGCCTTTGCAGGTAATGCCTGATCCACCCAACGATTTCGCCGTTCGGCGTGCCGACGACCGAGGGAAAGCCGACCAACCTTTCGAGGATTTCAATTGCCTGCATGAGCGTCCTCGCATCGCGGGATATAGAATTGCACCGGCCCACTCGCGGTCAGCGGTACGGGCGGCGGTCGGGATCTGGTCAATGACTGTAGGGGCCCGCCCAGGCTTTATTTGCCGAAACTGCATCGGATTTGGACGATTGTTGTGTTTGCACGGGCTTCGCCAGTGAATTGTATCGCGCGATCCGTCCTAATCTCGACGAAGGAACTTCCGGGCGCAGCTTTCCCTATGGGGTGGCCGGACAACACCGCAGGAGGGCGGGAGTGAGTGCACTGACATCCGAATCCAGGTTGGTCGATAGTTTCGAGACGCGCATAACCGGGATCGACAGTGTCGACCTCGACAAACTGCATACGCTTTCGATGTCCGTCGCCTGGCCGCATCGCCGTGAAGACTGGCAATTCCTGCGCGAATTCGGCCAGGGCATTGCGGCCATCGATGAAATCGGGCGCATCCTCGGCTCCGCGATGTGGTTTCCCTATGATGACCGGTTCGCCACGATCGGTATGGTCATCACCTCGCCGCGCCTGCAGGCCAATGGCGCCGGGCAGTGGTTGATGGGCCACGCGCTCGACCAGGTCGCCGGACGAAATCTTGGGCTGAACGCGACGCGGGCGGCGCGACGCCTTTATCTGTCCTTGAATTTTGTTCGTGAGGCGCCTGTCTTTCAATGCCAGGGCGAAGCGATAGCGCCACCGGATGTGGAGTTGCCGGCCGGTGCCGCAATACGGCCCGTGGAAGCTGAAGATCTGGAGGCGATCGCGGAACTGGATCGCGTGGCCTTCGGCACGGACCGCACGCCACTTCTGGCTCGGCTCATGACAAATTCGAAGGGCGTCCTGCTGGTCCGCGGCGGCCGGATCGAGGCCTTCTCGCTTTGCCGAAGGTTCGGGCGCGGCCATGTCGTCGGCCCGGTGGTGGCGGTCAGTGACGCAGACGCAATTGCCGTCGTCCATCCGCATGCGCTTGAGCATGCGGGGTCATTCCTGCGCCTCGATACGCGCGAGAAAGTCGGGATATTTGCCGATTTTCTCTCCCGCTGTGGCCTTGCTGTCTTTGACTTCGTGACAACCATGTCGCTGGGCGACCCTTGGCTTCCAAGTCCGGGAGGTCAGGTGGGGCATCGGGCGAAAACCTATGCGCTCGTCAGCCAGGCGCTCGGCTGACGGGAATTAAGCGCCGGGATAAATGTGCATGGCGGCCGCAGCCTTGATACGTTCGGCTTCGGGTCGGAAGGAACGATATTGCCACAGGCCTTCTGCCGTTTCCCGCCGGTATACGGTCTCGAGCCAGAACACCGTGTCATCGATCGGCAGGACAGGATGCCAGGCATACCACTCCGACCAGATCCTCTCTCGCTGCTCGATATTCATCGCCCCTCTCCCCATTCTTGAAGCGATCCGCTTCGAAAAATATTCAGCCGGAGAGAATTATATTACGAAACTATTCTGTCACGAAGATCGTTTTTGGCGCCTCGTGAGGTTGCTCAGCCAATCGTCTCACCGCCGCTGGCGCGCACAAGACGGCCGGATACTCAGCCAATCGAGCGTAGCCCGAGATAGGCGGCCAGGCTAACGGCAGAAAGCGCGATGGTTAGCCTGGGGCGAGCGTCGTCGAACATTGCCGCCAGCATAAGGCAGAGCATCAGCACGACTGATTTGGCCCAGAGATTTTGGTCGGAGATGGTGAAGGCGACTGTCGCCAGAAAGACGGCGCTTGCGACGACCGTCGCTGGAGCGGATTTCTCGGCGAGATCGCCGCCGGAAAAATACGGCAGAAGAAAACGCCGCATGCTGAGGCCTGAAGCGACGCTCAGAAGAAGGCAGGTCAAGACTAGGTGCAGCATATGGTCGGCGCCGGTCGTTCTACAGATCAGCATAGAGACGCAATCCCCATGCCAGCCGCAAAACGCCCGGTAGCCGGGATGATGCAGCGGTTTGCGTGGCTATTTAGGCGGCGTCTCGATCTTTTTTTCGGCAATCACTTGGTTGTCGGGCCTGCGGATGGCGCCGACATTTTTAATGAGAAGGTCGAACCCGGGAGCCTTCACGCACGGCTCTGATTCCGGTTCTTCGCCTATGTCTAAACCCGCTTGAGCTCGGGTGATGATTTTTATATAGAGAACAATGACTCGCTTTAATTCCGGAAAAGAGATTTTTCATTGGACCTTTCGTCAATCGAGATATTCCTCGCCGTTGCCAGCGATCGCAGCGTTACCAAGGCCGCAAAGGCAGTCGGGCGGGTGCCGTCGAACGTGACGACGCGCATCCAGCAACTGGAGGAGGACCTTGGCGCTTGCCTGTTCAGCCGTGACGGCAAGAAGATGACTCTGACACGGGAGGGCGAAACCTTTCTCGCCTACGCCAACCGGCTGATGGCGCTGGCGCTCGAAGCGCGTCAGGCCGTGCGGCCTCTCGCCCCATCGGGAACATTGCGGGTCGGCACAATGGAGAGCACGGCGGCAAGCCGGCTGCCGGCGGCGTTGACGCAATTCAAGCAGATGTGGCCCGATGTGTCGCTGCATCTGACGATGGGCGCGTCTCGCGATCTCGCCCGCGACGTTCTGGCCGATGCGCTGGATTGCGCGCTGATTGCCCGCCCACCAAAGACGATGCGCGAGGAGGATCTGGATTTCGATGCCGAACTCAAGGCGCTGGAGATGGAGACGGTCTTCGTCGAAGATTTGTTGATCGTGCTGCCATCCGGCCATCCCGCCATCAAATCCGCGGCCGACCTGCGTGTCGGATCCCTGGCAGCTTTGGAACCTGGCTGCACCTATCGCCGGATTGCCGAAAACTGGGCGCGAAAATCGAGCGACCTGCCGACGAGCGAGCTCGGCTCGTACCATGCGATCCTGGCGAGCGTTGCGGCCGGGAATACGGCGGGCGTGATGCCAAGGTCCGTTCTCGATCTCATGCACTGGCCGACTGCCGTTCAGACCCATCAGCTCGGGCCGGTCGAAACGCTGCTGGTTTACCGCAAGGACGATTGCCCCAACGCCTTCAGTGCCTTCCATGAGGTGCTTGGCGCAACCAAAGGCAGAGATGTCAGGCTGGCGGCGAACTAGCTCCTGCCTCTCCTCCTTCACCCCTCAGATTATCCTCATCATTGGTCTTCGCATGCAGTTTCCCGTTTCACCGAAAGTGGGGCCGAGCCGTATCGGCCGCTTTCGCCTGTTTTCGCCGATCCTGGCCGGCGCGACGTTAAGAGAACGATTGATCGCCTGTTTCGGCGCGTTGCTGGGCATCGGTCTCACCGGTGTCATCAGCGGCTATCTGTTCGGCCAGGGGCCGCATCTTCCGCTGATCGTTGCGCCGATGGGGGCATCGGCGGTGCTGCTTTTCGCGGTGCCGGCAAGTCCGCTGGCGCAGCCGTGGGCGATCATCGGCGGCAACACAATTTCCGCCCTGATGGGCATCATTGCCGCCTATTTCATTCGTGATCCGATCATCGCCACGGGCGTCGGCGTTTCGCTGGCCATCGGCGCAATGTCGTTCACGCGATGCCTTCACCCGCCGGGAGGGGCTGCGGCACTGACCGCGGTGCTCGGCGGTCCTGTCGTCGCCGGTTGGGGGTTCCTCTTTCCCTTCGTGCCGGTCGCTTTGAACTCCTGCATTCTCGTCGGGCTCGGGCTGCTGTTCCACAAGCTTTCCAGACGGAACTATCCGCACGTCGTTCCGAAGCCGGCGGAGAACACCCACCAGACGATCGATCCGCCGTCCGCCGCGCGGGTGGGCTTTCGCGAGGAGGATGTCGATGCCGCCCTCGAGGCGCTCGACGAAACTTTCGATATCGATCGGGCAGACCTCGGAAGATTGCTGCAGCAGGTCGAACTGCAGGCAGCCATCCGATCAAACGACAAGATCAGCTGCGCCGATATCATGTCGCGTGACGTGATCGCCATCAGCGAGACCTCCGAGCCGGACGCCGCGCGACATCTTCTTTTGAAGCATAATATCCGCACCCTGCCGGTGAAGGATCCGGAAGGCCGCCTGGTCGGCACTGTCGGCTTGCGTGAATTGTTTGGGGGCGGCGATACGATTGCCCACGCGATCTCAAAACCGGCAGTGGCGAGAGCTTCAGATGCTGCCCTGTCGCTGCTGCCGGTTCTGACGGACGGGCGCACCCATGCCGTCATCATTGTCGACGACGACCACCGGATCCTCGGCCTGATATCGCAGACCGACCTTTTGAGCGCCGTGGCGCGGCTGCTGCCGAACGACGGCGACACGATCGCTGCCGTGGCGTGAAATGTGCGGAGTGGCTGGGATTGCCGCTGGCCCGCCACGGCCGCCGAAGACGACATGCCTTCGTCGTCAGCCCTTCCGATATGATCTCGGCTATGATCTTAAACGGATGCAGGACGCGCTCGTCATCGATTTCGTGCCGGCGCCGTCACTGAGCAACGGGTGGGCCTCCGTCCGTCTCAAACAGGCCGCGGGCCGCCTGGACCATCGACTGCAGATGATTGGGATCGCGCACGCCCTGTCGGTAGAGCTCGATGATGATGCTCGCCATTCGTTCGGCTTCGTCGCTGTCTCTTGCCACTGCGTAATCGGCGCTGAGCTTGTCGAAGACGTGTTGGCAGGTTTCGAGATCGCGGGAGTCCAGCGGCACCTGCGATCGGCTTAGGATCGTTTGAACCATCTTCATTCCCTCGGAAAAGGCCCGCCCGGAGTGCCCAGGCGAGCCTGCGACCCTGTCTTAAAAGTCCATACCGGCGCCGGCCGGCATTGCCGGAGGAGCATCCTTCTTCGGCTTCTCGGCGATCATCGCTTCCGTCGTCACCAGCAGGCCGGCGATGGAGGATGCGTCCTGCAGCGCGGTGCGAACGACCTTGGCCGGATCGATGACGCCCTGCGCGTAGAGATCGCCGAACTCGCCGGTCTGAGCGTTCCAGCCATAGGAAAATTCGCTCTTCTCGCGCAGCTTGCCGACAACGACCGAGCCTTCCGCGCCGGCGTTTTCGGCGATCTGGCGAGCCGGGGCCTCGAGCGCACGGCGGACGATTTCGACGCCGACGCGCTGGTCGTCATTGGCGGTCTTGATATTGTCGAGCGCCTTGACCGCGCGCAGCAGCGCCACGCCGCCACCGGGCAGGATGCCTTCCTCGACCGCTGCTCTTGTTGCATGCAGCGCGTCGTCGACGCGGTCCTTCTTTTCCTTCACCTCGACTTCCGTCGAGCCGCCGACGCGGATGACGGCCACACCGCCGGCGAGCTTGGCAAGACGCTCCTGCAGCTTCTCGCGATCATAGTCGGAGGTGGTTTCTTCGATCTGGGCCTTGATCTGGGCGATGCGGCCCGAAATCTCCTCCTTCGAGCCCACGCCGTCAATAATGGTGGTGTTTTCCTTCTCGACCGTGATCTTCTTTGCCCGGCCGAGCATATTGAGCGTCACATTCTCAAGCTTGATGCCGAGATCTTCGGAGATGACGGTGCCGGCGGTGAGGATGGCGATGTCTTCAAGCATGGCCTTGCGGCGGTCGCCGAAGCCGGGCGCCTTGACGGCAGCGATCTTCAGGCCGCCGCGCAGCTTGTTGACGACGAGCGTGGCAAGGGCTTCGCCTTCGACGTCTTCGGCGATAATGAGGAGCGGCTTGCCGGACTGAACGACGGCTTCGAGGATCGGCAGCATCGACTGCAGGTTCGACAGCTTCTTCTCGTGAATGAGGATATAGGGGTCCTCGAATTCGACCCGCATCTTGTCGGCGTTGGTGACGAAATAGGGGCTCAAATAGCCGCGGTCGAACTGCATGCCTTCGACGACCTCGAGTTCGGTTTCGGCGGTCTTGGCTTCTTCAACGGTGATGACACCGTCATTGCCGACCTTTTGCACAGCCTCCGCCAGGAAGCGGCCGATTTCGGCATCGCCGTTGGCGGAGATCGTTCCGACCTGGGCAATTTCGGCATTGTTGGATATCTTGCGGGCGTTGGCCTTCAGTTCTTCGACGATAGCGCTGACGGCGAGGTCGATGCCGCGCTTCAGGTCCATCGGGTTCATGCCTGATGTCACGGCCTTGGCGCCCTCCTTGACGATCGCCTGGGCAAGAACCGTTGCGGTCGTGGTGCCGTCGCCGGCGATGTCGCTGGTCTTCGAAGCGACTTCGCGGACCATCTGCGCGCCCATGTTCTCGAACTTGTCTTCGAGCTCGATTTCCTTGGCGACCGAGACGCCGTCCTTGGTGATGCGCGGCGCGCCGAAGGACTTGTCGATCACGACGTTACGGCCTTTCGGACCCAGCGTCACCTTCACGGCGTTGGCCAGGATGTCGACACCGCGCAGCATTTTTTCGCGGGCTTCGACGCTGAATTTGACTTCTTTAGCAGCCATGTCCTCACTCCTTCATCGGCAGCTAGCGCATGTCGCCAAGTGTACAGCGGTTTTGCGAGAACGACATGCGTAGAAATTAAGATCCAAAGCGCGAGGAGCGAATCTCAGAGATCGCAACGCGCTTTAGCGTTGACTTCCGACTTGATGTCCTCAGGCGGCCTCTCTCCGCTCGCTCTGAGCTTCGATGATACCCATCACGTCGCTTTCCTTCATGATCAGCAGGTCCTCCCCGTTGATCTTGATCTCCGTGCCGGACCACTTGCCGAACAAGATGCGATCGCCGACCTTGACGTCGAGCGCCTGGATCTGGCCGGCATCGTTGCGGGCACCGGGGCCGACGGCAATGACCTCGCCTTCCTGCGGCTTTTCCTTGGCGGTGTCGGGAATGATGATGCCGCCCTTGGTCTTTTCTTCGGAATCGACGCGGCGGACGAGAATGCGGTCATGAAGAGGTCGGAACGACATGTCTTCCTCCATAGACAAACAATGACAACGTTGTTGGCGCTGGCTGAACCGGATTGACGAGATCCGGCCGGGTGCAAGTCGCGCGCCTGCGCGAATGATCTGGTTCGAGCGTTTTTCGATTTCAAGAGGCGCAGGAGAAAAATTGGCACTCTCTGTGAGCGACTGCTAGCAACTCGCCCGGGAACAGAAGGCCCGCTCCTGCGTTCGACATAATGACGATGGTCGTCCCCCTCGTCTCGAAGGCGAGTTCAAACTGCACATGGCTTGAATCCGGATGTCGGCGTTCCTAGCTCTCGGGCGATCGAGGCTCGATGAGCTCGATCACCGTCGCACGTCTTTAGGAGTGAGTGACATGGAAGAGAAGACCAATATAATCAAAGACCTCAGTATCGAGGAACGCGAGGAGATCTTCGTCGATATCGCGCGCACGCTCGAGGATACGGCGCGTGAGGCTCTTGTCGAGGGCAATACGCACTTCGCCCTGCTCTCAAACAACATGGCCGAAGCAATTCGCGTCAATGCCGACGAACTCGCCCGGGACGATCCCGAGAATGCCGAGCGCGTGTTGCTCCAGGCGATCTCGCAATTCGAGGCAGTGCACCCCTATCGCATGGTGAGCATGGCCGTTCACTGATTGCCAGCAGAACGGTTTGGCTCGAACGCCCGCTCGAATCAATTGCCTGCATGGAACTCTCGCGGCTGGTGGTGGTTATTGGATCACAGCATCGAAAGGTGATCCATGACCATTTCCCCAATCAACATGTCACCCGAGAGCGGAACCGACGATGCGCGCTCCTTCGATACGCGGCAAGCCGAGGCCGATCGCCAGGCAGCATTGGAAGCCGCCCGACGCAACGCGCGTTCGACGTTGGATCGCGATGGGGGCACTGAGACTCCAAGCCTGAAACTGGCGAAGGAGTATCTGAGCCTGGGTGGGCGCCGCCGGTCCAAGATCGACGACAACATTACGAAAGTTCGCCAATGGGAGAAGGATCCGCCGGAGGCCGAACGCTTCTGGAAAGAGCGGGTGGAAACGCTTTCAGAGAATGAGCGCAAGCAGGTGGAAGATTTTCTTCCCACCATCAACTCGCCTTGAAAGGCAGCCGCTTGGCTCGTTCTCGCACGATGTGTTCGAACGCTCCGAAGCAGGAGAATGCGTGAGATCAATCCGGCAATGCAGCAATGCATCGACAATTGCCTGCGTTGCTACGGCGCTTGTCTTCGCACGGCCATGAACCACTGCCTCGATGCAGGTAGAAAACGTACTGAACCCGCGCATTTCAGGTTGATGATCGCCTGCGTCGAAACTGGAGAAGATCATGGCCATAGACAAACACGAGCAGATACGGCGGCGCGCCTACGAAATCTGGGAAGCCGAGGGCCGCCCTGAAGGTGCGGACCTGCGTCATTGGATGCAAGCTTGCGACGAGCTGGCTGGCGAAGACGAGAATGAGACGCTGCAAGACCTGCTTGATCAAGACGACAGAGATGATGCGGCCTTGCTTCAAGGAGCCGGGGAAAGCGGTGACCTCGACCCGCCGGGAGCCGACCTTGGTCAAGTTGGCGGCGTGACGACGCCCGATATCGAGATAACAACGGGGGAGAAGCCTTCCAGGCGAAAAATCAGAAGGACCGAAGGACCGTAACCGCCATGCAGCATCTCGACCATGCCATGCAAATCGCCTTAGAGGCGCATGAAGGGCAGGTGGACAAGACCGGCCGGCCATTCTTCGAGCATTGCCAGCGGGTCGCGCTTCTCGTGTCGGGCGATGAGGCGCGAACGGTCGCCTATCTTCACGACGTCGCTGAAAAAGGCAGTGGCTGGACGCTCGACAGATTAAGGGAGGAAGGCTTCCCGTCGGCGATCATCTCCGCGGTGGATGCATTGACGCGGCGGCCCGAGGAGTCTGATGACGAATTCGTCAGACGCGCCACAGCGAATCCGCTGGCCCTGTCAGTCAAACAGGCCGACCTTGAAGACAATCTCCGACAAGCCGAACAAGCCGGCAAGAAAACCGAAAAATACCAGCGCGGTCTGGATCTCCTGCACAACATCCGGAACGAACGCTAGGTCTGTTCGGGCGGCGCCAGCGAAATCTCGAAGAATGTCCTGCCGCGCGTCCTCATGCATCACCTGATATTTTTCCGCATCGCCTGCAACCATTCTTCAACCATGGAACGCGGAGCACCCTGATGCCGACCTGAGATAAGGGGCGTGTTAACCCGTACGACTTATAGTCGCGTCGATGTGGATGAACGGGGGAACGGTCGTGTCCGGCGAACTGCACACAATCTTTGCTATGGATGGCACGTTAGAATGCCCGCATGGTGTCGGCGATGACCTTGAGCGACATGGTATCGTGCTGCGCCTTCACTGCGACCGAGCTGAGCTTCACGAATGGGCCGCCAAGCGACCGCAGCCGGAGCTTATTCTGCTGGACGCCCTGTCGCGGGAGGAAGATGGTCTCGAAGACTGCCGGCGTCTCAAAGCAAACCCCGTAACGCGTGATATTCCGATAATGATCCTGGTCTCGCCGGAGGACGAGGAGAGCCGGATCGAAGGGCTTGCCGCGGGTGCGGTGGATTGCGTTTCCAACCTTGTCTCCGCCGCCGAGCTCGTCGCCCGCATTAAGCGACATATCGAGCTCGGCGCAGTCCACGCGCGCCTGCAGCGGCGCAACGAGCAACTCGATACGGCGCTTGCCAGCATGGGACAAGGCGTCTGCCTGTTCGACGAGGCCGGTCGGCTGCTGCTTTCAAATGATCGTTATGCCGAGGTCTACGGACTTGATCCCTCCGTCATCCATCCGGGACAGTCACTCGAAGACATCCTCAACCTGAGACAAAGGGTCGGCGCCGTTCCCGCCACCTCGAACTCGGAATATCTCGCCTGGGCCGAAGCGACCAATAGGGGCGATACGCCTCGGGAGTGGATCAAAGAACTCAAGTCGGGCCAGATCATCCGCGGCTATCATCAGCGTACGTCGGACGGCGGCTGGGTATCGACCCACGAGGATATCACGCAGGCCTGGCAGGCCGAAAAGGCCCTTGCGAAGGCGCATGTCCAGGCAGAACGCGCCGAGCAGGAGGCGCGCGCGGCGCACGCGCGTCTTCTGGCGGCTTTCGAAGTCGTCCCGGAAGGTCTCGTCTTGTTCGACGAGGAAGACCGCTTCGTCCTGTGGAACCAGAGATATGAGCAGCTTTACGCCGAAAGTGGCGATATGCTCGTGAAAGGCATGCGCTTCGAAGACCGCCTGCGTGCTGGCCTCGAACGCGGCCAATATCCGGAAGCGGTCGGGCGCGAAGAGGAATGGCTGGCGGAGAGGCTGGCCCATCATGCGAAACCCACCAGCAAACATGAGCAGCGCCTACCCGGAAACCGCTGGATACGGATCGAAGAACGCCAGATCTCCGAAGGCGGTAGCGTCGGCATACGTGTCGACATTACCGACCTCAAGATGCAGGAGGCGTCGTTCAGGCTGCTGTTCGAAGGCAACCCGATGCCGATGTGGGTTTACGATCATGAAACGTTGAGATTTCTCCATGTAAACCAAGCCGCCATCGATCACTACGGTTATCGTCTGGAGCAATTCCTGACGATGCGACTATCCGACGTCGAGGCGCAGGAAACCAATCCGCCGCAGGCCGTCGATTTCGATGTCGAGGATACTGCTTCGTCCCGCTCTTCCAGGCATCTCAAGGGAGATGGCACGGCCATCGAGGTCACCGTCTATTCCACCTGCTTGAACTACAAGGGCAAGGCGGCATCGCTGATGGCTGTCGTCGACGTCACCGAGGCCAAGCGCGCCGAAAAGGCATTGCTGCAGCACCGTGACACGCTTGAAGAGATGGTGCGCTCCCGCACGGTCGAACTGGCGCGGCAGACAGAAGAGCTCGAACGGATGCTCGAACAGGAAAAGCAGATCAACGAGTTGCAGCGGCAGTTCGTCTCGATGGCATCACATGAATTCCGCACCCCGCTTGCGGTAATCGACGGCGCGGCGCAACGGCTCATTCGGCGCAAAGAGGCAGCGACGCCGGAGTTTCTTTGCGAAAAAGCCGATCAGATACGAAGTTCGGTTTCGCGCATGCTTGAACTGATGGAAAGCATTCTTGCCGCCGGGCGGCTGGATCATGGCCGGATCACCATCGTGCACAAGCCGTGCTCGATTGCCGAGATCATCGGAATCTGCAGCGCGCGCCAGGAAAGCATCCGCCGGTCGCATCGCTTTTTACTCGACCTCGACCGGCTTCCCCCGACGATCTTCGGCGATCATCCTGCGCTCGACCAGGTCTTCAGCAATCTCTTCTCGAACGCCGTGAAATACGCGCCTGATGCCCCGAACGTCCACGTGACTGGATGGCAGGACGGGACAAGCGTCTGCATCACGGTGCGCGACGAGGGTATCGGCATTGACGCTGATGACCTCCCGAAGATGTTCCAGCGTTATTTCCGCGCCAGAAGTTCAACAGGCATTGCCGGCACTGGCATCGGCCTTAATCTCGTCAAGCAGATTATCGAGCTTCACGGAGGCACGATTGAGGTGACGAGCCGCCGCGGAAGCGGTACGACGTTTACGCTTCGGATTCCGATCGGCGCGGAGCTGCCAGACCAGTTGCGTGTCGCTGCCGGATAGGCAGGCGGCATCTTCTCCGAGCGGTGGCTGCCTTCGCTGTTGGTCGCATTGTTGAGCGCGCTCGCCGCTGGGAGGTGGAGGTTCAAAATGATCGATCGCCAACCCTTCGATCTCAAGGCCTATGTGCGCGACACTGCGACGAGGCCATGCTTTATCTGCGGCTTGATCGAGAATGATCCGGCTTGTTTTCATCATCGTATTTTTGAAGACGATGAGACGATTATCTTCCTGAGCAAATATCCGACACTGCCCGGTTATTGCCTTGTGTGCCCGAGGGAGCATCGGGAGGATTTGGCGCAAGACATGTCGACAGATGAGTATCTTCGACTGCAGGAGAATGTGCACCTTTTGTCTCGGGCGCTGAAAAGCGTCTTCGACGCCGAGCGAATTTACGTGCTTTCGCTCGGTAGCCAGCAGGCCAACAGCCACTTACATTTTCATGTCGTTCCTTTGCCTGCAGGCGTGCCTCTTGAGAAGCAGCAATACCACGCGTTGATGGCAGAGCATGGCGTTCTGCAGATACCGGACGATGAGATGGTAGAGATGGCCCGGCGGATCGCTGAAGCATATCACGCAGAGGGGACTAATCGTTATTAGACCTCACGGCGTCCGAGTGGCCCGAGTATGGTGATGCCTTCGTTGCGCGCCGCGTCCGCCATCTTTCGATCGGCTGTGGCCAGAGGCAGGCCATCCGCTTTCGCAAGGGCGACATAACTCGCGTCATATGCCGTGAGTGCATAGCGGTTTGCCAGATAAAGTATCATTCCGTCTCCTCCTGATCCGGCGTCTTCCAAGGACAGGCCCCGCAATTGCGTCATCAGCAGCACCGCTTCGCCGGATCGCAGCCGTCCACGTCGCTCCGCCATCAGAAATAGATTACGGGTTTCGAACCAGAACAAGGTCGGTACTAATCCAACCATCGTGTGGAGATCGGACATAAGCCGGTCGGCCGCATCGTGCTGCTCATCAGGGAGAAACCACGCTGCGGCGATTGAGGCGTCAAGGACAAAGGTCATCAGTAACGTCGGCCTTCGTCACGCCACTCGCGGATTTCTTCCTGCGTGGTGAATTGACGGCTGGCACGTTGAGCTTTGATCTCGGCGATCAGTGCAGCGATATCGTTTTCGCGGCGAATGCGCGAAAGCCGAGCAATCGGCTTGTTGCCGCGGGAGATGATTACCTCTTCGCCGGCCTCGACCTTGGCGAGAAGCTCTGACAGATGGGTCTTTGCTTCAGCGACTTTGACTGTGACCGCCATGACGGCTTCCCCCTGCTGTTGCGTTTATTATCGAGCCGGCGCCACAGCGGCCTGCGGATATCTTGAGCCATGATAGGCTTCGAATTGCAACTTGGTCAACCGCAAACCAACCTGCCGCGTGACAGCCTCAGGCCCGCAGTGCGAGACGGCGGAGGTAGGCTTTGAAGCTACTGCTGCAGAGCGAATGCCGGCACCGGAACGCCCTTCTCGCGAAAGTATCGCTCCAACTCATCAAGATCCGGGCCGGCCGGCGGGTTCTCCAGCGCCTGTACCCAATTCTCCTGAACCGGCAGAGCCAGTACCGCGGTGACCAGCAGGGTGGTTCCCGGGCCGATTTCGCCGCGCAGTTGCGGCAGCAGGGTCTTGGCGTGGATGAGGTTGGTGTTCGGGATCGGGCTCATCGCATGGCCGGTTCTCGGATGAAGCGAGAGGTCGACAATGGCGCTGACGTCTGTCTGGCCGTACCAGACGGCGCGGCCTTCTGCCTGTTCGGATCGGTCGGCGTTGAAATCGGCGCGTTCGATCGCAAAGCCACCCTCGATGGTGCTCAGCGCGCGCGGCGTGGCGATGTGGTGAATGCGGATATGCCAGGGATTGGCGGGAAGTAGCCAGGTTTCGATGTTGACGTCGTTCCAGGGACGCCAGCGCGAATAGAGCCGGTCGCCTGCGATCAGCGCCTCCTCCATAGTTTCGCGCATACGGAAATGGACGCCATCATCGGATAGGCCGAGCATGCCGTCGAAGCTCGCGGCCGAAAAATTCCGGTCGTCGGCTTCGATGTTGAAGGCGTAGCGGGTGGAATAGACGAATTTCGAATATTTCTCGTTTGCGCCGCGCATTTTGTCGTGCTGCTGGCCGGAAGAGAGCACGACCACATTTCCCGGCGTGTGCATGGCGACCATGCCGGCCGACTTCAACGCCACCGGCTTGGGGAAATCCGGCTGCTGCGCCTCTTCGGCGGTCCAGAACGGATGATCCTGGGGAAGGGCGAGCGGCAGGAAGAATTTCAGCGCCCAATAGGGCGAGCCAGGCGAATTGTAGCTCTCGCTCATCAGCAGGTTCGGATAGCCGTAGCCGATGGAGAGCACGCCGTCGCGATCGGCGATCGGCATCGCCGACCACCAGCGGATATGGCGCATATAATAGCCCTTGATCTCCGCCCAAGGCAGCGCTTCCACTCCGGCGAAGGCGAGCGCGCCCCAGAAGCCGCCGGCCGCGAAGCGGTAGGTCTGGCTGCGGCCGAAGGCGAGTGCTGCGCCATCAGGGCCGAACCAGTGGCGGATATCCCTGGCGAAGATCTCGGCGCGATTGCGGAACCGGTTCTTTCGCGCCTCGTCGCCGCGCACCAGTACCGTGTAGATCAGGCCATAGAAATGCATGGCAAAGGGGATGTAATGGTCGACCCGCCGCACCGGGCCGTCGCGATACCATCCTTCGCCGATGTCGAAAGCTTCCAGTTCATCGAGATAGGCGGCGGTTTTCGCCATGTCGAAAGCGACACCCACGCGCTGCAGCCCGAGGTCGATCAGGATGCGGAAGAATTTCCAGTTGTTGTCGATGAACTCCAGTTCGCGCGCGGCAAGAAGATAGGCGGCGACGGTTCTTTTCTCGCTATCGCTCAGCGGTTCCCAGATGTGTTCGGGCACCAGCGCCAGCGCAAAGCCGACGGCGGCGAGCTCGACCAGCCGCTGATTACGGTCGGCCAGATCGCCCCAATATTCGGTGTGCGCAGGATTGGTCCCATTCGCCAGTCCGCGTCGATAGAGGTTCCAATGCGGGAAGTGGCCGCCGCCCGCAGCGAGCGGAACGATGCCCCAGAGAGGGCGTGCAAATCCTTCGAGATCCGCCGCCGCCCGGTCGAAAATCGCGCCGGTAGCGCTAAGGCGCACACGGGCGCTGCCTTCGGAGAAATAGGGCAGCAGCGGCCTGAAGAGATCGATGACGGCCTTGGCCAGATCGTCGCGTGTCTTCAGCGGGTTGCCGGAAAGCGGATTGGCCTTGGTGGGATCGTAGATCATCGTCAGTCCGAATTTTTAAAACAGAACCGGCCGCAGGCGAAATGCTCACCTGCGGCCGCGATGTCGTATGGCGCTTACTTGATGGCCTTTACGCCTTCAGACATTTCTTTCAAGCCGTCGTCGACCGAGGTGTTATCGGTCATGATCGCGTCATGGGCGCGGTTCAGGACTACCTCAATTTTGGCGGCGTTCGGGTTGACCGCCATCTCCAGGTAGGTCTTCGACGGTATCAGCGCTTCCTTGCTGGCCGCGTCCTCAGGGAAACCAGGCGTCGCCGCGATCTTTGCACTGACGTCAGCGGTCTTGAGCGCCGGGAAGGTGCCTGTCGAGGCGATAACGGCCGCCCCTTCCGAGCCGGTGACGAACTTGATGAAGTCGAGCGCGGCTTCTTTGTGGGTGGAATTGGCGTTGACCGCCAGACCTGAGATCTGCGCAGCCGTCGTGCCGGCGGCCACGCCGTCCGGATGCGGGAACTTCACGATGCCCCAGTTCTTGCTCTTCGATTCACCGGATTTCACCTTGGTGATCTGGGTGCCGACGAACCAGGTTCCCATCGGCAGCATACCGATCGTGCCGTTGAAGAAGAGCGCCGAATAATGCGTGTTCGACGTCTTCAGGAAGGCGTAGGAGGGAATGGCGCCGTCCTTTTGCAGGGTGAGCGCTCGCTCGTACCACGGCTTCAGGAAAGCGTAATCGCCATCGACGAGCGTGTGTTTTCCGTCGAGGATGCCGGGCAACTGGACGGTGGAGCGCCAGGTATGCAGCAGCGCGCCATAGGTCTTGTTGGTGCCCATGCCGCCGGCAAGCTTCTCGGCCGTTGCATCGAACTGCGCCCAGGTCATGTCATTGGTGGGGTAGGGAACGCCGGCCTTATCGAAGATGTCCTTGTTGTAATAGACGATCCAGAAGTCCGATCGGAACGGAATGGAATAGATCTTGCCGTCTATCGTCAGTTCCTCGATCAGGCCGCCATAGGGCGCCGGATCGATCTTCTGATCCTTCATGAAGCCGCTGAGATCGGCGATGTTGCCGGCGCGCACCAGGTTGGTGTAGCCGGGCACGTCCTTGACGGTGACGATGTCGATGTCCTTCGAGCCGCCGGTCAACTGCGTCGAAATCATCTGCTGGTAGTCCTGCGAGCCGAGGTCCATCGGCTCGAACTTCACATTGGGGTGCTTGGCCTGATAGGCCTCGATCAGCGGCTTGTAATAGGCTGTCTTGTCCCAGTCCCACAAAGCCCATTTCAGCGTTACGGCGTCTTGTGCAAGTGCGGCGCCGGCCGTTGTTGCGGTCAAGGTGAAACCCGCTACTGCGAGTTTCACCGTCCTCCCGAATTTATCCAAATACATTTCTGTTCTCCTTCCCTGGATCGTCTCTGGATCGACTATTTTATGATGCGTTTGGTGCATGCGGTTTACGGTGCGGCTGCAGTGTCTCCGGCTGGTCCAGAACCATCACCGCCGCCCGATGGACGCCGAATGCGACGGCGAATATTCCGAGTGAAAAATTGAAGATCGCCGGCATGAACACGGAAACCGGATAGAAGAGGATATGCGCCAGCCACAGGGCAGCGTTGAAGGCCAGTGCCACGATCGCCGGAAGCGGACGGATGACGGAAGCGAGCGCGGCGAGACGAAGGAGCCGCAGAGCCGGCAGGTCGCGCATCACCATCAGCACGATGAGATGGCAGGCAGTGACCGCAAGGAAGGCGGTGGCGACAAGTGTCACGGCGAGCGGGGCGGCAAGAATCAAGTTGTCCCGCGCTCCGACGCCATAGGTGAGGATCACATAAATGCAGATCGCAAAGGCCGCGGCCAGCGCCAGACCCCAGGCGGTGGCGCGCCAGAAATAATGCAGGAAGGCTTCCGTGAAATCTCTGAGGAGATAGGTGTTGCGATCCTCCACCAAAGCCACCGAAACCCGCGCCATGGCGGCGAGTGCCGCCGGCAGCGTCACGACGAGGAGCGAGGCCAGGAGGAACAGGATGTTGAGCTTGACCATCTCCCACCATTCGCGGACGAGGGTCTCGATGAACAGGGCAAGGCCGGTCTTCGCAGGCGCATCCTTCGGAATGCCCGGCCCCTCCTTCGTCCACATGTCCCGCAGCCAGTGCATCGCCGTCTCCCGCTGGCGCCTCAGTAAAGAATCGAGCGTTCGGTTTCCTTGTCGAACAGCTGGGCATTGCTCATATCCACCACCAGCGTCGCCGCGTCGCCGATCGCAGGCCGGAAGCGCGGCGATACGCGAGCGATGAGATTGCGCCCGCCGGCGACCATGTTCAGATGCACTTCCGAGCCCATCGGTTCGGCCAATTCCACCACCGCCTTGAGCGGTGCCAGGTTCTCGGGCGGAATGTCGGCCGGCGGCAGTTCGTGGAAGTTCTCCGGACGGATACCGAGCACCAGCTCGCGGCCCTCGTAAGGGGCGATCCTGCCCTTGTCGAAATGATCGGGCAGCGGCAGTTCCCGTCCGTCGAAGACGGCGATGAAGCCGTCGCCCCGGCGCTGAATGGTCGAGGGCAGCATGTTCATCTGCGGCGCGCCGATGAAGCCGGCGACGAACATGTTGACGGGGCGGTCGTAGAGGTTCTGCGGCGTGTCGACTTGCTGGATGTGGCCGTCCTTCATGACGACGATCCGGTCGGCCATCGTCATGGCTTCCACCTGGTCGTGGGTGACGTAGATGAAGGTGGCGTTGAGGCGCTTGTGCAGCTTGGTGATTTCCGAGCGCATCGTGCCGCGCAGCTTGGCGTCGAGATTGGAAAGCGGCTCGTCGAGAAGGAAGACGGCAGGATTGCGCACCATGGCGCGGCCGAGTGCGACGCGCTGGCGCTGCCCGCCTGAAAGCGCTTTCGGCTTGCGGTTCAGGAGATGGGTGATGTCGAGGATCTTGGCGGCGTCCTGCACCTGCTTGTCGATGAAATCGCGCGACACTTTGCGCAGCTGCAGGCCGAAGGCCATGTTCTTGTAGACGGTCATATGCGGGTAGAGCGCATAATTCTGGAAGACCATGGCGATGTCGCGGTCCTTGGAAGGGACATCGTTCATGACGTCGCCGCCGATCCGGAGTTCGCCGCCGGAAATCTCCTCGAGACCGGCGATCATTCTGAGCGTCGTGGATTTGCCGCAGCCCGAGGGGCCGACCAGGATGATGAATTCCTTGTCGGCAATTTCCAGATCGATGTCGTGGACGACGGTGAGCGCGCCGTAGGATTTGTTCAGCTCTTTAAGCGAAATGCTGGCCATCGGGTTCTCCTGACCTCACCAATAGGAAGACCAGCGGCGCGAAAGACGCGTCAAAGCTTCCATGTAATAATAATCTCCCCAGGAGACGCACTCATCGACGCCTTCGCCACGGCAGGTGTTGAAGGGCGATTTCTTCGAATAGGTGGCGTGCAGCACCAAGCCGTTGGAGACTGCCGGGTCCTTGACCGCATAGTGATCGGCAAGGCTCTTCACCATGCGCTGCGCCAGCACACGGTAGCGTTCGGCGGCTTCGGCCTCGACGAGATCGGCCATCTCGAGCAGGCCGCAGGCGGTGATCGAAGCCGAGGAACTGTCGCGCGGCTCGCCGTCGCCGTCGGAAAAGACGAGATCCCAATAGGGCACCATGTCGGCCGGCAACCGGTTGAGATAGAAGGCGAGCAGCCGGTCGAAGGTCTGGCGATATTCCTCGATCCGCTCGTAGCGGTAGGAGATCGCCATGCCAGCGATACCCCAGGCCTGCCCGCGCGCCCAGGCGCTGTCGTCCCGGTAGCCCTGCTTGGTGGCGCCGCGCACCGGCGCGCCGGTGACCGGGTCCATGTAGAAGGTGTGATAGGTGGAATCGTCAGGACGCACCGAGTTGGCGAGCGTGGTGCGAGCATGGGTGAGCGCGATCTCACGGTATTTCGGATCGCCCGTCTCGCTGCTGGCCCAGTAGAGAAGCGGCAGGTTCAACAGGCAGTCGATGATGTAGCGGTATTCCTCCGGCCTGCCCTTGCGGCCCCAGGCCTGGATGAACTGGCCGATCGGCTGGAAGCGCTCGATCAGCTGGTCGGCGGCCAGGATCGCGGCCTTGCGGCCGTCCTCGTCCCCGACGAGCTTCCAGGCGGCGATGCAGGAGGGCGAATAGAGAAAGCCCATGTCGTGATGATCGGTCTCGATGCGGTTGACGATCCGATGCAGGAAGGACTGGACCTGGATCTGCGCGGCATGCCGGAACACAGGATCGCCGCTATGCTCGAAGGCGAGCCACAGCTCGCCCGGCCAGAAGCCGGCGGTCCATTGGTCATTGGCGACGGCGGGATAGAAGTTGTTGATGCCCGAATGGTTCTGCGCGGCGTAGGTGAATGTGGGAAGATTGCGCCGAACCTGCTCGACGGCAAGATCGAGCGCGGCATTCACTTGCTTATCGGTGATCGGCTGCGGGGCGACGGATGAAACGGCGTTCATGGATTTAACCCTTCAGTCCCGTCGAGGCGATGCCTTCGACGAAGAAGCGCTGGAGAGAGAGGAAGACGACAAGAACGGGAATGAGCGCGACGACGGAGGCCGCCATGATCAGCCCGTATTCTGCCGAATATTGCGAGATGAACATGCGCAGGCCGATCTGGACAGTCTTCAGCTCGGTCTTGGTGAGATAGATCATTGGTCCAAGGAAATCGTTCCAGGTGCTGACGAAGGTGAAGATCGTCAGCGTCGAGAGGGCGGGCTTCGACAGCGGCAGCATGATGCGTGCCCAGATCTGATATTCGTTCATGCCGTCGATACGGGCTGCCTCGCAGAGTTCGGTCGGGATCGACATGTAGAACTGCCGCATCAGGAAGACGCCGAAGGCGGTGAAGGCCTGCAGGCAGATCAGCGCCAGATGCGTGTTGTTGAGGCCGAACTCGCGCATCAGCAGGAACTGCGGCACCATATAGACCTGCCAGGGCATGGCGATGGTGGCGATATAGCCGAGGAACAGCGTGTTCTTGTAGGGGAAGTTCAGCTTGGCGAAGGCGTAGGCCGCAAAGCTTGAAGTCAGAAGCTGCAGCAGCGTGACGATGATCGTCAGCTTCGAGGTGTTGTAGATGAAGAGCGCAAGCGGGATCTTCGTCCAGATATCCACGTAGTTCTGCCATTGCGGCTGTGACGGTATCCACTCGATCGGGAAGGCGAAGACGTCGCGGCTGAGCTTCAGGGATGCCGAAAGCATCCAGGCGAAGGGCATCAGCATGACAATCGTCACCGTGACAATGATGGCATAGAGCAAGACCGTTTTGGCGGTCACCTTGCGTCCCGCGATCCTCATGCCTCGTCCTCCCGCTGGCGTCGGAACTGGAAGACCGTGACGGCGAGCACGAGGAAGAACAGAACGAGTGCCACCATGCTGGAATAGCCGAGATCCCAGGAAATGAAGGCCTCGTTATAGATGTGATAGACGAGAACCAGCGTCGAGGTGCCGGGGCCGCCCTGGGTGATCATGTAGATCTGGTCGAACACCTTGAAGGACTGGATCGTCAGCATGACGGTCACGAAGAAGGTCGTCGGCCCGAGCTGCGGCACGGTGACATGGATGAACTTCTGCCAGGAATTGGCGCCGTCGAGATCGGCTGCCTCATAGAGTTCGGCATTGATCCCCTGCAGCCCGGCCAGATAGATGACCATGTAATAGCCCATGTTCTTCCAGATGCCGAAGAGGATCACAGTGACCATCGCCCAATGACGGTCGGCCGCCCATCCCGGCATGTTTTTCGGATCGAGGCCGAGCGTATAGAGGATCATGTTCACCGGCCCCATCTCGGGGTTGAAGATCATGTTCCACACGACCGCGACGGCGACCAGCGAGGCGACGTAGGGAAAGAACATCGCGGTGCGGAAGAAATCGCGGCCTACGATCTTCTGGTTGAGGAGAACGGCGAGGCCGAGCGCGCAGAGCAATGTCGCCGGCACCGAGGCGAGCGTGTAGATGATCGTATTCCAGAAGGCTGCGATGAAAGCCTTGTCCTCGAAGAGCCGCCAGAAATTGTCGAGCCCCGCGAAGGTGATCGCGTTCGAGCCGTCCCAATGCATGAAAGCAAGCGCGAAAGCGAAGAGGATCGGTCCGAGCGTGAAGACGGCGAAGCCGAGGAAATTCGGCGCGATGAAAGAGTAAGCGACGAGCGCGCTGCGGATCTTGCGCTGCCGTTTGGACAGGACCGCCACCTTCCGGTCAGGAGTTGCCGGGGCGCCATCCGTTGCGATGATCGAATTCGATATGGACACCGATGCCTTCCTCCTGCGCGGATCTTCTGCGGCTGACGGCTTGTGGATTCCTCTGCCGGCCGCCGCCAATCTCCCCCGACCAACGGCATAACACATATCTCGCACTGGTCAAACAAGTTCTGAATAGATCATACAAATTTAATAGCTGACGCTGGAAACATATGATAGGTTAGCATGAAGGGCCACACGCTCGTGGCGGCATTTTCAGCGTAGTGAGGAACATGTTCAGCGAGATTTCAGGAGATCTGCCGGACAGCTTGGGCGACTTCACGCCCGGAGCGGTTTCTTCCGATCGCGAGAGATGGAGCGCGGTGCCGCAGGCGATGCGCGACGTGGTTATTCGCGATGCCGAAGCCACACTTGCGCGGGTCTGGCCTCTGATCACCGCTTCGGATTACCGCGAATACACGACGAGCGGCAATCGCTCGCGTTTTGAGGAGCTTTATTTCACCCGGCGGCGGATGCTCAATGATGTCGTGCTCGGCGAGCTCGTCGAAGGGGGCGGACGATTCCTGCCGAAGATCATTGACGGCATCTTCCTGGTCGTGGAGGAGAGCGGTTGGCAGCTGCCGGCGCACAATGCCTATGAACGTGGTGGCCCACGACTGCCGCTTCCCGATAATTCGCAGCCCGTTATCGACCTCTTCGCCGCCGAAACGGCAGCTCTGCTCGCAACGATCGTCGCCCTGCTGAGCGAGGCGCTCGACGGCGTCAGCCCTGAGATCACCAAACGGGTGGCGCGCGAGATCGAGGGTCGCATTCTCCTGCCCTATCTCGGTCGGCATTTCTGGTGGATGGGCCGTGGCAATGAGAGGATGAACAACTGGACAGCCTGGATTACCCAGAACGTCCTGCTGGCGACCTTCTCGCTGAACACCGATCAGGCGACGCGCCGGGCGGTTGTCGAGAAGGCGCTCGGTAGCCTCGACGCTTTCCTCAAGGACTATGCCGAGGATGGAGCCTGTGAGGAGGGCGTACTCTACTATCGTCACGCCGCCCTCTGCCTTCATGGCGCCTTGACGGTTCTGGACGCCGCGGCGCCGGGCCTTTTTGCCGGAGTCTGGCAGCAGCCGAAGGTCCGCAATATGGCCGAATATATCGCCAACATGCATGTGGCCGGCCGCTACTATTTCAACTTCGCGGATTCCTCCGCCGTCGTCGAGCCCTGCAGCGCACGGGAATATTTGTTCGGCAAAGCGGTTGCTTCGCAGATGCTGGCGGACTTCGCCGCAGCCGACAGGGCTGCCGTCGAACATCCGCATTTGCCCGAGGAATGGAACCTCTGGTATCGCGTGCAGGAACTGCTGGCCGGCCCGCAGATCCCGATCATCGAGCCGCGTGCGCTGTCGCGCCGGGACATTTTTTATCCCGGCATCGGCCTGTTTGTCGCTCGCGACGATCGGTTCTCGCTTGCGGTCAAGGGCGGCAACAATGGCGAGGGCCATAATCACAACGACGTCGGCAGCGTGACCCTCTACAAGGATGGGCGCCCATTCCTGATCGATGTCGGCGTCGAGACCTACACGGCGAAGACCTTTTCGCCGCGGCGCTACGAGATCTGGACAATGCAGTCGGCCTGTCACAACCTGCCGACATTCGACGGCGTCATGCAGTCCGCCGGTGAAGCTTTCGGCGCGCAGGACGTCGAAACGGAATTCGGTGAGAACCTGGCGCGCATATCTCTCGACATCGCTGGCGCCTATCCGGTGGAAGCGCAACTGCGCAGCTATCGGCGTGCCGTCTCCTTGGTCCGCGGACGCCATGTCGAGATCGTCGATAGCTATGACGGCGACAAAGCGGCGGTTCTGTCGCTGATGACATGCCTGCCGCCGACGATCACCCGGGACAGGATCGATCTTGCCGATCTCGGCAGTATTTTCGTCGACGGAGCCGGGCCGATCCAAATCGACGAGATCGAGGTGAATGATCTCAGGCTGAGATCGGCCTGGCCAGAGAAGCTCTATCGCCTGCGCATTCCGCTTGCCGGGAAGCTCCTGAAATTACGGATAAATTAGAGAGTTAGAGCCTGATGCTGTCAGAAATCTTCAGGCTCTGAGGAGGACGAACATGGAATTGACGCTGAAGATCGTGGATGCCGATGGCTCCGTATTGGCAAGCGCCACCGGGCAGGATGAGACGTTCCTGGTCTATCGTCAAAGCTATCGCGAGGGCGAGCAGGTGATTGTGGAAGTCTCCAGGCCCGGACATGTCTTTGTCGCGCTGGATAGTGCGATCCAGCCAAGCCTGGTCTATATGAGGCAATGTTCCTACGCGCTTGCGGTGCCTTTCGGCGACAAGCGCAAATCCTATTCCCCGAATGCGTTCAGTGGCGATATCCACCGGCTGTCCGTGCGCTGCGCGCGCCCCGAGGAGATCGCCCATCGGCGCAATCTTGCGCTCAACCCCTGGGACGATCACGCCAATCGGGCTCTATTTCCGCATGCGCGCGCCAACGTCGAAACCCGAGGCGAAGCGGTCTTTGCCGCCAGAAACGCCATCGATGGCGAAAAGGCCAATGACGATCATGGCTTCTGGCCCTATACGAGCTGGGGCATCAATCGCGATCCGCAAGCGGCGCTGACGGTGGAGTTCGGCAGACCGGTTCGCGTCGACGAAATTGTCTTCTACCTTCGCGCGGATTTCCCGCATGATTCCTGGTGGGAAGAGGTGAGCGTCACCTTCTCGAGCGGCAAGACCTCTCGTTTCCCGCTGGTCAAATCCGGTGCCGCCCAGGGCTTTTCCATCGAGCCCTGCGTCATCGAATGGATCGAGCTGCACGGCCTCATCAAGGCTGAGGACATCTCACCCTTTCCGGCGCTGACGCAGATCGAGATCTGGG
The DNA here is from genome assembly GCF_002204185.1 of Rhizobium esperanzae. Classification (GTDB taxonomy): domain Bacteria; phylum Pseudomonadota; class Alphaproteobacteria; order Rhizobiales; family Rhizobiaceae; genus Rhizobium; species Rhizobium esperanzae. The sequence goes on along the minus strand of NZ_MXPU01000009.1, from coordinate 139,884 downwards.
GTACGGATGTAGCCGGCGCTGCAACCCCCGGCGTCGAAAATGAGGTCGGGGGCGCCCCCCTTCCTCTTACTCTATGAGACCACGGCCGGTTTCGTCCGGGCCGCGCTCGGCGGGCTGTCATGCAGGCGGTTCCAGGCGCGGCGCAGTTGCCGGGCCGAGCCGAAGCCGGCGCGCATTGCCACGGCCTCCATATCCAGCCTTGAGCCGGCGAGCATGTCGCGGGCGAGCGCCACGCGCATGCGGTTGACGAAATCCGTAACGCTCATGCCGGTGTGTTCGTTGAACAGCCGTGAGAGGTTTCGCGGGCTGGCGCCGCTGAGGCGCGCGAGCGAGGCGACCGACCAGTCGCGGGAAGGATCGGCGGCGACTGCATCCTGTACGCGATGGATGGCCGGGTGGATATGGTTGCGGCCTTCGAGCCAGGGCGAAAGCTGCGGATCCGAGCCGCCGCGCCTGAGATAGACGACGAGATATCGCGCCACCGCAAGCGCGCAGGCATGCCCCGCCGCTTCGGCAACGATGTGCAGCATGAGGTCGATGCCGGCGGTGATGCCGGCGCTCGTGAGGCGCTCCCCATCCTCGACGTAGAGTCGATTGTCCCGGATGCGCGCGGTGGGCGCGAGCCTTGACAGGTCCTCCATGCAGCCGTGATGGGTGGTGCATTCGCGGCCGTCAAGCATTCCGGCCTCGGCCGCGAGCAAGGCGCCCGAGCAGATCGAGGCCAGCCGAACCCCCGGGCGAATGGCCCGCTTCAGCCAGGTGACGATCGCGGCCTGGGCGGCGCGCTCCTCTTCGTCCCACGGACGGTTGTTCTCCATCGGCGCGTCGGCGCTGCCGGCGATGACGACAAGCGCCTGATCGGGCAAGCGCTCCGGCAAGGCGGCGACACCCGTCACGGCAAGGCCGATCGAGCTGCCGACCGTAGCCGACGGGCCGATATAGGTGGCGCTGAAGCGCACCGTCTTCTGTTCGAGGTTCGCCTTGCGCAGCACTTCGATCGGGCCGGCGACATCGAGCAGCAGTACGCGCGGCGGCACGACGACGTAGACGGGGATATCGCAGGGCTGCGCTGTATCAGTCATGCCGCGAGTTGCTTTCCGCTCCCCGCCAGCGCCTGTTCGACGGTTGCGATCCGGGCGAAACGGCCCGACAGGACCAGCTCCGTCCGGGCGCGGATTTCCTCGGCGCTCCATGCGCGTCCCGATGCGTCCGTCATCGGGAAGGTCAGGGTCGCTTCGCCGACATAGTCGACTTGATAGCCGAGATCGGAGGCGTGACGGGTCGTGGTCTCGCAGCACTGTTCGGTGCGGATGCCGGAGACGATGATGCGGCGAACGCCATTCCTGGTCAGCCACACGTCGAGGCCCGAACCGACGAGTGCACTATGGCGGTTCTTTCTGAAGATCGCTGCGGGAGCGATCCTGAGCGGGGCGAGCGTTCTGACGAAGCCCGAGCGTTCCGAAAACGGCCCGTTTCCGTCAACATGAAAGATCTGGATGACGGGTATTCCGCGGGCTTCTGTGCCGTCGATAAGAGCCTGCTGGCGTTCGATATAGGCGGGTGCGAGGCCTTCATCCCAATAATCGCGCTGCCGGAAGGACTCCTGGGCGTCTATGACGAGAAGAATGGTTTCGTGGCCGGACATTCTCTGCTCCGTGGTGGTTGATCATGAAGCCATATTCTGCCGCCTAAAGCCAAAGGAAAATGCCCGCACCGGACAAATAGCGGACAATTCGCGCCAATGATTGCCGAGGGCGGCGTCGCGCCGGGAGCGGCAGGCGAGATACAACGCCTTAGGCACGCTTCCGCCAGGCCCTCTGCCCGTGCTAAGGGGGACGGATGAGACTGCTTGTGGTGGAGGACAACAAGGATCTGGCGGCCTGGCTGGGCAAAGCCCTGCGGCAGGCGCAGTACACTATCGATATTGCCTATGATGGCGAGGACGCCGAGCATCTGCTCAAGGTGGCAGAATATTCGGCGATGATTCTCGACCTTTCGCTGCCCAAGCTTGACGGATTGACGCTTTTGAAGCGGCTGAGGCAGTCAGGAAACAAGTTGCCGGTCATCATCCTGACCGCGAATGCAAGTCTGGACGGCCGCGTGGCCGGACTCGACAGCGGTGCCGACGACTATCTCGCCAAGCCTTTCGAAATCGCCGAACTCGAGGCGAGAATCCGTGCCGTGGTGCGCCGCGGGCAGGACCGGGCATCCTCCGAGATCACCGTCGGGAACCTGCGTTTTTCCGGAGGCACGCGGCAATTTTTCGTGGCAGACGAACCGCTGCAATTGACGCCGCGGGAATATGCCGTTCTCGAACAGCTCGTTATGAAGCTCGGCACCACTGTCTCGAAAGCCGTCCTGTCCGAAAGCGTCTTCGGTTTCGACGACGAGGCCGATCCGAGCGCCATCGAAATTTACGTCCACAGGCTCCGCAAGAAGCTCGAAAACAGTTCGGTTCAGATCGCGACGCTACGCGGGCTCGGCTATCTCCTCAGACATGTCCAATAGCGTCGTGACAAAGGCGGGCGGAACGATCACGCGGCTCAGCCAGAGCCTGAGGGTGCAACTGCTCTGCTGGGTGCTGCTGACGCTCTTCGGCGCCATCGCCTTCAATCTTTACGACAGCTTCTGGTCGGCCGACGCGACGGCAAAGCTGGTGACAGACCGAACGCTTCTCGCATCCGCCCGGGTCATCGCCGAGGCGGTGCGCGTCGATGAGGGCGGCAATGTTCAGGTGGACGTTCCGCCGGCCGCACTCGAGATGTTCGATACGGGCTTTGGCGACCGTGTGTCCTACCAGGTCATCACCGCCTGGGGCAATCTGGTGAGCGGCTTTCCCGATCTGCCGCGGCCGACCGTCCAGCGCGTCGGCGAGGATCGCGCCTTCCATGGCGCCGACGTGCGCGTCTTGATGCTCGATCATCCGGTCGTCGGTCTTCCCAATGACGGCACGATCTCGGTGACCGTCGCCGTGACGCATAACAGCCAGTATGCGATGCGAAGGCAGTTGTGGCTTTCGGATTTTTCCAAGCAGTTCGTGCTCGTCTTTGTCGCAAGCCTGGTGACGATCCTTGGGCTTCAACGCGGCCTCGCGCCGACTCTGAGGCTGCGGGACGCCGTGCGCCGGCGTGGGCGCAACCGTCTTGATCCGCTGTCACCCGAGATGGTGCAGAGCGAATTGCGTCCGCTCGTCCATGCGCTGAACGATTACATGGAGCGCGTCCAGGACCAGATGGCCGCACAGCGGCGGTTCGTATCGAACGCGGCGCATCAGTTGAGGACGCCGCTTGCGCTGATTTCGACGCAGGCGAGCGTGGCCTCCCGCGAAGACGATGCCACCCGCCGCGACGAGGCGCTTGCTGCGCTGCGCACCAGCACCCGGCAGATTTCGCGTCTCGCCAGCCAGTTGCTGACCTTATCGCGGGCCGAGCCCGGCAGCCGCCGCCCGCGCAGCGACGCGACCGATCTCAGCAAGGCGGCCCGCGAGATCCTGGAGGCCTATGCCGAAGAGGCGCTCAAGCGCAACATCGACGTGGGCCTGGAGGCGGACCGGCCTGTTGTCGTCGAGGGCGACGGGACGATGCTGCGCGAGATGCTGGTCAACCTCATCGACAACGCGATCCGTTATAGCAAAGCCGATGGACGGGTGACGGTCGCCGTCGGGCAGGCGGACGGCCACGCCGTCGTCACCGTTGAGGATAACGGGCCGGGCATTCCCGAAGGGGAGCGCGAGCAGGTTTTCGAGCGGTTCTATCGGATCATGGGAACCGAAAGCGAAGGGAGCGGACTCGGGCTTGCGATTGTCCGCGAGGTCGTCGAAGGGGCTGGAGGTTCGGTTTCGCTCGGTGATGCTGAAGGCGGCGGTCTCGTCGTGATCGTTCGGCTTCCGCTTGCCTGAATCGTCATGCTTCGGCTTGCTCATTCTGTCCGGTTCCGACCGTGAGGCTGTCCGTAAAAGCGGGGAGAGGGGACGTGCCCTGCGAGGGGTGGATGAGCGGGGAACAGAGAGGGTGCGGCATGGTCCCTTCGCCGCGGGAGGTCCGGCAGCCAGATGAGGGGCAAGTGCCGGATGACGCGGGGGCACAAAACGATTTTTGCCATCAAACGAAAGGCCGGGCGTTACGCCCGGCCTTTTGCTTCGATCTGCCTTGGGAGGAAGCCGATTTATTACTGCGTATCGAGGTGCTGCTGCGGGCGCCATTTCGCCAGGCGGTTCTCGATCAGCGTCATGATGTATTCGGCAACAAGCGTGACGACCATGACGAGGAGGATGGCCGCGAACATGCCGGCCGCATCGAACGTGCCCTTCGCGATCGAGATCAGCTGGCCGATGCCGAAGCGGGCGCCGACGAATTCGCCGACGATCGCGCCGATGATCGCAAAGCCGAAGGAGACGTGCAGGCTGGCGAAAATCCAGCTCATTGCCGAGGGAATGACCACCGTCCGCGTCACCTGCCAGTCGGAAGCGCCGAGAATGCGGGCATTGGCGATCATGTTGCGGTCGGCTTCGCGCACACCCTGGAAGGCGTTGGCGAAGACGACGAAGAACACCATGATGAAGGCGAGCGCCACCTTGGACGGCAGGCCGAGACCCATGATCATGATGAAGATCGGGGCCAAGACGACGCGCGGGATCGAGTTGATCGCCTTGATGTAGACGGAGAAAATGTCGGAGAGGAAGCGGTTGCGGCCAAGCCCGATGCCGACGAAGACGCCGGTGATCGAACCTGCGAAGAAGCCTATCAGCGCCTCCTCCATCGTCACCCAGAGATTGTACCAGAGCGACCCTTCCGTGGTGCCTTCGGTCGCCCATTCGTAAAGCCGCTCAATGACGCCGCTCGGGCTCGAATAGAAGAACGGGTCGATCCAGTTCATGTTGGAGGAGAGCTCCCACATGCCGATCACGAAGACCAGGATGGCGATCTGCCAGAAGCGCACCAGCGTGTTGCGCCGGCGTATTGCCTTCAGCGCGGAGGCTTCGATCTCGGCATCTGATGTGCCCGGGCGAAACAGGGTGGCCGAACCGGCCTCGAATGTGATGTGGGCCATGATATCCTCCGTCAGGCCGCTTCGCTTGCGCGGCGGTAGCTGGTCTCGACCTCTTCGCGGAGATCCTCCCAGATCGTCTTGCAGTAGTCGATGAAGCTCTGCTCGTAGCGGATCTCCGACACGACGCGGGGGCGGGGAAGGTCGATCGGGTAGACCGATTTCACCGTGGCGGGGCCGGCGGTCAGAACATAGACCTTGTCGGCAAGTGCTACGGCCTCTTCGAGATCGTGGGTGACGAACACCACCGAGGCTTTGCGCTCGGCCCAGAGCTTCAGAAGTTCTTCGTGCATGACCGTGCGGGTCTGCACGTCGAGCGCCGAGAAGGGCTCGTCCATCAGCAGGATTTCAGGTTCGTTGATGAAGGTCTGCGCCAGCGAGACGCGCTTGCGCATGCCGCCGGAAAGCTGATGGGGATAATGGTGCAGAAATTTCGACAGGCCGACGCGCGCCAGCCAATCGCGGGCGCTCTGTTCCGCCTCGGCGCGGGACTTGCCGCGGAACAGCGGGCCGGCCATGACGTTTTCGATCACGTTCTTCCAGGGAAAGAGCGCGTCGGTCTGGAATGCAAAGCCGACCCGCGGGTCGATGCCGGTGATCGGCCCGCCCATCAGGCGGACTTCGCCGGCGCTCGGGCGTGCGAGGCCCGTCACGAGATTGAGCGTCGTCGACTTGCCGCAGCCGGTCGGGCCGACGACGGCGACGAATTCGCCGCGGGCGACCGTCATGTTGAAATCGCGCAGCGCAGTCAGCGACTTTCCGGTCGGCGAGACGAAACGTCGGCTGACGTTGATCAGCTCGATCGCGGGGATCTGTTTGGTGTCCTGTTGCATGGTGATACCTGAAGGCGTGCTTAAGGGCGCGCACGCAATGCCCATGATCGAACGGACGCCGCTTCCGCTCAGGAGCTGGAAGCGGCGCGACGGCCTCACTTGACGTTCTTGACGAACTCGGTCGTGTAGGTCTTGGAAAGGTCGATCTGTTTGCCCTTGACGTTCTTGGAGAACTCCGCGAGCACGGCAAGCACGGTCTTCGGGCCGTCCTCCGGCATCACGCCATCGGGCGTGAACATGCCCTTGCCCTCGTCGAGAGCCTTGACGTAGCCATCCTTGTCGCCGACGTAGAAGTCCTTCGGCATCTTGTCCGCGATCTCGGCGGCGGAATGCGTATTGATGTATTTCAGCGTCTTGACGAAGGCATTGGCGAGCTTCTGTGCCTCGTCCTTATGTTCCTCGACCCAGGAAGTTTCCATATAGAGCGAGGCGGCCGGATAGGTGCCGCCAAGCGCCTTGCGGGTCGCTTCGACCGTGCGCATGTCGACGAGAACGCTCGCTTCGCCCGTCTTGATCAGGCGCGAGATCGTCGGCTCCGTCGTCATGCCGGCCTGGATCTGATCCTGCTGCATCGCGGCAATGAACGTGCCGCCGGCGCCGACCGGAATGGTGACGACGTCGCCGGGCTTGAGGTCGGCCTTGGAGGCCATGAAGAGGGTGAGGAAGTTGGTGGAGGAGCCGAGACCGGTGACGCCGAGGCTCTTGCCCTTGAAATCGGCCGGCGACTTGATCTCGGGATGTTTGCTCGAAACCATCTCGACCTCGCCCGGCGCCTGGCTGAACTGGACGATGGATTCGACGAACTTGCCCTTGGCCTGCAGGTCCACACAGTGGTCATAGAAGCCGACGACGCCTTGGACGGCGCCTGCCAGCAGCTGGTTTTCGGCGTCGACGCCGGCAGCTTCATTCAGCAGTTCGACGTCGAGACCTTCGTCTTTGAAGTAACCGAGGGATTCGGCGAGCTTGGCGGGCAGATAGATCTGCTTCTCATAGCCGCCGACCATGATGGTGATCTTGTCGGCCGCGTGGGCGGCGCCTGACGTGAATGTGGCTGCGGCGAGAAGCGCGGAAAAAGCGACGGTGTGAAAAAGGCTGCGTGAAGAACGCATGGAAATCTCCTCCTGATGGTTTGCCTGCATCGTCGTCTCGTCACCTTGACCGTGTCTCCTCCACGATGCAGCCTTTTCCTAAGACGTCGAAGCTTTCAACTAGCTTTCAGCCGCAAACGATTAACCTGTCGCGTGAACCGGCGGGGAAATGATGCGCCGACGCCCGAGCCTGGTAGCGGCAGCTTACAACGGGCCGAGCTTTTTGCCGGCTTTGTCTCTTGCCAAGGCGTTCGGACGCTCGGGAGTGGATATCAGCTGGTAAAGCTTCGCAGATTCTTGAGCAGGTTGCGATATCTCGCCTGGCTGCCGACCAGATGCTCGCGCATGGCATGGCGGGCGGCCTGATCGTCCCGGTCGGAAATGGCGACGACGATCGCTTCATGTTCCCTGTGGATCAGCTTTCGGTAGGCGGTCTGCTCGGCCGTTCTGGTTTCCGGCACGAGTCTCGACTGCGGAATGATCGCCGCGCCCTGGGATTCCAGGAAGTGCTTGAACAGCGGATTGTTCGTCGCCTCGGCGATCGCGACATGGAGTTCGAGATCCGCCTCACGGATGGACCGATCGGTCTCGATGCATTGGAGAATTTTCCGGTGACATTCGAAGATCGCTTCCTCCTGCGCCGGTGAACGGCGGAGCGCGGCAAGTCCCGCCGCCTCGATTTCGACTGGGGTGCGGATTTCCAGCACTTCCAGATCGGAGGCGACGCGGGCCTTGTCGACTTTTCGCCCGGAGAGAGAGGGATCGGCGCCAAGCACGAAAATGCCCGCGCCCTGACGCACCTCGACCAGCCCGTCGGAGCGAAGGGCAGCCACCGCCTCGCGCACCACAGTCCGGCTGACGCTGTGCGTTTCCGTCAGTTCGTGCTCGCTCGGAAGCTTATCGCCGGCGGCGTACTGGCCGCTGAGGATCGCCTGCCGGAGGCTTTCGCCGACCTGTGCGACCAGCGACCCCGAGCCCCTGCTGCGATCCTTCCCTTGCATAGCCACGCCTCGACCCCCGCATCGGCTTCGATCCGGACGCCGTTCGAACCAGCGGCACTCCGAAATTATGATTCATCACACATGTATGACAAATCTTGCGGTCTTTCAATGGATGAAGGATCGACGCTTTTCCTTTGGCTGCTTCACCGGCCGATGAAAAACCCGACATTATGCTTCACAACTCTCGATGCTGCGTCACCTTTCTGGGAAGTCTCAGTCGGGCTTCATGACGTATAGGCGCTGGGTTAATCAAGATTAATCGGTATGATTATGATTGATTGATGTTGAGGAGTTTTCGATGGAGACCAAAGTTCTCACGGCTCATGTTCCATTGCCGCTTGCGCAGAAGGTCGATCAGCTTGCATCGCGCCTTGAGCGTTCGCGCGGCTGGATCGTCAAGCAAGCCCTGACTGCATGGATCGACCAGGAAGAGGAGCGTCGGCGTTTGACGCTTGAGGCGTTAGCCGATGTGGAAAGCGGCAATGTTGTCGATCACCAGTCTGTTCAAGCCTGGGCCGATAGTCTTGACGGTGACGAGCCGATTTCGTTGCCCCGGTGATGGAAATCAAGTGGACGAGCAAAGCGGTCTCCGACATCGCCCGCTTATACGACTTTCTCTCCCCGGTCGACCGGCGGGCTGCGGTCCGAACCGTGCAGGCGCTGGCGGCAGCCCCCGCTCGTCTAATTGAGCAGCCACGTCTCGGCGAGCGGCTCGAAGAGTTCGATCCTCGGGAGGTCCGCCGCATTCTCGTTGGCCGTTATGAGATGCGTTATGAAATCCAGCAGTCGACAATCTATGGATTGCGGCTTTGGCATACGCGCGAGGATCGGTCGTAATCCTTATAGCCGCCTTGTCGACTCTCCACGCACGAATCTCGGCGTCAGGATGAAATCCTGCGGCGGCTCGGCGGCGGCCTCGGGGCTTGCGATCCTGGCCAGCAGGCGCTGGGCGGCCAATTCACCGAGCTTCTGCGCATCCTGCACGACCATGGTGATGCGCGGTGTGATGACGTTGCTCCAGGGCACGTCATCGACCATTGCCAGCGAGACGTCGTCGGGACAGCGGAAGCCCATTTCCTGCATCACCTGCAGGGTTGCCAGCCCCATCATGTTGTTGGCGCCGATGATGGCGGTCGGGCGGTCGCGGCGGGTGAGCAGGCGCATCGCCTGTGTGTGGCCGCCGCTCCTGGTATAGCCGCCCTCGACCACCAGTGACGGATCGACGTCGGCGCCGGCGCCTGCCATCGTGTCCATAAAACCTTTCAGGCGCTCGTCGGCAGTGTGCAGGCCGCTCGGGCCGGAGATGAAGGCGATGCGCCGATGGCCGAGTTGCAGCAGGTGTTCTGTCAAGATGGTCGTCGTCAGCGGATTGTCCGAGCCGACGAAATCGCGCGCGGCGCCATCCACCTTCTGGTCGAACATGACGATCGGCGTCTTGAACTCGCGCAGGAAGGTTGCGTATTCCTCGCCGCGTCCGTTGGCCGCCAGAGCAATGCCTGCGATCTTCTGCGCCTGCAGCCGCTCCAGCAGCGCCCGTTCGAGATCGGCCCTGCCAGAGGAGTCGGCGATCAGCACGAAATAGCCGTGGTCGAGCGCCTGGTGCTCGATCTCGCGGCGGATGTCGCCGAAGAACATGTTGCCGAGATTGGCGGACACGAAACCGATCAGCGAGCTGCGCCCGCGCGCCAGCGTCTGGGCCACCGGATCGATGCGGTAGCCGGTCGACTGTATCGCCTGCCGGATGCGGTCGAGCGTCTCGGCGCCGACCCGTTTCGGGCTGTTGAGCGCGAGCGAGACGGTCGAGATCGAAACTCCCGCAAGGCGCGCGACATCGCGTATGGTGGTCATATCTGTCGAACCGGTTCTAAAGCTTTCTTCTGTCAGATTTTGTTTGCTGTTGCAACATATCGCGCTTGATTGCTCAATTATGGTGCGTTTACCTCACGGTTATGCAATTCACGAATTTCGGCTTGACAGGTGCCGGGTCAAGGACGATGTTCAATCGCCGAACCGGTTCGACATGAAGTGGAACCGAAAAACAGGGAGGAGAAACCTGTGACGAATTCGGAGCGCCAGCCGGAAAATTCGGTGCCGGGAGCGGGTAAGCACGCCTGGTTCAGTCATGATCGTCTTGGCATGTTCATCCATTGGGGCCTGTATGCGCTCGGAGCGCGGCATGAGTGGTTGAAAAACCGCGAAGAGCTGAGCGACGACCATTACCAGCGTTATTTCGACAATTTCGATCCCGATCTTTACGATCCGAAGGACTGGGCGCGCCGCGCGCGTCTGGCCGGCATGAAATATGTCGTGGTGACGACCAAGCATCACGAAGGCTTCTGCCTCTGGGACAGCAAGGTCACCGACTACAAGGCGCCGAACACGCCCTGCGGCAGAGACCTGCTGACGCCGCTGGTCGAAGCGTTCCGCGCCGAGGGGCTGAAGATCGGCTTCTACTATTCGCTGCTCGACTGGCACCATCCCGATTTCCCGATCGACGTCCACCATCCCTTGCGCAATCATCCGCAAGCCGAGGCGCTGAACGCCGGTCGCAACATCGCCAATTATGCCGCCTATATGCGCGAGCAGGTGCGCGAGCTTCTGACCGGCTTCGGCCGCATCGACATCATCTGGTTCGATTTCAGCTATCCCGGTCGCGAGTATCGCGGCCTGCCAGGCAAGGGCCGCGCCGATTGGGAAAGCGAGCGGCTGCTCGAACTTGTTCGCCAGCTGCAGCCCGAAATCATCGTCAACAACCGCCTCGACCTGCCGCCGGGCAAGCTGCCCGACGTGACGACGCCGGAGCAGTATACGCCGCGGGTGGCGCCCGCCATCGCCAGTCAGGGTGTGCTTTGGGAAGCCTGCCACACCTTCAGCGGCTCATGGGGCTATCACCGCGACGAGGACAGCTGGAAGAGCCCGGAGCAGATCATCCAGCTGCTGATCGATTCCGTCGCGCTCGGCGGTAACCTCCTGATGAATGTCGGCCCCACCGGCCGCGGCACCTTCGACGCCCGCGCCATCGCCGCGCTCGATGTCTACCGGAACTGGACGGAGGTCAATGGGCGCTCGATCTATGGCGCCGGTCCGTCCGAATTTCCCGTGCCGGCCGGCTGCCGCTACACCCAACGTGGCAACCGTCTCTATCTGCATGTCTACAACTGGCCTTACCGCCACATCCATATCGAGGGCCTCGCCGACAGGATCGCCTATGCGCAGTTCCTGCACGATGCCAGCGAAGTGCGCTGGCTCAGCCACACCAGGGATGTGGATTCCAATATCGGCGTGATGGTGCCGGAGGGCATGATCACGCTCGAACTGCCGGTCCGGCGACCTGACGTTACCGTGCCGGTGATCGAGATCGTCCTCAAGGCGTGAACTCGGTCGCACTCGCGTGTTCATTGCGTCATGGAGGGAGGAGAAACCCATGAAGGTTCTGAAGAAAACGCTTTTGCTTGCCGCAATCGGCGGCAGCCTCTTTGCCACATCCGCCTCGGCCGAGCAGGTCAATCTGACCTGGCAGATGTGGACCGGTTCCGATGCCGATACCAAGGGCTGGCAGCACCTGGCCGACATGGTGAGCGCCAAATACCCCGATATCAAGGTGACGCTGACGACGACCGGCTGGGTCGATTACTGGACCCGCCTGCCGGTGCTGGCGGCGTCGGGCCAGCTCGCCGACATCGTGTCGATGCAGTCGCTGCGCATGCCGAATTTCTATTCGCTGCTCGAGCCGCTGAATGACCGGATCGCGGCCGACAAGTTCGACATTGGGGCCTTCACGCCCTCGATCATCGGCGGCATGTCCGTCGACAAGCAACTCTACGGCCTGCCCTATGACGTCGGTCCCTGGGTTATCTACTATAACCAGGACGCGCTTCAAGCCGCCGGTATTCCCTTACCGGAGCCGGGCTGGACGCTCGCCGAGTTTACCGATGCCGCCAAGAAGCTGACGAAGGACGGAAAGTACGGCTTCGGCATCACCCCGCAGAACTATTCGGTCCTGGCCTTGGCCTGGGGCGACAAATATGTCAACGATTCCGGCGATCTCGATCTTACCAATCCGAGCGCCATTGCCGCTGCCGAGAGGGTGATCGGCTTTGCCGCCAAGGACAAGGTCGCGCCGCTGGTGCCGTCGAGCGCCGATGCCGGCACGGTCATCCAGGGCCGCTTCTATTCAGGCAATGTCGCCATGTATGTCGACGGTCCATGGTCGATCATCGGCATGAAGGACAAGGTCAAGTTCAAAGTTGGTTCCGCCACCCTGCCGCGCGCAGAGGGAGAGCTTACCGCCGTTACGGCGGGCTCCGGTTTCGGCATTGCCACGACGAGCAAGAACAAGGACGCGGCCTGGAAGGCGATCCAGGTGCTGACCAGCCCTGAGGCGCTGCAGTACCTCGCCGAACAAGGCCGGGCGCTGCCGGCGCGTACGGCCTCGCAATCCTCCTGGTACAAGGTGGCGGCCAAGGACATCACGAATGGCGGCGAGGCGCTGGATTATTCGCTGGCGCATTCCGTGCCCTATGTCATCACCAACAACTGGGCGGCGGTGGAAAATCTCTTCAACCAGTATTTCCCGCCCGCCTTCGGCGGCAGCGCCGACGCCAAGCAGACGATGGAGTCCATCCAGAGCCTCGCGCAGCAATAGAGTTTGCCGTGCTAGAGCGCGGCGGCATGAGCTGCCGCGCATGGAGGAAGAGATGTCGGAAAGCGCCGTTGCCGAAATTGCCCTGCAGCCCGGTCAGCCCAGGCGCTTCCTGAAGCCCGAGACGCAGACGGCCATGCTGTTCCTGCTGCCGAGTTTCCTCGGCTTCATGATCTTCATGGCCCTGCCGATCGTTGCGTCGCTGGCGCTCTCCTTCACCAACTGGCAGCTGATCTCGACGCCATCCTTCGTCGGCTTTCAGAATTACATCAAGCTCTTCACCGTCGATCCGGCCTTCTACACCATATTGCGCAATACGCTGTTCTTCGCCGTCGAGTATCTGGCTGTAAATATCATCGTTTCGCTGACGCTCGCGGTGTGGATATCGAGCCTGAAGCGCGGCAAGGCGATCTTTCGGGTGATCTTCTTCCTGCCGACCTTTACCCCGACGATTGCAGCCTCCGTGGTGTGGCTGCTGATCTTCACGCCGGACGGGCTCGCCGACAGCGTCATCCGTTCGCTCGGCCTCGGCCTGCCGAATTTCCTGCTGAGTTCGAGCTGGGCCATGCAGGCGGTCGTGCTCGTCACGCTTTGGGCCAATGTCGGCTACAACGTCGTGATGTTCAACGCCGCGCTCGACCTGGTGCCGAAGCACTATCTCGAAGCGGCGATGATCGACGGCGCCGGTCCCTGGCGGCGCTTCTGGCGCATCCGCCTGCCGCTCATCTCACCGACGGTCTTCTTCGCTACGGTCATGACGGCCATTACCTCGCTGCAGGTCTTCGACGAGATCTTCGCCATGACGCGCGGCGGTCCCGGCTCGGCGACGGCGACCCTCGGCTTCGCCATCTATCAGAAGGGCTTCACCAATTTCCAGATGGGTTACGCGTCGGCGCTCGCCTGGGTAATGTTCGTCATGATCATGGCGCTCACCATCCTGCAGTTCCACATGCAGCGCAAATGGGTGCATTATGACGACTGACCCGGCCTCACGGCATCCGCATTCCCAGTCCCGGAACCGGCATCGCATCCTGCGACTGATCGGCACCTTCGTCAGCTACGCCGGACTGTCGCTGATCGCGCTGCTCTTCGTCTTTCCCTTCTTCTGGATGGTGTCGAATGCGGTGCGCTCCAATACCGAAGTGCTGGCCGTGCCGGTCCGTATCCTGCCCGAGGAATATCAGTGGGGCAATTTCGTCGAGGCACTGGTGTCGCTGCCCTTCGGCACCTTCCTGCTGAACTCCTTCGTCGTCGCCTGCGGCGTGACCGCGATCGTCATCGTGGTCTCCTGCCTGTCGGCCTATGCTTTCGCCCGTCTGAGGTTCCCCGGCCGCGAGGGGCTGCTGCTCACCTATCTCAGCACGCTGATGATCCCGCAGGTGATGCTCGTCATTCCGCTCTTCCTTCTGGTCAGCAAGCTCGGTTGGATCAACACCTATCACGGCATGATCCTGCCGGTCGCCTTCTCCTCCTTCGGTACCTTCCTGCTGCGGCAGTTCATCCTCGGCATTCCCAAGGACCTCGACGAGGCGGCGATGATGGACGGGGCCTCGCGCCTGCGCATCCTGGCCAGGGTCATCGTTCCGCTCGCCATGCCGGCGATCGGCCTGCTGTCGCTCTTTACTTTCATCGCGCAGTGGAAAAGCTTCCTGTGGCCGCTGATCGCCACCAGCGGGCTCGAAAAGGCCACGCTGCCGCTCGGGCTCACCCTGTTTCAGACGCAGCAGGGCACCGCCTGGAACTACATCATGGCGGGCGCCACTATTTCCATGGTGCCGGGGGTCATCCTCGCCATCGTGCTGCAGAGGGTGATCTACAAAGGCATCAGCGTCGGCTCCGGCTTCGGCGGGCGGTAATATTGAAAAGGATGATTTGATGACTTTGCATCGAATCGACTTGATCCAATCCAAATGCGGCCGCTTGGCGGCCTCCCCGCTTACTTCTCGCTTCCGGCGCGAAAAGTAAAATTTAACCAAAATTTGAAATAACGCGCTTCCATCCGAATTGCGCAGGGGAATTCATGAAAACGGCCACGCTTGCATCCATCGCCTTGGCGATGTCGGTCTCTGTCGCCAATGCTCAGACGATCGGCGTTTCGATGTCCGATCTCGACAAATTCAGGACGGCGCTTCTCAATGGCGTCGTCGCCCACGGGCAGACGGTCTCCGGCCTCAAGCTGGTTACCGAGAACGCCAAGGGCGACAACGAGCTTCAGAAGAAGCAAGTTCAGAAGCTTATCGCCGATAAGGTCGACGCCATCATCCTGGCGGTCTCCGATGGCGATCTCGGGCCGCAGATGACCAAGATGGCGGCGGATGCCGGCATCCCGCTGGTTTACATCAACAACGTTCCTTCCAACCTGCTTGATCTTCCCGAAAATCAGGTCGTGGTCGCCTCCAACGAAAAGGAATCCGGAACGCTGGAGACGAAGCAGGTTTGCGCGCTGCTCAAGGGCAAGGGCCGCGTCGTCGTGTTGATGGGCGAGCCTTTCCACGCCGCGGCTCGTGCCCGCACGCAGGATATCTCGGATGTCATCGCCACGCCCGACTGCAAGGGCCTGGAGATCGTCGAGCGGCAGGCCGCCTACTGGTCGCGCGATTATGCCGACCAGCAGATGCAGGAGTGGCTTGCGGCCGGCGTCAAGTTCGACGCCGTTATCGCCAACAATGACGAGATGGCGCTCGGCGCGATCCGCGCCATGAAGAAGGCCGGCATGCCGATGAAGGATGTCGTCGTCGCCGGCGTCGACGCGACCGACGATGCGCTAGCCGCGATGGTGGCCGGCGATCTCGATGTGACCATTCTCCAGAGCGCTGTCGGACAGGGTGCCGTGGCGGTCGACGCCGCTGTCAAGCTCGTCAACAAGGAGAAGGTGCCGCGCGAAAACAACGTTCCCTTCGAACTCGTCACGCCTGAGAACATCTCCAAATACCTGCCGAAGAGCCAGTGAGCATAAGAGGCCTATGATGTTGCATTTCTGGAATAAATTCGGCATTCGCGCGCAGATCACAGCAGGTTTCGTGCCGCTGATCCTACTGATGAGCCTGCTGACCGTCAGCGCGATCTCGGGGATGAACGGCCTTGCCGCCATTTTCGCCTCCTATCGCGCCACCGCGGGGCAGAGCCTCGCCATATCGGACTACAGCGACCAGCTGCACCAGATCCAGATGTCGGCGGAAGCTTTCCGCTCCACGCCCACGCAGGCTGTCGTCGACAGTTTTCGCGCCGGCGTGAAGGCTTTCGAGGCCGACGACCCGCGTTTCGCCGATAACAAGGATCTCCAATCCGGCCTTGCGACGATCCGTCAGGACATCGCCGCTTACGGCAAGGCCTTCGAGCAGATCGTCTCGCTGCAGGTCCGACGTGACATGCTGATCTCAAAGGTTACCGAATTCGGGCCCTGGACCAGCATCGCGCTCAACGACGTCATGCGCAGCGCCTGGCGCCAGGACGATGTCGCGCTGCTGCACATGACCGGGGCGACGTTGGAGGCACTGAACCGGAGTCTCTATTTCTCCGAACGTTTCGTCCATTCCGACGATTTTGCCGCCTATGATACGGCGCAAGCAGCGCTGGCCGAGGCTGTCGCGCTCAACGATGCCGCCGCCAAGGCTGCAAAGATCGAGCTGCAGAAGAAGCGCCTGATGGGCGCCGGCCAGCTCATGCAGAACTATACCGCCCGCCTCGGAGACATGAAGGAGGTGCTGCAGGCATCCGGCGACATCCGCCAGACGCAGCTCAATGTGCTGGCGCCAAAGATCGCAGGCGAATTCAAGGATCTGCAGGCGACGGTGACCGGCGCGCAGAAGAACCTTGATGGCTCGGTCGAAGCAACGGTTGCCTCGGCGACCAGCACGACACTCGTCATCAGCGGCCTGCTGATCGTCATCGGCCTCGTGCTCTCCTATTTCGTCGGCCGGCTGATTTCCTCGGCTGTCCGGGGCATGGCGCAATCCATGGAACAGCTCGCTCGCGGCGACGACGCTATCGTCATCACCGGCGTCGAGCACCACCATGAATTGGGCGCCATGGCGCGTTCGCTGAAGGTGTTCCAGGAAACGGGTCGCGCCAAGCTGATCGCCGAGGCCAATGCCGAGCGCGCCCGCCTGGCCGCCGAAGAAGAGCGGCTGCGCCAGGAGGCCGAGCGGCTTTCCGACGCGCAGGTGATGGAACATGCCTTCCGACAGATTTCGCTTGGTCTCGACGCGCTCTCGAAGGGAGACCTCTCCGTGCGCGTCGGCGAAGTCGATCATCGCTATGTCAGGATCCGCGATCACTTCAACAGCTCGGTCGCAAGCCTCGAAGAAGCGATCGACTCCGTCATCCGCGCGGTCACGACGATCCGCTCCGGCCTTGCGGAAATCTCCACCGCCTCCAACGATCTCGCCCGCCGCACAGAGCAGCAGGCAGCTTCGCTTGAGGAAACCGTCGCAGCACTCGGTGACGTCACCCGCGGCGTCAACGGAACGGCGGAGGGCGCCAGCCGCGCCCAGGCCGTGGTGGCTACGGCCCGCACCAATGCGGAAAAGGGCGGCGAGATCGTCTCCCGCGCCATCGCCGCGATGACGGAGATCCAGAATTCCTCGTCGAAGATCGGCAACATCATCAGCGTCATTGACGAAATCGCCTTCCAGACCAACCTGCTGGCGCTGAACGCCGGCGTCGAGGCTGCGCGCGCCGGTGAAGCCGGCAAGGGCTTCGCCGTCGTCGCCCAGGAAGTCCGTGAGCTCGCCCAGCGGTCGGCCAATGCGGCAAGGGAGATCAAGGAGCTGATCTCCACCTCCTCGATGCAGGTCAAGACCGGCGTTGAGCTGGTTGGCGAATCCGGCGTCTCCCTCGAACAGATCGTCGAGCAGGTCACGGCGATGAATGCGACCGTCGCCGAGATTGCGGTCGCCGCCCGCGAACAGGCGACCAGCCTGCGCGAAGTCTCGGCCGCCGGCGACCAGATGGACAAGGTGACGCAGCAGAACGCGGCGATGGTCGAGGAAACCACGGCCGCGGCCCAGAGCCTAACGCAGGAAACCGAAAGCCTCGCCGAGCTGCTGCGGCGCTTCAAGACGGGCAACGGCCGGGCATCGGACCACCGCCACTACGCGATGGCGTCGTAACGTCCTGCTAACGCAGCCAAGAGAACGCCGCCGCCTTCAAAGGGCGGCGGTCGCGTCAATGGCCTCCGGCCGCCGGACTGTGCGGCGCGCCGGCGATGCTTCGGCGAACGTGGCGGACCGCCGTCCAGACGGCGAAGAGGACCAACGGGATGGCACCGAGAACGGCGAGCTTCGTCATATGCGGATCGACACCCAGTGCGGAGATGCTTTCGAGGCAGATCTTCGCCAGACCGATGGTGTAGTAAGTGATGGCGATGACGGAGAAGCCTTCGACCGCCTGCTGGATATGCACCTGGATGCGCGCCCGCTCCTCCATTGAGGTCAGCAGTGAGGCGTTCTGATCCTCAAGCTGAACCTGCACCGTGGTTCTGAGCAGGTCTCCGGCGAGGCTGACGCGTTCGGCCAATTCGTCAAGGCGCCGCTCTGCCGCGTAAACCGAGCGGACAGCCGGTTGGAAGCGGCGGTCGATGAAGGTGCCGAGCCTTTGTCTTTGCTCGACCCGCTCTTCTCGAAGCTCCGACAGCCTGCTCGCCACGATTTCGGCATAGGCTTTGGTCGCGCCGAAGCGGTGGCGGGCGAGTGCCGAGAAGTTGAGCACGTCGGAGGAGAGCCTCGTCACCTCCGACAGCAGCGCCTTGTCGACTTTGACGGCGCTCTGCATATGGACGATCAGCAGATCGAGACGCTGGTCAAAAGCCGAAAGCTTCGACACCGTCTCGCGCGCCATCGGCAACGCCAGCAGCGCCATCATCCGGTATGTCTCGATTTCCAGGAAACGCCGGACCATGCGGCCGGTGCGATAGGCGTTGAGGTTGCGGTTGAAGAACAGGAACTCGAGGAAGCCGCTATCGGTCAGTCGAAAGTTCGAATGCACCTCCGCGTCGCCGCCGCCGACCCGCGAAGCGACATAATCGAGCTTGGGCTTTTCCAGAATGCGCCCATCCTTTTCGTCGCGCACCAGCACGCGTACGGCGGCTATGACCTTTCCGCCAATCTGGCTGCAACAGGCCCGGAAGGCTTCCGGCGGGTTGCTGCCGGGTTCGGCCGATGCCGGCACGACGAAGGTGAGGGTGAGGAACTCGGTATGGGCTTCCCATTTCAGCCGGCCGTCGCCGACGCGGCCGATGCCGTGGTTGCCCTCGCCGGTCGTGGTGACATCTTCCAATCCCGGCAGGGAACCGGGCAGCGAAGGAGGGCCATTCTCGCCGACGATGGCGACGTGCCAGACATCGGTGTCGCCATCGAAATAAAGAGACGGGCGCGCATGGAGCTCGTTGTGAAGTTCCCTTCGCAGCGGATGCTCGGAGCCGAGTGGCATGGAGATGCACCTCAATGGGCTGGACTGCCGCCGGTTTGCCGGCTTCAGTAAGTTGAGCCTGACGCCGGCGCGCCGCGCAGGCCCACACGCCTATAGCCTCTCGCGAAGTCCGTGTCACGACGCCAAAGAACCATCCGTTCCATCCGCGCCGATCTGCCGCGGCGGCTAGCCGGATCGTCCGACCAAGCGCCAGGCGAGGAGGTTGCCGAGCAGTTGCACCATGCCGCCGGCCGACATTGCGACAAGAAGGGCTGTTTCGTCGTCCAGGATCCCCAGCCGTACATCCCATATGGTGTGGCGGCCGTTCCGACCATCGCGCTGCGGATTAAGGCGGCGTAGACGGGGGCTAAGAAACGATCAGCCACGGCCTGTTGCGAGGTCGTGGCTGATGCAGCGCGCAATCTGTGGGAGACAGGCGCGGCCGGTTACTTGTTGGCGGCGAGCGCCACGTTGACCTTGTCGACGTCGGCACTCATCGCCTTGAAGGTGTCTTCGAGGGAGAGTTCGCCGACGATCAACTGGCTCATCCGCTGGACGATGAGCTGATAGATGGCGGACGAGCCCCTGAGGCGTTCGAGGTCGCGGGCTGCCTTCGGCGCGCTGTTGCGGGCCGCGAGGAAGACGGCCATGGCGTCCTTGGCGTTCTTGCTCTCGAGCTTGTATTGCGGGTCCTTGATGTCGGCGCCGGTCAGGATGACGTAGTTTTCGGCGATTTCACGCTGGATTTTTTCAGAGCCGAGGAACTCGATGAAGGCGGCCACGGCCTCAGGATACTTGGTGCGCTTGAAGCCGACGATCGCGGTGCCGCCCGGCATCGCATAGCAGCCGGCATCGCCGCAGGGCGCGCTGATGGCGGTCCAGTCGAATGCGTCGGCGATCTTCTTCTGGAACGGATTGACCATCCAGTTGCCGGCGAGATAGGTCACGACATTGCCGTTGACGAACTCGTCGCCCATGTTCTTGTACTGGGTTCCGCCAGCCGCACCCCACATTTCCTTCGGAAAAGAGCCGTCCTTTGTCCAGTTGTAGAGATCGGTGATGTAGCGCTTGGCTGCATCGTCGGGGAAGAAGAACTTGCCGTCCTTGACGTAGTTCGCGCCGTAAGAGAAGGCAGCACCCGAGAAGCGGTGGCCCGAGCGGTCCATCGTGAAGGGGATCTGGGCGCCGGTCGCCTTGGCGACGCGGGCGGAGGCTTCGACGATCTCCTTCAGCGTGGCGGTCGGCTTCGGAAGCGGTTCGTTTGCCTGTTCGAAGAGCGTCTTGTTGACGAAGGGCAGATTGAAGGTCTGCGAGGCGACATAGCCGTTGATCGAGTTCGGATCGTTGACGCCGGGGAAGCGAAGCGTGTTCAGGCTGTCGCCGTGCAGCTTGGCGAAGCCGTCCGGATCCTTCATGTACGGGCGCATGTCGAGATAATAGGGCGCAAGCTGCCAATCGGTGATCTTGGCAATATCGGGACCCTCGCCGACGGCAAGCTGTACCGGCAGCTGCTTGGCGACCGCATCATAGCCCGAAGAGACGAAGTTGACCTTGACGTCCGGATGCGCCGTTTCGAATTCCTTGCTCAGCGCTTCCATCCGCTCGACGTAAGCCTGATCGTCATCGGTGAACAAGAAGGTGATCGTCTTGGTTTCTGCCATGGCTGTGCTGGACCAGGCGAGGGAAACAGTGGCCAACGCCAGTGCGAAAGCCCCTGATAGATACGTTTTCATTTTCATCCTCCCATGAAAATATTTTCATCAATCGCGGCCTTGGCCATCGATAAGCTAATTTCATATACTTGACATTCGTCTCGTCAAGCTATTTCCTGAGGCAATAGAGATGTTTTTGAGCATTTTTCGAAAATAGCGCTCATCAGAACCTGATGAAAATATTTTCATACGATTGCGGAGGAGGCAGTCTGTGAACGCGGAATGCATCAAGCAACCGGACGGCACGGCGCCCGCCTACAGCGTGGCCCGAGGCCAGACGATCACCGCATGGGCGGTTTCCGGCCTCATTGCCAGCTATTTTCCCGGCGAGCCGGCGCCTGCCGAAGACCGCGTCAACTATCGGTTCATCAACGGCTTCGTCGACGTCGGCGACCTACCCTGCCGCAAGGCCTTCTGGTCGACCATGGTCGGGCGCGAGCTCATCCCCGATAAAGCCTGGACGAGCGAAAGCCTCTATCTTCCGGGTTCGAACCGCCGCGTCGAGTTCACCAGCTTCTGGCATGTGCCGACGCATGTCAGGCGATGGCTGAAGGGCACCTTCAGAACGGAAGCCCCGCGCACGCTCAACCTCGCGCTCAAGACTTGCGGCGGTGTTCGCATATGGGTCAACGGCCAGGAGGCGGTTCGCTTCGAGCCCTTCAAGCGCAACGTCGAGAGCGCAACCGAGATAAGTTTGCCGCTCGAAGCAGGCGATAACGAAATTCTCGTCCATACCGAGGATCTTGCCGAGCGCGACACGACCTGGTTCTTCGAACTCGAAATGCTGGACGAGGAGCCGCTCTGCGTGCTGCTGCCGGTATCGCTCGATCAGGATGAGGTGCGGGAGCTGGAAGCGCTTTCGCGAGGCGTGCGCCCGGCGCGCGACGTCTTCGTCACAGAGCCGCTGGAGATCATCTTCGATACGGCGCCGGAGCGCGACCTGCCGGTGGAGCTCAACGTGGTCGGCCACGGTCACGAACGCCCGGTTCTTGCCCATGCGAAACTGACCCTGCACGCCGGTCAGAACCGGCTGACGGCCGACGATGTCTGCGCCATTGCGGACGGTTATCACGGCATCCACATGACGATCGGCTCCGGGCCGGGCTCGGTCACCCGCGTCATCGACGCCGCCTTCATGAGCAGCATCTCGCCATTGCCGGCAGAGGCATCGCTTGGCGCCCGCAAGCGGCAGGCGTTGGAATACAGCGCTCGCTTCGGCGCCAACCGCGCCGGCCGCCTGATCGCCATGATGGAAACTGGCTACGACGACCAGGAGAGCTTCGACCGCATCGTCGATGCGACGCTCGCTTCCATCGATCAGCGCGAGGATTGCTCGGATTTCATCATGGTGCCGCTCTTGTGGCTGCTCGGCGCCTATGGCGACCGTATGCCGAAGGCCACGGTCGAGCGCATCCGCAATTCCGTTCTCTCCTACCGCTACTGGGTCGACGAGCCGGGCAATGACGCGATGTGGTTCTGGAGCGAGAACCATGTGCTCTGCTTCCATACCAGCCAACTTTTGGCCGGGCTTCTCCTGCCCGACGAGGTGTTCTCGGCCTCGGGCCGCACCGGACGGCAGCAGGCGGAACTCGCCGTCCAGCGGCTCGGGCGCTGGTTCGACAGCGTTGAGGCCCATGGCCTGGCGGAGTGGAATTCGGCCGCCTATTACCCGATCGATTTCATCGGCCTGCTGGCGCTGGAGCGCTGGGCGGAGAGCGGGATCGCCGATCGTGCCCGGCGCCAGATCGATCTCATCTTCCGAATGATCGCGCTCCATACGCTTGCTGGCGTTCCGGCGGGGTCGCAGGGGCGCGCCTACGACAAGGAACTGCGCGCCGGGCCGCTGACCGAACTTGCGCCCTTCGCCCAGGTCGCCTTTGGCACCGGCTGGCTCAACAATGGCGTGGCGGCTCTGACCATGTTCTGCGCCGGTGACTATGAGCCGCCGGCCGACCTCGCCGAGCTTGCTTCGCTTTCGCGGGGAAGAAGCGTCGAGGCCCGCTACAGTCAGGGGCTGGAGAGCGGAAAGCTCGTGCTCTTCAAGAACGAGGCCGCCCAGCTTTCGACGGTGGTCGATCACAAGACCGGCCGGAAGGGGCATCAGCAGCACGTTCTCGATATCCGGCTCGCCGGCCATCCGATGGCGAGGCTCTGGGTCAACCATCCCGGCGAAGACGATCCGTGGGGCAATCAACGGCCGTCCTATTGGGCCGGCAACGGCATCCTGCCGCGTGTCGCCCAGCATCGCGACGTCGCCCTTTTGATCGAGGACACGGGCGATGCACGGCATGCCTGGACGCATGCCTATATCGGCCGAGACGGGCTCGACGATCTGATCGTCGAAGACAAATGGCTGATCGCCCGATCGGGCAGGGGATTTGCCGCTCTCTGGGGCTCGAATGGCCTGGAGCTGATCACGGCCGGCCCGACCGCCGGTCGCGAGGCGCGCTCGCATGGATCGCTCTGCGGTTGGGCGGCCATCGTAGCATCCGGCAATGACGATGCTTTCAAAGCCTTCATCGAGCGCCTGTGCCAGACGGCGGTGTCCTTCGATCCGACGCTTCGGCGCCTTTCCCTGACGCCGCCGGGTGCCCCGGCGATCTCTCTTTCCTATGCCGACGGTCTTTCGATCGCCGGCAATCCCCGGCCGTTCACGCATGAACAGCCGCATCCGATCCTCACCCACGACAGCGCCGCGTCCCAAGCCGCCGCTGACGGGCCGTTTTACTCCTGAGAATATAGGATTTCAGCATGAACACAGCATCTGTCGACAACGCCGCTCTCCTGACGACGATCGATCGCGTGGCAACGGCTTTCAGCCGGCTTCGAGGCATCAAGGAGGGCCTCGTCAGTGGAAGCGCCACCTCCGGGATCCAGTTCGATGAGTGGGACTGGGAAGTCGGCGTCGGCCTCTACGGATTCCTCCGGCGCGCGATTTCCACCAATGATCAGAAAGCGCTGCAGGAGCTCGTCACCTGGTACAGCGGCCAGATCGAACGCGGCCTGCCGCCGCGCCAGATCAACAGCACGGCGCCGATGCTGCCGCTGGCGATCCTCGTCGAGCATGTCGATCGTCCTGACTTTCGCGCCCTCGTCCAGGACTGGGCCGAATGGCTCGTCAAGGAATTGCCAAAGACCGAGGAGGGCGGCTTCCAGCACGTCGTCAAGGAACGCCTCAACGACGGCGAATTGTGGGACGACACGCTGTTCATGGCCTGCCTGTTCCTCGCGCGCGCCGGCGTGCTCTGCGAGCGCAATGACTGGATCGATGAGGCCGTCTATCAGTTCGTCATCCACACCCGCTATCTCTCCGATCCCGTGACCGGGCTCTGGTATCACGGCTGGACCTTCAACGGCCGGCACAATTTCGCAAATGCCTTTTGGGCCCGCGGCAACGCCTGGATCACCGTCGCCATTCCCGAGCTCTTCGATCTCGTGCCGACGCTCGGCGAGAAGGACCGGCGGTTCCTGTCGAACGTCCTCGTCAGCCAGGTGCGTTCCCTGAAAGCACATCAGCGGTCGGACGGCATGTTCACGACTCTGATCGACGATCCCTCTTCGCCGCTGGAAACATCGGCCACCGCAGGCATCGCCTATGGCATTCTGCGCGCCATCGACGCCGGCATTCTCGGCGAGAGCGACAAGGTCCATGCGGAGCGCGCGCTCAAGGCCGTACTCGCCCAGATCGACGAGGAGGGCGTCGTCCACGGCGTTTCGGACGGCACGCCGATGGGCCATGACCTCGATTTCTACCGGCGCATCCCGAACCTGCCGACGCCTTACGGCCAGGCGCTGACCATGCTGCTGCTGACCGAAGTTCTGATTGAGAACGGCCACCGCCAATGAGCGCTCCCTCCCTTGTCGCGATTGAGGCGCTCGACAGCGACAATACCGACCGTCTGCAGGCGGCGATCGACGGCCTTTCTGCTTCCGGCGGCGGACGCCTGGAGCTCCTGGCGGGCATCCACATCTGCCGGGGCCTCCGGCTGCGTTCCGGTGTCGATCTGCACCTTGCCGCCGGCGCGGTGCTACGTCCCCTGCCAGACTATGCCGCTTACGCGCATACGACGGTTTCGGTGATCGCCGAGAAGTCGGATCGCGGCATGATCGTCGCGCGGGATGCGCGGCGCATCAGCCTGACGGGAAAAGGACGCATCGAAGCCGGCTGCGAAAGCTTTATCACAGGAGACGACGAGACAGTGGGAACCTTTATCCCGGCCGAATTCCGTCCCCGTGTCGTCGTCCTCGAAGGCTGCGACGAGGTCGAGATCAGTTCCGTCACCATCAGCCGCTCGCCGATGTGGACGCTGCATTTCGTCAACTGCACCGATGTCGCGGTCCGCAGCGTCACCATCGAAAACGATCGCCGCCTTCCCAATACGGACGGCATCGTGCTCGACGCCTGCCGCGGCGCTGTCATTGAGGATTGCGCGATATCGACGGCCGACGACGGCATATGCCTGAAGACGAGCATCGGTCCTGAGGGAGTCGCCATCGGCCGGTGCGAGAACATTCTCGTGCGCCGCTGTTTCGTTCAGAGCTTGAGCTGTGCGTTGAAGATCGGCACGGAAACGCATGGCGACGTTACCAATATCCTGTTCGAGGATTGCAGCGTCTCGTCTTCCAGCAGGGCGCTCGGCATATTCTCCCGCGACGGCGGCCGGATCTCGAATGTGAGGTTTTCCAGAATTTCGGTAGAGTGCCGTGAAACGCCGGATGGCTTCTGGGGCTCGGGGGAGGCGCTGACCGTCAATGTCGTCGACCGTATCGCCGAACGCCCTGCGGGCGCCATCGAAAATCTCATCGTCGAGGATGTGACGGGCCGGATGGAAGGCGCGATCACCATCATTGCCGCCGCGCCGTCAGGCATCCGGAACGTGTCGTTGGCCCGTATCGCCGTCGACCAGCAGCCCGGAGAACTCGGCACGGGGCGGACCTACGATCTGCGCCCGACGAATGCCGACCTCGCGCCGAAGGCCGATGGCGGCGGGCGTGCCAATGCCTGGACTCGGGGTTCGGACGGGCGGGTGATCGGCCTGCAGGACTATCCCGGCGGAATGCCGGCGGTCTATGTGGCCGATGTCGCCGGGATATTGATGAACGAGGTGCGGATCACGAGGCCTGCACCGCTGCCGCAAGGCTGGAACGCAATCGACGTCGTCATGGAAACGACGGCATCTGATGGGAGTGGGGCATGGCAGAACTGAAACTTTCCACCGTCAACAAGTCGTATGGCGCCGTCAAAATCCTGCATGACGTCGAACTCGACATCAAGGACGGCGAGTTCGTCGTCTTTGTCGGTCCGTCTGGCTGCGGCAAGTCGACCCTGCTGCGCGTTATTGCGGGCCTTGAGGAGGTCACCTCGGGCGCAATTGCGATCGGCGGACGCGACGTCAGCGCGCTGTCGCCGGCCGAGCGCAAAATCGCGATGGTCTTCCAGTCCTATGCGCTCTATCCGCATATGAGCGTGCGCAAGAATCTAGCCTTCGGTCTGGAAAATCTGAAGTTCAAGCGCGCCGAAATCGAAGCGCGCATCGCCGAAGCCGCGAGAATGCTGGCGATCGAACCCTATCTCGACCGGCGTCCGAAGCAGCTTTCGGGCGGCCAGCGCCAGCGCGTGGCGATCGGTCGGGCGATCGTGCGCGAACCCGACATCTTCCTCTTCGACGAGCCGCTGTCGAACCTCGATGCGGCGCTGCGTGTCCAGACCCGGGCCGAGATCACCAAGCTCCACCGCGACATCAAGACGACGATGATCTACGTTACCCACGATCAGGTCGAGGCGATGACCATGGCCGACAAGATCGTCGTTTTGCGTGCCGGTCGGGTCGAGCAGGTCGGCGCACCGCTGGAGCTATTCGATCATCCGCGCAATCTCTTCGTCGCCGGATTCCTCGGTTCGCCGCGCATGAACATCATCAAGGGCAGGGTCTCGGGCGTCGGCGAAAACGGCGTCGTCGTCGATGTCGGCAATGGCGGCACGATCGTCAGCAATGTCGATTCCGCCGGCATTGCGGTCGATCAGTCGGTTGTTGCCGGTATCCGGCCTGCGCATTTCACCCGCTCCAGCGAGCGAGGCCTGCCATTCGTCGTGCAATATCACGAGGGGCTCGGAACCGAGACCTATGTCTACGGCAATCTCGCCGGGCAAGATGACCAGATCATCATCCATGAAGCCGGCCATTTCGCGCCGGTTTCGGGCGACCGGATCTTGATCGATGCCGATCCTGCCCGCGTTCATCTGTTCGATCCCGAAAGTGGCCTTGCCTTTGGCAGACGGTCCGGGCAGGGGAGGCGCTGACATGGCAGAGCTCACGGCCGGTACATTGCTGTCTCAGACAGGCGAAACGGCGATGAGGGTGGTCGAGGCGCCGATGAATGCGATCGAGCGTCTGTTCGGCCGCAAGCGGATGCCATGGCTGTTCCTGGCGCCGAACCTCATCCTGTTTGGAATCTTCACCTTCCTTCCCATCGCGATCGCCGTCGGCTACGCCTTCACCGGCGGCACCAATCTCTTCGTCTCCGACCGGCCATTCGTCGGTTTCGACAACTTCCGCACCCTGCTGTCCTGCGGCAATTACCTTCAGCCCGGAACCTGCCAGGAATCGCTGTTCTGGACGGCGGTGTGGAACACACTTTGGTTCGTGGCCTTTAATGTGGTCGCCACATTGCTGGTGGCGCTGATCACGGCGTTGATCCTCAATCGGGCGATCTTCGCGCGTGGCTTCTTCCGGGCGATGTTCTTCTATCCGGTTCTGCTGTCGCCCGTCGTCATCGGCCTGATCTGGAAGTGGTTCCTCGATCGCAACGGCCTGCTGAACGCCTTCTTTCAGATGCTCGGCGTGCCGCCGGAGATCTTCCTGCTCGATGTCGGCTGGTCGCGCTTCTTCGTCGTCGTTGTGTCGGTCTGGTTCCATATGGGCTTCTACACCCTGATCCTGCTCGCCGGCCTCCAGGCGATCCCGAAAGATCTCTACGAGGCCGCGTCGATCGATGCCGCTTCACCGCGCCGCACGCTATTCAGGATCACGCTTCCGCTTCTTGCCCCGAACCTGCTTGTCGTGTTCATCCTTCTGATGATCAAGTCGGTGCAGATCTTTGACGAAGCCTGGGTTCTGACCAATGGCGGCGGCCCAGGCACGGCCAACAGCTTCATCGTTCAATATATCTACCAGATGGCCTTCGGTAGCGATCTGCGCCTCTTCGGCCTTGCGTCTGCCGCATCGGTTCTCATGGGTCTGGTGCTTCTGGTTCTCACCCTCATACAGCTGCGCCTCGGCAAGCGAATGGAGTCCTGAGATGAACAGCTCTATGAACCCAATCCGCTTCATGACACGCACACGTCGGGCCGGACGCATCGATATCACCGATATTTTGTCATGGGTCTGGTTGATCGGCGGAACGTTCACCGTGCTCATTCCCGTCGTCTGGGCAGGCCTCTCCTCGCTGAAGCCGGCCGCCGAGATCACCCGCTTTCCGCCGTCGCTGCTTCCCCGGGCCGCCGTGGAGCGGACCGTGCCCGGATTCGACAAGCCGCTCAGCCTTTGGAACGTAACGGTTGACGGCCAGCAGCGTGAAATGGCCATGATCAGGCGCATCGGTCTCAAGGCGCAGATGGTCGATCCTGCAAATCCGGAGCAACCGGTCGGTGTCGACGTGAAGGGGATGACGCCGGTGCAGCATCTGACCGTTGCCACCGAGAACTACACCGATCCGCTGACGCGCTTCAATTTCCTGACCTTCCTGAAGAATTCGGTCTTCGTCACCGTGGTTGCCACGCTGCTGACGCTTGTTGTCAACGCCATGGCTGCCTTTGCGTTGTCGAAATACAAATTTCGGGGCGACACGACTGTGTTCGTCATCATCATCTCGACCTTGATGATCCCGCTGGCCGTCGTCATGGTTCCGGCCTATCTCGTCATTGTGGGGGTCGGGCTCGCCGATAATCTCTGGGGCGTCATCCTGCCAACCGTCGCCTCGCCGACGGCCGTTTTCCTGCTGCGGCAATATATGCTCACCATACCCGACGAGCTGATCGAGGCGGCGCGTGTCGATGCGGCGAGCGAATTCTGCATCTTCTGGCGGATCATCCTGCCGCTGACGGCGCCGGCGCTTGCGGTGCTGGCGATCTTTTCCGTGCTCTGGCGCTGGAACGATTTCCTCTGGCCGCTCATCGTCCTCAACAGCCGCGAGAATTTCACCCTGCAGGTCGGTCTCAACGCCTTCCAGGGAGAGTTCTCGGTGCAGTGGCACTATATCCTGGCGATGACGTTCCTCAGCCTGTTGCCCGTCACCGTCGTCTTCCTGTTCCTGCAGAAGTACATCACCACGGGCATTGCCGGTACGGGAATGAAGTGAACGAATCCTGGCGCAGCCCCGATTGGGGTCGAGATGAGGAAACCTCCCAAGCATTGAAGAATGCCTTCCCATCTCATCGCGCCGGCTGAAGCGCACCGCATCTGGTCCTGCGGTGCGCTTCAGTCCCTTCAGAGCAATTCCAGGAAAAGCGTGAAGCGGTTTTCCGTCCTGAATTGCGTAAAAACAAAAACTTAGAACGGTTCAGCGCTTCCATGAATAGCTGAGCCGCTCTATAGGAAGTCGCGCAGGGCTTGGCCGCCTGAGCCGTCATCACAAAACAGTTTCGAATAGCGGGATCAAGGCCGCGCCGATCGCGCCGGGGGCGTCGATGATCTTCGCCACGGCCAAGCCCGGAACGTCGCGCAATGCGCCATGCCGAGGCAGATTGTTGAATTCGGTGCGTTCGATCAGCATTCTCGCAAGTGAACGTGGAAGCTCGCCGCCAAGCACGATCAATGCCGGGTCGAAGATCGCGCAGATCGCGTTGATGGCTCTGTTGTGGGCCGGAGTGACGCGGTCGATCCATTCCTCGACACCATCCCACTCCACCAGATTTTCGTTCTTCAGGTCCTTCAGCGTCAGCCCCACGCGCCCCTTGGCGCGAAGATGTTCGAGCAATTGGTTGAGTGCGGGACGATCGTCGTAATCCTGCCGTCCGAAGAGAACCGAGAATTCCCCGGCATTTCCGAAACTGCCGCGAAAGGGCATGCCTCCGGAAATCAGGCCGCCGCCATAGCCATGAAGATGGGCGATATAGGCAAAATCGGCGACGTCACGGCCGACGCCGAAAATCGCTTCAGCCAAGGCGGCGGTCCTGGCGACGTTGTCAGCCCAGACCGGCAGGCCAAGTCGCTGTCCCAGCTCGGGCGCCAGGTCGATCAGCGACCAATGGGCCAGCGGCAGGGGGCAATTGAAAGCTGTCTCCAGCATCCGATGGCCGGCGACTGCCAGGCCGACGCCGAGGATATCGCTTCGCTTGGCTCCGCGGCGGGCGAGGATATCTTCGACCGCCGCTTCGATCCGGTCCATCTCCAGAGGCAAAGAAGCGCCGGCCTGGGGAATTTCCATATTGTCCAACGGTTCGCCGAAGCCCATGAGGCAAAGGCCGATCGAGCCGACATTGACGGAGATGCCGAGCGTCAGACACCACTCCTTCCGAAGCGTCAGCTCCGGGCTGGGCGGACCGGCGCGCCGGTTTTCCGACTGGGAAAAGGCGACCATCCCCCGATCGTGAAGCCGCCGGACGATCCTGTGCAGTGATTGCTGGGTGAGATCGAGCGGTTCCGTGAGATCGGATCGCTCGATGCCGGGCGACTTCCAGATCAATCGCAAGAGGTCGCGTTCGTTGCGAGAGGCCACCCTCGCGGGCTGCGTGTCTCGCAAAAAATGTGGGGCGACGTGGTCCCGCGGATCGTACTTCATTTTCCGAACATATTGATTTACACTGTAAGTGTGAAGCAGGTGGATGGGGCGCTTTGCTTCTGCAGGGCAACGAAGTCATCCGTGGTTTTGCAGTCCTGCTTAACGCATCAAGATTGGCCAGACCAGTTGCGATGACGTCTCAAGCGGCAGGGGAAAAGAAGCGAGCGGCATGGATTCATTAAGAGCGGAGAAATTGGCCTGCATTGCCGAACATGAGGGTTACGGTTTTGAGCCCACGCATGAAGGCGCCAGCTTCGAATCAATGGTTCAGGCCTTTTCGGCCGGTTATGGGGTTTTCGCCGCACAGCCATTGAAGAATGGCCGAAAATTCGCCTGGGCCGCGGATTTGAGAAGGACCGAGGCGCTCACGGTGCTTCACTCCGTGTATCAGAGTTCCTGGACAATCCGGACGCTTGATGAGACTCCGCAGCATCTCGCATTTTTCATGCCGCACACCGGATCTTTTCGACTGTCGATAGGAAAGAGAACGGTCGAAAGCGGCGCCGGTCATCTGCTTATGGCCAACAACCACGAAGCCGGCGATCGTGTGGTCCAAGGCGGACCGCACCGTTCGGACGTCCTCTTCCTGGACTGGAAGGTTGTGAAAAGGGTGCTCGCCTCGCTGGTGGAAAAGCCCCTCTCGGAGTCGTTCGACCTCGACCCGATCCTTGATCGCACGACGCAGTCAGGCCAGCTTATCGGCAATCTGCTTCAGACGATCGTGCAGGGCCTGCGCGGCGACGGTCCGCTGCTATCTTCGCCTCTTGCCGCAGCCGCGATGAGCGAAACTCTCGCTCACTTGGTGATCCGATTTGGCCGGCATCGTTTTTCCAATCATCTCGAAAAACAGAAAGTATCGCTGATTGCTCCCTGGCACGTCCGGCGGGCCATCGACTACATGCATGCCAATATCGCGGAACCTCTCACCATGACGATGGTGGCCGACGGTGTCGGCGTTTCCCTTCGTGCATTGCAAACGGGCTTCAGGGCCTTCAGGGGCACGTCGCCGGCAGGGTATCTCCGCACGATCCGGCTGCAGGCGGCCCGCGAGCAACTGCGGGATCCGACCAACCAGCAATCCGTCCGCGAAATCTGTGCGATATGGGGTTTTGCGCACGCGGGGAGGTTCTCCATCATCTACCGCAGCACCTTTGGAGAGAGCCCGCGCGATACGCGGCTGCGGGCCGAGCGCCTGCGCTGAAGTAAGCCTGGAGAAGCTGCTCTTCCGGCCGTTCAGCGCGGCGGCGCGATGCTGCCGCGCAGGACGAGATGACAGCCGAGTTCCAGGCGATGAGCCGGCCGCTGCGGATCATTGGCGATCAGCCGCTGTTCGATGAGCGCGAGCGCTGCCGCGCCGAGACGGTCGGTCGGCACGCTCACGGTGGACAGCGGCGGGCGGCTGAACTCGCCGGGAACGATGTCGTCGAAGCCGAGCACGGATATTGCGTCGGGAACGCGTATATCGCGATCGGCCAATGCCTTCAGGCAGCCGAGCGCCAGATTGTCGGCCGCGCAGAAGACGGCGGTTGCGCCGTTCAGCGTGGGGTCGCGATGGAGCAGCGCGTTGATGGCCGCTTCGCCATGCCGGGGCTCGTATCCCTCCGCCTCGATGATCATATCCTTCGGCACGGGAAGCTGTGCGGCGAAATAGGCATCGGAAAAACCGTCATACCGGCGCTGGATGGTCGTGCGGCCCTTCCACGTCAGGTGCAGGATCCGGCGGTGGCCAAGCGCCAGGAGGTGCTCGATTCCCAGCCGTGCGCCGAAGCGGTTTTCAGGTGTCACCGTATCGACCAGCATGGCGGGATCCTCGCCGTTGACGATGACGACGGGCATATCCGCCGAGGCGAGGCTGCGGATGAGTTCGGGCTGATCATCATTCAGCACCACGATGCCATCAGCGCGTTCTGATATCGCGATCTGCCTGACCTCGGCGCCGTCGATGCGCCGGCCGCTGCTGACGTAGGGCACGATGCGGATGCCGCGACGCTCGCATTCCCTACGAAGACCATTGAGAATCGTCCAGCTCACCAGGTTGAGATCGCTCTCCGGCGCGGCATCGTCAGGAATGGCGAGAAGCAGAACGTGCAAGGCGGCGATCGTCGCCTTCTTTCTCCGGCGGTCGAGATAACCGAGACGTTTTGCCGAATCCAGAACTCGTTCCCGCACTTCGATCGTCAGCGGCGCAGTGCCGTTCAGGGCGTGCGAGGCCGTGCTCAGCGACACTTCGGCATCGCGTGCGACATCTTTGAGATTGACTTTACGTTCCACTTTTTCCGCCAGGAATTCAGATCGTACCTTCGAAGCATAAGCTAACTCGATGTTTTCACATAAAGACTTTAGAAAAGCTATGTGCTTGCGTTGATATTTTCGTCATCCGCAATCAGCGACGTTCGGCAAGCAGCCCGTTGAACAGCAGGTCGAAATAGGCTCGCATGAAGGCGTCCTTGCTAGGCGTCGGCACGCGGCGATCGTCGAAGATCAACCGCAGAACCGTCGTCGTCAGAATCGGCGCGACCACGATGTCGGAGAATTCGACGGGAATTTCGCGAAATTCCCCTGATGCAACGCCTTCCAGGATGAGAGCGTCGATCCTGGCGATAATCGGCGCTATGAATTCATCGTGGTGGCGATCGATCAGGTCGGGGAACCGCTGTCCTTCCGAAATGACCAGCCGCGTCAATTCGCGAGTTGTGCGATCCTCCGCGATTTGGTCGTAAAGTAGACCGAGAATGGACATCAGCCTGTCGGTGGCGCTGCCGCTGAGGCCAGCGGTGATTTCAAGCAGTTCCTGAAAGGGGACCGAGAAGTGACTGATCATGGCTTCGAAGAGCTTTTCCTTCGTCTCGAAGTAGACGTAGACCGTGCCCTTGGTGACGCCGACCCTGTCTGCGATGTCGTCGACTCGGGCGCCGGCGAATCCGTTTCTGACGAATTCCTCGAAGGCGGCATCCAGGATCTGGATGGGCCGCAACGCCTTCTGTTCCGCGCGCGTGAGTTTCTTCTGAGCCGCCATTCGTGTCTCGCCTCCCTTGTTTTGTACCGTCGCCCCTATGGCAAAAGTTTCATTGACTAATCCGTCAGTCAATTATATAGCAGTTGCCGTTGAGAGCAAGAGGTCAACTATGAGAACCATTTTGGTCGCCACAGCGATCGTATGCACGATCGGTCTCGTCTCCTGCAGCGAGCCGGGCGGGCCGAGCGAACCTGCCGCGCGGCAGGTCGGCGTCGTCGTCGCCAGGTCTGAGCCGCTGAGTGATGGCGGCTCGCTGACGGGAGAGGTCCGCGCCCGTGTTCAGACCGATCTGTCCTTCCGCGTCAGTGGTAAGATCGTCGAACGGCTGGTCGAGGTCGGGCAGTCCGTAAAGGCGGGGCAGCTGCTGGCGCGCATCGATCCGGAAGAGCAGAAGGCCGACCTGGATGTGGCCGCCGCCAATCTCCAATCCGCCGAGGCGCAGCAGACCCAGGCGCAGCTTGCCTTCGACCGCCAGCAGAGCCTGTTTCGGACCCAGGTGACGACGCGCGCCGCGCTCGACCAGGCGCAGGAGGCGCTTCTGACGGCGCAGGCATCGACCAAGTCGGCGCAGGCGCTCTTCGAAACAGCGCAGGACACCCTCTCCTATACCCAGCTGAAGGCCGATGCCGATGGGGTGATCACCGCCCGCAATGCCGAGGTCGGGCAGGTGGCGCAGGCGGCTCAGGTCGTCTTCACCCTTGCCCATGATGGCGACCGGGATGCCGTCTTCGAAGTGGTCGAAAGCGCGTTCCTCCGTCCGATCGACGGCGACGGCACAGTGGCCCTTCTGTCGGACCCCTCGCAGAAGATCACGGCGAAGGTGCGCGAGATTTCGCCGACGATCGATTCTTCCACCGGCACCATCAGGGTCAAGGTTGCGTTGTCGAGCGATGCTCCCATTCCAC
Organism: Rhizobium esperanzae; assembly: GCF_002204185.1. Classification (GTDB taxonomy): domain Bacteria; phylum Pseudomonadota; class Alphaproteobacteria; order Rhizobiales; family Rhizobiaceae; genus Rhizobium; species Rhizobium esperanzae. The sequence goes on along the minus strand of NZ_MXPU01000009.1, from coordinate 105,453 downwards.
TCGGCGCTCCCGTCGTCGGAAAGTTCAGTTACGTCCCGCAGGACGTCATCCAGCTGCCCTGGTCGGCAATGACCTCCAAGGGGGGGAAGCCGGCAGTCTGGATCGTCGATCCCGCATCCTCTGCGGTTTCGGTAAGGGCGATCGACGTCGCCGGCTACGAGACCGGCAGCTTCGTCGTCAAGTCGGGCGTGTCGGCAGGGGACGTCGTGGTGACCGACGGCACCAAATTCCTCAGGCCCGGCGAAATCGTGTCTTATGTCAAGGAAGCATCCAAGTGAGCATTCGTCCCAAGATAATCGCACTGATGATGGGTACGGCCCTGATCTCCTCCTGCACGAAGCAGGAGGAAAGCACTGGTGAAGCGCCCCGTCCCGTGCTGTCGATGACGGTCAAGCAGACACCCGCGACCAGCCTCGGCCTGACCGGCACGATCCAGCCGACGATCGAGACCGATCTCGGTTTCCGGATCCTCGGGCGGATGATCGCTCGCAACGTCAATGTCGGTGATGTCGTCAAGAAGGGTGATGTCGTTGCCGCCATCGATCCGCTGGCGCTGGAGCTTGCCGTGCGCAGCGCCCAGTCCGATGTCGAGAACAGCGACGCCCAGCTTCGAAACGCGGTGACGACGGAACAGCGCCAGCGCGCGCTGGTGGAATCGCGCTCCGGAACGGAAGCCTCGCTCGAAGAGGCCGAACAGGCGAGACGGACGGCCGCAGCCGCCGTCGCCAAAGCGCAGGCCAATCTCGACAAGGCCAGGGAGCAGCTCGGTTACGCGCAGCTTCAGGCGGAATTCGATGGCGTCGTGACGGCGACCTCGGCCGAGGTCGGCCAGGTCGTCTCGGCCGGCCAGACGGTGGTCACGATAGCGCGGCCGGACAAGCGCGACGCGGTGGTCGACGTGCCCCAGGCCGCGGCACAGAAACTGAAGATCGGCGCGCCCTTCGAGGTGACGCTGCAGCTCGAACCTTCGATCCGCACGACAGGCATCGTGCGCGAGATCGCACCGGAGGCCGAGACCGCGACCCGCACGAGCAGGACCAAGATCGCGCTCGCCGATCCGCCTGAAGCCTTCAGGCTCGGCGCGGTCATCACAGCCTCCGCAACCATCGCTGCCGATCCCGAGATCGTGCTGCCTTCCTCAGCGATTCTTGCCGGCACCGACGGCGCCAGCGTCTGGATCGTCGACGTACCGGCCAAGAAGGTGGCGCTTCGCCGCGTCAAGATCGACGGCGAACTAACCGACGGCGGCAACGTCCGCGTCACCGAAGGGCTCGCTCCCGGAGAGCGAGTCGTCGTGGCGGGCGTGCATAAACTTGAAGATGGCCAGGCCATCAGGATCGATCAGGAGATCAGCCAGTGAAGTCCTTCAATCTTTCCGACTGGGCGCTCGAACACCGTTCGCTCGTCTGGTACTTCATGATCGTCTTCATTCTCGCCGGCGCCTTCTCCTATCTGAACCTCGGCCGCGAGGAAGATCCGAACTTCACCATCAAGACCATGGTGATCACCGCGCAATGGCCCGGCGCCTCCGCCGAGGAAGTGACGCGGCAGGTGACCGACAGGATCGAGAAGAAGCTCCAGGAACTGGAATCGCTCGATTATACCAAGAGCCAGACCGTCGCCGGCCAGACCACCGTCTTCGTCGAGCTGCTGCCGACGACCAAGGCTAAGGATGTCGCGCCGACCTGGCTGCGCATCCGCAACATGATCGCCGACATCAAGGGCGATTTCCCAAGCGGGGTCGTCGGTCCCTTCTTCAATGACCGCTTCGGCGACGTATTCGGCAACATCTACGCCTTCACCAGCGACGGGCTGACCCAGCGCCAGCTTCGCGATCTCGTTGAAAATGCCCGCTCCGAAGTTCTGACGGTGCCGAATGTCGGCAAGGTCGATGTGATCGGCGCCCAGGACGAGGCAATCTATCTCGAATTCTCTACGCGCCAGATCGCAGCGCTCGGCATCGACCAGCAGTCGGTCATTCAGACGCTGCAGGCTCAGAATGCAGTCACCCAGTCCGGCTTCGTCGATGCCGGTCCGGAGCGCATCGCCCTGCGGGTGAGCGGACAGTTCACCTCCGAGGAAAGCCTTCGCTCGATCAACCTTCGCATCAACGACCGCTTCTTCCCGTTGACCGATGTCGCCACGATCAAGCGCGGTTACGTCGATCCGCCCTCGGCGCTGTTCCGCTTCAACGGCGAGCCCGCGATCGGGCTTGCCATCGGCATGAAGCAGGGCGCCAACCTGCTGGAGTTCGGCGAGGCGCTCGACGCGCGGATGAAACAGGTCGTCGCCGATCTTCCGATCGGCGTGGATGTCCACCGCGTTTCCGATCAGCCGGCCGTCGTCGACGAAGCTGTTTCGGGCTTTACCCGCGCGCTCTTTGAAGCGATCGTCATCGTCCTGGTCATCAGCTTCATCAGCCTCGGCGCCCGCGCCGGCATGGTGGTGGCGATCTCCATTCCTCTCGTGCTCGCCATCACCTTCGTGGTGATGGAATATTCCGGCATTTCGCTTCAGCGTATCTCGCTCGGCGCGCTTATCATTGCGCTAGGCCTGCTCGTCGACGATGCCATGATCGCCGTCGAGATGATGGTCGCCCGTCTGGAGGCGGGCGATGACCTGAGAAAAGCCGCTACCCACGTCTATACATCGACGGCTTTCCCGATGTTGACCGGGACGCTCGTCACCGTCGCGGGCTTCATTCCGGTTGGCCTCAACAGCAGCGCCGCCGGCGAATTCACCTTTACGCTTTTTGTGGTCATTGCGGTTTCGCTGGTTGTTTCCTGGATCGTCGCCGTGTTGTTCACGCCGCTTCTCGGCGTCACCATCCTGCCGAAGACCATGAAGTCGCATCACGAGAAGAAGGGACGGTTCGCCTCCGTGTTCTCCTGGCTTTTGGGGCTGGCGATGCGCTGGCGTTGGGTCACCATCGTGCTGACGGTCGGCGTCTTCGCTCTTTCGGTCGGCGGCATGGGGCTGGTGCAGCAGCAGTTCTTTCCGAACTCGGACAGAACCGAGCTCGTGATCGACTGGAACCTGCCCCACAACAGCTCGATTGCCGAGACCAACAGGCAGATGGCCAAGTTCGAAAAGGAGATGCTGGCCGATAATAAGGATATCGATCACTGGACGACCTATGTCGGCCAGGGCGCGCCGCGCTTCATCCTGTCCTTCGATGTGCAGACGCCCGATGTCACCTTCGGACAGACCATCATCGTCACCAAAGGCCTCGACGTGCGCGACAAGGTGCGGGCGGAGCTGCAGGATTATCTGACGAAGACCTTCCCGGGCACCGACGCCTTCGTGAAGCTTCTCGATATCGGCCCGCCGGTGGGCAAACCGGTCCAGTACCGGATCAGCGGCCCGGATATTCAGAAGGTACGCGATATCTCCCAGCAATTTGCGGGCGTTGTCGGCACCCATCCGTTATTGTCGAACATGGTCTTGGACTGGAACGAGCCCTCCCGCGTTGTGAAGGTCGACGTCTTGCAGGACAAGGCGCGCCAGCTCGGCGTTTCCTCCGAGGACATCGCAACCGCGCTCAATGGCATCGTCGAAGGTTCGACGGCAACGCAGATTCGCGATGATATCTACCTGGTCAACGTCGTCGGGCGTGCCAGGGCATCAGAGCGCGACTCCATCCAGACCCTTCAGAATCTGCAGCTCTCCACCTCCAACGGCAAAGTCGTGCCTTTGTCGGCCGTCGCGAATTTCCGTTACGAGCTCGAGCAGCCGACGATCTGGCGTCGCGACCGGCAGCCCACGATCACGCTCAAGGCAGCCGTCATCGGTTCGACACAGCCGGCCACGATCGTCGATCAGCTGAAGCCGAAGGTCGAGGAATTCCAGAAGAACCTTCCCGTCGGATACAAGGTGGAAATCGGCGGCGCCGTCGAATCCAGCGCCGAGGCGCAAGGACCGATCGCGGCCGTGGCTCCGCTGATGCTGTTTACGATGGCGACGATCCTGATGATCCAGCTGCAGAGCTTCAGCCGCCTGTTCCTGGTCTTTGCGGTGGCGCCGACAGCCCTGATCGGCGTGGTCACGGCGCTCTTGCTCAGCAATGCGCCCATGGGCTTCGTCGCCATCCTCGGCGTGCTGGCGCTGATCGGCATCCTGATCCGCAACTCGGTCATCCTGGTCGTGCAGATCGAGCATCTGCGCGCCGAAGGGGTCGCGCCATGGCACGCGGTCATCGAGGCGACCGAACACCGCATGCGGCCGATCATGCTGACGGCGGCGGCGGCAACCCTCGCGCTGATCCCGATCTCGCGCGAGATCTTCTGGGGGCCGATGGCCTACGCCATGATGGGCGGCATCGTTATCGGAACCGCGCTCACCCTGCTGTTCCTGCCGGCCCTCTACGTCGCATGGTTCAGAATCCCGAGGGATGAGGCTGTTCGGGCCGAAGCCACCGCGGAGGCATGAGGTGAGCTTCGACGGCCACCGCCTACGGCCGCCGCGGCGGCGGCCGCAACACGGGCCGCGACGAAGTGGGTGGGATGGCGCGGGCGATGCCGTCCCACACCGGGCGGGAACGGCATGGCGAATGATGACGTGGGCAGAGCCACACGCCGGAGAGCGTCTGGCCTTGAGGGAAACGGATCGATAATGCAGCGACGTTTCCGAGGCCTGCCAAAGGCAATGCCGGCGATCATCTTCGCCATCGGCCTGGCGATGCTTGCGGGCTGTGCCACGCGGCCATCGCCTGAAGTTTTGACGCCTGTTCATCTCAGCGAGCCGGCCCGTTCGGAAACGGCTCCAGACAGGGTGAGTGTGCTCGTCGCGACCAACAGAACGCCCGATCGCGTGAGGGGCGGGTTCGACAGCACATGGGCCGGGAAGCTGACCTATGAGCAGTATGCGTTTTCCGTTCCTCCCGGCAGGAAGGATACCGCAATCACCTATCCCAAGGCAAAGCCGGATCCGGAGCGGCAATTTGCCGTCGTCGAGCGCAGGCGGCTGCCGAAGGATGCTTTCGTGCAGCAGGTGCTCGCCGCCGTGCAGCCCGACGGCACTGTCGGCATCTTCGTCCATGGCTACAACTACAGTTATCAGGAAGCGCTTTACCGCATCGCCCAGATCGCCGCCGATGCGAAGATCTCGGGCGCTCCGATCCTGTTTTCCTGGCCTTCGGCGGCATCCGTCGCCGGATATGTCGCCGATCGCGACGCTGCGCTTTCCTCGCGCAGCGAACTCGATTCCCTCGTCACATTGCTCTCGGCATCGGGCAAGGTGAAGCGCATCATCCTGTTCGGGCACAGCATGGGCGGGTTCCTGGTGGTGGAAACGGTGCGAGAACTCAAGCTGCAGCATCGCGACGCCGTCATCGGCAAGCTGGCGGTGGTGCTCGCCGCTCCTGACATCGACGTCGATGTCTTCCGGTCGCAGCTGAAGGACATCGGTCCAATGCCGAGCCCGATCTCCCTTTTGGTTTCCAAGGACGACCGGGCGCTTGTTGCCTCAAGCTTCATCGCCGGCGAACGGGCGCGCGTCGGCCGCCTCGATATCGACGATCCTGTCATCCAGGAGGCGGCCTTGCAGGCGAGGCTGCGGGTCATCGACATTACCTCGGTCAAGACCTCCGATGGGTTGGGCCACGACCGCTACGCATCGCTCGCAAAGTTCGGCGCCCAGCTTGCTTCCTTCGAGAGCGGCGGCCGGTCGACCGCCGGCGACGTCGGCGCCTTCGTCTTCGATGCCGCAGGCGCTGCAGTCGCAAGCTCGTTTCGCCTGGCGGGACATGTCGTTCGCTCCCAATAAAGCGGTTTTGAATTTACGCAATTCCCGGCAAAAGCGCTTCGCGCTCTGCCTGGGAAAACCGCTCGCACTTTTTCTGGAATTGCTCCAGGTCGGGAGCCTGTCCATTCTGATCATCAGGATTGTGTACAATCTGACTATTAAATTGTCAGATGCCTAAATGAAGCGCAGACTTCCATCGTGGCCGAGTCGGCCACTGGGGATATGGGAGGGCATTATGAGCATTCAAAATCCGTCTCCCTCGTTGTACAACGAGGATCTTGCGCCCGCGGAGGAGCGTAAGTGGGGTGCGTTCAGCATCTTCAACGTCTGGACGTCCGACGTCCATAGCCTCTGGGGCTATTATCTGGCGGCGAGCCTGTTTCTGCTCTGCGGCAGTTTCGTGAACTTCGTCATCGCCATCGGTATCGGCTCTCTCGTCATCTTCTTCCTGATGAGCCTAGTCGGAAATGCCGGCGTGCGCACCGGTGTCCCTTTTCCGGTTCTGGCGCGCGCCTCCTTCGGCACCTTCGGCGCCAACGTTCCCGCACTCGTCCGGGCGGTCGTCGCCTGCTTCTGGTACGGCGCGCAGACCGCCGCTGCATCCGGCGCGATCGTCGCTTTGCTGATCCGCAACGAGAGCCTGCTCGCCTTCCATCAGAACAGCCACATGCTCGGCCATTCGACCCTCGAGCTTATCTGCTACATCATCGTCTGGGCGCTGCAGCTGCTGATCATTCAGCGCGGCATGGAAACGGTCCGCAAGTTCCAGGATTGGGCGGGTCCTGCCGTCTGGATCATGATGCTGATCCTCGCGGTCTATCTCGTCACCAAATCCGGCACCTTCTCCTTCGGTTCCGAAATCCCGCGCGACGTGCTGATCGAAAAGACCAAGGATGCCGGCGTGCCGGGCGAGCCCGGCTCCATTGCCGCACTTGCCGCTGTGGCCGCCACCTGGATTACCTATTTCGCCGCGCTCTACCTGAACTTCTGCGACTTCTCGCGTTACGCAACGAGCGAAAAGGCGCTGCGGAAGGGCAACCTCTGGGGCTTGCCGATCAACCTCCTGGCATTCTGCCTCGTCGCCGGTGTCACGACCACGGCCGCCTTCACCGTATACGGCGAGGTCCTGCTGCATCCGGAAATGATCTCGGCGAAATTCGACAGCTGGTTCCTGGCGTTGCTGGCGGCGCTGACATTCGCGGTGGCAACGCTCGGCATCAACGTCGTGGCGAATTTCGTTTCGCCGGCCTTCGACTTTGCCAATGTCTTCCCACGCCAGATCAACTTCAAGCGCGGCGGATATATCGCCGCCCTGATTGCCCTCGTGCTCTATCCGTTTGCTCCCTGGGAGACGGGTGCGGCGCACTTCGTCAACTTCATCGGTTCGACGATGGGGCCGATCTTCGGCATCATGATGGTCGACTACTATCTCATTCGGAAGAGCCAGCTGAACGTAGAGGCGCTCTATCAGGAGAATGGCGAATTCCGGTTCCAGAACGGCTGGCACGGCAATGCCTTCATCGCCTTTGCGGTCGGTGCGCTGTTCTCCTCGATCCTGCCGACCTTCACCTCCATCCTGCCAGACTGGTGGGGCACCTATGGCTGGTTTTTCGGCGTCGCCATCGGCGGGGCGATCTATTTCGTGCTGAGAATGGGCGCGCGGCGCAATCCGGCCTTCGCCTCATGACGAAACAAAGGCGCCTGGCCATCGCCGGGCGCCTTCATGTTCCGTTTTCATAAGCTGCCGCCCCGGGAGCGGGCGACTATACGCTCAACAGACTGACGCTACATCGATCAGGATTGGGACGATATCTCCACGGAAACGCGATGGGCGACGCAGAGGCTGTTTGGCATCGGCTCTTTTATGCTTGTGCCGAAGCGGATGCATGTTTTGCGAAATGGCATTATGATCGGCGCAACGCCTGACCGGCGTTGGTGCGGATACGTGATCCGCAGGACGGGGAGGACGGCAGGATTTGGAACGGCTGAAGGATCTGGACAGTGTTTCCGCGCGGGTCGGCAACGGGTCGGCGTCGCCTCCTTACGAGCGGCGCGGCGTCGTGGCCGCAGCTGTCTACGAGCATGGGCAGCGTATTCGCGACATCAAAATAGAGGAAGCCGGCGAGTGGCGAAACCGGGAGAATGCCATTGTCTGGATCGGTCTGCATGAGCCGGATGAAGTGCTGCTGCATCAGATCCAGGCCGAGTTCAATCTGCATCCGCTGGCGATCGAGGATGCGGCGCAGCCCCACCAGCGCCCGAAGCTGGAAATTTACGGGGAGGCGATGTTCATCGTCGCCCGCACCGCCCATATGAAGGACGGTGAAATCGTCTTCGGCGAAACGCATCTCTTTGTCGGCCGCGGTTACGTCGTCTCCGTTCGCCACGGCGAATCCTCCTCTTATCTCGCGGTCAGGCAGCGCTGCGAGGCCACGCCCGCCGCCCTTGCCCATGGCGAGAACTACATTCTCTATTCCATCCTCGATTTCATCGTCGACAACTACATGCCTGTCATCGAGGTGGTGCAGGAAGAGGTCGAGATGCTCGAGGATCTCGTGCTGCGCGAACAGCTGGGAAAATCCGACATCGAGCGGCTTTACATGCTGCGGCGCAAGCTTCTGCGGCTGCGCAACGCAGTGGTGCCGCTCGTCGACGTCTGCCGGCGATACGAGCATATCGATCTTCCGGGCATGGATCCGACGCTGCAATCGCTGTTTCGCGATGTGACCGATCACGTGCGCCGGGTTCAGGAGGATATCGATGCATTGCGCGAGGTACTCGCCTTCGCCTTCGAAGCCAGCGTGATGATCGGCCAGACGGAACAGACGGCAATCGCCCGCAAGCTCGCCGCCTGGGCGGCGATCCTCGCCGTTCCCACCGCGATCGCCGGCATCTACGGCATGAATTTCAGCGATATGCCGGAATTGAAATTTCAGTACGGCTATTTCGTCGTATTGGGCGTCATCGCCGTTCTGTGCCTCAGCCTTTTCGGCTTCTTCCGCCGGCGAAAATGGCTTTAGTCAGGACAGCGCTTTCAACAGCCGATTTCGATGTATACCGATGTAGCCGATGTCGTTCAGGTAGAGCCTGGCGTCTCCTGCGTCGACGTCTTCCGCGAAGGTCTCGTCGCCGGCCGCAGCCCTTGCCAACATGAAATCGGCAAGGGCTTGAAGCCGGCTGCAGATCATCTCGGGAAGCCGGCGCCGTTCTTCCATCGTCGCGCCATAGGCGTTGCAGAAGATTTTCGCCCGCCGCAGCTGGTCGTCCAGACCGAATGCCACGGAGGGATTGGCAGGATCGGAGAGGGGTGCCCAGCGATAGACCGCATAGGCGAGATCCCAGAGGCGCGGGGCGGGATGGGCAGTGTCGAAATCGATGATCCCGACAGCCTCCTGATCGACGGTGGCGACATTGTACGGCGCAAAGTCTCCGTGACAGACGATCTCACGCGGCTCCTGCGCCGGCAGCATCCATATCTGAGCATCGTCATCCGATTCCAGAAAGCCCTGAGATGCTGTATGAAAATCGCGCAGAAGTCTCGCCGCGGAAATCAGCATGCGCTCTGATCCGACAAGGGGATCACGGAGGTCTTCGCAGACGCGCCCGGCGACGTAGCTGACGAGCTCCTGATCGTCGCCGGTAATTTGAATGGGCTGCGGAGCCGCCGGGAAGCCATTGCGTCTGAGATGGCGCAAGAACCGGTGCGTGGTGGGCGTCCATGCGCCTGATGGTCTGATGACGGTATCGCCGTCGCGCCATATCTGCCCGGTTCGCCCGCCCTCCAATAATTTCACGCATGGCCTCCTACGCAGATTTCAGTTTTTCGATATGGGCCTGAACCGTAGCGGCAAGGTTCGTTTCATGGCAGTTCCGGTAGAACGCCGCCGTGTCCGAAGGCATCCCGCCGGGAATGGCGACGAAGTCTTCAAGCCGGAAACCACTTGTACTGCCGAGTTCAGGATCGGCCAGTTGGCTTTCACTGAGGCCGCCGACGCGAACAGCTAGGGCTTCGAAATAAGCAAGATTTTCATCCACCGCCGAAGGCGAAGATGTTCTGCCGTGCGCGGGAATGACCAGTTTCGCATCAAGGTCACGGATCCGCCTGAGCGAGGAGCGGATCTGGCGAAGATCATCGGCACTCCTGCTCCAGACTTCGGGAATGGGATATTCCACCGCGTCGGCGGCCAGGCAGATGCGGAGTTCCGGAATCCAGATGGCGATATGGTCAGGCGTGTGTCCCGGCGTATGAATGAGTTCCAGCGTCAGATCGCCGCCGTTCAGGACGATCGAGCCGGAGAAGGTGATATCGGGGCCGATGAGTTCGACGTCTACAAACCGCGATTCCCGTCTCGCCTTGTCCTTCAGGATCTGGTGCGTGGAGGCATCACGCAGGCGGTCGAGCGCTGCGGCATGCGCGATGATCGGAGCACGCCCTGAAACCGCAGAGTTTCCCCAGAAGTGATCCCAATCCATATGCGAATTGACGACGATCAGCGGGCAATCCTCGCCTCTTTCCCCAAGCAGATCCAGCGCCATCCGGCACAGTTCGGGCGTGCCGAGCGTATCGATCAGGACATTGAACCTATCGGTCCGCACAAACACGGCATCGACCTCGTCTCCCGCCCGGAGGATAACGATGCGCTGGTCAAGTCCGGGATGGGAGCACAATTCTACCGCTGGGTTCAAGTCTGCCCGCCTTCGTTGCAATTGCAGTGATATTATCTACTATATCAAATCTCGTCTGGATGCTCGCTCTCTAAGGGCTCGCCGATTTCCGCTCCACCGGCACTGGCACATCCCACCGTTCCATCACGGCGTTCGGCACGGCGGTCGCGCAGATCACCATCACACTGGGCTTCGAGCGGCCGAGGCTCTTCGGCGTCCATTGCGCCTGGAGCGGGACGGCGCATCGAGGCACCAGCACCTTCGCGTTCGGTTCCAGCACGTCACAGCGCTCGTGCCCCTTGGCGTTCTCCTGTGCGATGAAACGCCTGGCCTCCTCGCGGATTTCGAACAGGCCGTGCTTATCAGGTGTCGAGCGATCGGTCTCGAGGCTCCAGGAGGCGAGGCAGGGTATGCAAGCCGTAAGGGCGGTGATGAAGACTATTGATCTAAGCATTGATGGGCTCAACCGCTCGTTCCGGATCGGAAACAGTCAGAGGTCTTTTAGCGCGTGGCGGCGATATCTCTACCGGCAAATCGTGAGGACTTCCTTCTCTCGTTGCGCGAGATCGACCTGCCTGAAGATGTGATGTCCCATCTCGCCGCGCAGGCGCGTCCCGTCTTCCCATGTCCCATGCACCCGTGAATTGACGACTTGAGTGGAACAACCTCCGTCAAAAGAAGTTTGCCTGAAAAGCAACACGAGGCGGCGGCCGATGTTACTCTCTGCGAAGCAGGGTGCGCTCAGCACCCCACCCCGGATCTATTATGTCAACCCGCTACTTCTCCAAGGCATCGATGCATGGCGCGAGGTTTTCGGCCATGCGGCGGATACCGGCTTTGATTATGTTCTGACGGCGCCGCTCTTCGACCGAGGCGGGGACTGCAGCGTCTTTACCTCCCGGGATTTCGATCGACTCGATCCTGAACTGCAGCTCGGAAGCGCGGTCGATGATGGGATATCGCGCTTGGCGGAGGCTGCTGACAAGAGCGGCGTCGGCCTGATGATGGACCTGATGCTCGACGGGAAAGTCGGCGATGCGCAAGCGGGCTTTCGTCCGGTCGATCCTCGACGCTCGCCGCTCGATCCGGCGGAGCCGATGAATACGATCGGGTCCGAGCGGCAACTGCGTTTGTTGGGGGAGTGGACCGAACGGCTGCGGCGGCTGTCCGGGCTCGGCCTATCCGGCTACCGGGTGCTCGGGATCGATCGCGCCGCACCGGCGCTTTTCAAATCGCTGATCGCTTCGGTGCGCGAGAAGGCTGACGCGCAATTCCTCGCCTGGACGCCCGGCACCGATTTTGCGGTAAGAAGAGCGATCGCGGATGCGGGCTTTTCAGGATGTTTTTCATCGATGGCCTGGTGGGATCTCGACGAGAGATGGTTCGTCGAGGAGCATCGCGTCCAGGAGGCGCTCGGCTGGCAGGTCGCCTTTCCCGAGCCGCCATTTGCCAGACGGATTGCGCATGGGACCGAGAGCCGTGAAATCCTCGAGCGGCGTGCCGTCAGAGCGCTGCGGCTTGCCGCCTCGCTCGGCGGCGGCCTCATGGTTCCGATCGGTTTCGAATATGGTGCGGCGACGCCGCTCGATCCGACCCACGGCGATGATTCGGGGCTGCGGAAGCTGCGCCATGATCTCGCCTTCGACATCTCCTCCGAGATACGCGTCGCCAATGCCGAGATCGGCAGGGCGGGCCAGGCGCGCGCTCCATCGCTCCGCCTGATCCGCAACGCCAACGGGTCGGTTTCGGCGCTTGTGCAATCCGAGGAGCAGGATCTTCGCAGCGCATCGAATGTACGGTTCGTCCTGATTAATCGGGACCTCCGGAGAAGCGCATCCGCGCCGATGACGGCGCTTCGCGAGGCGGCCTCCGGTTATCTTCCCGTCGCGGCCGATGGCGCGGTCCTGCGCCTGCGGGCAGGGGAGACCCGGATCATCGAAGCCAAAGCGCCGGAGCCGATCGCATCCATGCCTGCCCTCGACGTCGAGCAGGCGATCGCTTCGCCGCGGCTTGCCATCGAAAACATCATGCCGCGGGTGGATGACGGACGCTTTCCTGTCAAGCGTGTGGTCGGCGAGACCGTCACCGTCGAGGCCGATATATTCGCCGACGGCCACGACCCGATCGCGGCCGTCCTGCTCTGGCGGCCGCACGACCCTTTGGCGGAGTGGAAAGAGACCGAGATGCAGCTGGTCGAGAACGACCGCTGGCGCGCCGAATTCCTGCTGGAGCGCATCGGGCGCTACGAGTTCGCGGTCGAAGCGTGGAAGAACCCGTTCGCGATCTTCCGCTACGAACTGACCAAGAAGAACGATGCCAGGCTGGATCTGAAGCTGGAGCTTCAGGAGGGATTGAACCTCGTTCGCGCCGCGAAGGCCGAAGCGCCGCCGGCACTCGGCGCCGACTTGCAGGTGCTCATCGACAGTCTTGAACACGCGTCGGATTCCGGGCGCACGGCAATCCTGCTCGACCCCGAGACCTCCGAGTTGATGAACAAGGCAGACAGGCGGCCTTTCCGTCTTCGCTCCACGACGAGCGCCGTCGATGCCGAACGCAAATCGGCAGCCTTTGCCAGCTGGTACCAGATTTTCCCGCGCTCCCAGAGCGGCGATCCGAACCGGCACGGCACCTTCGACGATGTCATCCCGAGGTTGGCGGATATCCGAGATATGGGCTTCGACGTGCTCTACTTCCCGCCCATCCATCCGATTGGAACGACCAACCGGAAGGGGCGCAACAACAGCCTGAAGGCAGCACCCGGCGATCCCGGAAGTCCCTATGCCATCGGCTCAGAGGAGGGCGGCCATGATGCCATTCATCCCGAGCTCGGCGATTTCGAGGATTTCGGCCGGCTGGTCGAGGAGGCGGGCCGGCATGGGCTGGAGATCGCGCTCGATCTTGCGATCCAGGCTTCGCCGGATCATCCCTGGCTGACGGAGCATCCTGGCTGGTTCGACTGGAGGCCCGACGGGACGATCAAATATGCCGAAAACCCGCCGAAAAAATACGAGGACATCGTCAATGTCGATTTCTATACGAAAGACGCGCTGCCCTCTCTGTGGGTGGAACTCCGGGACATCGTCCAGCTCTGGGTCGACCAGGGCGTCAAGCTGTTTCGGGTCGACAACCCGCACACCAAGCCCTTTCCGTTCTGGGAATGGCTGATCGGCGATATCAGGGCGCACCATCCCGAGGTCGTCTTCCTGTCGGAAGCCTTCACCAGACCGAAGGTCATGTACCGGTTGGCGAAGATCGGCTTCTCCCAGTCCTATACCTATTTCACCTGGCGCAATACCAAGTGGGAGCTCGAGCAATATATGCGCGAGCTCACCGAGACGGCGCCGAAGGAATTCTTCCGCCCGCATTTCTTCGTCAACACCCATGACATCAATCCGGATTTTCTCCAGAACGCGCCGCGTCCGGCCTTCCTGATCCGCGCGGCACTCGCCGCAACGCTTTCCGGACTGTGGGGCGTCTATAACGGCTTCGAACTTTGCGAGGGGCGTCCCGACGCCAAGCGCAAGGAATATGCCGATAGCGAAAAATACGAGATCCGCGCCTGGGATTACGACCGGCCAGGCAACATTATTGCCGAAATTCGGATGCTGAACCGCATCCGGAACGAAAACACCGCGCTGCATTCGCATCTCGGGCTGACGCTGCTGACCGCCTGGAACGACAACATCCTGTTCTTCGAGAAGGCGAGCCGCGCCCGCGACAATGTCTTGCTGATCGCGATCAGCCTTGACCCCCATAATTTTCAGGAAAGCGATGTCGAACTGCCGCTTTGGAAGTGGTCGTTGGATGATGGCGGCGCGCTCGACGCCGAGGATTTGGTCTCGGGGCAACGGTTCAGGTGGAACGGCAAGCGGCAGAGAGTGGGTTTCAATCCTCAGATCCTGCCCTTTGCGATCTGGCGCGTTCGCGCAGCGGAGGCATGAATGGACACGATGAATCCCAGTAGCGTCGACCCGCTGCTCTGGTACAAGGATGCGATCATCTACCAGTTGCACATCAAGTCATTCTATGACGCCAATGGCGATGGCGTCGGCGATTTTGCCGGCCTGCACCAGAAGCTCGATCACGTCGCAGCACTCGGCGTCAACGCCATCTGGCTTTTGCCTTTCTTTCCCTCACCGCGTCGTGACGACGGTTACGACATTGCCGACTACGGCAATGTCAGCCCGGATTACGGGACCGTGGAGGATTTCCGGGCTTTCGTCGACGCCGCCCATCAGCGCAACATCCGCGTCATCATCGAGCTCGTCATCAATCACACTTCTGACCAGCATCCCTGGTTTCAACGCGCACGCCAGGCGCCGGCGGGATCGCCGGAACGGGATTTCTATGTCTGGTCGGACAGCGATCAGAAATTCCCGGAAACGCGCATCATCTTCCTCGACACGGAGAAATCCAACTGGACATGGGATGCGGTCGCCGGCGCTTACTACTGGCACCGCTTCTATTCCCACCAGCCGGACCTCAACTTCGATAGCCCGCTTGTGATGGAGGAGCTGCTGAAGGTGATGCGCTTCTGGCTGGAAACGGGCATCGATGGTTTCCGCCTCGACGCGATCCCGTACCTCGTCGAGCGCGAGGGGACGATCAACGAAAACCTTCCCGAGACCCATGCGATCCTCAAGCGCATCCGTGCCGCTCTCGACGCTACTCATCCCGGCGTGATGTTGCTTGCCGAGGCCAATCAATGGCCCGAGGACACGCGCGAATATTTTGGCGAAGGCGACGAATGCCACATGGCTTTCCACTTCCCGCTGATGCCGCGCATGTATATGGCGATCGCCAAGGAAGACCGCTTCCCGATCACCGACATCCTGCGTCAGACGCCTGAAATCCCGGAGAATTGCCAATGGGCGATCTTTCTGCGCAATCATGACGAGTTGACGCTCGAGATGGTCACCGACGCCGAGCGGGACTATCTCTGGGAGACCTATGCTTCCGACAAGCGCGCCCGCATCAATCTCGGCATCAGGCGACGCCTGGCGCCGCTGATGGAGCGCGACCGCCGGCGCATCGAGCTGATGAACGCGCTTCTTCTGTCGATGCCGGGAACGCCCGTGATCTATTACGGCGATGAGATCGGCATGGGCGACAACATCTATCTCGGCGACCGCGACGGGGTGCGGACGCCAATGCAATGGTCTCCCGACCGCAACGGCGGCTTTTCTCGGACGGACCCGGCGCGCCTCGTCCTGCCGCTGATCGCCGATCCGCTCTACGGTTTCGAAGCGGTCAATGTCGAAGCCCAGAGCACCGATGCGCATTCGCTGCTCAATTGGACGCGCAAGATGCTGGCGCTGCGTGGCAGGCATCCGGCCTTCGGACGCGGTTCGCTGCGTTTCCTTTCGCCTGAGAACCGCAAGATCCTGGCCTATCTCAGGGAATATGAGGGCGAGACGCTGATGTGCGTCGCAAACCTCTCGCGACTGCCCCAGGCGGTCGAGCTCGACCTCTCGGCCTTCGAGGGCCGCGTGCCGATCGAACTGACGGGCATGTCGCCTTTTCCGCCGATCGGGCAACTGACCTATCTCCTGACGCTGCCGCCCTATGGCTTCTTCTGGTTTCAGCTGGAAGCGGATGCCGATCCGCCGGCATGGCGCACCGCGCCGCCGGAACAGCTTCCCGACCTCGTTACGATGGTGATCCGCCGCGGTCTGCTCGATCTCGTCGATGAGCCGCGGTTGGGGCGCGTCCTTAGCAACGAAATTCTGCCCGCTTATCTCGCCAAGCGGCGCTGGTTCGGGGCGAAGGACCAGCCGCTTCAGGCGGCTCGGCTGATCTCGGCAACGCCAATCCCCTATGCCGACGGGATCGTTCTCGGCGAGTTGGAGGTGGAGCTGCCGGATCACAGCGAATCCTATCAGTTGCCGCTGGCTGTCGCCTGGGATGATGCGCAACCCTCCGCTCTGACGCAGCAGCTCGCGCTTGGGCGGGTTCGTCAGGGCAGGCGGGTCGGCTTCCTGACGGATGGGTTCGCGATCGAGCCGATGGCGCGCGGCATTCTGCGCGGGCTGGCCGACCGCTCGCGCATTACCGGACGTACCGGCACCCTCGAATTTCTCGGCACCGAACGGCTCGATCGCCTGCAGGTTACCGACGACATGCCGGTTCATTGGCTCTCTGCCGAGCAATCGAACAGTTCGCTGATCGTCGGCGACGTCGCCATGATCAAGCTGATCCGGCACATTTTTCCGGGCGTCCATCCGGAGGTGGAAATGACGCGGTTTCTGACCTGCGCGGGTTATGATCACACCGCGCCGTTGCTCGGCGAGATCGCGCACACCGATTCCAGCGGCCGCCGCTCGACCTTGATCATAGTCCAGGGTGCGATCCGTAACCAGGGCGACGCCTGGAACTGGATGCTGAACAATTTGCGCCGCGCGGCCGACGAGCTCGTGCTGAACGATCCGGCAGTCGAGCCTGGCGACGACGTCTTCCGGCCGCTGATCAGCTTCGTTGCCATGGTCGGCACCAGGCTCGGCGAATTGCATGTCGTCCTCTCCGGAGAAAACGCCGACGAGGCTTTCAGTCCCGTCGTCGCCGGTAACGATGAGGTCGAGGCAATCAAGAAGGCGGTGGCGGGCGAGGTCGCCTATGCCATGTCGAAACTGGCAGAACGCGACGAGAATGCCGATCCCGCGATCGATCTGCTCGCCCGCCCTCTTCTGGAACGCCGCTCCGAACTCGTCGAACTTGGCGCGCGCCTGGCGGAGAGTGCTCGGGGCACACTGATGACGCGCACGCATGGCGACTTCCATCTCGGCCAGATCCTGGTCAGCGAGGGCGATGCCGTCATCATCGATTTCGAGGGCGAACCCGCGAAGAACCTCGCCGAACGCCGCGCCAAGACCGTTCCGCTCCGCGACGTCGCCGGACTTTTGAGATCGCTGAGCTATCTCGTCGCCACCGCGCAACTCGACAATGACGCGGTCACCGAACATGAAAACGAGGTGCGCCGTAACGCCATCGCCCGCTTCGGGCGCAATGCCGAACAGGCTTTTCTCGATGCCTATTGGCAAGCGGTCTCCGCATCGAAGGCGCTCGCCATGCCGACCGAACAACGACGGAGGGTTCTCGATGCCTTTCTTCTCGAAAAGGCCGCTTATGAAATCGCCTATGAGGCCCGCATCAGGCCGAAATGGCTGCCGATCCCGCTCGCCGGCCTTACCGAAATCGTATCGCGCTTAGTGGGGGTCAGGGCATGAATGTTGAACGCTCGGAACTTCTCGCCGGCATCGGACATGATGCCCTTTGGGCCCTGATCGAGGGACGCCACGGCGATCCGTTCTCGATCCTTGGTCCGCATGAAAGCGGCGGCATGACGATAGTGCGCGTCTATCTGCCGGGTGCCGAAGGCGTCGATCTCATCGAAGCGGCGAGCGGCAGAGTGGTGACACCCTTCAGCATCGCTCACCCCTCAGGCCTGTTTGCGGCGGCGATGGGTTCGAGGATGCCTTACCGGTTGCGGATCACATGGCCGGATGGCGAGCAGATCACCGAGGATCCCTACAGCTTCGGGCTTCTGCTGGGGGAGCTCGATCTCCACCTGATCTCCGAGGGCACCCATTACAGCCTGAGCCGGACGCTTGGCGCCGTTGAAATGTCGGTCGACGACGTCGCGGGCGTCCGCTTCGCCGTCTGGGCTCCGAATGCCCGCCGCGTTTCGGTTGTCGGCGATTTCAACGCCTGGGACGGGCGGCGAAACCCGATGCGGCTGCGGCAGTCCGCCGGCGTCTGGGAGCTTTTCATGCCCCGGCTGGCGCCCGGCGAAAGATACAAGTTCGAGATCATCGATCCGCATGGAAATTGCTTGCCGCAGAAGGCGGATCCGGTGGCGAGAGCCAGCGAAGCCGCCCCGTCCACGGCTTCGATCGTCGCATCCTCGACACGGTTTCGATGGACGGATGACAATTGGATGAAGGGCCGGTCGCGAGAGCAAAGACTGGAAGGGCCGATCTCCGTCTATGAGGTGCATGCCGGTTCCTGGCTGCGGGAGAATGGCGGGCGGTCGCTCGACTGGGCCGAACTCAGCCAGCGGCTCGTTCCCTATGTTCGCGAGATGGGATTCACCCATATAGAGCTGCTGCCGATCATGGAGCACCCCTTCGGCGGCTCCTGGGGTTATCAGCCGCTCGGCCTCTTCGCCCCGACCGGCCGTTATGGCACGCCTGAGGATCTCGCCTATTTCATCGACCGCTGCCATGGCGCCGGGATCGGCGTCATCCTCGATTGGGTGCCGGCCCATTTTCCCACCGACGTCTGGGGGCTCGCCCGCTTCGACGGCACCGCGCTCTACGAACACGAGGACCCGCGTGAAGGCTTTCATCGTGACTGGAATACGCTGATCTACAATCTCGGCCGCAACGAGGTAAAAGGCTTCCTGATCGCCAGCGCGCTCGAATGGCTCGAACGCTACCATATCGATGGATTACGCGTCGATGCCGTCGCCTCGATGCTCTACCGCGACTACAGCCGCAACGAGGGGGAATGGATTCCCAATCAATATGGCGGCCGTGAGAACCTGGAAGCGGTGGAATTCTTCAAGCATCTGAACAGTATCGTTCACGAGCGCTGCCCGCATGCCATGACGATCGCAGAGGAATCGACGGCTTGGCCAGGTGTCACCAAGCCGCCGGAAGAGGGCGGGCTCGGCTTCGACATCAAGTGGAACATGGGGTGGATGCATGACAGCCTGAGCTATATCGAGAAAGATCCCGTCTACCGGAGCTATCACCACGGCACGATGACCTTCGGCATGATCTATGCCTATTCCGAGCGCTTCATCCTGCCGATTTCGCACGACGAGGTCGTTTATGGAAAAGGCTCGCTGCTCGGCAAGATGCCGGGCGACGAGTGGCAGAAATTCGCCAATCTGCGCAGTTACCTCGCCTTCATGTGGGGCCATCCCGGAAAGAAGCTGATGTTCATGGGAGGCGAGATCGCCCAGCCGGGCGAGTGGAACCATGACGCGTCAATCGCCTGGGACGTGCTGGACCGGCCGGCCCATGCCGGGATTCAGCGGCTGGTCAAGGATTTGAACGGCTTTTACGCCGAAGAGCCGGCCCTGCAGTTCGGCGATTTCCATCCCGAAGGCTTCGAATGGGCGGCGGCGGACGATGCCGTCAATTCCGTCCTCGGCATGCTGCGTTACGCGGAGAATCGTGCCTCGTCGGTTCTCGCCGTCTCGAATTTCACGCCGGTGCCGCGTTACGGCTACCGGATCGGCGTGCCGCAGGACGGCGTGTGGATCGAGCGGATGACGACGGATGCGCGCGAATATGGCGGCTCCGGCCTCGTCAATGGCGCAGTGTCGAGCGAACCCGTACCCGCGCACGGCAGGCCGCATTCGCTCTCGCTGACGCTGCCGCCGCTGGCAACGATTTTTCTCAAGTCGCCTTGATAGGGCTTCACGTCGTTCCGGTCATTCGTGCGGAGCCGGATGGATGAAAGGCCAGGGGCTTGCCTCCGAGCCCTTTTCGACCTGAACTTCGATCAGAACGGGCTCATCGAGTGAGAGCGCTTTCTCCAGTATGTCTCTCAACTCCCCGGGGCTCGTCGCCTTGAAAGATCGGATGCCGAAGCTCTCGCCGAGGGCGACGAAATCGGGATTGGTCAGATCCGAACCGAGAGTGCGGCCTTTGTAGGTCTGCTTCTGGTCGCGCAGCACATTGCCGTAGGCGGAATTGTTGAAGACGATGGCGACGACGGCGATCTTGTGCTGGACGGCAGTGGCAAGTTCCTGGACGCCGAACATGAAGCCGCCATCGCCCGAAACGGAGACCACAGCTTTATCGGGATGGGCGACTTTCACGCCCAAGGCCGTATTGAAGCCGAAACCGAGATTGTCCTGGTAGCCGCATGTCACGTATTGGCGAGGGCCATAGGTCGGGAAGGCAAAGCGGGCGGTAAAGCCCATCTGACTGATTTCCTCGACGAAGAAGCCGTCTCTCGGCAGGGCTTCGCGAATGGCTTTGAGATAGCCAAGCTGTGGCTGCACCGCCGAAAAACGAGACCTTGCCTCTTCATTGAGTTCGGCAAATTCACGCGCGCGATCCTCACGGCTGGAACCGCCCAGCGCATCGATCAGCGCCTGCGTTCCATCCCTGGCGTCCGAGACGATGCCGACATCAGGCTTGAGCCGGACCATTTCGGTTGGATCGATATCGATGCGAATGATCTTGAGCCCCTCGGGCAGCCACTTCCAGCGCATGAACTGCAATTCGAGCCGGCTGCCGATCCCGATCAGCACGTCGACCTTCTTCCAATATTCATAGGCGGCTACGAAATTCAAATAGTTCGGATGGTCGTCAGGCACGATGCCCTTGCCTGAGCGATGCGATGTCACCGGCGCCTGCAGCAGTTCCGCAAGCCCGGCGATCTCCGCTCCGGCATCCGCCGCGCCGCCGCCGACCATGATCATCGGATTGCTGGCGCCTGATATCAGCGCCGCCGCGGCAGCGATCTGATCGGGATTGACTGCCGGATGAGGCGCTCTCGCGCCAACGGGAACGTCGATTTCAGGGGCGGACTGTCCGAACACGTCCCAAGGGGCTTCGACCGCTCCCGGCCCCTGACGGCCGGAGAGCATCTTGGCGACGACCCCGGCCATAACGGAACCGGCCTCGGACTGGTGGTTAATGCGCTCGGCCATCTTGGTAATCCCGCGCATTGTCGCGAGTTGATCCGGCAGTTCGTGCAGCTGTCCTCTGCCTCGGCCGATCAGATGCGACATGATGTTGCCGGTGATGCAGAGCACTGGCGCGTTGGCGCCGTAAGCGGTGCAGAGGGCCGCGCCCGAATTGAGGACGCCCGGGCCGGGGACGACGGTATAGGCGCCGATCCGGCCGGTGGACTTGGCATAGCCGTAAGCCATGTAGGCCGCGCCCTGTTCATGCCGGGTGTGAATGAACCGGATCTTATCGCCGGCGTCATAAAGCGCGTCGTTGAAATCATACATATGGGCGCCGGGGATGCCGAAGATCGTGTCGATCCCATGGGCGACCAGCGAACGGGTGATCGCCTGGCCGGTCGTTTCTTTCCTGCTCATTCGGAGGCTCCAACGATGTGTTCGGTTATGATTTCAGGCAGCCTTCGGCCCGGAGCGCGGCGACGATGACACCGGCATCGGCGGGCTGCATGCCGGCGAGATTCATGCGCCCGGAATCCGCCATGTAGATGCCATGGTTTGCCCTAAGCGCGACCGCCGTTTCATTGCGCATGGAGAGATTTGAGAACAGGCCGCGTTGCCGGCTGATGAAGGAAAGGTCGGGCGATGCAGCTGCCAGCGCTGCGCGATTGCCGTTGATACGTTCGCACATCCCGTCGAGTTCAGCGTGCCACATCGCCGTCATTTCGGGGCTTTCGAGAATGGTTCTGACAACGGCGGCGCCATGATCCGGCGGCATGGACCAGTTGACGCGGGCAAGCGCCGCCATGTTGCTTTCCGCCTTTCTGACGTCATCGGCATTGCGGGCCATGACATAGAGCGCGCCGACGCGTTCGCGATAGAGGCCGAAGTTCTTGTCGCAGGAATAGGCGATCAGCGCTTCCTCGACCGCGTCGAGGATCATGCGCGTCGGCGCGGCATCCTGTTCGAGACCATCGCCCAGCCCCTGATAGGCAAGATCGATGAAGGGCACGAGCCTGCGCGCAACGAGGAGATCGGTAATCTCTCGCCACTGCTCCATGGTGAAATCGATGCCGGTCGGATTATGGCAGCAACCATGAAGCAGCACGACGTCGCCTTCCCTGGCGGATGACAAAGCGGAGACGACGCTTTCGAACGTCACCTGCTGTGACGTCAGGTCGACGAAGGCATATTCCTTTACGTCCAAGCGTGCCGAAGCGAAGATCGGCGTATGATTAGGCCAGCTCGGCGTTCCCAAGAGAACCTTTGCCGAGGGGTTTGCCGTTTGGATGAGTTCCGCGCCGAGACGGAGCGCGCCGCTGCCGCCCGGCGTTTGAATGCCGGCGAGCCGTTGGGCGAATTTCGGCGAGTTGCCGAAGATGATCGGCTCAAGCAGGCGCACGAATTGCAGATCACCCTCGGGGCCGAGATATTTCTTGCTGTCCTGCGTCTCCAGGAGAAACTGCTCCGCCGCCTTGACGGCCCGCATAACGGGCGTGCGTCCCATGGCGTCGCGATAGACGCCGACGCCGAGGTCGATCTTTCCGGGACGATCGTCGGCCTGGAAGGCCTTGATGAGTGCGAGCAGGCTATCGGCCGGCCGACTGTTCAGTTGGTCAAACACTGTCACCTCCAGTTCCACGTCAGTTGCCGAAGATTAGCGGAACTATCGCGACGAATTTCTGCGATTATTCTCCTGTTTAGACGCAATTGTGCAGATAATCTGCCCGGTATCGGTATAATGCGCAGAAACTCACCGCATTCGGGGCCGATGATCATGCTTGACCCATTTGATATCAAACTGCTCGCCGCTCTCCAGCAGAACAGCGAGCTGACGCAGGGCGAACTCTCTCAGAAGGTCAATCTCTCGGCGACTCAATGCGCCCGCCGTTTGGAAAGGCTGCGCAACGAGCAATATATTCAGAGCGTCGTCGCCATCCTCAATCCGGTGAAGCTAGGCTTCACCGTCGTTGCCCATACGCTTGTCAGCCTGCGAGCGCATACGGAAGGCGGAAACGAGAGGCTGCATCGTTTCATCGAGACTGCGCCGGAGATCCTGGAATGTTATTCGCAGACGGGTGACGCCGACTTTCTGATGAAGGTCATGACGCGCGACCTCGACCATCTTAGCCAGTTTCTCGAAAGAATGATCCGGGTCACCGACAATCTGGCATCGGTCAAATCGAGCATCGTCCTCAAGACGATCAAAAAGACGACCGCTTTGCCGCTGCAGATCGTGACCTGAGGGCAGCTCCAGCCGCTCTCACTTGATATAGTGGATGTGCGGGCGCGAATGATAGGGGGAGGCTTCGATGCGGGCCTCGACCGAAAAGACCTCGCGCAGCAGCGTCTCGCTCAACACCTCCTCAGGCGCGCCGGAGGCGACGATCCTGCCCTGCTGCATAATGATGAGTTGATCGCAGAACATGGCGGCATGGTTGAGATCGTGCAGGGCGACGATGCTGGTGATCGGCAGGCCGGAGACGAGCCGCATCAGGCCGATCTGGTGCTGGATGTCGAGATGATTTGTCGGTTCGTCGAGGATCAATTCCTGCGGCGACTGAGCAAGCGCCCTGGCGATGTGGGTGCGCTGTTTTTCGCCGCCCGACAGACTCTGCCAGCGCTCGTCGCGCTTTTCCGCCATGCCGGCGCGCGCGAGCGCGGCCTCGACAGCCTCTTCGTCGGCTCTCGTCCAGCCCGAAAACATAGACCGGTGCGGGAATCTCCCGAGCTTGACGACGTCGACGACCTTGAGATTGGCGTTCGTCGTCGCGTGCTGCTCGACGAAGGCGATGCGCCGGGCGATCGAGCGGCGGCTGATCGTGCCGATATCGCTCCGGTCGAGCGTGACGCGGCCGGAATGCGGCCGCTTCAGGCCGGCAAGAAGCCGCAGCAGCGAGGTCTTGCCGGAGCCGTTCGGCCCAAGCAGACCGAGCATCCGGCCGGGCTGCGCCTCCATGGAAACGCCGTCCAGAATGGTCTTCCTGCCAATTTTCCAGGTGAGGTTGTCGGCCTTGATGCTCATGACGCGCGCTGGAACCGGTAGAGAATGATCGAGAAGAAGGGCACGCCCACCAGCGCCGTGACGACGCCGATCGGCAGGATCTGGTTGGGAATGAGGGCGCGCGCGGCGATATCGGCGAGCACCATGAAGATCGCTCCTGATATGGCGCAGGCCGGCAGCAGGCGGATATGAAGCGGCCCGACGACGAAACGGGCGACATGCGGCACGACCAGGCCGACGAAGCCGATCGAGCCGACCATGCTGACGATCGTCGCCGTCATCATCGCGGTCAGCGCAAAGAGCGCCATTCTGGCGCGGCCGACATTGACGCCGAGCGAGGATGCCGCCTCATCGCCGAAAGCGAAGGCGTCGAGCACGCGGGCGTAAAGCAGACAGGCGGCGAGGCCGAAGCCGACGACGATCGAGACCAGCGCGAATTCCGGCCAGCGCACGCCGCTGAAGCTGCCGAGCAGCCAGAACATGACATCGCGGGCCTGCTGCGCATTGGCCGAGGTGGTGACGATATAGGAGGTCGAGGCGTTGAAGAGCTGCGATGCGGCGACACCGGCAAGGATGGTGCGGTCCGCGCCGCCACGGGTGCCGTTCGACAGCAGCGCCACGAAGAAGAAGGCCGCAAAGGCGCCGGCAAAGGCCCCTGCGGAAAGCGATACAGCGCCGGCACCGACGCCCAAGATGACGATCGTGACGGCACCGGTGGAGGCGCCGGCCGAGATGCCGAGCACATAGGGTTCGGCGAGCGGATTGCGCAGCAGCGACTGCATGATGGCGCCTGATAGCGCCAGTCCCGCGCCGCAGAAGGCGGCGACGAGCGCGCGGCTGAGCCGATAATCCCAGATGACGGTCTCATGGATGCGGTTCAGCTCGACCGCAGTCCAGCCGAGCCGGTTGGTGACGGCCGAGAAGGTGGTCGCAAGCGGGATCGGCAGGTCGCCGATCCCGACGCTGACGCCGATGGCGACAGCGATGAGGCAGAGGGAAACCAGGAGCAGTACGGTGACCGCTCCCAGCTGTCGGAAGAGACGGCCTTCGTCGGTCACTTCAGGAGACCGAGGGCCTTCAGCTGCTCGGCAACCTGCTCGGCGCCGTAGATCGTGCGGATGGTCGGGTTCATCGCCTGGCCGTCCATTACGACGAGCGCCTTGTTCTTGACGGCCGGGATCTGGCTGACGGCCGGATCGGTGTTCAGGAAGTTGATCTTGGCCTCGGGCTTGTCGAGCTCCCAGCGGTTGCGGTCGAGGCTGGCAACGACGATGACGTCGGGATTGGCGGCGATGATGCCTTCCCAGCCGACGGTCGGCCATTCCGCATCCGCGGTGATCGCATTATGGCCGCCAAGCAGGTCGGCGATGAAGCCGGAGGCGCTGTTCTTGCCGCCGACATAGGCGTCGGCCGACGGGCTGGGGCTGGAGAACCAGAAGACGTAGGACAGGTTCTGGCCGTCCTTGACAACGCTGCCGCGTAGCTTGGCTTCACGCGCCTTGAAATCGGCAATCAGCGCCTGGCCGCGATCGACGACATCGAAAATCTGAGATAGTTCGTCGATCTCCTTGTAGAGGAGATCCATGTTCCACAGCTCGCCGCGGCTGCCATACTGATCCTTGACGTCCTTGGTGCTGAGGCAGGTGCTCGGCGAGAGATAAGTTGAAACGCCAACCTTGTCGAAATCTTCGCGCTTGGCGATCTTGCTGTTCGGGCCGACGAGGCTCGGCAGAGCCACCGCCACGAAATCGGGATTTTCGGCGAGCATGGATTCAAAGGTCGGCATCTCCACAGTCAGGAGCTTGACCTTGGCATTGGCTTCGGCAAGCTGCGGCAGGACCTTGCTCGGCCAGAAGGCCGTGCCGACCATCTTGTCCTGAAGGCCGAGCAGCAGCAGGATTTCCGCACTGTTCTGGCCAAGCCCGATCGCCCGCTCGGGCGCCTTCTTGAACGTGACCTGTATGCCGCAGTTCTCGAGGGTCAATGGGTAGGCCGTCGACCCCGCGTAACATGGGGGTGCGGCAAGACCGATCAGGGCGGAGAGGCCACATGCGGCAAGAAGTGATTTGAAGCTGGTCACGTAAATATCCCGGTGCGTAAGTATCTGCGGTCGCCCTATAGCCATAGGATCGGCTCGGAAACAAGACCAAATTTATCAACTTATCGCAGAAATCGTCAGAACGGGACATTGCCAGCGCGATGGAGAGCGCTTGGGCCTTCACCCTATCCGTTTTCGAGAAACTCCCGGATGGCCTGCGAGAGTGCTGCCGGATTCTCCTCGGCCACATGGTGTCCACTGTCTATGCCGAAGCCGCGCACGTCCCTAGCCCAGTTGCGCCAGATCGCGACTGGATCGCCATAGATCTGCTCCATATCGTCGCGCAGCGACCAGAGGCAGAGCATCGGGCAGATTATTTTGCGGCCGGCGGCGCGGTCATCACCGTCGTGCAGATGGTCGATGCTGAGGCTGGCGCGGTAATCCTCGATCATCCCGTGGATGACGTGAGGATCGTGGATGACGTCGATGAGATCTTCATAGGCTTGGGGGCCCATTAGCGCGGGCGAAAGTTTGTCGTACCACGCGAGGGGATCGGCGGAGATCGCCCGCTCCGGTCTTTCCTTCTGGGCGAAGAAGAACCAGTGGTACCAGTCCCGCGCAAATTTCCAGTCGGCACGTTCGAGATGTTCGATGACGGGAATGGCGTCGACAATGACGAGTTTCCTTACGCGATCTGGATGGTCCATTGCCATGCGGAAGGCAGTGAGGCTCCCGCGGTCATGGCCGACCACCGCGAAGTTCTCGTGACCCAGTCGCCGCATCAGCTCGATGAGCGCTTCGGCCTTAGCTCGCTTGGAAGAATTTCTGCTGTCGGAAGCATCGCCGGGCTGATAGGAGCGGCCGAAGCCGGGGAGATCGGGGCAGACGACCGTGTGATCGGGTGAAAGCAGGTCCGCCACCTTGCCCCAGGTCATATGTGTCCTGGGGTGGCCGTGAAGCAGAAGAACGGCGGGTCCTGAGCCGCCGCGGCGGACGCGAAGCGATCCCGGCCCGACATCGACCGCCTCGAGAGAAAAGCCTTCAAACACGCTTAGCTCAGCTTTCCAACGAGCTTGGCATAGTCCGAAAATGTCGCCCCTTCGCCCTTCCTGCCGGCTTCGCCGGCAAGCTGCAGCACGCGAATCGGAAACAGGATCGCCGCGAGGTTGGCGCCGGACAACTCATGGTCGTCATCTTCCTGGATCGCCTTTTGAGCCTTCGCGAGCGCGGCATCGATTTCCCCGCGTGTGAGCAATTCCTTCTCGACGATTGCGTCGCAAATCGAGGCCATCGCCATGATCAAGCCTTTGAGCTGCAGATTGGCAGTATTCATGAGAACCCCCAATGGTAGGAAAGGATGCCTAGTCCGGCTCGACCGGCCGAATTGTGTCGACTGATACAGTTCCGTCAAGAATGCCGCGCTTGAGATCGCGCCTATTCCGGTCGATCTCGATCACAGTATAGAGCTTATCGTCGCGGAAGGCGCTGGCGTTTGCCGTCGTGACGTCTTCGGCCGGTGCCGCGTCCACCTCCATGAAATCGAGTTCGCGTGCGGCGGCGACGATCCTGGCGTCGCCCGGCGTCAAGGCGGCAACCACGACGGTGCCGTGGTTCGGGGCATTACCCCATCTCGGATCGTCGATTTTGGCAATCGGCTCCAGCCGATAGATGTTGAGCATTGCTCCGCCGGCTTCCGGCGCCGCCTCCGCTGCAGCATCCTGCATCTGCGCCTGGCTCTCGACCGATCTTCCGAAGGTGGTGGCGCTGGTCGCGTTGTTGATCTCGTCTTTGCCTGTTCTTGAGACGTTCGACATGTCGCTCTCCTTGTCAGGACGGAAACGACGGCCGGCCGGAAACTGTTCCAGCGCAGGCAAAGTTTGCTGGCTCGACGTGGGTCGAGACCGGCGCTGCAACCCAGCGGCACACCCATACACTTTTTCCAGTCGTGCACTAATTACTTTCGTTCGAACAGGGGGGATTCCGTGAGCACGCAAACCGGTGAATTTTCGCGCGACGACGCTGCGGCCGAGAGCCTCAACGGGCACGACCACAAAAGCATGGGGTTCGACGATGCCAGCGCCCTTTTAGAGGTGCTGGTTGCGGTCAGACGCGGCGACTTTTCCGTGCGCATGCGCTCCGACCTGACCGGGGTTACCGGCAAGGTCGCCGATGCGCTGAACGACATCATCGCCGCCAATCAACGTATGGCCCAGCAGCTCGAACATGTCGGCCAGGTCGTCGGCCGGGACGGGCGGACGAGCACGCGCGTGCGCTTCGGCCTGTCGGATGGTTCATGGTCGGAAATGGAAGGCTCGATCAACGGCCTGATCGACGACCTCCTCTGGCCGACGACGGCGGTGACGCGCACGATCACCGCGGTCGCCAAGGGTGATCTGCTGCAGACCGTGCCGCTCGATGTCGACGGGCGGGCGCTCAAAGGCGAATTCCTGCGCTCGGCCGACATCGTCAACACGATGATCAAGCAGCTCAGCGTCTTCACCTCCGAGGTGACGCGCGTCGCCCGCGAAGTCGGGACCGACGGAAAGCTCGGCGGACAGGCGCAGGTGCCCGAGGTGACGGGCGTCTGGAAGGACCTGACCGAAAGCGTCAACTCAATGGCGTCGAACCTGACGGCGCAGGTGCGCAATATCGCGGAAGTGACGATCGCGGTTGCGAACGGCGACCTTTCCAAGAAGATCACCGTCGACGTGCGCGGCGAAATCCTGCAGCTGAAGGAGGCGATCAATACCATGGTCGACCAGTTGCGCTCCTTCGCCTCCGAAGTGACGCGCGTCGCCCGCGAAGTCGGCACCGAAGGCAAGCTCGGCGGGCAGGCATTGGTGCCCGGCGTCGCCGGCACCTGGAAAGACCTGACCGATAGCGTCAACGCCATGTGCGGCAATCTCACGGCGCAGGTGCGCAACATCGCGCAGGTGACGACGGCGGTTGCGCGCGGCGACCTGTCGCGCAAGATCACTGTCGACGTCTCGGGCGAAATCCTCGAACTCAAGGAAACCATCAATACGATGGTCGATCAGTTGAACGGCTTTGCCGGCGAAGTGACGCGTGTGGCGCGCGAAGTCGGCACCGAGGGCCGCCTCGGCGGCCAGGCGCAGGTGCCAGGTGTGGCCGGCACCTGGAAGGACCTGACCGACAACGTCAATTCGATGGCGTCGAACCTGACGGCACAGGTACGCAACATCGCCGAAGTCTCCACGGCCATCGCCAATGGCGACCTGTCGAAGAAGATCACGGTGACGGTGTCGGGCGAAATCCTCGAGCTGAAGGAGACCATCAACACGATGGTCGACCAGCTGAACGCCTTCGCCTCGGAAGTAACGCGTGTGGCCCGCGAAGTCGGCACGGAAGGCCGGCTCGGCGGTCAGGCGAACGTACGTGGCGTCGCCGGCACCTGGAAGGATCTGACCGAAAACGTCAACTCGATGGGCGGCAACCTGACGGCGCAGGTGCGGAACATCGCGGAGGTTTCGACTGCGATCGCCAATGGCGACCTGTCGAAGAAGATCACCGTCGACGTGAAGGGGGAAATTCTCGAACTCAAGGAAACTATCAATACGATGGTCGACCAGTTGAACGCCTTCGCTTCGGAAGTGACGCGTGTGGCGCGTGAGGTCGGCACGGAAGGCCGGCTCGGCGGTCAGGCCAACGTGCGCGGCGTCGCCGGCACCTGGAAGGATTTGACCGACAGCGTCAATTCCATGGCGTCCAACCTGACCGGCCAGGTGCGCAACATCGCCGAAGTCGCGACTGCCGTCGCCCAGGGCGACCTTTCCAAGAAGATCACCGTGCCGGTGTCGGGCGAAATCCTCGAACTCAAAGAAACCATCAATACGATGGTCGACCAATTGAACGGCTTCGCCGGCGAAGTGACGCGCGTGGCGCGCGAGGTCGGCACGGAAGGCCGGCTCGGCGGCCAGGCCAACGTGCTCGGTGTGGCCGGCACCTGGAAGGACCTGACCGACAGCGTCAATTCCATGGCCGGCAACCTGACTGCGCAGGTGCGCAACATCGCCGAAGTCTCGACCGCGATCGCCAATGGCGACCTGTCGAAGAAGATCACGGTATCGGTTTCGGGCGAAATCCTCGAGCTCAAGGAAACGCTGAACACCATGGTGGATCAGCTGAACCGCTTCGCATCGGAAGTCACCCGTGTTGCCCGCGAAGTCGGCACCGAGGGCAAGCTCGGTGGTCAGGCGCAGGTGCCGGGCGTCGCCGGCACCTGGAAGGACCTCACCGAAAACGTCAACTCGATGGCCTCGAACCTGACAGGCCAGGTGCGCAACATCGCCGAAGTCACCACCGCGGTGGCGCGCGGTGACCTCTCGCGCAAGATCACCGTCGACGTGAAGGGCGAAATCCTCGAACTGAAGAACACCATCAACACGATGGTGGACCAGCTCAACGCCTTCGCCGGCGAAGTGACGCGCGTTGCCCGCGAAGTCGGCACCGAAGGCAAGCTCGGCGGCCAGGCCCAGGTTTCCGGTGTCGCCGGCACCTGGAAGGACCTGACCGACAGTGTCAACTCCATGGCCGGCAATCTGACGGCGCAGGTGCGCAATATCGCCGAGGTGGCGACCGCGATCGCCAATGGCGACCTGTCGCGCAAGATCACCGTCGACGTGCGCGGCGAGATCCTGCTCCTGAAGGATACGCTGAACACCATGGTCGACCAGCTTCGCTCCTTCGCCGGCGAAGTAACCCGTGTGGCGCGCGAAGTCGGTACCGACGGCCGGCTCGGCGGCCAGGCCGTCGTTCCCGGTGTCGCCGGCACGTGGAAGGACCTGACCGACAACGTCAACCTGCTCGCCGCCAACCTCACGACCCAGGTTCGCAATATCGCCGAAGTGACGACGGCGGTGGCGCGTGGCGACCTCTCGCGCAAGATCACCGTCGACGTGAAGGGCGAAATCCTTGAACTGAAGAACACCATCAACACCATGGTCGATCAGCTCAACGCGTTTGCCGGCGAGGTGACGCGTGTGGCTCGCGAAGTCGGCACCGAAGGCAAGCTGGGCGGCCAGGCGCAGGTGCCCGGTGTCGCCGGCACCTGGAAGGATCTGACTGACACCGTCAACGTCATGGCCGCCAACTTGACCGAACAGGTGCGCGGTATCGTCAAGGTGGTGACGGCGGTGGCGAACGGCGACCTCAAGCAGAACCTCACCGTCGCCTCCAAGGGCGAGGTGGCAGCCCTTGCCGAAACCATCAACAACATGACCAATACGCTCGCGACCTTCGCCGACCAGGTGACCACAGTGGCGCGCGAGGTCGGCGTCGAGGGCCGCCTCGGCGGCCAGGCGAATGTGCCCGGTACCGCGGGAACGTGGAAGGACCTGACCGGCAACGTCAACCTGCTTGCCGCCAACCTGACGACCCAGGTGCGCGCCATCGCCGAGGTCGCCACCGCCGTCACCAAGGGCGACCTGACGCGCTCGATCAAGGTCGATGCGCGCGGCGAAGTGGCCGAGCTCAAGGACAACATCAACACGATGATCGACAACCTGCGCCTGACGACGGAGCGCAACACCGAGCAGGATTGGCTGAAGACCAATCTGGCGCGCTTTACCAACATGCTGCAGGGCCAACGCGATCTGACGCTGGTCGGCAAGATGCTGCTGTCGGAGCTGGCGCCGCTGGTCGGCGCACATCAGGGCGTGATCTACCAGGTCGATGCCGACGAGAGCCAGCCATTCCTGTCGCTGCTCTCCGTCTATGCGCAAGGGGTCCAGGCGGCGCATCCGCCGCGGCTCGACTTCGGCCAGGGCCTCGTCGGCCAGTGCGCGAGCGATGCCCGCCGCATCCTGGTCACCGATCTGCCCGAGAACGTCGTCCCGATCAGCTCCGGCGTGTTCACCACGCTGCCCAGAAGTGCCATCGTGCTGCCGGTGCATTTCGAGGGCCAGGTGAAGGCGGTGATCGAGCTTGCCTCTGCCGGCGAATTCACCGAGTTGCAGCTCTCCTTCCTCGACCAGCTGACCACGTCGATCGGTATCGTGCTCAACTCGATCGAAGCGACGATGCAGACCGAAGGCCTTCTCAAGCAATCGCAGCAGCTCGCCGCTGAACTGCAGACACAGCAGCGCGAGCTGCAGCAGACCAACGAGCAGCTCGGCCAGAAGGCGCAGCAGCTCGAGGAACGCAACGTCGAAGTCGAGGCGAAGAACCAGGAAATCGAGCAGGCGCGGCGCGCGCTCGAGGAAAAGGCCACCGAGCTTGCGCTAACCTCGAAATACAAATCCGAGTTCCTCGCCAACATGTCGCACGAGCTGCGCACGCCTTTGAACTCGATCCTCATCCTCGGCCAGCAGCTCGGGGAAAACCCGGACGGCAACCTGTCGGCCAAGCAGGTCGAGTTCGCAAAGACGATCCACGGCGCCGGCACTGATCTGCTCAATCTCATCAGCGACATTCTCGATCTGTCGAAGATCGAGTCCGGCACGGTCTCGGTCGATGCCGAGGAGATCTTCGTCAGCAACCTGCTTGAAGTGATGGCGCGGCCGTTCCGGCACGAGGCTGAAAACCGCAACCTCTCCTTCGCAGTCGAAGTCGGCGCCGACGTCACGAAGAGTATCATCACGGACTCGAAGCGGCTGCAGCAGATCCTCAAGAACCTGCTCTCTAACGCTTTCAAGTTCACCGCGCAGGGCGGCGTCACGCTTCGCGTTGCATCAGTGACAAGCGGCTGGTCGCCGGAGCATCCTTCGCTGCGGCACGCGCCCTCCGTCATCGCCTTCGAAGTGGTCGATACTGGCATCGGCATACCGCCCGAAAAGCAGCGCATCATCTTCGAGGCGTTCCAGCAGGCCGATGCCTCGACCAGCCGCAAGTATGGCGGCACCGGCCTGGGGCTGGCGATCAGCCGCGAACTGGCAAACCTGCTCGGCGGCGAGATCCAGCTGCGCAGCGCGCCGGGTGTCGGCAGCACCTTCGTGCTTTACCTGCCGCTCACCTATGTCGGCGCCGGCGCGGTGGCGCCGAAGTCCACTCCGGCAGCGGCGAACGTCGTCGAGTTCGCCGAGGCGGCTGCCCGTCGGGCTGAGAAACCGGTCGAAAATGTCGCGGACGACCGTCACCGGATCGAGCCCGGCGACTCCGTGCTGCTCATCGTCGAAGACGATGCGCATTATGCCCGCGTCCTCGTCGATCTCGCCCGCGACAACGGTTTCAAGGTACTGGTGGCGATGCGCGGCAGCGATGCCCTGACGCTGGCGCAGGAATACAAGCCGTCGGCGATTTCGCTCGATATTTTCCTGCCAGACATGCTCGGCTGGACGGTGCTGAGCCAGCTCAAGCAGAACCCGCAGACGCGGCACATTCCGGTGCAGATCATCAGCCTCGACGAGGACCGCCAGCATGGGCTGACCCGCGGCGCCTTTGCCTTCATGAGCAAGCCGACGACGCCGGAAGGACTCGGCAGGGCGCTGTCGCGGCTGAAGGCCTATGCTGAGCCGCGCCGCAAGCAGCTGCTGCTGGTGGAAGACAACGAAGCCGAGCGCATGAGCGTCACCGCTCTTCTTGGCCACGACGACATCGACATAACCAGCGTCGGCTCCGGATCGGAGGCGCTCGCCGTTCTCCGGCAAGGCTCTGCCGATTGTGTCGTGCTCGACCTCACGCTCCCTGACATGTCGGGCTTCGAAGTGCTGGAGCAGATCCGCGATGACGCCGAGATCGCCGAAGTGCCGGTGGTCGTCTTCACCGGCCGGGAGCTTTCGCCTGAGGAAGATGCGACACTGCACAGCATGGCTCGCAGCGTCGTGGTGAAGGGCGTGGAGTCGCCCGAACGCCTGCTCGACGAGACGGCGCTTTTCCTGCATCGGGTGGTTGCCGACCTGCCGGCCGCAAAGCAAGCGACGCTGCAGGAATTGCACAGCTCGGACGAGGATCTTGTCGGCGAGACCGTGCTGCTCGTCGACGATGATGCCCGCAACATCTTTGCGCTGAGCAGCGTTCTCGAACGCCGGGGGATGAGGGTGCTGACCGCGACGACGGGCAGCGAGGCGATCGACGTCATCAACACAGAGCCCTCGGTGGCGATCGTGCTGATGGACATCATGATGCCCGGGATGGACGGCTATGAGACGATGCAGGTCATCCGTTCTGAGCCCCGCTTCCGGCGGCTGCCGATCCTGGCACTGACGGCCAAGGCGATGAAGGGTGACAGGGAGAAATGCCTGGAGGCGGGTGCGTCGGATTACCTGGCGAAGCCCGTCAACACCGAGCAGCTCCTGTCGGCTCTGCGCATGTGGTTGCACCGCTGAGGATCCGGCCATGAACCCCGTCAACATCCTCCTCGTCGACGACCAGCCCGCGAAGCTCCTGAGCTACGAAGTCATTCTCGAAGAGCTCGAGGAAAACCTCATCAAGGCTCAATCCGCCCGCGAAGCCTTCGAGCACCTGCTGCGCAGCGAGATCGCCGTGATCCTCGTCGACGTCTGCATGCCGGAACAGGACGGATTTGAGCTCGTCGGCATGATCCGGCAGCACCCGCGCTATCAGAATACGCCGATCATCTTCGTCTCCGCCGTTATGCTGGCCGAGCCTGACCGGCTGCGCGGCTATGCGGTCGGCGCCGTCGACTACGTCTCCGTCCCGATCGTGCCCGAAGTGCTGAGGGCCAAGGTCAGGGTCTTTGCCGATCTCTACCGGAAGACGCGGGAACTCGAACGTCTAAATGCCGAACTGGAGGCGAGGGTGCACCAGCGCACCGCCGAGCTCGAAGCGTCGGCGGCGCAGTTGCGCCAGCTGAACGAGGAGCTCGAGCACCGCATCGACCAAAGGACGCGCGAGCGTGAGGAGGCGCTGGCGCAGCTCTTCGAGGCGCAGAAGCTCGATACGATCGGCCACCTGACAGGCGGCGTGGCGCACGATTTCAACAATCTTCTCATGGCGGTGCTCGGCAGCCTCAGTCTGCTGAAGAAGCGGCTTCCGGCGGATGAGCGAAGCGAACGCCTGGTGACGAACGCCATCCAGGCGGCCGAACGCGGTACGGCGCTCACCCAGCGCCTCCTTGCCTTCGCGCGCCGACAGGAGCTGAAGCCGCAGGCGGTCGACTTTCTCCGGCTGTTCGAAAACGTCGAGGATCTGCTCGCCAAGGCGGTCGGACCGCGGGTCGAGATCCGCAAGCGCATCCCAGCGGATCTGGAGCCACTGCTGGTGGACAGCAATCAGCTGGAACTGGCGCTCCTCAACCTCTTCGTCAATGCGCGGGATGCGCTCGAAAGCGGCGGTGCAGTGACCGTCGCGGCTGCGGCGGAGGAGGTCCGGCCGGCTGGTCTTGCAGGCGGGAATTACATCAAGATATCGGTCTCGGATGACGGCGAAGGGATGGACGAAGCGACGGTTCTGCGCGCCGCCGAGCCATTCTTCACCACGAAGGGGATCGGCAAGGGCACCGGGCTCGGCCTGTCGATGGTGCACGGCCTGGCAGCGCAATCGGGCGGTTCGATCCAGATTTCGAGCACGAGAGGTAAGGGCACGACCGTCTCGCTCTGGCTGCCGGTCGCGCAGAGCATTGCCAAGGCGCAGCCGGCGGTCGTGCCTGCGGCCGTGGAACCCCTGAAATCGGTCTCGCGATCGCTTGCCATCCTCGTCGTCGACGACGATGCGCTCGTCAGGACTGGGACCGTGGCAATGCTGGAGGATCTCGGACACCTGCCGCGGGAGGCGGCTTCCGCTACCCAGGCCCTGGAATTCCTCGCCGGCGGACAGAAGTGTGATCTCGTCATCACCGATCATGCCATGCCGGGCATGACCGGCGCCGAGCTCGCGCGCCACCTTCGTTCAGCCTTCCCCAACCTGCCCGTGATCCTCGCCTCAGGCTATGTCGAGCTTGCCGAGGATCAGGGGCTCGGCCGGATGCTCAGGATGGCGAAGCCGTTCACGCAAGAGCAGCTGCAAGCGGCCATGGACGAGGCGCTGAGGAACAAGGTCGCGGCAGCGTGATGGACGAAGCGAGTGGCAGGCTCGGCCGAACGTTGGGCTGAGACTGAAGCGGCGGTGGGGCCGCCTTTTTATTTGCCTCGCTCCCAAGCGATGATGAGAAAGTACGAGAAGCTATCAATCTTATTATCTTTGGGGTTTATCGCCAAAGCCGCCTCTTCGAAATTTGTCGAACCGCTCAAGGTGTACACAGTCTTACATCTGCCGAGACTGTCCACCGACGGATCGCAAAATTTTAGAAGGCGATTTTCGATATGCAACTCTTCATTGATGATCTTGCCAATGTCCAGCAAGATTTCCTTTGCATGGGGATCTGGATCTTTCATGTATGAAGAGCCGTCAAGTTTAAGAGTCTTTGCAATCCTTAAGGTTCGCCTGCTCCCATCGCATTCAAATATCAGTGCGGCATCCGGCGAGCTTTTGCCGAAGGCTGGACATTCACCTTCAATGGATCCTAGAGACCGTATCGAAAAACCTTCAGGTAAATTCGGTGCCTGCATTCCGGTGAAAAGTAAAATAGACGTAAGGCCCAGAATATATTTCACGGCATCACCTTCGCTCCATTGTGCCCCGTTTCTGCTCTTGACTATTGACCGTCACGATCGCCGTCAGTTTCCTGTGTCACGTTATCAAAACTGATATCATCCATGCGAGCACCGTCGGGCCCTGCTCGACAGACGCGAGTCCCACGCTGGCGGAGTGACTCGCCGCTTCCCTCATCCGGCTTGCAGACGAAACTTTTTGCTGCCGTGCAAGTTACCCAGTTCCCGTTCGTTATCAAAGGCTGTCCCTTGACCAAAATGACGTTTGGCCCCGCATTCAGCGAAGACGGCATTCTGTTCCGAATCTGGGCTCCTCTGCATGACTGCGTGTTATTGAGGATCGAAGGCGCGGACCTGCGTCCGATGCAGGCGGACGACGATGGCTGGCATCGCTGCGTGGTCGCGGAAGCCGGCGTCGGCACGCGCTACCGTTTCGTGCTGCCGGATGGTCTCGGGGTTCCCGATCCCGCCTCACGGTTCCAGCCTGAGGATGTGCATGGCCCG
The DNA here is from genome assembly GCF_002204185.1 of Rhizobium esperanzae. Taxonomy (GTDB): domain Bacteria; phylum Pseudomonadota; class Alphaproteobacteria; order Rhizobiales; family Rhizobiaceae; genus Rhizobium; species Rhizobium esperanzae. The sequence goes on along the minus strand of NZ_MXPU01000009.1, from coordinate 68,350 downwards.
AGCGAGGTGGTCGATCTTTCTGCCTACCGCTGGAAGACCACTGCCTGGAGGGGCCGGCCCTGGGAGGAGATGATCATTTACGAACTGCATATCGGCTGCTTCACAGCGCAGGGAACTTTCAGGGCCGTGATCGAGCGTCTCGACCATCTGCGGGAACTGGGCGTGACGGCGCTGCAGATCATGCCGGTCGCTGAATTCCCGGGCCGCTATAGCTGGGGCTATGACGGCGTGCTTCCCTATGCACCCGACAGCAGCTACGGCCGGCCGGAAGATTTGATGGAGCTGGTAGATGGGGCGCATGAGCGCGGCATCTCGGTCTTCCTCGACGCGGTCTACAATCACTTCGGACCGGAGGGAAATTATATCCCGTCCTACGCGCCGCTCTTTACCGATCATCACAAGACGCCCTGGGGCCGCGGCGTCAATTATGACGGCGACGGCTCCGAGATGATCCGCGAATTCATCATCGAGAACGCCATCTATTGGATCACCGAGTTCCGACTCGATGGTTTTCGCTTCGATGCCGTCCATGCGATCAAGGACGACAGCAGGGAGCATCTTCTGCATGCGCTCGCCCGTCGTGTCAGGGCAGCGGCCGGTGACCGGCAAGTTCACCTGATCGTTGAGAACGAGGAGAACGACAGCGACCTGCTGCAGCGCGATGAGAGCGGCGCGGCGCGGCTGTTCACCGCCCAGTGGAACGACGACCTGCACCATGTGCTGCATATCGCTGCGACCGGAGAGACCTTCGGCTATTATGCCGACTACGCCGGTGATGCCGATAAGCTCGGCCGCGCGCTGGCGGAAGGTTTCGTGTTTCAGGGCGAGCATATGCCCTACCGCGGTGGGAGCCGAGGCAGGCCGAGCGGCCATCTGCCGCCCACCGCCTTCGTGTCCTTTATCCAGAATCATGACCAGATCGGCAACCGGGCGCTGGGGGACCGGATTATGGCTTCGAGCCCGACGGATGCCGTCAAGGCTGTCACATCGATCTACCTGCTGGCACCTGAGATACCGATGCTGTTCATGGGTGAGGAATGGGGTGCGCGAGAGCCTTTTCCGTTTTTCTGCGATTTCGACGAGGGCCTGAACGAGAAGGTCAGGAAGGGCCGGCGCGAGGAGCTTTCGCGCCTGCCGGGTTTCGACTCTGACGAGCTTCTAGATCCGACGGCGCCGTCGACCTTTGCGGCCGCCAAGCTCGACTGGTCGAAACGTACCTCATCGGAAATGCTTGAATTCTACAGGATGCTTCTCGACCTCCGGCATCGACGGATCGTACCCCTGCTGAAAGGCGCCGGCGGCGGAAATGGGGTCTATCGCTCGGCAGGTGCAACGCTCGCGGTGGATTGGGCCCTGGCCGGCGACCGGCGCCTTCATCTGCATGCCAATCTCGGCGGCGAGGCGGCGCCGCCTCTCTCGCGGCATGACGAAGGCGAAACGATCTTCCGCCTGGGTGGCAGCGACGGAGGCCGACTGGCGCCCTGGACGGTGATCTGGAGCATCTCGAAAGGTGAGGGCCTGACATGAAGGCGATCGGACGATGAAATCCGCCGAACTCGACAGGCTCGCCCGGCAATACGGGATCAGCCCGACCAGGCCCAGTCCCGACGATCGCGAGGTGGCGATTTCCGCCGACACCAAACGCAAGATACTCTCGGCATTGGAAGTTGAACTGTCGGCACCCACCGATCGCGAGACGAAGGGACCGCGACGGGAGCAGCAGCCGGAGCGGGCGGATAAGACGATCCCTAAGTCGTTTCTGCCGGACTTCCTCTTCAAGACACGCATCTGGGGGATTAGCCTGCAGCTTTACGAACTGCGTTCGGCACGAAACTGGGGCATCGGAGATTTCGGGGATCTGTCCGATGTGGCCGACCTGGCGGGGAAGCTTGGCGCTGATTTCATCGGCCTCAATCCGCTTCACGCACCATTTCTTGCCGATCCCGATCGCTGCAGCCCCTATGAACCTTCAAGCCGTCAGCATCTCAACCCGCTCTATATCGCGGTCGATCGATTGCCAGGTTTTGTCAGTAGTGTCGAACTCGAACGGCAACTGGAGGGACTTCGTCAGAGCGACCTCGTCGATTATGCCGGAGTTGCGAGGGCCAAGCTTGGAACTCTGCGGGACCTCTGGCGCGCCTGGCCGCAGGCAGGTGCAACCGATGAAACCTACGATCCGGTTGATTTCGATGCCTTCGTCACGCGAGGCGGTAACAGCTTGCGGCGCCATGCGCTCTTTGAATGTCTTTCGCTTTCTATAGCGGAACGCGGGGCAGGCGCCGGTTGGCAGGCATGGCCCGCAGATTTCCGGCGCTCTGACAGCGCCGCCGTCGCTGAATTCGAGCGTGGGCATGCGGACGAGGTCTGCTTCCATATGTGGCTGCAGTGGCTCGCCCACCGGCAGTTGCTGCAGGTAGCGGACCGAGCGCGCGAAGCCGGCCTGCGGATCGGGCTTTATCTCGATCTCGCCGTAGGTGAGGCGGTCGACGGATCGGCGACATGGAGCGAGCCGGATGTCTATATTTCGAAAGCGACCATCGGCAGCCCTCCCGATCCGTTCGCCATAGAGGGGCAGGACTGGCATCTTGCCGGATATTTGCCTTCCGCGATCGCTGCGGGAGACGGCTCGCCTTACCGGCGCATGGTAAGCGCCGCCATGCGCTATGCCGGTGCGATCCGTATCGATCACGCCCCGGCGCTCCGGCGCCTCTTTCTGGTGCCGCTCGGCAGCAGGCCGGATGGCGGCGCCTATGTCCGCTATCCCCAGCATCGGCTTCTGCAGATCCTGGCCGAGACGTCCACCGAGCATCGATGCCTCGTTATCGGTGAAGCGTTGGGAATGATCCCGCCGGATTTGCCTGACGAGCTCGCGGCGGCGCAGATCCTTTCGTATCGCATTCTCTCCTATGAACAGGACGAGAAAGGCTTCAAGCCGCCGGATGCCTATCCCGTTTTCGGCCTGACCTGCATTTCGACGCACGACCATCAGACGCTTGCCGGCTGGTGGCGTGGCGCCGACATCCAGGATCGCCGCGACCACGGCATCGTGCCGCCCGATCTCACGGCAAAACATCTCCAGCACCGCCGGCGCGAGCGACGAAATCTGAAGGCGGCGCTCCGCGCTGCCGGCATCGACGTGCCGGCTCGTCTCAGTGCAAGGGCAAGCCGGGAGACCTTGAGAGAATTGACCGTCAGCGCCTACCGCTTCATCGCCCGTACTCCGTCGCTTCTCGTCGCGGTTCGGCTTGCCGACCTGACCGACGAGAAAAGGCCCACCAATATTCCTGGCACGAGCGACAGCTACCCTAATTGGAGGCCGAAGTTGTCGCTGTCGTTGGAGGAGCTGGCGTCGATCCCTCTGCTGCATTGCATTGCGGCGGCGATGCGGGAAGAAAGGCCACGGATTCACGCGGCAAGGGAACGATCGGCGAGCAGGCGGATTTCGAATAGAGGACCGCCGAGATGAAAGCCAGAAGACCACTTGTCGAAGTTGCCGCAGAAACCGAGGAAGGACGGGTGCCGCTGGGCATCATGAACGCCAAGCAGGGATTGTCGCTTCCTGACGATCTCGACGTGAAGGTATCGCATCCCGATCATGAGCCGGGTAGCACCGACAATTTCATTCCCAAGGACGAACTGCAGCGGCACCTGGACAAGCCTTAGGATGTCTCGGCTTGTCCGCTCGAGCGTCAGGCGATTTGAGTTTCACATCCCGGAACCTCCATGGGCCTGGCGTGTTTGAATCCATAAATGGAAGGAGAAAACCATGGCACATGCCGACCGGAAGCACATTGGCGCGGGCGCGAAGGGGAAGGGCGACGGAAGCGGCGCGATGACCAATCTCGACGAGGAAAAACTTCCCGAGAACACGGTTCTTTCGAACCGTGACAAGACCCGGCACTCCAAAGCGCGCGGCCTCGACGGCAAGACTGTTCAGACCGAGCAATACTCGGATCACAGCTCCAATCGGAATCCTAAATGAGGACAAGGTTATGAGCAGCAGATTACCCCCCATGCCCGCCGACAACGTCAGCAACAAGGGAGCCGGCAAGCCGGCGCGGACCGAGCCAGAGGATCCTGCGATGGCAGGCGGCAGCGAAAACCCTGAAAAGAAAGGTCAACAAGGAAATACCAAAGTCAACACAACCCATCAGGGTTACCAGCAGGACAGGTAGGAGGCATCGATGTCTACCTCGAAGAAGAGCCCATCGACTATCCGCCAGGGCGGCCCAGGCGCATCCCACGAAAACGCCAAGGCGCCGCTTGAGATACCGAAGCCGGCAGCCGAGCCGGACAGACGTACGCGAAGCAAGGTTTCCGGCGGCGGCGGTGAGCATGATCGCCACCACACCAATGATGCAAGAGAGAAGTGAGGGACAGACCTGGCGGTGGAACCTGATGAGCCCAAGGCACGAGGTCCACCGCTTCACATGATCAACATGACGGAAAACAGACCATGACGACCGCATTCATCCTTGTTGCACTGGCTCTCATCGTCATCTACGCCGGCCCGACATTGCTTTACATCTGCGTCGGTTATGCTGACTACATGATCGAACGGCGGCGACATTTGCTGGCTGTAAAACACGCGGTAAAGCGTCGCAGCGACGAGCTTTAGCTGTCCGGTTGACGGCGGGCCAGGATCATTCACGCTCGGATGCCGACATCTTCGGCCGCTGCGGTGTCACTCGAGTCCGTCGGCTCGTTTGCGCAAGCGAGATTCCAGCTTTCGAAAAGACGTTAGTGGATCGACTGTGCGGCGAGGTCGTCGACATCGGTCTTGCCGTCATTGAAGAGCTGGATGGCGGCGCTGCACAGGATCTGGCTGCCGTGTTCGCTCACCGAGACGCCGAAATGGCGATACCAGCTCATCACAGCCTTCGACAGGCATCTGAAATCCTGCGGTAGTATCGGTCTGTAGAAAATCGCCATGAACGCCCACCACGATTGCCGCTTAATATCGTCGCCCTTCATTTGATGAAGATAATGCCCGCGCTGTTTGTGACCAAGCGGCACTGTTTCCTTGGTGCGTTAGCGCACGGACCAGCTGTTTCGAGCGGCGTGCCGAGCTTCCCTTGCTTCAGGCAAGGACACCGGCAGCAATGGATGGTTCAGCACGTCGAGTGCCGCGTCCGGACCTTCTATGCGTTTCTCCTCGCGCTCTGCGGTGCGGATGAAAACAGGATATTGCCAAACCAGGTGGAAATCGACCTCGATGACGTCAGCCATGATATGATCCAGAATGGTCTTTCGGGCGGCGGCCCTGCCTCGGTCTCGGAACGTCCGGCGCCGGCCCGGGTGACCAAACGCATGGCGGGTCCCCGCGGGGAGCCTTGGTCGGATCGGTGCTTCGTCGTTTATGTGGCATCTCCTTTGCCGGTCGAACGATGCCATGGCACGGTTGTTCCTGTTCGAAGAGGAACTCCCGCCTATTGCCACCGGATTCTGGAACAATGTCCGCCGCGCCTTGTTATTTGTGCGACAGGCGAATGCCGAAGCAGCCGGAGGATTCGATGAGGTCAAGCATGCGGCTTGGGCTGGTTCTGGCCATCGCGCTGACGGGTTGCACGACCAGCGCAGGCAGCTACTCGTCGGCGGGGCTGGCCCCAATTCCAGGCAGCATTACCTATCATGGGCAACCGCGCACAAAGTTGACGAGATCGCCGATCGGTTCATCCTTCCCGCACACCTTTACGGATCAATGGGGGCGGCAAGTCGAGGAGATCTACATCATCCGGCCCGACCGGAGCTTGCTGATCGCCGAGCGCCACTACCGACCGGTTTTTTCGTTCGATGACGACTAGAGAGGAAACCTGATCATGCCGCGCCGCAAGAACACTGTGGGGACTACGCTCGACACCGAGGGAGCCAAGATCGGCGAGCCTGTTCCGAAAGCGATCGTTGATATCAACACCGCCTCTGTCGGGGTCCCCCGCCAGGCCGAGGGCGATTTGCACACAGAATTGAGCGCTCTCAGGCAACAGGTTGACAGGCTGCAGCAACAGGTCATCAGTGCCGGGCGTTCAGCGAAGAGCGGCGCGGGAAAAGCGGTCCGCGAGACCGAGGCTCTGGTGAAACATTATCCGCTCTCGACGGTTGCCCTCATGGCTGGTGTCGCGGGTTTGTTGGTGTTTGCCTCACGTCAGCTCTCCTCACCGCGCCACCGTGAGCCGTCGGCCTTGCGAGATCTCAGGGATTTCTACGACAGGATGCGCGGGCGGATCTGATAAGATTTTAGGATTGCCAGCATCCCGATTCTGCCCGACTCTCTGTCAGGCAAGGAGGGAAAATGCATGCTCGACGTCCTTATACGAAGCGCTCTCGATATTGTCCGGCGCGCGGAGCGCTTGATCGAAGCGGCGAGAGGGCTGCTTGACAGGCATGATCTCGGTGAGGTCGAGAGATATGAACTCCATAATGAGATCGAGCGGCTGAAGGACGCGGTTCTTGCGGTCGAGGAGGCTGTCCGGTCGCTCGCGCGCAGGAGCGAACGCTGGCCGCAGGCTGCTCGTGTCCATGCGTTACAGACGACGTTGCACTAAATGCGTGGCTTTCGCAGACGCTCGTCTCCTCAATAAGTAGCTGTTTTGTAACTGCTTTTTTGGCGCGCAACTGCATGTCACGCCGATGTCACGCGACCATGGAAGCAATATATGCTTGATTGGGCCGCTTAGCGCTTGTGATTTCCGGCCGAGTGCATGGAACGGGGGACGAGGAACAGGGGCGCTGTTATCGTTGGGGCATCGCGATGACTTTGGAAACATCCGGGCAAATATCTGAGCCCGACGAATTTGTATTTCCGGTTCACACCCGGACGATCGCTGAGATACGCTATGATATTCGCAATCATGTTATGACGGTCGTTTATCACGACGGCCGCTCGCGCACGACAACCGGCATACAAGGTCCGGCGATGTTGAGAATCCTTGCTCAGCGCCCGCTGGAGCGTTCCCCGTTTTTGTTGCAGACGGTGATCTGATCGAGAAAGCCGGCACATCCGCCGCTAAATCGTCTTCGTCGTGCATCCATTTCGGAAGAGCTGCGTTCATCCTGATAGCCAGATCATGGAGGGAACGCCGATGACCTTTCCACCGCCAAAAGCCGAGGCTCCCGCTCAGCGCTTCGAAGAAGCGAGCGTTGCTGCACGCGACGCTTTGGAGCGGCTGATTGCAGCCGCCAATGAAGCCGGTTGGGGAACCGAGGAAATCTCGGTTGCATTCCTTGAGGCGGCGCGGTTTTTGACCGAAGCCAATAAAAAGGATCCCGATCCTGCCGACGACCCTGCGATTAGCGATGTGCCAGGCAAGCGGGAGCAGATTGGCCACGGTGAGCTTTTCGATTAGACGTCAATTCACATCCCGCTTAGGGCCAAGTCCACCAATCCTTGCGACCGAACTGCGTATCACGAGGCTTGTGCTGACCCGCAGCCGCTCGACGGCAAGGGGGATCTGTTCGATGCGGGCGACGAGCCGCTCGCCGGCGAGCTTGCCCATCTCGTAAACGCGCTGGTCGACGACGGTGATCGGCGGAACGGTGACGCTTGTCCAATCGGCATCCAGGAAGGAAATCATCGAGATATCGTCGGGAATTGAGAGGCCGAGTGATTGAAGCGACTTGAAGACGCGCAGCCCCACCAGGCTATCTGATGCGAGGATCGCCGTCGGCGGCGATGAATCCGAGAGCAGGCGTTTGATCACGTCGTCCGTCTGCGGTTGGTCCGTCGCGCCGAGCCGCACATAGTGAAGGGGGTTGGGCAAGCCTGCCTCCGTCAGGACGCTCACGAAGCCCTCCACGCGTTCACGCACGGCGGAATTCGATATTCGGGCGACATCGGTGAATCCGCCGTCCTCGGCGTCCATGGCCGAAACATAAGCGAGATGTCGATGTCCTGCCTCGACCATAAACCGGGCGGCGGCGATGGCGGCCTCACGGTCATCGCCGGTCACGGCGTCGACATCGAGCTCCGGGATGCTTCTGTCGAAGAGGACCAGCGGCATGCCGGCGCGGCCGACGTGCCGGAGATGGTCGATGCTGTCGCAGCGGGCGGGCGTCACGATCAAGCCATCGACACGCTTGCCGATCAGGAGGTCGACGGCGGATTTTTCCGCGTCGAGCTTCTCGCCCGAATTGGAAATGATCACGTTGAAGCCGGCGAGCCGCGCCGCATCGCTGATGCCACGCACCGCCAGACTGAAGAAAGCATTTTCGATATCGCCGACGACGATCCCGATGATGCCGGACCGGCCGGTGCTCATGCTGCGCGCAAGTTCGTTCGGCCGGTATTCGAGCGCGGCCGCCGCCGCCATGACCTGATCCTTGATTTTGGCGCTGACGACGCCGTAGCCGCCGAGCACGCGGGCGGCCGTCGCTTTCGACACTCGTGCCGCCTTCGCGACGTCGGCGACGGTGACTGAACGTTTGGGAGCAGCGGAATCTTCCATGCCGCAGGACTACAAGAGTTGTTGACGCCCGGTCAATTGACAGTTATCAAATATGTCGTGAGACCGGTCTCTTTTTGTTAGAGACCGGTATCTGTGCAGATCGTGTTGTCGCGGAAGGGCGGCAAGGCGGGTAAACAGATAATGCCGACAAGAGCATCCCTTTCAGAGCGGAGAACGAACATGAAGCTTTTTGAGTTACTTCCGGCAGTCATTGCGCCTTTGCAAGCCGGCCTCGCGGCTTGCTTTCTGGCAATGGGAATCGGGTTGGCGACGGCGGCCGACAATCCCTACAATCTGATCGAGCCCGGCGTCATCAGCGTCGGCACGATGGGCGATGCCAAGCCCTATACATTTGCGACCTCGGACGGCCAGTTCACCGGTTTCGACATCGAACTGTTTCTCAACGTCGTGTCCCGGCTCGGCTTTGCGAAAGACAAGGTGACGTTCACCGGCCAGGAATTTTCCGCCCTCCTGCCATCGGTGGCAAACGAGCGGTTCGACGTTGCCGTCGCCGCGATCGGAACCACCGAAGCCCGCAAGAAGACCGTCGACTTCTCCGACGGCTATCTCGCTGGTTATCTCTCCGTGCTGGCGCCCGACGCGGCCATCAAGGACGCGGCCGGGCTGAAGGGCAAGCGGCTCGGCGTCGTGCAGGGAACCTTGCAGGAAGTCTACGCCGCCAAGAATTTTGGCGAGACCGATCTCGTGAAATTTCCCGACAACAATTCCGCCGTCGCCGCACTCAACAACGGCACGATCGACGCGCATTTCCTCGACTACGAAGCGGCCAAGCAGTATGGCGAGCGCTATCCCGCGCTGAAGGTCGCCGTCAACATTCCGTCCGTCGATGCGCCGGCGGGCTTCGTGATTAGGCAGGGAAACGATGCCTTCCGCACGGCGCTGAACGGCGCCCTTCATGACGCGATGCAGGACGGCACCTGGAAGACGCTCTATGAGAAGTGGTTCCCCGGCTCACCGATGCCGGATCAATATCTCCCCAGGAAATGAGGCCAGGCCGTCCGCCGACGGCGGACGGCCGAGTCTCGGCGGTTGGCGTACCCGGCAAGGGTTTCATGGGGATCCCGATGAACTGGATAGACAATCTGCGCCGCAGCTTCTTCGATTGGAGCGCGATGGCGGACGTTCTGCCGAGCATGATCAGCATCGGCCTGAAAAACACGTTGATCCTGGCCGCGGCCTCGACCGTGCTCGGCGTCATCATCGGCATGGTTCTTGCCGTGATGGGTATCTCCCAGTCTCGCTGGCTGCGGCTGCCGGCGCGCATCTATACCGATATCTTTCGCGGGCTGCCGGCGATCGTCACGATCCTGATCATCGGCCAGGGCTTTGCCCGGATCGGACGGAATATTTTCGGCCCGTCGCCATTCCCACTCGGGATATTGGCGCTCAGCCTGATCGCCGGCGCCTATATCGGCGAAATCTTTCGCTCGGGCATCCAAAGCGTCGAGCGTGGCCAGATGGAGGCCTGCCGGGCGCTCAGCATGAGCTACGGGCAAGGCATGCGCCTGATCGTCATTCCGCAGGGAGTGCGGCGCGTGCTGCCGGCGCTGGTCAACCAGTTCATCGGCAACGTCAAGGATTCGAGCCTTGTTTATTTCCTCGGATTGCTCGCCTCCGAGCGGGAGATTTTCCGCGTCGGGCAAGACCAAGCGGTCGTGACCGGCAATTTGTCGCCGCTGCTTCTGGCAGGTGTTTTCTACCTCGTGATCACCGTGCCGCTGACCCACTTCGTCAATCATATCGACGCGAGGCTGCGATTGGGAAAGCAGGGGCGCGGACCCGGTCCGGCGAGCGGATTGGTCGAGGTGAGCGAGCTTGCGGCGGCGCCATCAGGCCCCCACTCCACCACCGGCGTCGCGAACTGTGATAACCGGCATTTCAGGGGCGGAACCCTGCAAATCCGGGACTTAAGCATGGCCTACGGCGAGCTCGAGGTACTCAAGGGTGTCGATCTCGATATCCCCGCCGGAACCGTCACTTGCATCATTGGCCCTTCCGGTTCGGGAAAATCGACGCTGCTGCGTTGCATGAACAGGCTCGTCGAGCCGAAGGGCGGCGACATACGGCTCGACGGCGAGAGCATTTTGGCGATGAGGCCGGAAAAGCTCCGCCGCCGGGTCGGCATGGTATTCCAGCACTTCAACTTGTTTCCCGACCACACCGCTCTCGAAAACGTCATGCTTGCGCTGACGAAGATCAAGAAGATGCCGAGGCAGGAGGCGCGGCGCGTCGCCGAGGCCCGCCTGGCAGATGTCGGTCTGGCCGCACGCCGGGATCACCGGCCGGCAGGCCTCTCCGGTGGGCAGCAGCAGCGCGTCGCGATCGCGCGGGCATTGGCCATGGATCCGGAGATCATTCTGTTCGACGAAGTGACGAGCGCTCTTGACCCCGAACTGGTGAAGGGCGTGCTCGACCTGATGGCGACGCTCGGCCGCCAAGGCATGACAATGGCCGTCGTGACGCATGAGATGGGATTTGCCCGCCGCGTGGCCGACCAGGTGGTCTTCATGGATGAGGGCCGTATCGTCGAAGCCGGCTCGCCGCAGCAGATTTTCGACGATCCGCAAAGCGTGCGGCTGAAGCGCTTCCTTGCGGAAGTTCTCTGAGGCGCCAGCCCGTAACGCGTGTAATTCGGTTCGATCAAGCAAGAGCAGAAACAGGGTACCCGATTATGAAGGCTTCCAGCAAATCTTCGAAGGTCATTGTCATCGGCGGCGGGATTTTCGGCGTCTCGACCGCGCTCCATTTGGCTCGGCTCGGGGTTGATACCCTGCTTGTCAATGACGGTCCGCTTGCCAACGGTGCCTCCGGCCGATCGCTCGCCTGGCTGAACTCGGCGCGAAAACGTTCCGATGCCTATCACCGGCTGCGTCTGGCGGGCATTGACCGCTATCGCACGCTGGCTACCCGATACCCCGATGCGTCATGGTTGCGCTTCGACGGCGGCCTGACCTGGGACGCGGACGACGCGAGCAACGAGATCGCCGAAGTCTTCGAATATGAACGTAGCCTCGGCTATCACGCACAATGGCTCACCTCGGAGAAGATCGCTGCGGTGACGCCCGGCGTCGACCCAAGCGCCGTGACGCCGCAAGGCGCAATCTTCAATCCCGGGGAGGGGTGGGTCGATCTTCCATCTCTGATTGGCAGGCTTGCGGAGGAATTCCAAGAGCTGGGCGGCAAGATCAGCACGGATGCGGGACGCGCGGCGGTCGATGTCAGCAACGGGCGTGCCCGCGGCGTAGTCACGGTGGACGGCACGCACCACGACGCCGACGCCGTGCTGCTCGCTGCAGGCAGCAAGGTTCCCGCAATCATTGCGGAGGCCGGCCAAAAGATCGAGGATGCAACCCCCGTCGCCCTTCTCGTCAGGACAAAGCCGATCCGCCATCCGCTGAAGGCCGTGCTCAACACGCCGCGCGTCGCCATCCGACCGATGCCCAATGGCGGCTTCGCACTCGATTCCGCCTGGTCGGAGGAAGAGGTGAGTGCCAACCCCGATGGCAGCTACAATGTCAGGCAATCGACGCTGCAGGGGCTCCTGCGAGAGGCATCGAGAGTCCTCGAAGGCAATCCGGTGCTTGAAATCGAAGATTATGGGGTCGGCCCGAAGCCGATTCCGGCTGATGGCGAGCCGGTTTTCGGCGAGCTGTCCTCGATTCCGGGTTATTTCGTCGCCTTCAGTCATAGCGGCGCCACCCTTGGCCTGATTGCCGGCGAGCTGTTGGCGGACGAGATCGCTACGGGCCGCCGCCACCCGCTGCTTGCGGACTTCCGGCCTGAGCGCTTCAGCGCATCGTTCCGGTGACGTCCGCGGTGTGGGTGGCTGCCAGCCTGATCGGCGCACGGATCATTTAGAGCTATCGTGCGTTCTGCCGCAAGGAACCAACGGGAGACGCATCATGATCAAGGATCAGGCCGCCGCCTTCGGCGCCGAAAATAACCGCGGCGATGCCGCCGCTTCAGTGCCGAATGGAGAAGAGCCGACCATCAATCCAGACCTCATTCGCCGTGAGGGCTTCGCGAACGAGTCAGAATACCGAGCCTACTTTGCCACATTGGGCAGAGATGTGTCCGCCCCGACCGAGGATCACGTCGGCGAACCGGTGCGGATCTCCGGGCAGCGAATCCTGGAAAGCCGGCTGCAGGAATTGAGGTGGGAGCTCGAAATCCTTCGGGCTCGCCTTCATGGGATCAGACGCCAGGCAGCGACCGTTGTAACCGAAAACGTCCGGTGGGCTGATTCCAGCGCCCATGCCCAGCTCGGCGATCAACCGTGGCTGAAGCTCGCCGGCGCGATGGCGGGTGCCTTCGTCGTCACAAGGGGGCTGAGACGGTTGCCTTGGGGAACCGTGGTGACAACGGCATTGCCTTTGGCTGTCGCTGCGATGAATCGAAAGCTCGCGCGACGGTGATGGCAGCGGGCACGGATGGGGTCTGGGGGAGATCGCGTGTCGGTTTCTTCCCCATGGAAGGGACGCCATCATCTCGCCGAAGTGTTCGTGACATCCTAGCGCTTTAACGGAGGCGAACATGGCTGGACATGACGATCGCTACGTCGAGATTACGACGCGTCTTCGCTCGGTACGGTCGTTCTGTGACTTCCTCTCGCAGGGCGGAACTGTCAGCGTCGCCGTATCGGAGGGCGAACCGTACAAGGATGTTACTGCCGCGCTGTTGGAGCGGAACCGCCGGGAGGCGGAAGCACTCGCCCGCACGCGCAGACATCTTTACCCGGAGCTCGCCGACGAAGAAGTGGCGCCGCCGCTCTATAGCCGTCACTGACGCACCCGCACGCGTTTGAGCATCGCTCTAAGCAGCGGCAACCCGGCGTGCGTGCGTTTCATCCAGCTGGAACTGGTCGATCAGCTGCAGGAGCGTTCTGGTCTCATCGGCAAGTTCCTTCGTCGCTGCGCTGGTTTCCTCGACCATGGCGGCATTCTGCTGTGTCATCTGATCCATCCTGTTGACGGAAGAATTGACCTCGTGCAGCGCGTTGTACTGCTCCCGGCTCGAACGGGCGATGACATCCATCTGCTCGGATGCGGTGACCACTTTTGCGGAAATGCTTTCGAGGACTTCACTCGTTTCGCGAACAACCCGCGCCCCGTTGGTAATCTCCGCTCGCGAGCGTCCGATGAGTTGCTTGATCCTTTGGCCGGCCTCTGCGGAGCGCTGCGCGAGATCGCGGACTTCCTGGGCCACGACCGCAAAACCTTTGCCGGCCTCGCCGGCGCGGGCCGCTTCGATGCCGGCATTGAGCGCGAGCAGGTTCGTCTGGAAGGCGATGTCATCGATAACGCCGATGATCTGCACGATCTCGTCGGAAGCCGCTTCGATCTTGCTCATTGCCTCGATGGCGCTGGCCACCACCTCGGATGAAGAATCGGCCGTCTTCTTGGTATCGGTGATAATCTCACGGGCATCGTCGGCGCAGGCCGCCGACGAACGAACCGTGGTGGTGATCTCCTCAATGGCGGCGGCGATCTCTTCGAGCGCGACGGCCTGCTGTTCCGTGCGCTTCGCGAGGTTGCCGGCGGACAGATCCATCTGACCGGCATTGCCCTCGATCATCCGCGTGTTGGTGCGAATCTGGTCGATCGTTTCCTGCAGACGAAGCAGCGACGAATTGAAATCGTTGCGAAGCTGCTCCAACCGACCGAAGAAAGGCGTTGCGATCGTCTGGGAGATGTCGCCACGCGCCAGGCGCCCGAGCCCCTCGGCCAGTGCCGTCACCGCAAAATCGATCTGCTGCTCGACCGCGCGTTTCTCCTGGTCATTGCGGTGCCTTTCTTCCTCGGCCCGCGTCCGTTCGATCGCGCTGCGCTCCTCGATCTCGACTTTGGCGATCGCATTGTTCTTGAAGACACCAAGCGCACGGGCCATGTCGCCGATTTCATCGGCGCGGCTTTCGCCGACGATCGACGTTTCCAGCCTCCCGTCCGCCAACCGCCGCATTGCCGAGGTGATCTGATTAATCGGCCCTTTCAGCGCCACAGTCAGGCCGATGCCGGCGAGAATCGCGATCACCACGCCGAGGAGCGTTGTTGCGAGCGACATGGAGTTGGCGTCGTCGCGTTCGTCGGCCGCGTTCTGCCGCTGCATTTCGGCGAAAGCCGTCAGCTGGGACCACATCCGATCCACGTCGGCGGCGGCGGCACGGAATTCGTCCTGGCGCTGCGCGCCGATGCGGACGAGGTCGGCAGCGGATTTCTGCATCTTGTCCAGCGCCGGCAGAAGCTTCGGTTTGAGATTGTCGAATTGTGCAACACCGCCGGCATTGGAAATCAGCATGTCCAGACCTTTTCTGACGGCGGTGATCTCCTGCGAAAGCCGCTGGAGATTGGCGTCCGTCGGGGCCAGAGTCAGCTTTGCCAGGACGATCTGGATCACGTAAGCCGAGGTCGTCAGCTTCTGACCGTCTCTCTGACTGGTCTTGGCGCGCTCGACCGTTTTGGCTGTCTCGGCCGCCTTGTCGGTCACGGCCTTGATCCGCCGCGTGGCGACCACCTGCAATTCGGGCAGCCTGGCGACGATCTGACTGGTGTTATCCCTGAGACCGGCTGCACGTTCCTCGGTCTGGCCGGAGGTTTCGACGAGCGGCTTCAGGGAAGCGACGGCGTCGTCGATCGCCTTTTTGGAATCCGGCGCTTCGCCGCCAAGGGCCATCCCCACGATGCGCTGCTGCCGGGCGAGCTCCTCCATATCCGGGCCGGCAATCGTGCCTGCGGCCTGGGCCTTGTCATGCAGCGATTGGGCGAAGGACGCGAAGTCCGAAATGCGCTGCGCATCGGCGAGGATGTTGCGGGATTCATCTTCCTGCAGGTCGGCGGCACGTTGGAGAGCCTTGGTCCCTTCGACAATATCTGTCTGAGACGATATGACGACGCTCTGGGCTTTCTGGAGATCGGTGAGCAGCGCTGCCCTGCTCTCCTGAAGCTGCCATAGCAAATCCATGCGGGCTGCAATTCCGTCAATGGATGAGAGCACCTGCTCCAGTTCCTGCTGGCCACTGCGATCTGCGCTGAGCCGCTCGATGCCGGATTTCAGAAGGCTGCGCTGGTCGGCAAGTCTGGCGTTGACGGTCTCCCGGTTTTCCTGCGTGGCATTGGCGAGGAACTCGGCCATTGCCGCCGACAGATTGCGAAAGCCGCTCAAGGACTGCAGGACGGAGTTGGAAATATCCATCCGCCCCTGAAGCAGACTCGATGCATAAAAACCCGTCGCGCCCACGGCCATGATGCTCAAGACGAACGGAATGATGAACAGCATCACCTGCGTTTGGATGCGAACCCGCGATAACAGCCTTCCCAACATCAAACCCCTCCACTCCCTGCAGGAGAACAGCCGATCTCGAGTGAAGGTCCCGATCCGCTCGAATCGACTCTATCCGTCTCCGTCCGACCCCTATGGTATCGCGGAATGAATATTCCATAGGGCATAATTCGTGAAATATTCGTTCCAATGTCGCTAAAGGCGACGTTTGAATGTCGTTTTCTGCGTGAGACTCCGTGCCGCTCGGCGCTGGCGAGTGATCATGCGAAACTGATTTCCGCAAGGAGAGGGAGGTGGTCGGAGGCGACCCTCGTCAGTCGGGTTTGAAGCACTGTTGCCCGTTGAACGACAAGGTCTTCGGTGACGAAGATGTGGTCGAGGCGCATCAGCGGATAGCGGGAGGGGAAGGTCGCTCTCGGCGTTGCGCTGCCTGCGAGCTGGGCGTCGGCCAATGAACGCGCGGCAAGCCGGTAGGTCGCCGATGACGGAATGGCATTGAAATCGCCGCAGAGGATGCTCGGGACAGGTTCGTCCGACGGGCCGCGCAGCCAGCCGGAATTCAAGAGCGTCGTCATCTGCTGAATGCGCTCGCGCCCTCGAAGGCCGAGATGAGTATTGACCACGAGCAACTTCCTGTCGCCGACCAATATTTCGACTGATAACGCGCCCCTTGCTTCGCCGATGGACGGCAGCGGACCGGCCTTGATCGCGCCGGTTGGCAACGCGGTGATGATCGCATCGCCATATTGCTCCTCGGCAATCGACAGCGCCGGGTGAAAATGAGCCTGCATCTTTAGAAGGGAGGCGATTGCGTGGGCCTGGTCGACGCCGGCGGTCCTGCGCCGGAGGACGTCGACCTCCTGCAGAGCAACAATATCGGCTTCAGCCTCGGCGATGACCGAAGCGATCCGCCCGGGGTCGAGCTTCCGGTCGTTGCCGATGCAGCTGTGAACGTTATAGGTCAGGAGTTTGATCGATTTATTCGGCATAGGTCCGCTGAAGCTGATCTCCCCTCGAGAGACGGGACTCGTTTTCCCCGAGGGGAACACAGAACTCTTTCGATCGTTCCAGATGATCGAGCCGTGGGGGCTCGCACTTCGGAAAACGGACAATCGATGAATCTGAAACGCATAATCTGGAATGGATTTCTCCTTGCCGCCCTTTGCGTCGCGGGCCTTCTTCTCTACCGGATATTCCGCCAGTACAGCCTGGAGCAGATCGTCCAATCGGTCCGCAGCATACCCTTTGCAACCTTCTGCACCGCACTTCTCTTCGCGATGTCATCGTATCTATGCCTGAGCTGTTTCGACTTGCTGGCGATCCGTTCGCTCGGCAAGTCCTTGCCCTACCGGAAGATCCTGCTCGCCTCCTTCATCAGCCTTTCGCTCGGCCACAATATCGGATTTGCGGGATTGAGCAGCGGCGCCTTCCGCTATCGTTACTATTCCCGTTGGGGGCTGACGATCGAGGACGTGGCGAAGATCATCCTGTTCTGCGGTGTCACAGTCGGGCTCGGCCTCACGACACTCGCCGGCCTCGCCTTGCTCGTCAATCCGGATGATGCCGCACGTCTGCTACGCCTCGATAGGGCGGGCGCCCGCCTCTTCGGATTGTCGGCACTGATCGTGCCGGTCATCTATGCGAGCCTGGCGTTTTTCGTTCGCCGCAAGCTGCGGCTGTGGCGCTGGTCGTTGCAGCTGCCCCGCTTTCCGATCGCGGTTGCCCAGATCGGGGTCGGGACGATCAATTTCATGCTGGTGTCCGCCTGCCTGCACCAGATGCTCACGGTCTTCGGCGATGTTACCTTCTTCCGCTCCGTGACGGCTTACGTGCTCGCCAATTCGGCAATCCTCGCGACCCATGTTCCGGGTGGGCTCGGCGTGCTGGAGGCAACCGTCTCCTATGCCGTGCCGCAGGAAGCATCGATCGGAGCGCTGATCGCCTTCCGCTGCGCTTATTTCTTTATTCCGCTGGCACTTGGCACGGTGCTTCTGCTCATCAGCGAAGTTGTCTTCCGGCGGTCACGCCGGGCGGACGAAGAGGCGGATGAGCGCGCCGAGGCCCAGTCGGTGTAAGGGCAGGAAAGGCCGGCTGGGGTCGACGATCGCCGTACCTGTGATCGGCGAGACTTTGCCTGACAGTTCGATGGCAAATTCCCTAAGGCCGCGATCCCCCTGGTTCAGCGCGTCGATCGCCTCGATCATCGAACCGCGTTGCGCATAGGCAGTCGCGAAAGCCTCGGGAGCCGCTCCGAGATACTCCGAAAGAAGCCGACTGTACAACTCCCCGATCGCGCGGCGATGCTCGACGGTTTCAGCTTCGAACAGCAGATCGCATTCTGAATCAAGCCCTTCCGAGCGATTGTTGAGATTGGAAGAGCCGATGCGCACCAGCTCGTCGTCGGCGATCATCAGTTTCGAATGGATGAGCACCTCGACCTCGTTGTGCGGCCCAGGTTCTTTTGGTCCTGGCACGACGGGATGGTAGACGCGCAAGCGGTTGGCGCGATCGGCGCGTTTGAGGCGGCGGATGACACGGTCGCGATTGCTGCCCATGACGAGCTTTTCGATCAGCCCGTGAGAGCTGCGCGTGCAGATTACGACCACCTCGGGCCCGTCCTCCTCCTGCAATCGTGCGGCAATGGCGTCGGCCACCCGGAAGGAGGCGAAATATTGCGCCTCGATATAGAGCTGGCGCCGGGCTTGGGCGATGATCTCCAAGGTCGAGGCGATGCCGTCGCTGATGCCGGTGCGCCAGGTGGTTGCCGGCTCCGTGAGGGCGAAAGCGACGGGGATGTCTTGCAGCGAAATCGAGAGGTCGTCCGGCCAGGCGAAGGGCATGCTGCGGGCAAGCGGCAGATGTTTTTCGCCGGTGGCGTTTTCCCAGCGCCGCCTGGCGATATTGCCAATCAGTCGGGCGGCATCGCCCGTAACCATCGCCTGCACGTCGTGCAGCGGATCGTATGGGGCACCGTCAGGGTCGCGCCTCAGCCTGTCCTTGGCGTGATGGCGCCTGGTATCCCATCGCCGCGACGTCATGTCTATGCCGCCGATGAAGGCAACCGCGTCATCGATGCAGACAAGTTTTTGATGATGACAGCCGCGCAATGCGCCCTGAAGATCGAAACGCAGATCGATCCTGGCATTCCTGGGGAAATTCTTCTTCCGAAGCAGATCTATCGATTTGTCCGAATAGATCGGCCCGAGCGCCCAAATAAGAATGCGTATTTCGAGTTCGGGATTTTTCGCCGCCAGCGCATGCAGCAGGTCCGCCAAGGTTTCGTCCGATTTCTCGGGCTCCAATCGAATATTAGGATGGAAGTCCCATCCGATGATCCACACATTGCGGCGGGCCTGCCGCAACGCCCTTGAGACTTCGGCAAAATATTTGTTGCCGTTGATCAGAAAGGCGGCTTTTTCCGCGCGTCCCTGGAGCCGCAATGCCGCACTCCCCTCTTTTTCGCCTCCCCGATGTTGCGCTTTTGTTCGGGTCAGGTAGGGTTGATTGGACATGGTTTCCAACGCGGTCATGTTTGCCTCGGCCGTTTTGACTGAAAGCAAACGCCTGGAAATTCACCGGGTTCCCGATCCCGGCCGTTGCCGCATAGCGGGTCGAACAGAGAGGATATAGGAAACGAGATGTCACAGCGGGCAGGCAGTGCCGATCTTCCCCTTCACGGGGGACGTGTGCCGCATTGGCTCGGCGACAGGATGACTCGGTTGGGAACGCTGATCACCGAGGCGATCGTCCATCACTACGGCCGCGACGAATTTCTGCGCCGGCTCGCCCACCCTTTCTGGTTCCAGTCCTTCGGCGCGGTCATGGGCATGGATTGGCATTCCTCCGGCATTACGACAAGCGTTCTTGGTGCGTTGAAGCGCGGGCTGAAGCCGCGCGCCGGCGAGCTCGGCCTGCATGTCTGCGGCGGCCGAGGCACGCATTCGCGCAAGACACCGCAGGAGCTCGTCTCGATCGGCGAGCGCGTCGGTCTCGACGGGGAGGGGCTGGCGACGACGAGCCGGCTCATCGCCAAGGTCGACAGCGCCGCGCTGCAGGACGGCTTTGATCTATATTTGCACGGCTTTGTCGTCGCCGATGACGGACATTGGGTGGTGGTGCAGCAAGGCATGAATGGCGATCGACGGCAGGCCCGGCGTTATCACTGGCTCTCCGAAGGGCTCGAAAGTTTCGTCGACTCGCCGCATGCGGCAATTGAAGGCAGAAGTCAGGGCGAAATCGTCAATCTCGCCGATAAACGCGCCGAGCGCTCACGGCGTGGTCAGCTCGACCTCTTGGCAACGCTCGGCCCAGACAGGATCGTGCGTGAGGCCGCCGCACTGCTGCGCGCCGACGAACCGGCGCGCGAACCCGTCGCACAGCCGATGCTGCCGCATCTCATCATGCCCGCCCATCATGAGGTGCGCGAGAGCGACGTCAACATGCGGCGCCTGCACGGAAATCTGGCTGCCGCGGCCGATCGTGGACCGGCCGATTTCCAGGAACTGCTGCTTGTCCCCGGCGTCGGCGCCCGCACGGTGAAGGCGCTGGCGATGGTGGCGGAAGTGGTACACGGCGCGCCCTGCCGTTTTTCCGACCCGGCGCGCTTCTCCATCGCCCACGGCGGCAAGGACCGCCATCCTTTCCCGGTGCCGCTGAAGGTCTATGACGAGACGATCGGCGTGATGAAATCGGCGGTGCTGAAGGGCAGGCTCGGGCGCGAGGAGGAGCTGCAGGCGCTGAAGCGCCTGGACGATCAGTCCCGGCAGATGGAACGCTATGTCACCGGTCCCGATCTCAAGGAGATTATCGCCGGCGAATTCCGCCAATCCGCCGATTTCGGCGGCCGCAGCGTCTTCGGCTGGGAGTCGCGGCCGGCGGAGGATTGAACCTCAATGGCCGTCAGGCGGCACGGCTTCGGCCGGAACCGTCTCTTTCAGGTTCTTCCGGTGGAAGATGAAGAGACCGGCAAAAACGATGATCGTTGCGCCGACGATGATCTGCGTGTCGGGAATATCGTTAAAGAAGATATAGCCCAGCACGATTGCCCAGAGCAGCAGCGTATATTGCAGCGGCGCAAGCAGCGATGCCGGTGCGAGCTTCAGCGAGCGCGTAATCAGCAGATGTGCGCACGTGGCGACGATCCCGAGCAGCAGCATGCCTGACCAGTCGATGGGTGTTGCCGACTGCCAGTGGCCGATGCTGAGTACGATGCCGGTTGCAAGCGCCGCAACCGTCTGCCATGTCACGAGCGTGGTGTCGCTGGTCGAGCGGAGATAGCGGCTCATCACCAACGATAGGGCAAAGGAAAGGCTGCCTGCAAGGCCGAAGAGCGAGGGAAGCGACAGCATTGCCGTCGACGGACGCAACGCGATGACGACGCCGGCGAAGCCGACCAGAACGGCGAGCCAACGGCGCCAGCCGATCTTTTCCCCGAGAAAGAAATGCGAGAGCGCGGCTATGTAGATCGGCCCGGCCATATAGAAGGTCATGACGTCAGCGAGCGGCAGATAGGCGACGGCGGCGTAGAACAGGGCGACATCGCCGGTCGCCATGACGACCCGCATGAATTGCAAGCCCTTCTGCTCGACGCGGAAGAGCGCCAGCGGTCCCTGCCGCAGGATCATCGGCCCGAGCAGGATGAAAGCGCCGACCGAACGGATCACCAATACCTGGCCGACCGCAAAGCTCGTCACCAGCCACTTGCCCATCGCATCGTTCAACGCAAACAGCAGATCGCCGAGCAGCATCAGCACGACGCCCGTCATGATCAGGTTTCCTGCATTGGCGACGGCCGCCTTCGTCTTCATTTCTCGAATCCTCGCAAAAACGGCCGCGCATGCGCGGCCGAGTGCGGCTTCGGCTTTAACGCGGCCGATGTCAAGTGTTCACTTGTGTACAGGCGGGCGAGAGTGTCCGGCTCCCCATTATCGAGGAGTTGGAAACCAACGAGGCGGAGGAATGCATCCCCGCTCCGAAGCAGAATTTGAGAAATCCACCTCATCGCAAGGTGAAGCGCAAGATTTGATGGCCTGTTCCTTCCGGCATCCGGCTGATTTTTGAACCGATGCGGAGGCTCGGAGAAGGGCCTTCAGTATTTCCAGCTTGTATAGTCGTCAGCAACGCATCCGAAAGGAGCGCGATCCTGGCCGAACCGCTTTTGCAATTGAATGCATCCCCATTTGTTCAATGGCGTCGGCATGAGATTGTTGATGTCCATCCCCGGCGACTGAAACGGTGTGCTGGCACTGGTCACATACCACAGCCAGAAACCAACCAAACCGCCCAGGATCAAGAGCATGGTGCCAAAAAACAGCCGGAGCCGCCCTCCGATCGACATCGTTTTCTTGGGTTGCTCACTCAAGACAGGCACGGCCTGGTCGGCGTCGGATCGCGCGAACGGGGAAAGGGCAAGGTTTCGCTCGGTCTCCGTCAGCTCGACACGCTGCAGCCGATTATCCAGAAGCACCGGCAGGGCTGTCTTGCCATGCCGGACGGCCAGCCCAACGGCTTTGCCATTTGCTTCACCCACGATCAAAGGCTCCTCGCCCTTTTTCATGCGCGTGTAAGCCGATCGGCCGGTCTTATCACTCGCGATTTTGTCGTTATAGGTAACGGATAGGATATTGCGCTTGCGATCGAAGGCTGTGATTTCGACCGGTATGTCGTTCAACAAGGCTGGCTGGCGCAGATGCCGTTTGACACGCCATATCCGCACAACCTGGAACAATGTCCCAAGGCTCATGCCACCGAGCAACAGGGCAAATGTGCTGAGGGTGATGATCCGGTTCCAGAGCTTGTCCAGACCGAGGCTGATCGTTGCCAATTCCGGATGGTCGGCCGAAATCACGACACCGGTTTCATAATCGCCGGTATGAAAATCGACAAACATCACGTCGACTTCCGTGTCGTAGTTCCGCCCGTCGTAACTGTAGATGAGGCGCGCGCTGCAGTCGGTAAAGAAGAGCTTGCGTGTCGTGCATCGCCCATTTTGAACATCACCGTCCTCAAGAACCAGAGGATTTTGGCTGATCTGAAAATCCCTGATGACGCCGGGTCCTTCCCAGATGAGCATCAACACCGTCAGGGCCAGCATGAACGGGGCGGCCCAAAAATAAGCTCGCGGTGTAGAGATCACATCGGGTGCAAGCGATAACGGGCGGCTGGGAAGAACCAGAGTGGGCACGAGGATGACGCCTTTCGAATATACGGGCGGACAATGGCCGGGTAGGATTTTGATCGAATCGGGATAACGGCTTCAAGGCAATGATCGTATTGATACATTGTCCGCCAGCCAAATGTCACTCTGGTTGTGTCGCGAGGTTGGCGTGCTCACAGGAAAGAGCGCACCAAGGCTGAACCGCCGGCGGCCATCATCGAAGCGGTCGTTGCCGGGACTGCCGGCGGTGTTTGACAGAAGGGGCTAACCCCTGCCGTACATCCTGCTCGCCCGCAGCAGGCGCTGCGAATAGGGATGTTCGACCGCGCCTCTTCGCAAGGCCTCGATATCGACCTGTTCGACGATCTCACCCGCTTCCATGATGGCGACCCGGCTGCACATATGGGAGACGACGGCGAGGTCGTGGCTGACGAGGAGATAGGTGAGGCCGCGCTCCTTGCGCAGGTCCTGCAGCAGATTGAGGATTTCGGCCTGGACCGAGACGTCGAGCGCCGACGTCGGTTCATCGAGAAGCAGGACGTCGGGGTTCAGCATCAGGGCGCGGGCGATCGCCACGCGCTGGCGCTGCCCGCCGGAGAGTTGATGCGGAAACCGGTAGCTTAGCGCCGGGTCGAGGCCGACGGATCTGAGCACGGCGTTCACATCGACGGAATTCCTGTCCAGACCCTGGTTGCGCAAGGGCTCCTGCAACTGCGACCGGATGGTCTTGCGCGGATGGAGCGATCCGTATGGATCCTGGAACACCATCTGCACCCGGCGGAAGAACGGCCGGCTGCGCTGCCGGTCGAGCGTTTCGCCATTGAGCGCGATCTGCCCGTCATAATCGGCGTTGAGGCCGGAAAGCGCCCGAAGAACCGTAGATTTGCCGCAGCCGGATTCGCCGACGAGACCGAAGGCCGTGCCGCTCTCGACGGCGAGATTGACGTCTCTGACGACAGGCCTTTGCCCATGCCCGAAGCGGATGGTGAGATTGTCGATCCGGATCATCGCGGCGGCTCCACTGCAAAATCGTCAAGCCAGGCGGGATCACGCTTCAGGATCGGCAGCCGCGCCGGTGGATCCTCGATCTTCGGCAGCGATGCCAGCAGCCCTTGCGTATAAGGATGCTTCGCCTTGTCGAGATCACGCGCCTCGAGCACTTCCACGACGCGGCCGGCATACATGATGAGGACGCGGTCACAGAAATTGCGGATGAGATTGAGGTCGTGGCTGATGAAGATCAGGCCGAGATTGCGGCGCAAGACCAGCTCGTCGAGGAGAGCCAGGATCTCGAGCCGCACCGTCACGTCGAGCGCCGACGTCGGCTCGTCGGCGATCAGCACTTCTGGTTCCGCGATCAGCATCATGGCGATCATCACGCGCTGGCCCATCCCGCCCGAAATTTCGTGCGGATAGAGACGGGCGACGCGCTCGGGATCGCGGATCTTGACGGCTTCGAGCATTTCGAGCGCCTGGCCGTAAGCCTTCCTAGCACTCTCCTTGGGATGGTGGAGGCTGTAGGTCTCGGCGATCTGTTCGCCGACCCGCATGACCGGATTGAGCGAATATTTCGGATCCTGCAGGATGAGCCCGATGCGCCGTCCCCGGATCGTCATCATCGTTTTCTCGTCCGCCTTCAGCAGATCGAGTTCACCAAAGCGCATCCGCTCGGCGCTGACCTCAGCCGTCGGCGGCAGGAGTTTCATGATGGCGCGGCCGACGGTGGACTTGCCCGATCCGGATTCGCCGACGATGCCGAGTTTTTCCTGTCCGAGCGTAAAACTCACGCCGCGCACGGCGCGCATATGGCCGCCGGCATAGGCGATTTCGAGGTTGCGGATATCGATCAGCTCGGTCATTCCGCCCCCCTGGGATCGAGGACGTCGCGAAGCGCATCGCCGACGAGGTTGAAAGCGAGGCTGACGAGCGCAATGGCGATGCCGGGCGCTGCGATCACCCACGGGCTGTCGAGCATGAATTCGCGCCCGCTTGCGGCCATCGAGCCCCATTCCGGCCATGGCGGCTGTGCGCCGAGGCCGAGAAAGCCGAGGCCGGCGGCGGTGATGATGATGCCGGCCATGTTGAGCGTGACGCGGACGATCACCGACGGAATGCACATCGGCAGGATGTGGCGGGTGATGATTGCGAGCGAGGTCGCGCCCTGCAAGCGTACGGCGGCGATATAATCCGCCTTGCGCAGGCTGAGCGTCTCGGCGCGCGCCAGTCGCGCGATCGGCGGCCAGGCGGTCAGCGAAATGGCGATGATTGCGTTGGTGATGCCCGGACCGAGCGCTGCGGCAAAACCGAGCGCCAGCACGAGGCCTGGGAATGAGAGGAAGATATCGGTGATGCGCATCAGGATTTCATCGACGTTTCCGCCGAAATAGCCCGAGAAGGTGCCGATCAGCAGGCCGAGGGGGGCGACGATGATCGTGACGAGCATGATGATGTAGAGCGTCGTGCGCGCGCCGTAGATCACCCGAGAAAAGACGTCGCGGCCGAAATTATCGGTGCCGAGCCAGTGCTCGGCCGAAGGGGGCGCAAGCCGACCGGCCATATCCTGGATGATCGGATCGTAGCCCGTCAGCAGGGGGGCTGCGGTCGCCACCACGATCAGGAGCACGATGACAATGAGGCCCGCCAATCCCAGCGGATGCAGGCTGAACTTCTGCCAGCCCTGATGGAGCTGCTGCGCCGACGAGTGGAACCAGCCCTGTGGCTCCGGCGCCAGCAGCCATCCGCGAAAGCCGCCGGCGTTGCTGCTGTCTGCGTCTTCGGTGGAGATCGTCATTGCGTCACCGTGTTCTCGGATCAAGGATGCGATAAAGCACGTCGGACAGGATGTTGATTGTCAGGAACACGGCGCCGATCGTCAGCACCGAGCCCATCACGACGTTCATGTCGTTCATCTGCAGTCCGCGGGTGAGATACTGCCCGAGCCCCGGCCAGCCGAAAACCGTCTCGATCAGCACCGCGCCTTCGAGCAGGCCGCCGAAGGTCAGCGCCAGGATGGTCAGGAGCTGCACGCGGATATTCCGAAAAGCATGGCGCCAGATGACCTTGCGGGTGCCGAGCCCCTTCGCCCGCGCAGTGATGATGTATTCCTGGCTCAGCTGTTCCAGCATGAAGCTTCGCGACATGCGGCTGATATAGGCGACGGAGTAATAGCCGAGGATCGCCGCCGGCAGGATGATGTGGCCGAGCGCGTTGTAAAATACGTCCCATTGGCCCTGGATCGCAGCATCGATCAGCAGGAAGCCGGTCATCGGTGTGACGAGGCCTTCGTAGAAGACGTCGACCCGGCCCGATGCGCCGACCAGCTTCAGCTTCGCATAGAAGACGAAGAGCGCCATCAGACCGGTCCAGAAGATCGGAATGGAATGGCCGGCAAGGGCAACGATGCGGGCGATGTGGTCGATCACGGTCCCCCGCCTAACGGCGGCGGTGATGCCGAGCGGGATGCCGATAATTGCGCCGATGATCATGGCGATGATGGCAAGCTCGATGGTCGCGGGAAAGATCGTCATTAGATCGGTCAGGATCGGCTGTCCCGTCGTCGCCGACATGCCGAGGTCACCTGTGGCGATCTTGCCGACATAGGAGAGAAACTGCATCCATATCGGCTGGCCGAGCCCCAGCTCGTTATAGACCCGATCGTAAACCTCCTTGCTGACCTCCGCCCCGGTGATTGATAGCACCGGGTCGGCGGGCAGCAGGCGGCCCATCGAGAAGGTGAGGAAGAGCAGGCCGAGCAGCGTCGTGACGACAGCCACCACCCGCCCCGCCAGACGCCGTAGCAGGCTGATCAGAGGGTGCGGGGCCGCATCGGCGAACCCGCCCTCCGCCGAGCGGCGGCTCGCCTCCCGCTTCGATGTCAGATCGGCGCTCGCCACGCGCTCTACTCCTTGGTCACATCATGCCAGCGCGTCGACCAGGTCGTGTGCCCGTGATAGCCCTTCACGTTGGCGCGCATGACATAGGGGTCGGTTCGCTGGAAGAAGATGACGAGCGGGGAAGCCATGCCGGCATAGATGCCGTCCATCTTCTTGAAGATATCGGTGCGTTTGCCCGTGTCGCGCTCCTTCATCGATTGATCGATGAGCGTGTTGAGCTCGTCCACCTTCATGCCGGTACGCCAGAGATAATAGCTGCCGAGGCGTGCCTCGTCGCTATTGTCGGGATTGAAGGCGTATTGCGTGGCGACGGCGAAGGGATCGGGCAGGCGGGCGCCGGAATTGCCGAGCAGCACTTCGAATTTGCGCTCGCGGAAGGCGGGCGTGAATTCGCCGGGTACGAGATCGAGATCGAAGCCGGCGGCTCGTGCGCTCGCCTGCAGCGCTTCCGCGAAGGGCAAGGTTGGTGCCCCCGACGGATTGAGCACTTTCTTCAGGCCATTGGGATATCCGGCCTCCGCCAGCAGCTGCTTGGCCTTGGCGGGATCGTAGTCATAGCGGACCGCAGCCTCTTCGGGAGCGCCGATCATCCCGCGCGGGATCATCGACTGCCAGGGAAAGCCGGTGTAGCGCATGATGTTGCCGGAGATCGCCTTCCAGTCGAAGGCGTGCTGGAAGGCCTCGCGAACCTTCGGCTTCTGCAGGTCAGGGTCTTTCTGGTTCAGGGCTATGTAATAGAAGCCGAGACCCGGAACGTTGTCGATGACCATATCCTTGTTGCTGGAGAGTGCATCGAGATCGCCGCTCGCCACATACTGGCCGACATCGACGTCGCCGGCCTCCAGCTGAAGCCTGAGATTGCCGGATTCCGGAATGTGGCGGGCGACGACGCGGGCCATGGCCGGCTTGCCGCCCCAATATTTCGGCTGTGCATTGAAGATCGCCACGTCGTTCGGCCGCCATTGCGCCAGAGTGAACGGGCCGCTGCCGGCGGAATTGGCCGAGAGCCAGGCGCCGCCGAAATCGCCGTTCGCCTCATGCGACAGCACCGTCTTTTTGTCGACGATGCCGATCGAGGAGCCTGCCAGCGAATAGAGCACCAGGTCGGTATTGACCGCCTGCGGCAGCTCGATCTCCAGCGTGTGTTCGTCCTTGGCGCGGACGAGCTTTTCGACGTTATCGGCCGTGAAGCCCCAGAGCGCGACGTCGGTGGAGCCGACCTGGCCCATCTTGATGACACGCTGGATCGACCAGGCCGCGTCCTCGGCGGTCACCTTGTTGCCGCTCTGGAAGACCGCGTCGTCGCGCAGGGTCAGCGTGATGATCTTGCCGTCGGGCGATACGCTCCATTGCGTCGCCAGCATCGGCTTCAGCGTCTTCAAATCGTCCGGCGACAGTTGCACGAGGTTATCGTAGAGGTTCGAGATCAGCTCGGAGACCGTGCGGGCATTGTTCTGGGCCGGATCGAGCGTGCGGATGCCGGTCAGATTCGTGCCTATGACGAGCATATTGGGCGGCGATGCCGCCAGGCTCGGCTGTGCCGCCATCAGGGCGCCTGTCATAGCGATCGTCGTCAGTAGCTGTTTCAGCATCTCAAGACCTCCCAATCCTGTTGCTTGCGGGAATGATGTTCGAACTTAGCCGGCTGCCTTCACGTCCTGCCGGTCCGTTTGGATATCGCCCTCGGCCTCCCAGCCTCGAAGCAGCCGATGCAGCTCGTCGCGATCCTGCGCGTCGAGCCGCGGCAATCCCGGCACGCGCACCGAGCCGACATCGAGGCCGGAATAGGTGACGGCCTCTTTCACGACGGTGACGTTCGCGCCGTTGCGGAATTTGGTGCGCATCCGCTCGAAGGGTTCGAGCTTGTTGACGATCGATCTCGCCGCGGCGAAATCGCCTTTTTCAAGCGCTTCGTGCACGGCAAGCGAAAGTTTCGGTGCGACGTTGACGAGGCCCGAGGTGAAGCCGCGCGCGCCGGCTGCGGTGAATGTCGGCGCCCAGCTCTCCGCCAGGCCGCACACAAACAGCGCGCCATTCGGATCGGCCGCGGGGATCGCCCGCGACAGCAGCATCAGATCAGTCGTGGCGAACTTGATGCCGGCAATATTGCCGTGGTTGGCGAGGCGGACGATCTCGGCGACGCTGAAGCCTTCCGCCCTGACATAGGCGACGAGCGGCAGGGGGGAAGCATCGGCGAGATTGCAGAAATAATCGATCTGGGCCGATGGTGCCGCGAAAGGATCGACGGGCTGATGCGACATGACCGCCGATGCGCCGATCGCGGACGCATCCCTGGCCATGCCGATCGCTTCGCGCAGCGACCGACCGATCGCCGCCGTCACCGGCGCGCGGCCATCAACACCCGATACCGCCGCCTCGTGGACGATCCGGATCTCCTGCGGCGTCAGAGCATAGAATTCTCCGGTATTGCCGGCCGCGACGATGTTGTGAATGCCGGCCACGGCCACCCGCTCATAGACCTTCGCGGTAATCCGGGGCTCGACTTCCCCCCCGGCGTCATAAGCCGTGACCGGAACGCCCGACACGCCCCTAAGCGCCTTGCGCATGATCGCGATGCTCATTTTTCTCCCCCGTTCGCTTTTCTTCCAGTTGATCGTCAGCCGAAACGGAAGGGCGGCAGCCCCTCCGCATCGACATCGAAGGCGATGACCGTGCCAGCCTCGAAACGTCCGGTGCGGTCGCTCGACAGGCTCGTGACGTAGAGGGTGGTGAAATCCGGCCCTCCGAAACACGGCATTGTCGGTGCTGCGACCGGCAGAATGTAGATTTCGACGATTTCGCCGTCGGCCGATATTCTGTTCAGGCGGCCGGCGGAAACGCCGGCGCTCCAGTAGAATTCATCGCGATCGGTCGTCGCCCCGTCCGGCCGCCCTTGTTCCTCCGTGAAACTGAGAAGGCGGCGTCCTTCGCCGAGCTCACCCGTTGCGGGATCGAAATCGAAGGCTTGCAGAAAACACTGTCGGCTGTCGGAGTGATACATCCGCCGGCCGTCCGGCGACCAGGCAAGGCCGTTGGAGCTCGTCAGTCCCGTTGCCACCGTCTTCGTGCTGCCATCGGCGCCGACACGGAAGAGCGCCGCGTCGTTCATCTGCGGCTTGGCCTCGCTGATCGAGCCGACCCAGAAATGCCCATCCGGGCCGACCTTGCCGTCGTTGAGGCGGCCATTGATGTCGCGCCCGACCGGATCGCAGAGAAATTCGATATCGCCTGAGACGGGATCAAAGAGATGGACGCCCGTCTGCAGACCAACGATGATCCTGTTGTCGCGGCAGAGCCCGAGGCTGCCGACTGCAGCCGGCATGTCGAAGCGATCGACCTTGCCTTGCGGGGAAAGTCGCAGGATTGCCGGCGCCAGGATGTCGACAAGCCAGAGAGCGCCGGTTTCCTCGTCCCATACGGGCGATTCACCGACCGTCAGCGGTTGCTGCAGTACGGAACGGATCTTCGGTTCAATGATGCGCGGCGCCGTCACGAGACCGTCTCCAGATCTTTGACCAGGCCCTCGGCATCGCGCATGCGGATGTTGCCGTCGTGATTGAATTCGCAGAAACCGCCGCCCTGGAACGAGCGGGCGACCCGCCCCTCCGCTCCGTCCTCGATACGGGCGTGATCACGCGGCCGATCCTGCGGCTGGTAGCCAAGCCGCGTCGCCAGATCGTTGTCCCACCATTTCGTGTCGGTGTCGGAAACACCGTAAACAACCGTTGCGGCGATCTGCGGATGGGTGAGGCCGATCCGCACCAGTTGCGCCAGATCCCGGGCGCTGATCCAGATCGCGATCGTGCGCTCGCTGTTGGGGTAGGTGCCGGCATTGCCGATGCGGATGGAAAGGGAGCGGATGCCCGATGTGTCGTAATAAAGCCCCGCCACCAGCTCGCCCCAGCATTTGGAAAGTCCGTAGGGACTGTCCGGGCGCATGGGATCGAGCGGCGAAATGACCTCGCCGCGGGGATAAAAGCCGGTCGCATGGTTGCTTGAGGCGTAGACGACCCGCTCGACCTTGTTGATCCGGGCGGCCTCGTAGAGATTGTAAGTGCCGAGCACGTTCGCCTGCAATATCGCGTTGATATCAACGCCGCCCGCAAGACCGGCGAGATGAACGACACCGTCAATGCCGCCCAAAGCGGCCGTTGCCTCTTCGAGGTTTGACAGATCGGCGCCAACGAAGCCTTCATTCTCGGCCAGATCCGCAGGCTCATGAATATCGATCAGGCGGAGATGCTCAACATGCTGCCGGAGAAACGGGCGCAGCAGCGTCCCGACACGTCCGGCGGCACCCGTCATGGCAATCCGTCTCATCGTCCTTCCTCCCATTGTCGCTCAAACCCCTTGAAACATGCGGGCGCGCGCATTCAGTATGTGTGTCTTCATCGCATCATGCGCTTCGGCTTCCCGCCGCGCGAAGATCGCCTCCACGATGACCGCATGCTCGTCCTGAACGCTGCGGATCTGCTCCGGAGTCCGTTTCAAGCTCAGGCTTCGCGTTACGGAATGGCCGATGGCGAAATGCGGCTTGAACCATTCGCGCACGGTGATGTGAAACTGGTTGCCTGTCGCCGCCGCAATTGCGTCGTGGAGGGCCTGATCCTCCTCGGCGCCGAGCTCGCCGTTGCGCAGACATTGCTCAAGCGAGAGAAGTGCGGCCGTTATCCGCTCCTTGTCGGCCGGCTGCCAGTTTCGCGCGGCAAGCTCCGCAGCTTCGGCCTCGAGACCGGCGCGGAATTCGAAGAACCGCTGGACATCGGCAAGCGAGCCGACCGGAACCATTTTCAGCATCGACGAATCCGGCCGCTGGCGGACATAGGAACCAGAGCCCTTGCGGGAAACGACGAGGCCATCGGCCCTCAGACGTTCGAGCGCTTCTCGCACAACGGGTCTCGATGCACCAAAATCGGCGGCGAGCCTGGTTTCCGACGGCAGCCGTTCATTCACGGGAAAGTTGCCGTCCGCGATCATCCCCACGATCTTCTCGTAGATGATGTCGCTGAAGCGCGTTGCGCCCCGGCTTGAAACGGCATCGACTGCAAACGTCATTATCGCTCTTTTCTCCCCCGCAAGTGGCGAATTCGCCCCGTCGGCTCTTCGTCCGGCGAGCAGAAGCCTATGCCTTCTCGACCATGCGCCGGGATGGCGCCGCGCCGTCACCGGCCGCGATGCGGCCTGTATACAGCTTCTGACAGGTCTGTCTTCTTTCCCTATCCAAGGCAGGATTGCCAATGGCTTGGCGTTGTGTCTGATACGACATGGCTATCGAATCTGTAATTATCTGTCAACTCTTGTAATCATTTGAGAACGTGTCTATGGTTTCGTTCCAGCGCCGAGGAGGGCGCAAAACGGCAGGTCGGGAGCCCGCCTGTGCCGGCATAAAAGGGGAGGAATCGATGCCCAATGAAATTCTGTCTCGCGGTGTCACCCGCCGCGCCGTTCTCGGCGGCATGGCTGGTGCTGCAGCACTGTCCATCGCCGGTCGTGCCTTCGCCGCCGGCGGGGAAGCGCCTGCGCTGGCGCAACTGGTCAAAGACGGCAAACTGCCGCCGCTGGCCGAGCGCCTGCCGAAGAAGCCGATGGTGGTAACGCCGTTCGAGAAGGTCGGCACCTATGGCGGCACGTTGCGCCGCGGCCTGCGCGGTTCATCCGACCATAACGGCATTCTGCGCATGGTCGGCAACCAGAGCCTCGTGCGCTGGAATCTGGAATTCACCGCCGTGCAGCCGAACCTCGCCGAACGCTGGGAAGTCAGCGACGACGCGACTCAATTCACCTTCCATCTGATCGAAGGCGTGCGCTGGTCAGACGGACACCCGTTCACGGCCGACGACGTTGTTTTCGCGATCGAAGACTGCGTGAAGAACACCGAGCTTTACAGCGCGACGCCGGCGCAGCTAGCCGTTGCCGGCAAGCCGGTCACTGTCGAAAAGATCGACGATTATACGGTGAAATTCACCTTCGCGGCGGCCAACGCGCTTTATCTTGAGAACCTTGCCACGCCGCTCGGTCAGCATCCGACGCTCTTCCCGAAGCATTACTGCAGCCAGTTCCTGCCGAAGTACAATCCCAACATTGAGGCCGATGCCAAGAAGGCAGGCGTCACCAGCTGGACGGAGCTCTTCCGCAACCGCTGCGGCGACATCGAAATTCCGACGCGCTGGGGCAATGTCGACAAGCCGACACTCGATCCCTGGGTGGTCAAGGAGCCTTATGTCGGCGGCGCCACGCGCGTCGTCATGACCCGGAACCCCTATTTCTGGCAGGTCGATACGGCAGGCAACCAGCTTCCCTACATCGATGAGATCAATTTCGGCATTTCGCAGGACGTCGAATCGCTGATGCTGAACGTCATCTCCGGAAAGATCGACATTCAGGAACGTCACATCAGCGTGCTGGCCAATAAGCCGACGCTCTCCCAGAACATGCAGAAGGGCGATTATCGTCTGCTGACGCTCGTGCCTTCGGCCTCGCAGCAGTGCCAGATCTACTTCAACATCACCCATAAAGATCCTGCCATGCGCAAGATGTTTGCGGACAAGGCGTTCCGGCAGGCGCTCTCGATCGGCATCAATCGCCCGGAACTTATCGATATCGTCTATTTCGGGCAGAGCGAGCCCTATCAGGCCGGGCCGCGCCCGACCCATCCCTGGTACCACGAGAAATATGCGCGTCAATTCACCGAATATGACGCCGATAAGGCAGGCGCGATGCTTGATCAGGCCGGTTATAAGAAGGGGCCCGACGGCTTTCGCGTTCGGCCCGACGGTCAGAAGGTGTTCTTCTCGGTCGACGTCATTCCGACGCTTTATCCCGATCTCGTCGATGCCCTGGAGCTGGTCAAGACG
Source organism: Rhizobium esperanzae (assembly GCF_002204185.1). Lineage (GTDB taxonomy): Bacteria > Pseudomonadota > Alphaproteobacteria > Rhizobiales > Rhizobiaceae > Rhizobium > Rhizobium esperanzae. The sequence goes on along the minus strand of NZ_MXPU01000009.1, from coordinate 34,710 downwards.
CATTGGTCGCAGATTGGCATCGACATGAAGGTCAATACGATCGAGCGGGCGCTCTATTATACCCGCGGCGACGACAATGCCCATGATGCGCAGGTGTGGCCGGGGCCGGGTGGTCTCGATCCAATGCTCGACCCTCGCGATTTCTTCGCCTTCCATCCGCAGGGGTCGCGTTACGCCATTCCGTGGACGCTCTGGTATACGTCCAACGGCGCGCGCGGCGAAGAGCCACCGGAAAGCCAGAAGAGGCGCATGAAGCTGTTCGACGAAGCGCGTTCGACGGCCGATCTCGACAAACGCGGCGCGATCATGAAGCAGATCTTCGACATCGCGGCGGAGGAATTCGAGACCGTCGGACTTTGCCTTGCGGTCGGCGGCTTCGGCATCATCCGCAATAATCTGCGCAATGTTCCCGAGAAGCAGCCGGATAGCTGGTCCTGGCCCAATCCGGGACCTGCGATGCCGCAGCAGTTCACCTTCACGAGCTGATTTTGATCGAGCGCCGTACCGACGGTACGGCGCTTTCTCCGGTTCGCCTTCCGATGCCTTGCCGGCGATGAGAGCCGGTTAGGCCCTGAGGGCGGTACTCAATGCAAGAGGCGCCCATGCTGGTCTTTATCGCCAAACGCTTGCTGTGGATGATTCCATCGCTCTTTGCCGTCAGCTTTCTCGCTTTCGTGCTGATCCAGCTGCCGCCGGGCGACTATGTCACGACTTATATTGCGACGCTGGCGGCCTCTAACGAAATCGTCGATCAGAACACCGCGGCGCAATTGCGCGAACGCTTCGGACTCGATGACCCGATGCTCATCCAATATTTCAAATGGATCTGGGGCATCCTCTCGCGCGGCGATTTCGGCATTTCCTTCGAATGGCAGCAGCCGGTGTCGGATCTGATCTGGGAGCGCATGGCGCTGACCCTCGTCCTGGCTCTCTCGACGTTGATCGCCACCTGGGCAATCGCCCTGCCGATCGGTGTCTTTTCCGCCGTCCGCAAATACTCGATCGGCGACTATTTCTTCACCGCCTTCACCTTTTTCGGTCTGGCCGTTCCGTCCTTCCTGCTGGCGCTGGTGCTGATGTATATCGCGGCGGTCGAATTCGGCCAGGACGTCGGGGGATTGTTTTCGCCGCAATATGAGAATGCGCCCTGGAGCTTTGCCAAGATGGGCGATCTCTTCTCGCATCTCTGGCTTCCCGTCATCATCCTTGCCGTCTCCTCGACGGCGAGCCTCATCCGCGTCATGCGCGCAAACATGCTCGACGAGCTGCCGAAGCCTTACGTGACGACGGCCCGGGCAAAGGGGCTCTCGGAATTCCGCCTGCTGATGAAATATCCGATGATGATCGCGCTCAATCCGTTCATCTCGACGATTGCCTGGCTACTGCCCAATCTCATCTCCGGCTCGGTCGTCGTCGCCATCGTTCTCAACCTGCCGACGGCCGCACCCTTGCTGCTGCAGGCGCTGATGGCCCAGGACATGTATCTGGCCGGCGCCTTCGTTCTGCTGATCTGCGCGCTGACGCTGATAGGCTCTCTGATCAGCGACATCCTGCTTGCGCTGGTCGATCCCCGCATCCGGTTGGAATAGGAGCCTGATATGGCCGACATCGCCGTTACAAACATTCAGCCGGATCGGGCCGCCGTCGCATCGCAGTGGCAGCTGATCTGGTGGGCTTTTCGCCGCCACAAACTGGCCATGGTGGCGCTCGTCGTCACCGTGATGATGTACATCGTTGCCCTGGTTCCGGGCTTCTTCGCCATTAACGATCCGAACCTGCAAAATGCGCGGGCGACCTTCCATCCGCCGCAGAAAGTGCATCTGATCGATACCGAGAACGGGTTTTCCTTCGGCCTGCATTATTATCCGATGAAGCTGACCCGCGATCCGGAAACGCTCGCCGCCATCTTCAAGGAAGACACGACGAAGCGCGTCGACGTCCAGTTCTTCGGGCGCGGCTATGAATATTCCGTGTTCGGCCTGTTCAACACCAACATCCATCTGATCGCCTCGCCCGACAAGACGACGCCGCTGCTTCTCTTCGGCGCCGACCGGCTTGGGCGCGATGTCTTCAGTCGGACGGTTCAGGGTTCGCAGGTCTCGCTGTCGATCGGCCTCGTCGGCGTCTTCCTGTCGTTGATGCTCGGCATCGTGATCGGCGGCATCTCCGGATATTACGGTGGCCGCATCGATTTCTTCATGCAGCGTGTAATCGACTTCGTGCTGTCGCTGCCGACGATCCCGATCTGGCTCGCCATGGCTGCGGCCCTGCCGCAGGATTGGCCGGCGACGCTGCAATATATGATGATCACGATCATCCTGTCGCTGACCGGCTGGGCTCAGCTCGCCCGCGTCGTTCGAGGCCGCTTCCTATCCCTGCGCACCGAGGAATTCGTCGCTGCAGCCAGGCTGGATGGCGTTCGTGAAGGCCGCATCATCTTTCGTCACATGCTGCCGAGCTTTGCCAGCCACATCATCGCGTCGATCACGCTCGCGGTGCCGGCGATGATTCTGGCCGAAACCTCTCTCTCCTTCCTGGGGCTCGGGCTGCAGCCGCCGACCATTTCCTGGGGCGTGCTTTTGCGCGAAGCCCAGAATATTCGCTCGATCGCTACGGCGCCTTGGCTCTTCCTGCCAGGCTGCGCTGTCGTGGTCGCCGTCATGGCGCTCAATCTCCTCGGCGACGGTCTGCGCGACGCGGCCGATCCCTACAACAAATGAGGCCGGCATGACCGACATCGTTCCCATTGCCGGCAGGCCGCTGCTCGAGGTGAAGAACCTCACCGTCGAATTCCCGCTGCGCACCGGCGTCTTTCGCGCCGTCAGCGACCTGTCCTTTACAATTGAGCCGGGCAAGACGCTCTGCGTGGTGGGTGAAAGCGGATCCGGGAAGTCGGTGACGGCGCGCTCGATCCTGCAGATTGTCGACGCGCCCGGCCGCATTGCCGGCGGTTCGATCACATTGAACCACCCGAAGGGCGGCTCCATCGATCTGACCAGCCTCAATCCGCGCGGGCGCCAGATCCGGGCGATCCGCGGCCGCGATATCGCGATGATTTTCCAGGAGCCGATGTCGTCGCTGTCGCCCATCCACACCGTCGGCAACCAGATTATCGAGGCGCTTCGCCTTCACACGAGAATGAGCAAGGCGGAAGCGCGTGCTGAAGCCATATCGCTGCTCAAACAGGTGGAAATTCCCGCGCCTGAAAAGGCACTGGATCGATATGCATTCCAGTATTCCGGCGGCATGCGCCAGCGCGCGATGATCGCCATGGCGCTCGCCTGCAAGCCGCAACTGCTGATCGCCGACGAGCCGACCACGGCCCTCGACGTGACGACGCAGGCCGAAATTCTCGACCTGATCGCCCGGCTGCAGAAGGCCAACGGCATGGCCGTTCTCTTCATCACGCATGATATGGGCGTCGTGGCTCAGATCGCCGACGATGTGCTGGTGATGCACAATGGCGTCGCCAAGGAATATGCGCCGGTCGAGCAGATCTTTCACGCTCCGAAAGACGACTATACCCGCATGTTGATTGGTTCGGTGCTGAAGTTGGAGCAGAAGGCCGAGATTCGCCTGGCGCGGGCACCGCTCGATCGGACGGCGGCGCCAATCCTGGAATTGCGTAATCTTTCGATGGATTTCGGCGAGGTCAAAGCACTCGACGACGTCTCGATTTCGCTTTTGCCGGGCGAAACGCTCGGCATCGTCGGCGAAAGCGGATCCGGTAAGACGACGATGGGCCGCTCGATCATGCGGCTGCTCGATCCAACCGCCGGCGAAATCCTCTATCGCCGCGCCGATGGCGGCATCATCGACCTGGCAACGGCAAAAGGCCAGACGCTTGCCGCCGCGCGCCGCGAATTGCGCATGGTGTTCCAGGATCCCTTCGGCTCCCTCAATCCACGCATGACCGTCTCCCAGATCATCGGTGAACCCTTGCTCGTCAACGGCATCGCAAAGGGACGGGCGCTGGACGAGCGCGTCTGCCACCTGATGGAGCAGGTCGGCCTTGATCCCAGGGCCCGCGAACGCTATCCGCATGCCTTCTCCGGCGGCCAGCGCCAGCGCATCGGCATTGCCCGCGCCATCACCCTCAATCCGCGCGTCATCGTCGCCGATGAGGCGACCTCGGCGCTCGACGTCTCCGTGCGCTCGCAGGTGCTCGATCTCCTGATGCGCCTACAGGACGAACTCGGGCTCGCCTATATCTTCATCAGCCATGACATCGGCGTCATCCGCTACATGTGCGACCGCGTCGGCGTCATGTATAAGGGCCAGCTCGTCGAAATCGGCGAGGCGGAGAGGGTCTGCCGCACGCCCGAGCATGCTTACACGCAAGCGCTCATATCGGCCATTCCGCGGCCGGATCCACGCGACCGCGACCGTTCGCGGCGCTTCCGTTATGTCGCTCCCGACACTCTGAAGAACGGGAGCGCTCAGCGATGAAGATCACCGGCATCAGAACGTTTCTCATGCATGCAGGTCAGCCCGATCCGTCGAAATGGGCTTCGGATGAGCGTTCGGGAGAGGGGGCGTCAACGCAGCTGCGGGACACGAGAAACTGGCTGTTTTTGAAGATCGACACCGACGAGGGCATCACCGGCATCGGCGAATGCTCCGGCTGGCCGCGCGTTATCGAGACGGCGATCCATGATTTGGCGCCGCTCCTGATCGGCGAAGATCCGGCCCATATCGAGCGCCTATGGCAGAAGCTGCATATCGCAATGATGGGTCACGGCATGCTCGGCACGGTCGGCGGCGGTGCGATGACCGGCATCGACATGGCGCTCTGGGACATCAAGGGCAAGGCGCTCGGCGTGCCGGTCTGGATGTTGCTCGGCGGCAAGGTGCGCGACAGGATCCCGATCTATTCGCATGCCAACACGCCCGAACGTGCGCTTGCGATCAAGCAGCGTGGCATAAAGGCGATCAAGTGCGGTGGCGTGGCCGATCCTGTTCGCAAGGTCGCAGCACTGCGCGAGGCGGTCGGCGACGATATGGACATCGCCATCGACCTGCACGGTCCGCCATGGCTGACCCCTGCGGACGCCTGCCGCCTGGTGCGGGCGCTCGAACCCTATGAACTGATGTGGGTGGAAGATCCGATCGCGCCCGACAATCTCGAAGGCTACAAGCGCATTCGCGACGCCGCTCATGTGCCGCTTGCCGCCGGCGAACGCTCGGCAACCATCTTTGGCGAGCGCGAGCTCATCGAACGAGAGCTGGTCGATGTCATTCAGCCCGATACCGGCCGGGCCGGCGGCATCACTCAGATGAAGAAGATCGCGGCCATGGCCGAAGCCCATCACATCCAGATGGCACCGCATTGTGGCTCGCTCGGACCGGTGGCGGAATATGCAGCCCTGCATCTGTTGGCCGCCATTCCGAACGCGTTCATCCTCGAGCGGCTGGACGACGACTGGGACGGCCGCCGCCGGACGATCGTGCCGCATCCCGAGCAGGTCGATGGGCTGATCGCCGTTCCCGATGCCCCCGGGCTCGGCTGTGATATCGACGAGGAATTCGTCGCCCGCTTTCCGAGCGGCGGCAACGTCTCCGTTCCCGTGCCGGAGGCCGCCGGATCCTATAATCCCGGAACCTACAACGAGCATCTCTACGTGCAGACGCGCGTGGCGCGCCGCAGTTATTACAATCGCTAGAAGGACAGAATGATGAAGATCGACCGCATGCGGGTGTTCATGACCCGTGACAAGGACCGACCCCGGGTGATCGTCGCACTGGACACCGATGACGGGCTGACGGGCTGGGGCGAATGCTACAATCACGGCCCCGACAAGGCGCTGCCGCCGCTGCTCGATTATCTCTACGGCTTTCTCTCCGGCCAGGACCCGACACGCGTCGATTATCTCGTCAACCTGCTGATCCAGCAAAGCCGCTTCCCGCCGGGCGCACTCGGCCTTGCTGCGATTTCCGCGCTCGACCATTGCCTGTGGGATTTGGCGGCCAAAGCCGCGAATGTCCCGGTCTACAAGCTGCTGGGTGGCGAGGTGCGCGACCGCATCAAGGTCTATGCCGGGGTCTACACCGCGCCCGACGCGCCGGCCGCCCGCGACGAGTTCGATCGCCTGAAGGAGGAATGGGGATTCACTGCCTTCAAGCTCAGCCCCTGGCGTATCGACATGCATGCTCATCGCTGGGGCAATGTCGTAAAAGCCTCGGCCGACTATTTCCGCTCGCTTCGCGAGACGGTGAATGACGAATACGAGATTGCCTTCGATGCTCATGCCAAGATTTTCGAACCGATCGCCGCAAGGCAACTCGGCAATGCGCTGGCGCCCTATGACCCGCTGTTCTACGAAGAGCCGCTGCGTCCTGAGAATATCGAGGCCTGGGGCGATCTGAAGCAGGGGCTCAACTGCGTGCTGGCCACCGGCGAGTCGCTCTATAACAGGAACGAATTCCTGCGGCTGCTACAGGTCAAGGGCGCCGACCTGATCCAGCCCGATATCTGCGTCGTCGGCGGCATCAGCGAAATGCGCCGCATCGCCACGCTGGCCGAAGCCTATTTCGTCGGCGTCGCTCCGCACAACCCGATGGGGCCGCTGGCGACGGCGGTCAATGTGCATTTTTCAGCCGCGGCCCAGAATTTTCGCATCCTCGAATACCGGCTGCCGAAGGGCCAGGCCTATGTCTATGGAGGCCTCGACATCGAGAAGCGGCAGGGGGAAACACGCTACGTCGTGGACCCCTATCTGCCGAAGGATGGTTATCTCGAACTGCGCCCCGACCGGCCCGGCTGGGGCGTCGAGATGGATGAAAAGGCGATGGAGGAGGAAGGCTATATCCATTGGCAGCGGCGCGTGCCGAAGCGGCCGGACGGCTCTTATGCCTTCGCCTGAGGGTGTTACATGCTAAACCAGATTTGGCCGCCGGAATGAGGCAGCCAGCTCCCTGGGCGACGTTTGCAGGCATTGTAGGAACATTGCGATCCCATTCCAAGCGCCCTTAGGCATCTTTCGGCAACACTGAGCGAACCCTCGCGATGAAGAGATGGAAGTCCTGCATGAACTTGCGGAGGAATTCCGCCGTGGCCTCGTTCGTGACCTCGCCGTCATCGGTGATCAGCCCCGGAGTGAACTGGATGTAGGCTTCCGGAGCATTCATCTGCGGAGAGTTGCAGAAACTGAGCACGCTGCGCAAATTCTGCTGGGCGACGGCTGTGCCGATGGCGCCCGGCGACGTGCCGATCACCGCCGACGGCTTGCGTGTGAACGAGTTGGTGCCGTAGGGGCGGCTCGCCCAGTCGATTGCGTTTTTCAGCCCGCCGGGAATGGATCGATTGTATTCGGGCGTCACGAACAGCACGGCGTCGACGGCCGCGATTGCCGCCTTGAATGCCCTGCCGGCCGGAGGGTAGTCGGCGTCGTAATCGTAACTGTAGAGCGGCAGGTCCTTGAAGGATATCTCCGACATTTCAAGTTCCGGTGGGGCGACGCGCACCAGCGCCTTGGCGAGCTTACGGTTGATCGAGCCCTTGGCGAGGCTGCCGATAAGATAGCCTACTTTATGCGTGGTCATGGCGTTCTCCAATATCCCGCACGATAGAAGACCTATCATACGCGGAATTCTCGACGGGGTCTCTGTCCTTTGGGCGCAGGCAACTATTCGCCGATAAACGTGACTGTCTCGGCCAGCGGGGCGCGGCCCGTACGGGCGTAACTTACCGCAGGGTCTTCGTAGCCGATCGACATGCCGCAGAAGAGGATCAGCCCATCGGGCGGCGACAGGACCTCGGCGACCGTCTCGCGAACCTGCGACCACGCCATCTGCGGGCAACTGTGCAGTCCTTCGGCGCGGAGTAGCAGCATCACAGTCTGCAGATACATGCCGACGTCGGCCCATTGGGGCAGACCCAAGTCGCGGTCGATGTAGCAGAACAGGGCGGCGGGCGCGCCGAAACAATTCCAGTTGGCGATTGCTGCCCGCTGGCGCGCCTCCCAGTCCTCGCGCGCAATGCCGAGCGCGCTGTAGCGCTCCTTGCCGAAGGCGGAGCGGCGCTCGCCGTAGGGCGGCTTCAGCACGGACGGGTACATCTCGTACTGCCGCTTGTCCCAGGCGTCGCCATGCGCCACGCGCTCGACAGCTGATGTCTTGAGTTCGGTCAGGGGCGCACCGGTGATCACGTAGGTATTCCACGGCTGGATGTTCGATCCCGACGGCGACCAAGCCGCAGCGGCCAGCACGCGCTCGAGTATCTCCATCGCCACAGGCTGGTCTTTAAATCCGCGCACTGACCGTCGGCTTGTGACTGCCTCATATACGTCCATGACCGCCTCCATGTGCCGGGCCGTTTGTTCCGTTCCTGATGTGGTTCATTATCGCCACTCGCAATGGAGGCGTAATCACACCGTGGTCTAGGAGGCGTACATCAAACGTACATCAGCGATTGACGTGGTCGAGGGGCATGTCAGCAGAATTGGAGACCAATCATGAGCGGAAAGATCAGCGTTCCGCCAATGGCGTTAGGTGCCCACGGCTCGGGCACGTTCAGCCGCCGTACGACGATGCGATCCGAAAATGTCAGCGAGCGTATCGAGCATTGCCCTGACCCCGTCAGATTGAAGTGAATAATAGATCGTCTGCGCAGCCCTTCGTGTTTGCACGAGTTCCTGGTCTCGAAGAATTGCCAGATGCTGAGACGTCGAAGATTGGCTCAACCCCACTTCGTCAGCCAGGACGGTTACGGACATTTCTCCTTCGGTCAACAGATGCAGAATGTGAAGCCGTTTGGCATTCCCCATGGCCGACAGGAAGTTTGCTTCGTTGTCGAAGGCATTGGTTTTAGGGGAAGGCGCGACTGACGATTGATTGTTCAAGGCGAGATCTCCTTTGGGGAACCAAAGCCGGGTACGATGTCATATCCCCGAACTTTAATTTAGAGATAACGCAAGCGTGCGGGGCCGAAACCCATTACCGGCGCCGCATCCTCTTTTTTGGCGTGAATCGGATACGGCGTGCATCAAATGGACAGCCGGCGTTCCTGGCTCTTTGATTAAAAGCTAACGCGCCCCAACCTGACGCATCTGTGCCGGCAATGTTTCCCAGGCCCGGATCAGTTCGCCGATCGAGGCGGCCCCCATCTTGTGCATGACATTGCTGCGATGCAGCTTGACCGTCACCTCGCTGATGCCAAGGTCGAAGGCGATCTGCTTGTTGAGGCGCCCGCGCGCCACTTCGTGCAGAACCTCGCGCTCGCGCTGCGTCAGCGTCTCCAGCCGTTCGATATTGCGATTGGCGATCGCCGCTTCCGCTCGTCGTTTGCCGTCCATGACGATGGCTGCTGTCACGGCATCGAGCAGCGTCTGGTCCCGCGCCGGCTTGGTGAGGAAATCCACGGCGCCGGCTTTCATCGCCTGGACGGTCATCGGGATATCGCCATGGCCGGTCAGGAAGATGATCGGCTTGGCAATGCCGTTCTCGGCCAGATGGCTCTGCAGGTGGAGACCGCTTGCCCCCGGCATGCGCACATCGAGGATCAGGCAGCCGGGTCTGTCCAATATATCCGCGTCGAGCAGTTCGCGGGTCGAAGCAAAGCTGACCGGCTGAAAACCAGCCGACAGGATCAGCTCCGACAGCGCCTCGCGAATGGATGCGTCGTCGTCCACGATCATGACGAGCGGCTGATCCTCTTCACGTTCACGCTGCGCTGACAAAGGCGCCGATCTACGAACGAACGGCTGGTCAACCCTCATGTCACCCTCCATCTCTCGATTTGTGCAAGGCATTGGCGATGGCCGCGATCAGGGCCTGGGCATCGAATGGCTTGCGGAAGAATCCGCCGGCGCCTTGAGCGCGGCCCTGATCCGCGATCTCGTGACGGCCCGTGATCAGGAAAACCGGCAGCTCCGGACGGGATTTCCTGACGAGATCACGAAGTTCGAAGCCGTCTATGCCGGGCATTCCGATGTCGGTGATGAGCAGATCCAGGTCCGACAGCCCGGCGACGAGCAGCGAGCCTGCCGACGAGAAGCCGCGGGCGACATAGCCCGCCGATTCCAGAAGGTCGCTCATCGATTCAAGGAGTCTTGGATCGTCATCGACAATCGCCACGACATGTCTTGTCTTGTTCATGTTCAATTCCCTCCCACCCGGCGCGAGTGGGTTATCGGTATTTCCAGTTTCTCCGCGATGCGGACGAGGTCGGCGAGCGATGCCGCCGCCATCTTCTGCATCACGTTTCTTCTGTGGATCTGCAGCGTGACTTCGCTGATCCCCAGTTCCGCCGCCGCCTGCTTGTTGAGGAGGCCGCTGACGACGAGCGGCAACACCTCACGTTCGCGCGGTGTCAGGTCGAGATAGTGTTGTCTCAGCATGCCGAGTTCGGCTCGCTCGGCCCTCTTTTTCCGATCCTGGGCGATCGCCGCCTGGATTGCCGCCATAAGGTGCTCATCGCTGAACGGCTTGGTGAGAAAATCCACCGCGCCGCGCTTGATGGCGCGCACGGAGGAGGGGATGTCCCCATGTCCGGTGATGAAGACGATCGGCGGATGATCGCCATCCGCGATCTGCCTCTGCAGGTCGAGGCCGTTGATATCGGGCAGTTCGATATCGAGGATAAGGCAGGCGGGAACATCCGGCTTGTCTGCTTGCACATAGTCGCAGGCCGACTCGAAGGCGATGGCGCGTATGCCATGCGAGTCCAGCAGCTCGCCGAGAGCCTCCCGGATCCGTTCATCGTCATCTACGATGAAGACGATATGGTCATCGGTCGTCATGACGCCGCCTTCGTTTCAACCGGCAATGAAAAGATCAACGTCGCTCCGTGCGGTTGGTTCTTCTCCGCCCACAATCGTCCGCCATGCAGTTCGACGATCGAGCGGCAGATCGCCAGCCCCATGCCCATGCCGTTTTCCTTGGTCGTGAAGAACGGCTCGAACATCTTCTCGGGGAATTCGATTCCCTCGCCGCGGTCGCTGATTTCGGTCTGGATGGCATTTCCCACATGACGCACACGCATCTCGATCACCCTGTCGCCGGCAATGGCGTCCATCGCCTCGATGCCGTTGCGGATGAGGTTGATCAGAACTTGCTGGATTTGGACGCGATCGATGGCGATGAGCGGAAGGTTGCCATCGACCTCCACCTCCATGCGGGCGCGACGGCGTGCCATCTCGTCGGCCATGAGGTTACGCGCTTCGTTGACGATGCCCGAAAGCGCCGTTTGTACCCTCCTGTCTGCGGATTGTTTGAACAGGGCGCGGATGCGGCTGACGACATCCGCGGCCGAATTGGCGTCGCGGATAATGCGCTCGACCGTCCGCTGCGCTCGCTCAAGATTCGGCGGTTCGGCCATCAGCCAGCGCTGGCAGGCATGCGAGTTGGCGACGACGGCTGCGAGCGGCTGGTTCACCTCGTGGGCGATGGAGGCCGAGAGTTCGGCAAGGCTTGCCACCTGACTCGATCTTGCAAGGCCCTCTCGCGCCTGACGGAGATCTTCCTCTGCCCGAACTTCGGCGTCGATATCGAGGCAGATGACATTCCACTGGACGATCACGCCTTCGGCATTGCGCATCGGCGCAGCCCGCGTCTCGACCCAGCGATATTCGCCATCGAACCGCCGCAGACGATGCCGGCGCGCATAGGGCTCGCCGGTGCGCAATGAATGGGCATAGTTCTCTTTGACACTCGCCAAGTCGTCGGGATGAACGCCGGCATCGAGTGTGCCGTCCAGCCGGGTTTTTCCCGTTCCATCAAGCTCTTCGAGCTTATATCCGAGGAAGTCGCGCAGTTGAGGGTTGCGGTATACCGGTTCTCCATCCGGAGCCGCACAATCGATCATCGCAGGCAGTGTTTCGACGATCTGCCAGAGCGACCGTTCCCTCTCGCGCAACTCCTCCTCGATGCGCAGTTGATCGTCTATGTCATGCGTCAGACCGTACCATTGAATGATCCGCCCGCTTTCGTCCCTCAGCGGCTCCGCGCTGCCTCTGACCCAGCGGTAGATGCCATCGGCGCGCCGCAGGCGATACTGTTTGGAGAAGCGCTCGCCGGTGGCGAAGGAATGCCTCAGCGCCTCGCCAAGGCTTTCCGCATCGTCGGGATGGATGGCGGCTTCAATGATGGCGGACAGCCGGTTCGTACCCGGTTTGCCTGTGTCTGCAATATCGGGACCGAGAAAATTGATCAGCCGCTTATTAAAGAAGGTCGGCTCTCCCTCCGCATTCAGGCGCCAGAGAAGGCTCGGCACGATGTCGACGAGCTGCGATAACTCCCGTTCCCGCTCACGCAGAGCCTGTTGCGCGCGCACCTCGTCATCGATGTCGATCGCAGCCGCGTACCATTGCACGATCGCTCCATTCTGATCCCGCAACGGCTCGGCTCGGCCTTCCATCCAGCGATATTCGCCGTCCGCCCGACGCCGGCGATATCGTATCGTGTAAGGCTCCCCGGTCGCAAGCGCGCGCGCGAGCACCTCTCTCATGCGGGGTCCATCCTCGGGATGCACGGTCGCCCCGATGATGGCCGCCGAGCGGCTGATATCAGGCTTGTCCCAGGCTGCGACATCATCCACCCCGATGGATTGCAGTGTACGCCGGCTGAAGAACGTTGGTTCGCCGTTGGGCGCCATGCGGGCAATGTGAACCGGGACCATGTCCACGAGTTGCGAGAGCTCGCGCTCGCGGTCACGCAAGGCCTCCAGCGCACGCACCTCTTCGTCGACGTCGAGAGAAACCCCGTACCACTGCACAACTTTTCCATCATCATCGCGCCGCGGTTCCACTCTGCATTCGGCCCAGCGGTAGACGCCGTCCTGTTCGCGCCAGCGAAACCGCATCACCGTACCGCCGCCGGTTTCGAAGCAGTTCCGCAGCGTATGCTGAACCTCGGGGGCATCCTCGGGATGGATCAGCTGCTGCAGCAGATCTTCGATGCTCGGCTCGCCGATCGCTTCGAAATCGGCAATGACTGCGCGGAAGTGATCCTGGTAGCGTTTGTTGAAGTAGATCGACCTGCCCGCCGGCTCAACGCTCCACACTCGGACCGGAACGGCGTCGATCATCTGCTGAAGCTGCCGTTCGCTTTGTCTGACCGCCTCTTCGGCATGGACCTGATCGTCAATGTCATGGCAAAGCCCGTACCATTGGAGGATGTTGCCGGCCTGATCCCTCAGCGGCTCGGCGCGGCTCGACATCCATCGATAAACACCGTCGGCACGGCGCAGCCGGTAGCGCATGGCGAAGGTCTCGCCGGTGATGAGGCAATGGCTGAGGGCAGTGCTGAATTCGGCCGCATCATCGGGATGAACGATGGCCTGAAAAAGCGCTTCCAGCCGGCTCATATCCGGCTTGTCGGAGTCCCCTACGTCAAGGCCGAGGAAATCGACCATACGCTTGTTGAAGAAGGTAGGCTCGCCGTCGGGTCTCAGGCGCCAGACATGGCTCGGCACCATGTCCACGAGCTGCGACAGTTCCCGTTCCCTTTCGCTGAGCGCTTCCACGCTCTGGCGCAACGAAAGCACCGCCAGCTGATGCTGACGCGATATGGCGGCGACGATCAGCGCTGAGAATGCCGAGATCGCCAGGAAAAGCTGCAGCATGACCTGATTGTGTCTCTGGGACTCCGGATCGCCGGCAAACTGGCTGGCGCCGGTTATCGTGAAGACGGCGGTGATCAGGGCGAGGAGAGCGAGCGACACCGCCGCTCCCTTGAATTCGAAGCGGACCGCGGCCCAGAGAAGAGGCGGCATGATGATATAGGCGAAGGGGAGATAGCCACTCAGCGAAAGCGTGGCGACGCCGAGAAAGATCAGCGCCAGGACGGCCGCTTCCACCCATTGCCCAATCGAAAGCTGGGTCTTGCCGCGCCAGCTGTGGAAGAGGACCAGCGCCAGCGGCGCCACGATCAGGACACCGGTCGCGTCTCCGATCCACCATAAGGGCCAAGCCGTCAGGAAGGATTGCGACTGGATGCTGAACCAGGCAAGCGTGGCGCTTCCGACGGTCGCGCTGACGATTGGCGCAATTCCGGCGCTGATGACGACGAATGCGGTCACTTCCTGCAGGGTTTCGAGCCGAACCGGAAGCTTCAAAGTCCGGTTGACGAGCCATGCCGCGACCATCGCTTCGAGAGCGTTGCCGATATAGATCAGGAAGGCCGCAACTTGCGGACTATGGAACCACAGGACGTTGCTGAACATCTCCGCCAGGCAGCCCGCCACTATCCACCACGGCCAGCTGGGTCGGGAGGCGAGGATGAGGGTCGCGATGAACAGCCCGGCCGGAGGCCAGATGGAAATACCGGTTCCCGGCACCACCGCGAGCGACTGGGCGAAGCCGCAGGCGAGCACATAGGCGAGGAAGAAAAGCGCCAGACGCAGAAATGGGGGGCGTTGCGACCAGACTGTTTCCATCCATCGCTCCGGCCGGACAGGCAAAGCCGGGGAATCGTCAGCATGTCCTGCAGCAGTTGTTTTCCATTTCGGGGCCGGCGCGCTCATATTGAAACCGTAATCTTGCCGCGCCACAACCGCAACTCATGGAAACCCATGCATTGCGCGGGAATGGAGCCGATTTTTCGTCCCCTGGCGTAGCCTTTTGTGTTTCCGATGAGGCATCCTAAACTTTGGGCTGGCTTCGCTATGCCCTGCGTCTCGGACGTTCGACCTCAGGCATGATGGAATGCGCTCGGCGTTCCGGCCATTCTCCATCCGCGCAAGCACGAGGACGATGCAACAGAGGAGGCCGACATGAAAATCGTGGTAGCGGGAGCAAGCGGCCTTATCGGAACGCAACTGGCGGCGGATTTGCGGCGCTCGGGCCACGACGTCGCGGCCGCATCTCTGTCGCTCGGCGTCGATACGGTGACCGGCAAGGGCCTGGAAGCGGCAATGACAGGTGCCGAAGTCGTAGTCGATGTGACCAATGCCGCCTCCTTCGGCGATAATTCGCGCTCGATTTCTTCAAGGCATCGACGAAGAACCTGCTCGCAGCCGCGGCGGAAGCCCGCGTCCGGCATTATCTCGCGCTTTCTGTCGTTGGCACGCCGCGCCTCGTCGAAAGCGATTATTTCCGCGCGAAAGCGGTGCAGGAAAATCTCGTTCGGGCCTCGGCTCGTCCCTACACGATTGTCCGCTCGACGCAGTTTTACGAATTCATCAACGGCGTGATCGACATCGGCGCCGAGGGCAACGTCGTTCGTTTGCCTCCGGCCTCGTCGAGGCCGGTCGCGGCTCATGAAGTCGCGGCATTCCTGGCGGAACTGGCGACAGGAGATCCCTTGGGCAACATCATCGAGATCGGCGGCCCCGAACAGTTCGGCATCGATGAAATTGCCCGGATCTATCTCGCCGCCAACGAAGACCAGCGACAGGTGATCGCCGATCCTTCCACCTCGTATTTCGGCGTCGAACTCACCGGTGACGTGTTGCTGCCTCATGTCGGCGCGCGCGTGGCGACCCAGAAGCTCTCCGAATGGCTCTACCGATCGATGGCGGCTTAGCGGCCATCTTGAATTTTGCCGTCTTCTTGGAGAGTATTACACAGAAGGCGTTCGCTATGGCCACGACCGTTGCTGCGAAAGGGCAGTGACTATTCCGAAGCCTGTACGGAACATCCTTGGCATCGTTCCTGGCAGCCAGGTCGATTTTCATCGTGCTGCCGACGGCAGTGTGGTTCTGACGCGCGCCGACAAGAAACGGCCGGCAAGCCGCTGCGAGAAGCTGCGCGGCCATGCCGGCAAGGGCCTCGATACCGACGCTATCATGGCTTTGACGCGCGGGAAACCGTGGCCTTCGTTGATACCAATGTGTTCCTGGACCTCGTAACTGACCACTCGGAATGGGCGGATTGGTCTATTGCCCAGCTCGAAGCCGCGAGTATCGAGAGTCCTCTGCTCATTAACGATGTCGTTTAGAACTTGCGGTTCATACGAGAGATCGAGGCGCCGGCGGCCTTTGTGGAACAGGCTGCCCTCGAGATGAGGCCGATGCCGAAACCCGCCTTGTTTCTTCCGGCAAGGGTTCGGCGAATGGCGGGTCGCACCAAACGTTGTATTCTGTGCTAATGATAGTTAGAGCATGATGCGTCCGAGACAGGCGCCATGCGTCAGCCCCTGTCACGCCCGACGGGCGTTTCTCGTGCCTATCTCGGCGCTTGCGCGCCATCGAAGATATGCCGCGCCTTGGCCCTCGGCGCAGCGACGGAATGACGATTGACCAGCGAGCATTCGAGCTTCGTAATTGGGTAGCGCTTGCCGGGCATGGTCTGCAGGTTGAGATGTTCAATCGCCCACTGACCCATGGCGAGGTGCGGAAGGACCGAAGTGGTCAGCGCCGGTACCAGATGTCTCGAAATTTCTTCGTCGTCATAACCGACCACCGACATGTCCTGGGGAATGCGAAGGCCAGCATCTTTGAGCGCTTCGTAGCATCCCACGGCAGTGCGATCGTTCTGGCAGAAAATCGCGGTCGGGGGTTCCTGCAAAGCAAGCAATTGCATCGTAGCGGAGTAGCCGGCACCGGCCGACCAGTCGCCTTCAACGACTAATTCCGGATCGAAGGGTATATCGGCGGTCGCCAGTGCGCGGCGGTATCCCGTCAGCCGGTCTTGTGCAGCCTGCATCCAGATTTCACCAGTGATCGTCCCTATGCGATGGTGGCCGTGCGTGATCAGATGCCGGGTGGAGCTCTGGCCGCCGGCGATTTCACTTGGCACCACGGCTGGAAAGGCGTGATCCGCCGTGTAGCAGTTCAACAATACCGTCGGGATGTTGAGTTCACAGACATAAGAAGGGAGTTTGACCTCTCTGGTATAGATTGTCATGTATATGAGTGCGGATATGCCCCCGTTCGTCAGAGCCTTGATTGCTTTTGGCTCCATGACGGGATCACCGAGCGTTTGGGTAACCAACAGCACGTTGCCCGTATTCCACGACGCTTGGCGGGCGCCCTCGATCGCGACAATCGCTTCCGGGCTGGTAGCGAGCTGATCCACGGCGAAACCAATCACATTGTCCAGGCCCGAATAAGAGGCCTTCATAGTATAGCTTGTCCCCATGTAGCCGAGGGCGCGCGCCGCCTCCAATACGCGGTCGCGCGTCTGCTGTGAGATGCGGGTGCCGGGCGTGTCGTTGAGCACGAAGGAAACAGCAGCCTGTGAGCAGCCGGCCGCTGCCGCGATGTCCATCATGGTCACGCGGGCGGGCTTATCCATTTCAGGATTCTTTCGGGTCTTAGGCTTTCGCATTCGGGGGGAATGATCTCCGGATCTTAGAAGGAATGGCGGTTTAGGTAATTAATATTAGCATTTATCCGAAAGTGCTGGCAATCGCGCGAACGCCTGCAATGCTTGCCAATCCTCACTGTAAAACTTCATTCTCACTGTTCCGCGATGAAATGTTTTGATGTGCATTGATAATACTATTTACTAATTAAGATTCTTGTATACCGTCAGAGAGCGATCGGAACCTATGCCACTCGTCGCGTTTTTGCGGCGGCCCTAGGAGGGGGCGCGCATCGGCCGGCCGTAATTCGCAAACGGGCCCATGCGACTGCGGCCCCTCGGGAGGTATATTATGAAACAGCTGAAACGGAATGCAGCCTTGTTCCTTGCCGGGCTGATACTGAGCGCGGCGCCGATTGCAGTATCCGATGCCGCCGACAAACCGACTCTTGCTTTCGTCGTCAACGGAGCGTCCGACTTCTGGAAAGCTGCGGAAGCGGGCGTGAAGAAGGCCCAGGCCGAATTGCCAGATTACCAACTGGAGCTGAAGTACCCTGAGCAGGCATCGGTAGCCATCCAGCAGCGCCTGATGGAAGACCTCGTCAGTGCGGGGGTCAAGGGGATCATGGTTTCCGCAGTCGATCCCAAGACTCAGACCGAGGGCTTGAACAAGATCGGCTCACAAACAGCTCTCTTCACGACCGACAGCGACGCGCCGCAGACCAACCGCGTAGCTTATATCGGCTCATCCAATATCGACGCCGGTCTGCAGGCGGCCGAAATCGCGAAGAAGGCAATGCCGGATGGCGGCAAGTGCATTGGTTTTGTCGGGCTCCTTGGAGCCGATAATGCCAAGGAACGCATTCAGGGCATGAAGGATGGGCTTAAGGGCACGAAGATCGAGCTGACAGATGTGCGTGGCGACGATATCGACCAGACACGCGCAAAAAAGAATGTCGAGGATGCGCTGGTGGCCAGCCCGGACGTGACCTGCATGGTCGGCTTCTACTCCTATAACACGCCACGCATCTATGAGGCGCTGCGCGACGCCGGAAAGCTCGGCCAGATCACCGTCGTCGGCTTTGACGACGATCCGATCACGCTCGGCGGCGTCAAGGAAGGCACGGTCGCGGCAACCGTCGTGCAGCAGCCGTTCGAATGGGCTTATCAGGGGATGAAGCTGATGGCCGCCTACCTCAAAGGCGACAAATCAGGTGTTCCCAGCAACGGTTTGATCATCATTCCGACGGTGATCATCGGCAAGGATGACGTCGACAAATATGCCGCTAACCTGAAGGCCATGGCTGGAAAGTAATTCTCTTTCGCGGCGGGGTACTCCCCGCCGCGAAAGGCGTTTCATGCCGCAGCACCCGCAGTCATGGACAGGCAATGAATCATAGCTCAGACATCCCGTCACCGGACGCGCCTGCAACGCCGTTCCTTTCGCTTTCCGGCGTTGGTAAGACTTTTCCAGGCGTTGTAGCGCTTGAGGGGTTGTCGCTCGACATCGTGCCGGGAGAGGTCATCGGCTTGGTCGGCGAGAACGGGGCCGGGAAATCGACGCTGATGAATATTCTTGGCGGCGTGATCGCTCCGGATCGGGGCACGATCCTGCTCGACGGCGTAGAACTTCGCCACCTCACTGTGGAGTCGAGCATCGCCTCCGGCATCGCTTTCGTGCATCAAGAACTCAACCTCTTTGACAATCTCGACGTCGCCGCCAATATCTTCCTGGGCCGTGAGCCGTTGAAAGCGGGACCTTTCAAGTTTGTCGATCGCGCCCGGCTTCGAGAGATGGTGACCCCGCTCTTGAAGCGGGTAGGGGCACATTTTTCCGCCGACACACCCGTTGCGTTGCTTTCCCTTGCCGAGCAACAGATGGTGGAAATCGCCAAGGCACTGTCGATCAAGGCCAGGCTTGTCATCTTCGATGAACCCACTTCCAGCCTGCCGCTGGCCGAAACCGAACGGCTGCTGAACATCATCAAATCGCTGAAAGCGGACGGTATCAGTGTAATCTTCATCTCGCACCGCCTCCACGAAGTTGAGCGCGTAGCAGACCGGGTGGTCGTCTTGCGCGACGGCACGCTCGTGGGTACGCTCGCCAAGAAGGACATTGGCCATGATCAGATGGTCAAGCTGATGATCGGCCGGTTGCTCGCGGCCCGGACGGCAAAACCGCAGCGTTCGCCAGGCCCGGTCGCATTGAAGGTAAGCGGCGTGCGCACCGAGGCCTATCCCAGCCGCCCCGTTGACCTGGAAATCAGGTACGGAGAAATCCTGGGGCTTGCAGGCCTCGTCGGGTCTGGCCGCAGCGAGCTTGCAAGGGTACTCTTCGGCATCGACCGGAGTTACGGCGGAGCCATTCTGCAGGACGGACGCCAAATTAAGATCGGTTCTGCCCGGGACGCTGTCGCCCGCGGCATCTTTCTGGTGCCGGAGGATCGCAAGCGCAATGGCATTCTTCTAGATCTTCCGATCGCCCAGAACATCACGCTTGCCGATCTTCCCAGGATTTCCAGCCGCTTCATGGTCTCCGCTGCGCGGGAGATCGAGGCCGCTGAAAAGCAGCGTGTTCGTCTCGGTATCAAAGCGCCCTCCGTTTCGACACGAACCGGCACTCTGTCCGGTGGCAACCAGCAGAAGGTGGTTCTGGCCAAATGGTTGTCGATGAGCCCGAGGGTAATGATCTTCGATGAGCCGACACGCGGCATCGATATCGGCGCGAAGAACGAAATCTATGGCCTGATGCGAGCGCTTGCCGATGCCGGTGTCGCGATCCTGATGATCTCCAGCGACATGGAAGAGGTGATTGGCGTTTCTGACCGCATCGCCGTCATGCACGAGGGCCAGATTGCCGGCATTCTCGAAGAGGACGAATTCAGCCAGGAAAGCGTCCTTTTGCTTGCTGTCGGCAAAAGCCTAAAATAGCGGCTGCGGCCATTATGAATTGGTATCGGGGGATGGGTCTCGAATGATCAAGAAAGATCTTGGACTGCTGCTTTTGATCGTCGTTGTCGGCGTCGTTGTCGCCATCATCAACCCGCGCTTCTTGCTGCCGATCAACCTTGCGAACACCGCCAACCTGATCGGCCTGTTCGGCATCCTGTCGATGGGGCAAGCTTTTGTCATTATTACGGGCGGTATCGAGCTTTCGGTGGGCTCGCTCGTAGCGCTTCTTGGCGTACTGTTCGTCGATTTCATTGCCGTACAAGATATGCCCTGGACGCTGGCGCTACCGCTCATTCTCCTGCTCGGCGCAGTCATAGGGGCCGTCCACGGTTGGCTCATCACCCGGCTCAACTTGCAGCCATTCGTCGTCACCCTCTGCGGCCTCCTGATCTATCGCGGGGCTGCGCGCTTCTATACGGCCGACGGAACGGCGGGATTTGCTTTCGGCCAGAATTTTCCGGAGCTTGAGTTTCTGACCGCGGGGCGGCTCTATGGCATTCCCAGCACCTTCATTGCTATGGTCGTCATCGCCGTGGCCATGTGGTTGGTGCTTCATCGCTCTGTGTTCGGCCGTTATCTTTACGCGATTGGAAAGAACGAAGAGGCTGCTCGCTATTCAGGTATCCGGACCGACCGTTTGGTTATGACGGCCTATGTCATCTGCGGACTGCTTACGGCGCTTTCGGCGATCTATTTCGCCATGTACACGCGGTCGATCTCGCCGGCGAGCCATGGCCAGTTCTACGAGCTCTACGCGATCGCCGCCGCCGTGCTCGGCGGCTTTTCACTCCGCGGCGGTGAGGGATCGATCGTCGGGGTCGTGCTGGGTACGGTCCTACTGCAAGAGTTGCAAAATCTTGTGAACCTGCTCGGCATTCCCTCGTCGCTGAACTTCGCCGTCATGGGTGGCGTGATTCTCATCGGCGTCCTGATCGACCAACAATGGCATTCGATCCGCGCAAGGCGACGTCTCGTCTCCGCCGCACGACAGGCTGAATCCCGCCATCCGAATGACGGGACCTTGCCACTCGTTGCAAACAGGGATTAGGCAGGTTAGTCGAGTTTTTACTGCTGCTCGTCGAGGTGAGCGTGACCGAAATTGGAGGACATTGTCGCGCCTTCCAGATCGATGATCGCCTGCCAATTTTCCTCAAGAAATCCGCTCGTCCCTCCGCGAGCGACAACGTTCGTGAAACGACCTTGACCGCAAACACAGACCCGAAACATGCATAAAAGGCGGGTCAGATCTCGTTGGAAATACCGGTCAGTTCTCAGTGGAAACCAACGGACCCTCCTTTATCCCTACTCCTTTTGAATTATCGAAAGCGTCGGGCCGCGCGGAGCGTGGCTTTGGGAGCAGACCGGGAAACTTACCTCCGCACGACCCAACTCTGGGATGGAGTGGATCGCTAAGAGAAAGGGCATTGTGCGATCTGAACGTTACTTGCTTTCTCTCGCGATCCGGTGAGTTAACTTTATTGTATCAACTCGGTTCCGATACCGATGCCAAAAAAAGCCCCGCCGAAGCGGGGCGAGTCTTGACAACGGATCGCACAGGAGGAACACCCGTGCTTCCTGTTACTTCAACGAAAGAGGGACTGACTAGGTTCCACTGCGGTGTTGAACATAGTTTAACTCATCTTGGCAAGTGTTATTTGCTTCGCCAGGGAGGTTCTGACTGGATACGCAGCAACATTGCTAAAACCTCCCTGGCGTCCTCTCGACAAGGATGAAGAAAATCTATCTTGAATCTTAGCCAGAGAAAGACGGACTAAAGTCGCACTATGGGGCGCCGTGATTTGTAGTGCGGTTCCAGTAGATGCCAAACAAAAAAAGCCCCGCATTCTCGCGGGGGTGAGCACCATGGGGTTATTTTACGGCATTATGGAGCAAGTGCCACAAAGCATCGACGTGTTCCTTGAAATTGTCACGGCGACAACAAGCGAATTGACTGCTGGTCAATCAGCGGCTGTCTGGGAGCAAATGAACGGAGACCTTAATGTTGGTACAGATTTTCCAGGTAGACGCCTTTACGCGGCGGCGCTTTGGCGGCAATCCGGCTGCCGTGATGATCCTCGAAAGCTTCCTCGATGATGCGCGTCTGCAGGACATCGCCGCCGAGAATAATCTCGCAGAGACCGCATTCCTAGTTCGTGACGGCGCCGACTATCGTTTGCGTTGGTTCACGCCGACCGTTGAGGTGCCTCTATGCGGCCATGCCACGCTCGCAAGCGCTGCTGTGGTTCTTGAGCGGCTTGAGCCGCGTCGGGAGGTCGTAACCTTTCATTCCGCGAGCGGCCCGCTCGTCGTTTCCCGTTCGGGGGACAGCTACGTCATGGACTTTCCGGCTCGGCCCATGCTTGCCACTTCCACGCCCGAGGCGCTGACCGCGGCGATCGGGCAGAACCCGACCGAGACTTTGGTGGATCAGCATAACTATCTCGCGGTCCTGGAAACTGCCGAACAGGTTCGGAAACTGGCCCCGGATCTCGGGGTAGTCACCCTTCTTGGCCGGGCTGGTCTGATTGTCACCGCACCGGGCGACGATGGTTATGACTGCGTCAGCCGCTATTTCGCCCCCGCCAAAGGCATTCCTGAAGATCCGGTCACGGGCGGAGCGCATTGTGCGCTCACGCCCTATTGGGCAAACCGGCTCGGCAAAACCAGCCTACGCGCATTCCAGGCCTCCGCGCGTGGTGGTGAGCTACGTTGCCGTACTCTAGGCGAGCGCGTCGAGCTTGAGGGTTCTTGCGTCTTCTACCTCGAAGGCCAGGCAGAAATCTGATGCTGCCATTCGAACCGCTAGTGTTTTCAGCAGCGCCGACATAGTTGCGGCATTATGTAGCAAGTGCCACGGTAGCATCAGCCCTTCGCTTGGATATTGTGGCAGCTGCTCCAGAATGTCGCTATTTGCTAGCAGCTTTGGGCGACTTAGGTGCCTTCGAGCCTGCTCGAGGCACGGCATCGGACAATTTCGTTGCTGCGACAAGCTCCAGTGCCACGGCATCGTGTGAAGTCAATTCGCGGCGGCAAAAGAGCAGCTTCAGGACAGGCCCCAGCGACCCTATCTGCTCCGGTTGAGCCTGAGAATCCGCGCTAATCAGGTCATTGCGTGCTTCTTTACAATCATGATTGGCAGCGCTACCATCGGCTGCGTGACGCCCTCGGGAGGAGCCCATTCGGCGTCATTTGGATAGCGTGTCGACATGCATTGCCGGACCGGCAACCGACTGCAGAACAAACTGCAGCGGACAGTCGATGATTCCGACACCCATTCGATGCCGATCCGAACATGGCAACAAATGGGAGGATTCGATGTACAAGACATTGGTCGGCGGCCTTCTCGCCGCGGCTGTATTTACGCTTTCCCACTCCACGGCTCTTGCCCAACCGGAAATTGTCAGCGGGCCTGCGGCCGACCCTGACTGCTTCGTGCCGTGGACGGCGGATACCAAGTTCTTCAAATTTCCCAAAAAAGACGGACCGTATCGCATCGCGCTCGCCAATGGGTATATCGCCAACACCTGGCGCATTCAGATGATCCAGACGGCGAAAGCCTATGCCGCTCAGCCGGATGTCGCCGCCAAACTTAAGGAGTTCAAGGTCGTTTCCACCGGTGAAGACGTGCCGGCGCAGATTTCGGCGATCAACAACTTCATCGATTCCGGTTACGACGCCATCGTCGTCAATGCCCAGAATCCGACGGCATTCGGACCCGTCATCAAGCGCGCCAAGCAGGCCGGCGTTGTCCTGGTCGCCTTCGACAATATTCTGGATACGCAAGACGCAATCAACGTCAACGTCGATCAGAAGGGCCTCGGCGTGTTGTGGGCGAACTGGCTAGCAAAGCACCTGCCTGACGGCGGCAAAGTTCTCGAGGTGCGCGGGGTTGCCGGAACGTCAGTCGATACCGACCGCCACAACGGCATACACGAAACCCTGGATGCCACGGGCAAGAAGTGGGATGTGGTCGAAGTACTAGGCAAGTGGGACGACCCAACGGCACAGAAGGCCACCGCCGACGCGATAGCCGTGCACAAGAAGTTCGACGGCATCACCGCGCAAGGCGGCGATACCGGCGTCGTGCAGGCAATGATCGATGCCAAACATCCATTCGTGCCGTTCGGTGGCGAAACCGAGAACGGCTTCCGTAAGTTCTGCGCCAAATATGCTGGCGAGGGCCTGAAATGCTCCTCGGCCGGCACCGGGCCTGCCCAGGTGGCGGTTGCAATCAAGACGGCGATCGCAGCACTTGAAGGACAGGTCGTGCCGCAGTCCATCAAGCTGCCGCTGGCAATCGTCGAAGACCCGAACTTCAAAGAGGGCCAGGACTACTATCCGGATCAGTCGGACAATTTCTTCGTCGGCAACGCTTTTCCGACCTGCGGCATCAATTTCACCGCACAGGAGATCATGGGGCAGTCGAAGGAAAACCAATAGGCCGGGGTCCAACCGGATCGCTTGAGCGGCGTGCCGCGGCTCTGCCCGCGGCGCGCGAGAAACACCTGCCCCGAGGACATTCATGACGGTAACAGAAGAAACGGCGGCAACCCCGCTCTTTGAGATGAGCGGTGTATCGAAGCGTTACGGCGGCGTGCATGCGTTGGAAAACGCCAAACTCGCCGTGGAAGCCGGGAAAATCCACGCCATTCTCGGCGAGAACGGGGCGGGCAAATCGACGCTGATCAAGATCATGGCCGGCGTCGTCGCGCCGGATGAAGGCCGCATGCTGCTCAACGGACATCCGGTGACCTTCCGCTCTCCGGCCGAGGCTTCCGCCGCCGGCGTCACCTGCGTATTTCAGGAACTCTCGCTGATCCCGGACCTCAGCGTTGCTGACAACATCTCTATCGCCGCTCCGCCGCGCCGTTTCGGCCTGATTGACCGGAAGGCGCAACGCGTCATCGCCGAGGAGATGCTCGCGCGGGCAGGCGCCAGCGACATTCATCCGCGCGAGCTGGTCAAGGACCTGCCGCTCTCGCGCCGACAACTGGTGGAGATCGCCAAGGCGCTTGCCTGGAAACCGCGCATTCTCATTCTTGATGAAGGAACGTCGGCACTGACGGCAGCCGATGTCGCCGAGGTCTTCTCCGTCTTGCGGCGGCTGAGGTCCGAAGGGCTGGCACTCCTTTACATTTCTCATCGCATGCAGGAGATCGCCGAATTGGCGGATCAATGCACGGTCTTGCGCAACGGCCGCAATGTGGCGAGTTTCCCGGCAGCCACGCGCAGCGATGGCGAGATCGTCGAAATGATGATCGGACGGGAATACAGCCGCGCCTTTCCGCCGAAACCGGAACGGGTTGCGAAGGATGAAGTCCGTCCGGTCCTGGAATGCCGCAAGCTCGGCTGGGCGGATACGCTGCACGACATTTCACTCACTGTCGGTCGTGGTGAAGTCGTCGGCCTTGGAGGCCTGGATGGACAAGGGCAGCGCGAGCTGCTGCTTGCGCTCTTTGGCGTCCTGCGCGGGACCACAGGTTCCGTCCTTGTCGACGGCAAGGCGGTTACGCTCGCAAGCCCGGCAGCGGCAAAATCCGGACAGATCGGCATGGCGCTCATCCCCGAGGACCGCAAGACGGAAGGCTTGATGCTGCCGATGACGGTCCGGGAAAATCTATCCTTTGCGGTACTGGACCGGGTGTCCAGAGCGTGGGTGATAGATCAGGAAAAGGAAGAACGGCTGATCGAGGAGATGGTACAGCTACTGGCGATCAAGACGGCAGGTCTCGACATTCCGGTAGGAGCGCTCTCCGGCGGCAACCAACAGAAGGTCGTCATCGCCAAGTGGCTGATGCGCAAGCCGCGGATCATTCTGCTCAACGATCCGACACGCGGCATCGATGTCGGCACCAAGCAGGAGATCTATCAGTTGCTGCGGCGCTTGGCCGAAGCGGGAGCAGCCATTCTCTTTTATTCGACGGATTACGGCGAGTTGATCGGCTGCTGCGATCGCGTTCTCGTCTTCTACAACGGCAGCATCAGACGCGAATTGAAGGGCGACGGCATCACCGAGCATGCGCTGGTGGCGAGCGCACTGAATGTCGGCAGCGAGAATGTGGGGAGCGCGGCATGACGGAGTGGCGTTACCGGTTGGGCGAACGGCGCGGCACGCTGATGGCAGCCGGCATATTCCTCGTCATGTTTGCAATCTACGTCTCCAATCATCCCGCCGGACTGACGGCCAACGTCGTCCAGACCGCGGCGAACAAGGGCGTGCTGCTTGCCTTCGTCGCGATGGCTCAGACGTTGGTGGTGATCACCGCCGGCATCGACCTCTCGGTCGGCATGATCTTCATCCTGACCAATGCGCTGGCCTCCTGGCTCGTGCTCGGCTCGCCGCTTGAAACTGCTCTTGGGGTGATGGCCGTCCTGGCAACCGGTCTTGCCTGCGGCGCGCTCAACGGCCTGATCGTCATCTATGGACGGTTGCAGCCGATCGTTGCCACGATCGCCACCGGCGCTGTGTTCTTCGGCATTGCCCTCCTGCTGCGACCCTTTCCCGGCGGATCGGTCAACGAGGAACTGGCCGACGTCATGACCGGCAAGGTCTTCAACCTCTTGCCGGCCAGCCTTGTCGCTCTCATCGCCGTCGTTCTCGTCATATGGGTACCGTTCAGCCGCTCCCTGATCGGGCGGGCAGCCTATGCCTCCGGTTCATCGGAGATCGCGGCTTATATGTCCGGCCTGCCCATCCGCCGCGCGAAATTTACCGCCTATGCGCTCGCCGGTCTTCTTGCGTCGATTGGCGGGCTTTTCCTCACCTTCTTCACCTTCACCGGCGAGGCAGCCTTTGCGAGCGGCAATGCCTATACGCTGTTCTCAATCGCTTCGGTGGTCCTCGGCGGCGTATCCCTGTTCGGCGGCAAAGGCAGCGCGATCGGCGCAATCTTCGGAGCCCTCGCCTTCCGAACCATCGGCGACCTGCTCTTCGTCTTCGATTTCGATCCGCTGTGGCAGCCGCTGTTCCAGGGTGTGGTGCTGCTCGTCGCCGTGAGCCTTGGCGCGTTCGCATTGTTCCGTGTGCGCAATCGCCTGGAATGGTTCGGATGAACAACCTAATGCGAGAACACTCAGTGACCCGGCTTTCCAAGTTCATGCATCGGCTGGACCCGGCCATCGCCACCGCCTTCGCCTGCATTTTCCTGCTGCTCATCATCGGCAGTTTCTATTCGGCGAGTTTCCTGTCGCCGGAATATCTCCTGCAGCAGTTGAAGGTCGCATCCTTTCTTGGCGTGATCGCCACAGGCATGATGATCGTCGTGCTGCTCGGCCAGATCGATCTTTCCGTACCGTGGTCTGTCGCCGTCGGCGGAATGATGGCGTGCGCGGCTGCCGCTTACGGGCCACTCGGCGAGGCTCTAGCCATTCCCTTCGGCATTGCCTGCGGCATGGCGATCGGGCTCTCCAACGGGATCGGCGTCGCCTATTTGCGCATCCCCTCGATGATCATCACGCTGGCGACCAACGCCGTCGCGCAAGGACTGATGGTCGTCTATACTGGCGGCTTCTCGCCACAGGATTCGGCAACATTTGCGATGCGCTATCTGGCAACCGGCTTCCTTCTGCCCGGGCTACCCAATGCCGTTCTCATCTGGGCGGTCGTCGGCGCTGCAACGGTCTTCGTCCTTAACCGCACGACATTCGGCCGGTCCGTCTATGGTATCGGCAATCGGGAGAGTGCCGCCTATCTTTCCGGTATCAATACCCGCCGGATCGTCATGATCGCCTTCATTGCCTCAGGGGCGCTGAGCGCCTTCGGCGGTGCGCTGCTTGCTGGCTATGCCTCGAAAGCGGCGCAATCCATGGGCGATGCTTATCTCCTGCCCTCGATCGCCGCCGTCGTCCTCGGCGGAACCTCCATTCTCGGGGGCAAGGGCTCCTATCTCGGCACCGTCGCCGGCGTGATCCTGATTACGCTGCTGCAATCGATCCTCTCCGTCATGCAGATGCCGGAGGCAGGGCGGCAGATCATCTACGGCGTCGTCATCATCGCCATGCTTTTGCTTTACGGCCGCAGCCCAGCCAACCGGCAGTAGCGCGCCTGCGTCACTGCAACGCCGGATCAAAATCGCAGGACCACCGCCGCCCGTCAGTCCGGCACCCGCCGAGCCAGAAGGAGCGTCTCTCCTGGAAAAAACCGGCGCTCCTCATTGGCAATCGACAGCGACAGCGGAATGGTCGTGGCCGACGATTGCCGTAATCGCCGATCGTGTTCACCGTCTTCACAGTCGGGATACCCAGCTTCTAGCACACAGCGCTGAAGATTCTAGTATTGGCCTGATGCGGGGCAAAGCGGCTGATAACCTCTACCGCAATTCGTGACTGGTCGAGTGCCCGCTTCGAGGTGACTGTCATCATTTCAACGGCCCGCGAAAACACCTCGCGTCCATCGCGCATCGTCATCAGGAAGTTTTCCGTCCTCATCCCGGTGCAAAGGGACAGTTGCTGCCGCCGGCGGAAATCGAGATCAAGTCGCAACCGCTTCCGTCGGCGGCAAGATCGGCGCCGAGGAGACCGCTGTAACAATCACGCGATGATAAAAGCACGACTGCGCCGGCCGCATCGGCGAAGAGAATCGAACTCGCGCGCTCTCGTCGAGATCACCAGGATCTTCAGGAATTAGGTGACTACTTCGTTCGGCAAGGCGGGCAATTCGGACCCAGCCCACACGAGACCCCGCTGTCGGAGAAGAAGTATTGTCCTTCTTTGAGGTAAGTATACACCTCGAGCCTGGAGTGGACAATGAAGCTTACCGGCGTCTCGATCGCGGTTTCGTGGATCAGGCGGTCGGCCGCCTTGGACCAATATTCGGCGAATTCGCAGAGCTTGCCGTTGTTGCCGATTATTGGGAGATCGAACTCGTTGAAATCGTCTTCCAAAAGGAGAGTAGAGACACGATCGGGATATCCGGGCCACAGTGATCGGGGGAATGCTATTCTGAAGCTTCACGGGCTTTCAGCCCTACTTGAAATCCGACCGGCCTGCCAGTCGAATGTCGCCGTCGAGATGGCTGGCAAAGCCATGAAATCTATCTCGCTCGGTTCACCGTCTGGGATCTGAACAGTGCTGTTTAGTTAAGCGTTTGTAAAATGCCAACGAATCGGGGCATATAGCAACTGCGCAACTGAAGCGCTTTCGTTAAAAATTGCGCAGTTACGCGGGAAAACCAATATGCAGCCGAGTCTTGCTCTCCAAGACGATCAAGAGCATCTCCCATCGCTTCTGGCAACAGATGCGCAGGAGTTATCCTATCAACTTCAGCAGCATCAGGCCAAAATCTTTCCCCCGCTGTCGCAAAAGACGATCAGGACATTTTCCCCGGCGGAGGCTGCGGCCTTCATCGGCATCGGCGAAGGTTATCTCCGGCAGGTAGCGGCCGACGGCCATGGCCCGGATCCGCTGGCAAATGGACGCCGGCTCTATAGTGCAACCGACATGGACCGGATCCGACGCGTCCTCGACGAACGGAACGGCACACCGAAATATGTGCCGGCCCGCAGGCCGGGCGAAAAGCTCCAGATCGTCTCCGTCATGAATTTCAAGGGTGGCTCGGGCAAGACCACGACCGCGGCTCACTTCGCGCAATTCATGGCGCTCCGGGGCTACCGCGTACTCGCCGTCGATCTCGACCCGCAGGCTTCCTTGTCCGCGCTGTTCGGCCATCAGCCGGAATTCGACGTCGGCGAGGGCGAAACGATCTACGGCGCAATCCGCTATGACGATCCGCGCCCGATCGCCGATATCGTGCGCGCCACCTATACGCCGAACCTGCATCTCATTCCCGGCAATCTCGAATTAATGGAATTCGAGCACGAGACGCCGAAGGCCATGGCATCGGGCACGGCGGAGACGATGTTCTTTGCCCGTATCGGCGAGGTGCTGACCGATATCGAAAGCCTCTATGACATCGTCGTCGTCGACTGCCCGCCGCAGCTCGGCTTCCTGACGATGTCGGCGCTCTGCGCCGCGACCTCGGTATTGATCACGGTTCACCCGCAGATGCTCGACGTCATGTCGATGTCGCAGTTTCTGACGATGACGAGCGAACTGATGTCGGTCGTCGAAAGGGCCGGTGGGCGCACCAGCTACGACTGGATGCGCTACCTCGTGACGCGGTTCGAGCCGAATGACGGGCCGCAGAGCCAGATGACCGGCTTCATGCGGGCGATCTTCGGCAATCGCATGCTCCACAATGCCATGGTGAAATCGACGGCCGTTTCCGATGCCGGCGTCACCAAGCAGACACTCTACGAAGTCGAGCGGTCGCAGTTCACGCGCGGAACCTATGATCGGGCGCTGGAGTCACTGAACCTCGTGAATGGTGAGATCGAAGCGCATATTCGCTCCACCTGGGGAAGGAGATAGCATGGCGCGCAAGAACCTCATCGAATTTTCCGCACCGAGCCCGGCAAGGGCGGAAGCGGTCGCGCCACGTGATAATCGCCCGATTGCCGGCTTCGTACCGCAGGAGCGCAGTGGCGGGCCAGTCGGCGGCATTACCAAGACGCTCGGCAACATCACCGAGAAGGTGGAGCGTGCCGGCGAGCTGGAGCGGCAGCTTGCTGCTGGCCAGATGATTGTCGAGCTCGACCCCGGACTGATCGACGGGTCTTTCGTCAGCGACCGCCTGGCGATCGACGCGGCTGAACTCGCCGAGCTGGTCGAGCAGATCCGAGAGCATGGGCAGCAGGTCCCGATCCTCGTACGTCCGCATCCGGAAGCCAAAGGCCGCTATCAGGTCGCCTATGGCCATCGCCGCTTGGCGGCGACGAGAGAGATCGGTGTCAGGGTGCGCGCGGTCGTGCGCGATCTGACCGACGGCCAGCTTGTCGTCAGCCAGGGGCAGGAAAACAGCGCCCGAACGAATCTCTCCTATATCGAGCGCGCGCTCTTCGCGTCGCGGCTCGAGGAACGCGGCTTCGGCCGCGACGTCATCATGGCGGCGCTGAGCGTCGACAAGGCGGCGCTGTCGAGGATGCTGATCGTAATACGGCAGGTGCCCCTAGATCTCATCAACGCCATCGGGGCGGCGCCTGACATCGGCCGGCGGCGATGGCTGGAACTGGGCGAACGGCTGGAAAGCGCCGATGTCGACAAGATCATCGCGGAGTTGTCCGCGGACGACGCGCGCAGGATGTCGAGCGACGAGCGATTTCACCGGGCATTCGTTCTGGCAACGAAGAAGGTCGCGGCACCGAAGCCGGCGGTCGTCAAATCCGAGGTCAGCGGCGTGCCGGTGGCCGTCAAGAAAACAGCGTCCGGCGCCACCTTTATCTTCGACGGCAAGAGCGCGCCCGGTTTTGATCAATTCGTCCAGGAACGGCTGCAGGGCCTGTTCCAGGAATTCAAAAAGCACAGAGGAGCGTAGCGCGCAAAAGAAAAAGGCCCCCAACGACGCCGTCGCGGAAGCCCTTCTCAGATCTTAAGCACATCGAGAATCGCATTTCCACGAATCACAGTCAAGCGTCTTAGGCACCAAAGTGGTGGACTGTTTTCTTTTGCCTGAACGAAGGTGAAGGCGAATGGAGAGTGGATATGTGACGACGCCCTTTGGGCGGCGGCCGATGTCGCTCGGCATGCTGGCAAGCCAGCAACTGGCCGAGACGATCGAGCCTGGAATGAGACGCAGCAAGTGGAAATTGTTCAGGGCGATCTGCGAGGCGCGGCCGGCTCTCGGCGTGACCGATCGGGCGCTGACGGTGCTCGATGCGCTGCTGACCTTCTATCCCGACGACGAAATTTCCGAGGAAAACGGCCTGATCGTCTTTCCCTCGAACGCGCAGCTTTCGCTTCGCGCCCGCGGAATGACGCCGGCAACGCTGCGGCGGCATCTTGCCGTGCTGGTTGAGGCCGGCCTGATCCTGCGCAAGGACAGCCCGAACGGAAAGCGCTATGCGCGCCGCGACAGGGAAGGGGAGATCGATGAGGCTTTCGGCTTCAGCGTCGCGCCACTGCTGGCGCGCGCGGTCGAAATCGAAAACCTGGCCGCCGAGGTGGTTGCCGACCGAGAACTCATCCGGGCGACCAGGGAGCGCCTCACCGTGTGCAGGCGGGATATCTCGAAGCTGATCGCAGCAGCGATCGAGGAAGCTGTGCCTGGCGACTGGGAGCAGATGTCGCTGATGTTTCGCGATCTTGTACGCAGGATTCCGCGTGTCGCAGGGGCCGAGGAATTGGCATCACTGCTCGACGAGATGGGGCTGCTGCGCGAAGAAGCCGTCAACCTGCTGGAAAGACATATAAAATTACAAAAATTAGACGCCAATGAGTCTCAAACTGAGCACCACAAACAGAATTCAAACCCCAACTCCACATCTGAACTTGAACCAAGCTTCGAGACGAAGCAGGGCGCGAAGCCGGTGGCTGACAATAGACCTGTCGCCGGGCCGCAGGACGGGCAAAGATTGAAACGTCCGACATCGGCCGGCGCAATGAGCGGCAGGAAATCCGGTGCGGCTGAACCGGCGGCGGGACATACGCTGAAATCCTTCCCGCTTGGTCTGGTTCTTCAGGCCTGCCCGCAAATTCTCGATTATGGGCCAGGCGGAACGATCGGCAACTGGCGCGACCTGATGTCGGCTGCGGTCGTTGTCCGCTCGATGCTCGGCGTCAGCCCCTCGGCCTATGAGGAAGCCTGCGCCGGCATGGGGCCGGAAAACGCCGCGACCGTGATCGCCTGCATCTTGGAACGGGGAGGACACATCAACTCGCCCGGCGGTTATCTCCGCGATCTCACCCGCAGGACCGAAAGGGGCGAATTCGCGATCGGCCCGATGCTGATGGCGCTCGTCAGGGCGAATGGCGGGGCGAAGCGCCATGCCGGCTAATGGCCCCAGCTACAGCGCAGTTGTGCCGTTGCCTCATCTGGTAAACTCACCTGCTTCAAGTCCGGTTGGCGGGCTGGACGAAAGCTTTCGGCGACAGGAGCCGCCCAGTCAGCGCGGCGGCGCAGTGCTTTCTCGTAGGATCAGCTCGACCGGCCATAATTCATGTATCTCCTCGGCGGCGCGTCCGGCGATCAGCTGCAGCGTCAGTTCGGCGCAGCGTGTGCCCGCAGCACGCATGGAAGATCGGGTTGTCGAGAGCGACGGCACCATGTTTTCGGCCGTCAGATAAGGGAAGACGTCGTCATGGGCGATGACGGAAACATCCTGTCCCACCGTCATCCCAAGCGAGCGGACGGCGCGGTAAACCCCAAGCGCTGTCATCGTGGAACCGGCGACGATGGCGGTCGGTGCATTTGCTCTCTCGAGGAAGGAGCGGGCATGACGAAAGCCGCTCTCGTCGGAGAATTTATCGCAGATCATCATGTTGGGATCGGCGATGAGTCCACGCTCCTGGTGGGCGAGCCGAAAACCCTGTTCGCGATGGATCGAATAAGTCTTGCCCCTGAGGCCATTGATCATGGCGATGCGGCGGTGCCCGAGATCGAGCAGGTGTTCGGTGGACCTGCGCACCGCATTTTCATTATCGATATCAAGCCAGGCGTGAACGTGCTCCGTCTCCGACCGGCCGTGAACCAGGAAAGGCAGACGCAGGCTACTCAGCATCTCGATCCGCGGGTCCCGAGGACGAGGCGAGTGAATGATCACCGCATCCACGCGGCGGCTTTCGACCAGGCGTCTGTAGGCCTGGATCTCGTCGTCGTCATTATGCGCGGTGATGGGCGTGATGAGAATATCGGTATCGGCCGTTTCCAGGCGCTGCGCCATGCCCGACATGAATTCAGCGAAATGGATTTCTCCCGACCGCGCCATCATCACGCCGATCGCTCCGGCTCTTCCGGTCTTTAGCCGCACGGCATTGATATCGGGGCGATAGCCAAGCCGCATTGCTTCGCTTGCAACCCGGGCACGCGTGGCTTCGCTGACCTCCGGGTAGCCGCTGAGCGCACGGCTGACCGTCGTCGGAGAAAGCCCAAGCTGCTTTGCAAATTCACGAAGTTTCATCGGATGTCTTCTTTGTCCATGCAATCAATGGACGATGCGTTGGCGATGCGCAACGGGCACCTAGGCTCAGGACCTATTAATTTGACTTGAGATGTGATTCAGGTCTTCGAGAGGGAGGCCGTGATGGGTGATTTGTTTTTGCTGAGCGAGCGCCAGATGGCGCGGATATCGCCACATTTCCCGCTTTCACATGGTGTCGCGCGGGTCGACGACCGGCGGGTGGTGAGCGGGATCGTCTACGTGATCCGCAACGGTCTCCAGTGGAAGTCGCGCCGGCGGGCCATGGTCCGCACAAGACGCTCTACAACCGCTTCGTCCGCTGGAGCCGGCTGGGCGTGTTCGACCGCATCTTCGCCGGGCTCGCCGGCGAGGGGCCGAAGCCGGAGCGCATCATGATCGACGCGACCCATCTCAAAGCCCACCGCACGGCGGCGAGCCTGCTTAAAAAGGGGATGTTCCCCGTCGTGTTGGGCGAACCAAGGGCGGGCTGAATTCAAAGCTCCACACCGTATGCGACGTAGACGGACGGCCGATTATCCTGCTTCTGTCAGAGGGTCAGATGAGCGACCATAAGGGCGCACGTCTCGTGCTCGACGCCTTGCCTCCCGCCGATCACCTGATTG
>NZ_MXPU01000076.1 GCF_002204185.1 Rhizobium esperanzae | reverse complement strand
TAGCTCTATAAGCCCACTCACTGAACGAGGGCGGCGGCGCTGCTGGCGACGAAGTCTTTCGTTCTGAAGAAACTCAAGCGGATTGGCGATTGCTGGTTTGTTGCTTCGGGCTTAGGTTTGGAGCGGGTTTTGGTGACGGCTGATGGTCGTCGGTTCTTTGACAATTGAAGATGAGAAGAAAGAGAAACGTGGGCGGCGGAGCTTGCGGGATCGGCAGCGATGCTGGTTCTTTGAAAGAGACTTTGGCGGTCACGTTTATCAAGAGAAGTTACACTGGTTTTTGACGTTGGATTTCGGTTTGGCGTTTAGAAAACAGGTGTGAAGTTCTCGTCGATTCAGAACGTGACGTAATTGCCAATGATTGAATTCTCAACATGAGAGTTTGATCCTGGCTCAGAACGAACGCTGGCGGCAGGCTTAACACATGCAAGTCGAGCGCCCCGCAAGGGGAGCGGCAGACGGGTGAGTAACGCGTGGGAACGTACCCTTTACTACGGAATAACGCAGGGAAACTTGTGCTAATACCGTATGTGCCCTTTGGGGGAAAGATTTATCGGTAAAGGATCGGCCCGCGTTGGATTAGCTAGTTGGTGGGGTAAAGGCCTA
>NZ_MXPU01000075.1 GCF_002204185.1 Rhizobium esperanzae | reverse complement strand
CAACGGCATCTATGGCAGCTTCAGCTTCAATGCCGCCACCGGCAGCTGGACCTATACGCTCGACAACAGCCGGGCGGCAACGCAGGCGCTCAACCAGGGCGACGCGGTCAGCGATACGCTGAGCGTCAGCTCGCTCGACGGCACCGCCAGCCACAATATCGTCGTCGCCATCACCGGCGCCAACGATGCGGCTGCGATCGTCGTCGATGCGACGGTGACCGACGACCGGGCGACGGTCGAGGCGGGGGCAGCCGGCAGCGGCGATCCGAGTGCCTCCGGCAAGCTGACGGTCAGCGACGTCGACGACGGCGAGGCGGTGTTTGCCGCCCCGGCCTCACTCAACGGCATCTATGGCAGCTTCAGCTTCAATGCCGCCACCGGCAGCTGGACCTATACGCTCGACAACAGCCGGGCGGCAACGCAGGCGCTCAACCAGGGCGACGCGGTCAGCGATACGCTGAGCGTCAGCTCGCTCGACGGCACCGCCAGCCACAATATCGTCGTCGCCATCACCGGCGCCAACGATGCGGCTGCGATCGTCGTCGATGCGACGGTGACCGACGACCGGGCGACGGTCGAGGCGGGGGCAGCCGGCAGCGGCGATCCGAGTGCCTCCGGCAAGCTGACGGTCAGCGAC
>NZ_MXPU01000074.1 GCF_002204185.1 Rhizobium esperanzae | reverse complement strand
CCGCCAGCGCGTCGTGGCGGGCGGCGTCGGACGACGAATATGCGCTCGGTCGTGGAGGCGATCCTCTATATCGCCTCGAGCGGCTGCCAATGGCGCATGCTGCCGGGCGATTTTCCGCCGGTTTCGACGGTGCGCGGTTATTTTTATTCTTGGCGCGCGATCGGACTGTGGCAGAGCATCAACCAGCTTCTGGTGATGGCGGCGCGGGAAATCGAGGGACGGGAGGCGCAACCGACGGCAGGGATTATCGACAGCCAAAGCGTCAAGACCACGGAAAGCGGCGGAATATCCGGCTATGATGCAGGCAAGAAGATTAAGGGCCGCAAGCGTCAGATTGTCACCGATACGCTTGGATTTCTGATCTTCGTGTTCATCCATGCTGCCGACATACAGGATCGCGACGGCGCACCCCATGTCCTCAAGGCGATCCGCCGCCGTTTTCCGTGGCTGCGCCACATCTTCGCCGATGGTGGCTACGCCGGAGCCAAGTTGAGGCGAGCAATGTGCGGCCATGGTGACTGGACGATCGAAATCGTCAAGCGTTCGGATCACGCCAAGGGCTTCGTCGTCCTGCCCAAGAGATGGGTGGTGGAAAGGACTTTCGCCTGGCTTGGACGCTGCCGCCGTCTCGCCAAGGATTGGGAGAAATCGATCGAAAGCGCAACCGCATGGGCGCAAATCGCTTCAATCAGAATGCTCAC
>NZ_MXPU01000073.1 GCF_002204185.1 Rhizobium esperanzae | reverse complement strand
GGGAGAATTTGCCTGACGAACAATGTAGCCGAGCGGGCGCTGCGAGGCTTTGCTCTCGGAAGGAAGTCATGGCTCTTCGCCGGATCGGATCGTGGTGCTGATCGCGCAGCCTTCATGGCGACGCTGATCATGAGCGCAAAGCTCAACGACATCGATCCGCAAGCCTGGCTTGCTGATGTCCTCGCCAACATCGCTGACACGCCGACGAGCAAACTGGAACAATTGCTTCCGTGGAACTGGACGCCGACTACGCTGGATGCTCAAGCGGCCTGACCTGCGTCCTTCACCGGATGCTTACGGTGGTGAGCGGGATCGTCTACGTGATCCGCAACGGTCTCCAGTGGAAGTCGCGCCGGCGGGCCATGGTCCGCACAAGACGCTCTACAACCGCTTCGTCCGCTGGACCCGGCTGGGCGTGTTCGACCGCATCTTCGCCGGGCTCGCCGGCGAGGGGCCGAAGCCGGAGCGCATCATGATCGACGCGACCCATCTCAAAGCCCACCGCACGGCGGCGAGCCTGCTTAAAAAGGGGATGTTCCCCGTCGTGTTGGGCGAACCAAGGGCGGGCTGAATTCAAAGCTCCACACCGTATGCGACGTAGACGGACGGCCGATTATCCTGCTTCTGTCAGAGGGTCAGATGAGCGACCATAAGGGCGCACGTCTCGTGCTCGACGCCTTGCCTCCCGCCGATCACCTGATTG
>NZ_MXPU01000072.1 GCF_002204185.1 Rhizobium esperanzae | reverse complement strand
CTCGCCGTCGTCGACGTCGCTGACCGTCAGCTTGCCGGAGGCACTCGGATCGCCGCTGCCGGCTGCCCCCGCCTCGACCGTCGCCCGGTCGTCGGTCACCGTCGCATCGACGACGATCGCAGCCGCATCGTTGGCGCCGGTGATGGCGACGACGATATTGTGGCTGGCGGTGCCGTCGAGCGAGCTGACGCTCAGCGTATCGCTGACCGCGTCGCCCTGGTTGAGCGCCTGCGTCGCCGCCCGGTTATTGTCGAGCGTATAGGTCCAGCTGCCGGTGGCGGCATTGAAGCTGAAGCTGCCATAGATGCCGTCGAGCGAGGCCGGGGCGGCAAACACCGCCTCGCCGTCGTCGACGTCGCTGACCGTCAGCTTGCCGGAGGCACTCGGATCGCCGCTGCCGGCTGCCCCCGCCTCGACCGTCGCCCGGTCGTCGGTGACCGTCGCATCGACGACGATCGAAGCCGCATCGTTGGCGCCGGTGATGGCGACGACGATATTGTGGCTGGCGGTGCCGTCGAGCGAGCTGACGCTCAGCGTGTCGCTGACCGCGTCGCCCTGGTTGAGCGCCTGCGTTGCCGCCCGGTTATTGTCGAGCGTATAGGTCCAGCTGCCGCTGGCGGCATTGAAGCTGAAGCTGCCATAGATGCCGTTGAGTGAGGCCGGGGCGGCAAACACCGCCTCGCCGTCGTCGACGTCGCTGACCGTCAGCTTG
>NZ_MXPU01000071.1 GCF_002204185.1 Rhizobium esperanzae | reverse complement strand
CCACCGGCAGCTGGACCTATACGCTCGACAACAGCCGGGCGGCAACGCAGGCGCTCAACCAGGGCGACGCGGTCAGCGATACGCTGAGCGTCAGCTCGCTCGACGGCACCGCCAGCCACAATATCGTCGTCGCCATCACCGGCGCCAACGATGCGGCTGCGATCGTCGTCGATGCGACGGTGACCGACGACCGGACGACGGTCGAGGCGGGGGCAGCCGGCAGCGGCGATCCGAGTGCCTCCGGCAAGCTGACGGTCAGCGACGTCGACGACGGCGAGGCGGTGTTTGCCGCCCCGGCCTCACTCAACGGCATCTATGGCAGCTTCAGCTTCAATGCCGCCACCGGCAGCTGGACCTATACGCTCGACAACAGCCGGGCGGCGACGCAGGCGCTCAACCAGGGCGACGCGGTCAGCGATACGCTGAGCGTCAGCTCGCTCGACGGCACCGCCAGCCACAATATCGTCATCGCCATCACCGGCGCCAACGATGCGGCTGCGATCGTCGTCGATGCGACGGTGACCGACGACCGGGCGACGGTCGAGGCGGGGGCAGCCGGCAGCGGCGATCCGAGTGCCTCCGGCAAGCTGACGGTCAGCGACGTCGACGACGGCGAGGCGGTGTTTGCCGCCCCGGCCTCACTCAACGGCATCTATGGCAGCTTCAGCTTCAATGCCGCCACCGGCAGCTGGACCTATACGCTCGACAACAGCCGGGCGGCA
>NZ_MXPU01000008.1 GCF_002204185.1 Rhizobium esperanzae | reverse complement strand
CAGGGTCAATAACCCTGAAATAGATCACCGCGCTGACACGAACCGAGACATTGTCATGGGAGATGACGTCCTGGCTGGGGACATCGAGTACGCGCGTGCGCAAGTCGACTCGGATCATCTGCTGGACATAGGTGATGAGCAGAATCAGGCCGGGTCCCTTGACTCCGGTAAAGCGGCCAAGTGTGAACACGACGCCGCGTTCATATTCCCTCAGGATATTAACCGCCGATGCGAGGATGGCGACCGCAATGACAATGATCACCAAATAGAAGGCAAGATCTGCAAACATATCCATGGCTTCTCCTCCTGCGTTCTTGCGTGCCGCTAGGTGTTCTTAGGACGGCTGGTGACCTCGAGCGCCAGCCCGTTGCGGCCGGTCACCCTGACAGGGTCACCGGCGACAAGGGGTTCGGCGGAAACGGCCTTCCAGCGTTCGCCATGCGCGATGACGTACCCCGTGAGCCCCGTCCAACTCTCAACTTTACCGGAAATACCGATCATCTCCTCTGCACCGGTGGCAACCGGCCGAAAGCGCGAGGTGAATGCCAGGCGAGCAACGACAAGGCTGAAGGCGAGAGTCGCAACTGCAATTGCGCCCAGCAGGGGGCGCGACACCTCCAGGCCGGGTATATCGGTATCAAACAAGATGGTTGCTCCCAGGATCACGGCTACCCCGCCGCCAATGCCAAATGCGCCGAAACTTGGCGAATGCGCCTCAGCCACAGTCAATCCTACGCCGAGCAAAATAAGCCCAAGGCCGGCAAAACTCACCGGCAGCAATGCCAGGGCATAGAGACCGAGGAGGAGGCAGATGCCGCCGATCGTGCCAGGAAGCATTGTCCCGGGTGCGAGAAATTCGAAGATCAGGCCATAGATACCAACCATCATCAGGATGATTGCGATGTTCGGATCGGTAATGACGGAAAGCAGGCGCGTGCGCCAGTCCGGCTCGAATTCCTGCACGGCCAAACCGGCGGTATCGAGCCGGACCTCCGTTTGACCGACCCGCACCATGCGGCCCTGCGCCTTTGCAAGGAGATCGTTGACATCAGCAGCGATGAAATCGATGGCTTGTTCGCGCACTGCCGCTGTGGATGAAAGGCTCGCAGCTTCGCGGACAGCACGCTCTGCCCAGTCGGCGTTGCGATTGCGCAATTCCGCAAGCCCACGGATGTAAGCGACTGCGTCGTTAACGGCTTTTGCTTCATGGGCATTGCCTGGAGCTTCCGGTTGCTTGCCACTAGGTTCGCTCGGTTTCTTTTCGGGTTCCTCATCACCGCCAAAAGGCTTTACGCCGAGCGCGATTGGTGTGGCAGCACCCAAATTGGTCCCAGGGGCCATTGCCGCGATGTGGCTTGCGTAGAGAATATAGGTGCCGGCGCTGGCAGCCCGTGCCCCGCTTGGCGCGACGAAACTCGCGACAGGCACCGGCGAGGCAAGGATCGCGCGGATGATTTCCCGCATGGAGGTGTCAAGACCGCCTGGTGTATCCATTTGCAGGACGATCAAGACCGCTTCACGTTCGCCAGCACGCTGAATGCCTCGTACCACGTAGTCAGCTATAGCAGGTCCAATGGCGCCATTCACCTTGAGGACGACAGTCGCGCGGTCAGACGCCGACGGTATGCCGAAGCCCCAAGCTGAAAGCATCAAAAACAACAAAGTGAAGATTGGCGGTTGCCATCGCCAACACCTCAATCCCCGCTTGCCAATCGGCGGAACGTACATAGTATTTAATGTATGTCGGAATTTACAAAGAAAAAGACGGAGGCATCAAAGGCTCATGTTCAAGCCGTCTTAGGCGCTCGTAAAGGCGAAGTCGGCTAAGCGCGTTACACGGATGCGAGCCGCGTGGCCTATGTTTTTTGAAGGTCGCTGGCGGCCAATCAGATACTTCAGGATCTTATCACCAGACGAGAATATCTCGTTCGGCAGGACGCCTTACGACCAAAACTATATGTCAACAGATTCAATATTTGGCAACCAGATTATGCAATTCTATAGAGCGTCAGCGGCTAGTTCTTCCGCTTCTACGACCCATGAAGGGTTTCACTCCGCGTCATCAAGCGCTGCGAGGAGCCCAAGGTCGCATGTCACTTTCAGAAGATGAGAGATTGAATCTCCTCCACCAGGCCAGCATTCTCGATACGCCGCCGACGGAAGAGTTCGATGCTATCGTGCGGCTGGCTTGCAGTGTGTTCGACATGCCGATGGCGTTGGTTTCGTTCGTCGACGGTGATCGGCAGTGGTTCAAGGCCGAGCACGGTCTCTTTTTGAAAGAGACGCCGCGCGAGCATTCCTTCTGCAGCCATATCGTACAAACGAAGTCACCGCTGGTCGTCGAAAACGCCGACAAGGATTCTCGCTTTTCCGGAAACACCTTCGTTAGGGAGCGTTCGGTCCGGTTCTATGCGGGAGTGCCGCTTTCGGAAGGGGAGACCTGCTATGGCAGCTTCTGCGTCCTCGACACGAAGAACCGCCGCTTCGGCGATCGGGATCTTGAACAGCTTCGCAGTTTGGCACGCGTGGTCGTCGGCCTGATCCGGGAACATCGTCAGCAAAGCCTATTGAGAGAGCAGCAACGCGAATTGGAACTGAAGCAGGCTCGCTTCGAGCAGACTGAACGCTCAGCCAAGGTCGGCGGCTTCGAGATGGATCTCAGCACCGGCACGATCATCTGGTCGGACCAGATTTACCGCACCGTCGGATTGCCGGTCGGCAAACGCATGACCTCCGAGGAGGTGATCGGCTGCTATGCTCCCGAAGAGCGTGAAAGCGTCAGACGCAGGATTGGCGATGTCCTCAATGGCTCCGGGGCCGGAATCGACAGGGAATATCGCATCGTAACGCCGGAAGGCGAGGAACGCTGGGTTCGCGTGGTTAGCGATATCGAACGCTTGAACGGCGAGCCCAGTCGTTTGTTCGGCATCGTTCAGGATGTTTCCGAAAAAGTGCGCTATGAGCAACGTTTGCTCCAGGCGGCCAATGTCGATCCTCTGACCGGACTTGCCAACCGGGCAGCCTACAATGCTCATATGGAGCGGCTCACAGCGGCCGACGTTCCTTCCATCGGCTTGCTGCTGATCGACGTCGACCGCCTGAAGCAAGTGAACGATATCCTTGGCCATGCGGCAGGTGACCTGCTGCTGAAAGGCGTGGCCTCACGTCTGGATGAACGCTTGGGAAAGCGAGGAAAGGTCTTTCGCCTTGGCGGCGATGAGTTCTCCGTTGTCCTGGACGCGCCCGCAAGCGTACGCCGCATGGGTTCGCTCGCGCGCCACCTGATCGAATATATCGGTCGCCCGCTGCAGGTTGCGGGACCGACGATAAATCCGACGATAACTGTGGGTGGGGCAATTTCGGAGGGCATGATGGATGCCGCAACGCTTTCGCAGAACGCGGATTTCGCCCTCTATCATGCCAAAGAAACGCGGCGCGGCAGCTATGTACACTACGAGCCGAGCCTGCGTTCGAGGATCGCGCGACGCATTCAGATCGTGCGGGAGGTGGAAGCGGCTCTTACCGAACATCGGATGGTGCCACACTATCAGCCGATCGTTGGTTGTGCCGACGGTCAGGTCTGGGCGTTTGAAGCGCTTGTGCGAATGCAGCGTCCGGATGGTTCAATCGTGTCGGCGGCGCAATTTCACGAGGCGTTCACAGATTCAAGCGTTACCCACCACATTACGACCCGCATGCTTGAACGGGTCGCGGTCGACATTCGAAGCTGGATCGACCGCGGGCTGGAATTCGGGCGGGTCGGTCTCAATATAAGCGCCTCCGATTTCATGAGGGGCGACTTGGAAACCCGGATCGTTGCCGCCTTTGCGTCAAGAGGCATTCCGCTGGACAAGCTTGTGCTGGAGGTGACGGAAACGGTCTTCCTGCAGGGCCTGGAAGATACCGTTGCGACAACCCTGCAACGTTTGCGCAAAAAAGGCCTGACAGTGGCGCTCGATGACTTCGGGACAGGCTATGCATCGCTGACGCATCTGCGAAGCCTGCCGGTCGATATCATCAAGATCGACAAGAGCTTTATCGACACGATGCTCGTGGATGAATCGAGCCTCGCAATCGTTGAACTGGTGCTCAATCTGGCGCGGAAGCTTGATATGAAAGTCACGGCGGAAGGCGTAGAGAGCCATCGGCAGGCGATGTGTTTGCTGGAAATGGGCTGCAACACGCTGCAGGGTTATTTGTTCGCCAAACCTATGGGCCGCGAACGTGTTGGCGAATACCTGCGTGCACGGAAAACCGGCGTGACGGAGAACGCCGACCGACCGCAGGAGGAACCGCGTCTCCTCGGATAGCAGGGGCGAGGTGTTCGCCGCGATCAGCCGCTCCGACAAGGCTCAGGCGGCGGCCGTGGAAAGATCCGGATCGGCGTGGTGGCAGGCGGTCAGCAGTCCGG
Source organism: Rhizobium esperanzae (assembly GCF_002204185.1). Taxonomy (GTDB): domain Bacteria; phylum Pseudomonadota; class Alphaproteobacteria; order Rhizobiales; family Rhizobiaceae; genus Rhizobium; species Rhizobium esperanzae. The sequence continues at coordinate 241,231 of NZ_MXPU01000008.1, read as the reverse complement.
CAGCTGCCGTCCTGTTCTTCAAGGCCGGCTCCTGTTCGGCGCAGATCGATGTCGCCTTCCAGCAGCGTGTTCGAAAACGGCATCCGCTCGGCGGATCGACCGGGCTTGGCAGGTCGCCTTTCAGGACGATGCGCCTGCGGTGTCCGCGAAGCCGCGGATCCGGTGTCGGCACGGCCGACATCAGGGCTTGGGTGTAGGGATGGGCCGGCGCACTGAAGATCGAGTGTTTCGGTCCTGTTTCAATGATCTTGCCGAGATACATAACCATCACCCGGTCCGAGACATGCCGCACGACGGCCAGATCATGGGCGACGAAGAGCATCGCCAGATTGCGCTCGCGCCTCAGCCTGGCGAGCAGGTTGACGACCTGCGCCTGGACCGACACATCGAGGGCCGAGACCGGCTCGTCGCAGACGAGGAGTGTCGGATCAAGCGTCAGAGCGCGCGCAATGCCGAGCCGCTGACGTTGGCCGCCTGAAAATTCCGATGGATAGCGTTCCGCATGTTCGGCGCGCAATCCGACGGATTCGAGCAGCCTGATCGTCTCCTCCCGCCACCGGGACTTCGGCAGCACACCGGGATGCAGCGCCCAGGGTTCGGCGATCAGTCGGTCGACCCGCAGGCGCGGATTGAGCGACTGGTAGGGGTCCTGGAAGACAACCTGCATCTTTCGGCGCAAATCATGCAATTGGCGGCCGCCTGCCTCAGTGATCTCGACGCCGTCGAGCCGGACGCTGCCGCTCGTTGCCGGCCCGAGCTTCAGGAGCGTACGCACCAGCGAAGTCTTGCCGCATCCGCTTTCGCCGACGAGGCCGAGTGTTTCACCGTGAGCGATGTCGAAGCTGACATCGTCGACGGCGCGCACGGCTGTTGCGCCACTGCCGAAGTGCCGGGAGAGGTTTTGCACTTTGAGAAGAGGTTCGGTCATGCTGGCAGTACCGGGAAGTGGCAGGCGGCCTGGCGGCCTGGACCCACGGTTTCAAGGTGAGGCGCGAGCTCGGCGCAGACAGCCGCGGCGCGCGGACAGCGCGTTCGGAACGCACAGCCGGAAGGCAGGGCGACAGGATTGGGGGCAGAGCCGGGGATCGGGACCAGTTCGTCCTCGTCGGTGTCGATGCGCGGCTGCGAGGCAAGCAGTCCGACGCTGTAAGGATGCCGGGCATCGTCGAAGAGTTCGAAGACGCTCGCGGTTTCGACGATGCGGCCGGCATACATGACCGCGACACGGTCTGCGAGCTCGGCCACCACGCCAAGATCGTGGGTGATGAAAATCATGCCGGCATTGCTGCGTTCGCGGATGGTGCGGAGCAGATCGACCACCTGTGCCTGGATCGTCACATCGAGCGCCGTCGTCGGCTCGTCGGCGATGATGATGTCCGGTTCGAGCGCCACCGCCATCGCGATCATGATGCGCTGGCGCATGCCGCCGGAAAATTCGTGCGGATATTGCCGGGCGCGACGTTCAGGGTCGGGAATGCCGATCGCCGTCAGGAGGTCGATCACCGCATTTTCCATACCACCTTCCGGGTTGCGCCCGTGGATGCGGAACATCTCGGCGATCTGCCAGCCGACCGGATAGACCGGATTGAGCGAGGCCAGCGCGTCCTGAAAGATGAGAGCGATCCGGTTGCCGCAGAGATCACGCCGTTCGTTGCGCGGAAGCTGCAGCAACTCGGTTCCCTCGAAGCGGATCGATCCGCGGTCGATCGCACCGGGCGGGTTGGGAACGAGGTCCATGATGGCCGAGGCGGTCACCGACTTTCCGGAGCCGCTCTCTCCCAGCAGCGCCAGAACCTCGCCGCGCTCGAGCGAAAAGGAAACGCCGTTGAGGGCGAGGATGCGGCCGGCAGCCGTGTCGAAGCTGACCTGAAGATCCTTGACGTCGAGAAGGGCCATCAGCGCCTCCGGCTCACAAGCCGCCAGTGCTGCGACGGATCGTTGACGATCCGGAACCAGTTGGCGAGAAGGTTGAAAGACATGGTGGTGAACATGACGGCGAGGCCGGGGAAGAAGCTGAGCCACCAGGCAGACGACAGGTAGCCCTGGCCCTGTGCGACCATCAGCCCCCAGCTGACCGAAGGCGGCTGGATGCCGAGCCCCAGATAGCTGAGCCCGGATTCGAACAGCATGACCATGGCGAGATTGACGGAGGCGAGCGTCAGCATTGTCGGCGCGACGCTCGGGACAATGTGCGTGCGCAGGATCCAGACAGGCCCGCCGCCGAAGACGCGCGCCGCATCGACGAAGAGCCTCTCGCGGACCTCCAGCGTTTCGGCTCGTGCAACGCGGATATAGGCCGGCATGCGGGTCACGGCGAGCACGATGACAAGATTGCTGACGCTCGGGCCGAACAGATAGAGGCCGAACAGGGCCACCAGCAGCGTCGGGAAGCCGAGGATGATGTCGCAGATCCGCATGATGAGGCTGCCGACGATGCCGCCGAAATAACCGGCGATCACGCCGAGCAGCGTCCCGCCGGTGAGGCTCGTCAATACGGTGACGAGGGCGATGCCGATGGTTGTCGACGCGGCCTCGATGAGGCGGACGAGGAGCGGGCGCCCGAGCGCATCGGCGCCCAGCCACAAGGTCCAGGATTGCCTGAAGCCGAAGGGTGGCAGGTTGCGCGCCTTGAGCGAGATGCGGTGTTCGCCGAGGAGGGAAAGGCTGTCAGCGGCAATGGCAAGGACGACGATCAGCAGCCAGACGGTGGCCCCGACCGCCATCGGGTCACCCGTGAGCGCCCGCATGAGCCAGGCGATGCGCCGGCCGCGGCGCTCTGGCGCAGGGAGGAACTCGGCGGATGTGTCGCTCATTCGACCCTCACGCGCGGATCGATCGAGGCATAGAGCATGTCGACCAGGATGTTGATGAAGAAGATGACGACGGCGACGGCAAAGATCGATGCCTGAACGATGGCGAAATCGCGTTTCAGGATGCCGTCGATCAGAAGTTTGCCGATGCCCGGAAAGCCGAAGACCACTTCGACGACGCCGCCGCCGCCGGCGAACTGGGCGGCGAGGTCGCCCGTCACCGTGACCGCCGGAAGGAGAGCGGTGCGCAGTGCATGCACGAAGGTCACGCGCCCGTCGCGGGCACCCTTGGCGCGCGCCGTCCGGACAAATGTCGCGTTCAACGCTTCGATCATCGAACCGCGGACGATCTGCACCAGCGTTCCGAAAGGTCGGGCAAACAGGCAGGCGACCGGCAACACCCAATAGACGGGACCGCCGAAGCCCGATGTCGGCAGAATTCGGAAGGTGACCGCGAACAGAAGCACGCCCATCAGGCCGAGCCAGAAATCGGGCACGCTGGCGGCCGCCTGAGACAGGACGTTGACGCCCTGGTCGATCCAGCCACCGGCGTTCACCGCCGCGATCGACCCGACGACGATCGCTGCCGCAAAGGCCAGTGCCAACGCGATGGCGCCGAGCGCCAACGTGTTCGGCAGCGCTTCCAGCACCACGTCCATGGCCGGGCGATTGTGCCAGAGAGACGTCCCGAAATCGAGGCGGAGCATATCCCAGGCCCAGTCGAAGAACTGGGCGACAAGCGAACGATCGAGCCCGAGACGGACGCGCATGGCTTCGCGCGCCGCAGCCGAGGCGTCGACGGGCAGATAGAGATTGACGGGATCACCCGTCAGCCGCACGAGGAAGAAAGCCGACGTCATCAGGGCAGCAAGCGCGAGCGCCGCGAAGGCCGCACGTCTCAGGAAATAGGTCAGCGACATCCGCTCTCCTCAGGCAACAGACGTTAGGCTCGGTCAGCGGTAGCTGATCGCCGATCAGTGATAGCTGATCGATTTCAGCTTGATCTCGTTGCCGGCCTGCACATCGGGGGTGTAGTTCACGTCCTTTGCGACGCGGGCGATCGAGACCATATGGAAGAGCGGCGCGATATTGACCGCATCGACGGCGATGTATCGGAACGCCTCCTGGAACAGCTTCTTGCGCTCGTCGCCGGTTGCCTTCGACCCATCGGCAATCAGTTTGTCGAGCTTGGCGTCTGCGATTGTCGACTGATTGCCGTCGGTGGTGAAGCGGTTGGGCAGGGTGAACACCGCATCCCCCTCGGCATTGTCGATTTGCGTCTGCAGGATGGACGGCTGGCGTTCCTTGTCCCACGGCTTCAGGAGCCGTTTCAGCCATGGGCTGGTCTCGAGCATTTCAAGCCGCGCGTTGAAACCAGCCTCCGCAAGCATCGCCTGAATGGCCTCCAGGCTTTCCGACGAGTTGGGATATATGCCGATGCGACCGTAGATGACGATCTCCTTGTCGACCGGCACGCCATCGGCCTTGGCCGCAGCAAGCAGCGACTTCGCCTTTTCCGGATCATAGGTCCAGAGGGGAATGTCGGGATTGAAGCCGAACACCGAAGGCGGCACGACCTGCATTGCCTTCTGGGCGTCCTCATGGAAAATGGTTCCGACGAGGCCGTCCCGGTCGATCGCGAGATTGAGCGCTTCACGCACGCGTTTGTCATCGAGCGGCGGCACCTGGGCATCGATCCTCAGCAGCGACGTTTCAGCGTTCGGAAAGGCCTGATCCTGTTTACTCGTGCCGTCCTGCGGCGCGATTTCGTAAGCGATCTGCGCCTCGCCGGTCTCCACCATTGCCGCACGAACGGCGGATTCGGCACGCCAGATGATCGTCGCGTTTTTGACCGCCGGCTTATCGCCCCAATAGCCGTCATAGGCCGTCAGCGTGACGGACTGGCCTGGCGTCCATGCTTCCAGCTTGTAAGGCCCCGTTCCGGCCGGGCTGCGCGTCTTGCCGTCGTGCGGGGTCGCCGGCGAACCGATGTCGACGGCAGACATCTTGTTCGGCAGGATCGGCTCGACGACGTCGGTTTTGATGAGGACGGTCGTCGGGTCGACGACCACCGCATTGAGCTTGACGCCCTTCAAGGTGGCCAGTCCGACTTCACAGGCCAGTGCCGGGTCTTGAGCACGCTTGACGGCGGCGACGACTGCGTTGGAATCGAACAGCTTGCCGTCATGGAACGTCACGCCCTCGCGCAGCTTGAACTCCCAGGTCAGGTCGTCGACCTGTCGCCAGCTGGTGGCAAGGCTTGGAACGACCGATCCGTCTGCCGGGCTGAGGTTGACCAGTGCTTCGGTGATATTGTTGTGCAGGATGCGGGAGTTTCCCGAAAGATCGGTGTCGCAGGGATCCAGCGACTTCGGCTCGTCCGTCACCACAACCGTCAGCTTGTCCCCGGCGGCGTAGATGGGCATTCCGATACCCGCCGCCAGGGAGATCGCAAGCCCGATGCGTAATGCGTGAATATTCCTTGTCGTCATGAAATCCTCCTCCCGTTCCACGCCGGCATGCGCTTCGTGGCAGCCGTTCGGCTACGCAGGAGCTCTTTGGCGCTCTATCGACTTTACTTCCTCCCGCAAGCGCGTAGTGTCAAATACGACACTTGCGGTGGACAAGATGGTTGTCGACGCCGGGCAAGTCAAGAAGATTAATTCTGCAATGGAATATGAAGTTCATGATTGAACCGAAGCATGGTTCTCCGGTGGTGGAAAAGACGGCGCATCTGCTTGAGGCGGTGGCCGATGCGAAAACGGGCATCTCGCTTGGCGCTTTGGTCGATCAGTTGCGCGTGCCCCGTTCGACGGTCTATCGCATTTTGAACTCGCTGACCGCGCACGGCCTGGTCGCGCGGGTCAATGGCGGAGCCTCCTACGAGCTCGGGCCGAAATTCGTCGAGCTTGCCCGGCGGATCTCGCCCGGTGCCGATCGGGTGACGCTGATTGAGGCGGCAAGGCCAATCCTGGCGGCGGCGGCGGAGCGGATCATGGAATCCTTCAAGCTGGCCGTGCCCGAGGGACGTGAGATGATGACGATATTTGCCGCTTCGAGTCCCGGCGATTACGCTTTGTTTATCAAGGTCGGTGGGCGCTCGCGCAAGCACGTCGGAGCCGCAGGCAAGCTTGCTCTGGCCTATTCGGACTATAGTGAAACCGAAGCCTACTGCGCCGGCGGGCTGGAGGCCAAGACGCCCTATACGATCAACGATCCGGAGGCGCTGAAAGAGGCGCTGGTGGAAATTCGCCGCAATGGATATGCTGAAGACAATCAGGAATCCAATCTCGGCTTGCGCGCCTTCGCCGCGCCGGTATTCGATGATCAAGGTCGTCTGATCGCCACCGTCAGCGTGCCGTTCATTGGAGAGGCAACACCGGATCGGGCTCGGTCGATCCGGCGCGAGGTCCTGGAGGCGGCTGCTACGCTGATGAAAACCATCAATGGGCTCCATCCATTGTCCAAATAAGAAACTGTAAATCCACTATTGAACAATCACTTTGATGTGGTAGATCTTTTGCCGAACAAGGGGAGGGATCTTATGACCGCTTTGGACCCATCGGTTTATGCCAAACTTTTGCAGACGAATTCGGCGAGTCTCAGCAGTTTGCTGCTGAAGCGGGGGCTGAGGAACACCGCTGTTCGTGGCGTGCGGCCGCTTGCGGCGGCCGAAAAACCAATGATCGGTCCGGCCGTCACCGTCCGTTATATTCCGGCCCGCGAGGATATCGACGGTTCGACCTATAGTTCCGATCCGTCCAACCAGCAGCGCAAGGCGATCGACACGATACCGGAGGGCCACGTCCTCGTGTTCGACTGCCGCTCGATGGCCGAGATCGCCGGCATTGGCGCGGTACTGGCTCGTCGCCTTATCTATCGCGGCTGCGCCGGTCTCGTGCTCGATGGAGGCGTTCGCGACACTGCCGATATCGCCCAGCTCGGGCTTCCCACCTATTGCCTCGGGCCGGCAGCGCCCGCCAATCTGGTTGCCCATCACGCATCGGATATGAACCAGCCGATTGCCTGCGGCGGCGTTGCGGTCTACCCGGACGACATCGTGTTCGGAGACAGCGAAGCCGTCGTCATCATTCCTCGCGAATATGTGAGCGAAATCGCCGATGAGGCCGTCGCGATGGAGGAGCAGGAAGAGTTCCTCAAGCTGGAGATCGAATCCGGTAAATCGACACTCGGCGTCTATCCCCCTAATAAAGAGACGCTCGAGCGGTTTGAAGCGTGGCGCAAGGCTCGTGTCGAAGCCGTCTGAAGTGCTTGCAAGGGTCAATTCCGGCCGAAATCACTCCGGTTGTTTGATCTCTATAGGGCTTTTCATGATGATTTCATGATGCGGAAACGGGATAGAGATGCCAGCTTTCTTGAAGGCATCCCACAGCGCCATCAGGACTTGTCCACGAACATTCGTCAGCCCGTTCGCTGGATCCGAGATCCAGAAGCGAAGCCGAAAGTCGAGGGACGAAGCGCCAAAGGCGGTCAGCCAGCAGACGGGTGGCTTATATTGGTTTGCGACCCGGGGCACGGTCGATGCTGTCGCAATGGCGATTTTAACGACCTGATGCGGATCGCTGTTATAGGACGTCCCGAAGTCAACGTCGATTCGTACATAATCACTGGAGAACGACCAGTTGACGACCTGCTGCGATATGAAGTCTTCATTTGGAATGAGGTACTCCTTGCCATCTCGGGTGATGACGGAAACAAACCGCGAGCGCAGGTCACGGATCGATCCGAACGTGTCGCCAAGGGTGATCGTGTCACCCGGCTTGATCGACTTGTCGATCAAGATGATTATGCCGGATATGAAGTTCGATACGACTTTTTGAAGGCCGAAGCCTATTCCGACGCCGACTGCGCCTGAGAAAATGGTCAGCGCCGTCAGGTCGACCCCGGTCGCCGACAAAGCGATGGCTCCAGCGATTATGATCAGGCTGATTTTGATGCATTTGCTGATCAACACCTTGATGGAAGGCGACAAGTCGGCCGACCGCTGAACCCAGTGGGAAAGCATATTGCCAACGAGGATGGCCAACCAGATCAAGGCGATCGCCAGCACGAGGGCTTTGAGCACAAGCAGAAGCGAGAGTCTCACCGCACCTAAATTAATCGCGAGCCCGTCAAGAGCAGATAGAACCGGGCCGTCAAGCCCGACCGCATAAAGAGCGATATAGCTCCAGCTGCCGATCGCAACGGCGCGTGACAGCGTTGGGTTGCGGATGATTTTGGTCAGGACGGAGATGAGGAACCATGCCGCTGCCAGCGTCAGAGCCGTGGACACAAGCCAGCGTTGTGAAGGCCATGCGCTCTTGCTCAGCAAGACATTGGCGAGCCACAACCAACCGACAAGGAAAAGCCACATCATCCGGCGCATAGGAGCAATGATGACCCGAAGAAGGTCTGGATTACCCTTGATCAGGCGCGCCTTTGCCTCCATCGCAGGCTCTGTGCGTGACGCAAGTAAGGAGGCAAAACCCAAGCCCGCCACGATGATCGCAAGCTGAAAGAACGTCCATTCGTTCAGAATGAATGTCGTTAGCCACTGCTCGGCGATCTCGGTCATCTGCCTGATATTCATGATGATGATCCGACGAATGTCAGCTAGAGAAAGCTAGCGCACGAGTTTAGTTCATTTGGAAGAAACAATCATCAGCATTCCATTGTGCGAAAACAGGTCGATGACGCGGGTATCGACCTCGCGCCCGCGCAGCCGTGCGCGCCCATCTTTCGCTGAGCTTCACGCCGAGGATGGAACGGTGCTGCGGCAAAGTCTGCGTTCCCGCTAAGAAATGGTATTTCTGCCGGCAACTGACACAAGACGTTCATTTGAACACTGTATCGAGCATCCGAGCGGCTGATGGGGAAGTCCATGCGAGCCAATCACGCTTGTGGAGCAAGAGGCCCGTGCGGCCTTCGGTTTACGAGCGCTTCAAATGTTCATTTGAACATTCCGTTGTTGCAAAGTGAAACTCGGCTGCTACCATCCACGCGTCTGGAGCGGGAGGCTGCGGACCGAGAGAAGTGGGAGAGATTATGAACAAGATCGCTTTTTTCCTGTCCGCAGGATTGACCAGCCTGTCCTTGTCCGTTCCGGCGATGGCCGCCACGAAGATCCAGTGGTGGCACGCGATGGGTGGCGAGAACGGCGCGAAGCTGGAGCAAATTGCCAAGGGCTTCAACGCGTCTCAATCCGACTATGAAATCGTGCCGGTTTACAAGGGCACCTACGACGAGACGCTGACGGGCGCCATCGCTGCGTTCCGCGCCAACCAACAGCCGGCCATCGTGCAGGTCTATGAAGTCGGCACCGGCACCATGATGGCAGCGCAGGGCGCGGTCTATCCGGTGTATCAGTTGATGAAGGACCAAGGCGAGCCCTGGGACCAGAACAAGTTCATTGCGCCGGTGGTCGGCTACTACTCCGACACCAGCGGCAACGTGTTATCGCTGCCCTTCAATTCGTCGACGCCGATCATGTATTACAATAAGGATGTCTTCAAGAAAGCCGGGCTCGATCCGGAGACGCCACCAAAGACATGGGCCGAGGTGGAGGCCTTCTCGCGCACGATCATCAAGTCGGGCGCCGCCAAATGCGGCTTCACCAGTGCCTGGATCTCCTGGATTCAGACGGAAAATCTCAACGCCTTGCACGACAAGCCTTATTCCACCAAGGCCAACGGGTTCGGCGGCCTGGATGCGGAGTTCACCTTCAACAATGATCTGACGATCCGCCATTGGGGGAACCTGAAGAAGTGGCAGGACGAAGGGCTCTTCAAATTCGGCGGGCCGGTCGGCGGTGATAACGCGCCTCCGATGTTCTATTCGCAGGAATGCGCGATGTACATGAACTCGTCCGCTGGCCGGGCGGGCGTCATCAACAATGCCAAAGCCTTCAAGGTCGGTTTTGCGCCACTTCCCTACTATGACGACGTCATCAAGCAGCCGCTCAACTCGATCATCGGCGGCGCCACACTCTGGACGCTGAAGGGGCGCCCGGAAGAAGAATATAAGGGTGTGGCAAAATTCTATACCTATCTGCAGAAGCCGGAAGTTCAGGCCGACTGGCATCAGTTCTCGGGCTATCTGCCGATCACCGAGGCTGCCTACAAGCTGAGCCAGGAGCAGGGATATTACGAAAAGAACCCCGGTGCAGATGTCGGCATCAAGCAGCTGACGCGGGTGACGCCGACCGAAAATTCCAAAGGCATCCGGTTCGGCAATTACGTTCAGGTCCGCGGCATCATCGATGACGAATTCGCGGCATTGCTCGGCGGCAAGAAGACCGCAAAGGAAGCACTCGATTCCGTTGTCGCGCGCGGCAACGAACAGCTTCGCGATTTCGAATCCGCCAACTAAGGGCTCGGGGCAGGGCCCGCCTAGCCGGCCCTGCCTCTCCATCATTCTGTGAGGGCCCATGCAAACGAAACGAACCGTCTTTCCCAATAGGATTTTGCCGTATCTGCTTATTGCTCCCCAGCTTCTGATAACCGTCGTCTTCTTTCTTTGGCCGGCCGCAACCGCCTTCTGGCAATCGTTCCTTCGCCAGGATGCGTTCGGTTTCAAAACGAACTTCGTCTGGTTCCAGAATTATCGCCGGCTGTTTGCCGACCCACTCTATATGGACGCCTTTGGCCACACACTGGTCTTCGCCGTTTCGGTGACGATCTTGTCGACGACGATTGCACTCACTCTGGCCGCCGCGGCCATGCGTGTGCTGCGGACGTCCCGCATCTATTCGACCTTGCTGATCTGGCCTTACGCCGTCGCGCCTGCGATCGCCGGCATACTCTGGTGGTTCATGTTCAATCCCTCGATCGGCATCGTTGCCTATATGCTTCGCAGCATGGGGATCAGCTGGAACCATCTGATCAACCCGGATAACGCGATGGTCCTGATCGTGATCGCCGCCACCTGGAAACAAATTTCCTATAACTTTCTGTTTTTCCTGGCCGCGCTGCAATCCGTGCCGCGCTCGCTCCAGGAAGCCGGTGCCATCGATGGCGCCGGGCCGGTGAAGCGCTTCTGGACGATCGTCTTCCCGTTGATCTCGCCGACAACCTTCTATCTGGTCGTCATCAACATCGTTTACGCCATGTTCGACACTTTCGGCATCGTTCATGCGACGACGCAAGGCGGACCGGCACGCGCCACGGAAATCCTCGTCTACAAGGTTTATTTCGACGGTTTCATCGGCCTCAACCTGGGCTCCTCGGCGGCGCAGTCGGTCATACTCATGATCATCGTTGTTGCTCTTACCGCGGTCCAGTTCCGCTTCATCGAACGCCGCGTGCAATATTGAGGAGCGTCAAAGGTGGTTGAAAATCGTCCTTTCCTGAATTTCCTGGCTCACATCGTCCTTATCCTCGGCGTCACGATCGTGATCTTCCCGGTCTATATCGCCTTTATCGCATCGAGCCACGGCCCCAACGACTTCCTGTCCGGTGTCGTGCCGCTGGCGCCGGGACCGCACATCCTCGAGAATTATTCGACCATGCTATCATCGGGAATGACGAGTTCCGGCGCGCCGCCGATCGGGCCGATGCTCATCAATTCTTTGATCATGGCCGTCGGTGTTGCAGTTGGAAAGATTGCCATTTCCATCCTTTCTGCCTTCGCCATCGTCTATTTCCGATTTCCCTTTCGCACGCTCGCCTTCTGGATGATCTTCATCACTCTGATGCTGCCGGTCGAGGTGCGCATCGTGCCGACCTATAAGGTGGTCGCAGACCTCGGAATGCTGAACAATTATGGCGGGCTCATTATTCCGCTGATCGCGTCGGCGACGGCCACCTTCCTGTTTCGACAGTTTTTCCTCACCGTGCCCGACGAGCTGATGGAGGCTGCGCGCGTCGACGGGGCGGGGCCGATGAAATTCTTCCGCGATATCCTGTTGCCGTTGTCGGTGACCAATATCGCAGCCTTGTTCATTATCCTGTTCGTGCTCGGCTGGAACCAGTATCTGTGGCCGCTCATCGTTACGACCGACCAGAGCCTCTACACTGTCGTCATGGGTATCCAGCGCATGGCCGCGGTCGCGGACGCCGAGCCGCGCTGGAACCTCGTCATGGCGGCGGTCATTCTGGCCGCCTTGCCGCCCGTCCTCGTCATCGTCGCCATGCAACGCCTTTTCGTCAAAGGCCTGGTCGAAACGGAGAAATGAAATGGCCCCGATCAATATTGTCGACGTCAAGAAAAACTATGGTTCGGTTCCTGCTGTCAAAGGCATCAACCTGGCTGTCGAAGACGGCGAATTCATTGTGCTCGTCGGCCCTTCCGGTTGCGGCAAGTCAACCTTGCTGCGCATGATCGCCGGGTTGGAGTCGATCACCGACGGCCGGGTCGAGATTGGTGGCCGCAACGTCAACAAGGCGGAACCGGCCGAACGCGATATCGCCATGGTCTTCCAGAATTATGCGCTTTATCCGCATATGACGGTGCGCGGAAACCTTGAATATGGATTGAAGAATCGGGGTACGGCGCGAGCGGAAATCGATCGCCGCGTCAAAGAAGCGGCCGACATCCTCGAAATCGGGCCAATGCTCCATCGCAAGCCGCGTGAATTGTCGGGAGGACAGCGCCAGCGCGTCGCGATGGGACGGGCCATCGTGCGCGAACCGGCGGCGTTTCTTTTCGACGAGCCCCTCTCCAATCTCGATGCCAAGCTGCGTGTGCAGATGCGGGTTGAAATACGCCGGCTGCAACGCCGCCTGAAGACCACCAGCATCTACGTGACCCATGACCAGCTCGAAGCGATGACGCTTGCCGACAGGCTCGTCGTCATGAATGGCGGACTGGTCGAACAAGTGGGAACGCCGGTCGAAGTCTACGACCGTCCGGCAAGTTTGTTCGTTGCCGGTTTCATCGGCTCCCCGCCGATGAATCTCGTGCCGATTGAGATGTTCCATGCGACCGAGTCGGGGGGAACTCTCGCTTTGCCAGAAGGAACGGATACGGTCGGGCTTCGGCCGGATGCATTGCTGGTTGAAAAGCCTGCCGAGCCTTCTATTCGCCTGAACGCGATCGTCGAATTGCTCGAGCCGATCGGCGGCGAAAGCCACCTGCATGTTAGGTTGGGCGAGGGCCAGCAGACGATTGTCCTGACCGTTCCAGGGCGGCCGGACTTTGCCGAGTCCGCCAGAATCGATGTCTTTGCCCGCATCGATCAGATGCACCCCTTCAACAGCAGGACCGGCAGACGCACGGACTGAGATGCGGCCATGGGCCAGGGCCATCCAGCAAGTCCGGCCGCGAGAAACGACGAAAGAGATGAGTCAATGAAGGAATCAGAGCGAAGCTTCGGACCCTCCCGCAGCGAGGTTCAGGCACATCGAGGCGCATCGGCCATCGCGCCGGAAAACACGATCGCCGCTTTCCGCGCGGCCGCCGAGCAGGGAGCCGAATGGGTCGAGCTCGATGTCGCGCTTCTGGGTGACGGAACGGCCGTCGTCATTCATGACATGTCGGTCGACCGTTGCTCCTCATCGACGGGCAATCTCGGCGACTTCATTGCAGCCGATCTCGAGACGATCGATGCAGGCGCCTGGTTCGATCCTCGCTTCAGGGGCGAGCCCTTGCCGACTCTTGCCGCGGCCGTGTCCGCCTTGGGGGAACTGGGTCTAAATGCCAATGTCGAGATCAAGCAGCATCCGCATCACAAATCTCTCGAGCAGTTGGTGAAGACCGTTGACGAACATCTGAGGGCGCGCGCGCCGCAGACCAAGATCATGATATCGAGCTTCGACGCGGCGGCGCTCAGGCGCATGCACGAAATCGATCCGAGTTACGAGCTTGCCATGTTGTGGAGTCAACTGCCGGATGACTGGAGCGATTGTCTTAAATCAATTCCCGCAGGAACGGTTCATCTTGGTTACAAGTCTCTCAGCATCGGTTTCCTTGAGGAGGCGGCGCACCGGGGAATCAAGGTGCGGGCTTGGACCTGCAACGACCCGAAGCTGCTCGCATCTTTTTGGCCTGCCGGCTTGACCGGTGTGATAACAGACGACCCGAGTGTCTATCTCTCATAGGAAATAGTGATGGGGCAGCGGGTCATATCGAGCCGACAACGCGAAATACTTGCGCTGATCGAAACGGAGGGCGTCCAATATATCGATGATCTGGCGCGCCGGTACGATCTGACGACCCAGACGATCCGCCGTGATATCAATGCCCTGTGTGATCTCGGGCACGCCCGCCGCTTTCACGGCGGTGTCGACGTGCCGGTCGAAGGCAGCAATATTTCGCTGAACGCCCGTGCCCAACTGAACCGTCGGGCCAAGCGGCTGATCGCAAAGCGGGTCGCCGCCGACATAGGCCCGGATGCGACGGTATTCCTGGGGATCGGCAGTACGGTTCAATTCGTGGCAGAGGCGTTGCGCGATCACCAGGGGCTGACCGTTATCACCAATAATATCCATGTCGCTCTCACTCTTTGCGAATCGCCGAGTGTCGAGGTCCATCTCACCGGCGGTCTGCTGCGCCATGACGACCGCGACGTGGTGGGTAGCGATGTGATCAAGTTCGTGGAAAAATTCTATGCGACCTATGCAGTCGTTGGTGCCGGTGCCCTGAGCCCGGTGAACGGCCTGATGGACTTCAGCTATAGCGAGGCGCAGATCACCAATGCGCTTCTGGAGAATTCGCAAACACGTCTTTTGGCCGCAGACGTCAGCAAATGGACCCGCCACGCGGCGGTGCGCGTAGCGCCTTTCAATAAAATCACCCGCTTTTACACGGACCGGCCGCCGCCTGATCCGTCGGTCGCTGCTGTGCTGGCCGAGAGCAGCATGGAGGTGGTCACCTGCGAGGACATGACATGACGTTCGTAGATCTGGCACCCTCTGCGCAGGAACTGCGGCACGTGCGTTATCTCTTCACCGATATCGACGATACGCTGACGACGGAAGGCAAGCTTCTGCCGTCTACCTATGAGGCCCTTTGGGAGCTCAGCCGGGCCGGCATCGCCATCGTGCCGGTCACGGGTGGTTCTGCCGGCTGGTGCGAACACATCGTCCGTGCCTGGCCGGTTGCCGCGGTCATCGGCGAAAGCGGCGCTTATGCCGTCATGCGCCGCAATGGTGAGGTTGTTTTCGAATACTGGGAGAACGGCGCACTGCAGGGCGAGCGTCAACGCCAGCATCTTGGTGCCATCGAAAAGCTGATCTCGGAAAAAGGCGGCACCTTCAAGATCGCTCACGACCAGGTGTTCCGCCTGGCTGACGTGGCAATCGACATTCAGAATCATGATACCCGCGAGGTCGAAGATCTGGCATCCGATATCAGGGCAATCGGCGGCACCGTCGCCATCAGTTCCATCCACATCAACACCTGGATAGGCGTTTATGACAAACGCGCCATGAGCGAACGCCTCCTGACCGGCATGTTCGAGGTCGACCCCGCTGAATTGCCCTCCGTCACGGCGTTCGTCGGCGATTCTCGAAACGATTCGCCAATGTTCGGTTTCATCCGAAATTCTTTCGGCGTCGGCAATATCCTTCCTGTTCTTCCGTATTTGCAGCATGCGCCGAGGTGGATTTCCTCCCAGCCTGCAGGACTTGGTTTTGCCGATATTGCCTCGACCATTCTGAATGCCAGGACAGAATGTACCGATAACTAGGGGTGCAATCTGAAATTGTAGAATGTGGCGTAAGACGCATTATGGAACTCTCGACAGCTGCGCGCAAAGACTGGATGAAGTCAAATCTGTCGGTCCTCCTATTCTGCTTGCAGCCGCGCTTGGCGCAGCCGCACAGTCTTGGCTTCCCGGCGGCGTCGCTCCTCGGCGAGCACTTCCCGGGCGGCTAGATTGGTGCGTTCAAGAACATCAATTCTTTGCGAAGCGGTAGTCGAGCTTCTTTTGCGCAATCCATCGGACATGCTGGCGTTCTCCATCTTTCTCGATCTTAGGGACGATCGCGCGAGCAATGTCATTGGTGGCGGTACGATACCAGACGCGTCTGGTTGCTTCCGAAGCTCACGACGAGATCAAAGATCGCGTTTCCGAGGAAGTTGAGGCGCTGCGGAAACCAAACCAGTGACAATATACCACCAAGCTGAACCATAACGCGGCGTAGCTTAGACCGGCTCTCGTTAAGAGATGACGCCGGTAGATTGCGCCGGACGCGTGTTTGACGTTTACGAGAGCCGGGCTGACGCCGCTGGTGCGTCAGCCGCGAATATAGTTCGGATATTGGGCTCTGATCACATCAATGATCGACAGCGTGCCTGACAGATGTTTTCTGAGCGCTGCCGTCGCCGCATGAGGATCACCCGAGGCGATGGCGTCAACGATTGCTTCATGGTCGGCGAGGACAGTCTGCATCTTGCCCGGCATGGGGAGGTTCAGTCGCCGTAACCGATCGAGATGCACGCTCTGGCGCCTCACATTGGCCCAGAGCTGCAATATGCCCGCCTTCTCGTAGAGCTTCCGGTGAAAATCGCGGTCAATGTCGTCGAAGATGTCGTAGGTTTCGGGAGACCGAACCAACTTCTGCCGCGCAAGAATCTCGCCCAGCTCCGCCGCCGTCTCACCCGGCACCTCCTCGGTCAGCCGCCGCACCGCCTCGAGTTCGATCGACAGTCGCAGAAACTGTGCCTGCCTCGCATGGTCGGTGTCGATCTTGGCCACCACAGTCGCATATTGGGGATAGACTTCGACAAGCCCCTCCTCCTGAAGTCGCATCAAGGCATCGCGCACAGGGGTCTGGCTCACACCGAATTCAAGCTGGAGCGACGCGCGCGACAATACCGTCCCTGGCGCAAGTTGAACCGTCAGTATCCTTGCCCGCAATATCTCGTGGATCTGCAGCGCCACCTGTCGTGATCGATCCAACTGGCTTTCCCGAACCATTCCGCTCATGTCCCTGCTCTGTTTTTGCGTCGTGCAAACCGACTAAACCACATTTTCAGGGTTGATGCACTGATGCATTAGTGCTTCAATGACTAAATTCCGCCTCGGGAAAGGCGGCAGAGGGCTGATGCCCGCATCCTTTGGGAGGACCAGATGCAAATTCTAAAACATTGTCTTGTGGCTGCGGCCGTGACGCTTGGCCTTGCCTCGGCGAGCCAGGCGCAAGAGAAGACCGCTATTTCGATCACCCGCCAGCCGGGCATTCTCTATCTCGCCAGCCATGTCATGGAGACGCAGAAGCTGATCGAAAAGCATGCGGCTGCCGAGGGTGTGGCTGATGTGACCGTCGAGTGGCGAACCTTCAGCGGCGGCGGCGCTCAGACGGATGCCTTGCTTGCCGGCAACGTCGACGTCGTCAATACCGGCACCGGCAATCTGCTTCTGCTCTGGGACCGCACCAGGGGAAAGGTAAAGGGGATCATCACCAGCTCCGCGCAGCCGGTGATCATGGTCAGCAATGATCCGCGCATCAAGTCGCTGAAGGACATTACCCCATCCGACAAGATCGCCGTGCCGACGGTCGGAGTGTCCACGCAGGCCATCCTGTTGCAGATGGCCGCGGCGAAGATGTTCGGTGAGGACAAGGTCAAGACATTCGATGCAAACACCGTTCAACTCGGACATCCGGACGCGGTTGCTGCAATCGCCAACCCGAACCACGAGGTTAAGAACCATTTCTCGGCGCCGCCTTTCCAATATATCGAGCTGAAGCAGCAAGGCGTGCATAGGGTGACCGATTCCAAGGAGATCCTAGGAGGTGCGCTGACCCAGGCGACCTTCTTTACCACCACTGCATTTGCCGATGCCAACCCGAAGATCGTCAAGGCGTTGCGCGAAGCGACGGAAGAAGCGGTCGCTTTCATCAAGAAGGATCCCAAGGCAGCCCTCGAAGCCTACAAGACGGTGTCGGGGGACAAGGCCAGCCTCGATGATCTGCTCGCCATGCTGAAGGAACCGGGCATGGATGAATGGCGCACCGACCCGCAGGGCACGATGAAGTTTGCCGAGCATCTGCACAAGATCGGTACGCTCAAGACCATGCCGAAAGCCTGGACCGACTATTACCTGCCCGACTCCGCCTATCTCAACGGCAACTGACGGCACCAGGGCGGCGGCGCTTAAACCCGCCGCTCCCCCTCTTCAAGGAGTAATTCCAATGCTTCAGGCCATTGCCCGCACCGGCAACGAGACCGCGCCGGCGGCCGAGAGAGAGCCCCTCCTCAAGGTCGACAATGTGACGCTGCGCTATAAGACCCCGAACCTGTTGGTCACCGCCACCGAGGGCGTCAGTTTCTCCGTCAGCCAATCCGACAGGTTCGTGCTGCTCGGTCCGTCCGGCTGCGGCAAGTCAACGCTTCTGAAAGCCGTCGGCGGCTACATGACGCCGTCTGCTGGCTCCATCCATATCAATGGGCGGCAGGTGAAGTGTCCGGGGCCTGACCGCATGATGGTCTTCCAGGAGTTCGACCAGCTCATGCCCTGGAAAACCGTGCTCGAGAACGTCATGTTCCCGCTGCTGGTCGCCCGCAAGCTGCCGAAGGGCGAAGCCGAGGCATTGGCACGCGATTATATCGACAAGGTGAAGCTGACCCGCGCCGTCGACAGCTACCCCCACACGCTGTCCGGCGGCATGAAGCAGCGCGTCGCCATTGCCCGTGGCATGGCGATGCAGCCGGATATCCTCCTGATGGACGAGCCCTTCGCAGCGCTCGATGCCCTCACCCGCCGGCAGATGCAGGACGAGCTGCTCCAGCTTTGGGAAGACACCAAGTTCACAGTCATCTTCGTCACCCATTCGATTGCCGAAGCGATCAAGATCTCGAACCGGATCCTGCTCCTGTCACCACACCCCGGCAGGGTCAAGGCCGAAGTAGTCGATGTCGACAAGGTCAGCCATGAGGACGGCAGCGCCGCGGCGCTCGAGCGCGACATCCATAACCTGCTGTTCTCCTCGGAACCCGGCCACAAGGAATAGAACCATGTTGTCCGCAAACATCATTCTCGCGCCCGATGTCGAGGCCGCCAAGCCCTACGACAACGTCAAACCGGTCGAACAGAGGCTCAGTGCATTCGAAACGCTCTGGGGCGTCGGCGCATTGCGCAAGACATTGCTGATCCTCACGCTGGCAATCGTCTGGCAGCTCTACGCCTCCTATCTCGACAATCCGCTTCTGTTCCCGACGCTCAGCGACTCGATCGTCACGCTGGTCGACCGTTTCGCCGATGGTACGCTGCCGGCCCGCATCTGGACGACGCTGCAGATCCTGTTCATGGGATATGCGCTCGGCACCGTGCTCGCCGCACTCCTGACTGTGCTCGCCATCAACACACGCATCGGCACGGATTTCCTCGAGACGATGACGGCGATGTTCAACCCGCTGCCGGCCATATCGCTCCTGCCGCTGGCGCTGATCTGGTTCGGCCTTGGCGCGTCCAGCCTCGTCTTCGTGCTGGTGCATTCGGTCCTTTGGGCAGTGGCGCTGAATACCCATTCCGGTTTCCTCGGCGTATCGCGCACTTTGCGCATGGTCGGCGCGAATTACGGCCTGACAGGGATTTCCTACGTGTTGCGGATCCTTGTGCCGGCCGCCTTCCCCTCCATCCTCACCGGCCTGAAGATCGGCTGGGCCTTCGCATGGCGCACGCTGATTGCCGCCGAACTCGTCTTCGGCGTCTCCTCGGGCCAGGGAGGCCTTGGCTGGTTCATCTTCGAGAACCGCAACCTTCTCGATATTCCGGCAGTCTTCGCCGGCCTCTTGACCGTGATCATCATCGGCCTGATCGTCGAAAACCTGGTCTTCCAGACGATCGAGCGCCACACCATCCAGAAATGGGGAATGAAGGAATAGCCGCAAATGCGATTTTCCCATCCCGAGAAGGTATCCTCATGACACACAGAAAAACGCCGGATTTGCTGCGAAGCGCGCGGTGGTTCGCGCCTGATGATCTGCGCAGCTTCGGCCACCGCTCGCGCATGATGCAGCTCGGTTATGCCGAGGAGGATTTTCGCGGCAAGCCGATCATCGGCATCCTCAACACCTGGTCCGAGCTCAATACCTGCCACTCCCACTTCAAGGAGCGTGTGCAGTATGTGAAGCGCGGCGTCTCGCAGGCCGGCGGCTTCCCGGTTGAAATGCCGTCGCTGTCGGTCGACGAAAGCTTCACGAAGCCGACCTCCATGCTCTACCGCAACATGCTGGCGATGGAGACGGAGGAGACGATCCGCTCGCATCCGCTCGACGGTGTCGTGCTGATGGGCGGCTGCGACAAGACTACGCCCGGCCTCGTCATGGGGGCGCTGTCGGCCGGCGTGCCGATGATCTACCTGCCGGCCGGGCCGATGCTGCGCGGCAATTACGCCGGCAAAATCCTCGGCTCCGGCTCGGATGCCTGGAAATATTGGGACGAGCGCCGCGCCGGCAACATCACCGATGCCGAGTGGCTCGGCGTTCAAGGCGGCATCGCCCGCTCGGCCGGCACCTGCATGACGATGGGAACCGCCAGCACCATGACGGCGATTGCCGATGCGATGGGGCTGACGCTGCCGGGGGCCTCGTCCATTCCTGCCGTTGATGCCAACCACCAGCGGATGTCGGCCGCCTGCGGGCGCCGCGCCGTCGAGATGGTCTGGGAGGATCTGACGCCCGAGCGGATCGTCACGGAAGCGGCATGCCGCAATGCGGCGATCGTCGCCATGGCCACCGGCTGTTCCACCAACGCCGTCGTCCATCTGATCGCGATGGCCAGGCGTGCCGGCATCAACCTGACGCTCGACGATCTCGACCTGCTGGGACGGGTGACGCCGCTCATCGCCAATGTCCGCCCCTCAGGGAAGGACTATCTGATGGAGGATTTCTTCTACGCGGGCGGGCTGCGGGCGCTGATGAAACAGCTCGAGGACCGGCTCGACCTGACGGCCATGACCGTCACCGGAAAGACCATGGGCGAAAACCTGATCGGCGCAGAGGTCTATAATGACGATGTCATCCGGCCGCTTTCGAACCCGGTCTATCACGAGGGATCGCTCGCCGTCCTGCGCGGCAACCTCTGCCCCAACGGCGCAGTGATGAAGCCGGCGGCCTGTGATCCGAGGTTCCATGTGCATCAAGGGCCGGCGCTGGTTTTCGACAGCTATCCCGAGATGAAGAAGGCGATCGATGACGAGTATCTCGATGTCACCCCCGACCACGTCCTCGTGCTGCGCAACGCCGGGCCGCTCGGTGGACCGGGTTTTCCGGAATGGGGCATGTTGCCGATCCCAAAGGCTTTGATCAAGCAAGGTCATCGCGACATGCTGCGCATTTCCGACGCGCGCATGTCCGGCACCTCCTACGGTGCCTGCATTCTGCACGTGTCGCCGGAGAGCTATATCGGCGGCCCGCTGGCGCTGCTGAGGACCGGCGACATCGTCCGCCTCGATCTGCCGAACCGCCGGCTCGACATGCTGGTGGACGAGGCCGAACTCGCCCGACGCCGAGATGCATGGAAGGCACCAGAGCCGCATTTCAAGCGGGGCTACGGCTGGATGTTTTCTCGCCACGTCACCCAGGCCGACCAGGGCTGCGACTTCGATTTTCTTGAGACGGGTTTCGGCAAAAGCGCCGGCGAACCGGATATTTATTGAGGAAGGAATGAGAATGACCGATTACGTGCTGAGCGAGGCGACACGCGCGAAGTTCAAGACGATCTCCACCGCATCGATCGCCACTGCCCTCTTCAAGCGCGGCCTTCGAAACCAGTTCATCCAGGGGGTCGTGCCCGTGGCGCCCAAGGCCGAGGTGATGGTCGGGCAGGCATTCACGTTGCGCTATATTCCGGCCCGTGAAGATCGCAATCCGATCACGGTCTTTCAGAACCCAAATCACCCCCAGAGAGTCGCGATGGAGACATGCCCTCCGGGGCACGTGCTGGTGATGGATGCACGCAAGGACGCGCGGGCGGCGACAGCCGGTTCCATCCTGATCACCCGGCTGGCGCTCCGTGGTGCGGCGGGCGTCGTCTCCGACGGCGGTTTTCGTGATGCCGAGGGGATCGGGGCGCTTGATATGCCGGCCTATTACGCCAAGCCGTCGGCGCCGACCAATCTAACCTTGCACGAGGCGCTCGATATCAATGTGCCGATTTCCTGCGGCGATGTCGCCGTGTTTCCCGGTGACGTCCTGGTCGGCGACCGCGACGGCGTCATGGTCATCCCGGCGCATCTGGCCGATGAACTTGCGGACGAATGCACCAATATGGAAAGCTACGAGGACTTCGTGCTCGAGCAGGTCAAGGCTGGGGAAACGATCATCGGCCTCTACCCCTGCACCAAGGAAGAACATCAGCAGAAATACCAGGCCTGGCGACAAAAAAACGGCCGCTGAATTGTCCCGGCGGGCGCCCGCGTTTCAACCGAGCGCCCATCTTCGGCTATTTTCTGTCAAGCCATTCCGGGAGACCACACGCTTCGGAACAAGCATCGAAGCCGCGCGCGGCGTCGGTTCTTTCTTTACCGCTAAGCCGTATTTGACGGTGTCAGCAGATGATGAGGCTGATGCACCATCTCCCATATCCCTTGGGATATCCAATCATAAGGAGCGCAATAGGGCGGTGATCTCGGCGCGAGAAGGCATGGCGGGAGCCGTGCCCGGCCGTGTTACCGCAATCGCGGCGGTCGCGCAGCCGAAACGGACGGCCTCGATTGGCGCCCGGCCTTCCGAAATCGCCGTCGCGAACCCGCCGAGGAAGGCGTCGCCGGCCCCGGTTGTGTCGATGACATTTCCGGCCGAAAATGCGGGCACGAATTCGCTCTGCCCGGCTGTGTGATAGAACGCACCGCGGGCGCCGAGCGTGATGACCGCTGCTTTCGCCCCCCGATCGACCAGCGTGTGTGCCGCTGCACGTGCCTGCTCATCGGTTTCGATCGCATGCCCCACCAATTCCGCTGCTTCGACTTCGTTGGGAACGATGAAATCGCACAGGCCATAGATGCTGTCCGGGATGGCGCTGGCCGGCGCCGGATTGAAGATTGTCGTTGCCCCTGCCCTCTTGGCGATCGACAGGCCATGCAAGGCCGCTTCCAGCGGTTGTTCGAGTTGTGTCATGAAGATAGCGGCGCTTTCGATCGCCGCCCGATTGACTTCGACATCTTCGATGCCGATCAGCCCCGCGGCGCCCGGCACCACGATGATGGCATTGTCGCCGCTCGCTTCGTCGACGAAGATGAAGGCAGCGCCCGTCGAAACGCCTTCCATCTGCATCACATTGGCTTTGACGCCCGCCTCCGCATAGGCCGCAAGGGCCATCGCGCCGAACGCGTCGTTGCCGACCCGTGAAATGAAAGTCACCTTGCCGCCTGCCTTTGCCGCGGCGATCGCCTGGTTGGAGCCCTTGCCTCCCGGCCCGAGCGTGAAACCCGACCCCATCAGCGTCTCGGCAATATGGGGCAGGCGCTTTGCCTTATAGGCGGTGTCGGCGGCAAAAATGCCTAAAATGACGATCCCGCTTTTTTCGCTCATCTCACGGCCTCTTCCGCCGGAATGACGCCCTTGGTCAAAAGGAAGCATCCATAGAACCGCAGTTCCCCGGTTGCGATCACGCAATAGGCCTTTTTGGCGATGTCATAGAACGCCATGCGTTCGACGGGATACATCGGCGATGGCTTGCCTTCGGCGCGGTCGACAATCGCCTGCACTTCCTGTTGAATCGGCGGGATTTCATCCGGCTTGCCAATCACTTCCATGCGGCCGACCGAAGGCTGGATCGGCGTGTCCAGAGGCAGGACCGAAAGGACCGCGTCGATCGCCTGCGGCGCGGGAATGTTTTCCATGGTCAGCAGCCTGCCTAGGCGCGTCTGGCGGGCTATCGAATCCGACGGAAAATTCATGTCGGAGATGACGAGATAATCGCCATGTCCCATGTTGCAAAGCGCCTGAAGAATGTCGCCGTTGAGTTCGGCCCGAATTCCCTTGAGCATTGATCTTCCACCCTTTCTTTAGCCGGTACGCCCGGCCGTGCTTCAATTTTTGTGTCCGTCGACATCCACCCTGGAGTGCCGCGCTTCCTTTCGGACGCAGAAAGGACGCTTTCACGCTTTGGATCTACGCGTCGGGCTTTCCGAGAATCGATTCCGATTTTCGGGCCGGTGCGCCAGGTTGCGGGCACGGGCCGCTCGAACCACGCACGATCAGCGATCCGTCCACCATTTCGTCCCCCTTGCCCGGCGGTTCCTCCAAGAGAAGGCTGACCGCGCGCCGCGCCAGCATGTCGGCCGGTTGGCGGATGGTTGTCAGCCGCGGCACCACCAGATTGGCAAGCGAAATGTCGTCGAAACCCGTCACGGACAGTTTTCGCGGCACATCGATCTTGAGGTCGCGGGCGGCACGTAATGCGCCGATCGCTTGCTGGTCGCTGGCGGCAGCGATCGCCGTCGGCCGCTCCGGCGGCGGGCGCGAAAGCAGCTCACGGGCAATTCTTTCGCCGGATTCGTAGTCGAATCTGCCATGGGCGATTTCCAGTTCGACAGGCTCGCCGGTCTTGCCGAAGCCGTCCATGCGGCTGACGAAGGCCTCTTTGCGGATGCGCCCTGCTTCGGTGTCGGTCGGCCCGGCAATATAGGCGATGCGTCGGTGCCCCAGCCCATAGAGATGATCGGCAATCAGTGTGGCCGCTTGCGCATGGTTGGTCGACACCAGGGGAAAGGCGCCGAAACGCCGGTCCAGCGATATGACCGGCACCGAGGCTGGCAGATCGAGACCAGAACCGTCGCTCGAAGCCACCACGATGATGCCGCGCACCGATCGGTCGAGAAAAGCCGAAACATGGCTCTGCTCCGCCTCGCTGTCGTTGTGCGAGCTTGCCAGCATCAGGCTGTGACCGCATTCGAGCGCCGCGCGCTCGATGCTTGCCGCAAGCTGCGCAAAAAAAGGATTGGTGATGTCGGGAACGACGAGGCCGATGACGTCGGTTCTGCTGGTGCGCAAGGCTCGTGCAGTCACGTTCGGTCGGTAACCGAGCGCCGAAATGGCGTCGTTGACCCTTTCGCGCAGCATGGGTTTGACCGCGGCTTCGCCCGACAGAACGCGCGAAACAGTACCCACGGAGACGCCCGCATATTCGGCGACATCCTTGACTGTGGGCATCTTTGCCATGTTCAAACGTTCCGCAGCTATTTTACCGCTCCTGCGGTCATCCCGGCGATGATGTGCTTTTCCAACACCACGCCGACGATGACCAGCGGAAGGATACCGGCGGTGGAAAGGGCGGCCATCGACCACCAGTTGATGCCCTGGCTGCCTGTCTGGCTGGCAATCATCACCGGCAGCGTGTTGGTATTGGTGGAGGTCAGCAATGCGGCGAAGAAATATTCATTCCAGCACAGGATCAGCGCCAAAAGGAAGGCGGCAACCATGCCCGGCAGAACGAGCGGCACGATGATGCGGGCAAACGCGCCCCAGATCGACAGGCCGTCGACCAGCGCGGCTTCCTCGAGCTCGACCGGTATGGTGGCGAACTGATCGCGCATGATCCAGACGACGATCGGCAGGACCATCAGCGTATAAACGGCGATCATGCCGGCATAGGTATCGAGCAGCGCCAGTTCCTTGTAGAGAACCAGGAATGGCAGGGCGAGGACGACGGGCGGCATAATCAGCTGCGACAGGAAGAAGAAGGAAATGTCGGAATTGCGCATATGGCCGAACTTGTATGAGAAGCGGCTGAGGCCGTAGGCGGCGAGCGATCCGAGCACAACCGCAAGAGCGGATGCGGTGACGGAGATGATGACGCTGTTCCAGAGCCTGCGCATGAACTCGTCACGCACGGTCGAGATCTGGGGAATCGTATCGGGAGAGAGGCCGAGCGAGCGCCAGCCGAGCCAGTTGGGCGCGAAATTGAACCACGGGATCAGATTGCCGCGCATGACATCCGCGGCTGTCTTGAACGAGGTGGAAACCGTCCAGAACAGCGGGAAGATGCAGACACAAGCCCAGATGATGAGTAGGCCGTAGACGGTCAAACGCATGGCCCACCAGCGAATGCGTTGGCCCCGTCCGTATTTTTCGAAATCGATGCGAACCATCAGAGCCTTCCTGTCATCCGCTTGACGATGCGGTCGGAGATCTTCATCAGCCCCGTCATGCCGACGACGATGATCACCAGATAGACGAGCGCGAGCAGGGTCCCATATCCGACATTCGAGCGATCACGATATTCGCGGTAGATGAAACTGGTGACGGAATCCGTCGCTCCGCCGGGACCTCCCGATGTCACCGTGATGATGATATCGGCGAGCTTCAGCTTGAAGATGATGCGGATCATCACTGCCGTGACCGACACAGGCAGCATCAGCGGGAAAATCACCTGCCAGAAGCGCTGCCATTTGGTGGCGCCATCGACTTCGGCCGCCTCCAGCACCTCCCTCGACAAGGCCTGCAATCCGGCGAGCAGCATGATCATCATGAAGGGAATGAAGGTCCAGGCGTCCATGATCATGATCGAGAGGCGCGCCGTCAGCGGATCGCCGAAAAAGGAGGGGTTTTCCCAGCCGAGCCAGCGGGCCAGGCGTGCGATCGGGCCGAAACGGGTCTCCAGCATCGACTTGCCGACCATCCAACTCACCGCGACCGGCGACAGCATCAAGGGCACGAGGAAGGTGACGCGCCAGAACTTCCGAGCAATGATTTCCTGGTTGAGGAGCAGCGCCAGGCCAAAGGCGATCGCATATTCCACGACAATCGCAAGGCAATAAAGGATCATGTTGAGCAAGGCGTTGGCATAAAACGGATCGGCGATCATCCGGCGCACATTGTCGAGCCCGTTGAAGCGCCGCCCGGCAGAAGAGGCGAGGTTCCAGTCGGAAAAGCCGATCCAGAGTGCAAAGAGCAACGGGAAGACCACCATCGATACGACGAAAAGCGCCGCCGGCAGAACAAAGAGCGCCTTCTTGCCGGCCTCGCCGTAGATGACGACGCGGGTGACGCAGAGAACCGCGGCCCAGATGAAATAGGCGTAAAGAACCGGCCGCCAGTTGGCAAAGCCCCAATCGGTCCAGCCAAGTTCGTGGACAGCCTGCAATACAAAGGCTGCCATGAACCATAGGGCGCTTAGCCACAGAGCCGCGCGGCCCCAGAAACGGCGGCTCGCGGAAATGGAGCCGGCTTCGACCGTGTGGAGCAGGTCGCCTTCGACTGTCGACATTGATATTCCTCGCACGGACAGGATGGGCGCTGGCGGAGCCTTTCGGTCCGCCAGCGCGTTTATGTCAATCGATCAGAGCCCGAGGCTCGTCCGATAGAGCTTCAGCTGGCTATCGCGGCCGATCTGGTCGGTGATCTTTTCCCAGGCGGCGGCAATCGCATCCGCGGTTTCCTGTGCCGACTTGTATTGTCCGGCAAAGCCCTTCGCCAATTCGTCCTCCGCAACGGAGTAGTATTGGAAGATGCCGGGGATGCGCGGCTCGATCGCTGCGTTCGGATGGTTGTAGCTGTCGGCGTTCGAGCCCAGATAGTCCTCGATGTAGGCGCGGTCGTAACCTGCCTTTTCCCATTCGTCGTAGTTGAAGTGCGACTGACGATAGGGCTGGAAACCGGACGGATAGGCCGACGTCCAAAGGGAAAGATCCTTGCCGCCGAGATGGGCTGCAGCAGACCAGGCCGCCTTGCGCTTCTTCTCGTCGCTGGAGACCCGCTTGGTGACGTAGATGCCCCAGCCGAGATAGGCCATGTTGGGCGCTTCGTTATACTTGTCTTCCCATTGGCCGGACTTGCGGTTGTAAACGCGATTGGAGCCGCGGTTGATGCCGAAACCGACGACGTCGCCGACGACCGACGTATCCGAGGTGCGCGCGCTGGAGCCGACGTCGCCCCACCACATCAGCATTGCGCCGGTGCCCGCCAGGAACTGCGAGAAGGCGGTGGTGCCGGGGTCCGCATTGATCTGGTCGGCCGGATAGGCCTTGGCCGCGATCAGATCCAGCACATCCTGGATCGCCTGGACCCAGGCGGGGTTATTGACCAGCGGCTTCATGTTTTCGGGATCGAACAGCCAGGCCGGATCGCCGGGGTATTTGGCATAGGCCGTCGCCCGGTTCTCGATGAAATAGAAACCGAAGCCGCCCCAGCCCTTGAGCGGGTCGAGATAGCCGTAGGCCGGCTGGCCGGTCAGCGGATCGGTCTTACCGATCAGCGCCTTGGACGCTGCGTTGACGTCCTGCCAGGTCTTCGGCGGCTCGGCCATGCCGCTGATCGAGCCTTCGCCGAAGTAGTCCTTGCGATAGGCGAAGGTGTGGCAATCGCCGTCGATCGTGACGCGATAGGTCTTGCCGTCCCAGGTGCCGACCGGCGGCTTCAGGTAGCTCACCAGATCGTCGGCTTCGACCTGCTTTGCAGCCCAATCAGGCATCTCGTCGAGAAGCCCGCGTCCGGCGGTATCGCCTTCGAAAGGCGCGCCCATTTCAAGGATGTCGAAATCGACAGTGCCGGTTGCGATCGACTGCTGAAGGCGGGCGTTGTAATCGGCCTGGGCAAGGTCGATCCAATTGATCTTGGCGCCGGTATAGGCTTCCCACGGCTTCAGGAAGCCGCGGAACAGGAAGTTGTGGAGGTTCTGGTTGTTGAGCCCCATGAAGGTCAGCTCGACACCGGCGAATTCACCCTGCTTGACATTGGCCTTTGTCGGGCCGAGGCAGAGCTCGCCCACCTTCTGCCAGTCTGTGTCCGTCGGCGAACCCTTGCCGACGCCCGGGATCTGCAGAATCTGCGCACGCAGATCATCGGCGGCGAACGCCGTGCCGGCAATTCCGCCCATCGCGCCGGACAGGCCGAGCAGAGCCGCCGCACTTGCCGTTCCGCGCAAAACGTCGCGGCGACTTGCCTGACGGCGCATCAATGCATCGTAAATTTCGACTTTCATGTCTTCCTCCTCCACGTTTGGTGCGCTGCCGCCAGCCAGTATTCCGGATAGGCTCCGGCCCGAATTTGGGACTGGTCTCGTGCAGAACTATCTGGTAAACAAGAAAATGAAACGTTTCATAATTCTTGTTTGAAACCGCTCCTCTCGGTCTCATCATTGAGCATTAGACGGGAAGCGGAAAAAGTCAATAAAAAATGAAACGTTTCATGGAGGAGGTTTTGACGGTATTTCGGGACGTGGCAGAGCACGCTTTCGCTGTGCCTCAGACTCTGGATACTGTCGAGAGATTCATCCCCTGGAATCCTTGCCGGGGATGACCGGAAAGCGAGTGGGAGGCATATGGCTGAGGTCAATATTTCAGAGGCGCGGAAGGCGTACGGCGCCTTAAATATCCTGCATGGGGTCGATATAGACATTCGCGACGGCGAGTTCGTGGTGCTCGTCGGTCCGTCCGGTTGCGGCAAGTCCACCTTGTTACGCATGGTCGCGGGGCTCGAAAGCGTTACCGGCGGCACCATCTCGATCGGCGGAAAGATCGTCAACAATCTGCCGCCGAAGGATCGTGATATCGCAATGGTCTTCCAGAGTTATGCGCTCTATCCCCACAAGACCGTTGCCGAGAACATGGTGTTTGCGCTGCGCCTGCAGAAGCAGCCGGCCGATGTCATCAAGCAGCGCCTGCAGGCGGCGGCCGAAACACTCGACCTCGTGCCCTATCTTGACCGCTATCCGCGCCAGCTTTCGGGTGGCCAGCGGCAGCGCGTGGCGATGGGACGAGCTATTGTCCGGTCGCCGCAGGTCTTCCTGTTCGACGAGCCCCTGTCGAACCTCGACGCCAAGCTGCGCGTGCAGATGCGCAAGGAGATCAAGGAACTCCACCAAAGACTGAGAACCACGACGATCTACGTCACCCATGATCAGGTCGAAGCGATGACCATGGCCGACAAGATCGTCGTCATGCAGGGCGGCAGGATCGAACAGACGGGAACGCCCCTGGAGCTATACGATCGTCCGCGCAATACGTTCGTGGCCACCTTCATCGGCTCGCCGTCGATGAATCTGCTGAACGGTCACTACAAGGCCGAAGGTGCGGTTTTCGTCACGGAGACAGGCGATGAGATTGCGCTCGGCTTCACGCCTGAGGCGTCCGATGGCCAGGCTGTGCGCCTGGGCGTACGGCCCGAACATCTGTCGCTCGCCCCAGGCGGCTTGAAGACGACCGTCAACGTCACCGAACCCACCGGCCACGAGACGATGGTATTTCTGCGCTACGGATCTGGCGAGCTTGTCGCGGTGCTGTCCGAACGTCACGATTTCGAGCCGGGGCAGGCCGTAACGATCGCTGCCCGGCCGGGCAAGCTTCATCTGTTCGATGCGGAATCCGGTAAGACGCTGCGACGGAGTTGAGGAGCCGCCTGGTGCCGGCCGACATGCAGGAGCACCCGGACCGGTGAGAGGTCGGTCGCCATGCCCGAGGGAGGTTCCGATCCTTGCCTAATCTGCGGACATTGTCAGGCCGCGCAGCTTTCGCCATCGACTAGGACGATGTCGGCATGGGGCGCTCTTTCGTGTGGGCGCGTCCTTGACTTCGCAGGAGATCTCGCTTCGGTCTAGAGCAGTTTTGATGTCGTCTGTCTTCTGAGACAGAACGTCGATTTCGCGCTGGCGTTCGTCAAGCCAGACAGAAGAGATGGTGTTATAATGGTTGGCGCAGTTCCCAAAGAGATCACCAGCGCATTCAAATGCGCGCCATGGGCGCTGCAGAAGTCGATTGCGGTTTGGAGGTCTTCCTCGAACTGATGAACGCTGAGGATGCTGAGTACCGTCCTGATGGTCATGTCGATATACCTGGTTGAATAGTCGCCATGGCCCCGGGTTCCTTGACCTTCTTCAAAGCGGTTTCGATTTCTGCCCTGTAGGCTGCTTCTCGATTGAGATGCGTGGCCATGGACGTCCTGATCACGGAATTCGGAGAGGTGCGGAGCCTGTCATCGGCTAGGAGGCCGCAAATGCTGTCGACGGAACGAGACTTCAAACGGGGCGGCGAGCGGTCGCCCATTCCTTCCCAAGGTGAAGTCGAAGGCAAGCTTCTCATGTTCGAAGCGGTTGCCGTCACCTGTTTGCAGGAGCTTCTCGCCAAAACGGAATCGCGCCTGGTCCCCAGGCTCCGCCGGAGACTTATCAGTAATCTGAAAGAGCGGTGCGCCCCATTGAAGCTTTGCGCGGATGACGAAAAGGCTGCAGAGGAGTTCGCGCTCCAACTGTTGAACGCAGCCCTGGAAAAAGCAGAAGACGAGAGAGCGGGCTGAATGCCGGACGCCTCAAGCGCAGGTTCGAGCGCCCAGGTCTTTGACCGTCTCATCCGCCAGCTTGCGCACGACCTTTGCGGACACCACCCCCATTTTCGAGGCGATTCCGGCCAGTCGCGCAGTCTCTCGAGGCGCCTCGGCCAAGGCATTCTGCGCAAAGTCGGCCACGACCTCGAACGTATCGTTCAGTACGGCACTTTCGGTGAGGTCGTCCAGGAAGATTTGATAGAGTTGAAGCCTGCGCCGGAATGACGTCAGTAACTCGATCTGACAACACAGCATCGTCCGAGACGCCTCGATGTTCGGTCTGGGGCTTCCCGTCGATAACGACCATCTGGTTCGTGCCGCCGGCATCCATGACCAGCAGGGCTTCCTCGCCGGACGACTTCATCATTCCACTGATCAGCTTCAAAGACATTGCTTATCTCCGGACCGGTTGATTTCGCAAACCTGTCGCAAGAAGCGCTGCCGGGCTCCTCTGGCAGGCTGCCCGGCGAGCTTATGCCGGCGCGGGGAACCCAGCCGCGTATCAAGAAAAGATCGTCGGAACGGCTTCTCAGCCAAGGCCGCTCAAGAATTCAACGGTCTCCATGAGCTCCAGTTGCACGGAAAAGCGGTCGTGCAGAAGTTCCAGCGATGCGTCATAGGTGTCGTCGGCGCTGCTGAAGACGGCGTCCTTCAGCATGATGACACGATAGCCGAGATCGATGGCGCCGAGCGTCGCGGCGAGCACGCAGACGTCCGTTTCCCCACCGGTAATTACAAGGGTGTCGACCCGTTCCGATTGAAGGATCGTATGAAGGCGGCCGTCGATCCAGGGGGAATAGGTGCGTTTGTCGAAATATCTTGCCGGCGGAACATGCGAGGCGAGCGAGGAAGTCAGCTCGACGAGGCCATGCGGAAGATGCTCACCTGTCATCATCCACCATTTCCGGTAATAGTCGCGCCATTTTCCGGGCATCGCATCCGCGTGCTGGGGCGGCACGAAACGGGTGAAGATCGTTCGGGACGGATAGCGGCCGGCGAGTTCCTCGATCTGAGGGGAGATCCGGGCCATCCATGGAACGTGCCATGGCGTGTCTTCGGCAAACATCCGCTGCATGTCGACGCAAAGGTGCCGCCACTCGCCGATCTCACCCATCACGTCCTCCGTTCGTCCTAGAGCCTTTCCTGGTCAGAATGCTTCAATCTGACGAGGAAAGGCTCTGGGGCGTCAACCGCTGCCCGGGACAAAAGTTCCTGATCGCCAAGATCAAACGGTGCTCAGGCAATGGCTCCTGGAGCGATCGTCCGTGCGGCGCCGCTTTCGGATTTGCCGAAGCACTCGAGTTCGCGAAGCGGAACGGGTTTGGAGAAGAAGTAGCCCTGAAGGTCGGTGCAGCCGAGGGCGGCCAGAAAGTCCCTTTGATATTCGGTTTCGACCCCTTCGGCCGTCGTCGAAATCCCGAGGTTGCGGCTGAGGGTTACGATGGCGCCGATGATCGCAGCGCCGTTGGCTTTTGCGCCCAGCTGCGAGACGAAGGAACGATCGATCTTGATGCGGTCTATGTCGAAGCGGACCAGATGGCTGAGGCACGAAAAGCCGGTTCCAAAATCATCCAGCGAAATCTGAACTCCGTGGCCACGCAGCGATTTCAGTACCGTGTAGACATCCGAGCTGTCCTCGATCAGCGAGGACTCGGTGAGTTCGAGCTCCAATCGAGACGGCGGCAAGCCGGTCTCTTCAAGCACTGCGAAGACCTCCTCGGCGAAGTTAGGCCTTCTCAGCTGGGAGGGAGACACATTCACGGCCACAAAGGTGTCTTTAGGCCACTTGCAGGCAGCTCTGCAGGCTTCGCGCAGCACCCAGAGACCAAGGGCGTCGATGAGGCCGCCTTCCTCGGCCGCAGGGATGAAGCTGGCAGGCATCAACAGTCCGCGCTGACTATGACGCCAGCGCACGAGAGCCTCCGCGCCCGACGCCGAGTATCCGCCCTCGGCGCGATGCACTGTCTGATAGTAGACCTCAAGCGACCCGAAGTCCGGTCTGTGGCCGATCGGACCGGGTTGTGGAACGCCGGCCGACAAGGCCGTGCTCTTCGCCAGAACATCCCGCAATTCGTTCTTGAGGACGTCACGCGCATTCCTGCCACCGTCCATGGATGGCGAATAGACGCGCCACTGGCCTCTTCCGCCCATCTTAGCCTCGTAGAGCGCGACGTCGGCATAACGCATGAGATCGTCGGCATTGCGTCCGGCGTCCGGCACGATGGTGAGACCGATCGAGCCGCCGACCCGGGCGACCGCTTCGCCTCTCAGAAGCGGGAAGGGCCTGCCGAGTTCGGCAACGATCGCGTCGCAAATGGACAACAGGGTCTGATCGTCCTCCTTGATGTCCCGCAGAAGCAAGGCAAATTCGTCGCCCCCGAGCCGGGCTAGCGTATCATCAGGGCGAAGCACGGACCGGATCCGCTCCGCGGCCATCCGGATGAGTTCATCACCGGCGGCATGGCCAAACGTGTCGTTCACCGCTTTGAAGCGGTCGAGGTCGAGCAGTGCGACGGCCGAGCGCTCGGTCGAATGCCGCGTATCGGCCAGGCACTCCTCGAACCGCATGGCGAACAAAGCGCGGTTGGGAAGGTTGGTCAGCACGTCATGCAAGGCGAGCTGCCTTGCGTGCAGCTCGCTTTTCTTCAGTTCGCCGAGACTGCTGCGCAACCGCACGAGCAGCACCGAAAACAGCACGGCGATCACCAGGGCGGCAATCGAAAGCGCCGGCATCAATCGGCCGATCACCCGCGAACCCGGAAGATCGGGTCGCCATACGATGAATCC
Source organism: Rhizobium esperanzae (assembly GCF_002204185.1). Classification (GTDB taxonomy): domain Bacteria; phylum Pseudomonadota; class Alphaproteobacteria; order Rhizobiales; family Rhizobiaceae; genus Rhizobium; species Rhizobium esperanzae. The sequence goes on along the minus strand of NZ_MXPU01000008.1, from coordinate 207,491 downwards.
GATCGGCTCACCGTTTGCCGTCGCGTCGATTTGGAATGCCACCTCATTTTCGTCGGGATCGGCTGTGCGGGCAAAACGCGCCCCATTGAGACCCTGCTGCCGGCTCAATTCGTCGAGGGCCGCACCATCGAGGAACCGCACGACGATCAGGAATTGCCGCGTCGGCTGCGGCTGTCCCTCGGGTGCTTCGTTGATGGCAACGATGCCGACGATCGTCGGCCGCCCCTCCAGCCGCATCAGATTGGCCAGCGCATGGTTGGGGCGAACCGCGCGCGCCCGGCGGCTTTCCAGCGAGGATGGCATTCGGTCGGTGAATGTGGGGCTTTGGCTTGCGGTAAGACGACTGTCTTTAAGAAGCGGCAAAAACAGAGGTTTCATCCAGCGATAGCGCTTTTCCGTTTTCGCATCGGTCAGCATGCTCAACTGAGCCTTGTCGTCGACGACAAAGGCCTGGTCGTATCCGAAGGCGGACATCGCCGTTTCGCTGATTGCGCTGCCGGCCGCCCCGGTCAGAACCGTATCGAGGCTGGAGGAAATGCCTGCCGACCGGGACGCAGGATAAACGCGGGCAAGATAGCCGTTGCCAAACTGACCGATGACATGGGCGACCTGATCGACCTGTTCCCGCAGGCGCGCGTTGACCAGCTGGCGCTGACGATCAAGCGCCGCAGCGTCGCTTTCTGTTCCCGCCCAAAGCGCGGAGAGAACGACCAATCCAATCGCTCCGAGCCCGCTGACGGCGATCAGAAAGAGAATTCTTCCCGAGGCGATCCAGGACTTCTGAAACGTGTTGGAGCTGGAAGGAACAACGATGTGCAAGCCTGGACCCCTGGACACCACGATACGGGCGCATTCGCCAACGCTAACAAATAAGCGTTCACGTAGAATTAAAGCCTCCGGCGCACTATAGGACGAGATCGATCACGCCCAGGGGGTTCCGGCGATGTTGCGAATATCCATTCAGACTTTATTGCGCGGAGCGCTGATGTTGGGCGGGGTCGGTGTCGTTTTGGCTGTGGTCTCGCCGCTGCCGGTGGCCGCGCAAGAGCGGATGCCGATGAGAGTGGCCGTCGAAGGTGCGTTTCCGCCCTTCAACTATCTCGACGCGAACAACAAACTTCAGGGGTTCGACATCGATATTGCCAATGCCCTCTGCGAGACCGGCAAATTCGAATGCCAATTCATCATCGAGAAGTGGGACGACATGATCCCCGATCTCGTTGCCGGAAAATACGACGCGATCATTTCATCGATGTCGATGAGCCTGGAGCGGCGCCAGAAGGTCGCTTTCACCGAGAAATACTACAACAGTCCATCAGTGTTCATCGCTCGCAAGGATTCGCCGATCACTGACGTCAGCCCCGCCGCCCTCAGTGGCAAAAAGCTCGGCGTGACGTCGTCGACGGCGCAGGAATCTTACGCCAACCACTTCTATCCCGACATGAAGAAAACGGTATTCCGGTCATCGCCGGAATTGTATAAGGGCCTGTCGGACGGGCGCGTCGACATTATCCTGGAGGATAAGCTCGCCATTTACGACTGGATTGCCAATACGAAGGCGGGAACCTGCTGCGCGTTCAAGGGGCCGGATCTCGTCGACGTCACTTATTTTGGCGAAGGTGCGGGGATTGCGGTGCGTCTAGATGACAAGGACCGCCTTGCACGCCTGAACGAGGCGTTGAAGACGATCAAGGAAGACGGGTCTTATGACATGATCAATGCCAAATATTTCCCGTTCAGCATCCAGTAGCAGGCAACAGAATTTTCATGTGACTGCTGCGAGAAGGCCGGTTTTCCCGGCCATCTCCGTTTTGAGCTAAAGCGCGCTGCTGCGCACTTTCGCGCGACATTCTTTCTCGTCAGGCGGCTTTCGCGACCTCTCCATGTGGGTCGAGAACGAACTTCGTCGCCGCGCCATGGTCGAAGCTCTCATATCCCTGGACGGCATCGTCGAGCGGGATGACCTTGGCGTTGACGATATCGGCGATCGGCAACCGGTCGTGAAGGATCGCCTGCATAAGCTGGCGATTATATTTCAGCACCGGCGTCTGGCCGGTGTGGAAGGACTGCGCCTTTGCCCAGCCGAGACCGAAGCGAAGCGAGAGATTGCCGTGCTTGGCGGCATTGTCGACGGCGCCCGGATCCTCGGTCACGTAAAGGCCGGGGATGCCGATCGAACCTGCGGCGCGGGTGATCTCCATCATCTGATTGAGCACGATCGCCGGCTGTTCTCCGCCGGAATGGCCGCGCGCCTCGAAGCCGACCGCATCTATCGCGCTGTCCACCTCATTCGTGCCGACCACCTCGGCGATCATGTCGCCAAGACGGTCGCTCTTCGAGAGATCGATCGGCTCGAAGCCGACTTTCGCCGCGTGCGCCAGGCGATCCTTGTTGAAGTCACCGATCATGACGACGGCGGCGCCGAGGATGCGAGCCGAAGCCGCAGCCGCAAGCCCGACCGGGCCGGCGCCGGCGACGTAGACGGTCGATCCGACCCCGACGCCTGCGCGCACTGCGCCGTGAAAGCCGGTGGGCAGGATGTCGGAAAGCATGGTGAGATCGCGGATCTTCGCCATCGCCTTATCCCGGTCCGGGATTTTCAGCAGGTTAAAATCGGCATAGGGAATGGTGACGTAGCGTGCCTGCCCGCCGATCCATCCGCCCATGTCGACATAGCCGTAAGCCCCGCCGGCGCGGGCCGGATTTACCGTCAGGCAGACGCCCGTATCCTGAGATTTGCAGCAGCGGCAGCGGCCGCAGGCGACGTTGAAGGGCACCGAGACGATGTCGCCGATGTCGAGCATCTCGACGTCGACGCCTTTCTCGATGATCTCGCCGGTGATTTCATGGCCGAGGATCAGGCCCGGCATTGCCGTCGTGCGGCCGCGGACCATGTGCTGGTCGGAGCCGCAGATGTTGGTGGAGATAACCTTCAGGATCACGCCGTGCTCGATGCGGCGGCCATCGGGCGCCTCCAGCTTCGGGTCGTCGATGTCGCGAACTTCGACCTTGCCCGGCCGGAGATAGACGACGCCTCTATTCTTGCTCATGGATTCCTCCCATGTGTTGAATGCCTCGAGCTGCAACCGATGCAGTCGACGACAACTATTCCTCCGGTCTGCCTCCTCTGCAGCCCGGCATTCAGATCGCCGCATCGGGCGACATTTCGAATTTCGCAGCTAGGCGGGGAAAGGCTGGATCGAGGAGAGAGTGTGCACGATAGGTCTGGCCTGTCGTTCCGCTCGTCATCGCCCGCCGCAATCCGGAGATCTGCTGCGCAAAGAGCTGGTTTCGGGCTCCAGAACCTCCTTTCGATCCGTCTCGAGGTCTCCGAATATCAATCCGGCGACCGCTTTCAGGACTTCAGTTCTTCTACCGCTGCAGGGCAGCGCGCCGGCGGCTGGCCAGCATCGCATGTTCATGTCGCCAACTTGCGAGGCAGCGCCATGAACATGACCAGAAAACCATGCCTGACCGAAAACGGCGCCCGAAAAAACGACATAGGTGCACCTCCAGGCGACAGGGCGGCAAAGCTGTAATCGCTTTCGGTAGGGGGCGACAGATTGATCTCGCGAATGCGGCAGTTTTCCGGATCGCTCCGGATGATGTTATCGAAGCTGTCGGGCTTCCCCCCGTTAAACTCGTGGCACTTGCGATCACATCTAGTGGCCAGCGGCAGATGTCGTTTTCAATCGTGATTGGACTTCGGCTGTGACCTGAGCGAGGCTGTTCTTGGGAGCGGACCATCTATTTTTCCGGGGATAGGAGGCCGAAATGGAACAGCATGCACTCGAGCAGTTGAAAACGATCGCGAAGGTCAGCACGACCTATAATCGCCTTGAAATGACGAGGCGCGAACGGCTTGAACGGTGGGCCGACAGTCTGGAACACAGTCCCAGGCCGTTTCTCAAGACGCTTCACGAAACCGAATATCAGCCGATTGCCGATCGGCTTGCCTTGCGGGACGACGACACTCCGATCTCTGTTGCGTTCGCTGATCCCATTCTGCGGGCGGCAGGAATGGAAAATGACAGCTATGGAGAAGCCAGGCGGTTCTTTGAACTCAGCGATGAGCAGTTGCACGACCTGGTCTGCTTTTGTCATTTCGGAGAACGCGTCAGCGCTGCAACACTAGCTCGCCGCGTACGAAAGATGGCAGCTCACAAACCAGGCGGGTTTTTCGCTCAGCTTCGTGCGTTCTTTGGCTGATCGAGGCTGAGGCCACCTGGAGCTACAAAGGGCTGGGCCGTTCCGCCGGGTGGAGCGGTCGCCACGGCATCGCTTGGTCGCTCATCGGCGCATGAGCGAACACGGCCAAACCCGTCGCGTCAGTGGACCGGAGGATAGGCGGCAGCTAGCCGCCTACGGCCGGTGGTTCCGGTTGAAGTCGACCGCCGTGTGCCAGAACACGGCGCCGATGATGATCGCGCCGCCGAAATAGGTGGCGATCGGCGGCTGCTCGGAAAACAACAGCCAAACCCAGAAGGGCGTCAGCACGATTTCTATTGTGCCGATCAGTGCCGCCTCGGCCGGCGGCATCCGCTTTGCCCCGGCAAGGAAGAGCACCAGCGCGAGGGAAAAATTGGTGGCTCCGAAGGCGGCAAGGACGATCCAGTTGTGCAGGTCGAGAGAGCCGACCGAGCCGAAAGGCGCGAAGATGACAAGAGTGAGGAAGGCGCTGACCACGGTCGGCGGCAGGCTCGGCACGCCGGGGTCGATGCGCGGAATGATGATGACGAGCGCGAAGGACGCGGTCATGCCGAGGGCCAGAAGATCGCCCCAGCCGGTGCCGCCGCCGATCGACGAGGCGACGATGACGCCGACGCCGAAGAGGGACACGGCGCCGGCAATCATCGTCCGCCTGGCAACCCTCTCTTTGAGGACGAGCCAGCCGAACAGAGCCGCGATGAAGGGCGTCGTCGCATAGATCATCGTCACATTGGCGACGGTGGTCATGTAGAGCGCCCCGATGAAGCATCCCTGACTGAAGGTCTGGCATGCGATCATCGCAAGACCGGACGGACGGAGGACGGAACGCCATTGCCGCCGCGAGATGCCCCCTTCGAGGAAAAGGCAGGGGATCAGCAGGAACAGGCCTCCGAACAGCGATCGCCAGGCGATCGCCGTCCATACGTCGGTCGTAAGCAGCCGCGAATAGACGCCGCTCGCGCTCCAGGCGAGCGTCGCGGCAACGATGAGAAGCACACCCTTCTCATGCTCGCTGCCTGCGAGGCGTGTTGTCGAATTGTCAATGGTCACGCAGAGATTCTCAAAGAAGGAAGTCGAACGCCGCCCATTTCTGCGCCAGCGATTGACATAAGACAAACGAATAGTAGTGATAGCTATCATCGATTTTTTCTATGGTGTCCATGCAAGAACCTCTTGAAAGCGATCTTCTCAGAACCTTCCTGGTCGTTGCTGAGACGTCGAATTTCTCCGCGGCGGCCCAGCGCATCGGGCGGACGCAATCGGCCGTGAGTACCCAGATCAAGCGGCTCGAGGCGGCGATCGGTGAAACTCTGTTCGAGCGCGTCGCCCGCGGCGTCCTGCTGACGCGCCAGGGCATACAGCTCGTGCCCTATGCCCGTCGGGTCATCGACCTGCTGAACGAGGCCGCCGCGACGATCCGCAGCAAACCGCTGGACGGGCCGGTCCGCATCGGAATCCCCGAAGAATACAGCCAGACGGTGCTGCCGGCAGCGCTTGCGGCCTTCGCCGTACGCCATCCGGCGGTCGAGGTCACCGTGTCCTGCGATTACACCGCCCGCAACATCGCCGCCCTGGAGCGGGACGAACTTGACCTTGCCGTCGTGTTCGACTGGAGCGATCAGAGGAAAGGCGAGGTTCTGTGCATCGACCCGACCGTCTGGGTGACGTCGCTGGTCCACCGGCTGCACGACTTAGATCCTCTGCCCGTCGCGACCTATCGCAACTCCACCTGGTCACGTGATTTTGCGCTCCGGTCACTGGAACAGATCGGCCGCAATTACCGGATCGCCTTCATTGCCGATACCGGTTCGGGGCTGAAGAATGCTCTGACTGCAGGCCTTGCCGTCACCACGCTGTCACGCAGCAGCATCCCGCCCGGCTGCCGGGAACTGACCGCCGAGGATGGTTTCCCGCCGGTCGATTCCTCGAAGGTCGTGCTCCGCCGCAGCACCTTCCGCTCCAGCGAGGCCGTTCGCGAACTGGCCGAGATGGTGCGCGAGGCGTTCCAGCCTATGGTAGCGCCGCCGATAGCGTGATGCGGCGGCGCAAGCGGCGCCGAGTCTCGGACGGGCTCTCGGAAAAACTCGCCCGGTAGCTTCTCGCAAAGGCCGAAGCCGAATTGAAACCGGTTGCCGCCGCGATGTCGGCGAACGAGGCCGTCGTCTCGATCACCTTGCGGCGCGCCGCATTCAAGCGCAGCGCGAGATAATGCACATGCGGCGGCGCGCCGATGTTTTGCTGAAAGAGGTCCTGCAGATGCCGGGCGCTGATGCCCACCCGGCGGGCGAGCCGCGCCAAAATGAGCGGCTGCTCAATGTGCTCCTCCATCAGCCGCACCGCCTGCGCCACGCGGGGATCATGCATGCTCAGCCCCGCCGAGGCGGCGGAAAGTGGTTCGTCCGCATGAAAGGAAGGCTGTTCATAGCGGAACAGCCGGCTGACTTCGAGCGCCAGCGAGTAACCCTGCCGTTGCCGGATCACCTCCAGCATCAGGTCAACGGTCGGGAGCGAACCCGATGTCGTCAGCCGTTTGCCGTCGATGACGAAACGATCCTTGACGGCCCGCACCTCAGGATAGGCAAGCGCAAAGTCCTCGTAATCTTCCCAGTGGACCGTCGCCCGTAGCCCACCGAGCAGGCTTGCTTCGGCGAGCAGCCAAGTGCCGGACTCGATGCCGGCAACGATGCTGCGGTAGCGGGCGGCCCGGGAAAGCTGCATCTTCAGCGCTGGTGTCGCGCTGTCGTGCCAGTTGTAACTGGCCAGCACGAAGAGGGGCCTGTCCTCGGTCGTCGCCTGGAAGGTTCCTTCGGCCGGGATGGCGATATGGCTCGTGGTCGGGACCGGCGCGCCGTCCGGCGTCAGCAGCCGCCAGCGATAAAGCTCGCCGCCGGCGATGCGGTTGGCGCCGCGCAGCGGCTCGATGACCGATGCGATCAGGATCAGGTTCGTCTCCGGCAGAATCAGAAGGTCGATATCGAGCCGTTCCGTCGATCGCTGCAGCAAGGCCGCCTCCTAAGGTTTCCGATAATGTATCAATCGTCGCCGAAACTGCAAAGCATCCCCGCTCATCCTGTCGCGTAATGGCTGACAAGACGGGGAGAACAAAAACATGCCTCTTGCGATGAACCGCGATGTTTTCATCACCTGCGCCGTCACCGGCGCCGGCGATACGGTTTCCAGATCCAGCCACGTTCCCATTACTCCCAAGCAGATCGCGGATTCCGCGATCGACGCCGCCAAGGCTGGAGCGGCCGTTGTTCATTGCCATGTCCGCGATCCGGAAACGGGGGCCGCCAGCCGCCGCAACGACCTCTATAGAGAGGTCACCGACCGCATCCGTTCGGCCGATGTCGACGTCGTCCTCAATCTCACCGCCGGCATGGGCGGGGACCTGATCTTCGGGGATGTCGAAAGCCCCCTTCCCCTCAACGTGAAAGGCACCGACATGGCGGGCGCCAGCGAGCGCGTCAGTCATGTCGCCGAATGCCTGCCGGAGATCTGCACGCTCGACTGCGGCACGATGAACTTCAATCTCGGCGACTATGTCATGACCAATACGCCGGCCATGCTGCGGGCGATGGCCAAGAAGATGACGGATCTCGGCGTGCGGCCGGAGATTGAGGCTTTCGACACCGGCCATCTCTGGTTCGCCAAGCAGCTTGCCGAAGAGGGGCTGATCGAAGATCCGGTGCTGATCCAGCTCTGCATGGGTATTCCGTGGGGCGCGCCCGACGACCTCAACACCTTCATGGCGATGGTCAATAACGTGCCTCAGAGCTGGACCTTCTCGGCTTTTTCGATCGGCCGAAACGCCATGGCCTATCCGGCGGCGGCGGTTCTGGCCGGCGGCAACGTGCGCGTCGGCCTGGAAGACAATCTCTTTATCGGCAAGGGCCAGCTCGCCACAAATGCGCAGCTCGTCGAAAAGGCCGTGCAGGTGGTGGAAGGCATGGGCGCGCGCATCATCGGACCGGAAGATGTGCGCAAGAAGCTGAAGCTGACGAAGCGCTGAGGATATCATGACCAAGATCAGCAAGGCGGCCTGTATCGGCGGCGGCGTCATCGGCGGCGGATGGATCGCCCGTTTCCTGCTCGCCGGTATCGACGTCGACGTGTTCGACCCGCATCCGGAGGCAGGCCGGATCGTCGGCGAAGTGATCGCCAATGCCGAAACGGCCTATGCCATGTTGACCGGCGCACCGCTGCCGCCGCGGGGCAGGCTCCGCTTCTGCACGACGTTGCAGGAAGCCGTCACCGATGCCGACTGGATTCAGGAAAGCGTGCCGGAAAGGCTGGACCTCAAGCGCGGCGTCCTGACTGAGATCGATGCCGCGGCGCGGCCCGACGCTTTGATCGGCTCGTCCACCTCGGGCCTGCTGCCGACCGATCTGCAGTGCGACATGAAACATCCCGAGCGCCTCTTCGTCGCCCATCCCTATAACCCGGTCTATCTGTTGCCGCTGGTCGAAATCGTCGGCGGTGCAAAGACCTCGGCTGCGACCATCCGGGCGGCAATGGAAAGACTGCCGCCGATCGGCATGAAGGGCGTCCATATCGCCAAGGAGATCGAGGCCTTCGTCGGCGACCGGCTGCTCGAAGCGCTCTGGCGCGAGGCCTTGTGGCTCATTCATGACGATATCTGCACCGTCGAGACGCTCGACGACGTCATCCGCTATTCCTTCGGCCTGCGCTGGGCGCAGATGGGCCTGTTCCAGACCTATCGCATCGCCGGCGGCGAGGCCGGCATGCGCCACTTCCTCGCGCAGTTCGGGCCGTGCCTCGCCTGGCCCTGGACCAAGCTTACTGATGTTGTCGATCTGGACGATGCACTGATCGAAAAGATCGGCCGGCAATCCGACGAGCAGGCGGCCGGCCTCTCAATCCGCGCGCTCGAACGCATCCGCGACGAAAACCTCGTCGGCATCCTCCAGGCCCTCAAGGGCGGTGATAGCGGCAAAGGTTGGGGTGCCGGTAAGCTGCTGAAGGATTTCGAACAAACCCTCTGGGCGCGAGGCGGTGATGCGGCCGCTTCTGCCGATCCTTCGAAGCCGCTGCGGCTTGTCGAAACCAAAGTGAGCCCGGCCTGGGTCGACTATAACGGCCATATGACCGAGCACCGCTATCTCCAGGTGTTCGGCGATACGTCCGATGCATTGCTGCGTCTTGTCGGCGTCGACCTTGCCTATGTCGAGGCGGGGCACAGCTATTACACTGTGGAAAGCCATATCCGTCATCTCGGCGAGGCGAAGCTCGGTCAGGCGATCCATTCGGCATGCCAGATTCTGAGCGCCGACGAGAAGCGGCTGCATGTCTTCCACACATTGCGCGACACGGCGACGGGCGCGGTCATCGCAACCGCCGAGCAGATGCTGCTGCATGTCGACAGCAAGGCGGGCAAGGCAGTGGCAGCGCCCGCCGCGGTGCTCGACAGGGTGAAGGCGATTGCCGCGTCCCATGCGGAACTGGCGCTGCCCGAAGGCACCGGCCGTCACGTCGGCCAGAGGCGGTAGGAGGATCGGCATGAATTTTGGCCTCAGCGAAGAACAGGAAATGATCGTCGAGACGGTCCGCGCTTTCGTCGAAACAGAGATCTATCCGCATGAGAACGAGGTCGAGCGGACCGGCTTCGTTCCGTCGGAACTCGGGCGCGAGATTCAGCGCAAATGCATCGATCTCGGCTTCTACGCCTGCAATTTCCCGGAGGAGGTCGGCGGCGCCGGCCTCGACCATGTCACCTTCACGCTGGTCGAGCGGGAACTCGGGCGCGGCTCGCTGGGGCTGACGGTTTTCTTCGGCCGGCCTTCCGGCATCCTGATGGCCTGCGAGGGCGAGCAGCGCCAACGCTATCTCCTGCCGGCGGTGCGCGGCGAGAAGATTGATGCGCTTGCCATCACCGAGCCGGATGCCGGTTCCGATATGCGCGGCATGAAATGCGCCGCCCGCCGCGACGGCGCCGATTTCGTCCTCAACGGCACGAAACATTTCATCTCGCACGCCGATGTCGCCGATTTCGTCATCGTCTTTGCCGCCACCGGCGAGGAGGAAACGCCGAAAGGCATCAAGAAGAAGATCACCGCCTTCCTCGTCGATCGCGGCACGCCGGGGTTCGAAATCCTCAAGGGCTACGATTCCGTTTCGCATCGCGGCTATCACAATAGTACCCTCAGCTTTACCGATTGCCGGATCCCTGAGGCTCAGGTGCTGGGCGAGGTGCATCGTGGCTTCGATATCGCCAATCAATGGCTCTACGGCACCCGGCTGACGGTTGCCGCCACCTGCGTCGGCCGGGCACGCCGGGTCTTCGAGATGGCCTTGCCCTATGCCGCCGAACGCAGGCAGTTCGGCAGGCCGATCGGCGCCAATCAGGGCGTGTCGTTCAAGCTCGCCGACATGATCACCGAGATCGACGCGGCCGACTGGCTGACGCTTGCAGCCGCCTGGCGGCTCGATGCCGGTCTTGTAGCCGACCGGCAGATTGCCTCGGCCAAGCTCTATGCCTCCGAAATGCTGGCTCGGGTCACTGACGAGGCGATCCAAATCTATGGCGGCATGGGTCTGATGGATGACCTGCCGCTTGCCCGCTTCTGGCGCGATGCGCGCGTCGAGCGCATCTGGGACGGCACCTCGGAAATCCAGCGGCATATCATCAGCCGCGACCTGCTCCGGCCCCTGGGAGCGTGAGCCGATGACTTCAAGACCGCTCGACCGCCTGCTCAGACCGCAAACGATCGCCGTCTTCGGCGGCCGCGAGGCGCGCAGGGTGATCGAGCAATGCGACCGCATGAGCTTTTCAGGTCAGATCTGGCCCGTCCATCCCAAACTCGAGCAGGTGCTTGGACGGCCGTGTTATCGCTCCGTAGCCGATCTGCCTTCTGCCCCAGACGCTGCTTTCGTCGGTGTCAACAGGACGCTGACAGTCGAGATCGTGCGCAGCCTTTCAGAGGCCGGCGCCGGTGGAGCGGTCTGCTATGCATCGGGCTTCCGCGAGGCGACGGCGGAACTTGCCGACGGCACCGAACTGCAGCAGGCCCTTCTGGAGGCGGCGGGCGGCATGCCGATCCTCGGGCCGAACTGCTACGGGCTGATCAACGGCCTCGATGGCGCTCTGTTATGGCCCGACCAGCACGGCATGCAGCGGATCGAACGCGGCGTAGCGATCCTCACGCAGTCCTCCAATATCGCGATCAACCTGACCATGCAGACCCGCGGCCTGCCGATCGCCTATGTGGTCACGGCAGGCAACCAGGCGCAGACATCGCTTGCCGATGTCGCCTGCGCGCTCATGGAGGATCCGCGGATCACGGCGGTCGGGCTGCACGTCGAAGGTTTTGGTGATCTCTCCGCCCTTGAACGCTTGGCCACCATTGCCCGTCGGTTGAAGAAGCCGGTCGTCGTGCTCAAGGTCGGCAGGTCCGAGCAGGCAAGACATGCGGCGGTATCGCACACCGCCTCGCTTGCCGGCAGCGATGCGGTAGCGGACGCCGTGCTGGCCCGCCTCGGTCTCGGCCGTGTCCAGAGCCTGCCGGCGCTGCTCGAAACCCTGAAGCTGCTGCATGTCGCCGGTCCTCTCCCCGGCCACTCGATCTCGTCCATGAGTTGCTCCGGCGGCGAGGCTTCGTTGATGGCGGACGCCGCCGTCGGCTGCAAGGTGGAATTCCCGGCCCTGCAGCCGCAGCAATTGCCGCGTTTGCGGCGGGCTCTTGGGGAGATGGTGACGCTCTCCAATCCGCTCGACTACCACACTTTCGTGTGGGGTGATTTCACCCGCCAGACAGAAGCCTTCAGCGCCATGTTCGAAGGCGGTTATGCCCTCAATCTCGTCGTGCTCGATTTCCCGCGGGGCGACCGCTGCGATGTGTCCGAATGGGCAACGACGGCAGATGCCGTCATTGCCGCGGCCTCTGCGACCGGCGCGCTCACCGGACTGCTCGCGACGCTCCCCGAGAACATGCCGGAGCCGGTCGCCGACCGACTGATGGCCAATGGCGTCGTCGCTTTTTCCGGTATCGATGAAACCATCGCTGCGGCGGAAGTCGCCGCCGGCATTGGCCAAGCTTGGAATAGCCCGCCTCCCCTGCCGCTGCTCGACGTCGCCCCTACAGTCGGCGAAATCGAGACGCTGACGGAGAGCGAGGCGAAGGCCGAGCTTGCCGCCTGCGGCCTCCCTGTTCCCTGGGGGCTGCAGGCTTTCTCTTCCCGCGAAGCAGCCGAACAGGCCGAACGGCTCGGCTTCCCCGTCGTTCTGAAGGGGCTCGGCATTGCGCACAAGACCGAGGCCGGAGCTGTCGTGCTCAATCTAAAGGATGCGAAGGCAGTATCGGATGCGGCGGCGGCAATGGCGTGCGACGCCGGTTATCTCGTCGAGAAGATGATCGGTCCCCCTGTCGCAGAACTGATCGTCGGCGCCACCCGCGATCCGGTCTTCGGCCTGTCGCTGACATTGGGAGCGGGCGGAATTTTCGTCGAACTGCTCGACGATTCCGTCATCCTGCCGCTTCCGACGACGAAAACCGAGATCTATGCTGCGGTTTCGCGTCTCAAGATTGCCAAATTGCTTCATGGCTATCGTGGCCGGCCAAGGGGCGATCTCGAAGCCGTTGTCGATGCTGTCGCAGCTACGGCAGAATATGTCGTAACGAATGCGGTGCGCCTGGAGGAACTGGACCTTAATCCATTGATGGTTCTTCCCGAAGGGCGCGGTGTAGCCGTAGTCGATGCCCTCATACGGCGAAGGAGGTAGCACAGGTTTGAACGACCATATTCGTACACGACGTGACGGCGGAGTGCTCGAAGTCGTCATCGACCGGCCGAAGGCGAACGCCATCGACCTTGCGACCAGCCGTGACATGGGATTGATCTTCCGGGATTTTCGCGACCACCCCGAATTGCGTGTCGCCATCGTCACGGGTGCGGGCGAGAAGTTTTTCTGCGCCGGATGGGATTTGAAGGCGGCCGCCGCTGGTGATGCCGTCGACGGTGACTACGGCGTAGGTGGTTTCGGCGGGCTGCAGGAACTGCGTGACCTCAACAAGCCGGTCATTTGTGCGGTCAACGGCATCTGTTGCGGCGGCGGGCTGGAGATCGCGCTTTCGACCGATCTGATCATCGCCGCCGAGCATGCGAGTTTCGCCTTGCCGGAAATCCGTTCGGGCACGGTCGCCGATGCCGCTTCGATCAAGCTGCCGAAGCGCATCCCCTATCACATTGCCATGGACATGCTTTTGACCGGACGCTGGCTCGACGTTCACGAGTCGCATCGCTGGGGTTTCGTCAACGAGGTTCTACCGGCCGACCGGCTGATGGAAAGAGCCTGGGAGCTTGCCCGGCTGCTCGAAAGCGGACCGCCGCTCGTCTATGCGGCCATCAAGGAGATCGTGCGCGAAGCAGAGGGTTCGACGTTCCAGACTGCCATGAACAAGATCACCAAGCGGCAGTTTGCAACCGTCGACAGGCTCTATTCGAGCGAAGACCAATTGGAAGGCGCCCGCGCCTTCGCCGAGAAGCGAAACCCTGTTTGGAAAGGACGATGAGGAGGCGGCAGCAACCGCAGTGTTTTCCCGCATGATGCGGGCACCGGAGGCGGAGAGGAAACCGTCTGCGATCCTGCCCGGAAGTTCTGTCAACGCACCACAAAGAAGGAACTGGGGAATGAACGACCATACGAAATATCTCACAAGTCGCGTCACTGCAGGCGGATTGAGCCGCCGCGAATTCATGGGACGCGCCATGGCGGCCGGCATCACGCTTGCCGTCGCCGACAAGCTTTTCACCGAAAGCGCCGAAGCCGCCGAACCAAAGCGCGGCGGCCATCTGAAGCTCGGTCTCGAAGGCGGTGCCGCCACCGATTCCAAGGACCCGGCAAAATTCCTGTCACAGTTCATGTTCTGCGTCGGCCGCTGCTGGGGCGACATGCTGGTCGAATCCGATCCACTGACGGGTGCCGCCGTGCCGGCGCTCGCTGAATCCTGGGAACCCTCGAAGGATGCCGTCACCTGGACCTTCAAGATCCGCAAGGGAGTCAAGTTCCACGATGGCAAGGAACTGACGATTGACGACGTCGTCGCGACGCTGAAGCGTCATACCGACAAAAAGTCGGAATCAGGCGCGCTCGGTGTCCTCGGTTCGATCAAGGAGATCAAGGCCGACGGCGGCAACCTCGTGCTGACGCTCAGCGAAGGCAATGCCGACATGCCGCTGCTGCTGTCCGACTACCATCTGGTCATCCAGCCCAACGGCGGCGTCGACGATCCGCTGGCGTCGATCGGCACCGGCCCGTACAAGCTGACGAGCTTCGAGCCTGGCGTGCGCGCCACCTTCGAGAAGAACAAGGACGACTGGCGCAGCGACCGGGGTTATGTCGACTCGATCGAAATCATCGGCATGAACGACGCAACCGCCCGCATCGCCGCACTCTCGTCCGGCCAGGTGCATTACATCAACCGCGTCGATCCGAAGACCGTCAACCTGTTGAAACGCGCCCCCAATGTCGAGATCCTCTCGACTGCCGGCCGCGGCCATTACGTGTTCATCATGCATTGCGACAAGGCGCCGTTCGACAACAACGACCTGCGGCTTGCGCTCAAATACGCCATGGACCGCGAAACCATGGTGCAGAAGATCCTCGGCGGTTACGGAAAGGTCGGCAACGACTTCCCGATCAACGCCACCTATGCGCTGTTTCCAGAGGGCATCGAACAGCGCACTTACGACCCCGACAAGGCTGCCTTCCACTACAAAAAGTCGGGCCATAGCGGCTCGGTCCTCTTGCGCACCTCGGAAGTCGCCTTCCCCGGCGCTGTCGATGCGGCCGTGCTCTACCAGGAAAGCTGCAAAAAGGCCGGGATCGAGATCGAGGTTAAGCGCGAGCCCGGCGACGGCTACTGGACCAATGTCTGGAACGTCCAGCCCTTCTCGACTTCCTATTGGGGCGGCCGTCCGACGCAGGATCAGATGTATTCCACCGCCTATCTTTCGACGGCGGACTGGAACGACACCAAGTTCAAGCGTCCTGACTTCGACAAGCTGCTGCTGCAGGCCCGATCCGAGCTTGATGAAGCCAAGCGCAAGGACATGTACCGCACCATGGCGATGATGGTGCGCGACGAAGGCGGCGTGATCCTGCCGATGTTCAACGACTTCGTGAATGCCTCCACCAAGCAGGTGAAGGGGTATGTCCACGATATCGGCAACGACATGTCGAACGGTTACGTCGCAACCCGCGTCTGGCTGGACGCCTGATGGCAAGGGGCGCATCGCCCCTCCGATCTCCGACGAAGCTGGGACCGTGGGAAGAAAACCCGCGGTCCTCCCGACGTTTTAGCCAAAGGCATTTGCCATGACCAACCCTGCCCCAAGCAATATCTTGCCGGGCCTGAGGCTCCGGCAGCGTTTTCCGTTGCTT
Source organism: Rhizobium esperanzae (assembly GCF_002204185.1). GTDB lineage: Bacteria > Pseudomonadota > Alphaproteobacteria > Rhizobiales > Rhizobiaceae > Rhizobium > Rhizobium esperanzae. The sequence continues at coordinate 191,881 of NZ_MXPU01000008.1, read as the reverse complement.
GCCCTCATCCTCGAGCGCTTCGTGCTCAGCATTATTCTGCTTTTTGCGGTTTCCATCCTGATCTTCGGCGGGCTCGAAGCACTGCCCGGCGATTTTGCCACCACCTATCTCGGCCAGTCGGCAACGCCGCAGGCTGTTGCCAATATCCGCCAGGATCTCGGACTGGACCGGCCGGTGACGACACGTTACGTCGAGTGGCTCGGCAATGCCGTCCAGGGTGACTTCGGCACTTCCTGGGCCAGCAAGAATTCGGTGAGCGAACAGATCGGCAAGCGCCTCGGCAATTCGCTCTTTCTGGCGGGTTTCGCGGCGGTGATTTCGGTGCCGCTCGCTGTCGGCCTCGGCATGTTCTCGGTGCATTTCCGCAACCGCATGCCGGATAAGATCATCAACGTGATCTCGCTTGCGGCGATCTCCCTGCCGGAATTCTTCATCGGCTACCTGCTGATCCTCTTCTTCGCCGTGAAGTTGGGCATGGCCACCTTTCCGGCGACCGTCTATGACAGCATGGGCTTCCTCGAACGCCTGAAGGCGATCGCCCTGCCGACGGCGACCTTGGTGCTTGTCGTGCTGGCGCATATGATGCGCATGACCCGGGCTGCCATTCTCTCCGTCATGTCGTCGGCCTATATGGAGACCGCCGAGCTTAAAGGTCTCAGTGCCTTCCGCGCGATCGTCAAGCACGCCGCCCCTAACGCGCTGGCGCCGATCATCAATGTCGTCGCATTGAACCTCGCCTATCTCGTGGTCGGCGTCGTCGTCGTCGAAGTGGTCTTCGTCTATCCCGGCATGGGGCAATATATGGTCGACGCGGTCACGGTGCGCGACATGCCCGTGGTGCAGGCCTGCGGCCTGATCTTCGCGGCCGTCTACATCTTCCTCAACATGATTGCCGACATCCTTGCGATCATCGCCAATCCGCGGCTGAGGCATCCGCGATGAGAGCAAGAGACATACCCATCACCGCCTGGATCGGCATGGCCGGCATTGCCGTCGCCTTCATTTTCGCTGTCTTCGCGCCCTGGATCGCGCCCTACGGGGAGACCCAAGTCGTCGGCGACGTCTGGCAGCTGCCAGACGATAAATATGTCTTTGGCCTCGACAATCTCGGCCGCGATATCCTCTCACGGCTGATCTACGGCGCGCGCACGACGCTGCTCGTCGCCTCCGCCGCCACCATCATCTCCTTCTCGCTCGGCATCATCCTGAGCTTCACGGCGGCCGTCTCGCGAGGCCTTATCGACACGGTCTTTTCCCGCTTCAACGATCTGATGATGTCGATCCCGACGCTGATCTTCGCGCTGGTGGTGCTCGCGGTTCTGCCGCAGAATATCGTCGTCCTGATCCTTGTCATGGCGATCCTCGATTCCACTCGCGTCTACCGTCTCGGCCGCGCCGTGGCGCTCGATGTGGCGGTGATGGAATTCGTTGAGGCGGCCAAGCTGCGCGGCGAAGGCAAGCTCTGGATCATCTTCCGCGAAATCCTGCCGAACACGCTGTCGCCGCTGCTGGCCGAGTTCGGATTGCGCTTCGCCTTCTCGATCCTGTTCCTCTCGACGCTCTCCTTTCTCGGCCTCGGGATCCAGCCGCCGGCCGCCGACTGGGGCGGCATGGTCAAGGACAATAAGGACGGGATCATCTTCGGCATTTCAGCCGCATTGGTGCCGGGCACGGCGATCGCGGTACTCGCCATCTGCGTCAATCTCGTCGTCGATTGGCTGCTGAAACGCACATCCAGCCTCAAGGGAGGGCGTGGCGATGCCTGAGCTTCTTTCCGTTCGCAATCTCAAGATCGAGGCGACCAGCTATCCGCCGGGCGAGCCGCCCAAGCGTGTTACGATCGTCGACGGCGTTTCCTTCGACCTCAAGAAGGGCAAGGTTCTCGGCCTGATCGGAGAATCGGGCGCCGGCAAGTCGACGATCGGCCTCTCGGCGCTTGCCTATGGCCGCGGCGGCGCCGAAATCACCGGCGGCGAGGTTCGGCTCGACGGCACCGACATTCTGGCGCTCGGCAAGAACGGTGTGAGGAAAATCCGGGGCGCCCGCGTCTGCTATGTCGCGCAATCGGCGGCAGCCGCCTTCAATCCGGCGCACAGGCTCGGCGATCAGGTAATCGAAGCATCGGTCAAGCATGGGCTCATGACGAGGGAGGAGGCGCGCAAACGGGCGCTTTATCTGTTCCGTGTTCTCGGCCTGCCCAACCCCGAAACCTTCGGCGAGCGCTTTGCCCATCAGGTCTCCGGCGGCCAGTTGCAGCGCGCGATGACGGCGATGGCGCTCTGCTCGAATCCTGAACTCATCGTTTTCGACGAGCCGACCACGGCGCTTGACGTCACCACGCAGATCGACGTGCTGGCGGCGATCAAGCATGCGATCGAGGAGACTCGCACGGCGGCCCTCTACATCACCCATGACCTTGCCGTCGTCGCCCAGATTTCGGACGACATCATGGTCCTGCGCCATGGCAAGCAGGTCGAATATGGCAGCGTTCAGCAGATCATCGAAGCGCCGCGGGAAGATTATACCCGGGCGCTGGTGAATGTCAGGCAGGCCTATCGCGAGGAAGCGGCCGATCAATCCACGGCGCTGCTCAAGGTAGAGAATGTCAGCGCCGAATATTCCAACGGCTTCAAGGTGCTGCATGATGTTTCCTTGCATGTGCCGAGGGGTCAGACGCTCGCCGTCGTCGGCGAATCCGGTTCCGGTAAATCGACGCTGGCACGCGTCATCACCGGCCTGTTGCCGCCAAGCAGCGGGCGTGTCGTCTTTGCCGGCAAGGTGCTGATGCCGGCTCTCAAGAGTCGGCCGAACGACGATCTCAGGCGCATCCAGCTGATCTATCAGATGGCCGATACGGCGATGAATCCGCGGCAGACGGTGCGCGACATCATCGGTCGGCCACTGACCTTCTATTACGGCCTGAGGGGTGGGGCAAAAACCGCACGGGTGAAGGAGCTGCTCGACCAGATCGAAATGGGCAACGGCTTCATCGATCGCTACCCGGCGGAATTGTCCGGCGGTCAGAAGCAGCGTGTGGCGATTGCCCGAGCTCTTGCCGCCAAGCCCGAGCTGATCCTCTGCGACGAGCCGACTTCGGCGCTCGATCCGCTGGTGGCCGAGGGCATCCTCAAGCTGCTGCTGCGTCTGCAACAGGAGGAACAGCTGTCCTACATCTTCATCACCCACGACATCGCGATCGTCCGGGCGATTGCCGACAGCGTGGCGGTGATGCATCGCGGCAAGCTGGTGCGCTTCGGCCCGAAATCGACGGCGCTGTCGCCGCCCTTCGACGACTACACCGACCTGTTGCTCAAATCCGTACCCGAGATGGAGATCGGCTGGCTGGAGCGGGTGCTGACGACGCGGAAGATGGCAAGCGCCGGGAATTGAAGGCTCGAAATCTTCCGGCACTCATCCGGATATGATGGCTTCGTTGATCGGTGTCTTCAATACTCTGCCGGCACCGCATACACTTCCGCGGATGGATCTGCGAGGAACGAGCGCACCGTCGGTGGCAGCTGGCGTGAAGACAGCGGCAGTGGTCCGCAACGCGACAGAAGCTCGCGCAGGTTGGGCTCGGCGCCGACATGCCGCCAGATCATCCGCGACGCATACGGGAGATTTTCCCGTCGCCACGAAACTCCCATTGTCGTCCCGCGCAGATAGAAGCGCTGGTACTCATCGAATGGCAGGAGAATCGTCTGTGAAAGTACCGGATTCGGGCCGACGACTCGCTCCGTAATGAAGATCCGGTTTCGATAGAAGGCCGCAAGGCCGACATATTTCGAAAACTGCTGGATGCCGTTTCCAGCGTCCCGCAGACGCTCCATGGATTTGACATGCACAAGCCCACCCTTCTCCACAAAGCGGCTGCACGAACACACAACCATTCCCGGCCAGGACGGGGAGCGATGATAAGTCTGGAAATAGCCGATATGGCGCCGGAGCGCGGCCAGATCGCCCGGGAACGCCTTTAATAGTTCGGAACTTTGATTGAGATCTAGATTCGGTTTGCGAAGCCGCTCGCGAAAGAGCCTGGGAGCGAGACCAAAGTCGGCTGCGTCGAGATCGAAATACTTGGCTATGCGCGCGAGATTATGGGCAGACGGCCTCGTCTGGCCGTTGATATATCGATTGAATTGCTGCCGGTTGATGTCGATCGCGCGGCAAAGATGCGAAATGGAACGCTGCGTGGCACAGGCGATCTTGAGGTTCTCGACTAGGTGAGGCATCGGCGGTTCCGTCTTAATGATAGTAGCGTAAACTCGCTCAAAGATGCGTCAAGTCGCGAAATTGCGTGAAGCAGCCTGATCTCTACGTTCCCTTCTAATAACGTTGAGAAGGGAACTGAAATGACACGTGAAAAGGATCAATCTTCGCCTCTGAGTATCGGCCGCCGTCACTTCGTTGGCGGTGCCGTCGCGCTGAGTGCTTTGCCAGCTCTCACCTCCGGCCTCCTGATGCCGCGCGATGCCCGCGCGCAGGAAGCGAAGCGCGGTGGTCATCTGAAACTCGGTCTCAAGGGCGGCGCCACCAGTGATGCGCTCGACCCCGCGACCTATAGCGCCTCCGTGTTGTTCGTGATTGGCCGTCTCTGGGGCGACACACTTGTCGACTCCGACCCTAAGACCGGTATGCCCTTGCCGTCGCTGGCGACTTCCTGGACGCCATCGGCGGACGCATCCGTCTGGACTTTCAAAATCAGGAACGACGTGCAGTTTCACGACGGCAGCAAGATGACCGTCGCGGACATCGTCGCGACACTGAAGCGACACGCGGAGAAGAATTCGCAGTCGGGCGCTCTGGGACTCATGGCCTCGATCACCGGCATCGAAGAAAAAGCGGGCGACCTTGTCCTCACACTTTCGGAAGGCAATGCGGACCTGCCTTTGCTTTTGACCGACTATCACCTGATCATCCAACCGAAGGGCGGCCTCGACAAGCCTGCGGCGGCCATCGGTACAGGTCCTTACATTCTGAAAAGCTTCGAACCGGGCGTTCACGCAACCTTCGAGAAAAACCCGAAGGATTGGCGCTCCGACCGCGGCTTTGTCGACAGTATCGAAATCCTCGTCATCAACGACAACACCGCCCGCGTTGCCGCACTTGCCTCCGGTCAAGTCCATTTCGTCAACAATGTCGACCCAAAGACAGTGCCGATGCTGCAGCGAGCACCGACCGTCGAAATCCTCCGGAATGCAGGCAAGGGCTTCTATTGTTTCCTAATGCATTGCGACACGGCTCCCTTCGACAACACCGATCTTCGGCTTGCGCTGAAATATGCCATCGATCGTCAGGCGATCCTCGACAAGGTTCTGGGCGGCTACGGAGTCATCGGCAACGACTATCCGGTCAATTCCAACTACGCTCTCGCCCCGACCGATATCGAGCAGCGCCCTTATGATCCAGACAAGGCCGCCTTCCACTTCAAGAAAGCGGGTCTCGACCGCTCCATTCAACTGCTCACGTCAGACGCAGCCTTTCCGGGCGCTGTGGATGCGGCGATCCTGTTCCAGCAAAGCGCACGCAAGGCCGGCATCACGATCGACGTCAAGCGCGAACCGGAAGACGGCTACTGGACCAATGTCTGGAACAAACAGCCCTTCTGCGCCTCGTTCTGGGGCGGTCGTCCGACCCAGGATTCGCGCTATTCCACCTCTTACCTGTCGACCGCAGAATGGAACGACACGCGTTTCAAGCGCCCTGACTTCGACAAATTGGTTCTGCAAGCAAGGTCAGAACTCGATGAGGCCAAGCGCAAGGTGCTTTATCGGCAATTGGCCCTGATGGTGCGAGACGATGGCGGTCTGATCCTGCCCGTCTTCAACGACTACATCATGGCCTCTTCGAAAATGCTGAAGGGATATGTCGACGATATCGGCAACGATATGTCCAACGGCTACATCGGCAGCCGCGTGTGGCTTAATGCCTAAAGCTCTTCTGGATATATGACAATGTCAGACCGCAGCTTCACGACCATCGAAAATCAGTGGATCACCTTGAAGGATCGGACGCGGCTGGCGGCACGCATCTGGATGCCCGACGGCGCTGAGCAGGATCCCGTTCCTGCAGTGTTCGAATTCCTGCCCTACCGGAAGCGGGACGGGACCAGCCCCAGGGACGAGTCGACCTATCCGGTGTTCGCCGCCGCCGGCATTGCCGGCGTGCGCGTCGATATCCGCGGTTCGGGGGAATCCGACGGCGTCATTGACGGCGAATATACCGAGCGTGAGCTTGCCGATGCCTGCGAGCTGATCGCCTGGATCGCCGCGCAGCCATGGTCGAACGGCTCCGTCGGCATGATGGGCATCTCCTGGGGGGGCTTCAACAGCCTGCAGGTCGCTGCATTGCGGCCGCCGGCGCTCAAAGCCGTCATCTCGATCGCCTCGACCGTCGACCGCTATAATGACGATATCCACTACAAGAACGGCTGCCATCTCTCCGCCCAGCTGTCATGGGCGGCGACGATGCTTGGCTACCAGTCACGCCCGCCCGATCCGGCACTTGTCGGCGAGCGCTGGAAGGAGATGTGGCTTGAGCGCCTGGCAGGCGAACCCTTTTTCATGGAGGAGTGGCTGACCCATCAGCGGCGCGATGATTTCTGGCGTCACGGCTCGATCTCGGAGGATTTTTCGAGCGTCGAAATCCCGACGCTCGTTGTGGCCGGCTGGGCCGATGGCTACCGCAACACGCCGTTGATGGCGGTCGAGGGGCTGGGCGAGAAGGCGAAGGCGCTGATCGGTCCCTGGGTGCACAAATATCCGCACTTCGCCTGGCCGAAACCGCGCGCCGATTTCCATGGCGAAGCGATCGCCTGGTGGAACAAATGGCTGCGTGGCGAGGACAATGGCATCGACAAACTGCCGCAGGCCCGCGCCTATATTCTCGATGCCGTCCGCCCGGCGCCGCGGCGCGACAGCGATCCCGGATTCTGGATCGCGCGGGATGTCTGGACGCCGCCGCACATGCAATGTTTCTACGTCGAGCAATTCGGCAGGCTGACCGAAGGCATGCCGATCCCGCATGCGCCCGAGCATCCGGTTTATGTGCGTTCTTCACTCGATACCGGCACGGCATCGGGTGAATATTTCACGCTGAAGCCCGACGCCGAAATGGCGGTCGATCAACGCTGCGACGATGCCGGCTCGCTGGTCTTCGATACCATGCCGCTTGCCGATGATTGCGACTATCTCGGTCGGCCGGTGCTGACACTGCGGCTGCGGTCCCGGGCGGCGCATGCGAACCTCTGCGCCCGGCTGATCGACGTCCATCCCGACAGCACCTCCATGCGGGTCGCCTTCGGCGTCGTCAATCTCACCCACCGCGACGGCAATGCCGATCCGAAGCCGCTGATCCCGGGCGAGATGGTGTCGATCCGACTGGTGCTCGATGCCTGCGGCTATCGTTTCCGCAAGGGGCATCGCATCCGCCTTTCGCTGTCCACCGCCTATTGGCCGATGATCCTGCCGCCGCCTGAGAACGAAGGGATCGACATCGATATCGCCTCGCTCGGTCTGGGGCTGCCGATGCTCGGCGATCATCGCAGGATTGAAATCGCCGAACCGGCCAACCCCGATCCCCTGCCGAAATATATCGAGCATGCGGCTGCCGCGACGAAACGGCAGATCGTCCGGGATCTCTCGGCCAATCGGACGGACTATCGCATCCATGAGGAGACCGGGCTTTACGAACATCCCAACACGGGCCTGTCGACCCGGCAATTGCGCGAGGAAGTCTGGTCGATTTCGCCGGATGATCCGCTGTCGATGACCGGTGTGTCGACCTGGACCTGCGACATGCACCGTCCCGGCTGGTTCGTGCGGACGGTGGCCACGGCGCGGATTGCCTGTACTGCATCCGATTGGATCATCAGCGCCGTCGTCACGGCGTTCGAGGACGACGTGCAGATCTTCGAACAGATCTTCGCGGAAAAGAAGGTTGCGCGCGATCTGATGTGATCGTCAAAGCATCGCGAAATGCCTGACGGCCTCGCAGACAGCGCGGAAGCCATCGCGCGCGCCATCGCTCATATGGCGGGCGCGCAGCCAGGCATGCACCATCTGCGGCTCCTCCCGGAACCAGACTTCGATGCCCTTCGCGGTCAGCCGGGCGGCATAGTGCCGGCCGTCATCGCGAAGCGGATCGAAATGCGCGACGGTGATGAAGGCCGGCGGCAGTCCGACGAGCGAAGCTGCCTGCAGCGGCTCGGCGATCTCATTTCCTTCAGGTGCCCGCAGGATCTCGCGATAATAGGCGACATCGGCCGTCGTCAGGCCGGGTGCGGCGGTCATTTCCACATAAGACCCCGCATTGAGGTCGCCGCCGAGGCTAGGGTAGATCAGCACCTGGCCGACGACGCCCGATAGCTCCTCATTGCGCGCCCGCAAGGCAAGGCCCGCTGCAAGATTGCCGCCGGCGCTGTCACCGATCAGCACGACTTTGTTGCTGGCGGCAAGCAGATGTTTGAGCACGGCGAAGCCGTCATCAGTCTGCGCCGGCCAGCGATATTCAGGGGCCAGCCGGTAATCGACGGAAACGAGTTCGGCGCCGGCAAAATCAGCGATCTCGGCGCAGATGGCGTGATGGCTCTCAAGCGAACCGACAACGAAGCCGCCGCCATGGATATAAAGCAGAACAGTCCGGGTGATGATTTTCCGCGGACGGTAGCGCCGGATCGGTATGCGCTGAACCATGCCGTCCGCAAAGATCATATCCGGGGGCAGCGGGCGGTCGAAGCGCGCACAAAGAGCATCGTACCAAAGCCGCTGCTGCTCGACCGGCGCTTCGACGGCGTCTGCGGGATAGAAGCTATCGCAAATCTGGAGAAACTGCAGAATGCCCTTTTCGGTGGGGACAGGCGATGGAGCGGACATTGAGGGTCCTTTCGATTTTGGACATGCGGATCATGCCCTTGGCCGACTCTGCGTGCATCATGCCCCTTTGCGGCGGAGGCAATCTGTCTGGCCGCGACCCATGTATGTCGCGATGCTTTCTTATTTTGATCTCGCATTTCCAGGGCTTTGCCGTCTTTTTCAAAAAGATCCGATAAAATTTCGGCGACGACCCAAGGAAAGCCCTCGGAGAAACGTCTCAATCCTGAAATAGCATCTTGCTTGATAGCTTGGGGGTAGGTGCGCATTGGATGCGGAGCTCATAGAACGAGCACAGCGCGGCGACAGGGAGGCCTTCGGGCAGCTGGTCTCGCGCCATTATGATTTCGTCCGCGCGACGGCGTGGCGATGGTCGGGCAATTCCACCGATGCGGACGATATCGCCCAGGAGGTCTGCGTCAAAATCGGCGCCGCCATCCGCGACTTTCGCGGCGCCAGCCGCTTCCGGACATGGCTTTATACGCTGACGCTGAACGCCGCTCGCGATCACAGACGCAAACGCGCACGAGAGCAGCAGACGTTCCGCGCCTATGCGGCCGAACCGCAGGCGGATGCGCCGGGCGGAGACGACAACGAGATATCGAGCGCATTATGGGCGGCCGTGCGCGCTTTGCCGGAACGGCAATGCGACGCCGTGCTGCTCGTCTATGGCGAGGGCCTCAGCCATTCGGCCGCCGCCGATGTCATGGGCTGCTCGGAGGCGACCGTCTCCTGGCAGGTCCACGAGGCGCGCAAGCGGCTGAAGGCCATGTTTGGCAAGGAAGAGGTATGATGGACAAGGAACTCGAAAAACTCTCCCGCCTCACCCCGCCCGCCATCGATCCGCAGGCGCGGGCGCGCGCCCTTGCGGCGGCGATGCAGGCCTTCGACAGCGCAGAAAATAATGCAGCGGCAGCCCAAGGAAATGCCAAAGGCTGGCGTCCAAGCTCCATCATCAACTGGATATGGAGCCCTGCTGTGAATAAGAAAGTCCTCGCCGGTTCAGCCCTTGCGACGCTGCTCGTCATTCCCGCCGCCGGTTATCTCACCCTCGAGCTGACCCGCAATCAGCCGATTATCGACCAGGAGAAGATCGCCGGCACTGTTTCGACAAATGGGGTGGCGAAACCGTCCCAACCCAGGCTTTCCGAAGCGCCGGCCGAAGAGAATCGGCCGGCTCAATCGTCTGCGGCTGATAGCGCTCAAATCTTGCAGGACAAGGAGCCTCAGGCGGCAAAGTCCGCCGCGGAGTTGCGCGCTGAATTCGATGCAGGCGAAATCGCCGCTCTCAAGAGCAAGTCGGAGGATTCCGCGGCGGCTCTTGGCATGGCCAAACGTGCTGCGCCGGTCGCTCCTGGTGTGGTTGCTCAGGGCCAGCTGTTGGCTGAACCGATGGCCGTTGCCCCCTCGCCTGTTCCGCCAGCAGATGGGCGTATGCAGATTCAGCTCGATCCCAGCCGCGAACGCTTTGCCAATGCCGCGGCTAATCCGATCAAGAGTGTCGCGACGGATCCGGTTTCGACCTTCTCCGCCGATGTCGACAGCGCTTCCTATTCCTTTGTCCGCCGGTCGCTCACCGGCGGGGCGATGCCGGATCCGCAATCGGTTCGCGTCGAAGAGATGATCAATTATTTCCCCTATGACTGGCCGGGTCCCGAGAAGGCCGATCAGCCTTTCAAGGCGACCGTGACGGTGATGCCGACCCCGTGGAACCACGACACGGAACTGATGCACGTGGCGATCAAGGGTTATGACATCGCGCCGGCGACCGCGCCGCACGCCAATCTCGTTTTTCTGATCGACGTCTCGGGCTCGATGGACGAACCGGACAAGCTGCCGCTGCTGAAGAGCGCCTTCCGGCTGCTGGTCAACAGGCTGAAGGCCGACGACACCGTGTCGATCGTCACCTATGCCGGCAATGCCGGCACGGTGCTCGAGCCGACGCGGGTGGCGGAGAAATCGAAGATTCTGTCGGCGATCGACGGGCTGGAGGCTGGAGGCTCGACCGGCGGCGCGGAGGGCATCGAGGCGGCCTACGATCTTGCCAAAAAGGCTTTCGTCAAGGACGGCGTCAACCGGGTGATGCTGGCGACGGACGGCGACTTCAATGTCGGCCCGTCGAGTGACGAGGATCTGAAACGCATCATCGAGGAGAAACGCAAGGACGGCATCTTCCTGACCGTTCTCGGCTTCGGCCGCGGCAATCTCAACGATTCCCTGATGCAGACGCTCGCCCAGAACGGCAATGGCAGCGCCGCCTATATCGACACCCTGGCGGAGGCGCAGAAGACCTTGGTCGAAGAAGCCGGATCGACGCTGTTTCCGATCGCCAAGGACGCCAAGTTCCAGGTCGAGTTCAACCCGGAACGGATCGCCGAATACCGGCTGATCGGTTATGAGACGCGCGCCCTCAACCGCGAGGATTTCAACAATGACCGCATCGATGCCGGCGATATCGGTTCCGGCCACAGCGTCACGGCGATCTACGAGATTACGCCCAAGGGAAGCCCCGCGGTCATGAATGATGACCTGCGTTACGGCGTACCCAGCAAGGCGCCGGCCGAGGCATCGGGCAGCGCGCATCAGGGCGAGCTCGCCTTCGTCAAGATGCGCTACAAGCGGCCGGGCGAAGACAAGAGCGCCCTGATCACCACGCCGGTCGGTGACGGCAACGCGGTCGCCACCATCGACGCCGCGCCGCAGGACGTCCGCTTCTCGGTGGCCGTCGCCGCCTTCGGCCAAAAACTGAGCCGCATCGCCGCCGTCGATGCCTATTCCTACCAGGCGATTGCCGACCTCGCTGCGGCGTCGCGGGGGACGGATCCCTTCGGCTACAGATCGGATTTGCTCGGTCTCGTCAGGCTGGCTGACAGCCTCAGCCAGCGTTAAGGAGAGGATCGCCCATGCGCTGGTAGAGGCGGGCCGCCTGAAAAGGCGGCCTCAGGCTTGCGGGCAACCACTGCAAAACCCGCGACGTCATCCTCGGCCTTGTGCCGAGGATCTGCCTCGACCAAGGTAAGTCGCTGAAAACAAACGTTTTACCGTCAAGAAATTATTGTGGTCAGATGCTCGGCACAAGGCCGAGCATGACGGAGGAGAGTTTGTCAACAAACCGAGGCCGCCTGAGAGGCGGCTCAGCGATTATCCCAGTCTTGAGCCGTTGGCCGTGAGATAGACAGCGTAGAGAGAGGTTGTTGCGGTGATGAAGAGGCGGTTCAGTTTCGCGCCGCCGAAAGCGACATTGGAGACGATCTCGGGAATATGGATCTTGCCGAGCAGGGTGCCATCCGGATCGTAAGCATGCACGCCATCGGCGGCGCTCGTCCAGATCCTGCCCTTCCGGTCGACGCGAAAGCCGTCGAAAAAGCCTGAGGTGCATTCGGCGAAAATGCCGAGATCGGCCAGCTTTCCATTCTCCGATACGGCGAGTTTTCGAATATGACGCGGGCCGCCCGCCAGATGCGTACCTCCGGTATCGGCGATGTAGAGCACTGTCTCATCCGGGGAGAAGGCCAGCCCGTTAGGCTTGACGAAATCGGACGTCATCTGCTCGGTCGTGCCTGTTTCCGCATCATGCCGGTAAACATGGCATCCGCCGATTTCCTCTTCGCCGTAGTCGCCCTCGTAATCGTGGAGGATGCCGTAGCTCGGGTCGGTGAACCAGATCGTGCCGTCGGATTTGACGGTGACGTCATTGGGAGAATTGAGCCGTTTGCCCGCAATGCGATCGGCCAGGACGGTCATCCCACCGTCGAAATCCGTCCGCGTGATCCGGCGCGTCAGATGCTCGCAAGTAACAAGCCGTCCCTGGTTGTCGACGGTGTTGCCGTTCGAATTGTTGCTGGGCGAGCGGAAGACCGACGTCTGCCCGCTGGTATCATCGTAGCGCATCATACGATTGTTGGGGATATCCGAGAAGACCAGGTAGCGCCCGGCGGCGAACCAGGCCGGTCCCTCCAGCCAGCGACCGCCCGTCCAAAGCCGCTCGACGCGGGCATGGCCGACGAAGCAGTTTTCAAAGCGCGGGTCGAGAACCTCAAAGCCCGTACCCTCGATTTCTCCGAACATGATGCTCCCTTCCAACTTGTTATCGATATCATCCTGCCTTGTTTTGCAGTCTTCGTACAGAGACCCCACGGACTGTGGAACGACGCATTCCTGCAATAATATCGATTGTGCGATGATAGCGATAACTTTATCGTGTCCAGAGTTGCCCAACTCGGAAGCTGTTTTGAAAGCGGGGCCCATTGAAAAACGAGGATGAGCCAAAAGACAAGCGTCTCAAAGGAGGAGACGCCCAGAAGCTGACGATGGCTGAGGTCGCCAAATATGTCGGCGTATCGGCTATGACCGTCTCGCGCGCCTTTCGGCAGGATGCGAGTGTTTCCGAAGAGACGCGCAAGCGCATCATGGAAGCCGTCGATGCGCTCGGCTATGTGCTCGACCTTTCGGCCGGCAGTCTTTCCTCGCGGCGCAGCGGCTTCATCGCGGCGCTGGTGCCCTCCATCAACAATTCGAATTTCTCCGACACCGCCCGCGGCATTACCGATGCGCTGGAGAATACCGGCCTTCAGCTTCTTCTCGGCTATACCGACTATTCCGCCGAGAAAGAAGAAAAGCTGATCGAGGCGATGCTGCGACGGCGCCCCGAAGGCGTCATCCTGACCGGCGGTTCGCATACCGACCGCGCCCGACGCATGCTTGATAAGGCCGGCATTCCGGTGGTGGAAACCTGGGAGCTTCCGGAGGAGCCGATCAACCATGTGGTCGGCTTTTCCAACAGCGAGGCGATGTCGCTGCTGGTGCGGACGCTGGCGAGCCAGGGTTATCGGAAGTTCGGTTATATCGGCGGAACGACGGCGCGCGATACGCGCGGCAGCCAGCGGCGAAGCGGTTTCCTGAAGACCGTCGAGGAACTGGGCCTGGGGCCTGGTCGGGCGATTTCCTTCGGCGTGCCGCCGATCACCATGGAACAGGGCGGCCAGGCGATCGTGAGCCTGCTGGAGCGCTGGCCGGACACGGAAGTGGTCCTCTGCGTTTCCGACCTTTCCGCCTTCGGCGCGATCATGGAATGCAAGCGCAGGGGAATGAGCGTGCCGGGTGATATCGCCGTGGCCGGCTTCGGCGATTACGAGATCTCGTCGATCTGTCATCCCAGCATTACCACCATCAATGTCGACTGTTACGGCATCGGCCGTCAGGCCGCCGCCCGCCTACTCGATGCCCTACAGGGCAGCGGCGAGGCGACCGGCGACGAGATTACATTGACAGGCTACAGGGTCGTTCTGCGCGAAAGTACCGATCGCAGCGGCGCCTCATAGGTTAGGCATAAGCGTCAGAAGGCGATCTGCACCTTCATCGACTTGCTGCGGTCGCTGGCCAGTTCGAAGGCGGCGACAGCCTCTTCGATGGCAAAAACCCCTGTCAGCAGCGGCTTCAGATCGACGCGGCGCGCATTGATCAGTTCGACGGCGAGCCCGAACTCCTCGTGAAAGCGGAATGTGCCGCGCATCTCAATTTCCTTGGCAACGATCATGTTCTGCGGAATGGAGACATCGCCGCCAAGGCCGAGCTGCACGAGAACGGCACGGGGCTTCAGCACCTCCAGGCCGGCGCGCACCGCCCGCTCATTGCCCGACGCCTCGAACATGACATCGAAATATCCCTTGTCGGCGCCGTAGGCGGCAAGTTCGGCGGCATCAGTGGCAACATTGATCGTTCGATCTGCGCCGCTGGTGCGGGCAATCGCCAGAACGCTGTCGGTGACGTCGGTCGCGACAATTTCGCGGGCGCCGAGAACGCGGGCGGCAACGATCGCCAGCATGCCGATGGGGCCGCATCCGGTGACCAGCACCCGCTTGCCGAGCAGCGATCCGGCGCGGCTTGCCGCATGCAGCGTCACGGCGAAGGGCTCGGCGAAGGCAGCCTCATGAATGGAAATGCCGTCGGCGACCTTGTGGCATTGCCAGCGCTCCGCCACCAGCCGCTGGCGGAAGCCGCCTTGAATGTGCGGCATGGGCATGGCGCTGCCGTAGAACCGCATGTTCAGGCAGTGGTTCTGCTGTCCCTTCAGGCAATATTGGCAATGGCTGCACGGCCGGCTCGGGGAAACCGCAACGCGGTCTCCAACGGCAAGGTCGCTCACGCCGGCACCCAGCGCCTTGACGGTGCCGGCGATCTCGTGGCCGAGGATCATCGGTTCGCGCAGGCGAACGGTGCCGAAGCCGCCATGATTGTAATAATGCAGGTCGGAGCCGCAGATGCCGCCGGCTTCAATGGCGATCTCCACCTGCCCAGCTCCGGCAACCTCCGGCTCGCGCTCTTCGATCCTGAGATCCTTGGCGGCGTGAATGACGATGGCTTTCATATCGGGATCCTCATACGACCGGAGTCGGAAGCGCGCGACCGGCAAAATGCGCGGCGAGATTGTCTCTGACCAGTTTGCCCATGGCCTTGCGGGTTTCGATGGTGCCGGAGCCGTGATGGGGCTGCAGCACGACGTTTGGCAGCGTCAGGAAGCGCGCATCGATTTTCGGCTCGTTGAGGAAAACGTCAAGGCCGGCGGCTTGGATGGTGCGGTTCTGAAGCGCTGCGATCAGTGCCTCCTCATCGACGGTCGTTCCGCGCGAAACGTTGATCAGCATGCCTTCCGGACCGAGCGCTTCCAGCACCTCGGCGTTGATGATCTTCATGGTCGCGGCCCCTCCGGGAACGATGACGATCAGGAAGTCGGCCCAATTGGCAAGCGCGACCAGATTGGCTTCATAACCATAGGCGACGTCCTGGTCCCTATTGCGGGCGAAATAAGAGATGTCGCAGCCGAAAGCGGCAGCCCGCTTGGCGATCGCCTTGCCGATCCGCCCCATGCCGACGATCCCGACCTTCTTGCCCGAAACCCGCGTTACCAACGGCATGGCGACATTGCCCCACTGGCCGGCGCGGACGAAAACGTCGGCCTGCGGAATCTGGCGTGCCGTGGCAAGCAGCAGTCCGATGGCGATATCGGCGACGTCTTCGGTCAGCACGTCAGGAGTATTCGTCACGCGAATGCCGTTGGCGCGGGCATAGGAGAGGTCGATGGCGTCGGTGCCGACACCGTAACAGGAAACGATTTCGAGCTTCGGCAGTTGCTTCATCAGATCGGCGGAAGCGCCGAGTTCGCCGCGCGTCGCGATGGCGCGGATATTGCTGCCGACCTTCGAAATCAGTTCCTGCCGATCCGCGGCTTCCCACAGGCGGTGGATGCGGTAGGTCGCCTCCAGATCGACCATGTCCCACTCCGGATAGGCCCCGGCCATCAAGATTTCTACGTCAGGCATTTCGTTTCCATCCCGCATTTTGGCTGTTGATTATGTTATCGATAACATATAATCCGAGCAAGGGATGTCAAGTGAGTTTCACCTGAAGTGGCGGTATAAGCCGTCATTCGCAGCGACACCGGAGGAGTGATTTGCATGAAGAACCTGTTTGATCTGACCGGGCAGCTTGCCCTGATCACCGGCTCGAGCCAGGGGATCGGTTATGCGCTGGCCGAGGGCCTGGCGCAGCACGGCGCCGCGGTGGTCATCAACGGCCGGACGCCCGAAAGCGTCAAGCGCGCGGTCGAGAGCCTCAAGGCGCAGGGACTGACTGCCCATGCGGCCATCTTCGACGTAACCAGCAAGGACGCCGCCAAAGCGGGCATCGACGCGATCGAGGCCGATATCGGCCCGCTCGACATCCTGATCAACAATGCCGGCATGCAGTTTCGCACGCCGTTGGAAGATTTCCCGGCGGACAAATGGGAGCTGCTGCTGACCACCAATATTTCGAGCGTCTTTTACGTCGGCCAGGCGGCTGCCAAGGCGATGATTGCCCGCGGGCATGGCAAGATCATCAACATCGCCTCCGTCCAGAGCGAGCTCGCCCGTCCCGGCATTGCCCCTTACACGGCGACCAAGGGCGCGGTGCGCAACCTGACGCGCGGCATGTGCGCCGACTGGGCCAAACATGGCCTGCAGATCAATGCGATCGCGCCCGGTTATTTCAAGACGCCGCTCAACCAGGCGCTCGTCGACAATCCCGAATTCTCCTCCTGGCTGGAGAAACGGACGCCGGCCGGACGCTGGGGCAATGTCGAGGAACTGGTGGGGGCCGCCGTTTTCCTCTCCGGTCGTGGCTCGTCTTTCATCAACGGCCACACGCTTTATGTCGATGGCGGCATCACTACCTGCCTCTGACAGGGACGCGACGATGGAGCTCGGGAAAGAAGTGCTGCCTCTGGCCGTCGTGGTCATGGGCGTCAGCGGTTGCGGCAAATCCTCGGTTGGAGCGGGCGTCGCCGCGCGAAACGGCATGCGGTTTGTGGAAGGCGACCAACTCCATCCGGCCGCCAATGTCGAGAAAATGGCTAAGGGCATCCCGCTCACCGACGAAGACCGCCTGCCTTGGCTCGACCGGATCGGCGAGGAAATAAGGGCGGCGCAAAAGGCGTCGCGCGGATTGGTGATTTCCTGTTCGGCGCTGAAGAGAAATTATCGGGACAGGCTGAGACAGGCTGCGGGCGGACGCCTGGCGTTTGTTTTTCTCGAAGGACCGCGCGAGCTTCTGCTGTCGCGGATGCAGGCCCGTCAGGGCCACTTCATGCCGGCGTCGCTGCTTGATAGCCAGCTGCAGACGCTGGAGCCGCCGAACGGTGAAGCCGGTGTGGTCACGGTGGCGATCGATATGGCTTTGGATGATATGGTGGCGCTGGCTTGTGAGGGGCTGAAAAGCGCGGCCGTCAAGGGAGGGTTTCATGCAGGATGATTATAGAGCAGATGTCGCCGTCATCGGCGCCGGCATCATGGGAACGGCGATCGTCACGCGACTGATCGAAACCGGCCACAACGTCTCGGTCTTCGATCTCGATGCCGAAAAGGTCGCGGCATTGACGGCAAAGGGCGCGCACGCGGCGAGTTCCGTGGAGGATGCAGTCGCCGCGTCGCAATTCTGTGTGCTCAGCCTCAATCACGCAAACATCGTCCGCGCCGTGGTCTTCGGTGAGAAGGGGGTTGCGGCGGCGGCAAACGCCGATAAGCTGCTGATCGATATGTCCTCGATCGACCCGGCGGAGACCGCCGACATGGCAAAGCGGCTGCGCGAGGAAACCGGCATGGCATGGGTGGATTGCCCGCTGTCGGGCGGCGTGCCCGGTGCGCTTGGCGGAAAACTGACGATCATGGCCGGCGGCAGCCCCGAGGATTTCGAGCGGGCGCGGGTGGTGATGCGGCATCTTGCCGCCAATTACACGCTGATGGGCCCATCCGGCGCCGGCCAGACGACCAAGCTGATCAACCAGCTGTTCTGCGCCGTGCTGTTCCAGGCGGTCGCCGAAGCCGTCAAGCTGGCGGAAGCCGGCGGCGTCGATCCTTCCGCCATTCCGGCCGCTCTTGCCGGCGGCAGGGCAGATAGCCGCATCCTGCAGGAGTTCATGGCGAAATTCGCGGCCCGCGATTTCTCGCCGACGGGCAGGATCGACAACATGCTGAAGGACCTGGATTCGCTTCAGGCCTTTGCGCTGAAGACGAAGACGCCGCTGCCGATGACGGGCGCGGCGGTCGAGATTCACCGCCTGCTCTGCGCTGCCGGTCTTGGGCCGAAGGACTCGGCCGAGATGATGCGCCTGCTCGACGGATTGCAGGCCGACTGACATCCTCTTCGAGGGCGTTGGAGATTGTCACTTTCCGCTTGACTACAGATGAATGTTATCGATAACATATTTCCGTCAGGACAGCTGCAGCTTTGGGAGGAGCCACAGTGGAAGCCAAGAGACTGCTGGAGTTCCAATCGATCACCAAGAGCTTCGGCGGCACGCAGGCGCTGCGTGACGTATCGATCGATCTGCGCGAGGGCGAGATCCTGGCGCTGCTGGGCGAAAACGGCGCCGGGAAATCGACCCTGATCAAGACGCTTGCCGGCATCTACAAGCCGGATCATGGCGACATCCTCTTTCGCGGCCAGAGCTACCATCATCGTCCGCCGAAACCGAACGAGCGGCAGCCGGTCGCCTTCATCCATCAGGATCTCGGTCTGATTGAGTGGATGACGGTCGGCGAGAATATGGGCTTGTCGCAGGGTTTCTCGATGCGCAGCGGCCTGATCGACTGGGGAAGAACGCAGGCGCGGGCCAAGGAAGCCTTGAAATTGGTCGGCTGCGACTTCGATCCGACGACGCGGGTCTCGGCCCTGTCGCGCACCGAAAAATCGCTCGTCGCCATCGCCCGCGCGCTTGCCGTCGAAGCCGATGTTCTGGTGCTCGACGAGCCGACGGCGAGCCTGCCCGCCGATGAAGTCGATCGGCTGTTCAACGCCATCCGTCCCCTGAAGGAGCGCGGCGTCGGCATGATCTATGTCTCCCACCGGCTCGACGAGATTTTCCGCATCGCCGATCGCGTCGCCGTGCTGCGCGACGGATGCATGGTCGGGCAGAAGCCGGTCAGCGAGACCACCCCCGACGAACTGGTGACGATGATCATCGGCCGCAGCAGTGACAGCCTCTTTTCCAAAGCCGAGATCAAACCCGGCAAGGCAATCGTCGAGGTTCGCGATCTCGTTTGCACCGGCACGAGCCCGATCTCCTTCGATATCCGCGAGGGTGAGTTGCTCGGCCTGGTTGGATTGCGCGGCGCCGGCCAGGAAAGAATCGGCCGGGCGCTGTTCGGCTGCGAGCCCTTCAACGGTTCGGTTCTGCTGCGTGGCGAGGCGCCGGATCTTTCCAGCCCGCTCAGGGCGATGGCGTCGGGCATCGGATTGATCGCCCGCGACCGGACGGAGGAATCCGTCGCGCTCTCGCTGTCCATTCGGGAAAATACTTATATCAACCCCGGCGCCGTCGGACGCGGACTTTTTTCCTTCCTGTCTCCGCGTGGGGAAGCCGACCTTGCTCATGCGATCGGCCAGTCCGTCGGCCTCAGGCCGAACGATCCGGATCTGCCTGTCGAGGCCCTGTCGGGCGGCAATCAGCAGAAGGTGGTCGTCGGCCGCTGGCTGGCGACCGGCCGTAAGCTGCTGATTGCGGAAGATCCGACCGCCGGCGTCGACATCGGCGCGCGTGCGGAAATCTACCGCCTGATCACCCAGGCGCTGCAAGCTGGTCTCGCAGTCGTCGTGGTGTCGACCGACTTCGAGGAAATCGCCCATATCTGCCACCGCGCGCTGGTTTTCTCGCGCGGCAAAATCGTCAGCGAACTGACTGGAAGCGCGCTCACGACGGAGGCGGTCATCACGGCCGCGTCCGCATCGGAAGCCGCTTGAGCCATCGGGAGAACAGCCATGCAATCCATTGAATCCACGGCCCTGGAGCCGACCAAGAGCGAAATGGCCGGCTTGTCCACAGGACAGAAGATCGGGCGCCTGATCCCCGTTTACGGGCTGGTGATCCTGACCGTCGGCCTGATCCTGCTCTTCTCGATCATGCTGCCCGACACCTTTCCGACCGTCTTAAACGTCCGCTCGATCGTCTCCGACAAGGCGATCATCGCGCTTCTGTCGCTAGCCGCGATGATCCCGATGGCGTCAGGCCGCATCGACCTGACCGTCGGTTACGGCATCGTGCTCTGGCACATTCTCGCCATCAGCCTGCAGACGGTCTACGGCCTGCCCTGGCCGGTCGCCGTCCTCATCGTTCTCGCGCTCGGCATCCTCACCGGCTTCATCAATGGCCTTTTGGTCGAGGTCGCCAAGATCGACAGCTTCATCGCCACGCTCGGCACCGGAACGGTTCTTTACGCGCTTGCCCTCTGGCATACCGGCGGGCGGCAGGTGGTCGGCGTGTTGCCGGAGGGTTTTTACGCGCTGAACGGCACCATGCTCTTCGGCCTGCCGATCACCGGCTTCTACGTGCTGCTGATTGCCATCTGCATGTGGATCGTGCTCGAATATCTACCGATCGGCCGTTATCTCTATGCTATCGGCGCCAATCCCAAGGCTGCGGCACTCAATGGCATTCCCGTCCGCAAATTCGTGATCGGCGCCTTCGTCACATCGGGCCTGCTGGCGGCGCTGACCGGGGTTCTTCTCGCTTCGAAGCTGCGCATCGGCCAGGCGAGCGTTGGGCTCGAATATCTGCTGCCGGCGCTTGTCGGCGCGTTCCTGGGATCGACGACGATCAAGCCGGGGCGGGTGAACGTCTGGGGCACGCTGATCGGCGTCATCATCCTGGCGGTCGGCATTTCAGGAATTCAGCAATTCGGCGGGTCGTTCTTCGTCGAACCGCTGTTCAACGGCGTGACACTGCTGATTGCCATCGGCATAGCAGGTTATGCTCAGCGCAAGCGCGGAGCTGTGAGGAGGATCACACCCGCATCCAAATGAGGATGCCGGCTCATCCGGCATTCCAGAACAAACAAAATGGAGGAGTGAACATGAAGCGCAGGACTTTAATGCAGGCAACGGTCGCAACCGTCGCCCTTATGCTGAGCGTGCCGGCGATGGCGGATTCGATGGCTGACGCCAAGGCCGTGGTCGACAAGTATGCGTCCAAGGTGAGCGCCTGGGACGGGCCGACGAGCGGCCCGAAGGGCACCACCGGCAAGAACATCGTCATTCTTGCTGCCGATATGAAGAACGGCGGCATCCTCGGCGTGGCCAATGGCGTTCAGGAGGCGGCAGGCGCATTGGGCTGGACGGTGAAGGTGCTGGACGGCGCCGGTTCGATCGGCGGACGCACGGCGGCTTTCGGCCAGGCCATGGCACTGAAGCCCGATGGCATCATCATCAACGGCTTCGACGCCGTCGAGCAGAAGCCGGCGATGGAAGCGGCCAAGGCGGCCGGCATTCCGATGGTTTCCTGGCACGCCGCCTCGGCGGTCGGCCCGGTTCCCGAGGTCGGCGTTTTCGCCAATGTGACCACCGACGCGATGGAAGTCTCGAAGTCTGCGGCCGATTGGGCCTTCGCCGATGCCGGCGGCAAGCCGGGCGTCATCATCTTCACCGACTCCACCTATGCGATCGCCATTGCCAAGGCCGACCGCATGAAGAAGGAGATCGAAGATCTTGGCGGCACCGTGCTCGAATATGTCGACACGCCGATCGCCGAAACCTCCCAGCGCATGCCGCAGCTGACGACGTCGCTGCTGCAGAAGTACGGCGCCAAATGGACGCATTCTCTGGCGATCAACGACCTCTACTATGACTTCATGGGCCCGTCGCTTGCCTCGGCCGGCATTGCCGGCGACGGCAAACCGGTGAATGTCGCGGCCGGTGACGGCTCGGAGAGCGCCTATCAGCGTATCCGTGCCAAGCAGTACCAGGCCGTCACGGTGGCCGAGCCGCTCAATTTGCAGGGCTGGCAGCTCGTCGATGAATTGAACCGCGCCTTCGCCGACGCGCCGTGGTCGGGCTATGTCTCGCCGCTGCACGTAGTGACCAGTGAGAATGTCGAATTCGACGGCGGACCGAAGAACAGCTTCGATCCCGATAATGGCTATCGCGATCAATACAAGAAAATCTGGGGCAAATAAGCCTTTCCAAGGGCGTATCGACCGGTACGCCCTGATCCCCTGACATCACATCACTACCGATCCAGCTCCGGCGAGTTTTGGAAGAGAGAACCTATGATCATTCGTTATGCTTTGTTTGAGGGCGAAATCCATCCCGGTCGGGAAGAGGAATTCCGCGACTTTGTGAGACAGCGCCTTGTCCCTTTGTGGACGAAATTTCCCGGAGCCGAAGAAATCCGGGTGTTGGACGGGGTCGAGCGCGACGAGGGTGCTCCGGTCTACGCCATGGCTCTGGCCATTCGGTATCCTCACATGGAGGCCGTGAACGCAGCACTTCTCTCCGACGTGCGGTTTCAGAGCCGCGAGGTCACCCGCGAGCTTCTGAAGCTTTTCACCGGCAAAGTGCATCATCACGTGTTCGCTGCCAACGAATATCCTCCGCGTGCCGCCTGACATCAGGAGGAGCAGCCGGTCGGCACTAAGCATCATGCCGCCGGCGTCACGCAGCGGTTGCGGCCGTCATTCTTAGTGTAGAGGTTGGCGTCCGCGACATGCAGCGCCACCTCCAGCCTGTCGGCCAAGGACCAATCGGCCAGAATATGATCCTCGATTACATCAACGCGGGCTTCCGCAAACATCCAGCCCTCATTTATGCAACAGTCGATACGCGTCTTTCCCTGTGGCAACTTCAAATATTCTTCCGCGTACGAAAATCAGACGTTTTGCGCAGAAATACAGATGAAATATACAAAAAGCGCAGCAGAATGACCCCTCTCGACGTCGTTTACACTCTCTAAAATATATCACCCTATTTTTAAGTTATCGGAGCGACGTTCCCAGAGATCGTCACCTACGCCATGACGGCGGGCCGGGATCCGAATCTCGTATGAAATCGACGTTGTTACCGCGACGCAGGCGCCTGGCACATTGGTGCGCTGGCTCAGAGAACAACGCGCGGACGTAGGCGCATGGCATCGCTTCCGCGTGCGGGGCTGCCGACGGCTGCTTGGGACAACGGGGTCCCACATTTGAACGAGATGCGACGAACAATCCTGGTAGTCCAGACACCTGTAACAAAACCTCCCACACGATGGAGAGCGGTAATGAAGAGCATTCAGAGTTTCGGGGTCGCGGTGCGTCTCGCCCTTGGCTTCAGCTTCCTGATCTTGCTGATGGCCGGCCTGAGCATTTATGCGGCGGTTAAGGTCGCGGAGATCAACAGCAATCTCGAAACGATCAACGACGTCAATAGCGTCAAGCAGCGGTTCGCCATCAACTATCGCGGCAGCGTGCACGACCGGGCGATTGCCATTCGGGACGTGACCCTGGTGACCTCTTCCGATGAACGCCAGGCGGCCGAGGCGTTGATCGAAAAGCTCGCGGCTTCCTATGCCGAAAACGAAAAGCGCATGGCCGACATGGTCGCGTCTCCGGCCGGTGCGACGGACCAGGAGAAGTCCATCCTGAAGGAGATCGCCGACATCCAGGCGAAAACCAATCCCCTGGTCGCCCAGATCATCGACCTGCAGGAGAAGGGCGACGGCGAGGCTGCCCGCAAGATCCTGCTCGAACAGGCGCGGCCAGCCTTCGTTGCCTGGCTCGGCGCCATCAACAAATTCATCGACTACCAGGAAGCACTGAACAAATCGATCGGCGGAGAGGTCCGCAGCACGGCAAGCGGCTTCAAGCCGATCGTTCTGACGGCGCTCGGTATCGCGGCGCTTCTTTCCGTCCTCGCCGCGGTCGTCACCGCGCGCACGATCGTCGGCCCGCTGGCAAAACTGCAGCTTTCGCTGAAGGCTATGGCGGAAGGCAACCTCGACGGCGATCGTCGCCTCGAAGCGCGCGGCGACGAGATCGGCAAGCTTGCCCGCGCCGTGGCGGGATTGCGCGACGCCATTTCGGCAAAGGCGGAGCGGGAAGCCGATGCGGAAGCCAGGCGGGCTGTCGCGGAACGGCACCGGCTCGAACAGGATGCCGACGAACGCCGCACCCTTGCCGAGCAGACGGACCGGGCTGTCGGCCAGCTTGGCAGTGCATTGCAGGCGCTGGCCGATGGCGATCTCACGCAGCAGATCGGCACGCCGTTCATCCCGTCCCTGGAAAAACTCAGAGCCGACTTCAATTCCGCGGTCGAGAAGCTCCGTGCCGCCATGCAGAAGGTTGCCGAGAACGCTAGCGCCATCGCGTCCGGCGCACAGGAAATCCGCTCCGCTTCGGATGACCTCGCCAAGCGGACCGAGCAGCAGGCTGCCTCCGTCGAGGAGACCGCCGCGGCCCTGGAAGAGATCACGACCACCGTCGCCGACTCCAGCCACAGGGCTCAGGAGGCAGGCCAGCTCGTCCGCAAGACGAAAGACAATGCGGAGCGCTCGGGCAGTGTCGTCCGCGACGCGGTCGATGCGATGGGCAAGATCGAATCGTCGGCCACCGAAATCGGCAGCATCATCGGCGTCATCGACGAGATCGCCTTCCAGACTAACCTGCTGGCGCTGAACGCCGGAGTCGAGGCGGCCCGCGCCGGTGAAGCCGGCAAGGGTTTTGCCGTTGTCGCCCAGGAAGTGCGCGAACTGGCGCAGCGTTCCGCCAAGGCGGCAAAGGAAATCAAGGAGTTGATCAACGCGTCGAACGGCCATGTGAAGAACGGCGTCGCCCTGGTTGGCGAGACCGGAAAGGCCCTGCAGGAGATTGCGGTACAGGTGCAGCAGGTCGACGGCAATGTCGGCGCCATCGTCGGCGCCTCGCAGGAGCAGGCGACCGGGCTGAAGGAAATCAATACCGCCGTCAACAGGATGGATCAGGGCACCCAGCAGAACGCCGCCATGGTGGAAGAGGCCACGGCCGCCGCTCACAAACTCGCCAAGGAAGCCGACGCATTGTTCCAGCTCCTGGGCCAGTTCAACATTGGTGGAGCAGTGGCATCGAGGCGCATATCGCAGCCGGCTCCCGCGGCACAGCATGCTCAGCCCGTGGCTTCGCCGGCGCGCCAGATGATTGCCAAGGTCGGCAGGTCATTGAAGGGGAATGCTACCCAGGGGAATGCGGCATTGGCCGGCGATTGGGAAGAGTTCTGAACCGCACGGCAATCTGCCAAAAATGAAGTGATGAAGGGCAGCGATTGCTGCCCTTCGTATTTTTTGGTTTACGCCCGGGCCAGGACCTTGGCCGGAAGCAGGGCGTTGACCACGATGGCAACGGCGATGTTTGCCGCCAGCGCCAGCAATCCGGTATAGACGGTGAAGGGTTCGCCGCCGAGGCTGATCAGATGAAGCGGCTTCCAGCCGGCATCCCAGACGAGATAGGTGCCGCCGCAGAAGCCGACGAACCAGCCGGCAAGCAGGCCGGGTGCACGGAACCAGTTGGTGTAGAGACCGAAGACCAGCGCCGGAAGCGTCTGCAGGATCCAGATGCCGCCGAGCAGCTGCAGGTCGAGGGCGAACTGCGTCGGCAGGAAGAGGATGACGAGAAGTGCCCCGACCTTCACCACCAGCGACGTCACCTTCGCAACCTTGGCTTCGCCCGCATCGCTGACCTTGGGGTCGACATAGGCCTTCCAGAAATTGCGGGTGAATAGGTTGGCCGCGCCGATGCTCATCACCGCTGCCGGCACCAGTGCGCCGATCGCGATCGCCGCAAAGGCGAAGCCGGAGAACCACCCCGAAAACAGCGTCTTGAACAGGGTCGGAACGACGTCATTGGCGCTGTCGAGCTTCAGATTGGCGGCGTGGCCCATATAGCCGAGCAGCGCCAGAAGGCCGAGCAGCAGCGTATAGGCGGGCAGCATGATCGCATTCTTGCGGATCGTCTTGCCGCTGTTGGAGGCAAAGATGCCGGTCAGCGTATGCGGATACATGAAGGCCGCGAGCGCCGAACCGAGAGCGAGCGTAGCATAGGCGACATATTGATTGCCGCCGAGCAGCAGGTTGCCGGCGCCCTTGGCCTGGAAGGCCGCATCGGCCGAGGCAAAGACATTGGCATAGCCGCCGAGCTTCGACGGGATGAGCGCGACCGCTGCGATCACCACGATATAGATCATGATGTCCTTGACGAAGGCGATCAGCGCCGGGGCGCGCAGGCCCGCCGAATAGGTATAGAGCGCCAGCACGATGAAGGCGATCGCCAGCGGCAGTTCGCCATGCAGCCCGAGCGCCTTCAGGACCGCCGTCATGCCGACGAGCTGGAGGGCGATATAAGGCATGGTGGCGATGACGCCTGTTGCCGCGACCGCGAGTTCGAGACCGCGCGATCCGTACTGGCCGTGAACGACGTCGGCGGCCGTGACATAACCGAAATCCTTGGCGCGTTTCCACAGGACCGGCATGACCATGAAGACGAAGGGATAGACGACGATCGTATAGGGCAGTGCGAAGAAGCCGTAGGCGCCGACCGTATAGACCAGCGCCGGGACGGCAATGACGGTATAGGCGGTATAGAAGTCGCCGCCGACGAGGAACCAGGTGATCCAGGTGCCGAAGTTGCGTCCGCCGAGACCCCATTCATCGATGTGGGCGAGCGTCTCGGGCTTGCGCCAGCGGCTGGCGACGAATCCCATGACCGTGACGAGGGCGAAGAAGAAGATGAAGACGGCAAGCGCCGTGCCGTTGATGTCAGTCGTCATGGCGAACGCTCCGATAGGCAATCCAGGTCAGCGTCGCCGTGATCGGCACCCAGAGAAGCTGATACCAGTAGAAGAAGGGGAAGCCGAAAAGCGACGGCTCGCGGAGATTGTAAAATGGCGGCCAGAGCAGACCGATATACGGGATGATCAGCAGCCAGAGCGCTGCCTTGCTACGTGGTTTTTCCATGTCGGAGTACCTTTCAGGCGCCGTAAATGGCGGTCGCCATGTTCCAGTTGTCGGCGTGGAAGGCAGGTCTGTCAGCCGGCGGCGGCGGCAGGCCCTGTTCGGGTCGCTCGAGCTTTTCCGGCCAATCGGAAGCTGATGTAACGCATGTGAATTCCTCCCAACGGCTAGCACTTGGCAAGCCGCGAGTGGAGTCCTAGGACGTCGGTTTTATCCTCACAAGATGGGCGCTGAGCCGAAATACCGGGCACTACCCAGAAGTGGGTAGGCGCGAATTTGCGTCGATTTTCGAGGCGATGCCGTGATCGAGCGCATAGCGGATCAGGCCTGCGGTGGTGGCGATGCCAAGTTTCTTCTTGAGGTTCTTGCGATGGGTTTCCGCCGTGGCAGAGCTTATCCCGAGCACTTCGGCGATCTCGCGGTTGCTCCGGCCGGCAACGATCAGCCCGAGCGTGTCGCGCTCGCGCGGCGTCAAGGGATCGCTCCCCTCCTCCGCCCGTTCCCCCATCAGCGCGTCGAAGACGCCGGAGGAAAAATAGGTGCCGCCATCCGCGACGGTTTCGATCGCCGCGACGATCTCCTCCGTGGAGACGTCTTTCAGAACATAACCGGCGGCGCCGCGCATCACCGAAGAGGAGATATACTCGCGGCTGTCATGCATGGAGAGCATCACGACGCGGGTCTGCGGAAGTTCGCTCCTGAACAGTTCGATCGCATCGATGCCGCTGAGCTTTGGCATGTTGATGTCCATCAGCACCACCTGCGGCTGGATCTGCCGGGCGATATCGAGCCCGACCTGCGCGAGCGCGGCGGTGCCGGCGACCTCGATGTGATCGAATGTTTCGAGCACGGCTTTCAATCCGTCCAGCACCAGCGGATGGTTGTCGATCAGGAGCACCCTGATTTTCCGGCGTTGCGTCATGCGGCTTCCGCCTGTTTGTCGGCGGCAAGATTGGCCGACCTCGGCATCATCGCCGTTAGCGTTGTGCCGGCCTCGCTGCTGTTGATGAGAAGCAGGCCCCGGAAGTGCGCCATCCGCTCCTGCATGTTGCGCAGGCCGAGGCCCGAGCCGCCGGACGCGCCATCCCTGGCGCCATCGAAGCCGCTGCCGTTGTCGGAGATGGTCATGCGGGCGCGGCCGCCGTCGCTCCAGAGCTTGACCGAAAGCTTCGAGCCGCCCGAATGCCGTTCGACATTGTTGAAGGCCTCCTGGGCGACGCGATAAAGGGCGGTGCTGGCTTCCGCCTTCAACATGCCGGCAAAGCCCGAGGCGTCGATCTCCGTCTCGATCCCCGTCCGCTCGGCAAAGTGATGACACAGTGCCTCCAGCGCCGCGGTCAAGCCAAGATCGTCGAGCACGCGCGGGCGCAGATCATGCGAAAGCAGGCGGATTTCCTTGATGGCACCATTCAGTGCCTCGACGCCGCGCTCGATGGTCAGCGCCGCCTCGTCGACATTGGTCCTGACCTTGCGGCCGGCGAGATCCATCGCATAACGCACGCCTAAAAGCGTCTGGGAGATGCCGTCATGCAGTTCGCGCGCCAGCCGGGTGCGCTCTTCTTCCTGGGTGTCGATGACCCGCTGCGTCAACTCCTTCAGGCGGCTGTCGGCCATGCG
Organism: Rhizobium esperanzae; assembly: GCF_002204185.1. GTDB lineage: Bacteria > Pseudomonadota > Alphaproteobacteria > Rhizobiales > Rhizobiaceae > Rhizobium > Rhizobium esperanzae. Next base: position 163,132 of record NZ_MXPU01000008.1, on the reverse strand, counting down.
GCGCTCATGGAAGGTGAGCAGCATGCAGGTGGTGAACACGACCAGCACCGAAGGAACGGCGATCAGCGCGACGATGACGAAGGTTCGCCGGATGTTGGCGCGTGTTACCATATTGGCGGCGGCACTCTGGGCAAAGACGTCATCCAGATAGACGCCGGTGCCGACGACCCAGTGCCATTTATCGAGGCTGACGACGAAGGAGAGTTTGTCGGCGATCTGCCCGGTTGACGGCTTCTGCCATTTATACTGGTGCAGGCCGCCGCCGGCCTTGGCCGTGGCGATCAGTTCGGCGATGACCTTGTCGCCATCGGGGTCGGTGAGATCGAGCCAGTTTTGCCCATGCCGGAAGCTCTGGCGGGGATGGACGATATTGTTGCCGTCGTAATCATAGACGAAGAAATACCCGTCCTTGCCGTAGTCGAGCGAGGTCAGAATATCAGCCACCTGCTGCTTGGCGGCCTCGTCGTCGGACCCGGCCTTGTCATAGATCGTCTGAATGGCCGACAGGGCAAGATTGGTCAGATTGAGGATCTCGGCTTCCCTCGTCTTCAGCATGTTCTGCTCGAACGTATCGATGCTGTTCTTGGCGAGGTTTGCCGATTGCCAGGTAATGAATGTGGTGATCGCAAGGATCGAAATGACCAGCGGGACGATCGCCAATGCGATGATCTGGTGTCGTAGCGTCAACGGTCATTCCTCCCAAGGATCTGCGCCGGGAATTATGCCCTTTGTCCGATATGAGTCCAGCCGCTTGCCCGGCGCGATCGCTATTCCAGCGGCACGAACAGGCCGAGCTTGACGTCGCGCAGCACGACATTGGTATGCATGCGGCGGATCTGCGGATTGTCGGCCATGATCAGAGCGGCGATGTCGTCATAATGCTCGACGTCGCGGGCGGTGACGATCGCGATCAGATCGACGGCGCCGGTCACGTAATAGACCTGCTGAATATGATCCTGCTTCTCCGCCCAGACGCGGAACTTCGCCAGCGCGTCGTAATTGTCCCGTTCGATCTCCATGCCGACGATGAAGACCATCGATGTCGCCGTCGCCTTGCGATCGAGTATGGCCACCTCCGCCTTGATGATCCCCTCCCCGCGCAGCCGCTTCAACCGCCGCTGCACGGCGGAGACCGACAGTCCGATTCGTTCGGCGATCGTTTCAGCTTTCAACTGGCAATCGCGCTGCACGATATCGAGAATGTCGCGGTCAAAACGATCCAGTTGCTCCATGGTCCAGTCCGATCCTTGCCGCAGCAGCTTTGCGCCGTGTTCGCGGCGTTGAAAAGATTATTTTGCTCATAATATGCAAAAGAGATGGAAACTGCGCGAGAAAACCGCGTTATTTTATCATTATCCTTCCAAGATTGAATTCAGCCGGGACCATGCATGTCGGATCAGCCCTTTCCTGCTCTTCGCGTCGAAGATCTCCATAAAAGCTTCGGCTCGCAACAGGTTCTCAAGGGTATCTCGACCGAAGCCCACAAGTCGGACGTGATTTCGATCATCGGCTCGTCAGGCTCCGGCAAGAGCACTTTTCTCCGATGCATCAATTTCCTGGAAACCCCGGATCGCGGCCGTATCGCCGTCAATGGCGAGGAAGTCGCGCTGAAAGCCGGTCGCGGCGGGCGGCTGCAGCCACACAGCTGGCGGCAGATCGAACGGCTGCGGACGGGGCTCGGCATGGTGTTTCAGAGTTTCAATCTCTGGGCCCATCGCACAGTGCTGGAAAATGTCATCGAGGCGCCGGTGCATGTCATGGGCATTTCAAAGCGCGAGGCGATCGAAAAGGCGGAGGCCCTGCTCCACAAGGTCGGGCTGTTCGACAAGCGCGACGCCTATCCCGCCTTCCTCTCCGGCGGCCAGCAGCAGCGCGCGGCGATTGCGCGGGCGCTCTGCGTCGATCCCGCCGTCATGCTGTTCGACGAGCCGACATCGGCGCTCGATCCGGAGCTGGTCGGCGAGGTCCTGAAGGTCATCCGCGATCTCGCCGAGGAAGGCCGGACCATGCTGATCGTGACGCATGAAATGCGTTTCGCCCGGGATGTGTCGAGCCGCGTCCTCTTCCTGCATCAGGGACGGATCGAGGAGGAGGGGCCGCCGGAGCAAGTTTTCGGGGCGCCGGTCAGCGCCCGCTGCCGGGAGTTCACCCGTCTCAGCACCCATTGATCCACACCAGCCATCATCGACAACACACGAACCAGGAGAATCCTGCGAATGAAACTGCTCCCCACGCTTTTTGCCGGCGCGGCCCTTGCGCTTTCCGCGGTCGCCGCACAGGCGGACGTCCGCTTCGGCGTCATGAATGAATCCTATCCGCCCTTCTTCGCCAAGGACGCCTCGGGTGAGTGGCACGGGTGGGAAATCGACCTGATGAACGCCGTCTGTGCAGAGATGAAGGAGAAATGCTCGATCGTGGACATTTCCTGGGATGGTCTCATTCCGGCGCTGCAGAGCAAGAAGTTCGACGTGATCTGGTCGTCGATGTCGAACACCGCGGAACGTTCAAAGGTGATCGATTTCACCGACAAGTACTACAACACGCCGAGCACCCTCATCGGTCCAAAGGACCAGAAGCCGGGTGCGACCGCCGAGGACGTCAAGGGCAAGACCATCGGCATCCAGGTGTCGACGATCCAGTCTGAATATTACAAGAAGTATTTCGCCGGCGCCGCCGAGGAGAAGACCTACCAGACGCTCGACGAGGCTTTCCAGGATCTGGCCTCCGGCCGTATCGACTACGTCTTCGGCGATTCGCTCGCGCTCGACGCTTTCCTGAAGAGCGACGGCGGCAAGGATTGCTGCGCCAAGATGGGTGATGTCGCCGACGACAAGGAAATCCTTGGAGCCGGTGTTTCGGGCGGGTTGCGCAAGGAAGACACGGAGCTGAAAGCCAAGCTGAATGCGGCGATCGCTGCGGTTCGCGCCAACGGCCAGTATGACGCCATCACCAAGAAATATTTCGACTTCGACATCTACGGCGCGAAGTAAGCAGTCTCGGCGATGGCGACCGCACAACAAGGCATTCTGGACCTGCTGTCTCCCTATCCTCCGGGATGGGGCGGCGTTCTTTTGGCAGGTGCGGTCTCCACGGTCGCCATCTCGGCCTGCGCCTTCGCGGTCGGCCTGTTGCTCGGCACGGGCGGCGCGCTTGGAAAGCTCTCGGGCAATCGCGCGCTCCGCCTCATGCTCGATCTCTACACCACGGTCATTCGTGCCGTTCCCGAGCTGATCCTGATCGTCGGGCTCTATTATGCCGGCACCGACGGCCTCAACCGGCTGCTGGCGGCATTGGACCTGCCGCCGATCGATGTGAACGGTTTTGTTGCGGCGGTCGCGGTGCTCGGCTTCGTGCAGGGCGCCTATATGACCGAGGTGCTACGCGGCGCGATCCTCGCCATTCCCGCCGGCCAGATCGAAGCGGCCAAGGCCTTCGGCATGGGACCCGTACTGCGGTTCCGCCGCGTCCTGCTGCCGGCGCTTTTGCCGAACGCGCTGCCGGGGCTTGCCAATCTCTGGATGTCGGTCACCAAGGACAGCGCGCTGGTCGCGGTCGTCGGCTACCAGGAACTGGCGCTCGCCACCCGCCTCGCTGGGGCAAGCACCAAACACTACTTCGTGTTTTTCCTTGCTTCCGCCTTTCTCTACCTCGCCATCACACTCGTTTCCAACGTCGCTTTCAAGCTGATCGAGGGACGGGTGCGGCGGGGACAGCCGCGTCTCGCCTGAGGAGCCGCGCCCCATGAGTTTCACCTGGATCTCTTCCTATTGGCCGCTGCTTCTGACCGGCGCCTGGCAGACCGTGGCGCTGCTGGTCATCTCAGTGGTGTTCGGTTTTATCATCGCCATTGGCCTCGCTTTCGCGCAGGTCAGCGGCGGCAGGCTGACGCGGCTGCTGGCCCGCGGTTACTGCACCTTCTTCCGCGGCACGCCGCTGCTGATCCAGCTCTGGCTTCTCTATTATGGCGTCGGCTCGCTGCTGCCGATGGTTCCCGGCATCCGGCAAAGCCTGTTCTGGCCGATCCTGCGCGAGGGCTTCTTCTTCGCCGCAGTCAGCTTCACGTTGAATTATGCGGCCTATGAGGCGGAGGTTTTGCGCGGCGCGCTGCTTGCCGTTCCCAAGGGCGAGCTGGAAGCCGGGCGGGCTTTCGGTCTGTCGCCCTGGAAGCTGACCCGCCGCATCTGGCTGCCGCGCGCCATCCGCATCGCCCTGCCGACGATTGCCGGAGAGATCGTCATGCAGCTCAAGGCGACGCCGCTCGCCTTCACAGTGACGGTGATGGATCTCTACGCCGTGGCCAACAAGGTCCGTCAGGATACGCTGCTGGTCTATGAGCCGCTGCTCGTCGTCACTCTCTTCTATCTCGCCCTGACCGCAGTGATTGCCCGCGTCTTTCGAGGTCTCGAAGCGCAGGTGCCGGTTCGTCGTTAGCCGATCGGAAAGAGCTCGCTATGAACCCCGCCGCCTGTCGGAGCGAACAACGCACACTCACCCCTTTTGTAAATGAAAAGCACGCCCGCTGGTGACGGTGCGGCGGCCCGAATGGAGACTTCATGAGCAGGACACGAATACTCGATGGCGGCATGAGCCGCGAGCTGCTGCGGCTCGGCGCCGAATTGAAACAGCCGGAATGGTCGGCCCTGGCGCTGATCAATTCGCCGGATATCGTCCGTGAGGTGCATAAGGAATTCATCGCCGCCGGCTCTGGGATCATCACGACCAACAGCTATGCGCTGGTGCCCTTCCATATCGGCGAGGACCGGTTCCAGAAGGAGGGGGCAGCGCTGATTCGTCTCGCCGGCCGCCTGGCGCGCGAGGCGGCTGAGTCCGTCACCGATCGCAAGGTGCTGGTCGCCGGTTCGCTGCCGCCGATCTTCGGCTCCTACGAGCCGCAGAATTTTCAGCCTGAGCGGGTGCAGGATTACCTCAAGGTGCTGGTCGAAAACCTCGCCCCTTTCGTCGACATATGGCTCGGCGAGACGCTGAGCCTGATTGCCGAGGGCGAGGCCGTCCGTCAGGCGGTGGCGGAATCGGGTAAACCGTTCTGGATTTCCTTCACGCTGGCCGATGACAAAGCGGATATCGAAAGCGGCGAGCCGAAGCTTCGTTCCGGCGAAAGCGTCGAGGATGCGGCGTCCTGGGCGGCGTCATCGGGCGCCGAAGCCTTCCTGTTCAATTGCAGCAAACCGGAAGTGATGGAGGCGGCCGTCGCGACGGCAGCCGCGGCATTCCGCAAGATGGATGCCGGCATCGAAATCGGCGTCTATGCCAATGCCTTCGAAGGCGAACAGGGCGAGTCGGCCGCAAATGAAGGCCTGCACGAGACCCGCGACGATCTGAATGACGACGCCTATTCGCGTTTTGCCTGCTCCTGGGCCGAAGCCGGCGCGACGATCATCGGCGGCTGCTGTGGCATCGGTGCTGCCCACATCCATCGTCTGGGTAAGACGCTTCGAAGCTGAGGTCGAAGCTTGATCGTCCGAGAGGGAGCTGCCGGCGCTCCCGCAGCGCTTGGGCTCTTTCTGTGGCCTCGCCTGCGGGCGACGAAACCAATTACTCCGCTTTCGGCGCTGTCTTCTGAAGCTCGAGCAGCAGCTCGATCAGCTTCGGCGCCATCACCCTGATTTCCGACAGGTGGACGGCGCTCAGCCTAGTCAGAAGCTCGTCGGCTTTCTCGGTCAGCTGCAGCGTCTGACGGCGTCTGTCGGCGGGATCGGCATGGCGTTCGACCAACCCGGCATCCGACAACCGTCCGACGAGTTCGGTCGCCGTATGCGGCGCGATGATCAGCCGCTCGGCCAGCATGCCGATGGTCATCGCTTCGCCGCGTTGTCCCTTAATTGCCAGCAGCGCCTGATGCTGCTGCACGGGCAGTCCTTCCGACTGGGCGGCTGAGGCGCTGAAGTCCATGAACTGGCGAAGCGCGAACCTGAGGTCGGCCAGCGCCTCGTAATCCTCCTGTCTCAGCGGCGGCGGGGTTTTCTTCACACTCGTTCTCCTCTGCCGCTTGGTTCGCAGGAGGCGATCCTTGCGCGCACTATTGCCGATCTCGAATAGATGGGCAGGCGCAAGGCGGTCAAGTGAGGCACCTGGCGAGACATTTTCGCCTTCCCGTATTTGTCCATTGATTTATATCGTACTACGATATAATGACGCTGCACAAACCGACCCGTTTTCGCGTAGCAGAGGCTTCCATGGCTCAGCATCAACCAAGCAACCGGCCGCATGATTTCACCGGCGGCCTTTCCCGGCGCGAGGCCGGGGATTTCACCACAGACAGGCGGGTCCTCCTTCTTGTCGGAATGGCCGTCATCATCGGCACGTCAGGCGCCTTTGCGGCCTGGTGTCTGGTCAGCTTGATCTCGCTTGTGACCAATGTTGTCTGGTTCGGAGAGATCGGCATAGAGCCAGCTTCCCTGGCCGCCGTACCGCACTCGCTGTGGGTGGTATTGATACCGCCGCTCGGCGGGCTTGCTATCGGACTGATGGCCCGCTTCGGATCGGAAAAAATCCGCGGCCACGGCATCCCGGAAGCGATCGAGGCCATCCTGATCGGCGGCAGCCGGATGTCGGCGAAGGTCGCTGTCCTGAAGCCGCTGTCTTCGGCGATCTCGATCGGAACGGGCGGTCCGTTCGGCGCCGAGGGGCCGATCATCATGACCGGTGGCGCGATCGGCTCGCTGTTTGCCCAATTCTTTCACATGAGCGCGGCCGAGCGGAAAACGCTGCTCGTCGCGGGTGCCGCTGCCGGCATGACGGCGATCTTCGGCTCGCCGATTGCCGCGGTCATGCTGGCGGTCGAACTGCTGCTGTTCGAATGGAAACCGCGCAGCTTCATTCCCGTCGCGGTCGCCGCCTGCGTGTCAATCTGCTGGCGCCCGCTGCTTTTCGGTGTCGGCCCGCTGTTCCCGACCCATTTCCAGGTGACCTTGCCTTGGTGGGGGATCTTCGCCTGTGCGGCGATGGGCATCCTATCGGGGCTGCAATCGGGATTGCTGACGACGCTGCTCTACCGGATCGAGGATCTGTTCGAGGCGCTGCCGATCCACTGGATGTGGTGGCCGATGCTCGGCGGTCTCGTCATCGGCCTCGGCGGCCTGATCGAGCCGCGGGCGATGGGTGTCGGCTATGACATCATCGACGGCCTGCTCAACAACCGGCTATTGGCGCCGGCAGTTCTGTCGATCCTGCTGGTGAAGACCATCATCTGGCTGTTTGCCCTTTCGTCGGGCACCTCCGGTGGCGTGCTCGCTCCGCTTCTCATCTTCGGCGGCGCTCTCGGATGGCTGGTCGGCATCGTCATGCCTGGCAATGATCCCGGTTTCTGGGCGCTGCTCGGAATGGCGGCGATGATGGGCGGAACCATGCGCGCACCGCTCACCGGCACCTTCTTTGCGATGGAGATTACCGGCGACGTCAGCACGCTGGTTCCCCTGCTCGCCGCAACGGTGGTCGCCTATGCCGTCACGGTGCTGCTGTTGCGCCGCTCGATCCTCACCGAGAAGATCGCGCGCCGCGGGCAGCATATCACCCGCGAATATGGTGTCGATCCCTTCGAACTCTCGCGAGCCAGGGATATCATGATCGGCGATGTCGACACGCTTCCCGTCACCATGACAATCGGCGAGGCCTGTGATTTCTTCACCTCACGGGCGAAGACGCACCGGACCTATCCAGTGATCGACGCGGCGGGCAGGTTGGCCGGCGTCGTATCGAGGGCCGATATCCTGCTTTGGCAAGGAAAACCGGACATGGCCGCCCAAACGCTTGCAGACAATGTAACGGACGCTTCGGTTCCTGTGGGACACCCCGATGATACCGTCGCCTTTATCGCCGATCTGATGCTGTCGACGGACAATGGCCGCATACCGATCGTCGAACCGGCGTCGGGGCGGCTGTGCGGTCTGATCGCCCGCAAGGATCTTCTGCGACTGCGAAGCTCCTTGAGGTCCGCAGAACTGGATCGGCGGCCTTACCTCGCCGCGGGACCCAGGAGCATGTTGCAGTAGCGCGCCGGCTTGTCGGTATCGCTTCCGCAACTGCCGCGCGTCGCATGATCAGGTCCCATGCGGCGCGCGTTTGCGTCTGCAGCCTTCAATGCAGCCCGAACAGGTTGAGCAGCTCCTCGCGGTGCCGGACGAATTCCGGTGCGCTGCGGTCGCGCGGACGCGGCAGATCGATGTCGATCAGGCGCGGCTCGCCTCCCTTCTCGCGCGGCAGGATCAGGATCCGGTCGGCGAGATAGATCGCCTCCTCGAGATCGTGGGTGACGAGAATGGTCGTCACATCTTCGTCGCGCCAGATCCGGGCGAGCTCCTGCTGCATGCCGATCTTGGTCATCGCGTCGAGCGCGCCGAGCGGTTCGTCGAGCAGCAGGATTTCCGGCTGGACGGCAAGCGCCCGGGCGATGCCGACGCGCTGTGCCATGCCGCCGGACAGTTGCCGGGGATAGGCCGCCTCGAATTGCTGCAGGCCGACGAGCTTGACGTAGTGACGCGCCCTCGCCCTCGCCCGCTCGCGGGTGAGACCTCTCGTTTCCAGCCCGAAGGCGACGTTGCCCAGGACGTCAAGCCAGGGAAGAAGGCGCGGCTCCTGGAAGATGACGGCGCGCTCCGCGCCGACGCCTCGTATCGCCTCGCCGTCGACCAGGACCTCTCCGGTATCGGAATCCTCAAGTCCGGCGAGAACCCTGAGCAGCGTCGTCTTGCCCGAACCGCTGGCGCCGACGATGGCGAGGCTTTCGCCGGAGCGGATGTGAAGGTTGATATCTTTCAAAACCTGCAGATGGCTGCCGTTCAGCTTGTAGGATTTGGAGAGGTGACGGATCGTCACCTCTCCGCGGCGAATATCCTGGGCGAGGCTCATTGCAGTTCCTCAGTTGCTTGCCGGCTTGGTATCGGCCGTATAGATGATGTCCTTGGCCGCCAGCTGGCCCTGCTTGAGCTTGCCTTCGCGAACCAGGACGTCGATCCAGAACTGGATGTCGCGCTCGACCGGCAGGCCGCCGGCGCGGACGCCGTAGCCGCGGAAATACTGCGCGATATCAGGGTTCTCGCCGCGTTCGCTGAGCGCCTTTGCCAGGATCTTCTTGGTTTCCTCGGGATGTTCGCGGGCATAGTCGAGGGCGCGAGCCGACTGCTCGACGAAGATCTTCGCAGCCTCGGGATGCTGCTGAATGAAATCGCGACGCAGGACCACGAAGCCACCGGCGATGTCGCCGAGGACGTCGGTATCGTCGAAAACCGCACGCAGGCCGCCGTTCTTCAGAGCCGCACCCTCGAAGGTCGTCTGCCAGTAGCCGAAGGCGGCGATATCGACCTGCTTGGAGCGCAGCACCTGCTCGAGTTGCGGCCCGGGAACGACGACCTGGTTGGCGGAGTCGCTCGGCAGGCCGACCGAATGCAGGGCTTCGCGGATGGTGTAATCGAGATGGGCGCCGAGCGTGTTGACGGCGATGCTCTTGCCGGCAATGTCCTTGATGCTTTTGATCGGGCTGTCTTCCAGCACGTAGAAGGTCGACTGCACATCGTCATTGATGCCGTTCGATGGGTAGGCGGCGACGAAATCATTGCCGCCGATGATCGAGTTCAGCACGGCGGAGGTGGCGGCGCTGCCGATCTCCACGTCGCCGGATGCAAGAGCGATGAGAGAGGCCGGGCCACCCTGGGCATAGCCGACATTCTCAAACGTAATGCCGGTGTCTTTGAAATAACCGAGCTCTTCGGCGAGTTCATGGGCGGCAAGACCGCCCTGGCTCGCGAGATAGCGCAGCTTCACTGCCTCGGCGGCGGCGGCCGGCGTGGCAAGACCGAGTGCGATCACGGCCGGCAGGAGAAGGTTGCGGGGATGGAAGGTCATGGGAGGTCCTTTCGGGAAGAGGAAAATCGGTGGAAGCGGTCAGGTGCTCGGCTGCGACCAGCGGCACAGGCGGCGCTGCAGGAGAACGAGCAGGGCATTGGCGGCTAGCCCGAGGAAGGCGAGCAGCAGGATCGCCGCAAACATCAGCGGGATCTGGAAATTGTACTGGGCGTTCATCACCTGGAAGCCGATGCCCTTGTTGGCGCCGATCATCTCGGCAGCGATCAGCAGCAGAAGCGCAGTCGTCGCCGAGAGGCGCAGGCCGACGAAGATTGCGGGAACGGAGGCCGGCAGGATGACGCGGCGGAAAACGGTCAGCGATCCGGCGCCGTAGGTCCGCGCCATCTCGATGAGCTTCTGATCCACCTCCTTGACGCCGCCGATGGTGGCGAGCAGCACCGGAAACAGCGTCGCCCAGAAGATCACGAAGATCTTCGAGGTTTCGCCGAGGCCGAGCAGCAGGATGAAAACCGGATAGAGCGCCAGCGCCGAGGTCTGGCGGAAGAGCTGCAGGATCGGGTCTAGCGCCTGCTCGACGGCCCGAAACTGGCCCATGAACAGGCCGAGCGGAATACCGACCACGACGGCAAAGGCGAAGGCGGTGCCGGATCGCTGCAGGCTGATGGCGATGTCGTCGAGCAAGGCGCCATTGGAAAGGTTGGTCCAGAGAGCCGACAGGATCACGTTCAAGGGCGGGAAAATGGCGGGATTGATCCAGCCCCTGGTGCTCGAAACCTGCCAGAGCAAGAGGAAGGCGATGAGCAGACCGTAGCGCGGCAGAAGCGATGCGAGCACACCGCGCACTTGCGACGCGAAAGTGGGCCTATTGCTTTCGCCGCTCTTCAGGCGGCCGAAGCTTCTTGGAAGGACCTGATTGATTTCATAAGCCATGGATCGCTCCTCACTCTGCTGCCTGGAGAGCTGCGCGCCCCGCAGCCCATCGGTTGGTCGGGAAAGGCAGGCCGAGGTTTTCCCGGAGCGTCTTGCCTTCATAGGCTGTGCGGAACAGGCCGCGGCGCTGCAGTTCCGGAATGACCAGATCGACGAAGTCGTCGAGCGCCGTCGGCAGCCAGGGCGGCAAAATGTTGAAGCCGTCGGCCGCTTCGTTCTCGAACCATGTCTGCAGCGTATCGGCGATCTGCTCGGCCGTGCCGACGATCGTGTAGTGGCCGCGGGCTGAGGCGATCCACTGGTAGAGCTGGCGGATGGTGAAGTTGTTTTCGTCGGCGATCTGGCGGATGAGGGCCTGGCGGCTCTTCATGCCTTCGGTCGGCGGTGCGGGCGGAAGAGGCCCGTCGAGATCGTAACCGTGCAGGTCGAGCGTGCCGCCGGTCAGGCCGTTGAGGAGGCCGATCCCGTCTTCTTCGACGATCAGCGAGGTCAGACGTTCGTATTTTTCGCGTGCCTCGGCTTCGGTCCTGCCGACGAAAGCGGAGACGCCGGGCATAACCAGGATGTGATCGGGATTTCGACCGAGACCACGGGCGCGTGCCTTGATGTCCCGATAAAACTCCTGGGCGGTTTCGATATGCTGGTGGGCGGTGAAGATGACTTCGGCGGTTGCTGCGGCGAGCCCGCGCCCGTCTTCCGACTGTCCTGCCTGCACGATGACCGGGTGCCCCTGCGGCGAGCGCGAGACGTTGAGTGGACCGCGCACGCTGAAATGCTCGCCGCGGTGGTCGGTGTCGTGCAGCTTCGCCGGATCGAAGAAGACGCCGGTCTCCTTGTCGCGGATGAATGCGTCGTCCTCGAAGCTCTCCCAGAGTTTGCGGACGACATCGACATGCTCGGCGGCGCGGCGATATCGTTCGGCATGCGGAAGCTGGGTTTCACGGTTGAAGTTCTGCGCCGTGAGGTCGCCCGTCGTGGTCACCACGTTCCAGCCGGCGCGGCCATCCGAAATCAGGTCCAGCGAAGCGAACTTGCGGGCGGTCGTATAAGGCTCCTCATAGGTGGTTGAGGAGGTCGCGATGAAGCCGAGATGGGTGGTGAGAGGCGCAAGAGCGGAGAACAAGGTGACGGGCTCGAAGCCGGCCACCCGGGCGTTGCCGCCTTCACGCGCTCCACCGAAACCGACGGCCAATCCATCGGCCAGGAAGTAGGCATCGAAGAGGCCGCGTTCCGCCGTCAGGGCGAGCTGCTTGTGAAACTGGAAACTGGTCGCGCCGTCGACCGGCTGGTCGGGATGCCGCCACGACGCAACATGCTGTCCGCCGCCGGGAAGAAATGCCCCAAGCCTGATTTTCCGTGTCATTTCGCATCCTCTCCGTTTTCCGTCTGTCGTCGGAATGTTAAGATACCTACTCTATAAATTTCATAGAGAAACTTCATTCCGTAGTTTCGGGAGAAGAGTGAATAGATTTGCGGGATTGGGCTGAAACTGGAAATCAACATCGAAGCGCGCAACGAGACATGGCTCATCCTGCGGCGGCTCTTCGATATGCACGCGGCAGAGAACGAGCGCGAGCGCGCTATGATTTAAGGAAGCACGCGGCTCGGTGCGGCTTCCCGCAGGAAGTGTCGCCGGCGATCAATGCGTGTTCGTGTCCCGGGTATCAGCCCCGTTTCGGCCGGGCCGGGGCATGCTCCAGACCGGTGGCGGCCTTTTTCAGGCAGTCGAGGTAGCGGTCGCGGTTCGCGATGCCGTCGTCGCGCGGCGTGACCAGGCAGAGCGTTGCAGCCGCATGACCCTCCTCGCCCCGCACCGGCACGGCAAAACAATGGGTAAAGCTGTCGACGATGCTGTTGAAGGTGAAGAGACCTTCTCGCTCGGCCTGGCGGACCTCGACGATGAAGCTTTGCGGATCGAGCCATTCGCCGTTCGGCAGACGAAAATCCTGCGATGGAATGAAGTTCAGGATCTCCTGATCCGACAGATGCGCGACGAGCAGACGTCCGGAGGCCGTCCACGGGATCGGCACCGACTGGCCGATATCGGTCGAAATGCGGAATGGCCGTGCGCCTTCGCGCATGCGCACGACCGTATATTTGTTTCCGTCCAGCATGCAGAACTGCGCCGTCTCCCGCGTTTCGTCAGCGAGCTGTTCCAGTGCCGCCTCGCATTCGCGGGTGAAATCGAAATGGTTTTCATAGGCGGCGCCGAGGAAATAGAGCTTACGGCCGAGGTAGACGCGCCCCTCGCCGCCGGTGAATTCGAGAATGCCATTGCTCAGCAGCAGGTTGACGAGCTCGTAAACCGATGAGCGCGGTGCGCCGATCTGCGCTGCGATTTCATTCGGCTTCAAAGCCAGCCGCTTCTGGCGCAGGAAATCGAGGATTTCGAAGGCGCGGTCGAGCCCTCGGGCACGCTTGCCGATTGCTTCGTCCTGAATTGCGTCCATTGCTGTCGATCCCAATTTCTGTTCGGCCAAGCTTTTCAAACCCTCCGCCGCATCTGTCAACCGATCCTGTTGTTCCCGGCCGACGAAAATTTTTTTCATCCCTCTTGCGAGGCGGAAAAATCGGCATAAGATCGGCGCGTCCGGTATTTAGATCATGTGTACATTATATTGGACAAAAACAGATGGCAAGCGTTTAACGCTTCCACACAAAAAAGGGGATCGACATGAAAAATTCTGAAAACAGCATTTCCGCCTCGCCTCGCCGCCGGCTTCTCGCCGGCGCTGCCGCTGCTGCCGCCCTTCTCGTTCTTTCCACCGGCTCGGCCTCGGCTGCCGCTAATTGCATCAAGGGTGACAGGAAGGCGCCTTTCACGATCGGCTGGGCGAATATCTATTCGGTGCCGACCTGGATGAAACAGACCGAAGGCACGATCACGGCTGAAGTGGAGGAGTTGAAAAAGGCGGGCCTCGTCAAAGACCTGATGATCACAGACGCGCAGGGCAATGCCCAGACACAGATCCAGCATATCCAGTCGATGATCGACGCCAATGTCGACGCCATCGTCGTAATCGCCGGTTCCTCCACCGCTCTCGACCGCGTCATCTCCGACGCCTGCGACAAGGGTATCGCGGTGGTGAATTTCGACAGCCTGGTCAATACCGACAAGGTGACGGCGAAGATCAACACCGATTCCAACGAATGGGGCGCGACGGCTGCCAAGTGGATGGTCAGCCAGCTCGGCGGCAAGGGCAAGATCATCGTCATGAACGGCCCTGCCGGCATTTCGGTGAGCGACGACCGCCGCAAGGGTGCCCAGCCGGTTCTCGATGCCAACCCAGGCATCCAGGTGATCACCGAGACCAACACGGAATATAATGTCGCGCCGGCACAGGAAGCGATGACAAGCCTGCTTTTCGCCAATCCGGAAATCGATGGCGTGCTGTCGCTCGGCGGCGCCTTGTCGGCCGGCTCCGTTCTTGCCTTCGAGCGTCAGGGCCGCGATCAGGTGCCGACGACAGGGGAAAATGCCCGCCAATTCCTCGAACTCTGGAAGGAGAAGGGGCTGAAGGGCTGGGCGACGATGCAGCCCAACTGGCTCGGCGCGCTTTCCGTCTATACCGCCGTCCAGGCGCTGCAAGGCAAGGATGTCCCTGCCTTCGTCAAGGTGCCACTGCCTGTTATCGACGACAGCTCGATCGGCAGCTATCTCGCGCGCGCCGACAAGTTCCCGGCCGACGGCTATATCTATTCGGACTACGACAAGGCGCTCTTCGACAAGCTGCTGACCAAGTAATCCGCGTCTGGGGAACGTCGTCATGACGGAAGAAAACCCCCTGCTGGAAGCCCGGCAGGTGTTCAAGGGATTTTTCGGCAATCCGGTTTTGAAGGGCGTCGACATCGCCCTTCTGCCGGGCAGGGTTCATGCCCTGCTCGGCGAAAACGGCGCCGGCAAGTCCACCCTGATCAACCTGCTGTCCGGCGCACTCCAGCCCGACGGCGGGTCCATCCTTGTCGACGGCAAGACCGTCGGGCGTTTCAGCCCGGCGGCGGCACGCAAAGCCGGTATCGCTGTGGTTCAGCAGGAGCTGAGCCTGACGGCCAGTCTCTCGATTGCCGAAAATATCGGGCTCGGCGCCTTTCCGCGCCGCTTCGGTCTCATCGATTACCGAGCGCTTCATCGCCGCGTGCGGGAGGTGTGCGACATGGTGGGGCTCACCGAACCGCCCGACATGCCGGTCGCCGATCTCGCGCTCGGCCGCCGCCAGATGGTGGAGATCGCCAAGGCGCTGTTCCGCAAACCGCGCGTGCTCATTCTGGACGAGCCGACCTCGTCACTTTCGGCTCATGAAGCCGGCATCCTTGCTCGGCTGATCGAGACGCTCAAGGGTCGCGGCATGGCACTCCTCTATATTTCCCACCGTCTCAACGAGGTGAAGGCGCTCTGCTCGCATGTCACAGTGCTGAAAGACGGCGGTGTCACTGCGGATCAGTCGCTCTCCGGCATCGACGGCGAAGGGTTGGTGCGTCTGATGGTCGGCCGCGAGACCGGCGACCTGTTCCCGCCGCGTGGCGCCACTGCGCCCGGTGTCATGCGCATCGGCGTCGAAGGCTTTTCCGCCGGCATGGTTCGCGACATCGCTTTCTCCGCCCGCGCCGGCGAGATCGTCGGCATCGGCGGGCTCGTGGGGCAAGGGCAGGAAGACCTGCTGCTTGGCCTCTACGGCGCCATTCCGGCCGCAGCCGCCCGAGCGGAAATATCCGGCAAGTCAGGCCTGCCCGCTAATGTCGGCGAGGCGAATGCGGCAGGGATCGTCTATGTCCCGGCCGACCGCAAACATGAGGGGCTGGTGCTGCCGCATTCCATCGCCTCCAATCTCATCCTGCCCTCGCTCGGGCGGCTCGCCGTCAAGGGCCTGCGCGACCGGCAGGCCGAAACCGGCCTCGTCGCCGATCTCGCCCGCCGGCTGATGATCAAGGGTGATACGGCCCGCCCGGTGCAGGCGCTTTCCGGCGGCAACCAGCAGAAGGTGGCGCTCGCCAAATGGCTGCCGCTCGATCCGTCCGTTCTGCTGCTCAACGATCCCACCCGCGGTGTCGACATCGGGACCAAGCGGGAAATCTATCTCATGCTCCGCGCCTTCGCGGCCGAGGGGCAGCTCGTCATCCTTGCCAGTTCCGATACGCCGGAACTCGTGCATCTCTGCGATCGTGTCGTGGTTCTGCGCGAAGGGCGCGTCGCGGCGGCGCTGTCGCAGGATGAGATCAGCGAACGGGCGATCGTCGGTGCGGCCATGGGCGTCAACACCACGGCGCAGGGAGAGGCGGCATGAACACCAATTCCTCATCCCGGCTCTATCCCTCGATCCAGATGCGCCGCAATCGCGGCCTCTCCGGCCTCTATCTTGTCGTCGCAGCCTTTCTCATCCTCTATGCGATGCTCTTCCCGGGCATCCTTTCAATCGGCGGCTTCTCGAAGTTCACGCAGAACTGGTTCCCGCTCGCACTCGTCACTATGGCGCAGACGCTGCTCATGCTGAATGGCGGCATCACGCTGGCGATCGGTCCGCTCGTCAGCCTCGGCGCGGTCATCGCCGCGACGACGATGGAAGGGGCGCTCGGCGTGTCGGGCGGCATTCTCGCGGTCGCCGCCGCCGGCCTTGCGGTCGGCGCCGCCACCGGTGCCATCGTCACCTATCTGAGGCTTCCCGCGATCATCGTCACGCTCGCCGGCTCCTTCATCATCAGCGGCGTCGCACTCATTCTGCTGCCGCGGCCGGGTGGCACCGTTCCCGACTGGCTGTCGACGGTGCTGGCCGGCCACACGCCCGTCGCCTTTCTGATGCTCGTGGTGATCCTGGCGCTCTGGAAAGCCTTCCTGGCGACGCCGCTCGGTCTCGGCATCTATGCCGCCGGCGAGAATCCGGTCGGCGCATTCCGTTCCGGCGTGCCGGTCGAACAAGTGAAGGTCACGGCTTTTGCGCTCTCCGGTCTGCTGGCAGCGCTGACCGGTCTCTTCGTCGCCGCGCAGACCGGCTCCGGCGATCCTGTCATCGGCACGCCCTTCACGCTGAACTCGATCGCTGCCGCCGTGCTCGGCGGCGTCGGCTTCCTCGGCGGCAAGGGCACGGTGCGCGGTGCGATCTGCGGCAGCCTGCTGCTCTCGGTCATGATCAACGTCATGTTCTTCCTCGGCTTTCCGCCGGTGGCGCAATATGTCGCTCAAGGCCTGATCATCGTCGGCGCGGTCGCCGTTCCGGAACTTCTCGGCGCATGGAGGGCAAGACGATGAACATCATCAGATCGGCATTCCGCAACCCGCCGCTCCTGACCTTTCTTCTGGTGGCGCTCGTCTGGATCGTCGCAAGCGTCACGCTGCGCGGCTTCGGCGCTTACGGCCACTTGCGTTATCTCCTCGAACTCGCGGCCGTGATCGGCATCGTCGCCGCCGGGCAGACGCTGGTTATCCTGATGGGCGGCATCGACCTTTCCGTCGGCGCGGTCATCACGGTCACGGCGATCCTGTTGCCGCTGATTTCGCCGGCATGGGATCCGACCGGCCTTGCCGGCATCGCGGCGGCGCTTGCCATCGCCACCGGCATCGGTTTGATGAACGGCGCGGGTTCCACCTATCTCCGGGTGCCGCCGATCATCATGACGCTTGCCATGGCAACCTTCCTGCAGGGCTTGCTCGTCATCGTCGCCGGCGGCAGCGCCGTCACCGTCAGCAATCCCGCAGTCATCCTGCTCGGGCAGGCGCGGCCGCTCGGCATCCCCTCGGGCATTATTCTGTGGCTCGCAGTCGCGGTCGTCGTCCTGCTGCTCGTCCACCGCATGCCGATCGGCGCCCGTTTCCTCGCGCTTGGGGCGAACCCGCTGGCCGCCCGGCTTTCCGGCGTCAGCGTCACGGGCAACACGCTGATCGCCCATACCCTGTCGGGCTTTTTCGCCGGTCTTGCCGGCATTCTGATTCTCGGCATGAACCGGCAGGGTTATGTCGGCATCGGCGATCCCTATCTGCTGACCTCGATCGCCGCCGTCGTGCTCGGCGGCACCTCGATTCTCGGTGGCCGCGGCACCTATGCCGGGACCGTTCCGGGAGCGATCCTGCTTGTGACGGCGACGGCGCTGATCACCGTCGTCAACGCCTCGCCTGGCTGGCGGTCGATCATGTTCGGCACGCTGATCCTCGCCCTCCTGCTCGTTTCCGGCCGCGAGGCGCGCCGATGACGGGACGCTACGATGGGCCGGTGATCGATCCGCACCATCATCTCTGGGACCTCGGCCTGCAGCGTCATCCCTGGCTTGAGAAGGCGCGGGCATCCGGTGAAGGGATGGTGTTCGGGAGCTTGGCGCCGATCCTGCGCGACTATGGCATCGACGATTATCGCGCCGACGCCGCGCGCCAGAATGTGGTTGCGACCGTTCATGTCGAGGCCGGCTGGTCCGCTGCCTATCCGCTGGAGGAGAGCCGCTGGCTGAATGGGCTCGACCGCCGCTCCGGCGTGGCGCACCGCTATATCGCCGGCATTGCCCTCGATCGGCCGGAGGCCCCGCGCCTGCTCGAGGCGGAAGCGGAAAACTCCAACGTCGTCGGCATCCGCGATATTCTGAGCTGGCATCCCAATGTGGCCAAGAGTTTTGCGTCGCGTCCGGATCGCATGAGGGATCCCGTCTGGCGGGCGGGGCTTGCCCAGGCCACGCGGCTCGGGCTGGTCTTCGACCTGATGCTTTATCCCTGGCAGATGGATGACGCGCTCGAGCTCGTCCGGGCTTTTCCGGAAACGCCTTTCGTCGTCAATCACGGCGGAAGCCCCGCTGACCGGACGCCGGAGGGCATGGCGCTCTGGCGCCGCGGCCTGCAGGCGCTCGGCAGAGAGGCCAACGTGCGGGTCAAGATTTCCGATCTCGTCGCCTACGACAATGACTGGACACTCGAAAGCCTGCGGCCGGTGATCGAGCATTGCCTCGATTGTTTCGGACCGGCACGTTCGATGTTTGCGAGCGATTTTCCGGTCGCAGGTCTGCACGCCTCTTTCGACGAGATCTATGAGGTTTTCCGTACGGTCGCCTCGCAGCTCTCTCCGGACGAGCAGCGCGCTGTGTTCTTTGCCACTGCCAACGACACCTACCATCTCGGTATCGCCGACCCGGCCGATGCCCGGAGGGGCTGCCATGTCTGACCTTCATGCTGCGTGGGAAAACCTGCTGATCGATGAGCGGGTGCGAGGCTTTCCGCCGGGCCATCCGCCGCTTTCGCTCTCGGAAATCGGCAAGCAGGGATGGAAGCCCTATGACGGCAGGATGGCCCTGCCGCTGATCTCGCTCGACCGGCAGGCCTTCTCCGCCAATGTCGAACTGATGATGGCTTATGTGAAAAGCCACGGCGCCGAAATTGCGCCGCATGCCAAGACGCCGATGTCGACGGTGCTGGCAAAGGCGCTTGTGACGGCGGGTGCCTGGGGCACGACAGTCGCCGATATCCGCCAGGCCGCCGTCCTGCTCGAGGCGGGACAACGCCGCCTGATCCTCGCCAACGAGATCGGCGGCGTGGCCGCCGCCCGACGGCTTGCGGCTTTGCTCGGCCAGTATCCCGATGCGGAACTCCACGTCTTCGTGGATTCGGCAGCGCTGGTCGAAGCGCTCCGGTCCGCGTGGCGAGAGCGTATGGACCTGCCGCCTCTTGGCCTGCTGGTGGAGCTCGGCGCCGGCCGGGCCGGCATCCGCAGCGCCGCTGCCGCCGAGGCAGTTCTCGATGCGATCCTTGCCGCCGAGACGTCGACCTTCCGGTTGAGCGGCATCGCCGCCTATGAAGGTGCTGCCGCGACCGCCGATGCGGCAGAGACGATGCTTCGCATCGAGACTCTGATGGCGATGACGGCAGATTTTCTGCCGAAGGTGCGCGCCCGCATCGGCTCTGACCGGCCGCTTCTTGTGACGGCCGGCGGCTCGGTGTTTTTCGATGTCGTGATCGCCGGGCTTTCGGCCGCGGTTGCGGCCGATCCGGTCTGCCGGCTGATCCTGCGTAGCGGCGCCATCTTCTTCCATGATCACGGTGTCTACGAGCGCGGCCTTGCCGGTCTCGATGCGCGCGGCGGTTTCCGTGTGGCTGGCGAGACGCTTTCGGCGGCGGCAGGGTTTCGTCCGGCGCTGCGAGTCTGGGCCGAGGTCCTGTCGCGGCCCGAGCCGCGGCTTGCGATCTCAGGCATGGGCATGCGCGACGTGGCGATGGACCAGGGTCTGCCACGGCCGCTGGCGCTCTATCGCGATGGGGCATGCCTCGGCGACCTCAAAGGCGCCGAGGTTTTCCGACTCAACGATCAACACGCCTTCATCGCCCTTGCCGAGGCGAGTGACGTCCGCGTCGGCGACGTCATCGAGTTCGGCATCTCGCATCCATGCACCTGCCTTGACCGGCATGCCATTCTCTATGGTCTCGACCCCGAGCATTCGGTGACGGCGGCCTATCTCACAAGCTTCGGCTGACCTCTCCTTCCAAAAGCAAGAAAAGGAAAACCTGCCCATGATCCAGCGTTATCAGAAGGGTTCGCGAATGAGCCAAGCCGTCAGCTATGGCGGTCTCGTCTATATTGCCGGCCAGGTCGCGGAAAATCGCAAGGCTGGGATCGAAGAGCAGACCCGCGATGTGCTCGGCAAAATCGACGCTCTTTTGAAGGAAGCCGGTACGGACCGCTCGCGTCTGATCGCCGTCAATGTTTTCCTGCCGGCAATCGTGGATTTCGAGGCGATGAACGGCGTCTATGACGGTTGGATCGACATCGAAAACCCGCCTGCGCGCGCCTGCACCGAAGCACGCCTTGCCGATCCAGATCTGCGCGTCGAAATGACCGCGATCGCCGCGCTCTGACGGCGAAGTAACCGCCCGGACTGGAGACATCATGCACAGCGGCCTCGTCAACCCGATCGACTTCTCGCGTGAGGGCCGGCAGGCCGGCTACCTCGCCATTCCTTATTCGGTGGACCGTTCGCCCTATTATCAGATCCGCATCCCGGTCCTTCATCTCAGGAACGGCGAGGGTCCGTCTCTGCTGCTGATGGCGGGCAATCACGGTGACGAGTATGAGGGTGAACTGCAGCTCGGCCGGCTGATGCGGCTGTTGGATGTTGCGGAAATCCGCGGCGCCGTTACCATCCTGCCGATGGCGAACCTGCCGGCGGTGATGGCGGCCAAGCGCTGTTCGCCCTTCGACGGCGGCAACCTCAACCGCGCCTTTCCCGGTGACCCCATGGGCTCGCCGACGGCGCGAATGGCGCATTTCCTCGAACATGACCTCTTTCCCCGGCACGACGTCCTGCTCGACCTGCACGCCGGCGGCACGTCGATGGCGCACCTGCCCTGCACGCTGATCGAACGGCAGGCCGATGCCGCCCGCTTCGAGCGCTCCGTGTCGCTGATGCGGGCACTCGGCGCATCCTATGCCTTCATCGCCGATAACGGGCCGGCGGCGCCGACATCGATGGGGGCGGCGGCACGGGCGGGGACGATCGGGCTTTCCGGCGAATTCGGCGGCGGCGGAACCGTGACGCGCGAGACGATGACTTTCACGGCGGCGGCAATCGACCGGTTGCTCGTGACACTCGGCATTGTCGAGCGCCCGGTCCTGTCGCGCGGAACGCTCCCTCAGCCCGGGCCGCTGCAGCTGCTTTCGCTATCTCGGCACAGCCAGGGCATCTATGCGAGCCGCAGAGGCTGGTTCGAGCCGGCTGTCGGGCTCGGCACCGTCGTTGCCGCCGGCGATCTGGCGGGATGGTATCATGATCTGGAACGCCTGGAGCAGGCGGAGGAAGAGCTGCGCTTTGCCGAGAGCGGCATGGTGATTTCCCACAGGCTGCATTGCGACAGCCAGGCCGGCGACTGCCTGATCCAGGTCGCCGAACCTATCGCATCCTGAGCCAACCCCGCGCGCGATCCCACTAACTGATTGCGTCCACCGCGGCCTTGACCCAGTCGAGGCGCTTTGCCGGAATGAGGCCGTAGTTGTAGAAATTGACGCCGTCGCCGCCGGCATCGACTGCGGCCTTGGCGCGTACGGCGAGCATCATGGGTCCGCTGACCTCGGGATAGAAGATGCGCAGGCCGACTCCAAGGAATTTTTCCCGCCCGATTGCCGCTCGGCCGGCTCGGATGACATCGCCGACGGCCTCCGGCGTCATGTCGTAACAGCAAAGAATTGCCCCGTCGCAGAGCTTGCCGACGGCTGCGAGATCGACGCCGCCGAGCCAGCCGTCCTTCAAATCGATAAGCACGATGCGCGTCGCCGGATCGGCCGCGGCCTTGATCTCGCCGATCAGGCTGGTCACCGGTTCGCTGCGCCACGCTAGATAGGCATGGAGATCGGGATGGCCCCGGAAGGCATCGATGCCAGCCGCCGGGAAATCGGGGAACTGCCGCTCCGGCACCGCTCGCTCGCAGAGTTCGACAATGAAGCGCGCTACAGTTCTGCGCGCGCCTTCCACGGGCACGCCGGCCCTGGCGGCGCGCGCGATACAATGATCGCAGAAGCAGAGCGACAGCAGGAAATCGTCTTCGGCATTCAGGCCGACCCCATCTTTTTCGTGATGATATTCATGCGCGAAGCCCATGAAGTTCGGGCTCTCGAGCTCGACCATGTCAGGCCGGTAGTTCGTCGTGATGTCCTGCACGAGAGTGACGACATAATCCCGCGCGGCTGGGCTGGAGGGGCAGAGGTTGTAATAATTGGGATTGCCGAAGGCGTTTCGCGTCACGTGATCGGGATGCAGCATGCCGAGACGGCTATTGTGGAGGCAGACCGTCCAGCAGGAGACCGCGAGACCGGTCGCGTCACGCTCTCTGGTCAGCGCCTCCAGCATGTCGCCGCGTTCCGTGACATTCCCCGCCATCAGCGGCCGGATCAGCTTGTCCTGCCACAAGCTTTCGTTCGGCCGGAAGTAGACCGTACCGTCCTCGGGAAAATAGGCCTTCTGCTGCGGGCTGCGCGGCTGGAGAAAGCGGCCGGCATGATAGGAGGTCGCGATGCTGATCGTGTTGAGGCCTGCTCGGTTGCGAAGCTCGGCGGCAATCCTATCGAGCCCCTGGTCCTGGATATCCCAGGGGTAAGTCCACATGGAAAGATGCATGTCGCGCTCCGCTCAAGTCTGTCCGCTTTATAGAACATGTGTCCATAATAGTGTCCAGACCGATCTTTGACCGCGGAGGGCGGGCGAAAGCCGCCCGCCCTGCCAGTCAGCGGCTGATCGTTGCTTGCAGCGCGTCGATGGAGGACTGGATGCCGGCGTCGGTCGACATGGTGAAGTCTTCCATCTCGAGGCTGACCCAGCCGTTATAGCCGACCATCCGCACCACCGAGAAGAACTCCTTCCACCACTGCAGGTCATGGCCGGCGCCGACGGCGACATAGTTCCAGCTGCGGTTGGCGACGTCGGTGACGTCCTTGAGCTCGAGCAGGCCATTGACGTCGGCAAGGCCTCGCTCGATGCGCGTATCCTTGCCGTGGCAATGATGGATCGCGTTTCCGAGCGCACGGGCCGAAGCAATCGGATCGGCCCCCTTCCAGAACAGATGGCTGGGATCGAGGTTCATGCCGACGGACGGGCCGACCTCGTTGCGCAGGCGGAACAGGGTTTCCGGGTTCCAGACGAGCATCGCCGAGAAGTTTTCGAGCGCATATCGCTCGACCCCGACTTCGCTTGCGAGCTTCACCAGATCGTGCCAGAGCGGGAAGGCGCGGTCTTCCCACTGGTAGCGGTCGCGCTCCGGCATCTCTTCGGGCCAGCTCTTGGTATAGACGAGCCAGTTCGGCACGGTGTCGCCGGGGGCGGCTTCCGGCAGGCCGGACATCGTCACGATTGTCTTGACGCCGATTTCGCCGGCAAGACGGATCGTCTGCTCCATCTCATTGCGGTGACGCTTGCCCATCTCGCCCGGATCGAGCGGGTTTGCCGAGCAATTCAGTGCGGCAATCTCCAGGCCGCGAGCTTCGATTTCCTTGAGCCTGGTTTTCAGGAGCCCCTTGTCGGCTAGCAACGCGTCGGCGCGGAAATGCGGCGCGCGCGACCAGCCGCCGCCGGTCATCTCGATGCCTTCCACGCCGAGTTTGACGCATTTGTCGAGCATGTCGGTAAAGGACAGGTTGCCCATCACATCGGTGCAGATCGAAAGTCTCATCTCATTGTCTTTCTGAAAGAGGGGTGGGGACGCGTCGGGGTGGAGGTTGAGGAGAGCCGCCGCGCCCCCGGGTGAAATCACTTGAAGTCGACCCAGGCGGAGCCTGCATCGGCTGAGCGGACGCAGTTCTCCAGCCAGCGCACGCCTTCGGTGCCGGCGTCGATGCCCGGATAATGGTGGCTCTCGAGGAACGTCTCGTCGCCACGGCGCTTTGCGTCGATGGCCTGGGCGATCCAGAGGTAGACGTTCGCCCAGCTGTCGCCGAGACCCTCGGTGTGCAAGGCGCCCATGCGATCGACCGCCAGGCTTTCCCCTTCGAGGTAGGGCATGCCGTGGTGCAGGACGCGGTTAGGCTCCCCCTGCACTTCGTAGACCAGCTGATCGGGATGCGCGTCGGACCATTCGACGGAGGCCCTGGAGCCGACGAAACGGTAGCGCTGCGATCCCATATTGCCGGCGTCGACCGATGATACCCAAAGGCGGCCGCGGGCGCCGTTGTCGTAATGCATGAGAACCGTCGCATGGTCTTCGAGCGGTGCGCGGGTTGGAATGAAGGCCTTGCGGTCGCAGAGTAGCTTTTCGATCTTCAGATGCGGCAGCACCACTTCGGAGAGGTAATAGAGGTGCGTGCCGATGTCGCCGAGAACGAAGGTCGGACCGGCCATCTTCGGATTGGTGCGCCATTTCACCGCTTCACCGGCGCCGACGTCGTCGCCCGAATTGAAGCCATGGGTATATTGCATGTCGACAATTCTGATATCGCCGAGCATGCCCTTCTTGACCATCGCCGCCATCTGGTGAACCAGCGGATGGCCGGTGAACCCATAGGTGACGCCGACGATCAGGCCCTTCTCTTCTGCGAGCCTGGCAACCTCGTCGCATTCGGCAACGGTGAAGAACAGCGGCTTTTCGCAGATCACATGCAGCCCGGCTTCCAGGCACGCCTTGGTGATCTCGTAATGGGTGAAGTTCGGCGTGGCGATCGAGACAACTTCGACGCCGTCCCCGCGCCCGGCCTCCCGGGCGATCAACTCCTTGTAGTCGCCGTAGCATCGGTCGGGGGCGACGCCGATCTTCGTGCCGAAATCGCGCCCGCGCTCGGCGTCGAGGTCGAATGCTCCGCAGACAAGCCGGTAGGTGCCGTCCCGCTGGGCGCCGGTTCTGTGTTTATAGCCGACCTGCCCGGTGCGGCCGCCGCCGACCATTCCCCAGCGCAAGGGGCGTTCGATCAATCCTTCTCCGTTGATCATTCGATCATCGCTCCTGAAATAACCTGCCGGATCACTCCGCCGCCATGGCGGCCGGACGTCCGTAGAGATTGGGTTTCGCTATCATGTTGACTGGTTCGAAGCCGCCGCTGACCACGGCCCGTAGGGCGGCGTCGGCCACGAGCGTCGCCGCATATCCGTCCCAGGTGGAAGGGCCGGAGGCCGTGCCATTCGAGGCGGCAACGATCCATTCGCGGAATTCCTGGTCGTAAGCATCGATGAAGCGCTCGCGCCAGTCCTCGGGGATCGCCTGACGAATACCGTTCGAATCCGAAATCACAGTCGCCGGGCGGTTCGGAAGCGCGGCGACACCCGCCTCGCAGCTGACCTCGCCGCGGATGTCGTAGCCATAGGCGATGTTCACCGAAATCTCGACGTCGACGAGCGCGCCGGAGGCCATGTGCAGGAGCACGAAAACCGGATCGCGCAACGCGCCACCGCGCGAGGAACGGCGCGGCGCGCGCACCTCTACCCCAATGACCTCATCCGACAGGAGCCAGCGGGAAATATCGGCGTCATGCACCAGCGTGTCGTTGAGCGGCATTTCGGAGGTGTAGAGCCCCTCGGGAACCGAGGCATTGCGATGCACGGAATGGAACATCAGCGGGGCGCCGAGTTTGCCTCCGTCGATAACCGCTTTCAATCGGCGATAATCGGAATCGAAGCGGCGCATGAAGCCCACCTGTATAAGCCGCCGGCCGCAGGCGACTTCGGCCTCCATCACGCGAAGCGCGGCCGACTCGGATGTCACCAGAGGTTTTTCGCAGAAAACCGGTTTGCCCGAGGCAATGCAGGCGAGCAACTGCTCCTCATGCGCCGGTCCCCACGAGCAGATGATCACAGCCTCGACTTTTTCCGAAGAGATCAGTGCTGAAGGGGTGGCGAATACCTCCGCCCCTGCGGGGGCGGCAGCGGCAGCGCGGGCCTGATCGATGTCGGTCACGCCGACGATTTCGACACCGGAAACGACATTCGTCAGGCGGCGGATATGATCCCGACCGATCATCCCCGTACCGATGACACCAACCTGGAGGGTCATTTCGCCCCCCAGTACTTGTCGATGTAACGCTGCATTTCCGAGCGCATGAAGGTGCCGCTGTGGTCTGCCTTGTCTTCCCAGGCAAAGACGCAGGCTGTCATGATGCCGTCGAAGCCGATCTCGGCGAGCGTGCCGAAGAACTCGTCCCAGGGAACTTCGCCCTGGCCGATATTGAGATGCTGGTGCACCCGTGCGTTGGTGCCGGGCGGGTTGAGGATATATCTGAGGCCCGACGAAGCCTTGTGGTTGAAAGTGTCGCCGACATGGACATGCGCCAGCACATCGCTTGCATCGCGCAACATCGCCTTGGTGTCGTCGCCGAAATAGAAGGTGTGCGGGGCGCAATAGAGGAATTTGACGCTCTTCGAATTGACCGTGCGGATGATGTCGAGCGCCGGCTGCAGCGTCTCGCACCAGTCTTCGGGATGGGGCTCGACATGGAGTGTGATGCCCTCGCGCTCGAAGATCGGCACCAGCTCTTCCATCGAGCGCCACCAGGCGTCCTCGCAGGCCTCGATCATCGATCCCGTGTGGCAGCAGTAGCACGATCCCTTGTCCGGATGCGGACCGCGGCCGAACTCGGAATTCATGACGCCGACTTCCAGCTCGACGGCGATCTCGATCGCCCGCTTCCAGTGCTTGACGGCGGCCTTGCGTTCGATCTCGTCGTTGGAGGCCCAGCGGTACATCGGCAGCAGCGAGGCGATACCGACATCGGCCTCCTTCAGCGCGCGCTTGAATGATTTGATCCGCTCGGGAAAGACGCGCGGCGCTTTGAACCATTCGAGGAAATCGCCGCGCGGGGAGAGTTCGATCCAGTCGTAGCCGAGCTCCTTGACCTTCTTCGGCAACTCCTCAAGCGAGAGATGCCGATGCATGAACGGGTCGATTGCGATCTTCATTTTGACCTCCGGATTCCAGACATGATTTTCCTTTCCGGCGGCGGTCTTTTCTGACGCTGCCGGACGTTACGTGTTTTGCTCTGTGTGTTTGTGGTGCCGTCAGCGGTTAGCCGGCCGGCGGCGAATGGCTCTCATGACTTGCAATGTAAGTATCGATCTGGGCTTCGAGATCCGCCATGGTTTCCCCTCCCGCCATCAGGTCGGTGATCTCTTCGCGGGTCTTTTCGCCCCTGCGGAAATCGGCAGCGATTGCCCCACGGATGAGAACGGCGAAGTGATCGCCCACCGCCATCGCATGCATGACCTGATGGGTGATGAAAATCACCGCCAGGTCCCGCCGCTTCGCCTCGTTGACGATCCGCAGCACATGCGCCGCCTGCTTGACGCCGAGAGCAGCCGTCGGCTCGTCAAGGATCAGCACGCGCGCCCCGAAATGCACGGCTCGGGCAATGGCAAGCGACTGGCGTTCGCCGCCAGAAAGCCCGCCGACAAGACGATCGCCATCGTCGATCCGGGTGATGCCGAAATCCTGCACCGCCCTGACGGCAATCTCATTGGCCTTCCTGCGGTCATAGACCTTGAACGGCCCCCAGCCCTTGGTCGGCTCGACGCCGACGAAGAAGGATCGGCCGATCGACATCAGCGGAAATGTTCCGCCGAATTGATGCACCGCCGAGATGCCCTTTTCCTGCGCATCGCGCGGCCCGCTGAATTCGACCGGGTTGCCATCCATCAGGATGGTGCCGCGAGTCGGCTTGTGAACGCCGGCAAGCGTCTTGATGAGCGTCGATTTGCCAGCGCCGTTGTCGCCGAGCAGGCAGAGCACCTCGCCCGCACGGACCTTGAGCGAGATATCGTGCAGCACGTCGATCGGGCCGAAGCTCTTGTCGACATTCTGGAGTTCAAGGATCGGAATAGTGTCGGACATGGTGACGCTCACTTGTTTTTCTTCGGCGCGAAGCTCAGCGCCATCTGCCGGAACGTGTTGTTCATCAGAACGGCGGCCATCAGCATCACGCCGATGATCAGGTTGGACCAGTTGCGGTCGATGTCGGTGAAGTAGATGCCCTGGCTGACGACGGCGAAGGTTAAAGTACCGAGAAAGATCCCGGCGACCGAACCGAAGCCGCCTGTGAGCAGCACGCCGCCCACCACGATCGAGACGATCGTATTGAAGATATAGTTCATGCCGCCCGAGACCTGCGCGGAATTGAAAAGGATGGCGCCGCACATTCCGACGAAGGAGGCGGCCGTGCTCGAGAGAACGAAGAGGACGATCCTGAGCCCGTCGGTCGGGATGCCTGCATTGCGCGCGCTGACCTCGTCTCCGCCCATGGCGACGATCCAGTTGCCGTAGCGCGTCGCATGCAGCACGAAACCAAAAACCACCGTCAGCGCCAGCCACCACAGGATGATCACCTGGAATTTGCCGTGGATCAGGTCGCCGAAGAGCGTCTTGGCCCAGGCCGGGGCATTGAGGGGCACCGACGCGGCCCCGGTCAGGATGACGGATCCGGCAAGAACGAGCCCCTGCACCGCGACCAGCGTGCCGAGTGTGATGATCAGCGAGGGCACGCTGGTGCGCACCGCCAACACACCGTTGACCAGCCCGACGGCAACGCCGATGGCGAGCACGCCAAGCATGCCGACGACGATCGGCAACTCGTAATATCCCGAGAGGATGGCAATCGTCATCGAGCCCGCCGGGATCATCGCGCCGATCGAGATATCGAGCTCGCCTGATATCATCAGAAGGCCGACCGGCAAGGCGACGATACCGAGATTGGCGGCAAAGTTGACCCAGCTTGCCGCGCCGAAGAGCGCGGCAAGGCTGACCCCGCCGAAGGCGACATAGAAAGCGATCACCGCGATGAAGCTCAACAGGGCGCCGAATTCCGGGCGGCGTACAAAGTGTCCTATGGAAAAGCCGTTCATCTCCCTGCCCTCACTTCTTCTTTTTCGCAGCGTAGGACATCGCCATCAGCCGGAACTTGTCATTCATCATCACGGCGAGCAGCAGGAGCGCCCCGATGATGACGCTGCCGAGATTCGGGTCTATGCCGGTGAAATAGATGCCCTGGTTGACGATCGCGAAGGTGAGCGTGCCGAAGACGATGCCCACCACCGATCCCGCGCCTCCGGTCAAAAGCACGCCGCCGATGACCACGCACATGATCGAATTGAAGATGAAGGATTGCCCGCCGAGCACCTGCGCACTTTGGTAGACAAGCACCTGGCTCACGCCGACGAAGGCGGCGGAAAAGCCCGACATCATGTAAAGCGCGATGGTCAACCTTTGCGTCGGAATGCCGGCGTTACGGGCCGAGACCTTGTCGCCACCAAGAGCGAAGATCCAGTTGCCGACGGGCGAGATGTGCAGCAGCCAGAAAAATGCGGCCACGAACAGCATCCACCAGAAGATCGTCACCTGGAACATGCCGCCGATGAAATCGCCGAGGATCGCCTTGACGCTCGGGCTCGGCACGAGCGACACGCCGGTGCTGCCGGCAATGAGCACGGTGAAGCCCAGCGTCAATCCCATGACGCCGAACATCGAGCCGATGGTGATGATCAAAGACGGCACGCGGGTGCGATTGACCAGATAGCCATTGAAGAGCCCGACGATCAGCCCGACGCCCAGGCCGGCGGAAATTCCCACGATCTCGGGAAGGCCGTAATGGCCCGATATGATCGCCACCGTCAGGGATGATGCCGGAATGACCGCGCCGATCGAGAGGTCCATTTCACCTGCAATCATCAGGAGTCCGATCGGCAGCGCGACGATGCCGATCTCCGCGGCGACGTTAAGCCAGCTTGCATAGCCTGCAGCGGACAGGAAGACCTTGCCGCCCAGCAAGGCGAAGAAGACAAACACCGCAATCAAGCCTAGTAACGAACCGGCTTCAGGGCGCCGGGAAAGCTGACCGATGGTCGCTTTGGCGTGGCCGCTCGAAGGAACCGAAGAGGCGAGGACATCGTTTCTCGCGTTCATTTGACACCACCATGAAGCCGCGCGACCGATCGGCCGGGCTTTTGAAAGAATGGAAGCCGCCTGCGTGAGGGACAGGCAGCTTCCGACGTTCGGCCGATCCCTTACCGGGCGCCGGCCTTCACACCTGCCAAGGTGGCGTCGACGTTGGAGGCGTCGATCACGCCCGGGCCGGTCAGGATCTCACGCGTCGGTACGGTGAGGCCGTAGTTGACGTTGCCGTTCAGGATCGAGACCGCGAGATAACCCTGTAGGTAACCCTGCTGGTCGATCGCGCAAAGCTGGCTGCCGCTCTTGATGTTGTTCAGAACGGTCTCATCCATATTCATGCCGCAGACCTTCACCTGCCCCTGCTTGCCGGCCTGCGTCACACCGTTGACCGCCGAGTTGGTGTCGACATTGCCGATCGCGAAGACGGCCTTAATTTCCGGATGCTGCAGGAGATGCGCCTTCAGGGCCTGCGCCACGGCGGTCGCTGAACCGAACGAGGTTGCCGGCAGCGGCAGCGACGAGCCGACGCCGCCGCCTTCGGTCACGCCATCGGTCATACCTTTGCAGAAGGCTTCGATGTTTGCCGCACCGGGCAGCGTATTGAGGCAGACGGCGTTTTTCAGGTCATGCTTGGCGAAGTAGGTGCCCGCTGCCTTGCCGGACAGATAGTCGTTGGAGCCGACATAATTCATCGCGCCGAGACGATCGGCAGCTTCGATGCCGCCGGCATTATAGATAACCAGCGGAATTTTCTTGTCGACGACCGCTTTGAAGGCGGGATCCATGGCTTCCGGCACCCAGTCCGGGCCGACGATCGCATCGGCGCCCTGGTCGATGGCCTGGCGGATCAGCTCGGCCGCGTCGACGCCGAGATTGTCGTAGTTTTGCGGCCCGAGCCAGACGACCTTGCCGCCCTGCGCTTCTACGACCTTACCGGCATCCTCGGCGCCACGCTTGACGATCGACCAGAACGGATCGTCCGGCTTGCCGCCCACGACGAAGATGTTGGCGGCCATAACGGCCGTTGCAGCGCAGGTCATGATGGCGGCAACCGACACCGTTGCCGCGAGGCGGCGCAATTTAATCATCTCTATCTCCTCCCTTGGCCCGCCTCCCTGGCGTGACCGTGAAGAGAAACATATCACTGCTTGAAACTCTCGAAATATGAAATCATACTAAACATGCATAAAGTATCATAGCATATCACTCAGAATGATATGAACGTATGACGCTGGGAAGGTATAATCATGCGGCGGCCGACCATCACCGATCTTGCCAAAGAGGCGGATGTCTCCATTGCGACCGTCAACCGAATTCTGGCCGGAAGCGCTTCCGTCAAAGGCACGACGGTGCAGCGCGTTCAGGCGGCGGCGGAGCGGATCGGCTTTTACGGCGCCGGCGCAATCGAGGACCGATTGCGCAAGTCGGTGCCGAAATACCGGCTTGGCTTTCTGCTGCAGCAATCCAGCCGCGAGCTCTACCAGTTGTTCGGCAAGAAGATCGTCGAGGCCTGCCGCGCCAGGCGTGACGAAGTCGTCGACCCTGTGGTCGATTTCGTCGATCTGTTGACGCCGGAGAATATCGCCGGCCGCCTCAAGGCACTCGGGGCAAATTGTGACGCCGTCGCCGTGGTCGCCGCCGATCACCCAGTCATCGCCCAGGCCATCCGCGAGCTGCACGAGAAGGGCAAGCCTGTCATCGCCTATATTACGGACCAATCCGCCCGGGAACGGGCCGCTTACGTCGGGGCCGACAACTGGAAAATGGGGCGAACGGCGGCATGGCTGATCTCCAACATGACCCACGGGCCGGGCCGCATTGCCGTCTTCATCGGCAACCACCGCTACCAATGCCAGGACGTCTCCGACGCGAGTTTCCGCTCCTATATGCGCGAGCATGCGCCGCATCTGACCATCGAGGACAGCCGCCCCACGCACGAGGAGCCGAACGAGGCCTACCGGATGGTCAAGGAATTGCTGGCGACGACGGACGACCTTACCGGCATCCTGATCGTCGGCGGTGGCATTTCCGGCGTCTTGCGGGCGCTGAGGGAGGTGCCTGCGGAGCGGCGCCGAAGCATCCGCCTCGTCTGCCGGGATATTGGCCCGGAGACGCGAAAAGGCCTGTCAGAAGGGATGATTACCGCGGCCCTCTGTCATCCGCTGGAACAGACTTCCACGGTTCTGGTGGAGACGATGATCGAAACGATCACGCAGGGCGCGTCGGGCAGCACGATTCAGCGGACCATTACCTTTGAAATCGTGACGCCTGAGAATATCTGAGCCCGCGAGCGGAAGGCCGGCGCGGGCTGGGAATGAGGCGATCGTCTCAGACGTCGACGACAAGGCCCTTGGCTTTCAGCACCGGTGCCAGATTGCTGACCTCGATGACCGATTTGCCCGCCTTGTAGGCGGCGATATAACCGGCTTCGGCATCTTCGCGCGCCTGCGACAGCCGGGCCGCTTCCTGCGCTTCCTGTCTGCGCACGACCACCAGGCCATCGGCATCGCCGACGACGATGTCGCCGGGATTGATGGTTTCGCCGCCGACGATGATCGGATCGTTCACCGCAGCGATGGTTTCCTTCACCGTGCCCTTGATGCAGACGCTGAGCGAGAAGACGGGGAAGCCGAGTTCGCGCAGCTGCAGTGTGTCGCGCACGCCGGTATCGGTCACGAGACCGCCGATGCCCTTGGCAAGGCAGGCATTGGCAAGCACGTCGCCGAAGGAGCCGGCCTCTTCATATTCGCCGGCGGAGACGACGATGATGTCACCGGGCTTCGCATAGTTGATGGCGAGCTGCAGCATGATGTTGTCGCGCGGCGCGCATTTGACCGTGAATGCCGGGCCGCACAGCTTCATGCGGTAGTCCACGGGCTTGAGCCGCGAGGAAAGTGCGCCGCGGCGCCCCTGGGCTTCGTGGACGGTCGCCGGCGAAAATTTGGAAACGGCCTCGATGTCGGCTTTGCTGGGCCGTTCAGCGATGTCTTTTATATGAATCATGGATGCCTCACATCGTTGGTAGACGGCGGGCATATCCCGCCGTCTTATCTCGGTTGATTGTCATCGGGAGGTTCCGAGACCGGTCGGTCTACGGGATCGGGTCGAATTTCAGTTGCGCGAGCGGCACGACCTTGTCGGTGCGGGTCATCTTGTATTCGGTGCTCGGGCCGAGCCACTTGTCCCAGATCTTGTTGATCTCGCCGGACTCATCGAGCTTATGCAGGATCTCATTGATCTTGGCCGTCAGCGCCGGCTGATCCTTGGCCATGCCGATGCCGATCGGCTGGTAGAGCATCGGCTCCTCGATCATCCGCATTTCCTTGCCCTTGCTCTTCGATTCATTGACGAACTTGGTTGTCGTCATGGTGTTGGCCACCATGCCACGCGCCTTGCCCTGCTGAACGGCGAGATAGGCCGAGGCGGTATCCTGGAAGGTGAGCGGTTCCGATTTGTTGAGCTTGATCGACATTTCTGATGTCGAGCCCTTGGTCGAGGCGATGCGCTGGCCCGCATAATCGGCCTTTGTCTTGCCGGCATCGTCCGCCGGCACGATCAGCATTTCCTTGGCGAGGTAATAGGGATCGCTGAACTGGATCTGCTCGGCGCGGCTCAGCGTATAGGCAAGGTTGGCAACGGTGATGTCGACGCGGCCAAGCTTGACCTCGGGCACGCGGGCCTCGACCGAAACCGGCTTGATCTCGGCCTTGACGCCCAATTCCTTGGCGATGGCGCCGCAGAGATCGACGTCGAAACCGGCCATCTCGCGGGTCTTCGGATCGGGCGAAGCGAAGGGAGGAACATCGGCGAAAGTCGCGCAGCGCAGAGTCTTTGCCGACATGATGTTGTCGAGCTGATCGGCTTTCGCGGGCATCGCCGCCGCCAGGCCGGCCAATGCGACGGTGAGGCTCAGGTATTTCCAGTTCATTGCTGTTCTCCTTTGTTTTTGATGGTTGGTCTCAATGCCTGAGATCAGCGAGGAAACGCTGAGCCCGAGGATGGGTCGGATTGCTGAAGAAATTTTCAGGCGCCGCCATTTCGATGATCTGGCCGGCATCGATGAACCAGATCCGATCCGCGACCTCGCGCGCGAAGCCCATTTCATGGGTGACGCAAAGCATGGTCATGCCTTCCGATGCCAGGCTCTTCATCACGGCCAGAACTTCGCCGACCATTTCAGGGTCGAGCGCGCTCGTCGGCTCGTCGAACAACATCACCGGGGGCTCCATCGCAAGGGCACGGGCGATCGCCACACGCTGCTGCTGGCCGCCCGAGAGTTGGCCGGGATAGGCTCGGGCCTTGTCGGCGAGGCCGACGCGGTCGAGAAGTTTGAGCGCCTTCTCGTGCGCGACATCGGGCGCCACGCCCTTCACCCGGATCGGCGACATCGAGACGTTTTCAGCCACGGAAAGATGCGGAAAGAGGTTGAAGTTCTGGAAGACGAAGCCGATCCGGCTGCGCATTGTGTTGAGCTCCTTCGCCCGCATCGACGCATGGATGTTCTGTCCGTCGAGCGTGATCGATCCGCTGTTGATCTCCTCGAGGCGATTGATCGTGCGGATCAGCGTGGATTTTCCCGAACCGGATGGACCGCAGATGACGACCACCTCGCCGCGCGCGACCTCAGCATCATATAGCCGTGGCCAAGCGCACGCGCCGCATCCATCTGGCCGGGCCCGAGCGCGACAATGCCGGCGCGGACGACCTCGCTGAGGAACGCGCTCTGATAAACGACCAGCGTGGTCAGCATGGTGACGAAGCTCGGCACATCGGCGCCGGTCAAGAGCGGCACCAGGAAATAGCTCCACAGGATGAGCATCAGAAGCGGCACGCCGCGGGTGAAATAGACGAGCGCGGTGACCGGCCAGCGCAGCAGCCGCGACTTGGAGAGCCGCGCCATTGCAAACAGAATGCTGGCCGGAAAGGCGAGAGTGATGCTGAGCGCCGAGAGGATCAGCGTGTTGGCAAGCCCGCCGAGCGGTCCGTTCGGATATTGGCCGATCAAGAGCAGCAGCCAATAGTCTTTGATGATGGCGATCATGTCCTGGATCATGCGCGTGCACTCCGGGCAGGATCGGCGCGCATCGACAGGTAGGCGCCGATGCTCATGATCACGAGCGAAAAGAAGAGGTAGAGAACCGTGCCGATCAAGTAGATCTCGAAGGTGCGAAAACTGAGGTTCTCGATTTCCTTGACGGCATGCGTCAGTTCCGACGCGCCGATGACGACGGCGAGGCTGCTGTTCTTGAACAGGGAGACGCTGTGATTGATGAGCGGCGGTAGAGCGTTGCGCACGCCTTGCGGCATAATGACGAAACGCATCGCCGAGACGTAGCCGTGGCCCAGCGCACGGGCTGCCTGCATCTGGCCGTCACCGACCGAGCGTACGCCCGAACGAAGATCTTCACTGAAATAGGCCGCCTGGCAGAGTCCCAGCCCGATCACCGCGAAGATGGATTCCGCATTGTGGCTTGCAAGCCAATTCGCGATGCTGCTCGGCATCAGCGTGAAGATCCCGAAATACCAGAGCATGAGCTGCACCAGCGTCGGGACGTTGCGGTGATAGGAAACGTAAGCGGCGACCAACGGATCCCCGAAGCGAAAGGGCGACAGGCGCAGACCCAGCAGCAGCAATGCCAGCGCCATCGCCAGCGACCAGGACCCGGCATAGATGATGAAGGTCATCTCGATGCCATGCAGCAGCATGGCGGAATATTCGGGATTTCCGAGGATTGCCGAAAGGTCGAAACCGCTCACGGACTTGGCTCCCCGGATGGATCCGTCTTCGGCTGCGGCCTTGCGGTCTGCAGGCCGCCCATGACCTGCAGCGTCGGCGTGATCTCCATATGCCCGATATTGACGGCGACCGGAGCTGATATGGCGAAGGCGATCGCGTCGGCGATATCGGTGGCCTGCGGCAGTTCGAAACCGTCGATGAACCGCTCCCGGATGCTGGGATCATTGCCGTGGACGTGGTTGAAAATATCCGTGGCGACCCGGC
Source organism: Rhizobium esperanzae (assembly GCF_002204185.1). Classification (GTDB taxonomy): domain Bacteria; phylum Pseudomonadota; class Alphaproteobacteria; order Rhizobiales; family Rhizobiaceae; genus Rhizobium; species Rhizobium esperanzae. Next base: position 127,076 of record NZ_MXPU01000008.1, on the reverse strand, counting down.
CGGGGCAGATTTCCGTGACCCGCACCCGCTTGCCGAAAGCGTCGATGCGCAGCTGGTTGGACAGCATGCTCACGCCTGCCTTGGTGGCGTGATAGGATGAGTTGCCGCCGAAATTGTAGGCGCCGGCGATCGAGGAAATATTGATAATGTGGCCGCGATCGCGCGCCACCATGCCCGGCACCACCAGGCGGCAGACATGCAGCACTGCCCGCAGATTGACGTCGACGATGAGATCGATATCGCCTTCGTCGGCTTCGAGGAATTTCTTCGGCCGGTCGACGCCGGCATTGTTGACGAGAATGTCGAATTCCACCCGATCGGCGAGCTCGGCCATTGCCTTTCGGTCGGTCACATCGATGGCATGAGGGATGCAGCCGGTCCGCGTGGCCAGCTGCTGCAGCGCCTCAGTGCTACGGGCAACGGCATGGACCTCGATGTTCTCCCGGCGGAGCCGCTCGACAACGGCTGCGCCGATTCCGGAGGATGCGCCGGTTACCAGTGCGGTCTTGTAGTCGGAGAATGGCATTGTCGTTCCCTTGTTGTTGATCGAGAGAGTAGCGAAGCTTTAACTCCTTGCCTAAGACCGATTATCTCTGGAGCGATAAGCAACGGTTATGGAGCCTTGCGCGGCTGCCGAAGAAGAGAAAGATGCGATGTCGGCGCTATTGGCGGCGTTGGTGCCTCAGCAGGGCCCGGCCGGTTGACGATCGCGGCGCGTTGCAAAAGCTATACGCGTCTGCAAACATGCCATCCCAGCAGATCAGAACGGTTCCACGATCCTCATGGACATCAGACGCCTCAAATCCTTCATCGTGATCGTCGACAGCGGCAGCATCACGCGCGCGGCGGACCTTTTGCATATCGCCCAGCCGGCGCTCAGTCAGCAGCTGGCGGCGCTGGAGGAGCATTTCGGCCAGAAGCTTTTGATCCGCAGCCAGCAAGGCGTCAGCATGACCGATGCGGGCCATGCGGTGTATCGCCACGCGCAGATTATTCTTCGGCAGATGGAGCAGGCGCAAGCGGATGCTTCGGCGGCCGGCAATTCCCTTGCAGGGCGCGTGTCCGTCGGTCTGGTCCCTTTCAGCAGCGCTGCCACCTTGTCGGTCGATCTGCTGGCGGAGACCCGGAAGCGGCATCCCGGCATCCTGTTGCATCTGACCGAAAGCGTGGGTCAGACCTATAGCCAGATGATCATGAACGGCCGGCTGGAGATGGCCCTTCTGCATGGAACCGGGCCAATCAAAGGCGTGCGGTTCGAACCGATCCTCAGCGAGGAATTTTTCCTGGTCGCGCATCGCGATTTTGCGATCGACGCGGATGCCAATCCTGTCGCCGTCAACGCTCTCGACGGGATACCGATGCTGCTGCCGCCGGCCTATAATTTTGTTCGCCGCGCAGTCGATACCGCCTTCACGCGCACCCGCTCCAATTTGAAGGTCGTGGCGGAAATCGAGATCGTCCGCACCCTGGGGCGCGCGGTCGGCGACGGTCTCGGCGCGACCATTATGCCGAAGGCCATCGCCGATCGTATCGTATCGGAATCGAGCGAACCGTTGATCTGCCGGCTCGTCTCTCCGCGGATCGAGGAAACCCTGTCGCTTTGCGTTTCCGACCAGAATCCCCTGTCGGAGCCGGCGCTTGCCGTCCGGAACATCCTCCTCGAGCTGACGGCGCGGCTTAAGGATTAACGGCTGCCGGTCAGCGCATATCCTTACAGAACTCGGCGATGCGGGCGCAGCCCTCGCCGATTTTCTCCATGCTGGTGGCGTAGGAAATGCGGAAGAAGGGGCTCATTCCGTAAGCCGCGCCTTGCACGGTCGCAACATGATGCTCCTCGACGAGCGCCATAACGAAATCGACATCCGTTTCGATCTTTCGTCCGCCCTTGCTGGTCTTGCCGATCAGCCCTGAAATGTTGGGATAGATGTAGAAGGCGCCTTCGGGCCTGTGGCAGCGCAGCCCTTCCACCTCCGACAATTTATCGAGGACAAAGTCGCGTCTCTTCTTGTAGATCGCCGCCCGCTCCTTCAGGAGATCCTGAGGTCCGTCGAGCGCCGCGGTCGCGGCCGCCTGGGTGAGTGTCGCGATGCCGCCGCCGTTCTGACCGTTGACGTTGCTGATAGCCGCCATCAACTCTTTCGAGCCGGCGCAGAAACCGAGCCGCCAGCCCGTCATCGCGTAAGCCTTGGAGACGCCGTTCATCGTCAGGACGCGCTCATAGAGCCTCGGTTCGACTTCCGCCATGGTGCAGAACTGGAAGTCGTCATAGACCAGGTGCTCGTAAATGTCGTCGGTCATGATCCAGACGTGGGGATGGCGCAGCATGACCTCGGCAATGGCGGCCATCTCGGTCCGGGAGCAGGCCGCGCCGGTCGGATTGTTCGGGAAATTCAGGAAGAGCCATTTGGTGCGTGGTGTGATCGCCGCCTCCAGATCCTCCGGGCGCAGCTTGAAGCCGGTCTGTTCGTGGCAGGGGACGGCGACCGGGACGCCGCCGGCGAATTTGACGATATCGGCATAGCTGACCCAGGAGGGTGTCGGAATGACGACCTCGTCGCCCGGATTGCAGGTTGCGAGCATCGCATTGAAGATCACCTGCTTGCCGCCGCCCGAGACGACGATCTGGCTGGCGTCATAGTCGAGATTATTGTCGCGCTTGAACTTCCTGATGATCGCGGCCTTGAGGGCCGGCGTGCCGTCCATCGGCGGATATTTCGTGTCACCCGCGAGAGCCGCCGCATGCGCCGCTTCGATGGCGTGCGCCGGCGTGGGGAAATCCGGCTCGCCGGAGGAGAGGCTGACGACCTGGATCCCCTTGGCGGCGAGCTCCCTGGCCCGTTGGGTCATGGCGGCGGATGCTGATATGGAGACGTTTTTCAGGCGGTTGGCTTTGATGGACATCGGAATGGTCCTTCGGTGAGGGATTGGACTTATGGACCGCCCGCGGGCGATCGGGATTGTGTCATTCGGCGAGTTCGGCGGCGGGAGCGAGTGCCGCGCCGGTGGCTTCGATCTCGCCGCGCACGATGCCTGCCAGTTCGAGGGCACCGGGTGTGTCGCTGTGAACGAGAATGGAGCGCGCCGGCATGGCGATTACGGCGCCGTCGATCGTCCGGACGGTCCCGTCGAGCAGGAATTGCCGCACCCGCGCGCGCACCGAGGCTTCGTCCTTGATGACAGCGCCCGGGAGCCCACGCGCGACGAGTTTGCCGTCGGCATCATAGGCACGGTCCGCGAGGAAAAGCGCCAGCGTCTTCAGGCGCGCGCGTCTGGCCGCCAATTCGATCTCGCTGCCCGACGTGACGAAGACCACGAGACCGGGGTCCACGGTAGCGATCGCATCCATCATCAGGTCGGAGAGGACGGGATCGCGGTTGACCATATTGCCCATCGCCGCATGGAAGCTGATATGGGAGACGGCGACCCGTTCGCTCCTGGCGATCGCCATTAGGGCGCCGAGCTGGTAGAGCATCTGCTGGCGAAGCTCGTCTGCCGAAAACGGTATTTCGCGCCGGCCGAAGCCGAGCCGGTCGGGCAGACCGGGATGAGCGCCGATACCGACGCCGTTCAGCTTTGCGAGCCGGACCATGCGCCCCATCGTATCGGGATCGCCGCCGTGGAAACCGCAGGCGATGTTGGCCGAGGAGACGATTTTCATCATCGCTTCGTCGTCGCACAGCCGATAGGGACCAAATCCTTCGCCCATATCGGAATTCAGATCGATCTTCATAAGTTCCTCCTTGTGAGGGTCCTAGGCCATCGCCTTCAACGCGCGCTTGACCATCCGGGACGTCCGTCTGACGTCGTCGACATAGCGGGTGACGGCCTGTTCGACAGCGCGCGCTTCGGCGTGTGTCGAGCGAACAAAGCTCAGGCGGGTGCCGATGCGGGCCTGTCCCAGCCGCCAGAGATCGCATTCGATCACGCCGGCGATTTTCGGATATCCGCCGGCGGTGTTCGCATCGCTCATCTGTACGATCGGTTCGCCGCCGGGCGGCACCTGGATAACGCCGGGCACGACACCGTGGGAGCGCATCTCGATCGATGCCACCGGCTTGATCGGTTCGCCCGACAAGCGGTAGCCGGTCCGGTCGCTTCGGGAGGAAATCCTCCACATCTGGCTCCAGAAGGCTTCGCCGTCTCCGGCGAAAAGCTCATGCTCGCCAGCCGGCAGGGCGCGGATCGGCAATACGCCGTCGACCGGGGCGGGAAAGACATCGCTGAGCGCTGTCGCCGGTTCGACGACGGCGAGGCCCATGGCCGGCAGCATGGCAATCTCCGCGTCCTCGCCGACCGCGATCCGGTCGCCTTTCGCCAGTGGCCGGCCTGCATTGCCTCCGAAGCCGCCGCGTAGCGACGTGCTGCGCGAGCCCATGATAACAGGAACATCCAGCCCGCCGCCGAGTGCAATGTAAGAGCGTGCCAGCCGCGGCGGCTGCCTCAGCTCGAGAGCCTGTCCGGGTTCGGCGATATGGGCGCACCAGGCAAGCCGTTCCGATCCGTCGAGATGAGCATTGCCGTCGGCGCCGGTTACGGCAAAGACGGTGCGCCGCTGGAAACGCAGGCTGAACGGGAAGGTCTGCACCTCGATTGCGGCCGCATTCTCGTCATTGCCGAGGAGAATATTGCCGATCCGGACGGCAAGCGGATCCATCGCGCCGCTCGCCGATACGCCGATATCGCGATAGCCGGAACGGCCGAGATCCTGCACCGTATTGAAAGGGCCGCTTTCCAAGATCTCGATCATAGCTCGATCCTCGCCGGCAGGAACCGGACCGTATCTCCCGGCGCCATCATGGCCGGGATGGGCGAGGTGGGGTCGAACATTTCAAGTGTGGCAAAACCGATGGAATTCCAGCCGTTCGGTCCTGTCAGCATGGCGACGCCGGTCTGCATGCCGCCAATGGTCACGCAGCCCTTCGCCATCTTCAGCGAGGGGACGGTCTTCCGTGGCATGTAGATACGTGGGTCGAGACCATGCAGATAGCCGAAGCCGGGAGCGCTTCCCAAAGCGAAAACACGATAGATCGCTTGATGATGGATGCGCACCACTTCGCGGTCGCTTAAGCCCGAGAGATCGCAAAGGGCCGGAAGGTCCGTCGCGTGTTCGCCGCCGTAATGGACGGGGATCTCGATGGTCTTGCCATCGAGATCGATGCTCTCAGCATTCGCCCATGCCTCCAGCAGCCGTGCGACCACCGCATCGGGGTCCTCGGGCGTCTCCTTGAAAATTACCAGCAGATTGGTCATCCCCGGAATGTCTTCCGCGAGGTCCGCCCAGCCTCTCACGGTCTGGGAGAGAGCCCAGATCCGCCGCTGCGCGGCAATGTCGAATTCACCCGGCGCCTCGAGCAGGAAGGCCCTGGCGCCGATCGAGGAAACCCGTGCCCGGCTTTTGGTGGCCGGAACGATCTCGCGTTGCGAAGCGTGCCTGTCCGTCGTGACAATCATGATGGGAACTCGATTTCGAACAGAGGATCGCCGTAGCCCACCAGCGCGCCGGGCGCGGCGAGCAGCCTGGTCATAACGCCGGAACCGCCGGCGCGAAGGGGAAGCAGTACATCCCCGACCCTGATGAAGCCGAGGATATCGGTGTCGGACAGGGACCGCGGCAAATTTTGCGGCACGGCGGAGGCGGCCGGATGTTCGACGCAGAAGCGGCCTGCCATCGGCGCCGTCACGACCGTCTGTGCAGAGCCCGGCGCGCGCGGCGCTGCTCCCGTCGCGCTGATCCGCGCCTCTCCCTCCCCTGAAATGATGATGCGAAGCTGTGCGCCCGGACGGGAGATTTCCAGCCCGTCCACTCCGGCGGCCGTCAGTGCTTGGGTCAGCAGCGCGATGGCGGCCGGATCGCTGAAATCGATCGCGCTCATGCCGCCGCCCTCCGCAGCTTCAGCCATTGTTCGAGATAGTGAATGTCCGTCTCGCCACGGGCGAAAGCATGGTCCTCGAACAGGGCGCGCAGGAAGGGAATATTGGTCGCGATTCCCTCGATTTCGGTGCCGGCAAGCGCTTCGCACATTCTGGCCATGGCTTTCGCCCGCGTCGGCGCATGCACGATCAGTTTGGCGATGAGCGAGTCGTAATAGGGCGAGACCTTATAGCCGGCGTGGATATGCGTGTCGACGCGGATGCCCGGCCCCTGCGGCAAAGCCAGATGGGTGACGACACCTGCCGACGGCAGGAAGGTGTCGGGACCTTCGGCGTTGATGCGGCATTCGAAAGAATGGCCTTCGCAGATCACCTCACTTTGGACGAGGTTCAGAACCTCACCCTGGGCCGCCTTTATCTGCGCCTGGACGATATCGAGCCCGCTCGTCATCTCGGTGACGGGATGCTCGACCTGAAGCCGCGTGTTCATTTCGATGAAATAGAAAGCGCCGTCCTCATAGAGGAATTCGAAGGTTCCGACGCCGCGGTAGCCGATCTGCCGGCAGGCCTCGACGCAGGCCATGCCGACCGGCCGGATGATCTCAGGCGCAATCCCTGGCGCCGGTGCCTCCTCCACTACCTTCTGATGGCGGCGCTGCATCGAGCAGTCCCGGTGACCCAGCCACACGGCATTGCCGTGGTCGTCGCAAAGAACCTGTATCTCGATATGACGCGGATGCTGGAGGAACTTTTCCATATAGAGCGAGGGTGAGCCGAAAGCCTTGCGGGCTTCTTCCCGGGTCAGCGCGATCGCTTCATGCAACTGGTCGGCCTTCGGAACGACGCGCATGCCGCGCCCGCCGCCGCCGCCTGATGCCTTGATGATGACGGGGTAGCCGATCTCCAGCGCGAGCCGCTCCACCGATGCGGGATCGTCGGGCAGCACCGTGTCCGGCCCGGGAACGCAGGGCACGCCCGCCGCCATCATCGCCCGCTTCGCCGCGATCTTATCGCCCATGGCCGCGATCGACGAAGCCGTCGGACCGATGAAGACCAGCCCTGCCTTTTCGACGGCGTCGGCGAATGCCGCATTTTCCGATAGAAATCCGTAACCGGGATGGATGGCGCCCGCACCGGTCAGGCGCGCCGCGAGAAGAATGGCATCCTGATTGAGGTAGCTTTTCGCCGCGCTCGACGGGCCGATGCAGAGAAAGCCGTCAGCGGTGCTGCCGTAGGGCGCTTCCCTGTCCGCCTCGGAGCAGATTGCGACCGTGCTAAGGCCGAGCTCGCGACAGGCACGCTGGATCCGTGCTGCGATCTCGCCGCGATTGGCGATGAGGACGGTATCGAAGCGGCGCCCTGAGACAGCGGATTGTTCAAATGTTTCCGGCATCAGACAATCTCCGCCAGCAGATCGCCGGTCTCGACCTCTCCGCCGTCTATTTCGGTCAGGCGCGTGATGCGCCCGGCCCGCGGTGCGGTGATCGTGTTGAAGACCTTCATCGTCTCGATGATGAAGAGCGTCTGCCCCTCCTCCACCGCGTCTCCGATCGCGACAAATGGCGGTTCCCCGGGCGCCGGGGCCTTGTGTAGAACGCCGAAAACAGGCGCCGTCACCGCATGGAAGGTTTGCTCGACCCCCAAGGACGCATCGGCGATCGGTCTCGGCTTTTGCTCGGGTTCGGCGACAGCCTCCTGGCCCGCCGCCGATCGGAAAATCCGAACCGTCACGTCCTTTTCTGTCACGGTCAGCTCGGTAATATTAGATCGTCCGACAAAGTCGATCAGCGTCTTGATCTTCGAGAGGTCCATGTGCGTGCTCGGAATTTCAAAATCCCACCGCGCATAGCCGAAGTTTCAGATCGCCCGGTGTTGTGATTTCGTAGCACGACGGGCGGATTGATGGGGTCAGACGAAGTTTTGATGGAGCGCAGTCGGTACCCTATAGGACATCTCGCCTGTCGGTTGCGAATTCCCAACCGGCAGGTGCGGGGCCCTCGAAATCCTGGTCAGAACCCGGCTTCCTTCTGATGCCGCACGGCGAGGATCGTCAAAATGTCCCCATCCATACGATAACGAGCGACGTACCCGCTATCTCCGAAATCGATGAGCCATTCCCGGTATTGCTCGGGCATATCCTCGATGAGCCGTCCTATATGGGGATGCGCACCGAGGACGCTCACGCCTTTGAGAATAGTTTCGCCTGCCCGCTTGGCGACTGACGGATTTTTCGGTCGCAAGAATTCCCGAAGCCGCTCAAGATCGCGGATTGCGGCCGAGGAGAAGATCACTTGTGGCATTCGGGTGCGGACAACTCGTCGTCAGTTCCCCAGGACGAAAGCCATTTTTCGACCTCGGCGCCGGTAACATGCAGTCCCGTCGCTTCAAATTCATTCCAGGCGCCTAGCGTCTCCTGCCGCAGCGCCTCGCGCTTCTCCTCGCGCTCCACATATTGCGCAATCGCTTCACGCATGATCCAGTGGGACGAACGGCGGCGAGCCTCGGCCAGTTGTTGGACGCGGCCCTTCAGCTCGTCATCGAGCTTGAGCGAGGTTGGCGATGCCATAAGGCTTTCCTTAGCTACAGGTAATACCTGGCGCTAACTTAGGCTTCCCTGCGGTATTTGTCTATGAATGAATTTATCGCGCAGCGCTTATTGTTACGGTCATGGGCTTCTGTGCGTGGTTGGCTCCGCCACCGTCAATCCCTCGCAGGAGCAATGCTCTCCCGCAGGATAAGCTGGCTGCGGATGACGGTGCGCATCGTTGCCGCATCCTGCGTCTGGCTGATGGCGCCGAGCAGAAGTTCCACGGCCGCGCGTCCCATCTCTTCCACGGGCTGTTTGATCGTCGAGAGCGGCGGCGAACAGAATTCGCAGACCGGAGAGCCGTCGAAGGAAACGACGGACACGTGCTCTGGAATAACAAGGCCTGCGCGTTGAATGATGCTCATGAACGAGATTGCCATGTCATCGCTCGTTGCGATGACAGCCGTCGGCCTGACGGCGAGCTTCATGAAATCGTCGGCGGCGCGAATGCCGATCTCGAAGCCATGCTGGTATTCGAGGTCGCCGCCAGATCTCGACACGGCTTCCTCGGAAAGTCCCTCTGCGCGTAGAGCCTCAAGGACCCCGGCGTAGCGCTCGACGTCGTGGTAGTTTCCCTCGGGGCCGGCTATATAGAGGAAGCGCCGATGACCCGAACGGATCAATTCCATCGTCGCGTCACGGATCGCCTCCCGGTCGTTGGTGACGACGCTCGGCAAACCGGCATCACTCATGTCGAACAACATTGAGACGATCGGCAGGCCTGCCCCCGCAGGTGAACGCCCTTCGATCTCCGGAAGTTTCGACGAGAAGATAATGGCTCCCCGAACCGTACCGCTGAAGGCAAGGTCAAGTATGTGCCGTTCGGAAGCTTCCTCGCGATCGAGATTGGCGATCATCAAGTTATACCCCCTCTGGATCAGGGATTTATTGATGCTTTGCAGGACCTGCGGGATGATCTGCGAGGCGCCATAATAAGGCGAACCCGGCAAAATGATCATAATGGTGTTGGATTTTCCGACCCTGAGGCCGCGCGCCATTGCGTTCGGTGTGTAGCCGAGTTGCCTGGCGGCCGCATTGATCTTGGCGCGGGTCTTCTCGTTGACCCGTCCGGGATTGGCAAGCGCCCGGCTGACCGTCGATATCGCGACGCCGGCGAGCCGCGCAACGTCAGCCATCAACGCGCCAGACGGCTCATCTCCCGCCACCCCCTTGTTTTTATTCACCTTTAATTCCCGCTCCCGGATGCTTCGATTTGTAACTCTAAGGCAGGTGGCGGATTATAGCAAACGTTTGCCAAAAATCGCTTGCTTAAAAAACCAGCTTGGTTATCATCTGAGCATGGCAAACGATTGCCATTCATTAATGCATTGAAATTCATTGGATGTGGAACTCTCGTTCCGCACGCGGTAGGTCATGCCTTGAGAAATGGATAGGTTATGGCTGGCGACAGGCTGCGTTTCGGCGTCGATCTCGTGACATTCTTCCATCCCGGCTTCTGGGGCGTCGGCAGCCATGATGCGATCGTCGACCATGCACACGCCGCGCCGCGCGCCTTCTGGGACACGATCCTCGACAGCGTCCAGGCTTCCGGCGTCACCGGCGTCGAGTTGACCTTTTCTCCTTTCAACTGGCAGGACGCGATCAAGACCTACGGTTCGATCGATGGCTTTGCCGCCGAACTGGCAAGGCGCGGGCTGACGCTTTGCAGCGGCTTCTTCGCAGAGCTCGAGGCAGCGGGAGACTTTGCCGACGCTGAAGCCCAGCGCGCGCTGATCGACAAGGCGGAACGATATGCCGATTTCCTGAAAGCCTGCGGCAGCGACATTATGGTGATCGGCGCCCCCCTGCGCCAGACGCTCGGCGCTCAGCCGGTGCAGTTCCACGTTTTCGATCGCGCCAAGACGATCGCCGATTTCCTCAACCGGCTCGGTGCGACCCTCCATGCCGGAGGCGTCCGGCTCGCGCTGCACACGGAGGCACACTCGATCTTTGCCGCGGCGCGCGATGTCGATCTGATGATGCTGCTGACTGACCCAGCCTATGTGCATATGTGCCCGGACACGGCCCACATCATAGTTGCCGGCTCCGACCCCATCCAGCTCGTCGACCGCCATCACGAGCGCATGATCATCGCTCACTGGAAGGACGCGATCGGTCCGATGCCTGCCGATACCCCGATCGACAAGCACATCCACGACCGCCACCAGCCCTATTTTTGCGGCTTCGGCCTCGGGCGGGTGGACTGGCCGGCCTGGATCCGGTTGCTGCGTGACCGGGCCTATGAAGGCTGGGCGATCCTCGAACTCGATGCCGCGCCCGATCCCGTCCGCGACATCGCCAACGGGCTCACGCTCGTCCAGCAGGCGCTCCTGCCGATCTACCGCTGATATCAATTCCGAAGACGATAAACGCCCCGCCAAGAGGGCATTTTCAAGAGGTGGAACAATGAAGACCATGATGAAGCTTTTTCTTGCCGGCGTGGCTGTCGCCGGTCTCTTCGCCGCGGCGCATGCCGAGGACAGACCGACGATCGAGATCATGTCGTCCTGGACGTCGGGCGGCGAAGCCGCGGCCCTCAACGTCATCAGAAGCGAATTCGAAAAGCGCGGCGGCGTCTGGAAGGATGCATCGATCGCCGGTTTCGGCGCGGCCGATGCGGCTTTTCAGAACCGTATCGTTGCCGGTGATGCGCCCGGCGCCAAGCAGGGCGTCATCGGTCTCGCAGCCGCCGATTTCGTCAGCCAGGGCCTGTTCAATCCGATCGACGACGTCGCTGCCGCCGGCAAATGGGCCGACGCCCTGCCGAAATCGATCCATGATCTCATCTCCTATGACGGCAAGGTCTATCTCGCGCCGACCGGCGCTCATGGCGAAAGCTGGGTCTTCTATTCCAAGGACGCCTTCGGCAAGGCCGGCATTGCGCAGGAGCCGAAGAGCTGGGACGAATTCTTCGCCGATCTCGACAAGCTGAAGGCCGCCGGCCTCATTCCCGTCGCCTGGGGCGGGCAGCCCTGGCAGCAAACCAAGGTCTTCAATATGATCCTGCTGTCGCAGGTCGGGATAGATGGCTTTCTGAAGATCTATGTCAATAAGGACAAGAGCGAAGCGTCTGTCGCGGGCGTCAAGAAGACGCTTGAAATCCTCGGCAAGCTGCGCGGCTATGTCGATGCGGGTGCCGCCGGCCGCAACTGGAATGATGCGACCGCCATGCTGATCACCGCCAGGGCCGGTGTGCAGTTCATGGGCGATTGGGCCAAGGGCGAATTCACCGTCGCCGGCAAGGAGCCGGGCAAGGACTATGGCTGCATGATCGTTCCCGAATCCAAGGGCATGGTCTATATCGCCGACTCCCTCTGGTTCCCCAAGACCGGCAATGCCCAGACCGACAAGGCGCAGAAACTTCTCGCCGAGGTCGTCATGGACCCGACCGTCCAGGTCGAATTCGCCCGTAAGAAGGGCTCTATCCCGATGCGCGCCGACGTCGACAAGTCGAAACTCGACGTCTGCGCCCAGAAGGGCGTCGAGCTGATGAGCGCCGGCGCGATCGTGCCCGATCAGGCCATCGTGCTCACACCGCAGCAGGTCGGCGCGCTCGATGATTTCGTCGACGAATACTGGAACGGCGGCTCGAACGACGCGGCGTCTGCGGCCGAGAATTTCTTCGCCATCTTCGAGTAGGATCGTGGCCGTGGCGTCGGATTGATCCCGACGCCACGGCGCGTGTTCCGCTTTTCATCCGTCAAAGAGCTGGCCGATGTCCGTCAAACGCAAGCGCAATCTTTCCGCGACCATCGCCCTCTTGCCGACATGGTTCGCCGCAGTCGTGGTCTTCATCGGCACGATGGCCTGGTCGATCCGGCTGTCCTTCACCAATTCCACGCTCTTTCCATCTTCAACCTATGTCGGCTTCGCGCAATATTCGAAGCTCTTTTCCTCGGCCAAATGGCTCGCCTCGCTGCAGAACGTCTTGGTCTTCGGCGTCCTCTATGTGTCGGGATGTCTGGTGCTCGGCTTCCTGCTGGCCGCCGCCCTCGATCGCAAGATCCGCTTCGAAAGCGCCTTCAGGACAATCTTTCTCTATCCCTACGCCATGTCCTTCGTGGTGACGGGGCTGATCTGGCAATGGATGCTCAATCCGACGCTCGGCATTCAGGCGAGCGTGCGTGCGCTCGGCTGGGACAGCTTCGTCCTCGACTGGATCGTCAATCGCGACATGGCGATCTATGCGATGGTGCTTGCCGGCGTGTGGCAGGGCGCGGGGCTCGTCATGGTCATTGCGCTTGCCGGCATACGCGGCATCGAGGCCGAGCAATGGAAAGCGGCGCGCATCGATGGCATCCCCGTCTGGCGCATCTATGTCTCGATCATCCTGCCCCAGCTCGGACCGGCCCTCGCCGCCGCCGGCATGCTGCTCGCCATGGGCGTGATCAAGACTTACGACATCGTCGTCGCCATGACCAACGGTGGCCCGGGCAATGCGACCGAAGTGCCGGCGAAGTTCATCATGGACAATCTGTTCGGGCGCCAGAATCTCGGCCTTGCCACGGCAGGCGCGACGGTGCTCGTCCTCGGCGTCATCATCGCGGTCGCGCCGTTCCGCTATGCGATGCAGATGCGCAACCGGGCGAAGGGAGCGGCGTGATGAACCAGCCTCACCCCAACGGGCCAAAGCCGGCGAGGATCACGGCGGGACGAATCGGCCTTTACACCTTCCTGGTCGCCGCCGCACTTTTCTTCCTTCTGCCACTCTATACGATGGTCGTCACCTCGCTGAAGAGCATGGACGAAATCCGGCTCGGGCAGATCTTCGCCCTGCCGGCAAGGTTCGATTTCTCCGCCTGGGTGACCGCCTGGTCGGGCGCCTGCATGGGAACCGTCTGTGTCGGCATTCGCAGCGGCTTCTGGAATTCGGTGGCGATCACCGTTCCCGCGGTCGCGATCTCGGTCTTCATCGGCGCCGTCAACGGCTATGCGCTGTCGCTCTGGCGGCCGCGCGGGGCCAATGCGCTCTTTGGCTTGTTAATGGCCGGCGGTCTCATCCCCTACCAGATCTTCCTCTATCCGATGGTTCGCGCCATGGCGAATATCGGCCTCTACAATTCGCTCGCCGGCATCATTCTCGTCCATGTCATCTTCGGCCTGCCGCTGGTGACGCTGCTCTTCCGCAACTATTTCGTCAGCGTGCCGGAGGAGCTCTGCAAGGCGGCGCGCGTCGACGGCGCCGGCTTCTGGCGCATCTTCTTCGAAATCATGCTGCCGATCGCCGTGCCGATGGTCGTGGTCGTCTCCATGCTGCAGTTCACCGGCATCTGGAACGACTTCCTGCTCGGTCTCGTCTTCGCCGGGCGCGACAACCTGCCGATGACCGTGCAGCTCAACAATATCGTCAACACCACGATGGGCGAGCGAACCTACAATGTGAACATGGCGGCGACGATCCTGACCGCCATCGTTCCGCTCGCCATCTATTTCCTGTCCGGCCGCTGGTTCGTGCGCGGCATCGCCGCCGGTGCAGTCAAGGGGTAAGTCTTCCATGCAATCCGCCGTCTCCGTCAAAGACCTGAAGATCGCTTATGGCGACCACACGGTGATCGAAAAGATGTCGATCGATATCGCGCCTCGCGAGTTCCTGGTGCTGCTCGGCCCTTCCGGCTGCGGCAAGTCCACGCTCCTGAACGCTATCGCCGGCCTGCAGGACATTACGGCGGGCGAGGTCTGGATTTCAGGCAAGAACGTCAGCTGGGAAGAGCCGAAGGACCGCGGCATCGGCATGGTCTTCCAATCCTACGCGCTCTATCCGCGCATGTCGGTGCGCAAGAATCTCTCTTTCGGCCTTCGTGTCGCCGGTCTGCCGAAGCCACAGATCGAGGCGCGCGTCGCCCGGACCGCTGCCCTTCTCCATCTCGACAAATTGCTCGACCGGCGCCCTGCCGAACTATCCGGCGGCCAGCGTCAGCGTGTCGCCATCGGCCGGGCGCTGGTGCGGGAAGTGGATGTGTTCCTCTTCGACGAACCGCTGTCGAATCTCGACGCCAAGCTGCGCAACGAATTGCGCGTCGAGATCAAAAAGCTGCATCAGGGCCTCGGCAATACCATGATCTATGTGACTCATGATCAGGTCGAAGCGCTGACGCTCGCCGATCGCATCGCCATCATGCGTGACGGCGTGATCCAGCAGCTCGCCTCGCCGGCGGAGATCTATCGCCGTCCGGCCAACCTCTTCGTGGCCGGCTTCATCGGTGCTCCGGCGATGAATTTCATCGAGGGCCGGATCGAGCACGACGGCGAGGCTCCCCTCTTCCGGAACAGCGGGCTGGCCGTCGATCTCTCCGGCTATGCCTTCCGGGCAGCCGTGGCGGAAGGGCCTGTTACGTTAGGCTTTCGCCCTGAGCACCTTGTGCTCGACGGGGTGGCAAGCGGGCTGCCCACCATTCCTGGCCGCGTTTCCGTCGTCGAGCCGATGGGTTCGGATGCCGTCGTCTGGTTCGACTGGACGGAGCAGAGCCTCTCGCTTCGTTTCATGGGCGACGTCGACCGCCCGGCGATGCCGTGGCTCCAGGTCTCGATATCACCAAGGCGTCGCTCTTCGCTGCCGATGGGTCGCGGCTTTGACGCGCCATCCCTTTGCTTTCCCGCAATTTCGGATGCGCTTTGCGCTGCTTTGAGGAATTGCCCAGGACAGGATTTGAAAAGGACATGTCTGAGATCGTTTATGATGCGCTGGTGATCGGCTCCGGCGCGGCGGGTTCCTTCGCCGTCAAAGAGCTCACGGCTCATGGGCTGTCGGTGCTGCTGCTCGAGGCCGGCCCCGCCGTCGAGCCGAAGGATTTCGACCCGGCGCGCAAGAAGGCGCCGGCAAGTAGTATCAATATCTGGGAGCGCGCACGTGCCACCCTGAAGGGCCAGCCGATCCAGGCGCGGGCGGCCTTCTTTACCGAACGTTTCAGCCACTTCTTCGTCAACGATCGCAAGAGCCCCTATACGACGCCGAAGGGCGAGCCCTTCCTCTGGATCCGCGGCCGCCAGGGCGGCGGACGTCTGCACAGTTTCGGCCGCGTGCTGCTGCGCTGGACCGACGATGATTTCAAGATCCGATCGCGCAGTGGCAAGGGCGTGGACTGGCCGGTCTCCTATGACGAGATCACGCCCTTCTATGACGAGGTAGAGGCCTATCTCGGGCTCTACGGCAACAAGGATGATGTGCCGACTTTGCCGGACGGCCTCTATGCGAAGCCGGCCAACCTGACGCCGGCAGAACAGATCTTCAAGCAGGCAGTGGAAAGCCGATGGCCGGAGAGGCGCGTCGTCTCCTGGCGCTATATCGCGCCGGACGCCGAACGTATGCCGCGACCGCTGCGGGAGGCAAAGGCGAGCGGGCGGCTGACGGTCCGCTATGATGCCGTCGTGCGCCGCATCACCACCGACGAAAAAACCGGCCGCGCTACCGGCGCGGAATTCATCGATCGCAACACTGGGAAGATTTCAACGGCGCATGCCGCGACGGTAGTGCTCTCCGCCTCGCCGATTGAAAGCGTGCGGCTGCTGCTGAACTCGGCATCGGTAAGACATCCTGATGGGCTTGGAAACAGCTCGGGCGCGCTCGGACGCTATTTCATGGATCAGCTTCCATGCCTCGCTTTCGGCTCCTTTTCCAAGGCGAAGGGTTGGGCTGTTGACGATTCCGCTCCCGTCGATCCCTTCTATAATCCGTCCGGTGGGATCTTCATCCCGCGTTTCGGCGAGGGTGACGCCGCCCGCGGCGATTTCGACTATCAGGGCAGCATCGGCAGGGCGCCGGTTTCAGAGGAGACCGATGCGCGTCTCGCCTTCTTCGGCTTCGGCCGCATGCTGCCCTATGCCGACAACCGCATCACCCTGGATGGCAAGCGAAAGGATGCCTGGAACATTCCTGTGCCGCACATTCGCTGCGTCATGCAGGAGGAGGAGCGGCGGTTGCTCGGCCGGCAGGAGGAGACGTTGATCGCCATGATCCGGGAGGTCGGCGGCGATCTCGAATTCATCGGCTCGCCCAGCGGCCTCAAGGAGATGGGCAGGGGCGCCTTTCCCGACGCCGATGCCTTCAGCCGCTTCATGTTCCGCACATGGTTCCGCAAGACCATGTGCATGGGCGCGGCGATCCATGAAACCGGCGGTGCGCGCATGGGCGAAACTCCGGAAGCTTCCGTGCTCAATTCCTACAACCAGGTCTGGGATGCCCCGAACATCATCGTCACCGACGCCAGCGCCTTCCCGGGCAGCGGCATCGCCGGCACGACGCTCACCGTCATGGCGCTGACGATCCGCGCCTGCCGCAACCTCGTCGACCGCTACAGGACGGGACTGCTCTAGACACGCCTCCGCCTCGGTGCGACCGGCGTCGAAACGATCTCCGGCATACGGAATGACGAAAGAGGCGAACAAGTGAACGAGCTTGGGGTTATCCAACCGTCACACAAAGTTTGCAGTGACATGCTCCTTTCAGATGAGCAGGAAGGAAAAGCCCATGTCTAAAACACATCAGGACCAGCTCAGCCGGATAAAGGCCGAAATCGCCGACAGCTTCGATGAGGAGCTGGAAATGCAGATGGAGGAAGACCGGCTGGACGATCTGGTCGTCGAAGGAATGACCGAACCGGCGGAGCAGACACTCGATCGAAGGATCTATTTCCGCGAACTGTTCCGGCTGCAGCACGAGCTGGTGCGGCTGCAGGATTGGGTCCAGTACAAGCAATTGAAAATGGTCGTGCTTTTCGAGGGCCGGGATTCGGCCGGCAAGGGCGGCGCGATCAAGCGCGTAACCCAAAGGCTCAACCCGCGCGTCTGCCGAACCGTGGCACTGCCTGCGCCGACCGAGCGGGAGCGCCATCAATGGTATTTCCAGCGCTATATCCCGCATCTTCCCACCGCCGGCGAGATCGTGCTCTTCGACCGCAGCTGGTACAACCGCGCCGGCGTCGAGCGCGTGATGGGGTTCTGCACCCCTGACGAACTCGAGGAGTTCTTCCGCTCGGTGCCCGAATTCGAACGGATGCTCGTCCGTTCCGGCATCGTCCTGATCAAATACTGGTTCTCGATCACCGACGAGGAACAGGAGTTCCGCTTCAAGATGCGCATCCACGATCCGCTGAAGCAGTGGAAGCTTTCGCCGATGGACATGGAAAGCCGCATCCACTGGGAGGAATATACCAAGGCCAAGGAAGAAATGCTGGCGCGCACACACACCAAGGAGGCCCCCTGGTGGGTGGTGCAGGCCGTCGACAAGAAACGGGCGCGGCTGAACTGCATCGCCCACCTTCTCGACCAGATTCCCTATGAGGATGTCCCGAAGCCTGAGATTCAGCTGCCGGATCGTATCCGCCATGCCGACTACATCAGGGCGCCGGTTCCGCCTGAAATGCACGTACCGGAGCGCTATTGAAAGCATAGCCGCAACAAGTCGGCTGCCGAAGCGTTGAAACCGAGACCCGCATGGTCACTGGACCGTGCGGTCAATGCGTGTTTCCCAACGGCTGCATCGTGAAGTATAAAGACTGGGCGTCCCATCGGCCGATAATACGGAGATGACAGGAGGTTGGTCATGACGGGTTTTTGGAGATTAATCGTTCAGGAGATTGTGCTCTCGGCGATTCTGGCGGCCGGCGCTGTCCTCAGCCTTCCCAAGCTTACCGATCCGAACACCAGTACCGATTATCCGTTGGCAATCGTGGTTTTTCTGGCGATGTCAGGGGCCTTGGTGGCTTATGAGCTTCTGACACGGAAGCCTTCCTGATGCTCTCGTTTATCGGCCCGTTGGCGCAGCCAACAAGGTGCGGCCGATCGACAGATTGCGCTACCACGTCCGGCAAGATCGCCACGCCGCGCGAGAACACGGCGTAACGACGCGCCACCGGCAGCCGTCAGGCCGCGACGTCAGCCATATGGTTCAGTTCCTCGACGGCATCATCCGGCAGCGCCAATCCGGCGGCGGCGAGATTCTCCCTGAGATGGCTGAGCGAGGCCGTGCCTGGGATCAACAGGATATTGGGTGCGCGGCGCAACAGCCAGGCGAGCGCCACCTGCATCGGCGTGGCACTCAAGCGTGCGGCGACATTGGAGAGCGTGGACGATTGTAGCGGCGTAAATCCGCCGAGCGGGAAGAACGGCACATAGGCGGTGCCCTGACGGGCGAGATCGTCGATCAACCGGTCGTCGTTCCGATGCGCCAGATTGTACTGGTTTTGCACACAGACGATCTCGGTGATCCCGCGGCCTTCGGCGATCTGGCCCGAGGTAGCGTTGCTCAAGCCGACGTGGCGGACGAGACCCCGGCGCTGGAGATCGGCAAGCACCGTCAGGGGTTCTTCTATAGAGCCTTCGGCTGGGCCATGCACGTCGAACATAATCCTGAGGTTGACGACGTCAAGCACGTCAAGGCCGAGATTACGGAGGTTGTCTTGTACGGCCTCGGTCAGCTCATCGCGCGAGAAAGCCGGAATCCAGGACCCGTCCGTGCCGCGCCTTGCGCCGACCTTGGTGACGATGACGAGATCATCGCGATAGGGGTGGAGGGCTTCGCGGATGATCTGGTTGGTGATGTGCGGACCATAGAAATCGCTGGTGTCGATGTGATTGACACCGCTTGCGACCGCCTCGCGCAGCACCGCAAGCGCGGCGTCATGATCCCTGGGCGGGCCGAACACGCCAGGCCCGGCGAGCTGCATGGCCCCATAGCCAAGTCGCCTCACTTTGTGGTCGCCGAGATTGAATGTGCCGGACTGATCTATGATGGACATGATTTCACTCCTTTCAAGAGATGAGGTCGAGCTTATGCCGTAGCGGCGCGTATGATAATTGGGTACAATGTGCACAGGCTGTGCGGAGTGGCGAACAGTGAAAGCAGACCTGAGTGATCTCAACGCCTTCGTCGCAGTGGCGCGGGCTGGTGGTTTTCGCGAGGCAGCGCGTGCCAGTGGCAGCAGCGCCTCCTTCTTGAGCGAAGCGGTGCGTCGCCTGGAGGCCGATCTCGACGTCAGGCTCTTCAATCGCACGACCCGTAGCGTCGTTACGACCGAAGCGGGCAAGGGACTGCTGGAGCGGCTCGGCCCTGCTTTGACGGAGGTGGAGGCCGCGCTCGATGTGGTCAACCGTTTTCGCGACAGGCCGGCTGGTTCGCTGCGGCTCAATGTTCCGGTCAGCGCTGCGCGGCTGGTGCTGCCCGCTATCGTCCCGCCATTCCTCGCCGCCTATCCCGACATTCGCCTGGAGATCGTCGCCGAGGAGAGCTTTGTCGATGTGCTCGCTGCCGGGTGTGATGCCGGCATCCGTTATGACGAACGGCTGGAGCAGGATATGATCGCGATTCCGATCGGTCCGCGCCACCAGCGCTTTGCCACTGCAGCATCGCCTGCTTATCTCGACCGCCACGGGCGGCCGCAACATCCGAGTGAACTCCTCGATCATGCCTGCTTGTTGGGCCGTTTTGCCAGCGGTGCGCTGACGACCCCATGGGAATATGAGCGGGGCGGCGAGGTGGTGCGGATCGAACCGGCCGGCCCATTGATCGTCAGGGTCGGCGGGGCGACCGATCTTTCCGTCGATGCGGCGATAGCGGGCACAGGAATCGTCTGCATTTTCGAAGATTGGCTGCGCCCGCATTTCGACAGCGGCGCACTTGAGCCTATCCTCGAGCCGTGGTGGCAACGCTTTTCCGGGCCGTTCCTCTATTATCCCGGCCGGCGTCTGGTGCCTGCGCCGCTCAGGGCATTCATCGATTTCGTCAAGGCGTCGGCCAACCGGGCTTGACTTCGGTTGGCGAGCGGCAAGCCTTCGGCCTCCGCGCCTGTGTCTCAGAGCGTGACCTCGGCATTGTCGCCCATATGCGGTTTGCTGTTTGTGACCGCTGCGGCCGCCATTTTGATATAGCTGATGATGATGCCGGGGCTGTCCCAATATTCGGCCGAAGACGGGGTGACCTTGAGGATGCGGATGGAGGGATCGTCGGGATTGTCCCACCAGGCCTTTGCCGGCGTTGCCCACAATTCACGGATCTTCTCGCGATCGTTCTGCACCTCGGCCGTCCCCGATACTGAAAGATATTTCTGTGCCTTGGTGTCTGCAAAGGCCAGGCAGACGTTCGGCCAGCGGGCGACCTCGTCGTCCTTGTGACTAGCGAGATCAGTCAGAAAATAGACCGCGTTTTCAAGTTGCGCGCTGTAGGCGGACATCGGCCGGGCGTGCAGATTGTCGCCGTTGCGGGTCGTCAACATGCAGAACCCTATTCTGTCGATCAACTCCCATACCCGTGTCGCGTCATCCTGGTCGGCCATCGTCATCTCCATTCGTGTGAAGACGGAGTAACCATCTGCTGGAGCCGATGTTCCCGCGGTCTATTCGGCTAATTCCCGGAAGGTGATTGAATAACGCAGTCGATCGACAGGCGGGATGGAATGCTCCCAGAGCGTTCTTGAGGCGCCTGCCATGAGATAGGCGGAGCCGGGTTCAAGCACGAGCGATTGCCGCTGCCACTTGTTGCCGTTCCGGCGCCTCAGCCTGAAGGTGCAGGACGAAAGCAGGGAGATGCCGACGACCCGGCCGAACACGGATTTATCCTTGTGCCAGCCGATCGGCGCGCCGGGTGCGTATTCCGTCACGAGAGCATGTTCGAGCGCCTCCGGCACGATATCCGCGAAGCGTGCGGTGACCTCTCGAATGGGGAGCAGCCATGAGGGTATTTCCTCTGTTTTTCTCATGCGCTGGCTCTCGAAGTCGTATCTCCAGCCGAAGGAGACGGTTCTGCGGTTGCCTTCGAACCCATGGAAGTCGAAGGCTTTGAACGGCAGGACAGGTATTGCTTCGAGAGCCGAGCTCTGCAGATCGGCGGGCACAATATCCCGCGAATATCGGAAACCCTCGGGAAAGCCGTCGTCAGCCCCGCCAAAGAGATCCTTCTGTGCCATCATGGCCACCGCTCGTTCCTCAATGCACGCTCGGCGTTTCCATGACCATCGCGAAATCTTCTGCGACCAATTCGCTGACTGCTATGAGGATTTCCTCTCGTGAAAAGCCCGATGTCAGTGCGCGCTGGATCAGCTCCTGCAAATC
Source organism: Rhizobium esperanzae (assembly GCF_002204185.1). Classification (GTDB taxonomy): domain Bacteria; phylum Pseudomonadota; class Alphaproteobacteria; order Rhizobiales; family Rhizobiaceae; genus Rhizobium; species Rhizobium esperanzae. The sequence goes on along the minus strand of NZ_MXPU01000008.1, from coordinate 105,577 downwards.
CGGCTCCACAACATCGCGGCAATCCTCGAGACGTTCCTCCGAAATGGTGAGGCTATTCAATTCGTCCATTGTCTATCCTTTCGGGAAATGTAACCGCTGAGACCGGGCAGGATTCTAACGTGCGGCCGTCCGCTTGCGCCCGACCAGCAGCCCTTCGCGCTGCATCTTCTTGCGTGTAGCCTTTCGCTGCCGGCTGATCGCCTGCGCCTTTTCCCGGACGCGGCGTTCGGACGGTTTCTCATAGGCGCGCCGTTCCTTCATTTCGCGGAACAGCCCTTCGCGCTGCATTTTCTTCTTCAAGGCCCTGAGGGCCTGATCGACATTGTTGTCTCTGACGAGTACCTGCATGTCGAATTCTCCTTATTGAATGATGTGTCGATCGTCTTTCAGCCAAACTGCGCGACGATCGGCGCCTGTATTCGCGCGGCTAAAGAGGTCGAAATGCCTTTGAGGCTCCGGCAAGTTCGGGAACATGTCGTCCTTTTGCGCTTGCCGGCCTACGACCGCAATCGCAGTCGCTGTGTTTCGTCGCTCAAAAAGAAATCCTCTGCCGGCCGCGGCCGGATTCATCGTTTGTTGCTGGGATTGCCCATAGCGGGCGGATGACGCCCACCGCCGATCCTTTACGTCTTTGACGAGTCGGCACTGCTTGAGTGACCGATGGGATCGGGTTCGGCTCTAAAAATAGGTGGCGGCGACGGGGATTGCAATGGTGTGCGGGCACCATAAAGCAGCACCAGAAAAACGCCGCCGTAACCTAGCCGCCACAGAAGTTCCTTCAAGTTTACCGCGTGTAAATTGTTCTAAATTGCTTCAAATTTGATTGAAGCGCCGTACGTAATGGTCGTTTTATGAAGCGGAGACACACGTTATAGGTGAATCTTAACCTTTCGTTAAATAACCCGTTGACTTGAAGTATTAATAAGTTGTTAAAGAAGCCGCTCTCGAAGGTCAAATTGGCCCGTTAAATATACAATTTTAGGAGAAACTAATGGCTTCCCCAATTCACGCAACTGATGATAGTGCAATATTTCAAGAAACTGACGTAATTTCCGGAAATCTGCTTTCCAACGATTCGTCCGACAACGGTCACCTGTTCCTGCGCGCCTTTGACGGTGCCAGCGTTGGTGCTAAGAGCGGCATGAGCCAGGTCACCGAAATTCAGGGTGAGTACGGCACGTTCTTCGTCAAGCCGGACGGCAGCTATACCTATGTTCTGAGCGATGCTGCAAAGATTGGCTTCACCAACGGGGAACTGCTCCAGGAGAAGGTATCGTACAAGATCTCCGATGGCAGCGGTCACACCGATGTTGGCCTTTTCACGCTGAACATACAGGGCGTTACCCAAAAGCCGATCGCAGTCGACGATACCTACAGCTTCACCGAAGGCAGCCCCATCGCCGGCAACGTTCTCGACAACGACATTGCCGGCGACAACGGCAAGCTGTTTCTCCGTCAGTTTCTGAGCACGAAGGTGGACTCCAAGGCTGATGCCGTAACCGATGTTCAGGGCACCTACGGCATGTTCCACGTCAAGGCCGACGGCTCGTTCACCTATGATCTGACGAGCGATCTGAACGATGGTCAGACCTACACGGAAGTTCTCCGTTACTATAAGATCTCCGACGGCGAAGGCCATACGGACACTGCCAAGGTGACGCTGAACATCCTCGGCACGGACGCTCATCCCGACAGCGTCGGTGTTTGATCCGCAGCGAGATCAGTGAGACAAGACGCCCGCCGCGCAATCGGCGGGCTTTTTTGTACATGTGCCGCCCCTTGGCAGACATAACCCTTTTTAGCTAGTTCTTATAAAAGAGAGGCGGGCGTAGTCTCGATGTTCGGAGGACACGCCCTTGACCGAACACATCGAACCCAAGCAAATCGAAACGGACGAACTGACGAAAGTCTGGTCCGTAACCGAGTTCTGCGCTCGCCATCGGATAGATGTCGAGGAGCAAGCGTTGTTGCTCAAACTCTTCGGACCATTCGCGACAGCCTGCGAGTTGCTCCATAATGCCAGGCGTGCGCCTCGATACCGATGAGGTCCTCGCTCGCCGACCGGCGATATTCCCCGCTTCCTTAGTTCATTTCGACTTGCCATCCCCTTGAACCGGCAGAAGCATCACCTGATCGGGTGACGTTCGTTGTCGCGCTCCGGAGGGATCGGGGAATTCCCATCCGTCGTCACGCCCGTTGTGAGCGGGAGCGACCCTCCATGACTTCCCGATCGGACAATCTCCTGAATTGCTCCTCGCTCTCTGCACAAAATCTGCAATCCGGCGGGGCATCTTCCCGTCATGAGCAAAAACGACACCCCGCCGCGCGTCACATCGCCAACCTTGCCGGATCGCCTGCGCAAGGACGGGTGGTGGCTGACCGAGGTTCCTATCGAGGCAAGGCTGGGAAATACGCTCATCATGATTGAAAATGGGCATCCGCAAGAGGAGCACCAATGGACACAGCCGACATCCTGACACAACCGCTGCCCATCAGGCGCGGCAGCGGCCGGGTCGCCGCGCTGCTTGCGCTGGTGGCGCTTGCCGATTTTCTGATCTTCGGTCACGCGCCCGGGATCAATCTTTTTCTCTTTGCTGTTGCGGTCTGCGTCGGCATTCTGTTCTCGGCGCGCAAGCCGCCATCGCCTTCGACAGCGGCTCTTCTCGTGGGCTTTCTGGTCCTGGCTTCGGCGCCCCTGCTGGAAGCGCCCTCACTCACGGGCCTTGCCTTTTGCGTCGGTGGGCTGATGTCGGTCGCTCTCGTCAGCGCCGACCTGATGCCTCGTCGGCTAGCAGCCCTGCCCCCGGTATTTCTTCGGTTCGCTCTCGTCATTCCTTTGCGACTTGTCGAGAGCATCAAGAAATATCTTGCGAAGCCGGGCAGACGCCTCTCCCTTGTCAGCGTTCGACAGGGCATCGGTCTTTGGATCATGCCTGTCGTTCTCGCAGCGGTTTTCGTGTCTCTCTTTGCGGCTGCGAACCCGCTTATCGAGATTGCGCTGCGGAGCGTCGATTTCGGCGTTCTGCTGCAGTTCCTCGATCATTGGCGGATAGGCTTCTGGCTGATGACCGCCATCGTGGTTTGGGCGATGCTGCGGCCGCGCTTGAAGCGGCGTGCTGCGCGGTCGCAGGCCGGCAGGACGTTCATGATCGTGCCCGCCAGGAATGCACCGCTCGGCCACGCCTCGCTGCTGCGGTCGCTCGCCCTGTTCAATGCCGTCTTTGCGGTGCAGACGCTCCTCGATCTCGTCTATCTCTGGGGTGGCGTGGATCTGCCGGATCACATGAGTCATGCTGAATATGCACATCGCGGCGCCTATCCCCTGATTGCGACGGCGCTTCTGGCCGCCGGTTTTGTCCTCGTTGCGATGCGACGCGGCGGACCCGGCGACTATAGTCCGCTCATCCGCGGCCTTGTCCACGCCTGGATCGCTCAGAACGTCCTTCTCTGCCTGTCGTCGATGCTGCGTCTTGGGCTTTACATCGAAGCCTATTCGCTGACGGAACTGCGTGTTGCCGCCGGTCTCTGGATGGGGCTCGTCGCCATCGGTCTCGTGCTCATCCTGCTGCGCATTCTGCTCAACCGATCCAACGAATGGCTGATCGCAATGAACCTCGCCTCTCTTGTGACGGTTCTCTATATCAGCGCCTTCATCGACTTTCCGGCTTTCATCGCTCGCTTCAACGTCGCCCACAGCCAGGAGATCACTCGGGAGGGTCCGCCGCTCGACCTTGCTTATCTCTCCTCGCTTGGCCCCTCCGTCATACCGGCGCTCGATCTCTATCTCCGCAAGCTGCCGGACCACCTGATCGACCAGAGGAGCGAAGCGGTGACAGCTCGGTATTATCTCTCCAGGAATTTCGGGATGCGCCGGAGCGGCTGGCGGAACTGGACCTTCCGGGCGGCGCGACTGGAGAACTATCTTCTGTCTCCTGCGACCATTGCAAGATCGAACGAGAACGATAACAACAGGCACGACAAACCAACGCAGGACTGGTGATGGCGCCCCGTATTCTCGTCGTCGATGACGAACCTCACATCCGCGATGTGATCTGTTTCGCCCTTGAACGCGCGAACTTGGCGTCGATGGCGGCCCGCAACGGTGCGGAGGCGATGGCGGCCTTCCGCCGCGGCAACATCGATCTGATCATTCTCGACATCGGCATGCCCGGTATGGACGGTCTGGAAGTCTGCCGTCAGATCCGCACGACGTCAGGACTACCGATCCTGTTTCTGTCGGCGCGCGACGAGGAGATTGACAGGATATTGGGCCTCGAAATCGGCGGGGACGACTATGTGACGAAGCCCTTCAGCCCGCGTGAACTCGTGGCGCGGGTGAAGGCGATCCTGAAGCGCAGCGGCAACGAAGCGGGGCCGGATAGGCGCCACGTCACGCTCGTCGCCGGCGAGCTCAGCCTGGATCGCGCCGGCAGGACCGTTATGTTCGACAAGAGCGCTGTTGCGACGACGGCGCTCGAATTCGCCATCCTGGACGCATTGCTGTTACGGCCCGGTATGGTCTTCAGCCGCGAGCAATTGATGGAGGCGGCCTACGGCGCCGGCACCTATGTCGCCGATCGCACGATCGACAGCCATATCCGCAATATCAGGGCCAAGTTGGCCGCCGTCGGCGGCTCCGGGGTCATCGCAACCGTTCACGGCATCGGCTTCAAGCTCGGCGGTGAAATCGGGAGGAAGGCGTGATGCCGGCGCCGAAAGTCCGGGTGAAATGGCGGCCGCCGCTGGCGCTGATCGTCTACGCGGTGCTTCTCACGGTGATGGCGCTGCCTGTCCTGATCGTCATCTGGTTTCGCGCCACGGAGGCGAGCGCGAACCGGATGGAGCCGGTGGAAATCATCGCCCTCGTCGTCGTCCTCGTGTTGACGCTCGCCGTCGCCTACGTGCTGACGCGCACCATCACCGGTCCCATCGACGCCCTGATCGCCCGGACGGATGAGATCGCCCGCGGCGGCAAGGCAGCGATCCGTCCGCTTGAAAGCTATGGGACGCGGGAGATCGCCGTCTTGTCGCAGAGTTTCCTCGATCTCGCGGGAAAACTGGTCGACCGCACCGAATATGTCCGCTCCTTTGCCGCTCATGTGTCCCACGAGTTGAAATCGCCCCTGACAGCCATTCGGGGCGCGGCGGAGCTTCTGCGTGATGATGATGCCGACAGAGCGATGACGAAGGCGCAACGCCTGCACTTTCTGGACAACATCGCCGCCGACGCTGTCCGTCTCGACGCGCTGCTGCAGCGGCTGAGGGAACTTGCACAGGCGGAAATGCCGATGACCGGGGGCGGAGCCAGCATTGCAAGCGTCATGGCCCTACTGTGCCAGCGATTTCCCGCTCTTGATATCTCAGGGAAAGGCGATACGGAGACATTGATTGCGCTTCCCGACGAGGCTGCCATCATCGTTTTCGCCAACCTTGCCGACAACGCCCTGCAGCACGGCGCCGCGCTGCTTGAATTCACCGTGTCGGCCGACGCCCGAACAGCACTCATTCTCGTCCGTGACGATGGCAGCGGTATTTCCGAGGCAAACCGCGACCGCATCTTTCAGCCGTTCTTCTCGACCCGCCGCGAAGAGGGCGGCACCGGCATGGGGCTCGGCATCGTCCATGCCATGCTCAGCTCCCACGGCGGCACGATCCACCTTCGGCAGACGACCGGCGCCGGCGCCGAATTCGAAATTGCGATGCCCTTGCTTTCCCAGCGCGGCTGAGGAGACCGCGCCGTCAGCTTTTCAGATAGCTGACGACGGCATCGGCGATCATTCCGCGATGGCGCTCGATGGTGTCGCTGTCCGATAGGTTGCGCCGGAAGATCGTGCCGAACGTATAGCGGTTCGAGACGCGGAAGAAGCAGAAGGCGCTGATCATCATATGGATGTCGATCGGGTCGGCGTTCCGCCGGAAGACGCCCTGGTCGAAGCCGCGCTGCAAAATGCCGGCGATGGTTTCGATGACCGAGACGTTGAGATCGCGGATCGCCTCGGAGCGAAGCATATGGGCGGCATGATGGATGTTCTCGATGCTGACGAGACGAACGAAGTCAGGATTGGCCTCGTCATGATCGAAAGTCGTTGAGATCAGCGTCCTCAACGCCTCTTCCGGCTCGAGATTGGACAGATGTAGATCGGATTCCAGCGAGCGTATCTTGCGGTAGGACTGCTCGAGGACGGCAAGATAGAGCCCTTCCTTGCTGCCGAAATAGTAATAGATCATCCGCTTCGAGGTGCGCGTCTTCTCGGCGATCGCGTCGACGCGGGCGCCGGCAAGCCCATGGGTGGAGAATTCCTCCGTTGCGACGAGGAGGATATCTTCCTTCGTCTGCTGTGGATCGTTCTTCCGGCCGTTTTCGCCCCGTTCCGCCATGAGCCTGATTGCCGATCCTCTAACTTGTTGTCGTGCATAAGGAATTCAGACTGTGGCCGGCGTTCGACGCGAACGTCTCCATCTGTCTTTTCGTCAGTCTTATTCATCTTGGCTGCATGTTTCAATAGATGACGCTTGACATACGAACTAGTTAGTACATTTTGGAATCGCGACAATGGAGGAATTGATCGCGACGGCAATTGTTCGGTCACGGCACGCTTTCGCATGTCTGACGGATGGTCGGCGGACGGCCTAGACAAGGCCGCGCTTGGAGGAGCGAATGACCCGTATTATCGACTTTTATTTCTTCGCGCTGAAAGCAACGATCGCTCTGTTACTGGCGGGCATGGTCGTCCTCGTCTTCGGGAACGTCGTGTTGCGTTATGCCTTCAACCAAGGCATCACCTCGTCGGAAGAGCTGTCGCGTATCTTCTTCATATGGCTGACTTTCCTCGGCGCGGTGGTGGCAATGCGCGAGCATGCCCATCTCGGCGTCGACTCCCTCATCGTCCGCCTCCCGAAAACCCTCGCGAAGCTCGCCGTGCTCCTCGGCTATGGAATGATGCTGGTCGCCACCTGGCTGATGATCAGCGGCAGCTGGGCCCAGACGCTAATCAACCTTCACGTCTCGGCCCCGGCGACTGGCATTTCGATGGGCGTCTTCTACGGCGCGGGGCTCGCCTTTGGCGTGCCGGCCTTTTTCATCCTTCTGTGGGATGCTTTTGCCATCGTGACCGACCGCATCGACGTGACGACCGCCGAGCTTGTGCGCGACAGCGAGGAACAGGCGGCACTTGAAGATCCCGCGCAGACGGTATTCCCCGTTCTGAAGCCGAAGCACTGAGGAGCGCGTCATGACTGTCACGATCTTCCTCGGCGCCCTTCTCGGTCCGATGGCGCTCGGCGTTCCGATCGCCTTTGCCCTCATCATTACAGGCGTGGCGCTGATGATGTATCTCGGCATGTTCGATGCGCAGATCGTCGCGCAGAACGTGCTGAACGGCGCCGACAGCTTTCCGCTGATGGCCGTGCCTTTCTTCCTTCTCGCCGGCGAGGTGATGAACACAGGCGGCCTTTCGCGCCGCATCGTCAATCTCGCCATGGCCATGGTCGGCCATATCAGGGGCGGCCTCGGCTTTGTTGCCATCTTCGCGGCCTGTGTGTTGTCGAGCCTTTCCGGATCGGCCGTCGCCGATGCGGCCGCGCTTGGCGCCCTGCTCTTCCCGATGATGCTGAAATCGGGCCATGATCCGGCTCGCGCCGGCGGCCTGCTCGCTTCCGCCTCGATCATCGGCCCGATCATCCCGCCCTCGATAGGCTTCATCCTTTATGGCGTCATCGGCGGGGTCTCGATCACCAAGCTGTTCCTGGCCGGCATTTTTCCAGGCCTGATGATCGGCGCGGCCCTTTGTGTCACTTGGCTGATCGTGGCGCGCAAGGAGCAGTTCGCCCTTCCGCCGAAGCAAAGCAGCGCGGTGCGGATGAAGGCATTCGCCGAGAGCATCTGGGCGCTGATGCTTCCCCTGATCATCATCTTCGGCCTGAAATTCGGCGTGTTCACGCCGACTGAAGCCGGTGTCGTCGCGGCTGTCTATTCGCTCTTCGTATCGATGGTCGTCTATCGGGAACTGCCGCCGTCGCGGCTGTTCGAGGTCTTCGTCGCGGCCGCGAAAATCACCTCAGTGGTGATGTTCCTGGTGGCCTGCGCCGCCGTTTCGGCATGGCTGATCACCGTCGCCGACGTGCCCGGCGAACTCGCCGCTCTCGTCGAACCGCTGATGGATAATCAGACACTGCTGCTGCTTGCCATCATGGTGCTGATCGTCGTCGTCGGCACCGCCATGGACATGACGCCGACGATCCTGGTCATGACGCCGGTGCTGATGCCTATCATCAAGCAGGCGGGGATCGATCCGGTCTATTTCGGCGTGCTGTTCATCATCAATAATTCGATCGGGCTGATAACGCCGCCGGTCGGCACGGTTCTCAACGTCATCTGCGGCGTGTCGAAGCTCTCGATGGAGGATCTGATGAAGGGCGTCATTCCCTTCATGATCGCCGAACTGATCGTTCTTTTTCTGCTCGTCCTTTTTCCCACACTGGTGACCGCGCCGGTCGCCTGGTTCGGGCACTGACTTCGCCTGCGGCGATGGAATTTCAACATGGCCGGAGGGAGATGCCGGCCTCATCCTGGGAGGAAAACATGCTGACTAGATTGACGAAACTGGCTCTGGGGCTGGCCCTGCCGATTGCCCTCCTGGCAAGCGGCCCTGCAATGGCCGAAATCCGCGAACACAGCCTCAAATTCGCCGCTGCCAACAACAAGGGCCATCCCCAGGTGATGGGCATGGAGAAGTTTGCCGAGCTGATGAAGGAAAAGAGCGGCGGCAAGATCGAGGTCAAGCTGTTTCCGGGCGGTGTGCTCGGCGGCGACGTTCAGACGGTGTCGGCGCTGCAGGGCGGCGTCATCGAGATGACCGTGCTCAACGCCGGCATTCTCGCCAGCAACGTCAAGCAGTTCGGCGCCGTCGACCTACCCTTTCTCTTCAACAGCGGCGAAGAGGCGGACAAGGTGATGGACGGCGCGTTCGGCACGAGCCTGATGAAGCTTCTGCCCGATACCGGCCTCGTCGGTCTCGCCTATTGGGAGCTCGGCTTCCGTAACCTCACCAACAACCGTCATCCCGTCACCAAGCTCGAGGATATCAAGGGCCTGAAGATCCGCACGATCCAGTCGCCGATCCCGATCGAACTCTTCAACAGCCTCGGGGCCAATGCCGTGCCGCTGCCCTATACGGAGCTCTATACAGCGCTTGAGACCGGCACCGTCGACGGCCAGGAGAACCCGGCCGCCAACATCATCAATGCCAAATTCTTCGAAGTGCAGAAGTACATGACGATCACCCGTCACCAGTACAATCCGCAGATCGTGCTCATCAGCAAGAAGTTCTGGGATGGTCTGAACGATGAGGAAAAGGCGGTCTTCCAGTCCGCCGCGACGGAAGCCCGCGACTATCAGCGCAAGGTGTCCAGGGAAAAGGATGCCAACGCGATCGCGGAAATCAAGAAGACCGGCATGGAAGTCGCCGAACTCAGCCCCGAAGAGACGCAGAAGCTGCGCGACGCCGTCAAGCCGCTGATCGACAAGTTCACGGCTGAGATCGGCGCGGAGACCGTCACGCAGCTCTTCAAGGAGCTCGACACGGTTCGCGGCAAGTAAGCGGATCAGGGCCCGCAGCGATCCTGCGGGCCTTTCCCATCACAAGAGAAACGGGAACTGGCGCATGGCCGAGACACTGCTGAAACCGTTGAAGGCCGGGCTGATCGGCTCCGGCATCCAGGCTTCGCTGACGCCTGCCATGCATATGGAGGAAGGTGCGGCGCAGGGGCTGGATTACGATTATGAGCTGATCGATCTCGTCAAGCTGAATGCCTCGCCTGCCGATCTTTCGCGGCTGGTCGCGGATGCCGAAGAGCGTGCTCTTGCCGGCCTCAACATCACCCATCCCTGCAAGCAGCTCGTCATTGCCCTGCTCGACGAGCTGTCGCCGGAAGCCCGGGCGCTCGGCGCCGTCAATACGGTCGTTCTGAAGGACAACAAGCGCTTCGGGCATAATACCGATTGGTGGGGCTTCGCCGAGAGCTTCCGGCGCGGGCTGCCGCAGGCCGATCTTTCCTCGGCCGTGCAGCTCGGAGCGGGTGGAGCGGGTGTCGCAACCGCCTATGCGATCCTGACCCTCGGCCTGAAGAGACTGACGGTCTTCGATCGTGAGCATGAGCGCGCCGTCGATCTGGCGGAAACGATGTCCGCGCTCTTTCCCGATGCGTCGATCACTGCCGGCGGCGACCTCGAGGCCGCGATGAAGGCGGCATCCGGGCTGATCCACGCGACGCCGACCGGCATGGCCAAATATCCCGGCACGCCGCTTCCGCCAGAACTTCTGGAAAGGCGGCATTGGGTTGCTGAAATCGTCTACTTCCCCCTGGAGACCGAGCTATTGCGGAAGGCGAGGCAGCGCGGTTGCCCGACGCTCGATGGCGGCGGCATGGCTGTCTTTCAGGCGGTCGGCGCCTTTCGCCTGATTACCGGCAGGGAGCCGGATGCCGGTCGCATGCTTGCGCATTTCAAGACCATGACGACTTAACGCTCTCGCAAGGACCACTGCGATGAAGACATCGATTGCGACTGTTTCGCTGAGCGGCGACCTCCGCGACAAGCTGGAGGCGATCGCCAAGGCCGGCTTCGACGGGGTTGAGATCTTCGAGAACGACTTCCTGATCTTCGACGAAAGCCCGAAGGAGGTCGGCCGGATGGTGCGCGATCTCGGCATGGAGATCACGCTCTTTCAGCCGTTCCGCGATTTCGAAGGCATGCCTGAGCCGCTGCGCAGCCGCACCTTCGACCGGGCGGAGCGCAAATTCGACCTCATGCAGGAAATGGGCACCGATCTCGTGCTGGTCTGCTCCAACGTCTCGCCGGCATCACTCGGCGGTCTCGACCGGGCGGCGGCGGATTTTCGTGAACTCGGCGAGCGCGCCGCCAAACGCGGCCTGCGCGTTGGCTATGAGGCGCTCGCCTGGGGCCGCCACATACACGACCATCGCGATGCCTGGGAGATCGTCCGGCGGGCCGATCATCCGAATATCGGCCTGATTCTCGACAGCTTTCACACGCTGTCGCGCAAGATCGACGTCAACTCGATCCGGTCGATCCCGAAGGAAAAGATCTTCATCATTCAGCTTGCCGATGCGCCGGTGATCGATATGGATCTGCTCTATTGGAGCCGGCACTTCCGCAACATGCCGGGTGAAGGCGACCTGCCGGTGCTCGGTTTCATGAAGGCCGTTGCCGCAACCGGCTATGACGGCTATCTCTCGCTGGAGATCTTCAACGATCAGTTCCGCGGCGGTTCGCCAAGCGCGATCGCCGTCGACGGCCGTCGTTCGCTGATCTATCTCGGCGATCAGGTGAAGCGTGAGCAGCCGGAGAGCGCTCTGCCGGTGCCTTCAATGCCGCCGCGCGTTGCCGTCGAGGGCATCGCCTTCGTCGAGTTCACCGCCGATGAAGACGAGGCGCCGGAGCTCGAGGCGCTGTTTGCGAGCCTCGGTTTTCTCAAGGCGGCCAAACACAAGACCAAGCGGGTGACGGTCTTATGCCAGGGCGCCATCAATCTCGTGATCAATACCGAGCGGAAAGGCTTTGCCAGCGCCTCCTACGCCGTCCATGGCACTTCCGCCTACGCCGCCGGCCTGATGGTCGACGATGCCAAGGCGGCCTTGCAGCGCGCGATGGCGCTGGGCGCCGAACGGTTCTCCCAATCGCTCGATGCCGGCGAAATCGAGATGCCGGCGGTCCGCGGCGTCGGTGGCGGCGTCCTCTATTTCCTCGACCGCAAGAGCGAGCTTGCCCGCATCTGGGAGATCGAATTCGATGCGATCGAAGACGACGCCGCGCCGCAGCCGGCCGGATTGCAATCGATCGACCATATGGCGCAGACGATGAAGTATGAGGAGCTGCTGACCTGGCTGCTGTTCTACACCTCGCTCATCGAAGCTGAGAAGACGCCGATGGTCGATATCGTTGATCCCTCCGGCATCGTCCACAGCCAGGTGGTGGAGAATGCGCAAGGCTCTTTGCGCATCACGATGAACGGCGCGGAAAACCGCAATACGCTCGCCGGCCGTTTCATTGCCGAAACCTTCGGCTCCGGCATCCAGCATCTCGCCTTCAGGACCGACGACATCTTCGCGACCGCCGCCGCTCTTGCTGCAAACGGTTTCGTGTCGCTTACGATTTCGTCGAATTATTATGACGATCTCGAAGCCCGCTTCGGCCTCGACGCCGAATTCGCCGATCGCCTCAAGGCCAACAACATTCTCTATGACCGCGATGACTCAGGCGAATATTTCCAGCTCTACAGCCCGACCTATGGCGAGGGTCTGTTCTTCGAGATCGTCGAGCGGCGCGGTTACCGCGGCTATGGCGCCGCGAACGCCATCTTCAGGATTGCCGCACTGAGGAAACATTTGCGGCCGCCGGGACTGCCCCGCGCCTGAGATGCGATGTCAGGCCGAGGTCCGCAGCATGAGCTCGGCATTGAGAAGAATACGGGCCGCCGGCGTGGTGGCAAGCCCCTCGCCTTCGCCGAGCCTGCCGAGCAGCATTTCGATCGCGAGCCGGCCGATCTCGTTATAATTCTGTGCCACCGTCGTGATCGGGGGGCAGGCGTAGCGCGACAGGGGGTGATCGTCATGTCCCGCGACCCGCAAGTCGTAATTGGCGCCGTGGCCGACCTTGAGGCCGAGCTGGAATGCAGCGGCGATGACGCCGAAGGCGACGCGGTCGTTGGCGCAGAGCACAGTGCGCGTCGGAAAGCCCTGCCCCGACGTCAGGATGCGGGTCGCTTCCTCGAAGCCGAAGCGCTCGAAGTCCCAGCTCTTGCTGTCTGTCAGCTCGACAATGCTGGGCGCCATCTTGAACTGGTCCATCGCTTCCAGATAGGCCGTCTGGCGGGTCAAGGCATTGGTATTGACATGCGGCATGCCGAAATAGCATGGCGGCTCGCCCGAGCGGCAGAGATAATCAACGATCAGGTTGAAACTCTGCCGGTTGTTCGTGCCGACGAAGGAGGATGTCTCGTCGAGCGGCGAATCGACATAGATGAGCGGTACGCTGCGGCCAAGCTCGTCGAGCGTGGCGTGATGAGATTCGACGCCAAGCGGCGCGATGATCGCGCCGGCGACATTCATCGATTTCAGCGTCTTGATCGCCCGATCCTCCATTTCAGCCTTGCCGTCTGACGACAGGACGAAGGCGAGGAACCCGGACTCATTGGCGATCATCTCGATACGGCGGGTCAGCGCCATATAGAAGGGATCGGTGGAATTGGGGATGATGACGCCGAGAATGTTGCTGCGCCGCCGGTTGAGGTTGACGGCGAAGATATTCGGCCGGAAACCCGATTTCTTCAGCGCCTGCTCGATTGCTTCCCGTGTCTTCTGGCGCACCGACATCGGATCGCTGAAATATTTCGAGACGGTGGGACGCGACAAGCCGACGAACTCCGAAAAGTCCTCCATGGTTTTGATCCTCTTTCCCACCATCTGATCTCCTGACGCGGCGTCTCCGACGGTTTCTAGATGACTCATCGCCGGACGAAAAGCGGCCCTGTCGATCACCTGAACCTAAAGCGTGTCGCGCAAAAGTGTGCGCGGTTTTGCGATAACGACAGGCGTAAAAACAAAGACCTAAAGCACGGGGAGCGAATCTGAAAGATCGCCACGTGCTTTAGTCTATGGAGAACTGCACCTTCATCGTTGCCGGATCGGCGGACTTTTTGGTGATAAAGGGAAGCACTTCGCCAAGCGGCAGCCGGTGGGAGACCAGCTGCGCCATGGCGCCGGTATCTCTTCTAAGAACGTCGAGCGCCCGGGGAATGTTGCGGTTCAGCGAGTGGGAGCCGGCGAAGCGGATCTGGCGTCGGAAGATCTCGAAGGGCGCGATGGAAATGCGCTGGTCGGGGGCGCAGACGCCGAAGACCAGAACCGTGCCACCATCGGCGGTAAAGTCGATCATGCTTTCGACGACGCGGGCAATGCCGGTTGCATCGGCAACGAAATCGAAAGAGCGGCGGCGGCCGGCGAGCGCTTCGGAGCCGGAGACGGCCGTCTCCAGTCCCAGCCGCTCGGCAAAGGCCAGGCGGCCCTCGTTGATATCGGCAACCGTTACCGACGAAACGCCTTCGGCCTTCAGGGAAAGCGCCAGCAGCAGTCCGATCGGCCCGGCGCCGAAGACGAGCGCCGTTTCCGTTCCCGCCGGACCGGCCCGCAATCCGGCGCTGCCAAGGCCGTTCAAAACGCAGGCGAGCGGCTCGGCGAGCGCGGCGAGATTGAAGTCGAGATCGCCGATCTCATGCAGGTGATCGGTCCTGACCAGGCTGTATTCGGCAAAACCGCCGTCCTCCGTGACCCCATAGGCCTTCAGATCGCGGCAGAGATTGGTCAGTCCCTTGCGGCAGGCCCGGCACTGCCCGCAGGGAAGATTGGGATCGACGACGACACGGGCGCCGACGGCACGGCCGGAGACATCGCCGGCCACGGCCTCGATCACGCCGGCATATTCATGACAGGGGACCAGCGGAAAGCGGCCCTCGCCGTAACGGCCGTAGAGGACGTCGATATCGGTGTGGCAAAGACCGGCGGCGCGCACGCGCACAAGCGCATGGCCGGGCCGCAGTTCCGGCAGCGGCAGCGCCTTGGTGACCGCGATGCCCTTCTCGGTATAGCAGATGGCTTCCATCTCAGACTCCAGACGTCTTGCGCGAGGGCGATCAGTTCATCCAGTTGCCGCCGTCGACATTGTAAGTCTGGGCAAGGATATAGTCGCTGTCCGATGAGGCGAGGAAGACGGCGAGGCCCTTGATGTCGTCGGGTGTGGCGAAGCGGCCGATCGGAACGGATTTGGCGACGGCAGCCTTCTTCTCGCCAGGCTTCAGCCCCTCCCATTTGGCAAAATGCGCATCGACGATATCCCAATGCTCGCCGTCGACGACGCCGGGGGCGATCGCATTGACGTTGATGCCGTATTTGACGAGCGCCAGTGCTGCCGACTGTGTCGCCGAGATGATCGCCGCCTTGGAAGCGCAGTATAAAAGCACCAGCGCCTCGCCGCGCCGTCCGGCCTGGCTGGCCATATTGATGATCTTGCCGCCCCTGCCCCGGTTGATCATGACGTTCGAGACGGCCTTCATCATGAAGAGCGGCCCCTTCAGGTTGATCGAGAAGACCTTGTCGTAGCTGGCCTCGGTGATCTCGTTGACCGGGGCCATGTCGAAGATGGCGGCATTGTTGACGAGGATGTCTATACCGCCGAACTCCTTGTCGACCTGTGCAACGAGAGTGTCGATGGCCGACAGTTCCGTGACGTCGAGCTTCATCGCCTTGGCAACAGGGCCGATCGCGGCGGCGGACTTCGTTGCCCGCTCGATATCGATATCGGCAATCACGACCTTGGCGCCTTCCTTGACGAAGGCTTCGGCAAAACCGAGGCCGATGCCGCGCGCGCCGCCGGTGATGAGGGCGACCTTGTCTTTCAGTCTCATGTCGTTCTCCAGTTCAGCCGGCGCAGACGCCGGTAGTGCGAAATGACGCTAGCCGCCTGACCTTTCCGGGAGGAACTCGCGGCAGACCGCGAGGATGAAAGGCTTACTTCGGGTAGCCGGCCTTCTTCATGTCGCGTTCGACCTGTTTCTGAGCACTGTCGAGAGCGGCATCGACCGATTGCTGTCCGGACAGAGCGGCGGCGATCTGCTGGCCGACGCTCGTGCCGATGCCCTGGAACTCGGGAATGGCGACAAACTGAACACCGGTATAGGGAACGGGGTCCTTGGTCGGCTTGGACGGGTCGGCCGAAAGAATGGCCTTCAGCACGGTATCGGCAAAGGGAGCCGCCTTTTGATATTCCGGCAGGGCGTAGGTCGATTTTCTGGTGCCGGGCGGCACCGCGACCCAGCCCTCCGTCTCGCCAACCTTCTTGACGTAGTCCTTGGAGGTTGCCCATTTCAGGAAGGATTTGGCCGCATCGAGCTTGGTCGAGGTGGCCGGGATTGCCAGGTTCCAGGACCATGACCAGCTCGATCCGTTCGCGGTAACGGCGACAGGCGCGCGCGTGAAAGCGATCTTGTCGGCGACCTTGCTCTGCTTCGGGTCGTAGACGCGGCCGGCAGCCGACGTGGCATCGATCCACATCGCGCAATGACCAGTCGAAAACAGCGCCTGGTTTTCGTTGAAGCCGTTCGCAGTCACGCCGGGAGGACCATATTTGGTCATCAGCTCGACATAATCTGTAATTGCCTTCTTCCACGGCTCGGAATTGATCTGCGGCTTCCAGTCCATGTCGAACCAGCGGCCGCCATAGGCGTTGATCATGGTTCCGAGGAACGCCATGTTCTCGCCCCAGCCGGGCTTACCGCGCAGGCATAGGCCGTACTGTTCCTTCGATTTGTCGGTCAGCTTGGCCGCATATTCCTTGATCTGGTCGTAGGTCGGTTCATCAGGCATCTTGATGCCGGCGGCATCGAAGAGATCCTTGCGGTAAAGCGTAAACGAGCTTTCTGTATAGAAAGGCACGGCATAGAGCTTGCCGTCGACGGTCAGGCCCGTCTTGATCGGAGAGAGCAAGTCGTCATAGTCGTAGTCGGCGCCGAGATCGTCAACGGGCGCCAGCCAGCCCTGCTTGCCCCAGATCGGCGCCTCATAGCCGCCGATGGTGATGATGTCGTACTGGCCGCTCTTCGTTGCGATGTCGGTCGTCACCTTCTGGCGCAGGACATTTTCTTCGAGCACCACCCAATTCACCTTGTTGCCGGTCTCCTTCTCCCATTCCGGCGACAGTTTCTGCATGATGATCATGTCGCCATTGTTGACGGTGGCGATCGTCAGTTCCTCGGCGCCGACCAGTCCGGCGGTCAGTGCGAGGCAGGCGACGGATGCAGATAGAATGCAAATGATCTTGCTCATGGTCTCCGCTCCTCCTTTACGGATGTTCACGCATAAAATTACATGCGTAAACTTCTATCCGCCAACTTGATCGATCTTGTCAAGCGGGTTTGGGGAGGTAAATCCATCGCATCTTATAGCGCTCATGCAAATGTACGCCCATTCTTCAGCTCGGAGGACGTTCTGCGGCGCAAGATGAAGCAGTCTCTATTCGCTGCATTGCAATATTAAAATTATCGCGCGTCAAATTCGTCTTGACTGCCTTCCGCAAGCAAGTTACGGCGGATCGAGATTTGATGAATGCGGAGAGTGCAGATGCCGTCACAAAGGGCGATTGCGCCGGAAGCGCTCGGACCGACGATCACCGTCGGCGAGATCCTGGTGGAGATCATGGCGACCACAGTCGGCACCGGCTTTCTCGAGCCGCAATCCCTGACAGGTCCCTATCCGAGCGGCGCACCGGCGATTTTCATCGATCAGGTCGCGCGCATGGGCGGTGCGGCCGGCATCATCGCCGGTGTCGGCGATGACGATTTCGGCCGGCTGAACGTCGACCGCCTGCGGCAGGACGGCGTCGACGTGTCGGCCATCGCAATCCATGAAGACTGGCCAACAGGCAGTGCTTTCGTTCGCTACCGGCCGAATGGCGCCCGGGATTTCGTCTTCAACATCGCCAGATCCGCGGCCGGCCAGATCGGCTTGACTTCAGCCGCCGAGGCTCTCGTCCGGCGTGCCGGCCACGTGCATGTCATGGGAACGGCTCTCACCATTCCTGGTGCCCGCGAGGTGATCCTCTATGCCGTCGAGACGGTGCAGGCCCGCGGCGGTTCGGTGTCGCTGGACCCCAACATTCGTAAGGAATTGCTGACCGATGACGGCGCGCTGGGCAGCTTCAATCAGGTGCTTGCCACAGCCGACCTGCTGCTGCCCTCCGGCGAGGAGCTTTTCACCGCCGCCGGCCGCGCAGACGAAGCGGCGGCGGTCGCCAAGCTTTTGGAGAGCGGCATCGGTGAAATCGTCCTGAAGCGCGGTGAACAGGGCGCTTCCTTCTTCGGCCGCGGCCTACCGCGCATCGATTGCGCAGCCTTCACCGTTGACGAGGTCGATCCGACCGGCGCCGGCGACTGCTTCGGCGCCGCCTATCTCACCTGCCGCCGCAAGGGCATGGCGCCGGATGCCGCCCTGCTCCACGCCAATGCGGCCGGTGCACGCAACGTGACCCGGCTCGGTCCCATGGAAGGAGTCTCCGCCCTTGCCGAACTCACGGCCTTTATTGCCGAAACCCCGAGGAGATAGACGATGGACCGGATATTGACCCGTCTTGCCGCCGCGCGGCGCGAAGGCAGACCCTTCGGCATCACCTCCGTCTGTTCCGCCCATTCCCTCGTCCTCAGGGCTGCCATCCGGCGGGCGGTGCGCGATGGTGGGCCGGTCCTGATCGAGGCGACCTGCAACCAGGTCAATCATCTCGGCGGTTATACCGGCATGAGGCCGGAAGACTTCATCCGCTTTGCCGAGCGCATTGCCGCCGAGGAAGGGCTCGACCCCGCGCAGATGATCTTCGGCGGCGATCACCTCGGTCCCAATCCATGGCGCAAGAAGGCGCCGGAAGCAGCGCTTGAGCAGGCAGAGCTCATGGTCGAAGCCTATGTCAGAGCCGGATACGGCAAGATCCATCTCGACGCCTCGATGGGCTGCGCCGGCGACCCGGCAGTGCTCGACGACCGGACGATCGCCGAACGTGCCGCAGGATTGGCAGAGATCAGCGAAAGGACGGCGAAAGCGATCGGCGTGCCGCCGCCGCTTTATATTCTCGGCACCGAGGTTCCGGTGCCGGGCGGCGCCGACCATGCGCTCGAAGAACTCCGGCCGACCGCGCCGGATGCAGCCCGCTCGACGATCGCCATTCATCGCGAGATCTTTTCGCGGGCTGGGTTGGAGGAGGCGTTTTCCCGCGTCATCGCCTTCGTCGTCCAGCCGGGTGTCGAATTCGGCAGCGAGAACGTCTTCGGCTACAGGCCCGAACTTGCGAGTGAATTGACCGCACTGCTCGACGAGGAACCGCAATTCGTCTTCGAGGCTCATTCCACTGATTATCAGACGCGCGATGCGCTGACGCGGCTGGTGCAGGACGGCTTCCCGATCTTGAAGGTCGGCCCCGGCCTGACCTTCGCGCTGCGCGAGGCCGCCTATGCGCTCGACATGATCGCGACCGAGATGGTTCCTGGATACGGCGACAGGCCGCTGGCCGCAACGATGGAGGCGGTGATGCTGTCGGCGCCGGGTGACTGGCAGGCTCACTATCACGGTGATGAGACGGCCTTGCGTCTGCAGCGGCACTACAGCTACAGCGATCGTATCCGCTACTACTGGAACCGCCCCGAGGCGGATAATGCCTTCGAGACACTACTCGCCGCTCTCCGCGGAAAGACAATTCCGGAGACGCTGCTGCACCAGTTCCTGCCGCAGCTCTCGCCAGCCGAAGCCGGCGATCCCGAGACAATATTGATTACCGCGGTCGACCGCGTACTTGCCGACTACCAGAGCGCCTGCGGCACGAAGCCGTGAACTTCTGAACGCAAGGAAAAACGGCTTAGCCGCCGGGAACCCGCCCTCCCCTCTCCGAGCTTTACCGCGTCGTATAAAACGCCGCCGCCCTGGCGGCGCATGGGCGCGAGCGCGGCCCGGCAGGCGCGGAAGACGGCGTCGACGTTGACGGTCATGATCTCGCGCCAGATGGCATCGGAGAACTCGCCGCTGTTGCCGTGAATGGCGATACCGGCATTGTTGACGAGGATGTCGAGCCGGCCGGACCGCGAAAGGGTTTCCGTCATGAGCGCGTCAGCAGCACGCTCCTTCGCCAGATCTGCGGCGATGAACTCGAAATCGACCCCTGCCCTGGAGAGCCGTTCCTCAGCGGCTTCATTGCGCGTTCGTCCCGCGATGAAGACCTTGGCGCCTGCCTCGCCGAGCGCTTCGGCGATTGCCAGCCCAATGCCGCGCGTCCCGCCGGTCACCAGCGCCACCTGTCCGTTCAGACGAAATCTGTCGAAGATCATGTCCGTTTCCTTTCTGCGCTTGCCGGAGGCGCCACATCTTCATCAGATGTCCGTGCTCTGCGGCAGAATGACGAGGTCGCGGATGGTGACGTTGCGTGGACGCGTCAGCATGAAGAGCACCGCTTCGGCCACTTCTTTCGGCTCCATCAGACCACCGGCGGCGAGCGCCTCGTCGAGCTTCTCCTGCGGCCAATCGCTGAGAAGAGCGGTCACGACAGGCCCTGGCGCGACGGCGCCGACCCGCAAGCCGTGCTTGGCGACCTGGCGTCTGAGCGTGTGGACAAAGGCCTGGACCGCGTGTTTGGAAGCCGTATAGATCGGCTCCCAGACCACCGGGATCATCCCGGCGACCGAACTCGTCAGGATGATATCGCCGGTCTTGCGTCCGACCATATGCGGCAGGACGGCGTGCACCGAGCGAAATGCGGCATTGATGTTCAGGTTGAGCATGCGATCCCAGGCGTCGGGATCGCCATCAAGCACTTCACCGCCGATATAGGAGCCGGCATTGGCGTGGAAAATGTCCAGCTGGCCCGCTTTCTCCAGAATAGCAGGCATCATCTGCGCCACGCTTTTTGGATCCAAGAGATCGACGACCAGCGGAATGGCCTTTTCGCCGAGTTTCGAGCAGACATCCCTCAACGCCTCTTCGTTGCGGTCGATCAGCACGACGCGGGCGCCTGCTGCAAGCATGGTCTTGGCGCACTCCAGGCCGATACCCGACGCCGCCCCAGTGACGGCCGCGACTTTTCCAGACAGATCCTGTCCCATTTTCTTCCTCTGCTTTCTTGGTTGTTTAGGCCCGGCCGTGCGAAATGCGCGATCGGCGTGCCAGCGAGTCGACGATGACGGCGACGGCAAGAACGGCCCCCGTGATCATGTAGCGAAGCGATGACGACAGATCGAGGAGCGTCAGACCGCTCGCGATCGACTGGATGACGATGATGCCGAGAAGGGCCGAATAGGCGCTGCCGCGCCCGCCGAACAGGCTGGTGCCGCCGATGACCGCCGCAGCGATGGCGTTGAGATTGACGTCGCCGGTGCCGGCCTGCTGACTGGCCGTCGCCAATCGCGCCGCCGAAAGCACGCCGCCGGTCGCGGCCAGCAGGGCGCACATGACGAAGGCGCTCGCATAGATGCGCGATACGTTGATGCCCGAGCGGCGGGCCGCCTCCCTGTTGCCGCCGACGGCATGCATGGAGCGTCCCCACTTCGTGCGGGTCAGCGCATAGTTCATCGCTGCGACGAGGCCGACGAAAAGTCCGAACATCCAGGGAATGCCGCGTGACTGGTTGAGATAGAAGGCGACCGTTTCCAGGGCGAGGGTAATGATGACGGCGCGCAGGAAGAGCCCGCTGGGGGATTTCGACGAAAGGCCGGCCGCTCGCCGGCGTGTCGCCGTTCGATAGCTCGCGGAGAAGAAGGCAAAGCCGGCAACTGCCACCAGCAGATAGGCGACCGGGTCGGGCATGACCATGATCTGACCGAAATTAACAAGCCAGGACCCATAGGGGAGATTGATCGAACCGGTTGCTCCGAGGATATAGAGCTGGAGGCCGAGAACCGCGAGCAGGCCGGACAGCGTGGAGACGAAGCTCGGCATCCCGAAGCGGTTGAACAGGAACGCGTAAAGCGAGCCGATCAGAGCGCCGACGATCATCGCGGCGAGCACCGCCGCGGCCACCGGCCAGCCCTGATTGACCCAGAAGACGCCGGTGAGCGCCGAGGCGAAGCCGCTGACCGAACCGACGGAGAGATCAATCTCGCCAACGATCAGAATGCAGACGATGCCGAGCGAGATGACGCCGACCGTCGAGCAATCGAACAGCATGTTGACGAGGTTGGCGCTGGAGAGAAACACCGGATTGAGGGCCTGGAAGACCGTCCAGATGATCGCCAGGCCGACAATGACAGGCAGCGAGCCGAGGTCGCCGGAGCGGATGCGGTCCCAGAAGGCGCGGACCGACCCGGCAAAGCTGTCGTCATGGCGCACTCTTTCGTCGCGCCGGTCGAGAAGCGCGGGTGTTGCCGGCTCGTTCCGAATGGTCTTCATCATGGCCTGCCCTCCTCATTCTCTGGGCTTTGCGCCTTGCGGCGCATCGCGCGGCGGGAGACGGAATTGTTGGATGCGCCGGTAATCGCGCTGACGAGCTCTTCATTGGATGCGTCGGGCATGAAGGTGCCGTTGTTGCGGCCGAGCCGAAGCACGACAATACGGTCGGCGACGGCCCGCACGTCCTCCATGTTATGGCTGATCATGATAACGCCGAGGCCGCGCTCGCGCACGCGCTCGATCAGATCCAGCACCTCGGCCGTCTGGGCAACGCCGAGTGCGGCCGTGGGTTCATCGAGCATGATCAGTTTCGGTTCGAGCAACAGCGACCGGGCGATCGCCACGGTCTGACGCTGGCCCCCGGATAGCGAGGCCACGGGCTCGCGCACGCTTGGGATTCGCGCGGAAAGTTCGTTCAGCAACTTCCAGGCGCGGATCTCCATCGCGACCTCGTCGAGCTGGAAGGGATTGAGCTCCTTGCCGAGAAAGATATTGGCGACGACATCGAGATTTTCACAAAGCGCCAAATCCTGGAACACGGTCGCAATGCCCAGATTGAGCGCCGCGCTGGGGCTCGATAAATCTGCCTGTTGACCCTCGAACAGGATGGTGCCCGAGGTCGGCTGGTGGACGCCGGCCAGAATCTTGACCAGTGTCGATTTGCCGGCGCCATTGTCGCCCACCAGCGCCACGACCTCGCCGGCATGCACGTCGAGGTCGATGTCGGTCAGCGCCGACACCGCTCCGAAATTCTTCGAAACTCCGCGCAGGCTGAGGACGGGCTGGTGCGAGTCAAAAGTGTGAGAGGTGTCAGACATCGCCTGGCCTTTCCGAAAAGCGAAGCGGAAGCGCGACCGATGGCGGCCGCGCTTCCCTGGCGGATTACTTGATAATGCCGAGCTTCTTGCAGCCGTCGGCGTAACGGCCGGTGCAGAGCTCCTCGGCGGTGTTGATCTTCTTGTCGATGATCTCGGCCTTCAGGTTCTCGGCGGTCACGACAGCCGGCACGAAAAGCTGCGCCGGCGTATCGTAAAGCGTCATCTCGGCCTTGATCGTCTCGCCTGCCAGGAGCTTCACGGCGACGTCGGCAGCGGCAGCAGCGACGATTTCGCTCGGCTTGGAGATCGTGTTGTACTGGTCCCCCGATATGATCAGTTGCAGCGCGGCGATCGTCGCGTCATTGCCGGTCACCGGCGGCACGGGATCGACGCCGGCTGCCTTGAAAGCGGCGATGGCGCCGCCGCCGGTGCCGTCATTGGCGGCGACGACGCCGACGATCTGCTTGCCGAAACGGGTGATCTGTCCGGCCGCCCATTGCTGGGCATTCGCCGGCTGCCAGTTCGGCGTATCGAATTCAGCAAGCGTCTTGTAGCCGCCGCTCGCCAGACCCTCGTGAATGCCGTCCTTGATCAGCCCGGCGGCGGCATCGGTCGGCGAACCGTTGATCTGCAGAATGCCGCCGCCGTCGGTCGGCACGTTCTTGGCTTTCAGATGCTTGACGAGCGATTCCGCAATCGCCTTGCCGATCGCTTTGTTGTCGAAGGAGACATAGAAATCGGCCTTGCCCTTCGGGATCGGACGGTCATAGGCGATGACCTTGACGCCCTGGCTCTGAGCGAGCTGAACGAGAGAGGCTGCCGCCGCCGAATCCACCGGGTCCAGCACGATGACCTTGGCGCCTTGGGTGATGGCCGAATTGAACTGTTGCTGCTGTTTGGCGATGTCGGCATCGGCATTCTGATAGATGACTTTGCAGGACGCACAAAGCTTCTTCATTTCGGCGACGAAGCCGGGGTGGTCGTGCTCTTCATAACGGGTTGAGCCCTGGTCGGGCATCAGGAACGCGACGGTTGCATCCGCAACTTTGCTTTGTGCAAAGGCGGACGTTCCGCCGAGCAAGGACAGCATAAGTGCCGCGGCGCCTGCCGCTTTTGTCGAAAATTTCATCATTTCCATCTCCTCCCATTGGAAAAAATCGTGTAGTGCGTGATTGCAGTGTTCTGCTGTGCCGTTCGGCTGAATGAGCGGCTGTGCCTGTCCCAGCGGTTTGCTGTTTCTGAGGACAAGCGTCTCCTCTCGCGAGCCGCTCCTCGCGCGCTCACGTCCAAGCCTGCGTCAGTTTTCGTTCCTCCTCCTTGTCCTCCCCTATTGCCGTCTTCGGCGGACCTTATGCCGCCTTCGCCACGTTGATATTGTCACCCAACAATCGCCGGAAGCGGGACGGCGTCATGCCTTTCTCCGCGAGGAACTGGCGGTTGAAGTTGGAGAGATTGTTGAAGCCAACCTCGAAGCAGATGTCGGTGATGGACGCATGGTCGTCGCTCATCAGGATCTGACAGGCGAGATTGATGCGCAGGCGTTTCACATATTGCACGAGCGACATGCCGGTGTGGCGGCGGAAAGCGCGTGAGAAGGCGCCTGTGGACTGCCCGGCGATCGCCGCAAGATCGGTTTCGTCGAAGGATTTCGTCAGATTCTCTCTGATATAAGCGAGCGCCTTGTTGATGCCGGCCGACATATAGCCCGAGGGGTCGGGCAGATAGCTGGGGCTTGCGAGAAGCTGGGCATCCTGCGACCGGCTGAGCAGCCCGACGATCATCATGAAGAGCTCGATACGGCGTACGCCCTGGGCCTGCTGCACCTCGTTCATTAAAGGCGCCACCTGCCGGCTGGTCTCAGTGCCGAAGAGCACGCCCCGGCGGGACGCTTCGAGGACCGGCTCGAAGGGATTGAGCTCGGGCAGCACCTTCATCGTGTCGCTGATAAAATTCTCACTGAACTGGATGAGCTGGCATCGAAGCGGAATACTCGATCCCTTCGGGACGTCGCTGATCCAGTTGTGAGGCAGATTGGGGCCGGCCAGCACCAGATTGCCGGGTTCGAACTCCCCGATGAAATCGCCGACGAAATAGCGTCCCGTGGTCGCCACGACGAGATGCAGTTCATATTCCGGATGAAAATGCCAGCGAACGGTGTGATAGGGATAACCATGCGCCTTCGTTGCGAAGGATTCGCCCGGTCTGATCTGAACGACTTCCAAGTCGGGTTCCATCGTTTCCTCCTCCAGGGGCGATTCTACGTCCGCCTGCCAAATTCCCTTTGGCTTTATTATTATGACGAGTGTAGTGGGCTCGCTTCATGCCCGCCACCACGATTCCCGGCCAAAACCGATACTTTTTTGATGATTGACGCTACGCCGGCAGCGCAAAGACGACGGCAATCTGAAATTCATCTCAGGCGGCCAGGGCGGCAATAACATTCCTGACCAGTGCAGCCGAAGACAGCCGGCTCGTGGCGCAGCTCGGGGCGCCGATGGCCCCGACACGCACGGAGACACCGCCGCGCGCATTGGCGATCGCAAACATCGACTCGTCGGTCAAATCATCCCCGATGGTAATCGGGCAGCGGTTCTTGAAAGGATCTGACTGAAAAAAGCGCTCCAGCGCATCGCCCTTGCTCGACCGTGCCGGTCGTAGCTCGAACACCCTTTTACCGAGCTGCAGCGCCCAGTTCGGTCCGGCAAGCTCCGCATAGTGGTGCATGCGCTCTTCAATGACTTTTTCATATTCCGGCGCCAGCCGGTAATGCGCGGCAACGGCTGCACCCTTATCCTCTATCAGAACACCCGGATAATGTTCGGCTTCGGCGGTCAATGCATGTTTCAGCGCCTGGAATTCGGGGGTCGCCTCGACCGTATGCATTCCGGCGGCGCTCCTGATCTCGGCGCCATGCAGGCCTGCGGTTGGAAACGCAAAGGGCTTGAACAGCTCGTCTGCATAGGCAAGCGAGCGCCCGGTGACCAGCGCCAAGGCGCCGCCGAGCTTGTTCGAGAGACGATGAAGGTGTCCGGGCAGGTCTTCTGGGACCTCAATCGCATCCGGCGTAGGCGCAAGGTTAAGCAGCGTTCCGTCGATGTCGAGAAACATCGCCCAGTGCTCCGGTTCCTCCAGCACCATTGAAAGCATTTCCTGCGTAGCGGCGTCGTTCTGCACGGCATTCTCCAAACTCTGCAATCATTGAAGCTAGGTCGCCGGCGGACGAGGGCAAGATGAGTTAATAAGCTCCGGAACATCCAGAGGCTGGTCGGCGTTTTATTTTGCCGCCTGTTCGACCCCTCGCGGCCGGAAAGGGACATCGATGGCCAAACGCAATCCGGAGCCCCGTGACGGGGCGAGTGCCCCATTAGCGCATGGCGCGATGGTCCTGCCGTTGGTAACGGTCGACGACTACAACAACGAACTGCGTGACAAGAACGGCTTCGTTGGCGACAACGCCAACAAGAAGACCTTTCAGCAGAAGCTTGAGGATTGGAGAAACCATGTCCGCAAGTTCGGAGACGATCCGCTCGGCAGGGTCGAGACGACGAAGCTTTCCAAGAAAAAGATCGAGTCTCTGCTGAAGGGAGACGACATGGAGGCCGCCGCACTGATCATGGGCGCGGTGGAGGACTTCGCACAGGATTTCGCCGAGGTCATCAAAAAATTCCTCAAGGACGAGCGCTGGTCCAAGACCGAGCGCATCGTCGTCGGCGGCGGCTTCAGGCAAAGCCGCTTCGGGGAGCTGACGATCGCCAGGACCATGGTTCTGCTCAAGGCGGCCGGTATCGATATCGAGGTCATCCCGATCGTCCACCATCCCGACGAGGCTGGACTGATCGGTTCCGTCCACCTCATGCCGTCCTGGATGTTCAAAGGCTATGAGGCGATGCTGGCCGTCGATATCGGCGGCACGAACGTCCGTGCCGGAATCGTCGAGTTCGGAAAGGAAAAAAAACCGCACTTTGCCGATGCGAGTGTCTGGGAATCAACCATCTGGCGTCACGCCGACGACGAGCCGAGCCGCAGTGCGACGATAGAAAGGCTGGCGGCGATGTTGCAGGAGCTAATCGATAAGGCAGAAAAGGCCAATCTGAAGCCGGCCCCGATCATCGGGATCGGCTGTCCCGGTATCATCAAAGCAGACGGTTCGATCGAACGCGGCGGACAGAACCTGCCAGGCGGCAATTGGGAAAGCGACAGCTTCAACCTTCCCGCAGCACTGATGAAGGCCATTCCCGCAATCGGCGATCACAGCACATTCGTGATGATGCACAATGACGCTGTCGTGCAAGGCTTGTCGCAGATCCCATTCATCGACGACGTATCGACATGGGCGGTGCTGACCATCGGAACAGGGTTGGGCAATGCCCATTTTACCAATCGAGAGGGAATGAAAGCGCGGTAGCCCCGACCAAGAGCGGGAAAGCGGCCGGCAACGCAATGATCATGTCGCCCCTCCTGCGCGTGGACCGCAAAATGGAGTCGGCCGGCGCTGTGTCCGCCTTATGGTAAACAACAGGTAAACAACGAGGAATTCCGTAGACGGAAGCAAATTCCCCCGTAGGTTCCGTTAGGCAGGAGATAATTTCTGGAGGAGCAGCTCGGCATAGGACCGTTTAACGATTTCGATCATACCTCTCGAGACATGATTCGCATAGCGCGAGCGTCTGCAATCCGTACAGTCGATAGTCACATGCGACTGTTCCCGTCTGCGCGCAGCTCAGCTGCGGCCGCTGTTCGCGACCCTGCAATACGCATGGTGCGAACAGAACACGGCCGTCGTATTCGCGTGTATGCCGTCGCATTGTCGCTGTCGCAAGCGCCATCTCGGGACCGATGCTTGATTGAGCCCCTCTCCTTTTTCGCCGCACATGGAAAAGATGGTGATAAAGTCGCCGGGCGGTTCTCCGCCGGTTCAAATTGCGCTTATCTCTCCTTCACGCAAGCTCACATGCAGACGAAAGATGGAAGATGAACTTCAAGGGAATAAGCGCTCCGCTCAACGCTGGCCGTCTCGAACAAATGCTCGGCCTTGCCCCGTCACGCCGCGATTCCGAATCCCAAGATGGAAATGTCAAGGCTTCCGGCGTCGAGCCCGTCCGCGGCTTGGAGGCGGAAAGCCTCTGCCGTTCCTCTGCCTATAAATAAGAAGCGGCATTTGCTTGGTCGATCTGTGCCAAGCGCAGTTACCCTGCGATGAGTCGGCGGTGGCTTTCACGTTCAATCGAGAATCTGCGGCGATCCGTCGGGCCGCCGCCGGCGATGTGGGGTCGGCGCCGTTGTCAGCTGACAATTGCGCTAAGATTCCGGAATTCCACGCTATTTTTTTGACGAATTCAGTTTGTTATATATTGGCTAACCAAGAAATCGCTTGACGGAATCGCCAGACTCACGATCATTTGCGCAAAATTGCCCGATTTATCAGGATTTGCGTGAATGCCGACCAAGGCCGCGATTGTTGAGAAAGCCAGAAGAGCGAGTCAAGTCTCGATCGACGAGACGATTGCGCAGGACTCGACGATGCTCAGCAGTCAACTCCAGGTGCTGTTCGAGCGGTTATTTTCGCCCGATGCCCGCAAATCGCTGCGGCGGTTCAGCAGCACCGAGGCCGCCAAGCTGCTCGGCGTCACCGACAGCTATGTTCGCCACCTCACCGCCCAGGTGGAAAGCATCAATCCCGAAAAGACGGCGGCCGGCCGCCGTGTCTTCTCGCTCGAAGAAATCCATGCGATGCGCCAGCATCTGGGGCGCACCAAACCCTCCTATCTGCCGACGCGCCGGCTGGGCGACCATCTGCAGGTGATCGCCGTCACCAATTTCAAGGGCGGATCCGGCAAGACGACAACGTCGATCCATCTGGCGCAGTTCCTGGCGCTGCGCGGCTATCGTGTGCTCGCCGTCGACCTCGACCCGCAGGCGTCGATGTCGGCGATGCTCGGATATCAGCCGGAGTTCGATGTCGGTGAAAACGAGACGCTCTACGGCGCCATCAAATATGACGAGACGCGCCGCGACGTTGCCGACATCGTCCGCCAGACCTATTTCCCCGGTCTCGATCTCATTCCGGGCAATCTCGAACTGCATGAGTTCGAGCACGATACCCCGAAGGCGCTGGCCGACAGCAATCGCGACGACAAAGACATGTTCTTCATGCGGGTCGGCAATGCGCTGCATTCGCTGGAACAGAGCTACGACGTCGTCATCATCGATTGCCCCCCTACCCTCGGCTTTCTGACGCTGTCTGCTCTCTGCGCTGCGACTGCCGTGCTGATCACCGTCCATCCACAGATGCTCGACGTGGCGTCGATGAACCAGTTCCTGACGATGACCTCCGACCTTCTGGCCGTCGTCAAGCAGGCAGGCGGCAATCTCGAATATGACTGGATGCGCTATCTGATCACCCGTTATGAGTCCAATGACGGTCCGCAGGCGCAGATCGTCGCCTTCCTGCGCAGCCTGTTCGGCGAGCGTGTGCTGACCTCGATGATGGTGAAGTCAACGGCGGTTTCGGACGCTGGCCTGTCCAAGCAGACGATCTACGAGGCGGGCCGCGAGACGATGCATCGCCAGACCTATGACCGCGGCGTCGAATCCGTCGACAATGTCAATGCCGAGGTCGAGCAACTCATCCGCAGTGCATGGAGCAGGACATGAGCCCAAAAGGTCGCGATATCCTGAAGAGCATGGTTGGCGCTGTCGAACCGGCACGGCCGGAGACGCCAAGCGCGCCGCCGCCGCATCGACCGTCGGGTGCGGTCAAGGCGATGAACCTGTCGCTGGGACGGTTGGGAGAGGAAGCAGCCGCCGCCAAGTCCCTGCGTGAGTCCCTCGCCTCTGGCGACAAAGTGCTGGAGATCGATGCGGCTGTCGTCGAAATGTCTTTTATCCGCGACCGCATCCCGGTCGACAGGGATCCTGAGTTCGAGCGATTGAAGCAGTCGATCCAGGAAAGCGGACAGCAGGTTCCAATCCTTGTGCGTCCGGACCCGGTAAAGGCTGGGCATTACCAGGCCGCCTATGGCCACCGGCGGTTGCGTGCGGCCGCGGAAATCGGTGTTCCCGTCAAGGCCGTCGTGCGCAAGCTCACGGATGAAGAGCTGATTCTCGCGCAGGGTCAGGAGAACGGCCCGCGTGTCGACTTGAGCTTCATCGAACGGGCGCTGTTTGCGCGACGCATGGATGAACATGGCTTCAGTCGCGACATGATTGCTCAGGCGCTGGCGACGGATAAACCGGAAACGTCACGGCTGCTGCAGGTGGCGCAGACGATCGATCCCGAGATCATTCTTGCCATCGGACCGGCGCCGAAGGTGGGGCGTCCCCGCTGGTTGGCCTTTGCCGAGAAATTCAGAGAGACAGGCGGGCGGAAGAAGGTGCAGGCCGCAATCGCAGGCGCCGCTTTCCAGACGCTGGAGAGCAATAGCCGCTTCGATGTCATCTGGAAGGCACTGGAGGAGAAGAGCGCGCCGCAGCGGATCGAGCAGACGCTGCGGACGCAAAGCGGCGGGACGCTTGCTTCGGTGAGCCGCTCGGGCAAGAGCTTTCGCATCACCGTCAAATCGGCGGCATTTTCGGAATTCCTGGCTCGGCGGTTGGCGGGCCTCGCCGCCGAATTCGAAGAGGAAAATGAGGGAAAATGAGGCAGTTAGACTAGTTGTCAGCTGACAATTTGGACAGGAGATAACGCGCAAAAGAAAAAAGCCCCCGAACGTCACCGTCACGGAAGCTTTCCTCGTAGTCTTGAACACCTCCGAGAATCGCACTTCCGAGAATCGCTGTCAAGAGTTTTTGACGCCGTTTAGGTGAGCGGATTTCTTTTGCCTCGTCGAGGTGGAAGAGATGGAAACCGGAAGTATATCGACGCCCTTTGGGCGGCGGTCGATGACGCTTGGAATGCTCGCAAACCAGGTTATGGCAGGTGAGATCAAGCCTGATCAGTCGGTCGACAAATGGAAACTGTTTCGTGCGCTGTGCGAAGCAAAGCCGCTGCTCGGCATCACCGATCGGGCGCTTGCGGTGCTCAATGCGTTGTTGAGCTTCTATCCGAAGAACGAACTGGCCCAGGAAAACGGCTTGATCGTCTTTCCGTCGAATGTCCAGCTGTCGCTCCGAACGCATGGCATGGCCGAACAGACGGTGCGGCGCCATCTTGCCGCACTTGTCGAGGCGGGGCTTCTGTTGCGCAAGGACAGTCCAAACGGCAAGCGCTATGTCCGCAGGGACAGGGCAGGGGAGGTCAACGAGGCCTTCGGCTTCTCGCTGGCGCCACTGCTTGCCCGGGCTGAGGAGATCGAGCAGCTCGCAGCCGAGGTGATGGCTGAGCGGCTGCACGTCCAGCGCTTGCGCGAACGCATCACCCTTTGCCGGCGTGACGTCGCGAAACTGATCGAAGCGGCTGTCGAGGAGGACGTGCCAGGGGATTGGCAGGGGCTGCACCAGGAATTTCGGGGCTTGGTCGAAAGCCTGCCGCGGTCGCCGACGACAGCCCAGGTCGAACAGCTGCTGGATGAATTGACAGCACTTCGCGCGGAGATACTCAACCGGCTGGAAATTCAGATTAAATCAGCAAAACAGCGCGGCAATGCCCATTATATCGAGCGTCACATACAGAATTCAAACCCCGAATCCACTTCTGAACTTGAACCGTGCTTCGAAACGAAGCAGGGCGCAGCGGCCGAGCAAGACAATGGGGGAGGGGCCGTGACGATGGAAGGGAAGAAGCACGAGGATGCCAAGATGATTAGGCCGGAGGAACGGCAAGGTGGGGGGCCGGGCGGTCGCCATGATGCCGGCGGACTGAAATCCTTCCCGCTTGGCCTGGTCCTGCAGGCCTGCCCGGAAATCCTGGCCTATGGGCCGAATGGCGTGATCGGCAACTGGCGCGAGCTGATGAGCGCCGCCGTCACGGTTCGATCGATGCTGGGCGTCAGTCCGTCGGCCTATGAGGAGGCGGCAAATGTCATGGGCGCTGAGAACGCCGCGACCGTGATGGCATGCATCCTGGAACGCGGCGGCCACATCAATTCAGCCGGCGGTTATCTTCGCGACCTGACGCGGAGAAGTGAAAAGGGAGAATTCGCGATCGGCCCGATGCTGATGGCGCTCCTGCGGGCAAATGCGCCGGCAGGCCGAAAGGCGGGATAGGTTTTCGGCGCTCGTCCGGGTCATCCATGCTCGGATGATCGCCGGGGGATGTCGAAGGAGAGGGGTATACCGAATGTTAGCGGATCAGCCGTCGTTCCAGAAACGACTGCATGTCGCGACGTCCGTCCGCCACGCAGTAGACGACGACGTCGGTGCCAATGATACGGTAGATCATGCGCCAAGGCTTGTGATGCAGTTCGCGGTATTCGGAGATACCAATGCTGGCCAGTTCCTTCGGAATATTTCCGCGTGTAGGGAATTCTCCGAGATCGGCGCAGGCGCTTTCGATTTCCGTCAGGATGCGCTCCGCCGTCTCGGCGCCGTCGCGGGCGGCAATGAAACGATAGAGATCTTCGACGTCGCGTTCCGCCTCCTCGGCGAGAAGAACACGGTAGCGCATCAGGACTGGTTGTCGGCCAGACGTTTGCGGATGCGCGCGAAGGCTTCCGATGCAGGGCGCAGTTTGCCTTCCTCGACCTCTCGATTGGTGAGCGCCAGCACCTTCAGCAGCGCCAGCGTCTCCTGCGTTTCTTCGTATTGGCCGACATCCTGAAGGATCGCTTTGGCTTCGCCGTGAAGGGTAATGACGATGGGCTGCGGATTGTCCTTTAGCGTCCGGATGATCTCGGGCGCATGCGCCTTGAGATAGCTGATCGGCTTTACCTGTTCTGACAGCTTCATACGACTACTCCATTTTGACCAGAATATAGATCATTAAATAGTCGATTGAAAGATCCACGCGCATGGCGGCCCGCATTCCCAGCACCTGAAGTTTCGTCTCCGCTACGGCTGCTTTTTTCCTCTCAATGTCCGCGAAAGAGAATGTCATTTCTTATAATGATGTTTGTCTACTGATTTTATAGAGTACAGATTGCAACCACTGAGCGGATCTTGGCGCATGACCTACCTCCTCAGCCTTCTCGACAAAAGCCCGATCGAACAAGGCCTATCCGCCGCCGACGCGTTGCGGGCGACGGTAAAGATTGCCGCCCGGGCCGAGGAACTCGGTTATCACCGTTTCTGGGTTGCCGAGCATCACAACATGTCCAATCTGGCGAGTTCGGCGCCGGAGGCGCTGATAGCCTATCTTCTCGCCAGGACATCGAGGATCCGGGTCGGCTCCGGCGGAGTGATGCTGCAGCACTACAGCGCCTACAAGGTTGCCGAGACGTTCAATCTCCTGGCATCGCTTGCGCCTGGGCGCGTCGATCTCGGCGTCGGCAAGGCACCGGGCGGCTTTCCGCTGTCGACGCGCGCCTTGCAGAATGCCGTCGATCCGTCCAGGAAGCCGGATTTTGCGAGCCAGCTTTCCGACCTCAACACCTATCTCGCGGCCGATCCCAGTTACGACGGTGCGCAGGCGACTCCGTTCCCGCCGATGGCTCCGGAGCGCTTCCTGCTCGGCGCCAGCGTCGAGAGCGCCGAACTCGCCGCCGAGAAGGGATGGGATCTCGTCTTCGCCGGCCATCTGAACGGCGATCCGGAAAATCTGCGCAGAACCTTCGAGGCCTATGAGCGGGCATCGGGCGGCAAGCGGCCGATCCTGGCGCTCGCTGTCTTTGCGGCCGAAAGCGAGGATTATGCCCGCGAGCGGATCGGCGAGCTGCGCATCGTCAAGCTGTTCCTGCCGAACGGCCAGACCGTCAACGTCGGCAGCGAGGAGCAGGCGGCCGAATTTGCGCGGCAGGCCGGCGTCACCGAATACCGCATTGAGGAGAGGGTGCCGAGCGTGCTGCACGGCACGGCAAAGCAGATCCGCACGGAACTGGACGAACTTCACCGCCGCCACGGCGTCAAGGAATTCGTGCTCGACACGCCGGCGCTTTCGGCCGCCGAGCGCCTCGCCTCTATCGAGCTGCTCGCTGCCGAGCGGCTTTCCCTCGTTGCCTGACCTTTCCAAGGAGGATCGATCCCATGGCTCAGAAACGCGTCACGTTCGGCATTATGTTGCAAGGCCCCGGCGGTCACATGAATGCCTGGAAACATCCAAGCGGACCGGCCGATGCCAGCGTCAATTTCGAGTTCTTCGTGACGACGGCGCGCAAGGCGGAGGCAGCGGGCATCGCTTTCGCCTTTGTCGCCGACGGGCTTTATATCAACGAGCAGTCGATCCCGCATTTCCTCAACCGGTTCGAGCCGATCGCCATTCTCTCGGCGCTGGCGGCTTCGACCTCGAGGATCGGCCTCGTCGGCACGGTCTCCACCTCCTACAGCGACCCCTTCACCATAGCCCGCCAGTTCGCTTCGATCGATCTTATCAGCGGCGGTAGGGCAGGGTGGAATGCGGTGACTTCGCCACTCGAGGGTTCTGGGCGAAATTACAGCCGTGAACATCCCGAGCACGAGCTGCGCTACGAGATCGCCGAGGATTATATCGATGCGATCAAGGGTCTCTGGGATTCCTGGGACGACGACGCTTTCGTGCGCAATCGCGAGACCGGCGTTTTTGTCGACAAGGCGAAGATGCATCGCCTCAACCATAAGGGCCGATTCTTCCGCATCGAGGGGCCGCTCAATATCGGCAGATCGAAACAGGGCCAGCCGGTGGTCTTCCAGGCGGGCGCTTCGGATTCCGGCATCAGGCTTGCCGGCAAACATGCCGACGCCGTCTTCACCAATGGCGGGCCGTTCGAAGAGGCTCGAGGCTTCTATCGTCAGCTGAAGGATAGCGTCATCGCGCATGGACGGCCTGCGGCGGAAGTCGGCGTCTATCCGGGCATCGGTCCGATCATCGGCAAAACGGCCGAGGAAGCGGAAGCCAAGTACCAGGCGATCCGCAATCTCGTCACGATCGAGGAGGCGCTCCTCTATCTCGGCCGCTTCTTCGATCATCATGATTTCAGCGTCTACCCGCTCGATGAGCCGTTCCCCGAGCTTGGTGATATAGGCAGGAACAATTTTCGCGCCACCACCGACCGCATCAAGAGGACGGCGCGCGAGAAGGGGCTGACGCTCCGCCAGGTCGCGCTCGATTCCGCGACGCCGCGCACCGCCTTCATCGGCACGGCCGAGCATATTGCCGATGAGATCATCCGCTGGGTGGATCACGGCGCCGCCGACGGCTTCATTCTCGGCTTTCCCGTCATCGCTGAAGGCTTTGCGGATTTCGCCGAGCACGTCCTGCCGATCCTGACCGCGCGCGGCTATTTCGATCCGGTCCTAAAGGGCAAGACGCTGCGCGATCATCTGGGCCTGCCCTTCCGGGAAAGCCGGTATGCGGCCGGCGCCGATCAGGTCGAGCAGGGAAGGGCTGTCGGCGCTTGAGGTGCCGAGCGAACCGCCATGGACACCATCGCTCAGAACACCCGCAGCAATGATCCGATCGAAAAGGGCATCGCCGCCTGTCTCGATGAGATCATCGCGCTTCGCCGCGATCTGCACCAATATCCGGAGCTGGCCTTTCAGGAGTTGAGGACCAGCAAGCTCGTGGCATCCCGCCTTTCCTCCTGGGGGTACGAGGTGGCGACAGGCATTGCCGGCACCGGCATCGTCGCCACCCTCAGACGCGGCGAAGGCGGGAAGCGGATCGCCATCCGCGCGGATATGGACGCGCTGCCGATCGAGGAGGCGACCGATCTTGCCTATGCCAGCAGCAATCCCGGCGTCATGCATGCCTGCGGCCATGACGGGCATACCGCGATCCTGCTGGCCGCCGCTCGCTATCTCGCCGAAAGCGGCAATTTCAGCGGCACGCTCAGGCTGATCTTCCAACCCGCCGAGGAAATCGGCGCCGGCGCCCGCAAGATGATCTCGGAAGGGTTGTTCGAACGATTTCCTGTCGATGCTGTCTTCGGACTGCACAACTGGCCGGGCATTCCGGCGGGCCAGTTCGGCTTCGTCACCGGTCCGGCCATGGCGTCTGTCGACCAGGCGGTCATCAGGATCGTCGGTAAGGGCGGTCACGGCGCTGAACCGCACCGCGCCGTCGATCCGGTGCTGGCTTCGGCTTCCTTCATCACCGCATTGCAGAGCGTCGTCTCCCGCAATGTCGATCCGCAGGATATGGCAGTCGCCACTGTCGGCTCGATCCATGCCGGCTCCGCCTCGAATGTCATCCCCGAGAGCGTGGAGATGAAACTCACCATGCGGGCCTTCAGCGAGGAGGTTCGCCAGCTGCTGCAAGAGCGCATTCCGGCCCTTGCCCGCGCCCAGGCCGAAAGCTTCGGCGCCGAGGCGGATGTGAATTATCGCCTCGGTTTTCCGGCGCTGATCAATCACGCCAAGGAAACGGCATTTGCCCGCGATGTCGCTTACGACGCGCTCGGTCTCGCGGCGATCGAGAAGGACTTCCGTCCACGAACCGCAAGCGAGGATTTCGCCTTCATGCTGCAGGCCAATCCCGGCAGCTACCTCTTCGTCGGAAACGGCGACAGCGCGCCTCTCCACAGCGCCCATTACGATTTCAACGACGCGATCATCGCGCCCGCCGCCCGCTACTGGGTCCGGCTCGCCGAAACCTTCCTCACTGACGACAACGGGTGACGAACGACATGAGCGACACGTTTCTCTATACGACCCCTCTCGATCCCCACGCCAAGCCGTTGATTGAGGAACTGATTCACGAATATGACAGCCGCTACGGCACCTACTTCAATGCCGAAGGTGCTGCGGCCGAGCTCAACCGCTATCCTCCCGAAGCCTTCGCGCCGCCTCACGGCAATTTTCTCCTGTTGATCCGGGATGGTGAAACCATCGGCGGCGGCGCTTTCAAGCATTACGACAATCGCACCGCCGAGTTCAAACGCATCTGGACACGCTCGGACCTGCGCCGCCAGGGCCTTGCCCGCAAGGTGCTGGTGGAGCTGGAGGCTCAGGCGGCCCGCCAAGGTTATACGAGGATTTATCTGACGACCGGTTTCCGCCAGCCCGAGGCCGTCGGCCTCTACCTGAACTACGGCTACACCGCTCTCTTCGACACATCAGCCGATCCCGAGACCTACAAGAGCCTGCCCTTCGAGAAGGACATCACCCATCTCGGTCCGCCGGTCTTCGGAGCCGAGGCGGCCGAACCGCGCCTGCGCGTGGCCGGCGCAAATCTCTGACAAGACGATAATCACAAAGGGAAGCAAGAATGGCACTGACGACGGATTTCGCGGGCATTGAGACCGGCAGCAGAACGGCAGAACTCAGGCAGGAATATTCCCGTTATCGCATCGTGCCGGCGCGCCACCCCGAGCGGCTGGCGGGCACGATATTCGCGTCCGTCGTCATCATCGCCGTGCTCTATTCCACCTTCACCAATCCGCGCTGGGGTTGGGGCGTCTTCGCCGAATGGTTCTTCGCCGAGCCGGTGCTCGTCGGCCTGGGCAGGACGTTGCTTCTGACCGCGCTTGCCGCCATATCGGGCTCTATCCTCGGAACGGCCCTCGCGCTCGCCCGTGTCTCCAAGTCGCCGCTGCTATCGGGCCTTTCCTGGGGCTATATCTGGCTGCTGCGCTCGATACCGATGATCGTGCTGCTGCTGATATTGAACAATCTCGGCTATCTCTACGAAACGATCAGGATCGGCGTTCCGTTCACCGATACGGTCTTCTTCGACTATCCTACCGTGCAGCTGCTGACGCCCTTCGCCGCTGCCTATCTCGGCCTCACGCTCAACCAATCGGCCTTCTTCGCCGAGATCGTCCGCGGCGGGATTCTGTCGGTGGATCACGGGCAATTGGAAGCCGCCGCTGCACTCGGCCTGCCGCGCCGCCGTCAGGCCTTCCGCATCGTGTTGCCGCAGGCCATGCGCTCCATCCTGCCGACCGGGTTCAACGAGCTCATCGGATTGGCGAAGAGCACGTCCGTCGTCTATGTGCTGGCGCTGCCGGAGCTGTTCTACACCGTCCAGGTGATCTACCGCCGTAATCTCGAAGTCATTCCGCTGCTGATGGTCGCGACCGTCTGGTATCTGATCATCATGACCGTGCTGTCGATCGCCCAGCACTATATCGAGCGTTATTTCTCCAGAGGCGCCGTACGCAATCCGACGCCGCTGCCTTTCCAGGCATTTTTCGAACGCTTCCGTCGTCCGCTGCCGGTGCTGGATAGCGCAGCCGACAAGGTGCGCAATCTCGGTTTCCATGATGCCGAGGCTCTCCGGGCAGGCGGTGCGGTGCGCATCCATGGCATTTCGAAAAGTTTCGGCTCGCTGAAGGTGCTCCACGATGTCGAGCTCAACCTGCCCGCCGGCAGCGTGACCGCCATTCTCGGCCCCTCCGGTTCGGGTAAGTCGACGCTGCTGCGGTCGATCAATCACCTGGAGCGTGTCGATGAGGGCTTCATCTCCGTCGACGGCGAGTTTGTCGGTTATAGCAGGAAGGGCGACACGCTCTACGAGCTCAAGGAGAAGGATATCCTCAAACGCCGCGCCGATATCGGCATGGTCTTCCAGAGCTTCAATCTCTTCCCGCATCTGACCGTGCTCGAAAACTTGACCGAGGCGCCGATCGAGGTTCGTGGCGTCGATCGTGAGGAAGCTGTGCAGCTGGCGCAGGAGCTGCTGGCACGCGTCGGTCTCAGCGACAAGATCAATGCCTATCCGCGCCAGCTCTCCGGCGGCCAGCAGCAGCGTGTGGCGATCGCCCGGGCGCTGGCGCTCCGCCCCAAGGTTCTGCTCTTCGACGAACCGACCTCCGCACTCGATCCGGAACTCGTCGGTGAGGTGCTCGACGTCATCAAGGAGCTCGCCCGCACCGGAACGACGCTCGTCATCGTTACCCACGAAATCGGCTTTGCCCGCGAAGTCGCCGATACGGTCGTCTTCATGGAAAGCGGCCGCATTCTGGAGGTCGGTCCGCCGGCCCGGATCTTCACGCAAGCGGAGCACCCCCGAACGCGCGAATTCCTCGCCAAGGTTCTCTAGCGCCTGATAGCGCTGGTGAAATGCCGGGCCGCGACGGGCTGCTCCGGTCGAATGACAATAACCGCAACCTTAAGATGAAATGGAGAAGGGGCGTGGCATTTACAGATAGAGTAAGGCTTCTCATAGCGGGAGCCGTCGCCATTGGCGCGATCGGTTTCGGTTCCGCTCAGGCGCAGCAGAAGTTCGATCTAAGCCCCGAACAGCCGAACCGGCTGCGGGTGGAAAAGAACGAGAAGCGCATCGCTGAAATCAAGGACTTCAAGTTCGTCGAGAACGGCGTCTTCACCGTCGGCATCAGCTCGAGCGGCAATCTGCCGCTCCATGACTATGCCTCAGACTCCAAGACGGTCATCGGTTATGACGTCGATCTGGCGCAGGCGATTGCCGACAGCCTGGCCCTGAAGCTCAACCTCGTTTCCGTCGCATGGGCCGATTGGCCGCTGGGGCTCACCTCCGGCAAGTTCGATGCGGTGATCTCGAACGTGACTGTCACGGAAGAGCGCAAGGAAAAGTTCGATTTCTCGACCTACCGCAAGGATGAGCTCGGTTTCTACGTCAGGGCCGACAACCCGATCACGTCGATCAAGGAGCCAAAGGATATTGCCGGCCTGAAGGTCATCACCGATGCCGGCACCAATCAGGAGAAGATCCTGCTGGAATGGGACCGGCGGAATGTTGCGGCCGGCCTCAAGCCGATCGAGGTGCAGTATTACGACGACAATGCGGTGAAGGACCTCGCCGTGCAGTCCGGCAGGGCCGATGCTGTCTTCAGCGTCAACGCCACCCAGGCCTATGCGGCTGGAATCAACGGCAAGACCAAACTTGTCGGCACCGTCAGCGGCGGCTGGCCGATCACGGCCGAGATCGCCGTCACCACGCGCAAGGGCAGTGGTCTGGCGGCGCCCGTCACCAATGTCGTCAACGACCTGATTGCCAGCGGCGCCTACAAGAAGATCCTCGACGCCTGGAATCTCGGTCCCGAGGCGATCGACAAGGCCCAGACCAATCCGCCCGGCCTGCCGAAGAGTGGTTCGTAATCTTTACGGGACGGACGGCCGTTCGAGCCGGTCCGTCCCTGCCTTGCACTGCAAACGGAGACATACCGAACGTGGCGAGTTTTCTTGATATCCGCAGCTTTTTCTTCGCGGCGCTGACGGCAGCCTTGACCGGCCTCAGTGCAGCCCATGCGGCCGATGATTTCGACCTGAGCCCGCAGCAGCCGGGCAGGCTTCATGCAGCCAGGAACAATGCGGCGATCGCCGCAATCCCCAGGGATTTCAAGTTCGTCAAACCGGGCAAGTTCACCATCGCCGTCAGCCCCGGCGGGCCGCCGCTTGCGACTTACGCCACCGATGCCAAGACCGTGGTCGGCGCCGATCCCGACTATGCCTATGCGATCGCCGACAGCCTCGGCCTGACGCTGGAGATCGTGCCGGTCGCCTGGATCGACTGGCCGCTCGGGCTCACATCGGGCAAATATGATGCCGTCATCTCCAATGTCGGCGTGACCGAGCAGCGCAAGGAGAAGTTCGATTTCTCCACCTATCGCCAGGGTCTGCACGGTGTCTTCGTGAAAGCTGATAGCCCGATCACCTCGATCAAGGAGCCGAAGGATGCGGCGGGCCTCAGAATCATCGTCGGTGCCGGCACCAACCAGGAGCGTATCCTGATCAAGTGGAGCGAAGAGGACGTCGCCGCGGGCCTGAAGCCGATCGAGCTGCAATATTACGACGACGAGGCGGCAAGCCTTCTCGCGCTGCGTTCCGGTCGGGCCGATGTCATCGTCCAGCCGCACGCGCAGCTCGTCTTCATCGCGGCGCGTGACAAGAACATCAAGCGGGTGGGCACGCTGAGCGCCGGCTGGCCGGATCGATCGGACGTCGCCATCGCCACCCGCAAGGGAAGCGGACTCGCCGATGCGCTGACTATCGCCACCAATGGCCTGATCAAGGATGGCACCTATGCGAGGATTCTCGCTCACTGGCATCTTTCCGAGGAAGCTCTCCCGGCATCCGAGACCAATCCGCCCGGCCTGCCGAAATATTGATTGCGGGAAGCAGGTCATGAGCGGCGGCAATATATCCATTAGCCATATCGGCTTCCTCACCCCCGGCAACTATTCCGATGATGATCCCTTGTCGGGATTGGAGCAGACGCTCCAGCAACTGCACTATGGCGAGGCGCTTGGCTTCGACAGCGCCTGGGTCCGCCAGCGCCACCTGGAGCCGGGGATCTCGTCCGCCAGCGCCTTTCTTTCGGCCGCCACCCAGCGCACCAGCCGGATCGAGCTCGGAACGGCGGTCATTCCGATCGGCTATGAAAGCCCGTATCGGCTGGCCGAGGACCTTGCGACGGTCGATGTTCTCTCGCGCGGGCGGCTGAATATCGGCGTCAGCGCCGGCCGGCCGCTGCATGCCGAGCTGATCGGTCCGCTCGCCTTCGACGGCGACTGGACGCGTTACGATTTCTCGCATGATCGCGTGCTGCGCTTTGCCGACAATCTGCGCGGTGCCTATCTCGGCGACGACGCGACCTTCATCAAGACGCCCTTCGGCCCGCAGCGGCCGCGCCTGCAGCCCTATGCCAAAGGTCTGATCGACCGGATCTGGTATGGCGGCGGGTCGCAGCGCTCGGCCGACTGGGCCGGCCGCAACGGCTTTAACCTGTTGACGGGCAATGTGATAACGGGGGAGGGGACCGACGATTTCTTCGTTGCCCAATCCACGCTCATTAAAACCTATCGCGACTCTGGAACGCAGCGCCGCGTCGCGCTCGGCCGCGTCATCGTGCCTTTCGACAGCGCCGATGCGCCAACGCGCCGCCGCTACCGCGATTATGCCGACGGCCGCCATCAGCGGACGCTTTCGCCACAGGGCGAGCGGCGTACCTTGTTCGCCTGCGATATTGTCGGCACATCGGAGGAAATTTTGGAGCGGCTTTTCGCCGATCCGATCCTTCCAGAGGTCAGCGAGTTGCGGCTGGAGCTCCCTTACGAGTTCGAGCACGAGGAATATCGCCAGATCCTCCACGACTTCGCCACCAGAATCGCCCCGGAGCTCGGATGGAAAGCGCAGCCGGGAATTCGGACTGCTTCCTGATTGGCCGTCGGCAGACAACGTCCCATTCGCCATCAAACAATCATCTCAGCAGGAGCATTCGTCAGTGACCAAATCGGTGGAATATTTCTTTTCGATCGGCTCGCCCTGGTCGCACATCGGCTTCGATGCCTTTACCGAACTGGCGGCGAAGAATGACGTCGTCGTCACGCCTTATCTGACGACGGTGGTCGAGGAGAATGGTGGCATCTTCTCGCGCAACCGGCCGGAGATCCGCCGCGCCTACTGGACGCGGGACCTCAAACGCTGGGCGCGTGTGCGCGGCAAGGAACTGCTGCTCGAACATCGGCCGGAGCTGAGCGATCCGACGCCGGCCTCCCTCTTCGTGATCGCCGCCTATCTCGACGGGCAGGATTGGATTGGCATTGCCCGCGCCCTGCAGCATGCTTTCTGGAGCGAGGCCAGGGATATCGGCAAGGCTGATATACGCGAGGCGATCGTTACATCAGCAGGTTTCGATGGCGCAGCGCTTCTCAGGCGCCAAGCCGACGACGACGTTCAGAACAAGTGGTCGGCAGACCGGGTGCATGCGCGCGACAGCGGCGTCTTCGGTTTTCCCAGTTATATCTATGACGGGGAGCTCTATTGGGGCCAGGACAACTTGCCCTTCCTCGAGCGTCATCTGCGCGGCGACAGACCGTAGACTAAAAGGCGAATCTTTTTTCAATCGAACCCCGAAGGAGAGATGCACATTCCTTTAATCGAGTAATTTTATAGACAATATTTGAAGCAACCACAGAGAGGAAAAACCATGTCAGGTTTCAAACTCGTCGGCATTGCCGGCAGCTTCAACCGCCCATCGAAGACATTGGCGCTCGTCCGGCATGTCGCCGAACGCGCCAGCATCAGATACGGCTTTTCGAGCAAAACCTATGATCTGCACGATGTCGGTCCGTCTCTGGGCGGCGCGCTGTGGCGCAAGGACCTTGACGAGCAGGCCAAGCGTGTCGTCGACGAGATCGTAAGGGCCGATGTGCTGATTATAGGTTCGCCGACTTACAAGGGCTCATACCCCGGCCTTTTCAAGCACCTCATCGATCTGATCGATCCGCAGGAGCTTCGCGCGAAGCCGATCATCATTACAGCAACCGGCGGCGGCGACCGGCATGCCTTGATGGTCGAGCATCAGCTTCGGCCGCTGTTCGGTTTCTTCATGGCCCATACGCTGCCGACGGCCGTCTATGCGTCCGACCGTGATTTTGCGGATTACGCGGTCTCATCCGATGCGCTTTCGAACCGCATCGACGAAGTGGTCGGCGAATTGTCGGCCTTCTTTCCAGAGGCAAGACCGGCAGTAGCGGCGGCCGAATAAGGCGGGTCACGAAATTCGTTCTCAGGAGGCAGCGATGAATGATGCAGGCCCGCCGGGATCAAGCGAACAAATCTGGAGTGTCTTTGACTTTGCCCGCCGATATCGGCTGGCCAAGCGCGAGGAAAACCGCCTGCTTATGCTCTACGGGCCGACTGCATCGCTGCGCGATCTTCTCGCCAATGCGCAACGTCATTCGTTGATTCCCCAACCTACCAGTTCCTGACAGGAGGTTCGCATGAAGCTTGATTTCCATCTCTGGCTGAAGGCTGCGATCGCCCGCTTCCAGCGCCAGCTGCGAAAGCCTGCAGACGCAACGGTCACCTGCGACGAGCTGCAGGAACGGTCGGCGCGCGAATACGAGCTTCACTATTGGGGCGCGATGCCTGGACTTTGGTATTGAGGAGGGTGGCGGGATGGCGATTGCTGTTGAGACCGGCGTCAGTCGGCACGACACCAGAAGAGCAACAGGAAACCTCATATCGCAGCTCAGGCATGCGGCCGGAATATGCACGGTCGTCGGTTCCTTCACCTTCCTCTTCGCGCTGGTAATCGGGCTGATCCAATGAGCGAAGTCCTCATTCTTCCCGGATTGTTCGGCTCGGGAGAGGGGCATTGGCAACAGCACTGGCTGCAGGATCAGCCGGGCAGCCATTTTGTCGCTCAGGACGATTGGGATCATCCCACCCTCGACAGCTGGCTGCCGCGATTGGAAGAAGCGCTTGAAGAGGCTGGCGAAGCCTATCTGGTTGCCCATAGTCTCGGATGCCTGCTCGCCGCGAGGCTGGCCGGGCGAAGCGCTGCCCGGCGCGTAAAGGGAGCATTGCTCGTTGCTCCCTGCGATCTGCCGGCCACGGAAAATCTGCATCCCGGGCATATCGCCTTCGGCGGCATGCCGACGGCGCCTCTGCCATTTCCGAGCATCGTCATCGGCAGCATGAACGACGCCTACATGACGGTCGATCGGCTGACCTTGTTTGGCCGACTGTGGAAGGCGGAGACCAGGAATATCGGCCTTGCCGGCCACATCAACATCGCAAGTGGTTTTGGCCGCTGGCGAACCGGCTACCGGCTGCTGGATGCCTTGAAGATGCGCACCGGCGATCGAAGGCGCAGCGTTTTCGCACGACCGGCTTTTGCGATGTGAATGGAAGCGGAATGTCCGATATCACCGACGATCTCCTGCGCCTCAGCGAAGATCCGAATGCCGACCCCAGGAGCCGGCGCCGGCAAACCATGGAGCGCCTGGTGAAGACGCTGCTTGCCATGGCCGACGCCGAAATCGGGCCTGACGAGGCGCAACATCGCCATTCGATCATGCATTTGACGACGATCATCCGCGACATGACGGGCAGGATCGCCGAGGCCGATGATACGACATTTGCCGCGATCGTCAGGGAGGCCGCGATGCTGATCCGCAGCCTGCAGCGGCGCCAGGCCGATGCGGCCACATCTGCGGTGCATTGAAACGTGACCGATATCGCCGAGCATAGGCAGGTGATAATCCGGCGAAGCGAGGTT
Source organism: Rhizobium esperanzae (assembly GCF_002204185.1). GTDB lineage: Bacteria > Pseudomonadota > Alphaproteobacteria > Rhizobiales > Rhizobiaceae > Rhizobium > Rhizobium esperanzae. The sequence goes on along the minus strand of NZ_MXPU01000008.1, from coordinate 60,835 downwards.
CGGATGCTCAGTGCAACTAGTATGGCTCTCACGGGCGAGCTCGTGTCGCTCAGCCTTCGCCCCGAGCTCGATCCCGGCCCCGAGCCGCACCGCACACCGCTGACCGAGTTGGAGGTGGAGATGTTCGCCAGGCGGCTGCTCCAGGAATCCGCCGACGCGCCGCTCTGGGTCTTCGCCTATGGATCATTGATATGGAAGCCGGATTTCGATGCCGTCGAGTGGCAGCGCGGCGCAGCCAGGGGTTGGCACCGGTCCTTCTGCCTGAAGATGACACGTTGGCGGGGAAGCCGGGGGCAGCCTGGCCTCATGATGGCGCTTGATCGCGGCGGACGCTGCAATGGCATCCTCTTCAGGCTTGCCGATGACGATCGCCTCGGCCAGATTCGACGCTTGATCCGCCGTGAGGTCGGCACGATCGAAGATGCGGCGACGGTTCGCTGGATTCCTGTCGAGACCGCACATGGCTTCGTGCGCGCGCTGGTCTTTTGGGCCGGCCCGAAAGGCGAGCGCGTTTCCCGCAGATTGCCGTTGGAGACGGTGGCGCGCGTGCTTGCCAGGGCCTGCGGACATGTGGGCTCCTGCGCCGAATACCTCTATCTGACGGTGAAGCATCTGGAAGAACGCGGCATTCGCGATCGCAATTTATGGCGCCTCCAGGAGCTCGTCGCAGCCGAACTCCTGTCGATCCATGGCCTGAACGAGGTTGCGCCAACCCGTTAAGCGCCGTGCGTCCTTTCAGACCCACGGCGCTTTGACGTTTTGAATTGCTTGCATTCCCTCAGAGCTTGCCCTTCCAGGGCACAAGGTAAGTCTCCAGGAAACGGATGGCGGCCGAGAAGGTGAAGGCGCAGGCCGCGATGATGGCGATGCCGACAAAGACGACGTCGGTTGCCAGGAATTGCGACGCCGACATGATCATGAAACCGATCCCGCGCGTCGAGGCGATCAATTCGGCGGCGACCAGCGTGCTCCAGCCGACGCCGAGCGCAATGCGGATGCCGGTAAGGATTTCAGGCAGGGCCGACGGCAGGACGATGTCGATGAAGAGCTGCAGCCGGTTTGCACCCAGCGAACGGGCGGCATTGACGCGCTCGATCGGCAGCGAACGAACGCCGGCGTGGGCCGAAAGGCAGATCGGCGCAAACATCGCCAGCACCAGCAGCGTGATCTTCGACGTCTCGCCAATGCCGAGCCAAATGATCATCAGCGGCAGGTAAGAGAGGGGCGGAAGCGGCCAGTAGAACTCGATCGGCGCATCGAGCACACCTTTGGCCCAGCGGTTCAGGCCCATCAGCAGTCCGAGCGGAATGCCGGCGGAGATGGCGATGAGAGCCGCGACAACGATGCGGAACAGACTTGCAGCGACGTGTTCAGAAAGCGATGCACCGGCGTACCCATCGCGATAGATGACGCCGATCTGCGTCAGCACCTCGTCGGGACGCGGCAGGAAAAGGTGCGGGACGATGCCAAGGGCCGCGACGAGCCACCACAGCAGCAGGATTGCCAGGGCGGTGGCAACACTGATGGCCACCGTCGATCTCTCGCCGGCGCCGAAGCCGGCCATTTTCACCAGCTTGACCTGACGATCCTGGACATGGGCCGTAGCCGGCGAGGCCTGTATTACATCGCTCATGCGGCGCTCCTCAAATCTTCGCTGCTGTGGAGAATGGCGCGGATCTCCTCGCGCAGTTCGGCAAATTGCGGCGACGCCTTGATCGATCGTGCATCGCCCGTCTCCGCGAAGCGTCTGATGAAATCGAGATCGAAGCGGGCCACGACGCGCCCAGGCCGAGGCGACATGACGAGCACCTGCGTGCCGAGAAACAGCGCCTCTTCGATCGAATGGGTGATGAAGAAAATCTTCTTCGCCGTCTTGTTCCAGACGGAAACCAGCAGTTCCTGCATCTGCTCGCGGGTCAGGCTATCGAGCGCGCCGAAAGGCTCGTCCATCAGCAGGATATCGGGATTGGTCGCAAGCGCCCGGGCGATGCCGACCCGCTGGCGCATGCCGCCCGACAGCTCATAGGGAAAGGCATTGGCGAATTCGTCAAGCCCGACGAGCCGGAGCAGTTCCAAGGCGCGTGCTTGCCGCTCCTTGCGGTTGACGCCGGCAAATTTCAGGCCGAGGGCGACATTGTCGGTCACCGATTTCCAGGGCAGCAGCGCATCTTTCTGAAAGACGACGCCGCGATCAGCACCCGGCCGTTCGACGGCGCGGCCATCGAGCGTGATCCGGCCATCTGACAGTGGAAGGAAACCGGCGATCGCGTTGAGAAGGGTTGATTTGCCGCATCCCGAGGCGCCGAGCGCGACGACGAAACCCCGTTCGGGGATATCGAAGGAAACGCGATCGAGCGCGTGGACGGTCCGCCCGTCCCGGGCTGCGAAGAAAACGCTGGCGTGATCGACTTTAAGCATGGTGCCACTCGCAAGTTCGATGCCGGCGCGACGATGGTCGCGCCGGCATCGGGGAGGATCAGTTGCTGACGCTGGTAAGCGCGTCGGCGGTGACGAAGGCGCCGTAATTTGCCAGCACGTCGGACACCTTGCCCTGTTCCTTCAGGAACGATGCCGTGTCCTTCAGGATCTTGCCGGCGCCCGCCTTTTCGCCGCCACCGAGCCAGGCGTCCGATGCCTGGACCTCGGGAGTGAGCAGCGTCAGGTTCTTCAGAGCCGAGGCCTGCTGCTCGGCCGTTCCGCCGAGAAGCTTGGCGAGCGCCTTGGCGTTGTCGCTGTCAGGACCCCAGGCGGCCTTGTCCGAGGCGAAGGACGCATAGTATTTGGTGACGACTGAGGCAAAACCCTTCAGGAATTCCGGATTGTCGCCGGCAAATTTCGAGGTGGCAACCCAAGCTGAGAATGTCGGCGCGCCCTTGTCCGCCACATCCTTGGAGGTCACCAGAACCTTGCCGTTCTTCTTGAGTTCGGTGAGCGCCGGATCCCAGACGAAACCGCCGTCAATATCGCCGCGGTTATAGCTCGCCACGATCTCAGGCTGGGGGATTGCGAAGACCTGGACGTCCTTCTCGCTCAGGCCAAGCGATTTGATCAGCGCCAGAAGCTGATAGTGGTCCGTGGAGACGGGCGCGGCGGCAAGCTTCTTGCCCTTCAGATCGTTGAGGCTTTCGATGCCCGAGCCGTTGCGGACGACGAGAGCCTCGTCGATGCCCGAGATGGAGGCGAGGTAGAAGGCCTTGACCTCGAGCCCGCGCGATACCGCAGCCGCAAACGGGCTGGAGCCGACATAGCCGACCTGAACGTCGCCCGAGGCGATGGCCGCGAATATCTCGGCGCCGGAATTGAACCTGCGGAAGTCGATGTCATACCCGGTCTTCTTGGCGAATTCGCCGTTGGCGATTGCCACGGAAGACGGCAGGGCGTCGGTTTGATAGCCGACGACGACCTTCTTGTCCGCCGCCTCAGCGGCGATCGCCGTTGCGAGAGTGCCGACGCCGACGGCGATTGCGGCAAGCAAATTTCTGAAATTCATCTTGAGCCCCTTTGTTCGAGGGCCACGCGGCCCCTTGATCTCACCTGCAAAAGGGTAATGGTTGATATGGGGCTGGCGGGAGGAATAACAAACTATATTTATAGACTATGAAGATAATTGTTTTCGTGATTCTGCCGGTTGAGCCATCCGCGTGGCGGTGAGTGACAAGAAGCGGCTTTACCGAGGTTCAAGGAGAATGCCTTGACATATGATGTGATCGTCGTCGGTTCCGGTTTTTCAGCGATCGCTGTGACCTGTAATCTCGTCGAGCTGCTTCCCGCGACGGCGAAGATAGCGGTCGTCGGCGACGATGCCGGTTTCGGACGCGGGACGGCATATAGGACGGAGCTCTATCTCCATCGCCTCAACGTGCCTGCCGGCCGCATGAGCCTGCTGCCCCATCGCCCTGACGATTTCGCCGACTGGCTGAAGGCCCATGGACGTCCTATGCAGGCCGGCGATTTCGCCTCGCGCAGCGATTACGGCCTTTATGTCAGGGATACGCTTGCGCGGCTGCTTCGAAAGCGGGATGGCCGTTGCCGGGTCGATTTCATCAAGGCCAAAGCAGCCGGGTGCGTGGAGAGTTACACCAACACGCTCGCCTTTCACCTCGGCAATGGCGACGAGGTCGCCGGGAAGAATGTGGTGCTTTGCCTCGGCGTCGGAAACGCCGACCTTCCGGTCGAACCGACTGGCGTTCCGTCTTCGCTGCGATCGCGGATCGTCGAGAACCCGTGGCGGCTCTCCTGGCTGAGGCGCGTCGCGCCCTCCGATGCGGTCTGTATTCTCGGCTCCGGCCTGACGATGATTGATCAGGTTCTGGCACTTCGCGCCCGTGGCCACAGAGGCAGGATCGACGTGCTTTCGCGACGCGGCCTGGCGCCGCTCAGCCATGCGAGGACGCCCCCCGCGCCGCTGCCGATCGACGTTCACACGCTTCCGGCTACGATCAGCGGCCTGTTGAAGATCTTGCGGGAAAAGAGCAGGGAGGTCGCCGACTGGCGGAGCGTGATGGACGGCCTGAGGCCGGCCACGCAGGCTCTCTGGCAGCGGCTTTCGCACGAGGAGCGAGCACGGTTCCTGCGGCATGCGCTTCCCTGGTGGAACATCCACCGTCACCGGGTCGCGCCCGACGTGTTCGCAGGGTTCGAGAGACTGGTCTTAGACGGAACCGTTCGCTTCCATGCGGGCTTCCTGAAATCGCTCGAGGCCGAAGATGGCAGGCTGGTCGCCGGATACAGGGTCAGAGCCAAGCGCGAGATCGACGAGATCAGGGCGGACTGGCTGGTCAACTGCACGGGTATGGAGCGCGCCGGCATCAGCCATTCGCCGCTTCTGAAGGAAATGAGCCGGTTTCAGCTTATTGTTCCCGATCCGCTTGGCCTCGGCATCCAGGTGGATGCAGCTTCGGAAGTGACGGCTCCGTCCAGGATCTCGCCGGCGCGGCTGTTTGCCGTCGGCGCCTTGACGGCGGGACAATTCTGGGAGATCACCGCCGTCCCCGACATCCGGGTGCAGGCGAAGGCCGTGGCCGAAGTGATCGTCAAAACGAGGCCCGCCTCCGACACGTAGGCTGACAAACTTGGGACCGGTACGGTGCTGTTGAATTGCTGGCCGCCGACAGCTACAGTATTTGGTAGGCCATAATACGATTCCTGAATTCGGCTGCCGCAGCAAAGCTTGGGCCGGCGAAGTCAATCCAACACTGAGGTACAGCATGAGCGGTGCTCTGAAGGACGCAGCAATCAGGGTCGAGCGTCCTGCGAAGACCTTGCGGGAACTGGCGCTCGACAAGGTCCGCGAGGCCATCGTCAACGGATACTTCCGTCCGGGAGACCGGCTTGTCGAGCGCGACCTCTGCGCCCAGCTCGGCGTCAGCCGGACGGTGGTGCGCGAGGTTCTGAGGCATCTGGAATCGGAAGGGCTGGTCGCCAATCTGCCGAACAAGGGACCGATCGTCGCCCAGCTGGATATCGAGGAAGCCAAACAGATCTATGAAATCCGCGGTGCGCTCGAAGGCATGGCGGCACGGCTCTGCGCAGAGCGCGGCAGCCCCGAGATCGTCGCTGCGCTCGAGGAATCGCTGACCGCAATCCGCAACAGCTACCGCGATCAGGATATGGCGGGTGTGCTCGCCAATACTTCTTCCTTCTATCAAACGCTGTTCACCATGGTCGACAGGCATGTCGCCTGGGGCGTCGTCAACCTGCTCACTGTTCGCATCAACCATCTGCGCTCGATGACGATCAAGACGGAACGGCGCGGCATCGAGGGGCCGGCACAAATGTCGAAGATCGTCGACGCTATCCGCCGCGGCGACGGCGAGGGGGCCCAGCGGGCGGCGATGGATCATGTGGCGGCGGCGAGTGCCATTGCAGAAGCGGTGCTATCCGCCCAGAAGCCTGCGGAATAACTCTTTAAACTCATTCCATTAGCGACCACTGCAGATCTCCGACGAGGTGCTGTCGCATCGACATTTGTCGATGCCTTTGCGCATCGCGATTCACGTTCCCCGGAGCTCTACACTTCGAGCTTGACACCTGTCTTAGCTCGATGTGATGGTATGCCATAATCAATAATATATAATGTGACATCGTAAGGACTGGGATTGTTCTGCCTGCCGCGTCGCTGCTGACGGGCGGAAAACCGCAGATTTCCAAGGATCGAACCTCAATCCGCGTCAATCGCAAACACCAACTTGACATGATTATATTATGGTATACCATAATATAAAGTAGAGAGATGAGGTGTTCCATGGCCATTCAAATTCGCAAGACGGGATTGCAGATCGAAACGACGCTGATCGAAGGCGGCAAGGCCGCGGCGGTGCCGCTAAAACTGTTTTCCGCTTTCGCGGTCGTGAAGAACCCCTGGGCGGGCCGCGGCTTTATCGAGGATCTCAAGCCCGAAATCCATGCGGGCGCTCCAGTTCTCGGTGAGTTGCTGACCAAGATGATCATCGATGCCGTCGGGTCCGGCGATGCGGTCGAAGCCTATGGCAAGGCCGCCGTCGTCGGCCTGGATGGTGAGATCGAACATGCCTCCGCGCTCATCCACACGCTGCGCTTCGGCAATTTTTATCGCCATGCCGTCGGCGCCAAATCCTATCTCGCCTTCTGCAATACACGCGGCCCTGCCAATGCGCCGATCATGATCCCGCTGATGGACAAGAACGATGAAGGCCGCCGCTCGCATTATCTCACCATCCAGACCTCGATCCCTGATGCGCCGGCCGCCGATGAGATTGTGGTGGCTCTTGGCGCGTCGGTGGGCGGGCGTCCTCATCACCGCATCGGTGACCGCTACCAGGATCTGAAGGATCTTGGGCAGGACGTCGCCAACGCGGCGGGCGTTTGAAAGGGTGGGCGCTGAGATGCTGACAGCTGGATCGATCTCGGGCGCCGCTGCAGCAAAAGGCGTCGGTGACTTGCCCCGAAAGAAGACGCCATGCGGAACGGCCTATCACGAGGCCGGCAGCGGCGAGCCGCTGGTTCTCATTCATGGCGTCGGCATGCGGCTCGAGGCCTGGGCGCCGCAGATCGCCTTTCTGTCGGCCGGCCACCGCGTCATTGCCGTCGACATGCCGGGGCATGGCGAGAGCGCAAAACTGCCGGCGGGCAGCCGCCTCGAGGAGTTCGTCGCCTGGTTCGGGCGCTTTCTCGACGAGATGGCGATCGATAGGGTGAATGTTGCCGGCCACTCGATGGGGGCGCTGGTATCGGGCGGGGCGGCGGCGACGTTCGGCGAACGGATCAGCCGTGTCGCCTACCTCAACGGCGTCTACAGGCGCGATCCGCAAGCAAAGGCTGCCGTGCTCGCACGGGCCGCGGCTATTCCGGTGACGGGCGTGGATAAGGAAGGTCCCTTGGCTCGTTGGTTCGGCGACGATGCAGACAGCGTCGTTGCGCGGGAACTGACGCGGAAATGGCTCAACCTCGTCGATCCGGAGGGTTATGCTGTCGCTTACGCCGCTTTTGCCGGCGGAGACGAGACCTATGCCGATCGTTGGAAAGACGTGGCTGGTCCGGCCCTGTTCCTGACGGGGTCCGACGATCCGAATTCGACACCTCTGATGGCAGAGCAAATGGCGGCGCTCGCGCCGAAGGGCTGGGTCCGCATCGTCGGAGGCCATCGTCATATGGTGAACCTGACCGCGCCTGATATCGTCAATTCGCTGCTCGCCGAGTGGCTGTCGTTCGGGGAGGATGAACGATGACAATCCAGACTGTCGATCCAAGAGCATTGCGAGATGCATTCGGCGCTTTTCCCACAGGCGTGACTGTCGTCACCGCTTGCGATGGGGAAGGAAATCCGATCGGCTTCACCGCGAACTCCTTCACATCCGTTTCCCTCAACCCGCCCTTGCTGCTCGTCTGCCTTGCCAAAACTTCGCGCAATTTTGCCACCATGACCGGGGCGCCGCATTTCGCCATCAACGTGCTGTCGGAAACGCAGAAGGACGTATCGAATACTTTCGCGCGGCCGGTCGAAGACCGATTTGCGGCGGTCGAATGGGCCAAGGGATCGGCGGGCTGCCCGATCTTCTCGAACGTGGCGGCCTGGTTCGAATGCGCCATGGAAGAGGTCGTCGAGGCCGGCGACCATGTCATCCTGATGGGGCGTATCGAATCCTTCGACAACAGCGGCCGCAACGGTCTCGGCTATGCGCGCGGCGGCTATTTCACGCCGACTCTTGCAAGCAAGGCGGTTTCCGCCGCCGCCGAAGGCAATATCGAGCTTGCGGCCGTCGTCGAACGCCGTGGAGAAGTTCTGCTGCTGGGCGAGGATGTATTCTCCCTGCCGAGCATCGACGCCCATGACGGCAACCCGACCGAAGCGTTGCAAAAATACCTGGAGACGCTCACCGGGCTGACGGTCAGCATCGGCTTCCTCTATTCGGTCTATGAGGGCAAGAGCGACGGCAAGCAGCACATCGTCTATCACGCCGTTGCCGGCGACGGTGAGCCTGCCGGCGGCAGATTCGTGAAGCCCGACGCCCTGGCTGCGGCAAAATTCAAGACCAGCTCGACCGCCGATATCGTCAACCGCTTCGCGATGGAAAGCTCGATCGGCAATTTCGGCGTCTATTTCGGTGACGAGACCGGCGGCACCATTCATCCCATTCCAGCCAAAGGCGCAAAAGCATGAAGTTCTCCCTCTTCGTCCATATGGAGCGGCTCGACGCCAGCCAGAGCCATAAGGGCCTCTACGACGAATTTGTCGCGCTCTGCGAGATCGCCGACAAGGGCGGCATGCATGCGATCTGGACGGGCGAGCACCATGGCATGGATTTCACCATTGCCCCCAACCCGTTCGTCACCATTGCCGATCTCGCGCGCCGCACTTCGCGAGCAAGGCTCGGGACGGGGACGGTGATCGCTCCCTTCTGGCATCCGATCAAGCTCGCCGGCGAAGCAGCGATGACCGATATCATCTGCGGCGGCAGGCTCGACATCGGCATTGCTCGCGGAGCCTATTCCTTCGAATATGAGCGCCTGCTGCCGGGTCTCGATGCCTGGGGGGCGGGCCAGCGGATGCGCGAGCTCATCCCGGCGGTCAAGGGCATCTGGAAGGGCGATTACGCCCATGACGGGGAGTTCTTCAAGTTCCCCGCGACGACGTCTGCCCCGAAGCCGCTGCAGCAGCCGAACCCGCCGATCTGGGTTGCCGCGCGCGATCCGAACTCGCATGAATTCGCCGTCGCCAACGGCTGCAATGTCCAGGTCACGCCGCTCTGGCAGGGTGATGACGAGGTTCAGTCGCTGATGGACCGCTTCAACGATGCCTGCGCCAAGAACCCCGACGTCGAGCGGCCGAAGATCATGCTGCTGCGCCACACCTATGTCGGCTCGTCGGAAGAAGACGTCGCCCAGGCAGCCCATGAGCTCAGCGTCTACTACAACTATTTCTTCGCCTGGTTCAAGAATGAGAAGCCAATTACCCAAGGCCTGATCGAGCGGATTGCGGACGAGCAGATCCGCGCGAATGCGATGCTGTCGGATCAGGTGATGCGCACCAACAATGTCGTTGGCGACGCCGAAACTGTCATCAAGCGGCTCAAGGCCTATGAAGCGCTCGGTTATGACGAATATTCCTTCTGGATCGACACCGGCATGAGTTTCGAGCGCAAGAAGGCGTCGCTCGAGCGCTTCATCGCCGAGGTCATGCCGGCATTTCAGGAGTAAGACCATGCGGCGTTTCCAGCATTATATCGACGGCGAATTCTCGAATGGCGAAGCTTCCTATCCAAGCATCGATCCGGCTTCCGGCGCGGTCTGGGCAGAGATGCCGGAAGCGCGCGAGAATGATGTCGATCGGGCTGTGAACGCTGCCGAAAGGGCGCTCTACGAGGGCCCCTGGGCGAAGATGACGGCGACGCAACGCGGCAAGCTGCTCTACAAGCTGGCCGACCTGGTTGCCGCCAATGCGCAGATCCTCGCTGAACTGGAGACACGCGACACCGGCAAGATCATCCGCGAAACGTCGGCGCAGATCGCCTATGTCGCCGAATATTATCGTTATTATGCCGGCATCGCCGATAAGATCGAAGGCTCCTACCTGCCGATCGACAAGCCTGACATGGATGTCTGGCTTCGCCGCGAGCCGATCGGCGTCGTCGCCATGGTCGTGCCATGGAACAGCCAGCTCTTTCTGTCGGCGGTCAAGATCGGCCCGGCGCTCGCCGCCGGCTGCACGATGGTGGTGAAGGCCTCGGAAGATGGGCCGGCGCCGCTTCTCGAATTTGCGCGTCTCGTGCATGAGGCAGGCTTTCCTGCCGGCGTCGTCAACATCATCACCGGTTTCGGTGCCTCCTGCGGTGCGGCCCTCGGCCGCCACCCCAAGGTCGCCCATGTCGCCTTCACCGGCGGCCCGGAAACCGCTCGGCACGTCGTGCGCAACTCGGCCGAAAACCTCGCCTCGACCTCGCTCGAACTCGGCGGCAAGTCGCCGTTCATCGTCTTTGCCGATGCCGATCTCGAAAGTGCTGCCAATGCCCAGGTCGCGGGCATCTTCGCCGCGACGGGCCAGAGCTGCGTTGCCGGATCGCGCCTGATCGTCGAGCGCAGCGTCAAGGACAAGTTCGTCGCGCTGCTGCGGGAAAAGGCCGAAGCTATCCGGATCGGCGCGCCGCTCGATATGGCGACCGAAGTCGGCCCGCTTGCCACCAAGCGCCAGCAGGACAATATCGGCGCCCTTATCGAGAGATCGATCGAAAGCGGCGCCCGCCTCGTCACCGGCGGACGCAAGATCGACGGCGAAGGCTATTATTTCCCGCCGACGATCCTCGATTGCGACAATGTAGCCTCGCCCTCGCTGATCGAGGAATTCTTCGGGCCGGTCCTCTCCGTCGTCTCCTTCGAGACCGAGGCCGAGGCGCTGAAGCTTGCCAACGACACCCGCTACGGCCTGGCCTCCGGCATCTTCACCGAGAACCTCACCCGGGCGCACCGGCTGATGAAGGGCATCCGCGCCGGCATCGTCTGGGTCAATACCTACCGTGTCGTCTCGCCGATCGCGCCCTTCGGTGGTTTCGGCCTGTCGGGCCACGGCAGGGAAGGCGGCATGGCCGCGGCGCTCGATTATACCCGCACCAAGACGATCTGGCTCAGGACCTCCGACGATCCGATCCCCGATCCTTTCGTGATGAGGTGACGCGATGTTTTACGAGATCCGCACCTATCGGCTGAAGAACGGGACGATCCCGCAATATCTCAAGGTCGTCGAGGAAGAGGGCATCGAAATCCAGAAGGGCCATCTCGGCACGCTCGTCGGCTACTTCTTCTCGGAGATCGGGACGATCAACGAGATCGTTCACATCTGGGCCTTTACGAGCCTGGACGACCGCGAGGCGAGACGCCAGCGGCTTCTGGCCGATCCCCGCTGGCAGGCCTTCCTGCCGAAGATCCGCGACCTGATCGAGGTGGCGGAAAACAAGATTATGAAGCCGGCAAACTTCTCTCCCCGGAGCGAGGCGCGCTGACGGCATAAGGCATAACCCGTAGGACAAACCAAAACAGGGATAAGGGAACATGAAAACGACATTTGCTTTCGCGGCGGTTGCCGCATTCGTGGCGGTCTCCGCGCCGGCGCACGCTGACAGCATGGTCTTCTCGAGCTGGGGCGGAACGACCCAGGACGCGCAGAAGGCGGCATGGGCAAGCCCCTTCACCGACAAGACCGGCATCACCGTCGTGCAGGACGGCCCGACCGACTACGGCAAGCTCAAGGCCATGGTCGAGGCCGGCGAAGTCAACTGGGATGTCGTCGACGTCGAGGGCGACTATGCCGCCCAGGCCGGCAAGAACGGCCAACTCGAGAAGCTCGACTTCTCCATCATCGACAAGTCCAAGCTCGATCCGCGCTTCGTCACCGATTATTCGGTCGGCAGCTTCTATTATTCCTTCGTCATCGGCTGCAATGCCGATGCCGTCAAAGCCTGCCCGAAGACATGGGCCGACCTGTTCGACACGGCGAAATTCCCCGGCAAGCGCACCTTCTACAAGTGGTCGGCTCCCGGCGTGATCGAAGCGGCGCTGCTTGCCGACGGCGTGCCTGCCGACAAGCTCTACCCGCTCGATCTCGACCGCGCCTTCAAGAAGCTCGATACGATCAAGTCCGATATCATCTGGTGGTCGGGCGGCGCGCAGTCGCAGCAGCTGCTGGCCTCCGCAGAGGCGCCCTTCGGCAGCGTCTGGAACGGCCGCATGACGGCGCTTGCGGCGACCGGCATCAAGGTGGAGACCTCCTGGGAGCAGAACATCACCGCTGCGGATGCGCTCGTCGTGCCGAAGGGCGCGCCGAATGCCGAGGCTGCGATGAAATTCATCGCGCTGGCGACCTCCGCCGAACCGCAGGCCGCCCTCGCAAAGGCTACGGGGTACGCGCCGATCAACCTCGACTCGGCCAAGCTGATGGACCCGGAGACCGCCAAGACCCTGCGGGACCAGCAGACGGCAAGCCAGGTCAATGCCGATATGAACTATTGGGCAGAGAACCGCGATGCCATCGGCGAGAAGTGGTACGCCTGGCAGGCGAAATGAGTTGAAACTTGAGATGAACAGGCACGGCGAAGATCGCCGTGCCCCTACGGCGCCGGTGCCAATCGGTTGCATTCGGCGCGTGCCCCGCGGAAATTGACGGGTGGGAAGGACTGTCATGTCGACGTATAGCGATGCCTCCGGCATAATTGCACCTTTGCCAAAGGTGCGCAGGGCAACAGGTTTTGGCGCGGTCGCTCCGGCTTTCGCCTTCGTCGGCATCTTTTTCATCGCGCCGGTTGCAATACTTCTGTTGCGGAGCGTACTGGAACCGGTGCCTGGCCTCGGCAATTATGCGCAACTGATCGGATCTGCGACCTATCTGAAGATTTTCGCCAATACCTTCATTGTCTCGGGTTTCGTCACGGCAATATCGCTGCTGATCGGATTTCCCGTCGCCTGGGCGCTGGCGATCATGCCCGGTCGGCTGACGTCGGTTATCTTTGCGATCCTGCTCTTGTCGATGTGGACCAATCTGCTGGCCCGCACCTATGCCTGGATGGTTCTGCTGCAGCGGACCGGGCTGATCAACAAGATGCTGATGGGAATGGGCCTGATCGACCAGCCGCTCGCACTCGTCAACAATCTCACAGGCGTCACGATCGGCATGACCTACATCATGCTGCCCTTCATCATTCTGCCGCTCTATGGTGTGATCAAGAAAATCGACCCGTCGACCCTGCAGGCGGCAGCCCTTTGCGGCGCCAACCGCTGGCAGTGCCTGACCCGGGTTCTCCTGCCCTTGGCGATGCCCGGCATGGCGGCCGGCGCCCTCATGGTTTTCGTCATGTCGCTCGGTTATTTCGTTACGCCATCGCTTCTCGGGGGTACCGCCAACATGATGCTCGCGGAGCTGATCGCGCAGTTCGTGCAGTCGCTGGTCAATTGGGGAATGGGTGGCGCCGCAGCGCTGGTGCTCCTGGTGGTGACGCTGTCGCTTTATGCCGTGCAGCTGCGTTTCTTCGGCAGTCAGAACCCGGGAGGACGTTGATATGCTCCTCAATTTCGACCGTCTCGGCTGGTGGAAATACGTCCTGCTTGCGATCACGCTTCTGACTGCAGCCTTTCTGCTGCTGCCGATCGTCTTTATCGCGGCGCTGTCCTTCGGCTCATCGCAATGGTTGATCTTTCCGCCGCCGGGCTGGACATTTCAATGGTATAGCGAGCTCTTCGCCGACCCGCGATGGCTGGAATCGGCTTTGACGAGCTTCAAGATCGCGGTCATCGTGACGGTTCTGTCGGTGCTGCTCGGGCTGGTGACGTCCTTCGGGCTGGTGCGCGGTTCGTTCATGTTCCGCGATGCGCTGAAGGCGCTGTTCCTCACGCCGATGATCCTTCCGGTCGTCGTTCTTGCAGTGGCGCTTTACGCCTTCTTTTTGAGGATCGGCCTTGGCGGGACTCTGGCGGGTTTTGTCATTTCCCACCTCGTGCTGGCGCTGCCCTTCTCGATCCTGTCGATATCGAGCGCGCTGGAGGGTTTCGACAAGTCGATCGAGGACGCAGCCGTGCTGTGTGGCGCCTCGCCTTTGGAAGCGAAGATCAGGGTCACCCTTCCGGCGATCAGCCATGGGCTGTTTTCGGCCGCCGTCTTTTCGTTCCTGACCTCCTGGGACGAGGTGGTGGTGGCGATCTTCATGTCGAGCCCCACCCTGCAGACGCTGCCGGTAAAGGTGTGGGCGACGCTGCGGCAGGACCTGACGCCCGTTGTCGCCGCCGCATCGACCCTTCTCATCCTTTTGACGATCATCTTGATGGCGCTGGTTGCCCTCGTGCGTAAGGTACTGAAACAATGAACGATGCATTCCTTCAGATCCGCGGAATACGCAAGGAATACGGCCCGGTCGTCGCCGTCCACGACGTCAATCTCGATGTCCGGCGCGGTGAATTCCTGACGTTCCTCGGTCCGTCCGGATCCGGCAAGAGCACGACGCTCTACATCCTGGCCGGCTTTGAAAACCCGACCAAAGGCGACATTACGCTCGAGGGCAAGACGCTGCTCGCCACGCCTTCGCACAAGCGCAATATCGGCATGGTGTTCCAGCGCTACACCCTGTTTCCGCATCTGACGGTCGGTGAAAACATTGCCTTTCCGCTGAAGGTCCGGCGCAAGTCGAAGGCCGAGATCGACTTGAAGGTGAAGGAGATGCTGCGCCTCGTCCGGCTCGAAGGCTTCGAGGATCGCAAGCCGGCGCAGATGTCAGGCGGTCAGCAGCAGCGTGTCGCCCTTGCCAGGGCGCTTGCCTATGATCCGCCGTTGCTGCTGATGGACGAGCCGCTGTCGGCGCTCGACAAGAAGCTGCGTGAGGAGATCCAGCACGAGATCCGCCGCATCCACCAGCAGACGGAAGTGACGATCCTTTATGTCACGCACGATCAGGAAGAGGCGCTGCGGCTCTCCGACCGCATTGCCGTCTTTTCCAAGGGCGTCATCGATCAGATCGGGACTGGCCCTGAACTTTATGCCAATCCCAAGACGCGCTTCGTTGCCGAATTCATCGGCGACAGCGACTTCATTTCCTGCGACCTGGTGTCCTCCTCCGATGGACAAGCCACCATTGCGCTCGGCGGCGGAACCATCTTCAATCAGATTCCGGTGCATGGAAAAGGGGCGTCCGGCGCAAGGGCGGCGCTGATGCTGAGGCCGGAGCGCATCCGGCTGTCGCGCGCAAGAGCCGCCGGAGCAGGTCTTGCCGCGACTGTCAGCGACATTACCTTTCTCGGCAACAATATCCACGTCTCCACGGAGACGGCGACGGGCGAGGCGCTTTCGGTTCGCTTGCCGTTCGGCCATGAGGCTATTGCCGGGCTCAATCGTGGAGATATAGTCCATCTCGATTTCGATCCCGGCGCCGCTCACGTGTTCTGCTGAAAGTTGTCCCATGAAGCTCAATGATCCCTCGCTGTTCCGTCAGGCATGCCCCATCGCCGATCGCTGGATAGAGGCGGAAGGCCGCGCGTCGGCCATGGTCCGCAATCCGGCGACAGGTGAGGTGCTGGGTGCGGTGCCTGATTTCGGTGCGACCGAAACGGAAGAAGCCATCGCCGCCGCCGTTCTCGCCCAGAAGCTTTGGGCGAAGAAGACCGCCGGTGAGCGCGCGACTGTGCTCAAGACGTGGCATCGCCTGATGATCGAGAACCGTGACGATCTGGCGATGATCCTGACACTGGAGCAGGGAAAACCCTTGGCCGAAGCCAAGGGGGAAATCACCTATGGTGCGAGTTTCATCGAATGGTTCGCCGAGGAGGCACGGCGCATCAACGGCGAAATCGTACCGGGACATCAGCCGGACAAGCGTATCCTCGTGCTGCGCCAGCCGGCCGGCGTGGTGGCGGCGATCACGCCCTGGAATTTTCCGAACGCGATGATCACGCGCAAGATCGGCCCGGCGCTTGCCGCCGGCTGCGCTGTCGTTCTCAAGCCGGCGCTGCAGACGCCGTTCTCCGCAATCGCGATCGCCGTTCTCGCAGAGCGCGCCGGCCTGCCGTCCGGCCTCCTCAACATTGTCACGGGCGATGCGGCTGCAATCGGCGGGGCGATGACCGCAAGCCGCGACGTCCGGGTCCTGACATTCACCGGCTCCACCCGGACGGGCGAACTGCTTTACCGGCAATGCGCGCCGACGATCAAGAAACTCGGTCTCGAGCTCGGCGGCAATGCGCCCTTCATCGTCTTCGACGATGCCGATCTCGACGCTGCGGTCGAAGGCGCGATCATCGCCAAATTCCGCAACAACGGTCAGACCTGCGTCTGCGCCAACCGGCTTTATGTCCAGGACGGCGTCTACGAGGCATTTGCCGCCAAGCTCGCCGAAGCTGTTTCGAAGTTGAAGGTCGGCAATGGTCTGGAGCGTGACGTCGTGCTTGGCCCGCTCATCGACGACAACGCCGTTGCCAAGGTCGAAAGCCACATTCAGGATGCCGTTGCAAAGGGTGCCGGGATCGTAACGGGAGGCAAACGCCACGCGCTTGGCGGCCATTTCTTCGAGCCCACCATTCTGCGTGATGTTGCTGCCGGCATGCAGGTGGCGCGTGAAGAAACCTTTGGACCTCTTGCCCCGCTTTTCCGGTTTCGCGACGAGCAGGACGTCATCGAGCAGGCAAATGACACCGAGTTCGGCCTTGCCTCCTATTTTTACGCACGCGATCTATCGCGGGTCTTCCGCGTGGCCGAAGCGCTCGAATATGGAATGGTCGGGGTCAACACCGGTCTTGTCTCCACCGCCGAGGCGCCATTCGGCGGCGTCAAGATGTCAGGTCTCGGCCGCGAAGGCTCCAGGCACGGATTGGACGAATATACCGAGCTCAAATATGTATGCCTGGGCGGCATTGCCTGATCCTCAACATATGCGTTCCAGCGCCACCCGCCTTTCAGGCGAGACGCTGTAGCGCTTATGCAGGGGCAATCAAAGATCGGCATGCCTCTCGTCAGCATTGCCATGTACCTGACATCCCGGCCGCTCGCGGAAGCGACGGCCGAACTCTGGTCGTTTCTCCGGCGCTACCTCCTGCATGCCGGCCTCATGGGGTTGCCTGAAACGCTCGACCAGTCGGTTGCCTATGACGAAGCCTGGCTGAGGCCGGATCTGCTTCTGTCGCAGACATGCGGCTATCCTTTTGCCACGAGCCTGCGCGGCCGGGTGCGGCTGGTGGCCACGCCCGTCTATAGCCATCCCGGCTGCGATGGGCCGCTGATGCGCAGCTTCATCATCGTCCGGAAGAATTCTTCCCTTCGCGTGCTGGAGGATCTGCGCGGCACGACAGCTGCGATCAACAGCCCTGTCAGCAACTCCGGCAGCAATCTCTTTCGCGCCGCCGTCGCTCCGCTTGCGCGCAACGGCCGTTTCTTTGGGCGGATCATCGAAACAGGCAGCCACGGCGGCAGCATTGCCGCCGTTATCGAAGGCAGGGCGGAAGGCGCGGCCATCGATTGTATCACTCTTGAGAATATGTGCCGTTTCGATCCCGCCATGGTCGAGGACATCCGGATCATCGCCGAAACACCCAAGGCTCCCGGTCTGCCGTTCATCACATCAGGCGACGCATCGAGCCAAACAATCCTCCTCCTCCGAGGTGCGTTGCATGCCGCCATCAGGGAGCCGTCCTTGGCGGCCACGCGCGCCAAGCTCGGACTCGTTGATATCGCGCTGCTCTCCGAAGCGGATTACGAGCCGCTCATCTCATTGGCCGGCGATGCATTGCCGCCATTGAGGGCCTGAAGAGGCTGAGGGACGTCAGAGCGCCGGGTTTGCTTCCGTTTCAGCGAGGCGGTGGGCAATGCGATCGGCGTTCGCCATAATCGTCATTGTGATGTATTTCGAGGAAAGATCGGGGAGAATTGAGCCGTCGACGACGTGAAGACCCGGATGGAGGTTCAATTCGCCGTCCGCAGAGGTACCGAACGGTCCGGTTGCGCCCATCGGCAGGGTGCCGGCAAAATGCGCATCGACCCCCGGTTCCGCCAGCGATGCGCCCGGAAGCGGAATGAGCCCCAACCGTTGCCACTCGCGGCGAAGCCTTCTTTTCAGATCCCTGGCGCGGATATCGAAGCCGTCTGCAAAACCGCCCCGAACGGTCATGCCTTTTCCTGCTGCTGCATCGCGATGGATGTAGCTCCGGCTTTGGTCGCCAGGATAATAGATCGTCGCAACCAGCAGGCTGCCGGCGATCGTTTCGAAGGCAGCCCGCCCAGCCTTTCTGCCAAGCGGCATCCTGTTGACGAAGCTCTGCGCCGGCAGCGAGCCGACTTCATAGATCGCACCCGTCACATAATCGGATGCGCGCTCGCCGTAACGCAGCGACAATCCGAGTTGCGCCAGGCTGTGGGTCGCCGTCGCCGAGCGCAGCAACCTTGCCGGAGAAAGCAAAGGAATGGCGAGTGTCGGACTGTTCAAAAGGCGCAGTCCTTCACCGCCGATCGGCAGGAGGTCCGCCAGCAGCGCGGCGGTTCCAAGCACGCCTGCGGCGAGAATGATCCTCGGCGCAGAGAATGACGATCCGTCGGCCGTTCCGATCGTCCAGCCCGCGTTGGACGTCAGAGATATGGCCCGCACGTTGTCGAGCAACCGAAAATGCGGCGACTTCTGCAATGCAAGCAGATCCTGACGGCTGTTATAGATCGCGCCGCTCGGGCAGCCATAGAGACAGTCGCCGCGCAGGTCGCACGCCGCCCGCCCGGGTCTCGGCTCCGAAAGGATGGCGTTGACGGCGGGAAAAAGCCGAAACGAGCCATCCGCCGGCTTTGCGGCCTTGTGCCGATGAAGGACATGGGCGGCTGCAGCGCCAAGCGGCAGGACGGATCCGCTGTCGGCGCCTTCGGTCAGATCGGCGTTCGTGCTGATCCCGACGCGTTGCGATACACGTTCGTAGGATCTCTGCAGCAGGTCGATATCGATAGGCCAAGCCGCGATGTCCTCGGCATCGAGGTAGCTGATTTGCGCTCCCCATATATTGGAGAGACCGCCGCGGACGAGGCTGGCGACCGGCGTGAATCCATCGCCGGTAATCCCTGACTCGCGCCGGAACCGTTCAAGAATCCTGCGGGCCACCGGAGTCTGCAGTTTCGGTGAACTGCCATCGTCGGCGCGGAGCGACTCCAGATCGTTTCCCAGCACACGCGCGCTGCGGCTTTCTTCCTCCGATCCAGCATCATTGCCGGCATCCAGCATCAGGACGCGGCGCCCAGCCGCTATCAATGGAAACGCAGCGGAGACGCCTGCCGGGCCGCTGCCGACGATGATGAAGTCGGCGTCGGGCGTCTTCATCGATATCGTCCCGCCAAAAGTGCGCGGAGCGGGAACAGCAGGACATCGCTTGCGATGGCCAGCATGGCGCCGATAAGTCCCGTCTTTTTGGCCAAATGTCTTTCCGGCTCGCTCGCGAGATCTGCGAGATAGAGGGCGCGCGCCAAGCGATGCTGCGTGCGATTGGCCGGTGGCTCGAAGAGGGCGAGCAGGCACGGACGCCGGATCAGCATTGGGGAGAGGCCGAGCGGCGACAGCCCTTCGCGCCGAAGCCCTTCGCCGAGCCGCTGTAATTGCGCCTCCGTCGGCGTGATGCCGAGATATTGCAGCAGAGCCTTCGCCTCACCGTGCAATTCTTCCTGGTCTGTTTCGGCAAACTCCCGCGTCAACACCGTCATCGGATCGGCCGGATTCAAGTCGAGCAACCTGAGGCTTTCCGCGCTCTCCATCGGTGCTGCGCCCGCGAGTCCGAGGACGCGCTCCGGATCGACAGTCGGGATCAACGGCACAAGCTTGGTCATCCGGCAGGCAAAGAGAGCGAAGCCCAGGGGGATCGGTATGAAATGAAGCTTGCTCTTGCCCTGGCTGCGGCGAAGAATGCTGAGCCAGGCGGCGAAGCTGATCGGTTTTTCCTGCGCAAGCACGAATGTCTGCGGCTGCAGGTCCTCCCGGGTCGCCAGCGCCAAAAGGCCTGCAGCAACTTCGTCGAGATGAATCGGCTGGACCTTTCGGCTGAGCCCTATCATCGGCAGGAGCGGACTCAAGGCCGCCAGCTTCGCCATCAGGCCATACATCGCGACCCGTGGGCCGCCGTAGACAAGCCCGATGCGCGCGATGCGAACGATAGGTGCTGCAGAGCTGGCGGCCAGGTGCTGTTCGATCCTGAACTTGGTGCGTCCGTAAACGTTGAGCGCTTCCCCTCGGGAAGAGGTGGAGGAGGAAAAGACGAAGTGCGGCACGCCGGCCGCTCTTGCCGCTTCGGCCAGTTTGACGGTGCTTGAGATATTGATGTTGTTTTCTTCAGCTGCCTCCGGCCCGGTCGCCCAAGAATGCGCGAGATGGATGACTGCGGCTGCCCCCTCGAGATCCGATGCTACGGGCTCGTCGCCGATGCGCCATTTCGCTCCAGAGCGCCGGCCGAATTCCACCACGTCGAAGCCGCGCTCCCGCGCGGTCGCCGCAAGTCTTGCACCGATGTAGCCGGTCGATCCCGTGATGATGAGACGCGGTGCCATCAACACCCTCTATTGTGCAAAGGCGATGCGCGCGCCGCTCCGGTCGAAACGAAACTCTATCTCCTTGAGCTGCGACAGCGCTTGGCGGACTTTTGCCTGGCGGTCTTTCGGGCAATAGAGGACGAGGAAGCCCCCTCCGCCGGCACCCGCGAGCTTGCCGCCGATCGCGCCGGCCGCGCGGGCCGCATCGTAAAACTCGTCGATCGCGCTGTTGGTGATCTGCGATGTCAGCGAGCGCTTCATCATCCATCCGCGGTGCAGCGCTTCGCCGAAGACGCCGAGATCGCCGCTCATCAGGATGTCGCGCATTTCGTAGGCCAGTTGCACCATGCGCTCGACGGTCCGGAACTTGTCCTCGTCCGTCTCCATCGCCTTCACCTGGGTCGACAGCACAGAGCGCGTATCGCGCTGGCTTCCGGTAAAAAACAGGAGGATATTGCTCTCGAGCTCAGCCATCTTTTCAGCGGTGAGGACGACGGGCTGCACGTTCACGCCGCCATTGGAATTGAATTCGATGAAGTTTAGGCCGCCATGGGCGGCTGCGTACTGGTCCTGTTTGCCGATCGGCTCCTTCAGGATATCGATTTCGAGCTTGCAGGCTTCTTCCGCCAACTGATCCTTGGAGGCGAAGCGCGACCTGTGGGCATAAAGCGCGTTAATCAGCGCCACGGAAAAGGAGCTGGATGATCCGAGACCGGTGCCGGAGGGAATGTCGGCGACGGAGGCGACTTCGATGCCGGGCTCGACCCGGTGCATGCGCAAGGCCTCGCGCAGTAGCGGATGGGCAATATCCTCAAGCGTGTCGGCAAGCTCGGTTCGCGTATATTTGAGATGATATTTGTTTTCATTGAAGTAGTTATGCACGATCACGAAGCTGTACTTGGCAATCGCGCAGGACAATACCGCGCCCGCCTGACGACGGTAATAGGACGCGATGTCCGAGCCGCCGCCGGCGAAGCTGACGCGAAAAGGTGCGGATGAAACGATCAAAGGAGTGCCTCCTCGAGATTGATGACGATATCGGCCGATGTCCGCTGCAGATCGATCCTCGGCCACTCTTCCTGAATTCGCGACGTCCAGAGCTCTTCAGCCGCCGCTGGCGTTAGGCCTTTCCAGGCGTAAAACTTGTGAAAGCGATCCAGCAACGCCTGCTGTGAGGCTTCGACGAAGACAGTCATATCGACATCCTCGCGGATCGACACGTGGCCGGCAAAGATGCCGTCGAGAAGGATTACGTCGGCACCACGCGCATCGTAGAGGGTCGGAGATGCATGCTGGCCACGGCTTGCCGCGTGGTAACCCGGTGCCTCGACCTGTCCGGACTGACGCAGCTTTCTGACGATCTCGGGATAATCCTCCACCCTGTTGCGTTCTTCCGCATTCATATCGGGCCGGCGATGCTCGAGCGGCAGTATCCAGCGGTCGAGTTCCAGCCGCAGCACGCTGCGCCCGGCTTCCGAGAGAAGACGTTGTACGGCATGCGCGGACGTGCTCTTGCCCGAGCGGGAACGACCGCATATGCCTACGAGCAGCGGGCCCGCCGCATTGGAAAGCCGCTCATCAATCGCGTTGAAGAGAGCTTGCCCAATGTCGTGGTAGCTGCATTGAAAGCGAACAGCATCATAGACCGTGTCGAAGACCAGGTCGGCGTGGGGGATTCCCGTTTCTGCGGCAGGATAGCTCCTATCGTCCCGCAGGCCGTAACCGGTCCGGACGCCATAGGCCCAGATACCGGCTTTGCGGCCTGCACCGATATCGCGCAGGCTATCGCCAATGATGGCGGATCTCGCCTTTTCGATCGGCAGTTCCGCCATAGCTTGGCGGATCATGAGGTCTCCGGGCTTGCGGCAAGCGCAATCGATCTTGAGTTCGGGCACCTCGTTGGGGAACCCTTTGTCCGGATGATGCGGACAAAAGTAGATGCGATCCAGCACGCCGCCGTCTTCGGCCAGCTCGGCCTCCAGACGACCGAGAACATGATCCAGGCCGGCTTCGTCGAGCAGGCCTTTGGCGACCTGCGGCCTGTTAGTCACCGCGACCGTGAGGAAGCCTGCCTCGCGGGCGAGCCGTACCGCTTGGCCGGCGCGGCCGACCAACGTCACCTGGTCGGGATGAATGACGCCATGGCCGCCGACGTCTTCGTTGAGCACGCCGTCGCAATCGAAGAACACCGCGGGTCTTCGGACCGACAAGTGGATTGCATGGACACGGTCCTGCCGAAGGTCCTCGGCCGCTGCGGCATGCCGGCTCGGAGATCCGGTATCCTTCATGTACTCGGGCGTGTCGTAGATAGCGACTGGGATGGAGCGCTCGAGAAGATCGGGAATGACATCGTGGATCATGTCGGCCTGGTGACCCGGCAGGAGGGTCTCGAAAAACTGACCGGAAGCCACGTACAAGCCGGCCGGCACGAGATTGCGCCAATCCGCATCGCGGGGCGCCTTGCGAGCCAAGAGGCGCGTGAGATAGCCGTTCTTCTGAACGACGATGTCGGATGTGCGCGGATGATCGTTGGGATGGGCGATGATCGTCAGGGCGGCTGGAAATTGCTGACGATGCCGCGCCAGCGCCGAAAGATCGAGATCGAAAAGCATGTCGCCATAGACGATCAGGACATCGTCGGCGACCGTGTCCAAAGTCGTCAGGCAGCCGGCCGTGCCGAGCGGTGACGTCTCCACGAAGACCTCGATCGTAATGCCGAGCCTTTCCGCTTCCGGGCCGAGGGCAGGCTCGAGCTGGCTGCCGAGGTGGCCGCCGAGCACGCGCACATGCCGAACGCCTTCGCGGGCGAGGACGCGGATCTGCCTCAGAATGATCGGCACGCCGTCAATAGGCAGGAGGGCTTTCGGAATGGCATCGCCCGTCATGCTGCGCGCGCGCGTTCCAAGGCCTCCGGCAATAATGATTGCCTCGCGGATGGCGGCGTCAGAACCCATTCGTCAGAATCCGCTCCACGGCGAGTTCAACCGCTTCCGTCGACTTTCGCTTCGGCGACCAGCCCAGCGCTATAAGTTTGCTGATGTCGTAGCTGAAGCGCGGAACGTCGCCCAGCCAGCCGCGATCCTCGCTTCCATATTCGATAGCGGCTCCGGCTGCGACCTTCGAGACCACGATCTCGGCAATATCCCGGACGGAGGTTTCGCCGATGCCGCTGGCATGAAACACTTCATAGGCGCCTGGCGCCTTGTCCCATGCAAGGAGAATCGCATCCACCAGATCGCCGACATAGAGATAGGGCTTCGTCTGCCTTCCGTTACCGAGCACCTGAAGTCTCGTTGGATCAGCCTTCAATCGGTTGATGAAGTCGTAGATTGCCCCGTGCGTTGAGCGCTCCCCAACCACATTGGGAAAGCGCAGCACGAGCGTCTTGATGCCGAATGACAGAGCGTAGACGGACAGATAGGCCTCTGCAGCAAGCTTGCTGGCGCCATAGAACGAGATTGGCTGGAGGGGGCCGTGGTTCTCGTGAATATTGCCCTCGGCTTCGCCGAATACCGCGGAGGTGCTGGCGAAGAAAAGTCTGCCGACATCATGCTTGCGCATGAGGGCAAGCAGCGTCGTCGTCGTCAGCTGGTTCAGCTGGAGATCCAGTTCCGTATTGGTATTGCCTGCGGCAATATCGGAATTGGCGGCGAGATGAAAAACCGCATCAGGACGGTCCTCCTCAAAGAGGTGGTCCATACCTTCCCGATCGAGCATATCCAGCTTCTGGAAGCGAAAATCCGCCCGGCCCTGCAGATGATCTATATTGCGCATCCGGCCAAGATGAAGATTGTCGATTGCCGTTACCCGATAACCCGAGTCCAAGAGACGATCGCAGAGATGGCTGCCGATAAATCCGGCCCCTCCCGTTACCAAGGCATGCATGTCGGCAGCTCCATATGATCTGTTAAGGCTCGTCAGAGCGCTTTGATCTTTCCCGAATGAGGACGCGAAAGGACGAATACACCACCGGCCAAGCCGACCACAAGCTGCAACAGGCCAAAAGCCACCGACAACGTTGCGGCGTCGGTCGTGCCGATGGCGAACACAGAAAGTGAAATGATCATGCCGCCTTCCCGCAAGCCCCATCCTCCAACTGAAATGGGGACCATGGCGATCAGCAATACGGGCGGGAAAGCGGCTGCGGCCTGGCCCCAGTTGAGCGGGAGACCAAGGCCGAGAACGAGGATCTCAAGCGAGACGACGCCCAGGCCGTGAATGACCAGGGTCAACAGAAATATTCCGAGCATTCTGCGGTGGGTGAGAAAAGCCCGCAGCGCCTCGTTCAGCGCGTGCAGTTTTTCCGGAAGAAACCGAACGAAGAGATGGCGACGCCAGATGAACACCAGGGCCGATGCGATGGTTCCCGCGACGCCGAGGGCCGTGAGTTCGGTGAGATAAGGGATTGGGAAATCGTGACCGTAAGAAACGCGCATGATGATCAGGCCGATCAACGCAACGACCGCCAACCCGAACAGGGTGAGGATCCGGTCCATGACAACGCCGAGCGTGGCTTCCTGGATTGTCAAACCATATTTGAGGGCGCCGAATATGCGTGCGGCATCGCCTGGAATGGGACTTGGAAGAGCCTGATTGTAAAAGAGGCTTTGCATGAAGAGATTCATGGCGCCTGATATTTTCAGCCTCCGTCCGATCATCTCCGAAAGAAGGCACCACCGCCAGGCCGAAAGCAGGGCCTGGAAGAGAAGGAGAAAGATACTGACTGCGATGGTCGTCGGCGACAGAGTTTGGATCGCTGCCCAGCCTTCTGCAAAATCGACTCTGAGCGCGATCCAGAGGACGAGGCCGAACGCGACCACCACTTTAAGAACAGGGATTCCGATGCGAAGCAATGCGCGGGAGGATGGTGTCGTCACGTTTCGCGATCCGCATCAAAACGGTAGAGCTTCCAGCCGAACCGATCCGTCAAGATCAGTGATGAGCGGGGCATCATGTGGGCTATAACGCTGTTGGCCATCCCGATTTTGTCCGCTCCAATGCGCTCGGCGAGGAACGCACTGTCGGCATCCGGGGGAACGATGAAATAGCCGATGCGATTGTCCCTGATGAAGGCATCGATATCCGACCCCGGTGCGGGCAGCACGTAACGGGGCAACTGCCAGCCGCCATCGCGGCCGTCGTTATACGCGGTGGACAGCAAGGTATTGGCGGTATCGAACGGCTGAAATACGGCCCGCAGGTCGTGATCCGCGATATAGCGATACATGAAATAGGCTTCGCGATGACTCTCCAT
The DNA here is from genome assembly GCF_002204185.1 of Rhizobium esperanzae. GTDB lineage: Bacteria > Pseudomonadota > Alphaproteobacteria > Rhizobiales > Rhizobiaceae > Rhizobium > Rhizobium esperanzae. Next base: position 35,096 of record NZ_MXPU01000008.1, on the reverse strand, counting down.
ATATTTGTCGACGCTGATCAGCCCAAGGACGACGTCGAGCTCTTTCGCCTTGACGGGATCGATGTCGCTACCGCCCATCTGATGCCAGTGGGAAATCCAGATGCCCCCGGCCAGCAGGCCTATGATCACCGGGCTGGCGATCAAGCATGCCGGCGAAGAGATAATTTTGGCGAAGGGGGCCATCTGCGGCAGCATCCGTCGGTCAAGCCATTGGTCCATTCGTTCGCGAACCAGCGAGGCGCCGATAAACCCGGTCGAAAAGAAAAGCAGATAGGCTGGCGTCGCCCACCTGATGTGGTTGAACATAACGGTGTACCATATCACAAACATCGCAGCGCTAATCGCTACGAGAAAGGCGATGCGCCGGAAAGCCACTGCCAAGCCGGCCAATATCAAAGCGAGAGCGACGAAAGCATTCGGCTTGCTCTTGAGAAACCACTGGTAAAGAATGTGCAGAAAATCGCGCCACCCTTGCAGAGTTGCGAGGTTCGTCACGAAATGCCGGTTGGCGGGATCGAAAGCCCGGCCCAATTCGAGCATGTAATCCGCCATCCAAGCATCGGTCAGGCCTGGATGACCGAACATGAAGGGGTAGATCGGATTGCCGAGGACGATCAGGTTTCTCGCATACCAGTAGCCCGCGACTGCGAGGAATGCGCAGAGGCATGACAGAAAGAGCGGCAGCGAGACCCGTCCCTTGAGAAGCGTCGGCAGCAATGCCAGCCCTATGAGGCCGACCATTTGCAGTTCCGTATATTTTCCTCCGACCGCTCCCCCCAGCACGAGCGCACAATGAAAAAGCTCCGCCGGGCGCCGGGTTTCCAGATAACGCCACAGGAAAAGTACGGCGGCGACCGAGAAACACGACCGGGCCAGATCCGTCATCGGTTCGCCGACACTCCCCCTGAAGAAGGGGATGCTGAGGATCAGAGCGGCCACCAGGAAAAAGCCGCATGCCCGCCAACGGCTGGCGCAGCTTGAAAGCAGAAACAGAAACCCGAAGAAAATCGCGATGTTCATGACGGACGCGCCGGTCCAGTGACCGCTGACCATCATGACGAGCGCAAACAGCAGATTGAAGAAGAGCGGAATATTGCCGTAGAAGGGATGGTCGATCTGCGGCGACACAAAGCCGGCATGATCGATGATACTGTTCGCGAGCGGGATATGGAAAACCCAGACGTCGGCAACGGCTGACGGGAAAAGGGCCAGCACGCTCCACACATAGCAGAGTATGATGCATGTGAGGGCCACAAGCGCCGGAATTGGATTTGCGTTTTTCGATTCAGTTGCGATTCTACGAAACAGCAAACCCAGATCGCAAAGGACGGCGACGAGATCGCGCCGCCGCCAGATCATCGAGGCTGCCACTGTGGGAAGAACGATTTCCCATCTCAATCCATGAAACGCGCCAAGAATAGTGGCCGCGCCACCGGCGATCGCCAGAGCCGGCAGAACACCGCTGAACAGAAAATCGATGCCGTCTCGAAAGGGCTGATCGCAACGTCGGTTGAGCCGCGCAACAATGCCTCTGTCGATCACGAGGCCCCATAATATTATGGAAAGAACCGTGAACCAGCCTAGGATCATGATAGCCCTTTCGTGGCTTTTATCCCGCAAGAGGCGGCGCAGGCTTCTTGACTGGCAGCATAACCCCGAGTGCTCTTATCATGAGCCCTGATATAAAGATCTGGAACGCCGTGATGATAAGCCACAGCCCGAAGACGGCCCAGTTGGTCTCGATGCCGATCTCGGGCAGCACGTAGCCGTTCCCGACATAGGAATCGAAGAGCGGAACCGCCAGCAAAACGCCTGCCAGAACGGCGATAACCGATCCCCATATCGTTGCATTGTAAGGAAGGCGCCGCTCGAGGCGAGGCTGCACATGTCCCGAATAGTCAAAAATCACCCGACCGATCGCTGCCGAAATCAGCATCGATTGACCGAGGACGGCCAGAGCCATCGCAAACAGCATGGCATTCGAGGAGAACCGCACACCTGCTATCGACATAGGTCCGGCGAGCAGCGGCAACATTATGATCAAGCCGAGGGCCAGCAGCAGGAAGCCCGGCCAAATCAAAAAGAAATCGAATCCGTAGACAAACATCGCTTGCAGATTGCGCCAGCCGGCGCGCCAGGGCTCCATCCAGCCTCGGCGCTTCATGTGGCTCAGCCGTCCTTCCGGATCCTTCAGGAAGTGAATCGGCACCTCGGTCGTCGCAAGCTCCATATGCACGGACTTCAGCACCATTTCCGAGGCGTATTCCCACCCTTGCGAACGGAGATCCATGCGAAGCAACGCATCGACACTGATGCCCCGCATGCCGCAATGGATGTCGGAAAAGCGGCTGCCGAACATCCGATTGAGAATCCACGTCGTCAGCGGCGTTCCGAAATAGCGATGCAGCGGCGGCATCGCATTGTCTTCGATCGTGCCCTTGAACCGCGAGCCCATGACGAACTCAGATCCCTTCCGGAAGGCCTCGATGAAGGGTGCGATTTGGCGAAAATCATAGGTGCAGTCCGCATCACCCATAATGATGAACTTGCCGCGGACGAAAGGAATGGCATCGATGTAAGCTCTGCCCAAGCCGCGCTTCGGCGTCCGCAACACGCGCGCGCCCCGCTCACGGGCGATTTCCGGCGTGCGATCGGTCGAACTGTCGACGATGAGGATTTCGACCGCCGCACCACTTGCCGCGATGCCTTGACGGCACCAGTCGACGAAGGTTCCGATCGTCAATTCCTCGTTGAGCGAGGGGACGAGGATGGTTACCTCAGGGTCGGTGACGTCGTCATCGGGTGTAAGAAGCGTCAATTCCGGATCGTGGATATGGGGAAAATTCATTCGCGTAATCAGGCTCTTAGGAAAGGACGGGCGGGACGAGGCCGCAGGAAAAATCCAATATGGCATGACAGATCGCCAGATGCGCGATCTCCACATAGCCATATTGGTCGGAAGCGACGTAGAAGTTCAGATCACCGAGCGCGCGCAACGGATTGCCTGGAGCAAAGCCGCTCAAGGTGATAACGGCGCCACCTTTTTCGCGGGCGGCGCGGACGGCTTTGGTAATGCTTTCCGATCTGCCTGAACTGCTGATGGCGATCAGCAGATCCCCTTCATTCGCATGCATTTCGATCTGCTTTGCGAAGACGTTCTCATAGCCGAGGTCGTTCGAGAGGCATGTCAGCGTAGCGCCGTCGTTCATTGCCATGGCGCGGAGTCCGCCATTTTTGGAATAGTCCGTCGCCATATGGCTGGCAATCGCGGCGCTGCCGCCGTTACCGATGAAGATGATCTTCCGGCCGACATCATGGGTAGCGCGGGCCAGCCGCATGGCCTCACTCATCGCAGCTGCATAATCGAGGCTTTCGTCACCCCGCCGCGACGCGGATGCATTCACGAGAACATGGCGGAGAAATGTAAAGTAGCGATCAAGATCGCCGGCCGTCACGCCAAGGTCCGAAGATATGGTCTGGTCATGTGACATGCTGGTTCAACCCTTACTCCTTGGAAATTGGGGCGTCCTTAAAGACTAAATGATACAAAGGCAAGTTGCACGGCTTTCCTCCGGATGGTTGTTAACGAGTGTCACGGCTTTGCAACTAACGGTCTTCCGTAAAGCATCCGGCCCCGACGTGAGGGTTGCTGCTCGCCTTAGCGCTGCTGAACCCGACCAGTTATTAAGCTACGGAGGCGTGCGTGATGAATATTGACAATATGTGCTACGCTATCCATCATAGACGAAACAAAGGGGTATGCCGATGGCATCGGGTAGCATTCATGTGAAGGTCAGTGGGCAGTTGCAGGATCATATCCAGCAGCAGGTCGGCGATGACGGCCTTTATGAAAATGCCAGCGAGTATATTCGTGCGCTCATTCGCCGCGACTTGCAGACCCGTAATGAGGCCTGGGACATGCTGCAAAGAGAGCTTGCGCCGGCGATGCGGGCTGAAGACAGCGAATTCGTCGCGGTTTCGGCCGAAGACGTCATCCGCCGCAACAAGCGTCAATAAGCCTGATGGCAGTCTATCGATTTTATCCGCGCGCTGACGACGCGCAGGACAAGATTTGGCGCGACACGATTGAGGCGGGGGGAGAGAAGCAGGCGGATGCCTACATTCTCGGGCTGCACGCCTATTTGCAGCGTTTGTGCGAGGATCGGTCGATCTGGCGACAGCTTCCGCAACGTCTGGCAGTTCCGGCAGACATCAAGCGTTCAGCCTATTTCGGTCGTTATGAACATCATTACGTCTTCTTTCGCGAGCTTAAGAACGGCGATCTTGGTGTCATGAGCATTCTTCACGAACGGATGAATCTGCCGGTCCGGCTCAAAGAGGATCTGGCGGCTCTCTCAAACAAACAGCCGTGAGGGCGGGATCTTCGGTCGGTAGGATTGTTCCTCGATGTGGGCTTTAACCCGGACTCAGAACCGGTGTTCCGCTCCCTCCAGCGGGTTTGCCCAGACCGTCATGCCAGGCCTGAAAGGTGTTTCGCCTTCGGCGCGCACGATCATTTCGCCGAGTTCGGGGACATCGAGATAGAGGATTGCGTCGGCGCCGAGCCGTTCCACATGGCGGATTCTGCCTTGCCACTGGCCGGTGCCTTCCGAAAGTCTGACATGTTCCGGGCGGATGCCGTAGGTGGTGCAGTTCATCCGCCGTGCCGTCTCGCCGCCATAGAGGTTCATTTTCGGGCTGCCGATGAAGCCTGCGACGAAGGGTGTGGCGGGATTGCGGTAGAGCTCCATCGGGCTGCCGATCTGCTCGACGGCGCCGCCGTTCAAAACGACGATCTTGTCGGCCATCGTCATCGCCTCGACCTGGTCGTGGGTGACATAGATCATCGTCGAGTTCAGACGGGCGTGGAGTTCCGAGATCTCCAGGCGCATCTGTGCCCTGAGCGAGGCATCGAGATTGGAGAGCGGCTCGTCGAACAGGAAGACCCTGGGATCGCGCACGATCGCTCGGCCAATGGCGACGCGCTGCCTCTGGCCGCCGGAAAGCGCTTTCGGCTTTCTCTGCAGCAGATGAGTGAGCTGCAGCGTTTCGGCTGCCGCCGCGACCTTCTCGGCGATCTCAGCCTTCGGGCGGCGGGCGAGCGAAAGTCCGAAGCCGATATTCTCGGCAACAGTCATATGCGGGTAGAGCGCATAGCTCTGGAACACCATGGCGATGCCTCGCTCGGAAGGTTCCGCATAGGTCACGTCCTTGCCGCCGATGGTCAGCCTACCCGAGGTCGCCTCTTCCAGGCCGGCGATGATGCGCAGCAGCGTCGACTTCCCGCAGCCCGACGGGCCGACGAAGACGACGAACTCGCCGGAGGCAACCTCCAGATCGACGCCCTTGATGACCTCGAGAGCGCCAAAGCTCTTGCGAACCTGTTTGAGAGTGAGCTCAGCCATTCTGCTACCCTTTGACTCCGCCTGACGTCATGCCTGCGACGATCTGGCGGTTGAAGAAAATGAAGACGATCAGCGGCGGGATCGTCACGAGGAGGATGTTCATGAAGAGCAGATTATACTGGCTCGAATACATGCTCTGGAAATTATAGAGCGTCAGCTGCACCGTCACATTCTCCTTGCCCGGCAGGTAGTAGAGCGGATTGGTGAAATCGTTGAAGATCGCGATCGACTGGACGACGATATTGGTCACGGTCACCGGCTTCAGCAGCGGCAGGACCACCCGGAAGAAGATCTGCCGGGGCTTGGCGCCGTCGATCAGCGCCGCCTCGTCGAGATCGCGCGGGATGGTCGAGATGAACGACCGATAGAGCAGGACCGAAAAGGAGAGATTATAGGCAACTTGGATCAGGATCATTCCCGCCATGGTCTTGAAGAGGCCGATGTCCTGCAAAAGGCCGATGGTGGGAACAACGGCCGGCGGCATCATCAGGCCCATGAACAGCGCAGCGAAAGCCACGCGGTTCCACGCCGTCTTACGGCGCTGCATCACATATCCGACCATTGCCGACAGCAGGATCAGGATCGCGACGGAAACGACCGTGATCAGCGTCGAATTGAAATAGGCAAGCATGAGCTGATAGTCGCGCGCCTTGAAGACGGCGACGAGATTGTCCCAGAACAGCCAATGCTCAGGAAGTTCGAAATCGAGCCGGGAAGCCTCCGATTTGGATTTCACCGCCTGCAGGGCGACGAAAACGAAAGGCATGACGAAGACGACGGCCGCGACGGCAAGGGCTATCGCGCCCGTCACATAGGGGCGGGCGCTTCTCATTCCTCGACCTCGCGCCGGTTGAACCACAGGGTGAAGGGCAGGATGATCACGGCAATCAGCGCGAACAGAATGACGTTTCCGGCCGTCGACAGCCCATAAAAACCAGCCTGGTACTGCTTGTAGATGACCGAGGCGATCACATCGGAGGAGAAACCGGGTCCGCCGCGGGTCATGGCCCAGATCAGGTCGAAGGAACGGAGCCCACCGATCAGCGACAAGGTCACCACGATGACCGTGGCGGGACGCACGAGCGGCAGGGTGATGCGGAAAAATTGCTGGAGGCGCGTGGCGCCGTCGATCCTCGCCGCCTCATAATAATCGGGGCTGATCGCAGCGAGACCGGCAATGAAAATCAGGGTGGCGAGGCCGACACCCTTCCAGACATCGACCAGGGCCACCGAAAAAAGCGCGAGCGCCGGATTGGTCAGCCATCCCGGCCCAGGCATTCCAAGCGTCTCGAGCGTAACATTGATGATGCCTTTGGTCGGATGCATCATTACCGTGAAGGTGATGCCGATGCCGATGGTCGAGACCAGCACGGGAAAGAAGACCAGCGTGCGCAGGAAGCCCCGGGCGAAGATATTGCTGGTCAGCAGCACGGCGAGCAGCAGGCCGCAGACCGTCTTTAAGCCGGATGTCGTCACGGCATAGATCAGGGTGTTGACCAGCCCCTTGACCAAGAATGGCTCGGAAAAGAACTGCTGGAAATTTTCAAGCCCGATAAATTGCGCCGTCGAGAGATCCCAACGCGTCAGGCTGTACCAGAGAGACGATATGGTCGGAAAAAGGAACAGCACGCCGTAAATGATGGCGGCGGGAATGAAAAACCACAGCGGGTAGGGCGATTTGCGCGGGTGCGGGCGTGTCTCGGTCATGACTACCTCTTCAGGGGAAACCTCGCCCCGTCAGGAGCGAGGTTAGCTGGCCCGAACGACCGCTACCAGTTGGGCAGGCCGAGCTGCTTGGCCTGTTTGCGCACATCCTCGTCATAGAGCTTCGCTGCCTCGGCGGGCTGGCGAATGCCGGAACCGACTTCGACGGTGATCTGCTCGAGCGCCGGGCCCTTCACCGGCGATACGAATTCCAATGCCGGGGTCGTCTTTCCCTTGGCGTCGAAATAGGGGAGCATGTCCTTTACGGCGGGCGGTACGTCGGCAGGCAGATCGCAGCCGTCGATCAGCGGAGGCCCCTGCACGGTGTTGGTTTCCACCATGATCTTGCAGCCTTCGACGCTGCCGGCGAAATCCACGAATTTCTTCGCTTCTTCTGCGTGCTGGCTAGTCAGGGGAATATAGAGGGCGGGCGGCATCCAGACCGTCAGTCCGTTCGTTGCCGCATCGTCGCTCGGTTGCGCGAAGAAACCGACATCTGCAAGATTCTCGGGATAATTCTGCTTGATGGCGCCAATGGCGAAGCTCAGCATCGGATAATGCGCCGCTTCGCCGGTCGCCACCATTCTGAGGCCGTCGTCATAACTTGCCGCCCCGAAATCCTCGTTCGTCAGGCCGGCGTCGTGAACATCCTTCAGCCGTTCGAAACCTTTTGTGGCGGCGGGCGTCTCCGCATATTTCGCCTTGTTGGCGGTATAGTCGGCGGCGAAGTTCGGCACTGCGGCGTGCAGATTGTAATAGTCGGCCAGAACGAACAGCTGCGATGTCCAGGTATCGCGATAGGTCTGCGCCACGGCGATCTTGCCCGAAGCCTTGACCTTGGCATTGTTGGCCATGAAATCCGCCCATGTCTTCGGAACGGCGAGGCCGAGATCCTGATAGATCTTCCTGTTGTAGAGGATCCCGCCCGCCATGGCCGTGCCGAAAGGAACGCCGTAGAGTTTGCCGCCGGCGCTGACCACAGATTTGAAGCCTTCATCCACCTTCGCCTGCGAGGCGAGACCGCTCAGATCGACAAGTGTCTGCGCCGGCTTCAGCGCCTGTAAGAGAGAGCCGGAATTATAGAGGAACACATCGGACATCTCGCCCGTTGCCAGGCGCGTCTTGATGATGTTGTCACCCTCACCGCCGCCTGCCCGCGGCTCGATTTCGATCGTCACGTCGGGCGCCTTGGTCTGGTAGGCCGCAACCAGTGCTTCGGCTGCCGCGACCGTGTCGGGGTTGTTGTCGATCAGGAAAGACAGCGTGGTTTCTGCATGCGATGGGCTGGCCGCGGCCAAGGCCAGAAGCGCGGATGCGCCGGCAAGAATGAGCTTTATCCGATGTGTCATGACGTTCCTCCTCTGAACGGTGTGACTGTATGCTCCTCAGTAATCGGGTAGGGAAAAGACCAGCCGGTGCGTGCCGGGGGGAAGAGCCGCCTCCTCGATGACGGGCTCCCCATTGAGCGACGCATTTCGGTGCCGCCGGCCGGGCCGGAAGCGGCCGACGCACCCCTCCGGAAGCGTCAGCACATAGGTGACCTCGCTGCCGGTGCAGTGCCAGCCGGCCTCGATGCGCCCTTGGCTGATATCGTGATAGGCCGAAACCGGCGAAAGCGACGGGATTGGTGCCGGGTCGATGATCACTTCGGCAAAGCCGGGTGCGGCCGGGCTCGGCGAAATGCCGGCGACACATTCGAACAGCCATTGGCAGACCGCGCCATAGGCATAGTGGTTATAGCTGTTCATGTCGGGTTCGTAGATGGTGCCGTCGGGCGCCATCGAATCCCAGCGCTCCCAGATCGTCGTTGCCCCCTTCGAGACCTGGTAGAGCCAGCCCGGCACATCCTCCTGCAGGAAGACTTTTTCGGCGAGGTCGTCCATTCCGATTTTCGTCAGGGCCGGCAAAAGGGCCGGCGTGCCGATGAAACCGGTGCCGATCTTGTAGTCGGCATCGATAACCACCTGCCTGAAATGTCGCCGGGCGGCCTCATGATGCTCACCCGGTATCAGGTCATACAGGAAGGCCAGCGCATAGGATGTCTGATCGTTATGGGCGAGCCGCCCGGCCGGCGTGATGAACTCGTTGGCGAAAGCCAACCTGATCTTGTCAGCGCGGCCCTTCATCTGTTCTTCAAGCGCGTGCTCGCCGAGTACGCCTGCGATCTTCGCGAGAAGATCCGTCGAGATGAAGTGGTAGAGGGTGGCTGCACAATCGTCGGCAATCGTCGGGCGCGGCTTTCTGTTATCGCCGACCGGCTGCAGCCAGTCGCCGAAGGTGAAGCCGCGGGCGCCCCAATGCGAGGGCGGATGGACGATCGGGCCATCCGAGATGGACCAGACGAAATCGACCCAGCGCACCATCGAGCCCAGGCACTCCGAAAGAACGGATCGGTCGCCGTAATGGGTGTAGAGGACCCAGGGGATCACGACAATCGCGTCACCCCAGCCGGTCGAGCCGGCATAGCCCGGGAAATTGCCGGGGTGCAGACGCGTCGGGTCGGGCGAGAAATGTGAAACGGCGCCGTCCTCGCGCTGGTCGGCCATCACATCGCGCAGATATTTCCTGAGGAGGGACTGGCTGTCGCTCAGCCAGCAGGCCGTCGCGGCAAAGACTTGGGCATCACCCGTCCAGCCAAGCCGTTCGTCGCGTTGCGGGCAATCTGTGGGCACTTCGATGAAATTGGCGCGCTGCGACCAGATGGTATTCTCAACCAGACGATTGACGAGAGGGCTGCCCGAGGTGAAGCCGCCGGCCGGTTCCGGCACCGACGAGATCGGGATCGAGGCGATGTCAACAATCTCCGCATCGCCTTTGATCGTCACCCTGGCATAACGGAAGCCGTGGAACGTGAAATGCGGCGCATAGGTCTCGTCGCCATCTCCGCTGAGCGTATAGAAGGTGTGCGCGGTAGCCGCGCGATAGTTGCGATTGTCGAAGTAGCGTTCCGGCCCAAGGACTTCCGAGTGCTCGACCCGCACTTCGGTGCCGCCGATGCCACGGACCGTGTATCTGACGTAGCCGCCGACATTCTGGCCGAAATCATAGATCGTCCTGCCTTCATGATCGGTCCAGCTTTCGATGGGGGCGACCGGCCGCAGCTCCCGCACCGCTGCGGTCTCATGCGCGACGAGCAGCCTCCTGTCGAACGGCAATCGCTCGGTCCCGTGGGTTTCGGCGACGTTTTCCAGGCGTGCGTCGTAAATCTCGCCGAAATAGATCCCCGACTTCTGGATCGGCAGAGGCCCGCTTTGCCAGGTCGTATCGGTGGAAAGAATGGTGCCGCTGGGGCCGACCAGATCCGCAATGGCCCCGATCCTGTCGCCCCAGCAGTTGGGAATAGCCTGGGCGCCCCACATGATCGGCGAGCGGTACCATCCGTCGGCGAGCCAGATTTCTATCCGGTTAAAGCCTGACTTCAGCAATCTCGAGATGTCGTATCGCTGATAAGCAATGCGGTCGTCGTAATTTGTCCAGCCGGGAGTCAGCAGATCGTTGCCGACGCGGGTGCCGTTGATGAAGCAGCGATAGAGGCCGAGCGCCGAGATGAAGAGTTCGATCGGAAGGCCGGTGCCGTCATGATCGAAGGTCTTGGAGACGAAGCTTGCGGCCGTTCCCTGGCCGCGGTCCGACAACGGTGCGATCATCTCTCCGGACCAAGCGCGCGAAACGAGATTGCCGTCGATGGCTGCCGGCTGAAAGTTCATCAAGTCCTCCCGACGAGTTGTAGAACGTTCTCCATATAACGTTCTACATTTATTTCGGAAGCGCAATAGAAATTTCGTCGCCAGTCTGCCATGGTTGGTTCTGCGAGCGATTGTGACGGCGCGCAGCGTAACCCAGAGATTTCATGTCGATCGAAGAGAAAAAAAGACTGCAACGAAATGATCGCGTGACGATCCGGACAGTGGCAACGCATGCAGGCGTCTCGGTCGCCGCGGTCTCGAAGGTGATGCGAAACGCCTACGGCGTCAGTGAAGCGCTGCGGGCGAGGGTGACCGACGCTATTGAAGTGCTTGGATATCGTCCCTCACGCGCGGCGCGCGGGTTGCGGGGCCGCAGTTTCACCATCGGCGTGCTTTTGATCGACATCCGCAATCCCTTCCTTCCCGAGGTGATCGCCGGCGTGAACGGCGTGCTGGCGCCTTCGCATTACCAGGCGATGATCGGCGTCAGCGATGCGCGCGTGCAGCTGGAGACGTCGCTGATCGAGTCGATGATCGACTACAAGATGGATGGTCTGATCCTGGTTGCGCCGCGCCTGCCTTCCGACATCATCGCAAAATTCGCGGCTCAGATACCAATCGTCGCGGTCGGTTATCACGATGTCGGCGCCACGGCCTTCGATACCGTCAATGCCGACGACCAGCGTGGCGCCGAGATTGCGGTGGAAGCGTTGCTTGCCTGCGGCTATCGCGACATCGAAATGCTGAGCCTCGGCGAGCGTGAGGGGCACCAGGTCTCCGTCGTTCGCCAGCGTGAGATCGGCTTCCGCCGGGCGATCCAGCGCGCCGGATTGGGATCGTCTGCGCCGATCACTAAAATTCCGATCGCCCCGCCAAAGCGGGAGGAAACGATGCGAAAGTTCCTGTCGAGGAAGAACAGGCCGCGCGCCGTGTTCTGCTGGAGCGACCTCGACGCCATCACCCTTCTGAGCCTGGCGATGGAAATGGGTGTGCGTGTGCCCGAAGATCTTGCCGTCGTCGGATATGACAATTCGTCGACCGCAGCGCTCGGCCTCGTCAATCTCGCAAGCATCGATCAGTCGGGCAGGGAGCTCGGCCAGGTCGCCACCCGGACGTTGATTTCGAGAATAGAGGGTCGCACCGGCGCCGAGCATATTTTCCAGATGCCATCGCTGGTCAGCCGCAACAGCCTGACCCGATCCGGCAAGGCTCCGGTCACTTAGAGCGAGGGTGGAAGGGCCGGCAGCTCATGTGCGCTGCCGGCCTCGTAATCTCAGGCGGCCTTGCCGAGTTTCGAGGGACGCGTCGCGGCAGCCTTCTCGACCATGGCGGTGACTTCGGTGCGCCGTGCCCCTGAAAGCGGCAGGCGCGGCATGCGCACGCGCTCGGAGCCGCGGCCCATGATCTGCTCGGCGAGCTTGATCGATTGCACGAGATCGTGCTCGGCATCGAGATGCAGAAGCGGCATGAACCAGCGGTAGATCCTGCGGGCCTCCTCCCAGTCGCCGCGTTCGGCGGCGGCAACGAGCTGCACGGATTCCTCAGGGAAGGCGCTGGTGAGGCCCGAGACCCAGCCCTTGGCGCCGAGCATCAGGCCTTCGAGCGCGACGTCGTCGAGGCCGGCGAAGATATCGAAACGGTCGCCGAATTCGTTGATGAGATCGGTGAAGCGGCGCGGATCCGGCGCGCTTTCCTTGATCGCCTTGATGTTCGGCACGTCGGCAAGCACCTTCAGCACATCGGCGCCGATATTGACGCGGTAGGCGGGCGGATTGTTGTAGAGCATGATCGGCAGCGAGGTCGCCTCGGCCACGGTGCGGAAATGCGCGATCAGCTCTTCCGGCTTCGGCACATAGACCATGGCCGGCAGCAACATCAGCCCGTCGGCGCCGAGCTTTTCGGCGTCGCGGGCATAGGCGACGGCGCGCCGCGTGTCGAATTCGGAGACGCCTGTGACGACGGGAACGCGGCCGTTGACGACCTCGACGGCGGCTTTCAGGATCGTGCGCTTCTCATCGGGATCGAGCGAATTGTTCTCGCCGCACGTGCCCATCACGATCAGCCCGTTGACGCCGTCATTGACGAGCGCGTCCTGAACGCGCTGGGTCGAGGGCAGATCCACGGAAAGATCTTCGTTGAATTGTGTCGTTACGGCGGGAAATACGCCCTTCCATCCTGTCGTCATCGCTTGAACCCCGTTGAAGTCGGGAGAGTTATATACAAACTGTCGACAAGACTCAACCGGCTTTATGAGAACCGTTGCGGAAACCGGCCGAAACGCAATAAAAGGCTTTCAGGATAGACGGGCGGGACACATGCAGAACGACGCGGAAAATGTGCGGGTGCGCGGCTCCGGCACGCAGAGCGTCTATGTGACGTTGCGCCGGGAAATCTTGTCCATGGCGCTGGAGCCGGGTAGTCCGCTCGATGAGGTGCGGCTGTCGGAGCGTTTCGGTATGTCGAGGACGCCCATCCGCGAAGCGCTGCTGCGGCTTGCCGGCGACGGGCTGGTCACGACCCTGCCGAATAGGAACACGATCGTCGCTCCGATCGATTTCGCGAGCCTGCCCACCTATTTCGAAGCGCTGACGCTGATGTACCGGGTCACGACGCGAGGGGCGGCCGAGAGGCGGAACGGCGAAATCATGAAGACGATCCGGCTGCACCAAAAGCATTTTGCTGATGCCGTCGCCGCGCGCGACGCCTATGCGATGATCGAGGCGAACCGCGAATTCCATGTGGCGATCGCCGAGCTTGCCGGCAACGCCTATTACACCGCCTTCTTCGCCAGGCTGCTCGATGAAGGCCGGCGCATCCTTCGCTTGTATTATTCGACCTTCGACGACCGGCTACCGCGCCAATATGTCGATGAACACGAGGAAATCATCGCCGCGATCGAGGCCGGTGACGCCGATCGCGCCGACCGGCTGGCGATTGCCCACGCCGCCCAGATCGTTCGCCAGATCCAGGACTATCTTGCCCGCAACCTGGACCGGCCGGTGGCGATCGGCCTGTCCTGAAGCACCGGTCGCGCGAGGACAGCAGAAACGCTAAGAACAGGAGAGCGACATGTCGTGGCCGCACCCGGTACCCCGCATCACTGAAGAAGAACGGCGCGTTCGCCTCGGCAGGCTTCGAGAAGCGATCGACGCAGAAGGACTGGCCGGGGTGCTTCTCGGCCCGACCGAAAGCCTGCGGTACTTTACCGGCCTCGTTTGGCATCCGAGCGAAAGGTTCCTCGGTGCGCTCGTCACGCCTACGGCCGTTTCCTATATCGTTCCCGGTTTCGAGCGCAGTCGCGTCGAAACCCTGCCGCATCTGCCGGGAGAGATCCTGGTCTGGGAAGAGGAGGAGAGCAGTGCTGCCCTCATCTCCCGGTTTGTCGGCGGAGGCGGCAGGCTCGCGCTCGACGATGGTCTGCCGCTGTTTTTCTATCACGCCTTGGCCGCGGCGATGGGCGCCGAAAGGCTCGCCGATGGCGGCCGGCTGATCCGCGGCCTGCGTCGCATCAAGTCGGCGGCCGAGATTGCGCTCATTCAATATGCGATGAACCTGACGCTCGACGTGCACCGGCAGGTGCACGCGCTGTTGAAGCCCGGCATCAGCTCATCGGAGGTGGTCGATTTCATCGATCGGCAGCATCGCCAAGCGGGCGCCGATGACGGCTCGACATTCGCAATCGTCTCCTTCGGCGCGGCGACCTCGCTGCCGCATGGCGCCGACAGCGATCAAATCCTTGGCGACGACGACGTCATTCTCGTCGATACCGGCTGCCGGATCGACGGCTATCATTCCGATATCACCAGAACCTATATGCTCGGCGGCGGCAACGGCGCCTTTGAACGTGCCTGGTGGATCGAACGGGAGGCGCAGCAGGCCGTCTTCGATGCCGCCGGGAGCGGTGCCGCCTGCTCGAGCCTCGACGATGCGGCCCGCAAGGTGCTTGCCAAATATTCGCTTGGCCCCGACTATTGCCTGCCGGGATTGCCGCATCGCGCCGGCCACGGGCTCGGGCTGGAAATCCATGAAGAGCCCTATGTTGTTCGCGGCAACGACACGCCGCTTGCCGCCGGCATGTGTTTTTCCAATGAACCGATGATCGTCTTTCCCGAAACATTCGGGATCCGGCTGGAGGATCATATCTACATGACCGCAGACGGCCCGTGCTGGCTCACCAACCCGGCGGCGGGGCCGACCGAGCCGTTTGCCTGAGCGGACGTAATATCCCGCCAGCGCCAGATCGCCCGCTGCTAGGTGTGCTGGAAAAAGGCGCGAAGAACGCCGCTCCAATTTTCAGAACGAACCGATCCTGTCGATCCGCGGCGGCCGGACCGCCACCGCTTCGCGCGGAGCGGTCGGCTGGGCAAGCGGCGCCTTGCCTGCTTTCGAAGCGATGGAGCGGCTCTCTCGACATCGACAGACGTTCAGACGGAGCTTGTATCTTGCTGGCCGCGGCTCGGCCATCGCTGGCGGCTGATGCAGATGGGCAATGATGCCGGCGATTGGGCCCGCAAGTCTCTCATCGGCATTCTCTCCACCTGATCGGACCTCAGCCGGCGCGCCGATGATCTACCTGCCGGCGAGAGGACTTCGTCTCCGAGCGCGTGCTGGCCGGCCAGTCTATCATCGGTATTCGCCCGGCGACGCAACCGCGCAATCTGAGGAATTCGCCGCCTGGCGCGCCAAACACGGCCGGTCACTCGTGTTGCTAAGTCGCCTGTTCGGCTCGATGAGGATGGCAGGACGCGCAGGGGCATGATGCCGCCTGTGGGGGAAGACGTCCCGCGGTAACGAAGCCCGTTGAGGCAGGCAATGGTCCCGACACCAAGCGGCTGGTTGGCTCGATTGCCGCAGATCGGTGATCGTTCTCTTGATTTCGTCGCGGTCGCCTGCTGGCGCTTCATGCCGCCGCGCGGCTTGGCACCGCAGCCTGCGACCGTGCACATTCATACCGACGAAGCGATGGCCGTCGTGCAGGTCATGACCCGGACATGCCGGCGACGTGAAGGTATCGATTGTGTCCTGACCGGCGAGTTCCAGTGGCTCAATGCGAAGGAGTAACGTTTGTCCTTTCTAAGCCTGATTCCGGCCTCGAGGCGTTCTTGGACAGGCCGTGCGTCGCGACGAAGCGAGTATGACCCTCTACCGAGAATCTGGCGTCTCCGCGTAGACATCCTCATCAGCGACTTCGACAAGATTAGTCTCGAAGATCAAATCAGCATCCGGCCGTGACTTACCAACGGAAACGAATGATCCAGCATTGTCGGGTGCCGCGACACTGGCAGCCTCGGCAGGGTACCTGCTTCCATAACCTTTATCGCAGCATCCGTCATTGTAGCCGCAAAGTTAGAATGTCCTGTTTCTGCAAAGTTGGAATGTCACACTCCCCGCATTTGCTGACGTGGGAGATTGCGGATGGGATTGATTGCGATGAGCGAGCGTGATCTGCAGCGGATCGAGGTTCTGTCGAAGGTGATCGCTGGCCGGATGACGATGGTCACGGCGGCGCATGTGCTTACTCTGAGCGAGCGCCAGGTGCGGCGGCTGTTGGATCGCATCAGCACCGACGGCGCGGCGTCGATCCGGCATAAGGCGATTGGTCGGCCGTCGAACAACCGGATCAGCGACGGTGTTCGGGATTATGCGGTGACGCTGGTTCGTGAACGTTATGCGGATTTCGGTCCGACGCTGGCGGCGGAGAAGCTTGCCGAGCGCGATGGATTGCGTGTGTCGCGCGAGACGCTGCGTCGCTGGATGTCGGAGGCCGGTCTGTGGCTGTCACGCAAGCAGCGGCGGACGTTTCATCAGCCGCGGTTGCGGCGCGAAGCCTATGGCGAGCTGGTACAGATCGACGGGTCCGAGCATCGCTGGTTCGAAGATCGTGGAGATCGGTGCTCGCTGTTGGTGTTCGTCGATGATGCGACGGGCAAGTTGATGCAGTTGCGCTTCGTGCGCTCGGAAAGTGCGTTCAGCTATTTCGAGGCGCTGGCGCTTTATCTGCGGGATCACGGTGCGCCGATTGCCTTTTACTCGGACAAGCATTCGGTGTTTCGGGTGGCGAAGAAGGATGCCAAGGGCGGCCAGGGCATGACCCAGTTCGGGCGGGCGCTTTCAGAGCTAAATATCGAGATTCTTTGTGCGAACTCCAGCCAGGCCAAGGGGCGTGTCGAGCGGATGAACCGGACGCTGCAGGACCGGCTGGTCAAGGAATTGCGGCTGGCAGGCATCGACGACATGGAGGCAGGCAATGCGTTCTTGCCTGGCTTCATGGAGACTACAATGCGCGGTTTGCGCTTGTGCCTGCCCGATCCGGTGATCTGCACCGGCCGATGAATCTGGCCGCGGATCGGTTAAGGGAGATCCTGTGCAAACGCGAGCAGCAGTCCAAGCGTGCCCCTCACCCGCCCCGATCTGATCTTGCAACCCGGCCCAGCCGCTCAGATCGAGGCTGATCGGCCTGCCGGATCAGACCAAAGTGACATTTCTACTTTGCAAATATCCGGACATTTCAACTTCCCTGCCACAGCTTTCTACTTTGGCGCGCTGGCTGCGGTTTCACCCCGCGGCAAGATCCGGAACAAAAAGGTTGAAACCTTCTCCCCCGGCTTGAAGGGTCCGGGGACCTGATTAGTTACCGGTTTTAAGCTTTGAAGGAACGCTGCAATTGATGTCACGTCTTCTTCAGTGAGCTGCGCGAATGCTTGCCATGGCATGATCGGCGCCAGGACGCGACCGTCCGGGCGCTGCCCGGTCTGAAGGGCGGTCACAATCTGTTCCCTGGTCCAGCTGCCGATGCCGGTCTCCTTGTCAGGCGTAATGTTGCGGCCGACAAAAACGCCCTGGCCCGGGACCTCAAAACCAACATCCGATCCACCCAGAAATCGCGTGGTGTCCGGCTTTCCGAAGAAATATCCCGGTGTGTGGCAGTCGTTGCACCCGCCGACGGTGACGAGATATTCGCCGCGCGCAATCTGCGGATCATCTGCCGCTGCTGCCATGCTCGGCGGTAGCTGCAACGCACAGGCGGCTAAAAACGCGAGCCGAACGCTCAATCGAAACATCTTACCCTCCGTGTTACAGCCGCTCGCGGCCGAAAACGACTGAATATCACGATGAAGTTGTTCGATATATTAGTCACTTGGAATTATCGAATTGTACGGGTGAGAAGCGTCTCCGCCATTCTGGCGGCGCATCAACCGAAGTTCCTCAAGCGGGGATAAACACGTCAATCCACCTGCATTCCGGTGCCTCGATGAAAGTCACCTCTGTCGCTCTTGGCAACGGTTTTGTGCAGCTCTTGTTCCGACCCCTCTACGTCATCGCCGGCGTCCGCTATATCGTGCCGGAACATGCCGCCTCCACGCAAACCGCCGGGCTAATTTCCTGGAAAGTCGGCCTATCGTCCGGCGCTTTCCAGAATGCGCAGCGCAAGTTTGAGATGCGGCAAGTCAAGCATGCGTCCGTCAAGCTGAATGACGCCGGCGTCGGGCCTGGCCGCAAACGCGGCGGCGACTTTCTCGGCCCAGGCGATCTCGGCGGTGTCGGGTGTGAAAGCGTGATTGATCGCATCGACCTGGCTCGGATGAATGGCCATCATGCCGGAAAAGCCGTCGCGCCGGGCGCGGCCGACATAGGACCTGAGACCGTTGAGATCGCGAAAATCGGGATAGACGGTATCGATCGCCGGAACGGCCGCGGCATGGGCGGCAAAGAGCGTGAGCGAGCGAGCAAGCTCGTAAGGCGGCGTATAGCGGCCATCCGTCCTGCGCGCGGTCGCAGCCCCAATCGCGGCCGGCAGATCCTCAGCGCCCCAGGTCAGGCCGCAGAGCTTGTCCGAGACATCCCGATAGCTGCCGATCTCGAAGATCGCCGATGGCGTTTCGGTCGCGATCGGCAGGATGGGAATGGTAGCGGCGAGGGCGCTTGCAAGCTTCAGCACGGAAGCGCCGCCCTCGGCCTTCGGCAGCATGAGCCCGAAAGGCTGAAGGCCGCTTAGAGCGGCAAGGTCGTCTTCGAATTCCGGCGAGGCGAGAGGATTGATGCGGATGAGAAGCTTGGTCTCGCCGGCATGGCGCTGCACGAATTCATGTACGCTGTCGCGGGCCTTTGGTTTGTTCGGTGGCGCAACCGAATCCTCCAGATCCAGGATGACGGCATCGGCGCCCGAGGCGAGCGCTTTTGCGAAACGTTCCGGCCGGTCGCCGGGCACGAAGAGCAGCGAGCGCAGCCTCATGACGGTTTCTCCTTCAGCATCGCCGTGCGCAGGCATTCGCAGACGATCTCGTCGCGCTGGTTCAAGGTGACATGCCGGAAGGTGACGATGCCGGCATCGGGGCGGGAGTTCGAGCGGCGCAGCTCCGTCACCTCCGTTTCCACCCTGAGCGTATCGCCGATGAAGACCGGTTTCGGCATCGTCACCTTGTCATAGCCGAGATTGGCGACCAGCGTGCCGAGCGTGGTATCGCCGACCGAAAGGCCGACGGTCAGCGCAAAGGTAAAGGTGCCGTTAACGACGATCCGGCCAAACTCGGTGCCGGCCGCATATTCGGCATCGAGATGCAGCGGCTGCGGATTGTGGGAAAGCGTCGTAAACAGCAGGTTGTCAGTCTCGGTAACCGTGCGGCGGATGTCATGGGCGATGCGGTCGCCGACCGTCCATTCGTCGAAATAACGGCCGGCCATCACGCCTCTCCCTTCATGACGGTGACGACCAGCTGGTTTTCCGAGACCCTGGCGCCGGGGGAAACCTGCAGTTTGCCGACGATGCCGTCGAAGGGCGCCCGCAGCGTATGCTCCATCTTCATCGCTTCGACCGTCAGCAGACGATCGCCTTTGGTGACACGATCGCCTTCGGTGACTTCCACAGAAATGACGAGGCCCGGCATGGGCGAGAGGATAGCGCCATCGCCCACGCCGTGATTCGCCTCGACCTCGCCCGCATGAGGCAGGCCGATCGACCAGGCATTGCCAGCATCGAAAAGCACCGTCATCTCGTCCATCTCGACGGCATTTGTTTCGAGGTCGGTGTATGCGCGTCCCCAATGGAGGTGACCGTCGATGCGCACGCGCACGCGACTGTCGCTTGGCCCAGCGATGCGGAAGCCGGTCAGCGCAGACCAGGGATCGCCATCCGTGTCCTTCAAAAGTGCCGTGGCCGCTTTGTTAATGACTGTTCCATCAGGCTCGTTCGCAACAAGGCTTTCACCATGGCGGTCGAGAAAGCCGGTATCGATTCGGGCTGCGCGAAAATCCGGATCGACGGCGATGCGGGCGAGAAGGCCGGCATTGGATCTGACCGGCCAGACCTCGATGCCGGAGCAGGCGGCGGCGAGCTTCGACAGTGCGGCCTCGCGGTTCGGCCCATGCGCAATGATCTTGGCGATCATCGGGTCGTAGAAGGCGGTGATCTCATCCCCCTCAACGACGCCGCTGTCGACGCGGACCGCCTCTGGAAGTTTCAGATGGTCGAGCCGGCCGGTCGAGGGCAGGTAGCCGGCGGCGGGATTTTCGGCATAGAGCCGGGCTTCGAATGCCCAGCCGCTCATGGTGATCTCGTCCTGGCTTTTCGGCAGCGGCTCGCCGTTTGCCACCTTCAGCTGCCAGAGCACCAGATCCTCGCCGGTGGTTGCTTCAGTGACCGGATGCTCCACCTGCAGGCGCGTGTTCATCTCCATGAACCAGATACGGTCGGGACGCAGGCCTTGCGAGGCATCGGCGATGAATTCGATCGTGCCGGCGCCGACATAGTTCACCGCTCTTGCGGCCTTCACCGCCGCATCGCAGATCGCCGCGCGGGTGGCGGCATCGAGGCCGGGGGCGGGGGCTTCCTCGATGACCTTCTGGTGGCGGCGCTGCAGCGAACAGTCGCGTTCGAAGAGATGGACGCAGTTCCCGAAGCTGTCGGCGAAGACCTGCACCTCGATATGGCGCGGATTGACGATATAGCGTTCGATCAGAACGCGGTCGTCGCCGAAGGAGGCGGCGGCCTCACGGCGGCAGGAGGCGAGGAGCTCGCTGAAATCCTCACGCCGGTCGACGCGGCGCATGCCCTTGCCGCCGCCGCCGGCGACAGCCTTGATGAGAACAGGGTAGCCGATGGCATCGGCCTCAGCTGCAAGCCTTGCTTCGCTCTGGTCCGGCCCGAGATAACCTGGTGTGACCGGCACGCCGGCCGCCTGCATCAGTTCCTTGGCGGCGTCCTTCAGTCCCATCGCCCGGATTGCGGCCGGGGGCGCGCCGACCCAGATGAAGCCGGCCTTCTCGACCGCTTCGGCAAATTCGGCATTTTCCGACAGGAAGCCGTAGCCCGGATGGATGGCGGTAGCACCGGTTTTGCGGGCGGCTTCGAGGATGCGTGCCTCGGACAGATAGCTTTCGCGGGACGGCGGCGGACCGATGGCGATCGCCTCGTCGGCCTCCTTGACGAAGGGCAGGCCGGCATCGGCCTCGGAGTAGACGGCGATCGTGCGGATGCCGGCAGCCTTTGCCGTGCGGATGATGCGGCGGGCGATCTCGCCCCTATTGGCAATGAGAAGTCTTTCCATCATCGCCGCCTCACATCCGGAACAGGCCGAAGCGCGGCCCTTTCGGGATCGGCGCGTTCAGGCAGGCGGAGAACGCAAGACCCAGGACGTCGCGCGTCTGGCTGGGGTCGATGATGCCGTCGTCCCAAAGGCGGGCGGTGGCATAATAGGGATTGCCTTCGGCCTCGTAGCTGGCGCGGATCGGCGCCTTGAAAGCCTCCTCTTCTTTGACAGGCCAATTCTCTCCGCGCGCCTCCAGCGCGTCGCGGCGGATGGTGGCGAGCACGGAAGCCGCCTGTTCGCCGCCCATGACGCTGATGCGGCTGTTCGGCCAGGTGAAGAGGAAACGCGGGCGATAGGCGCGGCCGCACATGCCGTAATTGCCGGCGCCGAAACTGCCGCCGATGATGACGGTGACCTTCGGCACGGTCGCCGTCGCGACCGCCGTCACCAGCTTTGCCCCGTCCTTGGCGATGCCGCCGGCCTCGTAGCGGCCGCCGACCATGAAACCGGAGATATTCTGCAGGAAGAGCAGCGGCACGCGGCGCTGACAGGCGAGCTCGATGAAATGCGCGCCCTTCAGCGCGCTTTCGGAAAAGAGCACGCCGTTATTGGCGATGACGGCGACAGGCATGCCCCAGATGCGGGCGAAGCCGCAGACGAGGGTGGTGCCGTAGAGCGGTTTGAACTCGTGCAGTTCCGAACCGTCGACGATCCGGCCGATGACTTCGCGCACGTCATAGGGTGAGCGCACGTCATCGGGGATGAGGCCAAGGAGATCGTCCGCATCGAGTTTCGGCGGCCGCGGAGGCTGGATGTCGATATCGACAGATTTGACGCTGTTGAGGCTGGCGACGATGTCGCGCATGAGGAGGAGCGCATGTTCGTCATTCTCGGCGACATGATCGACGACGCCGGAGCGGCGGCCGTGGGTCTCGGCGCCACCGAGCTCTTCGGCCGAGATGATCTCGCCGGTGGCGGCTTTGACCAGCGGCGGACCGGCCAGGAAGATCGTGCCCTGATTGCGGACGATCACCGTCTCGTCGGACATGGCCGGCACATAGGCGCCACCGGCCGTGCAGCTTCCCATGACGCAGGCGATCTGCGGAATGCCTTCGGCCGACATCTGCGCCTGATTGTAGAAGATCGCGCCGAAATGGTCGCGGTCGGGAAAGACCTCGGCCTGATGCGGAAGATTGGCGCCGCCGCTATCGACCAGATAGAGGCAGGGCAGCCGGTTCTGCAGGGCGATTTCCTGCGCCCTGAGATGTTTCTTGACCGTCATCGGGAAATAGGCGCCGCCCTTTACGGTCGCGTCATTGGCGACGATCATCACCTCGCGGCCGCAAACGCGGCCGATGCCGGATATGATACCGGCGCCCGGCGCCTCGTCACCATACATGCCGTTGGCCGCCAGCGTGCCGATCTCCAAGAAAGCGCTGCCGGCATCGAGCAGGAGCTGAATGCGGTCGCGCGACAGGAGCTTGCCCTTGCCGGTATGGCGCTCGCGCGCCGTCTGCGATCCGCCCTCACGTGCTTTCGCCGAACGCTCGTAGAGTTCGACGATAAGCGCTCGGTTCTTGGCGGTATTGGCTTTGAAGCTTTCGCTGTCGCGGTCGATCGCAGTCGAAATCATCGTCATGATGCGATGAGCTCCCGCCCGATCAGATACCGGCGAATCTCATTGGTGCCGGCGCCGATATCGTAGAGCTTGGCGTCGCGCAGGAACCGCTCGACCGGCCATTCCTTGGTATAGCCGGCGCCACCAAGCGCCTGGATCGCCTCCAGCGAGACCTTGACGGCATTCTCGCTGGCAAAGAGGATCGCGGCGGCCGCGTCGGTGCGCGTCACGCGGCCGGCATCGCAGGCGCGGGCGACGGAATAGACATAGGCGCGGGCCGAATTCAGCGCGACATACATGTCGGCGATCTTGGCTTGCATCAGCTGGAAATCGCCGATCGGCCTGCCGAACTGCTTGCGATCGCGCACATAGGGCAGCACGACATCGAGACAGGCCTGCATGATGCCGAGCGGGCCGCCGGCCAGTACCGCCCGTTCGTAATCGAGGCCGGACATCAGGATCTTCACGCCATCGCCTTCCCGACCCATCAGCGCCTCGGCCGGCACCGCGCAATCCTCAAAGACCAGTTCGGCCGTATCGCTGCCGCGCATGCCGAGCTTGGAGAGCTGCTTGGAGACGCTGAAGCCGGGCAGGCCCTTCTCCATGATGAAAGCGGAAATGCCTTTCGGACCGGCGGCGGGATCGGTCTTAGCATAGACGACGAGCACGTCGGCATGCGGCGCATTGGTGATCCAGAACTTGGTGCCGTTCAGGATGTAGCGGTCGCCTTTTTTCTCGGCCCGTAACCGCATGGACACGACATCGGAACCGGCGCCGGCCTCCGACATGGCGAGCGAGCCGACATGCTCGCCGGAGATCAGCTTCGGCAGATGGCGCTGCTTCTGTTCCGGCGAGGCCCAACGGCGGATCTGGTTGACGCAAAGATTGGAATGGGCGCCATAGCTCAGGCCGACGGAGGCCGAGGCGCGCGACACCTCCTCCATGGCGACGACATGCTCGAGATAGCCGAGACCGGCGCCGCCGAATTCCTCCTCGACCGTGATGCCATGCAGGCCGAGCGCACCCATCTGAGGCCAGAGCTGGCGCGGAAACGTGTTGCTTTCGTCGATCTCCGCTGCCAGCGGAGCAATATGATCGGCGGCAAACCGCGCCGTCGTGTCGCGGATCGCATCCGCGGTTTCGCCGAGCGAAAAATCAAACATGGCACTCCTCCCGCTAAAATATGTAGCGCGGGTTGCGAAAGGTTCAAAGTGGCCATGATTTTGATGCGAGCGAGGACTTCCCGTTCGAGGTCATGCACGTGTCGTTTTCTTGAAAATATGGGAAATATGGAATATATGGAAATAAAGAACGGAGATGATCCCATGCGACAATTCACGACAGGCGATCTCAACAAGCAGGTCGGCGATGTCACCGATGCAGCGAGCCGGGAGCCAGTGGTTCTCACCCGCCATAACAAGCCGCGTTTTGTGCTCATGAGCTATGAGCACTTCGAGCGGATGCGCAGTGGCATGGACCCGCGTCGTGCCCATCGCATTTCGGAGATGCCGGACGAACATGCCGAGTTGTTCGGCGAGGCGATCGAGCGGCTGGCGAAGGGTGAAGGCTACGATGATGAGCCATGAGTTTCGCCCCGGGGAAGTGATATCCTATCCCTATCTCTGGGCGTGGCAGCAGCTGCGTGGCGAAACCGAAGGGCGCAAACAGCGGCCAGTTTGTGTCGTGGTTGCCATCCGCAGTGCGCGCGATGGAAATACGCACCTCGTGCTTCTGGCGATCACGACACAGCCACCGCAGGCGGGAAGGGTCGCCTTGGAAATTCCCGATATCGAGCGCCGGCGTGCCGGTCTCGGTGATCTCAAGCAGAGCTGGATCGTCATAGACGAATATAATTATGATATTGTCGAGCAGTCCTGGTACATCGAGCCTTATCAGAAGGCTCTTGGCCGCTTCAGCAAATCCTTCATGATGAAGATTGCCGCCATGTTCGTGAAAGCGCGAAGCCAATCGGGTCGCGTCAAGCGGTTCGACTGACATAGATCTGGCCTTCCGCCTCCTCCCGCCGGAAAGCCTCTGGGCTCTTGCCCATCCACTTCCGGAAGGCGCGGAAGAAGGCGCTGGGTTCGGAATAACCCAGCTGCACCGCGATCTCGCCGATCGTCTTCGATGAGTTCAGCAGAAGCTCGACCGCCAGATCGCGGCGGATGTCATCCTTGATGGCGGCATAGCTTTGCCCCTCGTCGTGCAGGCGGTGGCGGAGCGTCGAGGGCGGCATGCGCATGTCGGCGGCAAGTGCTGCAAAACTCGTCCAGGCAGCCGGCGTGGCCTGGTTCAAGCGCCGGCGGACGGCGGCGGCGATGCCGGCATCGTAACGGTAGCGCACCAGAATATTGGCGGGGGCGCCGCGCAGGAACTGTTTCAGCGCCTGCTCGCTGCGGGAGATCGGCAGGTCGAGCATGGCGCGGTCGAAGCCGAGGCGGCTGATTGGTTGGGAGAAGCGTACGGGCGCGCCGAAGAACAGTCGGTAGTCGGCCCCTTGCTTGGGTTCGGTGCAGCGGAAATCGACGAGGCGAATCGGAATGCGCCGGCCGACTAGCCAGCAGATGATGCCGTGCAAGATGATCCAATAGGTTCGATAGGCAAAGGCCGAACGCGGGCCGCCGGCATCCCTGAGCTCGATCTCGGCAAGGCCGTCGGCGATGACTAGCTGCCCCCTGGGATCGTCGAGAACGACATCGAGGAAGCGCAGCGCCCGGCGGAGCGCTTGGCCGAGCGTCGGCGCGTGCAGCACGCAATGGCAAAGCAGCGTGAAGCTGCCGCTGCGCATCGGGCGCGCGCCCATGCCGAAGAATTCGTCGTCCAGTTCGGCAGCAATTGCCAGCCACAGCGCACCGTAAGTCTCGGCCGAAACCGGCTGGTCGACGGTCGTTGGCAGGCCGACACGGGCGAGGATCGGCTTCGTCGGCTTGCCGAGCCGCCGCAGGCTGTCGAGCGCCTCCTCCACGAAACCCGGCGCGATCATGCGTCGCTCGATCTCAGCCATCCAATCCTCGCTATGGTAAAACTGGCCGAAATTATGGAGCAGTTCTGTCATCGCTTGCAATAGGTGGAGCGAATAGAATCCCTGCTGCCGGTTGCGCCTGGAGGAGGGCGCGTGCCGGCAGGAGGACCGGATTCATGCGGATCCATGGAGCAAGTTTCATCGTCACCGGCGGCGGCTCCGGGCTCGGAGCGGCGACGGCGCGCATGCTGCTCGAGGCCGGCGGGCATGTGACGATCGCCGATCTCAATGTTGACGCGGGCGAGGCGCTCGCGCGGAAATTCGGCAGCGAAGCTCGCTTCGTCAAGGCCGATGTGACCGATGGCGAGGCGGGAGCAGCTGTGGTCGCGGCGGCTGTTGAAGCCTTCGGCGGCTTGCGCGGATTGGTGAATTGCGCCGGTGTCGCGCCGGCCGAAAAGGTGATCGGCCGCGACGGGCCGCACCGGCTGGAGAGTTTTGCGCGCACAATCGGCATCAATCTCATCGGCACGTTCAACATGATCCGACTTGCCGCCGCCGCCATTCAGAATGCGGAGCCGGATGCCGAAGGCGAACGCGGCGTCATCGTCAACACGGCTTCAGTTGCCGCCTTCGACGGCCAGATCGGCCAGGCGGCCTATGCCGCCTCCAAGGGCGGGGTGGCGGCGATGACCTTGCCGATCGCCCGCGAGCTTGCCCGTCACGGCATCCGTGTCGTGTCGATTGCGCCCGGTATTTTCGAGACGCCAATGATGGCCGGCATGCCGGCCGAAGTTCAGGCGGCACTCGGCCAGAGCGTGCCCTTTCCGCCGCGGCTCGGCCGGCCGGCGGAATTTGCCGGGCTGGTGCGCCATATTTTTGAAAACACCATGCTGAACGGCGAGGTTATTCGCCTCGACGGCGCATTGCGGATGGGCGCGCGCTGAGCGTCTGCCCCAAGGAGGAAAGATGGCACTGCAGGATCCCATCGTCATCGTCGGCGCGGCGCGCACGCCGATCGGCAGTTTCCAGGGAGAGCTGAAGGAGGTGACGGCGCCGGAGCTCGGAGCAACGGCGATCCGCGCTGCACTGGAGCGCAGCCGGGTCTCGGCCGAGGCGGTCGAGGAGGTCGTCTTCGGCTGCGTGTTGCCGGCGGGCCTTGGCCAGGCGCCGGCGCGTCAGGCGGCGATCGGTGCCGGTCTACCCTTCGCGACGGGGGCCAGCACCGTCAACAAGATGTGTGGCTCGGGCATGAAGGCGGTCATGATGGCGCATGACCTGATCGCCGCCGACAGCGCCTCGGTGGCGGTCGCCGGCGGCATGGAAAGCATGACGAACGCGCCCTATCTCCTTGACAAGGCCCGCGGCGGCTACAGGCTTGGCCATGGGCGTGTCGTGGATCACATGTTCCTCGACGGGCTGGAGGATGCTTATGACAAGGGGCGCTTGATGGGCAGCTTCGCGGAGGATTGCGCCGAGGCGTATCAGTTCACGCGCGAGGCGCAGGATAATTACGCCATCGCCTCCCTGACGCGGGCGCAGAAAGCGATCGCGGACGGCTGTTTTGAAAGCGAGATCGTGCCGGTCACGGTAAAATCGGGCAAAGCCGAGCAGGTGGCAAGCCGCGACGAACAGCCGGGCAAGGCCAAGCTCGACAAGATCCCGACACTGAAGCCCGCCTTCCGAGAGGGCGGCACGGTGACCGCGGCCAATTCCAGCTCGATCTCCGACGGCGCGGCAGCGCTCGTGCTGATGCACCGATCCGAGGCGGAGCATCGCGGTTTGACGCCGCTCGCCACCATCCTCGGCCACGCCACCCACTCACAAGCACCCAATCTTTTCGCCACCGCGCCAATCGGCGCGCTGCAGAAGCTTTCCGGCCGGACCGGCCTGGCGCTCTCGAATGTCGATCTCTTCGAAATCAACGAGGCTTTCGCCGTCGTCGCCATGGCGGCGATGCGCGATCTCGATCTGCCGCATGAAAAGGTGAATGTGCACGGCGGCGCCTGTGCCCTCGGCCATCCGATCGGCGCATCGGGGGCTCGCATTCTGGTAACGCTGCTTTCAGCATTGGAGCGCTACGACCTCAAGCGCGGCATGGCGGCACTCTGCATCGGCGGCGGCGAGGCGACGGCCGTCGCCATCGAGCGGCACTAGCGGGAAGGGGAGGAGCCACATGATTCTTTCCGAACTCCAGCAGCAGATCTCGGATGTCGCCCGCGACTTTGCCCGCGACCGGCTGGCGCCGGGGGCGGCCAGGCGCGATCGGGAGCATCTCTTTCCGCGCGAGGAATTGCAGGAGATGGGCGAACTCGGGCTGCTCGGCATGCTTGTGCCGGAAGCCTATGGCGGCTCGGATACGGGTGTCATCGCCCATGCCGCCGCACTCGAGGAGATTGCCGCCGGCGATGGACCGTGCTCGACGATCATGAGCGTGCACAGCTCCGTCGGCTGCGTGCCCATCCTCAAATTCGGCACCGAAGAGCAGCGGCAGCGTTTCCTGCCGAAGCTCGCGACCGGCGAATGGATCGGCGGCTTTGCGCTCACCGAGCCGCAGGCGGGTTCCGATGCCTCGAACCTCAAGACCCGAGCCCGGCGCGATGGCGATCACTATGTGATCGACGGCGCCAAGCAGTTCATAACCTCGGGAAAGAACGGCAGTGTCATCATCGTCTTTGCCGTCACCGATCCGGACGCCGGCAAGAAGGGCATCACCGCCTTCATCGTGCCGACGGACACACCTGGCTACGAGGTGATCCGCGTCGAGGAAAAGCTCGGACTGCATTCCACCGATACCTGCCAGATCGCCTTCAACGCCATGCGCATTCCTGCGGATTTGAGGCTGGGTGCGGAAGGCGAAGGTTATCGCATCGCGCTCGCCAATCTCGAGGGCGGGCGGATCGGCATTGCCGCGCAGGCCGTCGGCATGGCCCGCGCAGCCTTCGAGGCGGCGCGCGACTACGCGAAGGAGCG
The DNA here is from genome assembly GCF_002204185.1 of Rhizobium esperanzae. Lineage (GTDB taxonomy): Bacteria > Pseudomonadota > Alphaproteobacteria > Rhizobiales > Rhizobiaceae > Rhizobium > Rhizobium esperanzae. Next base: position 6,225 of record NZ_MXPU01000008.1, on the reverse strand, counting down.
TACCGCCTTCGGCAAGCCGATCTTTGAACATCAGGCCGTTGCCTTCCGCCTTGCCGACATGGCGGTGCGGATCGAGGCGGCGCGGCAGCTCGTCTTTCACGCCGCTTCCCTGAGGGAAGCGGCGCTTCCGTGCCTGTCTGAAGCCTCCATGGCGAAGCTCTTTGCCTCGGAGATGGCCGAGCGCGTCTGCTCCGATGCGATCCAGATCCATGGCGGCTATGGCTACATGGCCGATTATCCTGTCGAGCGCATCTATCGCGATGTGCGCATCTGCCAGATCTACGAGGGAACGAGCGACGTCCAACGCATGGTGATTGCCCGCAATCTATAGGAATGACATCCGGTCCCGCTTCCGGGGAGAAGGGCAGGGCCGGCAAAGGGAGGAAAGAAAAAACATGGTGGATTCCGCTCGTTTGAGCCTGCACGTCCCCGAACCTGCCGTCCGCCCGGGCGGCCAGCCTGATTTTTCCAATGTCAAGATCGCCAAAGCCGGCTCCGTGCCGCGGCCGGAGGTCGATGTCGCGTCCGAGGATATCCGCGATCTCGCCTATTCGATCATCCGCGTCTTGAACCGTGACGGCGAGGCGGTCGGTCCCTGGGCCGGATCGCTCTCCGATGAGGAGCTGCTGACCGGCCTTCGCAACATGATGAAGCTGCGCGCCTTCGATGCCCGCATGCTGATGGCGCAGCGCCAGGGCAAGACCTCCTTCTACATGCAGCACCTCGGCGAAGAGGCCGTCAGCTGCGCCTTCCGCAAGGCGCTTGTTAAGGGCGACATGAATTTCCCGACCTATCGTCAGGCGGGCCTCTTGATCGCCGACGACTACCCGATGGTCGAGATGATGAACCAGATCTACTCGAACGAGAGCGACCCGCTGCACGGCCGGCAGCTGCCGATCATGTATTCCTCCAAGGAACACGGCTTCTTCACCATCTCGGGCAATCTCGCCACACAATATGTGCAGGCCGTCGGCTGGGCGATGGCTTCGGCGATCAAGAACGACAGCCGCATTGCCGCGGCCTGGATCGGCGACGGATCGACGGCGGAATCCGACTTCCATTCGGCGCTCGTCTTCGCCTCGACCTACAAGGCGCCCGTCATCCTCAACATCGTCAACAATCAGTGGGCGATCTCCACCTTCCAGGGCATTGCCCGCGGCGGCTCCGGCACCTTTGCCGCCCGCGGCCTCGGCTTCGGCATTCCGGCGCTGCGGGTCGACGGCAACGATTATCTCGCCGTCCATGCGGTCGCCCGCTGGGCGGCCGAACGTGCCCGGCGCAATCTCGGGCCGACGCTGATCGAACATGTCACCTATCGGGTCGGCGCGCATTCGACCTCCGACGATCCGAGCGCCTATCGGCCGAAGACGGAATCGGAAGCCTGGCCGCTCGGCGATCCCGTGCTGCGGCTGAAGAAACATCTGATCGTCAAGGGCGTATGGTCGGAGGAGCGGCATGTGCAGGCGGAAGCCGAAATCATGGACGAAGTGATCGAGGCGCAGCGCCAGGCCGAGGCGCATGGCACGCTGCATGCCGGCGGCAGGCCTTCGGTGCGCGATATTTTCGAGGGCGTCTATGCCGAGATGCCGGCGCATATCCGTCGCCAGCGGCAGAAGGCGGGGTACTGACATGGCCAGGATGACGATGATCGAGGCAGTGCGCAGCGCCATGGACGTCTCGATGGCGAAGGACGACAATGTCGTAGTCTTCGGCGAGGATGTCGGCTATTTCGGCGGCGTCTTCCGCTGCACCCAGGGCCTGCAGGCAAAATACGGCAGGACGCGCTGCTTCGATACGCCAATCAGTGAATCCGGCATCGTCGGCACGGCGATCGGCATGGCGGCCTACGGGCTGAAGCCATGCGTCGAGATCCAATTTGCGGACTATGTGTATCCTGCCTATGACCAGCTGACGCAGGAGGCGGCGCGAATCCGCTATCGATCGAACGGCGATTTCACCTGCCCGATCGTCGTGCGTATGCCGACTGGCGGCGGCATCTTCGGCGGCCAGACGCACAGCCAGAGCCCGGAAGCGCTCTTCACCCATGTCTGCGGGCTGAAGGTGATCGTGCCGTCCAATCCCTATGATGCCAAGGGCCTGCTGATCGCGGCGATCGAGGATCCCGATCCGGTCATGTTCCTGGAGCCGAAGCGGCTCTATAACGGCCCCTTCGACGGTCATCATGAGCGGCCGGTGACGCCCTGGTCGAAACACGACCTCGGCGAGGTGCCCGACGGCCATTACACCATCCCGATCGGTAAGGCCGAAGTGCGGCGCGCTGGGTCTGCGGTGACCGTGGTTGCCTATGGCACGATGGTGCATGTGGCGCTTGCCGCGGCCGAGGATGCCGGCATCGATGCCGAGGTGATCGATTTGAGGAGCCTGCTGCCGCTCGATCTCGATACGATCGTCAAATCGGTCACCAAGACCGGGCGCTGCGTCGTCGTCCATGAGGCGACCCTGACCTCGGGCTTCGGCGCCGAGGTCGTGTCGCTGGTGCAGGAACATTGCTTCTATCATCTCGAAGCGCCGGTTGTGCGCGTCGCCGGCTGGGACACACCCTATCCGCATGCGCAGGAGTGGGATTATTTTCCCGGTCCCGGCCGGGTCGGGCGGGCGCTTGCCGAAGTCATGGAGGCCTGAGCCATGGGCGAATTCATCATCAAGATGCCCGATGTCGGGGAAGGGGTGGCCGAGGCCGAGCTGGTGGAATGGCATGTGAAGCCGGGAGATCCCGTCCGCGAGGATATGGTGATCGCCGCGGTGATGACCGACAAGGCGACAGTTGAAATTCCCTCTCCCGTCGATGGCACCGTCATCTGGCTCGCCGGCGATATCGGAGACCGCATCGCGGTGAAGGCGCCGCTGGTGCGGATTGAGACGGCAGGGGAATCCGACGAGGCTCAGCCCATTCGGATCTCGCAAGCGCCGGTCGCCGAAACACCTAAGGCCGAGATTGCCAAGCTCGTCCCGACAGCGCCGGCTTCTGCACCTTCACCTTCACCTTCACCTTCACCTTCACCTGCACCTTCACCTGCAACTGCAACTGCGCCGGCACCTGCGCCGGTCGAAAAGCCGGTCGCCGCACCCTCCGTGCGGCTGTTCGCCCTGGAAAGCGGCGTCGACCTCAGGCAGGTGCAGGGAAGCGGACCGGCCGGTCGCATCCTGCGCGAAGATGTCGAACAGTTCCTGTCGCAGGGAACGACGCCCGCAACGGCAAAGAACGGTCTCGCCAAAAAGACAGCGACCGAGGAAATCAAGCTCACCGGACTGCGCCGCCGCATCGCCGAGAAGATGGTGCTTTCCACGTCGCGCATTCCCCACATCACCTATGTGGAGGAAGTGGACATGACGGCGCTGGAGGAGCTGCGCGCCACCATGAACGGCGACCGCAGGGAAGGCCATCCGAAGCTGACGGTCCTGCCCTTCCTGATGCGGGCGCTGGTCAAGGCCATTGCCGTGCAGCCTGAGGTCAACGCAACTTTCGACGACGATGCCGGCATCATCACACGCCATAGCGCCGTGCATATCGGCATCGCCACGCAGACGCCGGCTGGCCTGACCGTACCTGTCGTGCGGCATGCGGAAGCCCGCGGCATCTGGGATTGCGCCGCCGAGATGGTCCGGCTGTCGGATGCGGCGCGCTCGGGCACGGCGACGCGCGACGAGCTTTCCGGCTCCACCATCACCGTCAGCTCGCTCGGCGCGCTCGGCGGCATCGTCTCGACACCCGTCATCAACCATCCCGAGGTGGCGATCATCGGCGTCAACAAGATCGCCACACGGCCGGTCTGGGACGGCACGCAATTCGTGCCGCGCAAGATGATGAACCTCTCCTCGAGTTTCGATCATCGCATCATCGACGGCTGGGATGCGGCGACCTTCGTCCAGCGCATGCGCACTCTGCTCGAAACACCGGCGCTGATTTTCATCGAAGGCTGAGCCATGAAAGAAATTGTCTGCAAGCTCCTCGTCATCGGCGCCGGCCCGGGCGGTTATGTCTGCGCCATCCGCGCCGGACAGCTCGGCATCGATACCGTCATCGTCGAAGCCGGCAAGCCGGGCGGCACCTGCCTGACGGTCGGCTGCATTCCCTCCAAGGCGTTGATCCACGCGGCCGAGGAATTCGACGCCACGCAAAAAATGCTGGCCGGCAAGAACCCGATGGGCATCCGCATCGAAGGCGCCTCGATCGATCTCGCAAAGACGATCGCCTGGAAGGACGGCATTGTCGGCCGGCTGACGGGCGGCGTTTCGGGTCTGTTGCAGAAGGCGCGGGTAAAGATCGTCCATGGCCGGGCCCATTTCCGTGACGGCAAGACGGTGGAGGTGGAGACCGAAACCGGCCAGCAGGTCATCCGCGCCGAGACCGTGGTAATCGCCACCGGTTCCGATCCGGTGGAGCTTGCCAATCTGCCTTTCGGCGGCCGCGTCATTTCCTCGACCGAAGCGCTCTCGCTGACGGAGCTGCCGAAAAAGCTGGTGGTGGTCGGCGGCGGTTATATCGGGCTGGAGCTCGGAATGGCCTTTGCCAAGATGGGATCGGAGGTGACGGTCGTCGAGGCGACCCAGCAGGTGCTGCCGCTCTATGATGCAGAGTTGGTGCGTCCCGTCATGCGCAAGCTGAGCGAGAGCGGCATCCGATTGCTGGCGGGTGCCAAGGCGATGGCTCTTGCCGATGATGGCGAGGCATTGATCGTTGAAACGTCGGATGGCCGGCGTGAGACACTGCCGGCGGATCGCGTCCTTGTCACTGTCGGCCGCCGCCCCCGAACGGCAGGTTCCGGTCTCGAGGAACTCGACCTCGATCGGGCCGGCCCCTATCTGAGGATCGACGATCAATGCCGCACCTCGATGCGCGGCATCTATGCGATCGGCGATGTGACCGGCGAGCCGATGCTGGCGCATCGGGCGATGGCCCAAGGGGAGATGGTGGCAGAAATCGTTGCGGGCAAGAAGCGGGGCTGGGACAAAAGATGCATTCCCGCCATCTGCTTTACCGATCCTGAGATCGTCAGCGCCGGCCTGTCGCCGGCGGAGGCGCGCGCGCAAGGATATGAGATCCGCACCGCCCAGTTTCCATTCAGCGCCAACGGGCGGGCGATGACGATGGTCTCTGAGGAGGGCTTCGTGCGCGTGGTGGCCCGCGCCGACACCAATCTGGTTCTCGGCCTGCAGGCCGTGGGGGCCGGGGTCTCCGAACTCTCGGCGGCTTTTGCGCTGGCGATCGAGATGGGAGCGCGCCTGGAAGACATCGCCGGCACCATTCACGTCCATCCGACCCGCAGCGAAGCGCTCATGGAAGCGGCGCTGAAAGCTTTGGGAAACGCTTTGCACATCTGAGCCGGGCTGCAAAGATCACGGGGTGGCGGCGTTGCGCCAGTTCGCTGGGGCGTGGCCTCATTTTGCTCCGAGACTGACATCGAAGCTGGTTCAATCATCAACGCCAGTGCCGTTCGATCACTTCGGCTTAATGGCCATTAGATTGCCCAGCTCCATCGGGAAGGGGAATAAAATCGTCGAAGTCTTCTCGCTGGCGATGACGTTCAAAGTGCTCAAGTAACGAAGTTGCATCGCCTCCGGCTGTTTGGCCAGAATTTCCGCCGCTTCCAGTAGCTTCGCTGCGGCTTGCTGTTCGCCCTCGGCATTGATGACCTTCGCGCGGCGTTCGCGTTCGGCTTCCGCTTGGCGAGCAATCGCGCGTATCATCGACTCGTTGATGTCAACATGTTTGATCTCGACAGTGGCTACTTTAATTCCCCAAGCGTCCGTCTGAGCGTCGAGGATTTCCTGAATATCGGAGTTGAGCCTGTCGCGTTCTGCCAGCATTTCATCGAGGTCGTGCTTGCCGAGCACGGAGCGCAACGTCGTCTGAGCAAGCTGGCTAGTTGCCATCATGAAATCCTCGACCTGTATTGTCGACTTCGCAGGGTCAATAACCCTGAAATAGATCACCGCGCTGACACGAACCGAGACATTGTCATGGGAGATGACGTCCTGGCTGGGGACATCGAGTACGCGCGTGCGCAAGTCGACTCGGATCATCTGCTGGACATAGGTGATGAGCAGAATCAGGCCGGGTCCCTTGACTCCGGTAAAGCGGCCAAGTGTGAACACGACGCCGCGTTCATATTCCCTCAGGATATTAACCGCCGATGCGAGGATGGCGACCGCAATGACAATGATCACCAAATAGAAGGCAAGATCTGCAAACATATCCATGGC
>NZ_MXPU01000070.1 GCF_002204185.1 Rhizobium esperanzae | reverse complement strand
TACACCTGCGCCACCAATGATATCGAGCACCGCACCACCAAGGTAAAGCATCCATGGACCAACGGTCAGGTTGAGAGAATGAACCGAACCATCAAGGATGCCACCGTCAGACGCTTCTACTATGAAAGCCACGATCAACTGCGCCAGCATCTTGCCGACTTTGTCGCCGCTTACAATTTCGGCCGCAGGCTCAAGACCCTCAAGGGTCTCACACCCTACGAGTTCATATGCAAGGCATGGGCTTCACAGCCCGAACGTTTTATCATCAATCCGCTCCACCAAATGCCGGGACCAAACAACTAGGCTCAGGACCTATTAATTTTGAATGGAGATGTGATTCAGGTCTTCCGAGAGGGAGGCCGTGATGGGTGATTTGTTTTTGCTGAGCGAGCGCCAGATGGCGCGGATATCGCCACATTTCCCGCTTTCACTGGTGTCGCGGGGGTCGGCGGGTGGTGAGTAAGCGCCCGGTGAGGACCGTCTTGCGAGGTTGAGACGAACATCGGAAGTCCTAGTGTAAACACTAGGAGTAGTCCTATGACGAAGCATCCGATTGAAGTGATCACGTCTGTCGAGCGCCGACGGCGTTGGTCTCGGGAAGACAAAGAGCGGCTTGTTGCGGCCTGTTTTGAGCCAGATGCGGTGCTTTCCGAGATTGCCCGTGCGGCCGGTATCCATGTCAGCCAGCTCTTCCGTTGGCGCAAGGAGCTTTGCCAAATCGAGGAGCCGAGGACGGAAACAGCGAGCACGTTGGT
>NZ_MXPU01000069.1 GCF_002204185.1 Rhizobium esperanzae | reverse complement strand
TGCCTGTGCGAACGACGGTGATCGTTGCAGCGCCGGCTGATTCACTGACGAAGATGGTGGCGTTGTCCCGCAAGGCAACGCTTGATCCAGCAGAAAACACGACATCGCGGAAGTAGTTTTCGTTCTGGTAGACGAGGGCGGGAAACGTGCCAATGGTTTCGTTGTAGACACCGGCGCCGACCGGGGCGGTCAATCCCCCATTGCTGATCGGGTTGGCGAAGCCGTTCGAAGTCAGCGAATAGTAGCTGTTGGCATTGACCGAGACGACATAGGTGGTGCCCGCACTGATGACCAGCGGACTTGCCAAAGTCTGCTGCTGCCAGCCTGAGGCTGTCTCGTTGGTGAAGGTGACGCTTGCCAGCTGCTGCCCGGTAGCCGACCAGATGCGGCCGACATGCGTGCCGGTCTCGCTCGGGGCCTTGTAATAGCGGATCGCCTGGATCGAACCGGTATTGCTGCTGACGAAGCGCATCCCGACTTCCCAGTCCACTCCAGGCCCGTCGGTGAAGTTGGGCTGGGTCGGTGTCTGGGTGGTGAAGAGGCTGACGGGGCTGGAGCTTACTGACGTAACCGGGGCAGTCGCCGCGCTCACGATGTTCTCGCCAGTGCCAAGCAGGTCGGTATAAGTGGCATTGACCCGCAGGCGCTTGCCGACGAGACTGCTGCCCAGTGTCAGGCTTTGCCCGCCCGCGACGTCACTCCACGTACTGCCGTTGTCGCTGCTCTGCCACAGATAGCTGACGCCTGTTGCCGGTAGGCCATCGATGTCACTGAGGCTGGCGGTCAAGGTCTGGCCCTGGCTCGCTATGCCATTGATCGAGA
>NZ_MXPU01000068.1 GCF_002204185.1 Rhizobium esperanzae | reverse complement strand
TAGCTCTATAAGCCCACTCACTGAACGAGGGCGGCGGCGCTGCTGGCGACGAAGTCTTTCGTTCTGAAGAAACTCAAGCGGATTGGCGATTGCTGGTTTGTTGCTTCGGGCTTAGGTTTGGAGCGGGTTTTGGTGACGGCTGATGGTCGTCGGTTCTTTGACAATTGAAGATGAGAAGAAAGAGAAACGTGGGCGGCGGAGCTTGCGGGATCGGCAGCGATGCTGGTTCTTTGAAAGAGACTTTGGCGGTCACGTTTATCAAGAGAAGTTACACTGGTTTTTGACGTTGGATTTCGGTCTGACGTTTGGAAAACAGGTGTGAAGTTCTCGTCGATTCAGAACGTGACGTAATTGCCAATGATTGAATTCTCAACATGAGAGTTTGATCCTGGCTCAGAACGAACGCTGGCGGCAGGCTTAACACATGCAAGTCGAGCGCCCCGCAAGGGGAGCGGCAGACGGGTGAGTAACGCGTGGGAACGTACCCTTTACTACGGAATAACGCAGGGAAACTTGTGCTAATACCGTATGTGCCCTCTGGGGGAAAGATTTATCGGTAAAGGATCGGCCCGCGTTGGATTAGCTAGTTGGTGGGGTAAAGGCCTACCAAGGCGACGATCCATAGCTGGTCTGAGAGGATGATCAGCCACATTGGGACTGAGACACGGCCCAAACTCCTACGGGAGGCAGCAGTGGGGAATATTGGACAATGGGCGCAAGCCTGATCCAGCCATGCCGCGTGAGTGATGAAGGCCCTAGGGTTGTAAAGCTCTTTCACCGGAGAAGATAATGACGGTATCCGGAGAAGAAGCCCCGGCTAACTTCGTGCCAGCAGC
>NZ_MXPU01000067.1 GCF_002204185.1 Rhizobium esperanzae | reverse complement strand
TGGGAGGCGGCGCGAGCTGCCGGCCTTTTACTCAGCGATGGATGGAACGAAAGAAGGAAGGCGATATGTCAGATTTGCGTCAAATCGCATTTTACGGCAAAGGGGGGATCGGCAAGTCCACCACCTCCCAAAATACGCTCGCAGCGCTTGTCGACCTCGGGCAGAAGATCCTGATCGTCGGATGCGACCCGAAAGCTGACTCCACCCGGCTGATCCTGAACGCCAAAGCACAGGACACGGTTCTGCATCTGGCAGCCCAGGAAGGTTCGGTGGAAGACCTTGAGCTCGAGGACGTGCTCAAGGCCGGCTACAAAGGCATCAAGTGCGTGGAGTCCGGCGGTCCGGAACCGGGCGTCGGCTGCGCCGGGCGCGGCGTCATCACCTCGATCAATTTCCTCGAGGAGAACGGCGCTTATGACGATGTCGACTACGTCTCCTATGACGTGCTCGGCGATGTGGTGTGCGGTGGCTTCGCGATGCCGATCCGTGAGAACAAGGCCCAGGAGATCTACATCGTGATGTCCGGCGAGATGATGGCGCTCTATGCCGCCAACAACATCGCCAAGGGCATCCTGAAATATGCCCATTCCGGCGGCGTGCGGCTCGGCGGCCTGATCTGTAACGAGCGCCAGACGGACCGCGAGCTCGACCTCTCCGAGGCGCTGGCTGCCAGGCTCAATTCCAAGCTCATCCACTTTGTGCCGCGTGACAACATCGTCCAGCACGCCGAGCTCAGGAAGATGACGGTGATCCAGTACGCGCCGGACTCCAAGCAGGCCGGGGAATATCGGGCGCTAGCCGAGAAGATCCATGCCAATTCGGGCCAAGGGACCATTC
>NZ_MXPU01000066.1 GCF_002204185.1 Rhizobium esperanzae | reverse complement strand
AGACGCCGACCCAGCCCAACTTCACCGACGGGCCTGGAGTGGACTGGGAAGTCGGGATGCGCTTCGTCAGCAGCAATACCGGTTCGATCCAGGCGATCCGCTATTACAAGGCCCCGAGCGAGACCGGCACGCATGTCGGCCGCATCTGGTCGGCTACCGGGCAGCAGCTGGCAAGCGTCACCTTCACCAACGAGACAGCCTCAGGCTGGCAGCAGCAGACTTTGGCAAGCCCGCTGGTCATCAGTGCGGGCACCACCTATGTCGTCTCGGTCAATGCCAACAGCTACTATTCGCTGACCTCGAACGGCTTCGCCAACCCCATCAGCAATGGCGGATTGACCGCCCCGGTCGGCGCCGGCGTCTACAACGAAACCATTGGCACGTTTCCGGCCCTCGTCTATCAGAACGAAAACTACTTCCGCGATGTCGTGTTTTCTACTGCGGCGGCCAATCCCAACAACCACCCGGGTGTGCTTGGCATCAGCGGGACCGCGACGCAAGGTCAGGTGTTGACGGCCGCCGTCACCGACGCGGACGGTGTGCCGGGATCGGTAACCTATCAGTGGCAGCAGAGCAGCAACGGCACCACGTGGAGCAATATCGGCGGAGCGACTGCCAATACGCTGACCCTGCAGCAGGCCCTGGTCGGCAATTTCGTGCGGGCAACAGCCAGTTACATCGACAACCTGGGCAACAGCGAGAATGTCACCAGCCCGGCGACGCCCTCGGCAGTCGCCAATGTCAATGATCCCGGCGTGATCTCGATCAATGGCATAGCGAGCCAGGGCCAGACCTTGACCGCCAGCCTCAGTGACATCGATGGCCTACCGGCAACAGGCGTCAGCTATCTGT
>NZ_MXPU01000065.1 GCF_002204185.1 Rhizobium esperanzae | reverse complement strand
TCGCCGTGGCCGTGGCGCCGGCGCTGTCGCGCATCGTGTAGCTGAAGACATCGCTCAGCGTGTTGGTCGACTGTCGCAGCGCCTGAACGGTCGCATTGTTCTCGTTGACCGCATAGCTATAGGTACCCGATGCATTGAGCACGAGACTGCCATAGGTGCCGTTCAGCGCCGAGCCGAGCGTACCTGACGTCGTCCCGAAACGGACTGCCGTGACGGTCTTGGTGTCACCGGTATCCGGATCGGTGTCGTTGGTCAGCACGTTGCCGCTCGCAACCACGCCGCCCGAGCCATTGGCCACTCCGCCCTTCTCGGTCGCATCCCCTGTATCGGCAACCGCCGTCGGCGTCGTGTTGCCTGATGTCGACACGGCAATGTTGAAGGTCTCGTTGGCGGCAAGGCCGCCAAGATCGGTTGCTGTCACCTTGATGCCGTAAGTGCCCGACGTCGTCGGCGTGCCGGAGAAGGTGCGCGTCGAGGCGTTGAAGCTCAGCCAGGAAGGCAGCGCCGTGCCGTCGGCGGCCGTTGCCGCATAGGCCAACGTGTCGCCGCTGTCGAAATCGGTGAAGGTGGTCGTCGGCAGCGAGAAGGAGAAGGCAGAGCCGACGGTGGCATTCTGGGTCGTCGTCTGGACGGCCAGCACCGGTGCATCGTTGGCGCCATGGATGGTGATCGTCAGGTTCGCCGTGGCCGTGGCGCCGGCGCTGTCGCGCATCGTGTAGCTGAAGACATCGCTCAGCGTGTTGGTCGACTGTCGCAGCGCCTGAACGGTCGCATTGTTCTCGTTGACCGCATAGCTATAGGTACCCGATGCATTGAGCACGAGACTGCCATAGGTGCCGTTCAGCGCCGAGCCG
>NZ_MXPU01000064.1 GCF_002204185.1 Rhizobium esperanzae | reverse complement strand
GCGCCTTGCGGTCGGCGCCGTCGGGATCGGTCAAGGCTTCGGGACGGATGCCGAAGATCACCGGCTTGCCGGCATAGGCGGACAGGCCGTGATTGCCGGAGACGACCGGCAGCCTGAGCGGCGCGCCGTTCGGCCGCTCGAGCGAGACGGCCAGCCCGGCCGCACCGTTCTCGACGGTGGCGTTGAGCAGGTTCATCGCCGGCGAGCCCATGAAGTCGGCGACGAAGAGATTGGCGGGGCTGTTATAGATCTCGGCCGGCGTGCCGAACTGCTGCAGCACCCCGTCCTTCAGCACGGCAATCTTGGTCGCCAGCGTCATCGCCTCGATCTGGTCGTGGGTGACATAGACGAAGGTGGTGCCCATGCGCTGGTGCAGCCGCTTGATCTCGGTGCGCATGTCGACGCGCAGCTTGGCGTCGAGGTTCGACAGCGGCTCGTCGAACAGGAAGACCTGCGGATTGCGCACCAAGGCCCGGCCCATGGCGACGCGCTGGCGCTGCCCGCCGGAGAGCTGGCTCGGCTTGCGGTCGAGCAGATGGCCGATCTGCAGCATGTCGGAGACCTGTTTGATCGCCTTGGCCCGCTCCTCCTTCGGCACGCCGCGGATCTCCATGCCGAAGGCGATGTTGCCGGCCACCGTCATATTCGGATAGAGCGCATAGGACTGGAACACCATGGCGATGTCGCGCTTGGACGGGTGCAGACCGCTGATGTCGCGGCCGTCGATCCTGATCTCGCCCGAGGTGATCGTCTCCAGCCCGGCAATGGTGTTGAGCAGGGTCGACTTGCCGCAGCCGGAGGGGCCGACCAGCACGAGGAAGCCGCCCCTTTCGAGTTCGAGGTCGATGCCCTTGAGGATGTCGACGGCGCCGAAGCGCTTTCTGAGACCGGAGATTTCCAGGAAGG
>NZ_MXPU01000063.1 GCF_002204185.1 Rhizobium esperanzae | reverse complement strand
CTCGTCGGTCATCTTGCCGTTCGTCACCAGGCGGGCGAGATTGCCGTTGATGGTGGCGAGGCCGGATTCGATGCGGTCCTGCGAGAGATCGTAGATATGAACCCTGTAACCTGCGGCGGCCGAAACATGCGCGATGCCGCAGCCCATCTGGCCGGCACCGATAATACCAATATTCTTCAACACCGCATTCATCTCCAAACCCCCGCTCGGCAGTCGCCCCCGCGGTGCCGTATTATATTAGCAATACTGCCGGACGAAAGATCGCCCGGCAGTAAGTAGTAGACCGATAAAAGACAATTTTCCAGTCATTCGCAAGTGCGAAAGAAAGGCATTTGCCTCGCTCAGAGCGCCTTTTGCAATTCCGGCAGTGCGTCGAAGAGATCGGCGACGAGGCCGTAGTCGGCGACCTGGAAAATCGGCGCCTCCTCGTCCTTGTTGATGGCGACGATCACCTTCGAATCCTTCATGCCGGCCAGATGCTGGATGGCGCCGGAGATGCCGCAGGCGATATAGAGATCGGGCGCCACCACCTTGCCGGTCTGACCGACCTGCCAGTCGTTCGGGGCATAACCGGCATCGACGGCGGCGCGCGATGCGCCGACGGCGGCGCCGAGCTTGTCGGCAACCGGCAGGATGACTTGCCTGAACTTCTCGGCCGAGCCGAGCGCCCGGCCGCCTGATATGATGACCTTCGCCGAGGTCAGTTCCGGACGTTCCGAGGCCGACAGCGCATCGGAGACGAACCGCGACAGGCCCGGGTCGGAGACGGCCGGGATCGCCTCGACAGAGGCAGAGCCGCCTTCAGCTGCAGAGGCGAAGCTGGCGGTGCGCACGGTGATCACCTTCTTGGCATCGCTTGCCTGTACCGTCTGAATGGCGTTGCCGGCATAGATCGGCCGCTTGAAGG
>NZ_MXPU01000062.1 GCF_002204185.1 Rhizobium esperanzae | reverse complement strand
CACGTCGAGTATGAGACGCCGGCCCGCCACTACGCGCACGTCGACTGCCCCGGCCACGCCGACTACGTGAAGAACATGATCACCGGTGCGGCGCAGATGGACGGCGCGATCCTGGTTTGCTCGGCTGCTGACGGCCCGATGCCGCAGACGCGCGAACACATCCTGCTCGCCCGCCAGGTCGGCGTTCCGGCGATCGTTGTGTTCCTGAACAAGGTCGACCAGGTTGACGACGCCGAGCTTCTCGAGCTGGTCGAGCTCGAAGTTCGCGAGCTTCTGTCGTCCTACGACTTCCCGGGCGACGACATTCCGGTTGTCAAGGGTTCGGCGCTTGCCGCTCTCGAAGATTCCGACAAGAAGATCGGCGAAGACGCGATCCGCGAACTGATGGCAGCGGTCGACTCCTACATCCCGACGCCTGAGCGTCCGGTTGACCAGCCGTTCCTGATGCCGATCGAAGACGTGTTCTCGATCTCGGGCCGTGGTACGGTCGTGACCGGCCGCGTCGAGCGTGGCATCATCAAGGTTGGTGAAGAAGTCGAGATCGTCGGCATCCGTCCGACCTCGAAGACGACGGTGACCGGCGTTGAAATGTTCCGCAAGCTGCTCGACCAGGGCCAGGCCGGCGACAACATCGGCGCACTGATCCGCGGTGTGAACCGTGACGGCGTCGAGCGTGGTCAGATCCTGTGCAAGCCGGGCTCCGTCAAGCCGCACAAGAAGTTCAAGGCAGAAGCCTACATCCTGACGAAGGAAGAGGGCGGCCGTCATACGCCGTTCTTCACCAACTACCGTCCGCAGTTCTACTTCCGCACGACTGACGTGACCGGCATCGTGACGCTTCCGGAAGGCACGGAAATGGTCATGCCGGGCGACAACGTCACGGTTGACGTCGAGCTGATCGTTCCGATCGCGATGGAAGAAAAGCTGCGCTTCGCTATCCGCGAAGGCGGCCGCACCGTCGGCGCCGGTATCGTCGCTTCGATCGTCGAGTAA
>NZ_MXPU01000061.1 GCF_002204185.1 Rhizobium esperanzae | reverse complement strand
TGTTTGGTCCCGGCATTTGGTGGAGCGGATTGATGATAAAACGTTCGGGCTGTGAAGCCCATGCCTTGCATATGAACTCGTAGGGTGTGAGACCCTTGAGGGTCTTGAGCCTGCGGCCGAAATTGTAAGCGGCGACAAAGTCGGCAAGATGCTGGCGCAGTTGATCGTGGCTTTCATAGTAGAAGCGTCTGACGGTGGCATCCTTGATGGTTCGGTTCATTCTCTCAACCTGACCGTTGGTCCATGGATGCTTTACCTTGGTGGTGCGGTGCTCGATATCATTGGTGGCGCAGGTGTATTCGAAGGCATGGGCCCGGAAACGTTCGCCATTGGCGATTGCTTCTTTGATCAGCGGCACAGCGGAGCCTCCAGCACCGGGCGTGGTGAACTGGATCCCGTTGTCGGTGAGCACTGTGTGGATCTTGTAGGGGACGGCTGCAATCAAGCGCAGGAGGAACTCGCGCGAGACGGCGGTGGTGGCCTTCTCGTGCAGTTCGACGAAGGCAAACTTCGAGGTGCGATCGATGGCAACGAACATGTGTAACTTACCCTGTTCGGTGCGCACCTCGGCAATGTCGATGTGGAAGTAGCCGATCGGGTAGCTTTTGAACTTCTTCTTTGCCGGCCTGTCGCCGTCGACATCCGGCAGGCGGCCGATGTCGTGGCGCTGCAGGCAGCGGTGCAGCGACGACCGCGTAAGATGGGGGATCTCGGCTGTAGTGCATAGAGGCAGTCATCGAGCGGCAGCAGCGTATACCGGCGAAAGGCAACGATAACAGCCTCCTCCTCGACGGAGAGCACCGTCGATCTAGGCTCTTTCGGGCCGGTCGGAAGGTCCGCAACAGAGGACCGCTTCCGCCACTTGGCGACGGTCTTCTGATTGATCCCATAACGCTTCGAAAGCGTCCTCAGGCTCTCTTGACTATGTTGTATCGCTCGACGGACTGCCTCTGTCGTCGTGGCGCTCCCATGAAGAACCTGGCCCATAACGCATCCTTTGATTCGGAA
>NZ_MXPU01000007.1 GCF_002204185.1 Rhizobium esperanzae | reverse complement strand
AGCAGCGTATACCGGCGAAAGGCAACGATAACAGCCTCCTCCTCGACGGAGAGCACCGTCGATCTAGGCTCTTTCGGGCCGGTCGGAAGGTCCGCAACAGAGGACCGCTTCCGCCACTTGGCGACGGTCTTCTGATTGATCCCATAACGCTTCGAAAGCGTCCTCAGGCTCTCTTGACTATGTTGTATCGCTCGACGGACTGCCTCTGTCGTCGTGGCGCTCCCATGAAGAACCTGGCCCATAACGCATCCTTTGATTCGGAAGACAAGGATGCCCCATCAAAGCCTGGGATCAAACACCTAGTCTTGAATATACTGGCAACCGCGAGCGGAACTGATGGAACAAGATAGATATCCGGGGTGACTTTGCCCCGTTCGAATATTCCAATTCAAAGCTGAGCCCTGAGCGCGCAGATTTGATGCGCGATCAAGATTGGTTGCCCGACTATCTATTGTCCAACTGCGACCTGACCAGTCGTAAGCGGCAAGCTGAGACCGTTCAGCGCGCGTAATTCCACGGCATGAGTGCATCGAGATCGCTGCTCGGCCAGCCGTTGGCGATCCGCTCAAGTGTTTGGGTGAGCCAAGCCTGCGGGTCCACGTTGTTCATCTTCGCCGTCTGAAGGAGCGTGGCGATAGTCGCCCAGGTCCTTCCACCGCCATCGCTGCCGGCGAAGAGACTGTTCTTTCTCGTGATCGTCTGGGGCCTGATGGCACGCTCAACGATGTTGCTGTCGAGCTCGATGCGGCCGTCGGTAAGGAAGCGTTCGAAGATGGAGCGACGCGAGGTGGCATAGCGGATCGCTTCTGCGAGCTTCGACTTGCCGGAGATCCGCGGCAGGGTCTTTTGCCACAGGGCGAAGAGCTCAGTGACAACTGCAGCAGATGTCGCCTGACGTGCCGCGACACGCGCGTCAGGGCTCTGCCCCCGGGCCGCCGCTTCCACCTCCCAGAGCTTTGCCATCAATTCCACCGTCTCGCTGGCTATCTTGGAGCTGTCCGAGGCGTGGAGTTCGTAGAACTTGCGCCTGCTATGGGACCAGCAGCCGGCCAGCATCACGCCGTCATTGCCGCCGTCAGATCGGGCAAGCTTGTTGTAGGCACCATGCCCGTCCACCTGAAGGATACCGCGATAGCCATTCAGATGCCGGGCGACGCGATCGCCAGCGCGGCTATCTTCGAAGCGATAGGCGACCATCGGCGGGCCACTACCGCCAAAGAGTCTATCATCCCTCGCATAAGCCCATAGCCAGGCTGTCTTTGCCGATCCGGATCCAGGCGCGAGCGTTGGCAATGTCGTCTCGTCCGCAAAGATGCGCTCAGCCTTCTTGATCTCGGCGAGGATGTAGTCGGCCAGGATATCGAGCTCGTAGCCGAGCTTGCCCATCCATTGGGCCATCAGCTTCCGGTCAAGCTCAACCTTGTCGCGTGCATAGATTGCCTCCTGTCGATAGAGCGGAAGGCCATCTGCATACTTCGAGACAGCGATCTGGGCGAGAAGCGCTTCCGTTGGAATGCCACCCTCGATGATGTGCGCGGGCGCGGCTGCCTGGATGACGCCGTCTTCGTTCTTGAAGGCATACTTCGGCCGCCGGGTGACGATGACGCGGAACTTCGCCGGCACGACGTCCAGTCGCTCCGAGACGTCTTCTCCGATCAGCACCTTCTGTTTGCCGATGTGTTCGTGCAGTTCATCCGGCTCGATCACCACTTCGACTCGTTCCAGATGAGGTGCAAAGCCCTTGCGCGGCCGGGGTGCACGTTTCGCATCGGGATCAGCGGCACCCTTGTTTACCTTGGCTCGGATTGCCGAGATACCGGTCTCGATTTCCTCGAAGACAAAAGCCTGCTGCTCATCATCGATGCCCGGAGAGCCGAGCTTTTCCGATTGCCGGCCGAAGCGGGCGCGATCGAAGGCTTTCAGGATCTGGGTCAGTCGCTCGATGCGTTCGTCGGCATCGGCGTTTCTGGCTTTCAGGTCTGCGACCTCGCTCTCGAGAGCATCGGTGCGCGCTGCCTTCTCGGCCATGGCAAGGACCATGGCTTTCAGGGTCTCTACATCATCCGGGAGCTGTAGATCGGGCGGTGTCATGAGGCCTACCAGAGCACAATTTGCTCCGGTTTTCCTGCCTTTTCAGGCGGTTGATTCACTTCGCCGCAGCCCTTTACCCAACAATCTCCGGCGGCTTCACCGCCACTGAGCGCACCCGTTTCCAGTCCATGCCGTCAACGAGCGCCATGAGCTGAGCGTGATTGAGCTGCACCCGGTTGTGGCCGATCCGCGGCCAGCAGAACTGCGCCTTCTCCAACCGCTTGGAATAGAGGCAGACCCCTGATCCATCCCACCAGACGATCTTGACCCGGTCCGCCCGCTTCGCCCGGAAGACATAAAGCGAGCCATTGAACGGATCACTGCCGGCGTCGCGCACCAGCGACAGCAAACTGTCCGGCCCTTTACGAAAGTCGATGGGGTGACTGGCGAGGAAGACCTTTACACCTGCGGGGATCATGCTGAGCGAACTGCCCGGATGACACGCTGCAGATGAGCTTCGTCCACATCGGCGGGAGCGCGCACTACGACATCGCCAATCAGAACTTCGATTATCGCGCCGTCGGCAGATGGCGTGACTGCCTTATGACCGATCGGCGCTATGTTCTCCTTGTGAGAGCCCAGGGCGGCGCGACGCCAGCCAAACAGTTGTGACGGATAGATATCAAGCCGACGTGCGATCGCTGACACGCTCGAGCCAGGCTCGAGTGCCTCTGCAACTGCACGCGCTTTAAAATCGTCTGACCAGCGCCGCCGAAGCTGCCGAGGCGCGCCCTCAAATCGGTCCGCAACAGCCTCGATCATATGAAAAGTTCTAGTTCCAGAGCTAGGCGCAGACATAGAAGCTCACAGCAGTTCATCGTGTCCGCTACCGATAGCCGACCGCTAAGCTGCTTCGCCAGATGGGGTCTGCTTGTCGCTTACGACCAGTCTCAGCCCTCGTTCGGTGATCCGGTAGGGCTGCCCGCGTGAAGACTTGATCGCCTTCAGCCGCTTCAGTCTGCGGAAGAGATTGAGATCGACGCCGGGATAGAGCCATCCGTCGCGGGTGAAGCAACTGACGTTTTCGATCTTTCTGTAGTCGTCGCGGGTAATTTCGATGCGGCCGCCTTGGGCCATGAGATGCAGGATGCGCTGCTCCGTCCGGGAAATGTCCATGTTGTGAGATCCGGTATCGCGCCGTAAGGGCGCACAAAAACGATCTGGCGCTCATTCGAACGTCAGGGCTTCGTTTTCGGGCCCATGCGCGCGAGAAAACTCGCGGGCAGGGCCTTTACCGGGTCTCAGGCAGGTTCAACATAAAACACCTCGACAAGATCTATTATTCAGCCCGGAAAAAGCGGTCAAGAGCATCCTTGTCGGTGAAAACCGGTCGAAAACACTGGTTTCGGTTGATCATCCCTTTGCAGCTACTGGTAAATTCCGCGACTCAGTGATCTAGTTGGAGGGGTAACGCGGAGGTGTCGTTGATCCACATTCGCAATGCCCGCGACGGGGAAGCGGAACTGTTGAGTGAGATCGGGCTGAGGGCCTGGCAAAAGGCGATGGCGTCGATCGGCGAACCGGACGCGATGATCGACGCAGCGCGCAGCGCCTTTCGCAACTTCGTGGAGAATGACTGGCTGACCATTACAGTCATCGAGCAGAACGGCCAGGTCGCGGGCTGGGCTGCACGCGAGGGATTGGACGAAACCATCTCGGATTTCTGGATCGATCCCATCTTCACCCGGCAGGGACTGGGCTCAGCCCTTCTCGAACGCATTGAGAAGGATATCGCCGGCCGAGGCTTTGAGACGGCGGCGGTGCAGACCCATTCAGGCAATGGCGAGGCAATCGGCTTTTTTCGGAAGCACGGTTATGGCATCCACTGGCTGTCGGTCGCCTATAATCCGAAGCTTGATCGCGACGTGCCCTCTGTCGGGCTGACGAAGCCGCTGGTTTCGGACAGCCAGGACGGCTATGGCAGGAATTCTGGAGTTTAAAAATCCAGATGAAGGCGAGGGGCCCATAGCGGCGCGAAGGCCAGCACCGTGGCCAAGGCGCCGTGGAGGATCAGGATCGCCGTCAGGATCGACCGGAACGGCTCCTTCCTCGTCTTGTGGCGCAGGATCTGCTGTGCCGCCACCGCGCCGAGGCTGCCGCCGATCAGCGCAAGGGTCAAAAGCGTACGCTCGCTGATGCGCCATCCGCCCTGGCGCGCCGCCTGCTTGTCGAGGAAATAGACCGAAAAGACGATCAGGTTCAGCGCCAGAAACAGTGCGGCCAGTTTGGTGATATCGCTCGTCGTCATGCGGCTACACTGCCACGCCTCCGTTAACCAACGGCAAATGTCGCCGCCCTTCGTCAAACCACGGTGTGCGATGGGGAAAGCCTTGCACCGGAATGCCATTTCCTTTACCTCACCAGTGGAAAAGAACAGCCTGCAAAGAGCATCAAATGACCCTTGTCGACGTCCGCACGCCCGATCCGAAACGCTTCATCCCCGGCGCCACCGGCGACTGGGAAGTCATCGTGGGCATGGAAGTCCATGCCCAGGTGCTGTCCAATTCGAAGCTTTTCTCCGGCGCCTCGACGGAATTCGGCAAGCCGCAGAATTCGAACGTATCGCTGGTCGATGCGGCTATGCCGGGCATGCTACCCGTTATCAACGAGGAATGCGTCAAGCAGGCCGTGCGCACCGGTCTCGGCCTGAAGGCTCAGATCAACAAGCGCTCGGTCTTCGATCGCAAGAACTATTTCTACCCGGACCTGCCGCAGGGCTATCAGATCTCGCAATATAAGGATCCGATCGTCGGCGAGGGCAAGATCGTCATTTCGCTTGGGCCGGATCGCCAAGGCCAATTTGAGGATATCGAGATCGGCATCGAGCGCCTGCACCTGGAACAGGATGCCGGCAAGTCGATGCACGACCAGCATGCGACCATGTCCTATGTCGATCTGAACCGATCCGGCGTGGCACTGATGGAAATCGTCTCCAAGCCCGACATGCGTTCATCCGACGAAGCCAAGGCCTATATGACCAAGCTGCGTTCGATCGTGCGTTATCTCGGCACTTGCGACGGCAACATGGACGAGGGCTCGATGCGCGCCGACGTCAACGTCTCCGTCCGCCGCCCGGGCGAGGCTTTCGGCACGCGCTGCGAGATCAAGAACGTCAACTCCATCCGCTTCATCGGCCAGGCGATCGAATATGAAGCCCGCCGCCAGATTGGCATCCTGGAAGATGGCGGCACGATCGAGCAGGAGACACGCCTCTTCGACCCGAACAAGGGCGAGACGCGTTCCATGCGCTCCAAGGAAGACGCGCACGATTACCGCTACTTCCCCGATCCGGATCTGCTGCCCCTCGAATTCGACGATGCCTTCGTCAAGGCGCTCGAAGCCGATCTGCCGGAACTGCCCGACGACAAGAAGGAGCGCTTCGTGCGTGAACTCGGCCTGTCGGTCTACGATGCCTCCGTGCTGGTTTCCGAAAAGGCGATCGCCGATTATTTCGAGGCCGTGGCCGCCGGCCGCGACGGCAAGACGGCGGCAAACTGGGTGATCAACGACCTGCTCGGTGCGCTGAACCGTACCGGCAAGGACATCGAACAGACGCCGGTCTCGCCGGCCCAGCTCGGCGCGATCATCGACCTCATCAAGGCCGGAACCATCTCCGGCAAGATCGCCAAGGACCTTTTCGAGATCGTGCTGACCGAAGGCGGCGATCCGGCCGAAATCGTCGAACTGCGCGGCATGAAGCAGGTGACGGATACCGGCGCCATCGAAAAGGCCGTGGACGAGATCATCGCCGCCAATCCCGAACAGGTCGAAAAGGTCAAGGCGAAGCCGACCATGGCGGCATGGTTCGTCGGTCAGGTGATGAAGGCGACTGGCGGCAAGGCCAATCCGCAGGCGGTCCAGGCACTCGTCAAGGCGAAGCTCGGCATCGAGGAATAGCCCGTGTATTTCGTCCGCACCGCCGGTGAGCGCGACCTCGAGAAGGTGCGCGCTCTTCTGGTGGAAAGCTTTCACGCCACCTATGACGATCTCCACGGCAAAACAAAGGTGGACGATCTGATCGCCCATCTCTTTACGCCGGCAGCGCTGAAGGCGCGGCTGGCACGCAGGGATGCCGAGTTCCTGGTCGCCGATAATGGCCGCAACATCGGCGGCATGGGTTATGCAGCGATGTCGCATGCGCTGACGAAGACGGTCATGCTGCATCTCCTCTATGTCGACCCGTCGCTGCAGCGCCAGGGCATCGGCCGCGATATCTTCGCCGAGCTCGAAACCTGCTTTCCGGATGCTGAGATCATGCGTCTGGAAGTCGAGCCGCAGAATGCGGCGGCGATCGCCTTCTACCGGGCGCATGATTTCACCGAAGTCGGCCGCAACGAGAATAGCGCACCCGGACAATCCGGCATTCCCTCGCTGATTTTCGAAAAACCGCTGGAAGGGCATTGATCTTCGTGGCGGCCGAATTGTCGGACATTCTCATTTCGCAAAGACGGGGGCTGACATGCGTGGGCAGGGGATTGGTGCTGGAATGATGGAATTCGCCATATCAGAGGCAAAAGGCCGCGGCGTGCGGCTGGTACAGCTGACCTCGAATTCCCTACGCAAGGATGCCCATCGTTTCTATGAAAGGCTTGGCTTCAAGCCTTCGCATCTCGGCTTCAAGATGGCCTTGAAATGACCCTTGCCTCTCGTGGAATCGCTGGACAATTCGGCTTGGCGACGGCATAAGCGAGGGGCTAAATTCTGGTTTGGCCCGCAATGGCGGGCACAAGGAAAAGACATGCGGAATCTTCTGGTTCAAATCTTCACCTGGTGGAACAGTCAGACGATAGGCACGCGTTTTGCGACCTGGCGTTTTGGCAAGCGCGTGGGCGAGGATGAGTTCGGCAACGTCTATTATGAAGGCGGCATATCTTCCTATGGCCTGCCGAAGCGCTGGGTGATCTACAAGGGTTATGCCGAAGCCTCCGCCATTCCGCCGGGCTGGCATGGTTGGATGCATCATCGCACCGATGTTCCGCCGTCCAAGGAAGACTACGTCGCCAAGGAATGGCAGAAGACGCACCGTCCGAACCTCACCGGTTCGCCGCAGGCTTACCGTCCGCCGGGCTCGCTCGCGGTTCCCGGTGAGCGACCGCGCGTCACCGGCGATTACGACGCCTGGACGCCCGGCAACTGAGACGGCTCGACCGGGCGATCGAAAGCCCGGCTTTTGGCCACAATTGACCTTTACCCGCAGGTTGGCCGCGCTTGACCGCGGCCGTGAACCGAAAATGTCTGGAGACGGGTGCATATGAAGCTCTTCACGCGGAACATCGTCCTGCGTGGCGCCGGATCGCTGCTGGCGCTCTCGGCTCTGCTTCCACCGGTTGCGGCGCATGCCGCACGCATTGACAATTCGGTTGCCGTCTTCTCCGGCCTCGACAAGATCACCGGCCGCATCACGACGTTCGACGTCTATGTCAATGAGACGGTACAGTTCGGCGCCCTGCAGGTGACGCCGAAGGCCTGCTATTCGCGCGACCAAGCCGAAGCGCAGAAGATCGACGGCTTTGTCGAGGTCGACGAAATCACGCTCGACCGCAAGATCCGCCGCATCTTCACCGGCTGGATGTTCGCCGACAGCCCCGGCCTGAACGCCGTCGAACACCCGATCTACGACGTCTGGCTGAAGGACTGCAAGACAAGCTCGGACGTACCGGCTCCGGACAAGGCGACAGCCCGCTGATTGATATCAGCTTGGACAGATGCCGGAAAAGCTTTACGGTTTCGGCGCCATCCCTTGGTTAAGCCGTGAGCCTATGCCGTGGTGTCCTGTTTCGCGTGAAAAGACCTTTGGCAAAACGAAGCGCACTGCCAAGCACGATGACAATAGGATGCCGGCCTTTTTGAGGAAGGCGGCGGCAAGCGCCAGGAGCCCTACCTTTGCGGCTACGCAAGGATGAAACGATCACGTTAGAACTTCAGGTGTGGCGATTCCATCGCGCTGGCGAGCAACAGCGCATATTCGGCTTTCGGCACGTCGATTGCTCCGAATGTCTTCAGGTGTTCGGTGGTGAATTGCGTGTCGAGCAACGTGAAGCCCTTTTCCCTCAGCCGGTCGACCAGGTGTACAAGGCAGATTTTCGAGGCGTCCGTCCGGCGTGAAAACATGCTTTCGCCGAAAAAGGCCGAACCCAGCGAGACACCGTAGAGGCCGCCGACCAGTTGATCGCCGTCCCAGGCTTCGACGGTATGGGCATGACCGATTCCGAACAGCGTGGAATAAAGCGATCGGATCGTCTGGTTGATCCAGGTGCTCGGGCGTCCCGATGTTTCCTCCGCGCAAGCCGCGATCACCTGGTCGAAATCGTGATCGAAGCGGATTTCGAAGGGTTTCCTGCGCACCGTTTTGGCGAGGCTTTTCGATATGTGGAAATCACCGAGCGGCAGAACGCCGCGCAATTCCGGTTCGACCCAGAAGATCTCCGGGTCGTCGGCAGACTCGGCCATCGGAAAGAGGCCGATGGAATAGGCGCGCAGGAGGATATCAGGGGTTATGCCTGGTGACTTCCTGCGCGATCCTGCCATTCCTGTCCTATGCCGCTGGCGTGTTGGCGAGGTAATGTTCCAGCCAGTGGATATCGTAGTCGCCGTTGGCGATATCCTGGTTGGAGACGAGATCCTGGAACAACGGCAGCGTCGTCTTGATGCCGTCGACGACGAATTCGTCGAGCGCGCGGCGCAAGCGCATCATGCATTCGACACGCGTGCGGCCGTGCACGATCAGCTTGCCGATCAAGCTGTCGTAATAGGGCGGAATCTTATAACCCTGATAGGCGCCGGAATCGATGCGAACGCCAAGACCGCCCGGGGCGTGGAAATGCGTGATCGTTCCGGGCGAGGGCACGAAAGTGCGTGCGTCCTCGGCATTGATCCGGCATTCGATGGCATGGCCGGAAAAATGTACCTCGTCCTGCGTCACCGAGAGACCGCCGCCGGAGGCGACGCGGATCTGCTCGTGCACCAGGTCGATGCCGGTGATCGCTTCGGTGATCGGATGTTCCACCTGCAGGCGGGTATTCATTTCGATGAAATAGAACTCGCCGTTCTCGTAGAGGAACTCGATCGTGCCGGCGCCGCGATATTTCAGCTTCTTCATGGCATCGGCGCAGATCTGGCCGATCTTCATGCGCTGCTCGACATTGAGCGCAGGCGAATTCGCTTCTTCCCAGACTTTCTGGTGGCGGCGCTGCAGCGAACAGTCGCGTTCGCCGAGATGAATGGCGTTGCCTTCACCGTCACCGAAGACCTGGATTTCGATGTGGCGCGGCTTGCCGAGGTATTTTTCCATGTAGACGGCATCGTTGCCGAAGGCGGCTGCCGCCTCCGTGCGCGCCGTCGACCAGGCCTCGATCAGATCGGCCTCGCTCTTGGCGACCTTCATGCCGCGCCCACCGCCGCCGGCCGTTGCCTTTATCAGCACGGGATAGCCGATTTCGGCCGCTGTCCGCAGCGCATCCTCTTCGGTCTTCACTTCGCCATCCGAGCCAGGAACGACGGGAATGCCGAGTTCCAGCGCCGTCGTCTTGGCGGTGATCTTGTCGCCCATGATACGGATGTGATCCGCCGTCGGCCCGATGAAGGTGATGCCGTGCGCTTCCAGGATATCGGCAAACTTGGCGTTCTCCGAGAGAAAGCCGTAGCCCGGGTGCACGGCATCGGCGCCGGTGATCTCGCATGCGGCGACGATCTGGTGGATGTTGAGATAGCTCTCGCGCGAGGAGGGCGGACCGATGCAGACGCTTTCGTCGGCAAGGCGCACATGCATGGCATCGGCGTCGGCGGTGGAATGCACCACGACGCAGGCAATGCCGAGCTCCTTGCAGGCCCGGAGCACGCGAAGGGCGATTTCCCCGCGATTGGCGATGAGGATTTTCGAAATCATGGGCTTGGGCCTATTCGATGACGACGAGGGCTTGGCCGTATTCGACGGGATGTCCGTCATCGACGAGAATTTCGGTCACCTTGCCCGATTTCGGCGAGGGGATCTGGTTCATCGTCTTCATCGCTTCGATGATGATGAGCGTCTGGCCTTCCTTGACGGTGGCGCCGATTTCGA
This sequence comes from Rhizobium esperanzae, assembly GCF_002204185.1. Taxonomy (GTDB): domain Bacteria; phylum Pseudomonadota; class Alphaproteobacteria; order Rhizobiales; family Rhizobiaceae; genus Rhizobium; species Rhizobium esperanzae. The sequence continues at coordinate 330,198 of NZ_MXPU01000007.1, read as the reverse complement.
TGAAGGGACGTGCGCCCGGAGCCGGCGCCATGTAGACGGTGCCGACCATCGGCGCGTTGACGACATTCGCCGGGTTGCGGCCGGGCGCTGCGGCGGGCGCGGCAGCGGCGGCTGCGGGAGCGGCGGCTGCGGCCGGGGCGGCAAAGGCCGGTGCAGCAATCGGCGCCTGGACGTATTGCGGCGTGCCGCCGCGCGAAACGCGGATGCGCAAGTCCTCCTGCTCGACCTCGATCTCCGTCAGATCCGTCTCGTTGAGAATATTGGCGAGATCGCGGATCAGTGCCTGATCGATACCCGATTTCTTTTCAGCCATGGTGTTGCCCTGTCTTCTTCTTATGCCGTGATGTTCTTCAGCGCATGGAGCGCCAGGATGTAGCTGTGAGGCCCGAAGCCGCAGATCACGCCCTTGCATGCCGGCGCGATCATCGACTTGTGGCGAAATTCTTCCCGTGCATGGACGTTGGATATGTGGAGTTCGATGACGGGAATTGATATAGCGCGGATCGCGTCGTGCAGCGCGACTGACGTATGCGTATAGGCGCCTGCATTGATGGCGACGCCGGCAGCCTTTTCGTCGGCCTCGTGGAACCAGTCCACAAGCGTGCCTTCGTGGTTGCTCTGACGGAAGTCGATATCAAAGCCGAGTTCGCGCCCGGCTGCCTTGCAGTCTGCCTCGATGTCCTTGAGCGTCTTGCCGCCATAAATGCCGGGCTCTCGTTTACCCAGCATGTTCAGGTTTGGGCCGTTCAGGACAAAAATCGTTTGCGTCATCGAATGTTCCGTAAATGCACGACGGCAACCTATAGACTCCGCGAGGGCTGAATGAAAGCCCTTACGGGTTGGCCGACAGGAATCGCGCCACATTTGTCCACATGGCTGAAACGCTTCGATTCTGGCGATTTGATGAGCGGCCGGTCGGCTGCCCGCTCCCTCAGCAGGCGGTCTTGCCGCAGCTGCGCATGTTCTTGACCTTGGCTTCGAGATCGTCGAGCCCGACGGCGCCCGGGACCAGCTCGTTGCCGATCACATAAGAGGGCGTGCCGCTGATACCGAGGCTGGAGGCAAGCTGATAGGTCGCCTGAACGATCCCATCGTTCGGGCTCTTCGCCATCTCGGCGCGAATCTTGTCTTCGCTGACCCCGAGAGAGCCTGCGACGGCGATCGCACTGTCTTCCGAGGCGCGGCCTTCGCTGCTAAGAAGGGCGACGTGGAAATCGGCATATTTGGCAGGCGCCAGCCTGCGGAAGGCGTCGGCCACTTTGTGGGCGGCAACCGAATCCGGCCCAAGGATCGGGAATTCCTTGAGCACGAAGCGGACGTTCGTGTCCTTCTTCAGCATCGCCTGCATGTCGGGAAGCGCGTGACGGCAGTAGGTGCAATTATAATCGAAGAATTCGACGACGGTCACATCGCCCTTGGGATTGCCGAGCGTGACGTCATCCTTTGAATTGAAGATGTTTGCGGTGTTCTTCTCGATCGCCATATTGGCCTTCACCAGCCGCGCGGCTTCCTGCTTCTTCTGCAGCGCGTCCTGGACGTCGAGCATGATCTCCGGGTTTTCGATCAGATATTGCTTGATGAATTCGCCGAACTCCTTCTTCTGCTGATCGTCGAGCGCTGCCGCCGGAAACGGGAGCGCGATCGATGCGGCGAGCGCCAGTGCGGTGAAGCTTTTTGAGAAGAAGGCCATGATATCCTCGTCATCGGCGATGCAGTCTTGGTCAAGAAAACCGTCGCCGAGTTATGGACTTGAACGCGTCGCGTCAAGGTACGGCGCGTCGAGTTCTGTTCAAACAGGAATTTTCATCCCTGTGCCGCCCTCGCGGGATTGTGATGAGCCGATTAATGCGGCAATTGTCTGGCCAATAGCGAAGAAGTCGAGCGAGAAGCGATCTTGTTTTCCATATCGAAACGCAGCGAAGTCGAGCCTTTTCATGCCATGGACGTGTTGGCGGAGGCGACGAAGCGGCGGGCAGCCGGCCATCCCGTCATCTCGATGGCGGTCGGCCAACCCTCGCATCCCGCGCCTCGATCTGCCCTCGAAGCGGCAAGCGCCGCCCTTGTCGAAGGCCGGATCGGTTATACGGATGCGCTGGGGACGGCGCGGCTGAAATCCGCACTGGCCTGGCACTACAGGGACCGTCACGGCCTGGAGATCGATCCCAAGCGCATCGCCATAACCACAGGCTCCTCGGCAGGGTTCAATCTCGCCTTCCTCACGCTTTTTGATGCTGGCGATGCCGTGGCGATCGCAAGACCGGGTTATCCTGCTTATCGCAACATTCTCGGCGCGCTGGGGCTGAAGGTTCTCGAAGTGCCGGTGACGGCCGAGACCCACTTCACCCTGACACCTGAGAGCCTCGAGGCGGCGCAGCAGCAAAGCGGCGTCAGGCTCAAAGGCGTGCTGCTTGCAAGCCCCGCCAACCCGACCGGCACGGTGACCGGCCGTGACGGGTTGAAGGCGCTTGCGGATTACTGCGCGGCCCAATCCATCGCCTTCATCTCCGATGAGATCTATCATGGGCTGACCTTCGCGGGAGAGGAGGCGAGCGCGCTCGAGCTGACGAATGAGGCGATCGTCATCAACTCGTTCTCCAAATATTACTGCATGACCGGCTGGCGAATCGGCTGGATGGTGCTGCCGGAACGGCTGGTGCGGCCGATCGAGCGGGTGGCGCAGAGCCTCTATATCTCGCCGCCCGAGCTCTCCCAGATCGCAGCGGTGGCCGCGCTTGGCGCATGCGAAGAGCTCGATCATGTCAAGGCGAACTATGCCGCAAACCGCGCGCTGCTGCTCGACCGCCTGCCCAGGATCGGCCTTGCGCCCGCTTCGCCGATGGACGGCGCCTTCTACGCCTATGTCGATGTCTCGCGCTTCACCAATGACAGCATGGGCTTTGCCAAGCGCATGTTGGCCGAAATCAACGTCGCGGCGACGCCGGGCCTGGATTTCGATCCTCTGGAGGGACACCGAACCCTGCGTCTCTCCTATGCGGGTTCGCAAGGAGAGATCGCCGAAGCGGTGGAGCGGATAGCAGTCTGGCTGAAGTAGGGCTGCGGGGGCAAGCGGCTGCTTGCCCACCTGCTCCTTAAATTAGCTGCGCGACGAAAACAGCGAGGCCAGCGTCGAGGCGGGCTTGTTGTTCAGCCGCGGCACTACCACGAGCTGCTTGATCTCACCGCGTTTGTAGGCGGCCAGGAAGCGTTTGTAATCCTTAAAGGACACGCAGCCGTTGGAATCGCCGTTCTTGCCGAGCATATAGGTGTGGGCAAGCAGGCCGACGCGGTCATAGATGGCATCCGAGCCTTCCACCGGTGTCAAGCGCAGCGCTTCGACACCGTGAAAGAGCGCCTCGCGCATCGTGAGGACATAGGTATGCGGCGGCGTTGGTCCGCGCATCTTCTTGTCCACGTAACGCGGATTGTCACGCATCTTGCCGAGACCGGAATGAGCCTCCAGCCGTTCGCCGTTCGGCAGATAGACGGTGCTGTTTTCGATGTCGTAGATCGCGACACCTGCCCGCAGTTTCGGCGAGAAGACCGGCTTGTCGTAGCGCGGCACGGCATCGTCCTCATCGTCCTCGATCGGCGAGTTCGGCTGGGCATAGGCCAGGACAGGCCCGGCAGAGCGCTGTGCACCCTTTGCGGCCGGCGCCGGTTTGCCGACGAGTCCGTCCGGACGCGCCATCGGCAACGGCACGGAACCTGCATCGGGCGACAGGACGAGATCGAAGGGTTGATCCTCCGCCGCCGCGACCTCCACCGGTGCGGATGCTGTTGCAGGAACCGAGGCGGTCCTGACAGGAGAGGCGGCCGGCTCGATTGGGGCGGGCGCGATCTGCCGGGGGTCGGCATCAGCCAGCGCGAGCATCGCCTGGAGTTGGGCGGCGGCGACGGCCTCCTTTGACGGAATGATGATCCGGTTGCCGTCGTCTTCTTCAATCTCTGCCGAGGCGAGTTCGACCGGCGGCGGTGCGATCGCATCATCTTTGCGGAATTTGGCACTGTCGGAAATCGCGGCGACGACCGGTTGCTCGGCAGCCATGACGAGCCGATTGTTCTTCGTAAGAGCCGCCAATGCCGTTACGGCAGCGGCAGTCTTTTCGGCGTGAGACTGGATGAGGCTTGCCGTCAGCGGCATCTTCGGCTTCGCGTTGAAGGCGGTCAGCCGGTCACCCTTGCCGACATGGATCAACCGCTCAAGGCGACTTGACGGCGCCGCCTTCGAGGCGGCCCGGATCTGTGCCAGGCTATCGGCTGAAGAAAAGGGCGCCGCGACCGAATGCATCGTTGCCAAGGTCGCGATCAGCCATGTTGAGGTTAAAAGCCCGGCGCCGATGACACCGTAAAGAAAACCGCGAGATCTGTGCGAACGCAAAGCAGATCCGCCAAGAGGGGCGACGTGATCCAACGTCCCTACCGCAAACGCCATACTACACTCGTCTTTCAAACTCGCTACGCAGGCCGGCGGCACTGACTGACTAAAACTTCGCCGGGGCCGGTAAGGGCGCAAAGGGGCCGAATTTAGGCCGCTTGCGACTTCCGACTGTTTCGCGAGGATGACGAATTATGGTTTCTAATTTGTTTACGCGATATCGCTGTTTCTTGGGATGTCTCAAAAAGAGATGCCTGCCGGCGTCTCAGGTGCGTTCCATCACATAACTTCCCGGTGCTTCCTCGATCGCGTTCAGCGCATCGCCGCCGGGTTTGCGCGCCGCAACGCGTCTGCCGTCCTGCGTCTCGATCCAGGTCTGCCAATGCGGCCACCACGACCCCGCCGTCTCGGTGGCCCGCTCGAGCCAGGTCTCGTAGTCGCCCTTGGCCGGGCCACCCGTCCAGAACTGGTATTTCTTCTTGTCGGGCGGGTTCACGACGCCAGCGATATGTCCCGAGCCGGTGACGACGAATTCCACCTTGCCGCCGAAGAACTGACTGCCGAGGAAGACCGATTTTGCAGGCGCGATGTGGTCCTCGCGCGTGGCGAGATTATAGATCGGGATCTTCACATCCTTCAGCGATATGCGCTTGCCGTCGAGGATCATCTCGTTCTGCGTCAACGCATTGCGGAGATAGCAGTTTCGCAGGTAGAAGGCGTGGTTTGCCGCCGCCATGCGGGTCGAATCGGCGTTCCAGAACAACAGGTCGAAGGGCAGGGGCTCCTGACCCTTGAGGTAGCTGTTGACGAAATAAGGCCAGATCAGCTCGGAAGCGCGCAGCATGTTGAAGGCCATCGACATCTTCGTGCCGTCGAGATAGCCGGCCGCCTTCATATGCTCTTCGAGCGCGGCAAGCTGCTCCTCGTCGACGAAGACCTTGAGATCACCGGCATGGGTGAAATCGACCTGCGTTGTGAAGAGCGTGGCGGTCTTGATGCGCCGGTTTTTCTCCTTGGCGTGCAGCGCCAGTGTCGCCGCCAGCAGCGTGCCGCCGACGCAGTAGCCGACGGCGTTGACGTCCTTCTCGCCGGTCGCCTTCTCGATCGTATCGAGCGCGAAATCGACGCCCTCGCGGGCATAGGCGCCCCAGTCCTTCTCCGCGTGACGCGCATCCGGGTTGACCCAGGATATGACGAAGACGGTCTGGCCCTGGTCCACGCACCATTTGATGAAGGATTTCTGCGGGTTGAGATCAAGAATATAGAACTTGTTGATCCAGGGCGGGCAGATCAGCAGCGGCCGCTTCAGAACGGTTTCGGTCGAGGCTTCGTACTGGATGATCTGGCAGATATCGTTCTGGGCGATGACTTTGCCCGGCGTCAGCGCCATGTCGCGGCCGACAGCGAATTTCGTCATGTCCGTCTGTCGAAGGCGAAGCTCGCCGTTGCCCGCAGCGATGTCCTCGGCGAGCATCTTCATGCCGCGCACCAGGTTTTCGCCGTTGCTTGCGATCGTCTCGCGGTAAAGCTGCGGGTTGGTAGCGATGAAGTTGCTCGGCGAAAGGGCTGCCGTGATCTGCTTCACGTAGAATCCAGCCTTGTGCTTGGTGTGCTCGTCGAGGCCGTCGGTCTCCGACACCAGCTTGTCCACCCAATCGCTCGTGACGAAATAGACCTGGCGGAGGAAATCGAAGAACGGATTTTTATGCCAATCCTCGTCCGAAAAGCGCTTGTCCTTGCGGGTGTCGGGCTCGGGCGGCAGGGGTTCGCCCTGCACGCGCTGCATCGAGCGCATCCAGATGCCGAAGAACGAGGACATCAGCTGGGTCTGCGCCTCGAAGGTGCGACGGGGATCGGAAATCCAGTATTCGCTGACCTTGGAAAGCGTTTTGACCATGTCGGTCATGGGATCGATGGCGGTTTCGCTGATCTCGCCGCGTTCGCGCGGCGCAAGCCAGGCCGAGGCGGCCTGGCCGAGATTTTCGAGCGCCCGGGCGAAATTCATCGCCATGGTCTCGGGATCCTTCAACAGATAGGGTTCGAGATCGGTCGCGTCGAAACCGGTCTTGTCGCCATTCTTCTGGCCGCCACTCTCCTGCTTGCTGTCGGTCACCATTTCCTCCGGCGGCAGCACTCTTTTTATCCGTTTGTTGTACATCGTGACCGAACGAGAAAACAAGTTCCACCCGCATCGGCTCGTGCTATTGCTTTGTGGCTGCGACAAATTTAACAGTCGAAGCAATCAGAACTGGATTTTGAGGCATGATCGAGAACGGCATTCGGCGCATCGCAACCTTCAACCGTACCGCGTTGATCTGCGCCGCGGCGGCGATGACCCTTGCCGGATGCAATCTGACGGCGGAGGAAAAAGCCGCCGCCGCCGCCAAGCGAGCGGCGCCGACAGCCGTCGTCATGCCGGCAACCAAGGGCGAGGCGGTTGAAGGCGGTCTGATGAAATCACCGGACGGCTATCCGAATTTCGGCGCGCCGCTGACGGCCGCCAATGTCCAGATGAGCGATGAGCAGGCGGCCGAACTGCAGCATCAGTTGACCGCGCTTGCTGCCCGGCGCAAGTCGGGCACGATCTCGGAAGCCGAATATCAGGCCAAGGTCACCGAAATGCGCCGCCTTGCCGCCGAGCACGGTGCGCAGACGCTCTCTGAAATCTCCAAATAAGCCTTGCCTTTCAGGCAAATTGGACGCAAAGCCTTCCGGATGGATCGGAAGATGCGATTTTGCCGATAATGCGTGGTTGTGCGGCCTTTCCGTCAAAGATTTGCCGCTTGGCTTGGGTCTGATGAATACGGCGCTGCGATTGTGAAGTTCGTGTCGCAGCCGCCGGGAGACGGAACGAACTTCGACCGCGGCCCGAAAGCCGCCTTTCCACGGGGAATGAAATGGAAGAGTTTCACAAAGTCCGGCGTTTGCCGCCTTATGTTTTCGAACAGGTCAACCGTTTGAAAGCAAGCGCGCGAGCGGGCGGCGCCGATATCATCGATCTCGGCATGGGAAACCCTGACCTTCCGACTCCCCAGGCGATCGTCGACAAGCTGTGCGAGGTTGTACAGGATCCGCGCACGCACCGTTATTCCTCCTCCAAGGGCATTCCGGGCCTGCGCCGCGCCCAGGCCGCCTATTATGCCCGCCGTTTTGGCGTCAAGCTCAATCCGGATACGCAGGTGGTCGCCACCCTCGGCTCTAAGGAAGGCTTCGCCAATATGGCGCAGGCGATCACCGCGCCCGGCGACGTGATCCTCTGCCCTAATCCCACCTATCCGATCCATGCCTTCGGCTTCCTGATGGCCGGCGGCGTGATCCGCTCGATGTCGGTGGAGCCGGACGAGACCTTCTTCCCGCCGCTCGAGCGCGCGGTCCGCCATTCGATCCCGAAGCCTTTGGCGCTGATCCTCAACTATCCCTCGAACCCGACGGCCTTTGTCGCGACGCTCGATTTCTACAAGGACGTCGTCGCCTTCGCCAAGAAGCACGACATCATCGTGCTCTCCGACCTTGCCTATTCGGAGATCTACTTCGACGGCGCCCCGCCGCCGTCGGTTCTCGAAGTGCCGGGCGCGATGGATGTGACCGTCGAGTTCACCTCGATGTCGAAGACCTTCTCCATGCCCGGCTGGCGCATGGGCTTTGCCGTCGGCAACGAGCGGCTGATCGCGGCGCTCACCCGCGTTAAATCCTATCTCGACTACGGCGCCTTCACGCCGATCCAGGTAGCGGCGACCCATGCGCTGAATGGCGATGGTTCCGACATTGCCGAAGTCCGCAACGTCTATAAACGTCGCCGCGACGTCATGGTCGAAAGCTTCGGCAAGGCCGGCTTCGACGTGCCGCCGCCGGCTGCCACCATGTTCGCCTGGGCGAAGATCCCGGAAAAGTTCCGTCATCTCGGTTCGCTTGAATTTTCCAAGCTCTTGGTCGAGAAGGCCGACGTCGCCGTTGCTCCGGGCATCGGCTTCGGCGAGATGGGCGACGACTATGTCCGTCTGGCGCTTGTCGAGAATGAACACCGCATCCGTCAGGCTGCGCGCAACATCAAGAAGTTCATGTCGACGGCAGACCAGACGATGCATAACGTCATCTCGCTCAACGCCCACCGTTAATTCCAACTCTTGGGCAGCCGCGTTCGGCGGCTGCCGCCACACAGACATTTCAGGATCGATCCATGGCAGATGCCCTCAAAATCGGCATTGCGGGCTTAGGCACCGTTGGCGCCTCGCTTGTCCGCATCATTCAGCAGAAGAGCAACGAGCTTGCCGTCACCTGCGGGCGTCCGATCATCATCACGGCGGTCTCCGCGCGTGACAAAACAAGGGACCGCGGGGTCGATCTTTCCGCTGTGACCTGGTTCGACCGGCCAGAAGAGCTTGCCGAAAAGGGCGACATCGACGTCTTCGTCGAACTGATCGGCGGCGCCGAAGGGGCGGCCAACGTTTCGGTGCGCATGGCACTGCAGCGTGGTCTCCATGTGGTGACAGCCAACAAGGCGCTGCTTGCCTATCACGGAGTCGAGCTTGCGACGATCGCCGAAGAGAAGGGCTCGCTCCTGAATTTCGAAGCGGCGGTCGCCGGCGGCATCCCCGTCATCAAGGCGCTGCGCGAATCGCTGACGGGCAATGCCGTTTCGCGCATCTACGGCATCATGAACGGCACCTGCAATTACATCCTGACCAAGATGGAGAAGGAGGGGCTTTCCTTCGCCGAATGCCTCAAGGAAGCGCAGCGGCTGGGTTATGCCGAGGCCGATCCCGCCTTCGATATCGAAGGCAACGATACCGCCCACAAGCTTGCAATCCTGACGACGCTTGCCTTCGGCAATCGCATCGCGGCCGACGACATCTATCTCGAAGGCATCACCAATATCTCGATCGAGGACATCCACGCCGCCGCCGAACTCGGTTACCGCATCAAGCTGCTCGGCGTTGCCCAGCGCACCGAGACCGGCATCGAACAGCGTGTACACCCGACCATGGTCCCGGTCGATTCTGTCATCGCCCAAGTCGACGGCGTTACCAATGCGGTAGCAATTGAGTCCGACGTCCTCGGCGAACTGCTGATGGTCGGTCCAGGCGCCGGCGGCAATGCGACGGCCTCGTCCGTGCTTGGCGACATCGCCGATATCGCCAAGAGCCAACCGGGCGCTCAGCGCGTGCCGGTGCTCGGCCATCCCGCAAAGGCGCTGGAGCCTTACCGCAAGGCGCAGATGCAGAGCCACGAGGGCGGATATTTTATCCGCCTGACTGTGCTCGACCGCACCGGCGTCTTTGCAAGCGTCGCCACCCGCATGGCGGAAAACCACATCTCGCTCGAATCGATCGTTCAGCGCTCTACGCAGCACCTGGCCCCATCGCATCACCAGACGATCATTCTCGTCACCCATGCGACGATGGAAGAGTCGGTGCGCAAGGCGGTCGCCTCGATAAAGTCGGAAGGCTATCTCTTCGGCGAGCCGCAGGTGATTCGTATCGAACGGCCGAAAGAAGAAGCTTAAGCATTTTTCGTCTGAGAGTATGAGCCCGCTCTGTCTCTGGCAGGGCGCTTTTTCTGTTAATCGTTCAGCCTCCCTGCGGAAGTCTATATTACCAAATGCCGAAATATTGCTATAAATAAAACCACAGATGGTGAGTCGCCGGCGTGGAGTATTTCATGAGCAAGGACAGCCACGCCGGAAAGGAGCATGGCAGCCCGAGCAAGGTGCCGCCAGCCCGCCCTGATATATTTGCAGACGTCCTCAAGCCGATGCGTCCTGACATTCGGGACGACAGCCATGACGAGGCCCTTGACGATGAACACACGGAAGGCCGCAACTGGGCCATTCTGCTGACGCTGTTTTCGGTCTTGTTGGTGCAAATCGGTGGCATCGCCGTGATCGTCTGGCTGATCTTCTGGTAAAAATCCGTGTCTGCAAATCCGTCGCTATGTTATCTCCGCTGCTCCTGTAGAAAGAACAGATGAAGTCAGCGGAGTTTGGAATGGCAGATCTCGTCGATCCGGTACAGCGCGCGTTTCTTGGCGTGGAGAGATCCGCACTCGACAATCGCTGGGTTGCAAGACTCGACCAGGCCGGCCAGAACCGGGCGCTTGCCATGGCGCAGGTTCACGGGCTGCCGGATCTGATCGCCCGGGTTCTCGCAGGACGCGGCGTCCCGGTTGACGAAGCGATCGAATTCCTCGATCCGACAATCCGCAGCCTGATGCCCGATCCCCACACACTGACCGATTGCGAGAAGGCGGCAACCCGCCTCGTGCGTGCGATCGAGCGCGGCGAGAGCGTGGCGATTTTCGGCGATTACGACGTCGACGGGGCGGCCTCCTCGGCGCTGATGTTCCGCTTTCTCAGCCATTTCGGGGTCAAGGCGAACATCTACATTCCCGACCGCATCTTTGAAGGTTATGGCCCCAATCCGGCGGCGATCAACCAGCTGATCGACAATGGCGCCCGGCTGATCGTCACCGTCGATTGCGGCTCCACCAGTCACGACGCGCTTGCCGCCGCTGCTGCGCGCAATATCGATGTCGTCGTCATCGATCACCACCAGGTGACACATGAGCTGCCGCCCTGCCATGCGCTCGTCAATCCCAATCGCGAGGACGATCTGTCGGGGCAGGGGCATCTTTGCGCGGCCGGCGTCGTCTTCATGGTGCTGGTCGCGACATTGCGGCTGCTGCGCGCGGCCGGCAACAAACAGATCCTGGCGCTCGACCTGCTGCAATGGCTTGACATCGTGGCGCTTGCGACGGTCTGCGATGTCGTGCCGCTGAAGGGGCTCAATCGCGCCTATGTGGTCAAGGGGCTGGTTGCTGCCCGCCACCAGAGCAATGCCGGGCTTGCCGCACTCTTCCGCAAGGCGGGACTCGCAGGCCCCGTGACGCCTTATCATTTCGGCTTTCTGATCGGCCCGCGCATCAATGCCGGTGGACGGATTGGTGACGCCGCACTCGGAAGCCGCCTGCTGACGCTCGATGATGCCGGCGAGGCGGAGGTGATCGCGCAGCGCCTCGACGAGCTCAACCGTGAACGTCAGGCGATGGAGGCGATGATGCTGCAGGAGGCGGAAGCCGAGGCGCTTGCCGAATACGGCGACGGCGAGGGCGCCTCCGTCATCGTCACCGCCCATGAGAAGTGGCATCCAGGCATCGTCGGGCTGATCGCCGCGCGGCTGAAGGAGAAATTTAAACGGCCCGCCTTCGCGATCGCTTTCGATCCCTCCGGCCGCGGCACCGGCTCAGGCCGCTCCATCAATGGCTTCGACATGGGCAGGATGGTGCGGGCTGCGGTCGAGGAGGGCATCCTGGTCAAGGGCGGCGGCCATGCCATGGCGGCGGGGCTGACGGTCGAGCGCGCCGATCTCGGCAGGTTGAGAACCTTCTTTACCGAGAAGGCCGCACGGACAGTGGCGAGCCTCGTCGCCAACGAGACATTGAAGATCGATGGCGCAATCGGCGCAAGCGGCGCCACGCTTGAACTCATTGACCGCCTGGAAGCCGCCGGCCCCTATGGCTCCGGCCACGCCCAGCCGCTTTTTGCGGTACCGGCGCATCGGGTACGAGATGCTCGCCTGGTCGGCGAGAAACATGTGAAGGTGACTCTGGAGGCGATGGACGGGTCGCGGCTCGATGGAATCGCCTTCCGCGCCGCCGATACCGGCCTCGGCAATCTTCTCATCAATTCACGCGGCGCGAGCCTCCATGTCGCAGGCTCGCTCGGCGCCGAACATTATCAAGGCGCGCGCCGCATCCAGCTGCGCGTCTGCGATGCAGCGCCGGCGAAATAGAGCGGTCACGAAAAACGGGTGGCGAATGAGCAAATTAAAGGAAGTGGCACGCCCTAGGGGAGTCGAACCCCTCTTCCCAGAATGAAAATCTGGTGTCCTAACCGATAGACGAAGGGCGCTTCCTTCGTGGTGGCGCCCTTATAGTCAGCACCTTCGAAAGCCGCAAGCGCCAAGGCGCGAAAAAATCACAGTTTTTGCCGATTTTTTTTAGCTGTGGAAAACCATGGCGCTACGGGGCGGCGGATGGCTGGAAATATCGAACCGACGGGGTGGTTGGCGGCAATCATAAGCTCGATGGTACGCCCTAGGGGAGTCGAACCCCTCTTTACAGAATGAGAATCTGTCGTCCTAACCGATAGACGAAGGGCGCAGGCCAGCCTCGTTAAAATAGGCGTGCGCGCCGGCTTCTGCAAGCGGATGTGATAGCTTCTATATGGAGGGAAAGTGGCACGCCCTAGGGGAGTCGAACCCCTCTTCCCAGAATGAAAATCTGGTGTCCTAACCGATAGACGAAGGGCGCTTCCTTCGTGGTGGCGCCCTTATAGTCAGCACCTTCGAAAGCCGCAAGCGGCAAATTCGATTTTTTTCAAAAAAATGACAGATATTCCGACGGCCGTGGTATTTCAGATTACTGCTGCCGAATCAAAGGCTTGTACGGCCTGCAAGAAGCAGATGAAGTTCAGCTGACCTTAGGTGAGGGAACTTCGCGCCGACGATGTTAGATCGCTCGTGCGGTGGTTACGGGCGCCCGTTTGCCGCCGCAGCCCCAGTTCCAGTCGCGGGTCTTGCCGGTGTCGAGGTGGACCGAGTCGGTGTGGCAATAGGTGCCGACCCCGCCGCGATCCGGCAAGGAGCGGATATAGGCGGCGATATCCCACTTGGACACGCCGTCGATCTGAATGTCTGCGGCCTCACAGCTCTTGTGCATCGATTCATCGGCACCACCGACCAGGCGGTTATGTTCTTCGTCGCGATAGCCTGATGTGACGATGACGGGCCGGCCGAAATGGTTCTCGACCGTCTTGATCACTTTCAGCAGGTCCGGCTTGAAGCAGCCGACCTCGACATTGTCGTTCTGGACGTGCAGCCCGTTCGGCGCGACTCGCGTCATGCCGGGCAGGGCGGCTTTGTGCAGGAGGCCGGAAAGACTGCCGAGCAGGTTCTGCTTCGGTGCGCTGTAAAGCGCGTTTGTCGTCGAGGCCGGGATACCGCCCGTCGCCAGCGAGGCTGTTTGTACGGGCGCAGGCTGCGTGCCGGAATTTTCAGACGATTGCTGCGGCAGCACCGGGGCGGCCTGCTGTGAGGGCATGATCGGCTGGCTGTAGACGCTGCTTTTTGCGGGTGCCACTCCCTCCGTCGGCGCATAAGCCTGCGGCTGGATGACGGTGGACGTGCTGTTGTTCTGTGGCGGCGGCTGGTGATCCGAAAAGATGCTTATCGCCTGCGCGTTGATCCGTGTCGACTGCATGACGAGCCCGCCTATATTGGCAGGCGCCGCCATTGCCGGATCGGCCGGCGGGACGGCGGCATTCGCATCCCCTGCCACGACTTGTGGCGCGGCTTGGGCGCCGGAGACATTGATGAGCCGCGGGTCGGTATAGACCGAGCGCGGGGCAGATTTCACCGGCGCCGTTGCGCCAAGTTGTGGCGCTGCAGCCACCGTCGCCGGAACCGCAGGAGTCGCCGCTGCGGAATCGAGCGTCTTCTTGTTCGATACGCAGCCCGACAGCGCCAACATCGAGGTGGCGATCAGCAATGCGCCGGTAATGGGCATCCGCGTCTCAATATTACCCAAGCAATCGGTCTCCGGTTGATGCGAAAAACAGCGAAATATCGCCATCCTCCGCTTCGATTCACCGGGAGATTGCCTGCGGGGCCGGGTCGCGGCAAGCGCCAAGGCGCCGGCCGGACCCGAAATCGCAAAAGCCGCAAGTTTCGCAAAAGCCTTGCGGCCAAAACCCTTACCAGGCGCCGGTATTGCCCATGGAAGCCCAGGGTTCGGCGGCCGGAAGCGGGCTTCCCTTCTGCAGAATTTCGATCGAAATGCCGTCGGGCGAGCGCACGAAGGCCATGTTGCCGTCGCGCGGCGGCCGGTTGATGGTAATGCCGTTATCCATCAGCTTTTGGCAGATCGCGTAAATATCATCCACCTCATAGGCGAGGTGGCCGAAATTGCGTCCTCCGCTATAATCCTCCGTATCCCAGTTGTAGGTGAGCTCGAGGCAGGGCGCTTTTTCGCTGCGCGCACGGTCGAGATCGTCGCGAGCGGCCAGGAAAACCAGGGTAAAGCGGCCCTTCTCGTTTTCGTGGCGGCGAATCTCCTCTAGTCCGAACAGCGAGGTATAGAAGGCAAGCGAAGCGTCCAGATCTTTGACGCGAACCATCGTATGAAGATAACGCATTCTATCTACTCCTTTATAGGGGCTGGCCTTTTCGGCGAGCCGAGGTCAGCTTCGGGCAAGTCATCTTTATAAAATGTGCAGCTGGGAATAACCGAAAACTAGGACTTGCGCTTATCCGTTACCAAGATGTTAATCTTGATTTCAAGAATCAGTTAACCGTAACAGTGTGACGCGTATTCGAGGGGCTGGCGATAATGGCTGATAGGATTTCATCGAACGCATACACCGATGTCGACGAGCTGTCGTCAGAAGCGGTCGATCTTGTCGAAATCACCGGTGTCGTCAAGTGGTTCGACGTCGCCAAGGGCTTCGGCTTCATCGTGCCTGATAACGGCATGCAGGATGTTCTCCTGCACGTGACCTGCCTGCGCCGCGACGGCTACCAGACGATCCTCGAGGGCACGCGCATCGTCGCTCTCGTCCAGCGCCGCGAGCGCGGCTACCAGGCTTTCAAGATCCTCTCGATGGATCAGTCGACTGCCGTTCATCCCTCGCAGTTGCCGCCGGTGCGCACCCATGTGCAGGTCACCGCCACGAGTGGGCTCGAGCGTGCGCTTGTCAAGTGGTTCAACCGCACCAAGGGCTTCGGTTTCCTGACGCGCGGTGAGGGCACCGAAGACATTTTTGTGCACATGGAAACGCTGCGCCGCTTTGGGCTGACGGAGCTGCGCCCCGGCCAGGTGGTCCTCGTCCGCTTCGGCGATGGCGAAAAGGGCCTGATGGCCGCAGAGATCCATCCCGACGTTCCGAGCCCGGCAAGCCGGTCGCACTGACATGCGCGGCATCGTCCTGTTTCATGCGATCAGAAGCGCCGTCATGGCGCTTTTTTTCTTGGTCGCCCTGCCGGCTTTGGCTGACGAGGAGATCCGGTTCGACAAGGAGCCGCTGCTCATCCAGACAGCCGCCGGAAAGATGCTGCATTTTACCGTCGAGGTCGCCGCCACCGGTGATCAGCGCGCCCGCGGACTGATGTTTCGCAAGTCGATGGCTGATGACGCCGGCATGATTTTCGATTTCGGGCAAACACGGCGCGTTGCCATGTGGATGGAGAACACCATCCTGCCGCTCGACATGCTCTTTGCCGACGACACCGGCACGATCCGCCACATCAAGGAAAACGCAAAACCCTATTCACGCGACATCATCGATTCGATGAGCCCGGTGAAATACGTCGTCGAACTCAATGCCGGCATCGTCGGCAAACTCGGAATCGAGCCAGGCGACAGAATCGTCAGCGCCACGACGACGAAGGCGAAGTGACGGTACGTAAGCTCGCGGGTGCACCAGCTGCGATGCAGGTATCAAGAAATTGATGGATATCAGGATATTGAATGGTCGGAGTGGAGAGATTCGAACTCCCGACCCTCTGGTCCCAAACCAGATGCGCTACCAGACTGCGCTACACTCCGTGCCGTGATTGGCAGCGGGAATACACGGTTCACTTCGCCGTCGCAACCCATAAATCCAGCTGTCGCCGGAGATTTCTCACCAGGCCTGTGGACGCAAGGGGAAAATCCCCGCCTGCCGTCAATTTACTTGTGAGGCGCAATTGGACGTCAGGGCGATCAGCCTTAGCCGCGGGCGATCAGGCCGATATATTGGGCATAGCTGATAGCGAGATAGAAGAAAGCGGTGATGCCAGCTCCTATCATAATGGCATTGAACTCTGTCGAACGTCTCATCATGCGTGCATCCACTGAAGCCGATTGAGCCGCAAACTAGTGCCCATGGCCGGCTGCGGCAATCAGCTTGTGATCACAACATGAGACAATTGGTAATATTGCGCAATGGCCTGGAATTCCTGCGGATTTAGGTGGATGGCAAGCGACATGAGGGATGAATGTGCTGAGCCGCCCGAGTTAACGATAAGCCTGCTCCCCAACACATTGGCGTATTGTCGGTGTGGCTGTGGCGGCGGCGTCGCGATCCGCTTTTTTCTTGAAAAAACGGGGATTCGCGGATAAGCAAAATTCAACTCTTCGCGTTATCGCAAACGACGAAGCAAGGGCCCGGCAACGGGATTGAGACCATGAAAGGCGGGGGCGCTCTGTCCTCGCATATTCGGAGATGCCGCAGTCATGTCTGCCAAGATCTATCGTCCTGCTAAGACCGCCATGCAGTCCGGCAAGGCCAAGACCCATCTCTGGGTGCTTGAATTCGATCAGGAGTCGCCGCGCAAGATCGATCCGATCATGGGCTACACCTCCTCGGGTGACATGCGCCAGCAGGTAAAGCTCACCTTCGAAACGCAGGCACTTGCCGAAGCCTACGCCCAGCGCAACGGCATCGAATACCGCGTCATCGCGCCGAAGGACCCAGCCCGTCAGGTTGTGGCCTATCCGGATAATTTCCGCTATACCCGCACGCAACCCTGGACGCATTGAGATTTCTCGTCCACATATGGCGCATTCGGTCGCGCTCTTTAAACGTGACCGCCGGACGGCCCCTTAGCTCAGCTGGATAGAGCACCTGCCTTCTAAGCAGGTTGTCGCAGGTTCGATTCCTGCAGGGGTCGCCAACATTTTCAAGGACTTATGCAGCATTTTCTGGCGCCAATTTGAGCCAGTTTACAGCGTTTTCAGCGCCGTTTACTTTTTCTGTTTCCGCGATGTTCTTTCCATCCTCAGAATGACAGCATCGCTGGTCTGCTGATCGGTCGCCAGATAGTGCTTCTCCAGCACGCGCCCGACCTCTGCAATCGAGTGCCCGGTGATCGACGCGATTTGCTCCGTCGTCGATCCTTCCCGCCGGCGATCGGTGATGAAGGTTCCTCGCAAGTCGTGATACGTCACGCCCTCGATGCCCAGCCGATCGCATTCCTTCCCCCACGAAGTCTTGAATCCGCTCTTCGACCACGGCCGGCCGCGCGAGTTGTTCAGAATGCGCATTGTGTCTGTCGGAAGGGCGTCGAGAACAGCTTTTAGAGCGCTGTGAACCTTCACCCGAACTCGCTTCTTCGGCCTGCCCGGCTTGGATTTTCCCTGCTCGAACATCAGGTGCGTGCCGTCATATTGCTTCCAGGTGGCCAGCAACATATCGGCTTGGCGCTGCCCAGTGTGTATGGCCGTCTCAAAGGCGAGGAGCAGGTGAGGTTTGGCCTTCGCGCGGAAGAGGGCGATAAGTTCTGGCGTCCAGACATTTTCCTTGCGGGAGCCCGTGTAAAGCCGCTCGATCCCGGTGCAGGGGTTCTTCTCTATGATCTCCTCGTCGATCCCATAGGTATAGACCCGCGACAGGGAAAACAGCATCTGGTCTGCCGTGCGCGGGTGATCTGCAAAGGTGTGGTGCCACTTGCGAATCATCGCCTTCATGCCGCGCTGCTGCGTCAGCTTGAGCGGCAGCCGGGGCCATTCCTTGCGAATTTCCTTGAACGAGGACCTGTGGCTGTCTTGCGTCGTCTGGGCAAGAGCGGCAAAAGGCCGGACTATTTTCGAAGGCCTCGATCAGATCGCCAAGTGTCGTCACTTCGGAAGGAGCGCTCTCGGCGCGGTGCTTCAAAAGCTCCTCAGCAAACTCTTCCGTTCCAGGCGCCGACTTCATCTTCGGACCACCGCGCCAAGCATAATAGTGGATGCGAACCTCTCCGTTCGCAAGCGTGCGCTTGACCTTATGAATGCCTTTGAGCTTCACGAGCACGTTCCTGGTCTCTCCACGCTTGCCAATCGGCTAATGACGTGAAGTCTTCGGGTTTCATGTCAACCCTCTGCTGCTTGTGATTATCGGGAATATCGGGGGAAACCCGGATTATTTTCCCGTTGATCTCGATCTCGATACGCATGCCGGTCTCTTTGGCGACGGCGGCCATGCGCTTCAGGTCAGCGGATTTGACGATGGCGGCCTTGGTCATTCCCGCTCCCTCCCTTTCCTCAGGAATGTCGGCACCTCCCAAGGAACGAGCGGCGTGGCGTAAGCCAGCATCAGAGGATGACGCGGGTGTCCGTCGAGCGCCGTTCCCCAGCACATCGGCTTGGCGCCTGCGTCGGACAGAACGCCGAAGACCGATCGCCAACGGGTGCGCAGGGGCTTTGGAAGCTTCGAGAGCGGCCCCCAGGCCACAATGTGGATATCCGCACCTTTGACCGCCTGCGCTATATAGGCGTCGTTCTGCGGTCCGATAGGGTCATCCACGTGCCGCAGATCGCGAATATCCTTGGCAATGCGCGCGAATGGATTCCAAACGACAACCTTGCTGGCGCCGAGGCGGATGGCAAAGCCGTCGACCTTTGTCATGGTCTGGTCGTTGTTCTCGCCGTTGGCGAGCGACGGATTGACCATCCCGAGCGATATAACCGGCCCGGTCCCGCCGAATTCGTACTCAAGCAGGTAGCGAAACAGGCCGCATTCCGAGAAAACGGCGCGGCGCGTCATGAGGAGGTCACCCATTCACCTTCTCCTTCTTGGACGGCGTCGCACTCCAATTGAACGATCTCCAGCCCTAAGCAGTTTGTTTGTATGACCAAAGAGGAATTCTGCGAACGGTTCTGTCAACGCGTAACGCTCCATTGCCGCACCGGCCGCAGACCCTTTGGACTGGATCCCAAGGCCTACTGCGACAAGATCGCTCCAATCTATTGGCGCGAGTTGGGGAAGGAATTGAGCCCCGAGGAATGCGCCGATCAGGACGCTGCTTACTGGCCCTGACCAGCCCCTTAATTTTGAATCGGGAGTGGAGCCTCCAGCCGTCATCTCGTCTCCTCCGCCGGCTTGAAAAGAAGCTTTGGCGGCAATGCCTTCTTGGGCATGCGGCGCGCTGCCTTCTCGGACTGCGGGAACGGTGCGCCGCGGAGTTTGCGGGCCGACTGTTTCAAGCCGTTGGCGCAGTTGTAGACGCGTTTCGCCTTGGCGATCAGCGCGATATCATTGTTCGTCTTGCCGTTTTTGCCGCGGTGGCAGCATTCTTTGCCACGCAACTGACCTTCGGCGATCGCGATCTTGTGTTGCTTGTCAGCTTCCGGGCGAAGGCCCTCGGCTATGATGTGGTCGATCTCGTATGGGTTATGTCTATAATTCCCGGCACATGAACACGGCGGGATATGCAAATCTCGGCAATTTCGTCGCTGACAAGGTTGCGCAATATGCAGCCTGACAGGTCAAGGCAAAGGTCTGCGGGCACCAAAAAGCTTGAAAAATGATGTTGTAACTGCGTTGGCTATCAGTGCGACAGCGGAGGGCCTTTGGGCGATTGGAGGTAAGCCCATCACCACCCGCTGTTTGGGGGTCAATCTAACGGTGTCGACCATTGTCCACGCATTGCCTGCATCGACTTCGACAAGACCCAGCCAATGAGCTTCCTTTACGATTTCATCATCGGCCAGTCCAACGCCGTCGATCTTTCCGCCCCCGGATGCAGCAGCACGCAGGAGTTCGGCAAGTGTAGTTGGAGATTGCATTTTTTGCCCTGTAAGTCTCTTAACCCACTATCGGCATAGCAAGTTGCAAATTACGCGTAAATCGTGCGGCCCAGCATTGCTTGCAGAAACCCCAAAAAAGGTTAGCCGGTAAGGTTAAGCACTGCCGCCCAATCGACGAATTTGCAGCCGCTGACCTGACAAATGAATAAATAGTGGGTATCCGGACAGAGCCGGAAACCGGAAATTCTATCCGTAGGCATCGAATTACATGACGACTTCGAATGACGACATCCTGCGCGCCCTAGGGCGTGTCGAAGGCAGACTTACCGGCATAGAGGAGAATGTGTCTCTGCTTCGGAAAGACTTCGGAGACGAGAAGGAACATGCCCACGAAAGCCGAGCCGTGATCCATCAGAGGCTCGATGAGCAGCAACAGCGCATCAGCCGTGTGGACACCACAATCGCCGTCAGCGGCGAAGTGGAGGCAATGCCACGGGATCAGATCAAGGGCCTGAAGGAAACCGTGGAGGAGAACCACAAGGCCGTGAAGCCCACGTTGGATGAGTGGAAGCGGATGAAGCAGATCGGCTACGGCATCTCTGGGCTCATAGCCTTTGCCGGCCTAACCGTTGGCGGAACCGTGGCTTATATGAGCGACAGCGCCGTAGCTTGGCTTCGGCACTGGCTGAAGATCAACTGAGTCCGCGGCGCTCGACGGGAAAAAAGCCCCGCGCGGAGGCGGGGCAGTTGGGATCTGGGGAAAGTAGGATCACACAGTACTGAGGCGGGAACTATAAGCCCTTTTCAGGGCCATCCGTGCGATCCTGTTGGCCCAACAAGAAAGGACCCGCCAGGTTCCGGTACGGCTTCGTACATATATTTTCCGGTCCTTGCGCCAGACGGCGCCGTTGCGGCTAAGGATGCGTCGGCTCAGGATCACCGAGCGACTGACTCGATCCGGCGGCATTCCGGACAAAAAAGCCCCGCCGAAGCGGGGCAAGTTTTGACAACAAAGAGGGACTGACCAAGTTCCACTACGGCGTTGGACATAGTTTAACTCAGCTTGGCAATGAAGGTGTTATTTGCTTCGCCAGGGAGGTTCTGACTGGATACGCAGCAACATTGCTAAAACCTCCCTGACGTCCTCTCGACAAGGATAAAGAAAATCTAACTCGAATCTTACCGAGAAAAAGACGGACTAAAGTCGGGGCCTGTCGGGCACCTTGGTTTGTAGTGCGGGCATGCCAAGCAAAAAGCCCCGCATTCTCGCGAGGCGTCTTGCACTACCCTTGCCGCCGGGGGTGACGCGACAATGTAGAATATGATGACATCGTTCTGAAGATGGTCAATTAGCTCTAACTTGCTAATCTAGTTGGCAGAATCCATTTTGGATTGAGATCAACTCCCTTACTCGCACCAGTCGTTTCGCTGGCCCGGGGTCCACGTCCGAGCAAAGCCTTCCCTTAGCAGCTTTTTGCCGATTTCTTCACCATTCGTTCGGTAGATGTTGACGAGCGGCCGGTGCGATGGCGTCTTGCCCACCGCGCCGCTCCATTCGATCCGCAATCGCTTTGCAGCCAAAAGCCCTTTCCGTCGTCCCTTGGCGATCAGCGCCGCTTGCGCTCCTTCATGCACTTCGCGTGTGACAACTCACCTTCCGTTCCCAGGGCCGCCCCCGCTCGCGGGGGGCGCTGCGGGAGAGAGCTGCGGAATAGCTGCGTCTGTAGCGACTGAGGCGACCGCATCACCGTTGGCATTGCATATGTTTATCGCCAGCGGGATGTCTGGCCTCCTCGACAGTAGAGCCTGAGCGACCAGGTCAGGAAGGCTATCTCTGGCCTCCTGCTTTGCTTCTTCCAGGTCTGTGAAGGAGATGCCTTCAAGATCCGGCACGATACGATCAGCGTAGACAATGTGTAGGTAGAACTTCGGCACGCGAAACCTCCTTTCCCAACAGCCCAGGAAACCTCTCGGCCAAAGTAAAGTTTCTGTGCGAATGCGTACGTTTCGGCAGCGGAGAACAGGGCGTTTCCGGTAAATTGTGCCTATCAAAGAAACGCCCCGCCATGCTCACTGCGACGCTCGAGCCAATGGCTGCACATTGCGTCATTCGCTGATAATTTAGCCGGAAGCGCAGGAAAGATTGGACATGATACCTCTCGGCAAGCCAATCGAACAAATTCTAGGGGTCGGCGCCCTACTTCTCCTTGCGGTCGGCTGCGCTTTCGTCCTTCAGCCCTTCCTCTCAGCTATCTTGTGGGCCGCGGTGATCTGTTTCTCGACATGGCCGGTTTACAGGAGGTGCGAACGTGCAGTCGGTGGCAATAAAAGCGTGGCCGCCGCCATGATGACGTTGCTGGTTGCCCTCGTTTTGGTCGCACCGTTCGCCGTGGTGGTGCCGACGTTGACGGACAGCGTGGGCAACCTGCTCGCGGCGGTGAACCAGGTTCTCGAGCAAGGCCCCCCGACGCCGCCGCGCTGGGTCGCAGGACTGCCGGTAATCGGCGAGAACCTGGCTGCCTACTGGGAGAGCTTGGCCCACAATGCGCCTGCGTTCACCGTTGAACTCAAGAAGCTGATCGGCCCAGCCACAAACTTAGCAGTAGCCAGTGGGGCGGTGCTCGGCGCCGGGCTCCTCGAACTTGGGCTGAGCGTATTCATCGCCTTTTTCTTCTTCCTTCACGGCCGGCGGATGGCAGCCCACGTGCGCGCAGTCGGCGAAAGATTCGCCGGGCCTCGGGCCCGAGAGCTGCTTGTGGTCGTGGGGGCTACTGTCAAGGGCGTCATTTATGGCCTGATCGGCACGGCGCTCGCCCAAGCTCTCTTAGCCGGCATTGGTTTTTGGATCGCCGGTGTACCTCAGGCGCTGTTGCTTGGTTTCCTTACGTTCGTTCTGTCGTTTGTGCCAGTTGGCCCTCCGCTTGTATGGGGCTCAGTGGCACTTTGGTTTCTTGTCCAGGGAGCCATTGGGTGGAGCATCTTCGTCGCAGCATGGGGTTTGCTCCTCGTCAGCAGCATCGACAACGTCATCAGACCCTACGTCCTCGGCAAGGCCAACAACCTGCCGGTGTTGCTCGGCCTCTTTGGACTCCTTGGCGGCGTCCTCGCCTTTGGCTTCATCGGAATCTTTCTTGGGCCAACGCTGCTGGCGGTTGCATACAGCCTGTTCCGTGAGTGGACCATGGCCGAGGTGGAGGAACGCAGTAATCCCACCCCACCTTCCGACTCCGACTGATCGAATCTCAATGAGAGTTTAACGGACACCTGCCTATATCTCGGTCCAGGCGCAGGACTGTGTCGTCATTCATTTCGCTCGGTCGCCTCGAGCTGTCTTCTAAGCGCCTGTTCCTGCTCATAGCTTTTGTACGGGAAGTGCTCCCAGCACCACCAGCGGACGGGGATCGCCCTAGATGGGCTGTGCCCGAAGCCTCCCCACTCTCGGCAGCCTTCTTCCTCGCAATAATGCTCAAAGTGTACATTGGCGCCGGGAGCGGATGAGTGGTTTGTGATGCTCATTGCGGAATGATCCCTTCGTTCCATTTGGCACCCACCCGCCGGGTCTCGTGCTCTCTCTGGTGGATCTGGTCGCGGAAAAAGGGGGCGGTGTCCACAGCGACTTTCCTCTCGCATCTCGGGCAGGAGACCTCGGCCGCCGGATCTTAAGTCACCTTTGACTTGTACCACGCAACACCTTCTCAACTGCGATGTCGTCTCGTCAAGTCTCGTCAGCATCACCGGCGCTTCACAGGCAGTCCGTGATCCCTAAAAACAGGGATTGCGAAGAATATCAAAAATGATATTCGACGACTTTCACTCTAAGGCCACAAAGGCTCAGTCTATATGTTGAAGTCGATTGCAAACAAAATTCTCGATATTCTTTGCTCAAAAGAATGGAATCCGCAGCTGAGGAACCGTAAGCTTTTGATGCGGCGCCGCGTTCCCGGCGGATGGGAATATCGGGAAATGACCTCCGAAGAAATGGAAGACTTGATCGCTTGGCATGTGATGAAATGATCCAGCGAAGACTATAATTCCGAACTTATCGACCGTAGTTCGGCGGATGAGCTATGCGCAGCACATTAAGTCTCCAAGCTCGAGCGAAGAGGGCGCAGTAGAAATTATGCGGGCTAAGGCAATAGCTGCGGTGTAAGCTCACTTGGAGAGCGCGGTATCCCGGAAAAACGGCATTGTTTTCTCCGCAACTTCCTGGCCACATCTTGTTGCACACGATCCGCGACGGCGCGTCGTAGACTTTCGCATTGCCGCCGCAACTGCATTTTCTCAGGCTCGGCGTCGTGTCGTTTTTCCGGTCCGGCTGCCACCGCATCAGTCGCCCCCGACATAAGAGCCAAACCTCAATTTACCTGCCTTGGCGCCGCAGGAGACGCATTTCAGGTGCGGCTCGATCTCGCTGATCAGCGAAAAGTGCAGGTGGCCCGGCAAGCTCTCCCTCGCGAATTCCCGAGCTGTGCCGCAGACGGTGCATTCGGCCATGATGGTGACGTGCTCGGGCGTGACGTTGATGTATCCGGGCGACCAGCCCTTGATCTCTTGAAACCTTCGAGCGGTTACCATTTCGGACCCCGTTCCATCGGCCGCGGCGCGCTCTTCGGAAGGTAGGCGATTGCCACGCGGCGGCTGCCGCAAACCGGGCAGCGCATTCGCTGCGAGAGCATGGCGAGCGGAAAATCGCGCCCGCGAGTCGCCACTAGGGTGACCAGATCCAGCCGGTGTTTCCATTGGCATTCCCGGACGCTTTTCAGCCCCTCACGTTTTCCCCATGCACACCTCGCACTGACATCCCATCCAACATCCATTGCCTCGCCGATCGTTTCGGCCATGCGTCATCCTTCCTCGCCAGAGGTTCCTGTGCCGCATGAATTTCGGGGTGCCCAGGGCTATGTTCCTAATATGTTCTCATTGCCGGGTTAGTCAATAATGAATCTACCGCAACAAAAATAGCCCCGTCGGAACGGGGCAATTGAAAGAGGAGAAATAGTGAGACCGCGCATCGTGGGGGGCGATGTGAGAAGCTGGCTGCCAGGAATCTCTCGCGCGGTCCCGATGCAATAACGGGGGAGCATGCGTAAGGTTCCTGTATGCTTTCGCGCAGATAGTGGGGTCAACTTAGCAGCCGCACCAAGGCATCCTCGTCCATCACCCCATGTTGGTATGACCGGATGATCATGCTGGCTAGGTCCTCACGCTCGGCATCTGAAACGAGCGGTCTGGCTGAGGTGATGCGGTCATATACCCTCTGACAGAGGGCCAATTCAGCGTTGTTCAGCGCGCATCGTGACACGGGCTGCAACGGGGTCATTGTCGTTTACCTTCTCTGAATAGAAGCGCTCAACCCCGAGCGTGTCACTAGTTTCTGCTCGCCATGATCCAAGTCAATAATCAATCTGGGTCAATTGCTTTTTAAGCTGTTGCTGATGTCATCACGGCATGACAAAGCCGCCACGCAAGCCTGCCAAGCCGCTTCTCGGTGAAGCCGAGGCGCCGATCCGCAGCCGCCCGAGAAAGAAGCTTGATCCCGCCCAGCATCAACTTACTCTCGATCCCATGCCGGCGCGCATCGATCCGTGCCTGGCACTGCTGAAGCCGCGTCCGCCGAAAGGCCGACAGTGGGCATTCGAGGTGAAATGGGACGGTTATCGTCTGGCTGTCCACATCGAGCCCAAGGGCGTCCGCATCCTGACGCGGGGCGGGCATGACTGGACGGCCCGCTTCCCCGCTATCCTGGCGGCTGCAAAACGCCTTCCTGTCTCGACGGCGATATTGGATGGCGAGGCGGTCGTGTTCGATGAGCTCGGCAGGTCTGATTTCGGCAAACTTCAGCAGTCGCTCGGCGGCGAGGACGGCAAGCGGATATCGTGGGAATCGGTCTGCATGGTCTTCGATCTGCTCTATCTCGATGGTCATGACCTTACCGAGACGGAGTTCACCGCGCGGCGCCATCTCCTCGAGGGGCTGGTGCCTGCCGGCGGCGAAGAAGCCATCCGGCTATCCGAGGAGATCGAAGCTGATGGCGACGTGCTGTTGCGCATCGCCTGCGAGCATGGGTTGGAAGGGATCATCGCCAAGGATCGCAACAGCACCTATCGCAGCGGCCGTCTCGGCGACTGGCTGAAGATCAAATGCATCCAGAGCGATGGCTTTTTGATCATTGGCTATGAGAAGTCGACGGCATCATTTGGAGGCATCGGACGGCTGCTGCTCGCCGCGCGCAAAAGTAACGAGCTCGTCTATGTCGGGGGAGTGGGAACCGGCTTCAATGAACGTTCCGCCGCCGAGCTCCGGCAGCAGATGGACAAGCTGATCATCGACAAACCCGCTGTCGACACCGGACGATGCGCATATTAGCGATTTCCTTCGCCTGTGTGCGGGCGACAAGTTAAGAAACCGCTTGACAACCAGTGGGAAGATACCCAACTACTGCCTCGTGATCACAAACAAGCCGCCGCAAGGTGGTTGTCAGGCCCGGGGATGTTGGCGCATCCACCGGGCCGCCGTTTTTTCCCCTGCAGATGCAGAGCGAGTCCCACATGGGAACTGCGACGCTGAGTCGCAAGAGGAACATAAGGTTTTGGTAACCTTTTATCCAATCAGGTAAATTGCCTTTTGGTTAATAGATGGTTAATCGCTGGCGAGGCTCTCAGCGCCGACGCTCTTTCCGCGGGGTTTTGATCGATCGCGCAGCTGCTACGCGTTCCCGTCAACGTCACCTTCCTCATCTAGCGAATGCACCGGCAGATAGGTGTTCTTCTCCATCCACTGCCGGACGTTGAACCTGATCGTGTCGTAGCGCGTCATGCCGAACTCGCCGGCCAGATCGCGGAGAGCTTCTTCCACATCGTCATCCATAGAGATGTCGCCGGCATTGCGCAGCCGCAGGGCCGCGCGTCGAAGCAAGATCTGCAGATCTGGTCGCGAGATATCGGCGATCCGGTCGGCGGCGTCTTCGAGGAGGGTAGCGGTGTCTGGCGTGGTCATGGTGCGGGCCTTTCGTCATGTGCCGGCGGTCGATGCGACAGGTTGCCAGGGGACGGCTCTACCTTGGTAAACCGGATAAATCTTCCATGCCACGGCACGACCAACCTTTGGGTCTGAGCCGCCAAAAGTTGCCAGTAGGATGCGCAAAGGCTGTTCGGCCCGCTCCTCGGTCGAAAGAGGCCCCTGATGCACGGAACTGCCGGCATTATCCTTCACTGCCACCCGATAGAATTTCGCTTTACCTTGTTCATATGAGCCTTCGTTCTCCGGAGATCATCGAGTTGATGCGGTTGCAACCAAAGACTGTATTATACTACTGGTAAATCTTATGGTAGTTTTTAAGTCGTCGGTCTGATAGGTTTTGGGTGTCTGCCTTACCAATCCAACAACGCGCAACAATGGAGATCGACATGACCGATGAATTTAAGACTCCTCCCGCCAAGAAGACAATTGAAGACTCGCCGGAATACGGCGCTGCCGCCGGCGAAAGCAAGTCTGGTAGGGGAAAGCCTCCCGAGCAGCCTAGCGGCGGGACCGAAGCCGCTCCTTCCGAAGCGGTCCCCTCCGAGGCACCTCATGTTGCCAGCGGCGGGATTGGTGGCGAGCGCGAAGCCACTTATCAACAAAACGGGCAGAGCGCGGTAAATGATCGTGGTCGTGTACCGGCAGACGACGTAACAGAACAGGTCGGATGGGCACCGGAACCTCACTCTGGTCCTATCGAGTCCGCAGTGCGTGGTGGGGCGTATTGGGCAACCGACCTCGCGAACCGGAACGAGGATCCACCAACGTTTCTACTGAGCGACCATAGCGCTAGCGTTTACGCGGAGCCGTTTGTGATCACCACCGGATTGCTCCCGAATAACTGTGTCACTGTCACGAGCCCGCGTTGGAACAAATACGTTAGATGGACCGATGACGGCGAGATCGTTCTCTCAGACATAGACTCCTCAATTCAATGGGATGGTATCTGGCCCGACGACCAGAACTATTTGAGGTTTTCCTACTCGGAACCTGTCTTTGGGTGTTTCAGGCTTCAGATAGCAGATCAACGGACTGTGAAATACATTCACGACCTGGGGCAAAATTATCTCTTGGCTCTTCCCCAGGTGGACGACTTTAGCCTATTCAAAAAAACGTGGGAGTAGCAGCCGATATTGCTGCGACTTCGCTGTGCCCTAAGCGGCGTCGGCGGATGACACAGCCTTACGGGTTAGTCCGATATCGACGGCGATTGGCGGGCGTTCCCTATCGGAACGCCTGCTGTCGCCGTCTTTGCCCGGCGACTTCGCCGCGCTCTTGGGCCGCGTCATACTCATCGGCAAGCCGCCGCCTTCGAACTGTGGTGAGGGGGCAGGGACGCTAAGCCTTCTGCCCTTCATTTTCCTTGAGGGCGGCGTCGAGCATTGCCTCATATGCCATCACGGCGATGTGTCTAGGCAAATCGTAGATCGCTTCCTCTCCTGCGTCGTCCATCGCCTTGTTAGGCTCGCGCATCTCTTCGATCGCTGCCCTGGCACACCGTTCGAAGTCCTTCCACACGGGGTAGAGAGGTCCATCTGGGTAAGAGTTAATCAACGCGTTCGGGTCTTGGTATTCACGCGCGCAGATCGCTTTCGCCACACGCTCAATCATGCTCATCGCTAAATCAGGCATTCATGGTCTCCTTGACGGTTGGCTTTGGGAGAGGCATGCAGTGGCAAAAATTCGCAAGGTGCTGGCCCTCATCCGTCTCTTATACCACGGATAGGCCGCAGAAATGGCCTAATGTCGTTTACACTGATGCCGGATTATTCAATGAATTAAGGGTCGCAACGGAATTGCTGTACGCCCTGAAAACCCTGGGTTCCCTTCCTGCCTTCTAAGCAGGTTGTCGCAGGTTCGATTCCTGCAGGGGTCGCCACCATCTTTCAGATATCTGTTTTTACGCAGTTTTTGAGAAACCCCTTATCGGAGCTGTTTTGAGGGCTAGGCTTTTGATATGCATCCGGCAATGCTGGTAATCGGCTTTTGGGCAAACCTCACCGAAATGGGCGCGCAGTCTGTTTAACATTTATCGGCCATGAACTCGCGGACACCCCAGTACTGATTTCTATGGAGGGAAGGTGACAAAGCGCGCAAGTATCATCTGCCTGGTAGGTTTCATCCTATGTTTCGTAGGCGTGATTGCCCTAGGAATTTTCAGCGGGGGTGTGAAGTATATGCATGGCTCCACCAGATATACCTACAACACTCTTTGGACACTTCTTGCTGTACTATTCCTGCCAGGCCTCATGAGTTATTTATTTTCGCGGTCGTGGCCGGAATTTCGCAAGGATAAGGCCAATAGAGAATTCGTGCGCAAGAACAAATTGTTACATTTTTTATTTGGCGCGAAATCAGGGATGAAGGAATGGACAACGGGCAGCATCAGTAGCGGTCATGCGGATTTGGCTGCCATGGCAGGATGCCGACCGATAATAACATTCTGAAACGCGACATCCGAGTTATTGCGACAGCCAGAAACAGTTGGCTATTCCGCGATACCGTCGACGGTCCAAGGCTGGCGCCTTGGGCGCCTGACCGGCGCTCCACTCGACCGCGTCAACAATCGCGAGATGTACTGGGGACCGCTATCGCCTCGCGCAAAGCGGCACCGGAAAGACCGGCCGACACCGGCCGAAAATGACAGCGCGCGGATGGGATCGCCGCTCGGGCTACGCCCTCCCAGCTTGCTCATCCACGCGCTGAAGTAACCGAAGTTTGCGTGCTGTGTGGCGGATTTTACTCCGCCGTCGTTGGCACGATTGTTGCGGCGGTCGGGCGACCGCCGCAACGGGTATGATTACAGGAGAAAATCACCTGCGCCCAGCTGGACGTGACCCTGCAGCTGAATCTCGAAATCATGAACGCCGTCGCCGTTCAAGTCGGCCTGGATAACGGTATGGTCGTCCTCGTAGTGCCACGCGAGCGCGCCAGCCTTCTTGTCGAACAAGGCATTCTCCTGCGCCTGGAAATGGAAGGCTGCATCGCCCTGCGCAGATCCATTCGCATCGATCGCCGAGAGGTCGATCTTATCGACGCCATGCTGGAAGTCGGTGATGACGTCGCGGTTCGAGCCGGACCCAGTTTCCGTCGCCGTTTTGAAGGCAAACGTATCCGAGCTGGTGCCGCCGGTCATGATGTCCTTCCCGGCACCGCCAATGATGACGTCTGCGCCGGCGCCGCCGTTCAGCTTGTCCGCGCCGGCCCCGCCATTGAGAACGTTGCCGCCGTTATTGCCGCCGGTCAGCACGTCGTCGTAGCTGGAGCCGGTCACGTTTTCGATGCTGACGAGCGTGTCACCGGTGGCGTGCCCGCCCGATGCTACCTTAGTCGCCAAGTCGACGTGGACCCCCGCGCTGGAGCCCGCATAGCTGGCGGTGTCGTTGCCATTGCCGCCGTCGAGCACGTCCGCGCCGGCGCCGCCCTTCAACATGTCATTACCGGCGAGACCCTTGAAGGTTTCGTTGCCGCCGTTGGACTGACCGGTGTGCGGCATGATGTCATTGCCGTTGGTGCCGGTGTACAGCTTCGTCGTCGTGGTTGGCGTTCCCGTGGTTGGGGTCTCCGTGGTGGGCGTAGTTGGCGTTCCCGTGGTGGGCGTCCCCGTGGTGGGCGTCCCCGTGGTGGGCGTCTCGGTAGTCGGCGTACCGGTGGTTGGCGTTGTCGGTTGCGTTGGTGCGGTCGGTGTTCCCGATGCCGGGGCGGAGCCGGATTCGTAAGCACCCATATCAACAGTTCCTACGACGCGCGCGTCGCCGTCCAGATCGACCGAGCTGACGCCGTACTTGGTGGTTCCGCTGTCAACCGCCGCCGAGCCGGAGCCGAGGTGGAAGTCGTCGCTCGATGCCCCCACGAATTTCGGGTCAACGCCGAGCTTGTTGCCGTCCGCCGAGCTAGGCATCGCGTTGCCGCCATCGGTTTTAACCGAGGCCTGGCCGGCCGTGCCGTTGTAGGTGATGTTGTTGGCCCAGACGACGTTTTTGTTGGTGTAGGCGTCGGTCGACGTATTATCGATCGCAGTATTGTTCTTGTTCAGCGATGGGTCGGCTACGGCGACGTTGTTGACCCAGGTGTTGTTGCTCGACGCCGAGTTGCTCAGCTCGCCCCGCCAGGTGCCGGTGTTCTGCGGGTCCTGGTTGTTGTGGTAGGCGGTGTTGTTCTTCACGGTGACGGAGTCGCTCCAGGTAACCTGAATGCCTTTGCCGCCGTTCCCGTAGACGAGGTTGTTGTCGACCAGGGTCTTGAACGTGTAGTTCGGATTACCGCTCGCCTGCGTGCTCTGGAAATCGTCGATGATGATGCCGTTGCCGTCGGTGTGTTCACCAGACTTTGTGACGTTGTCGTGCGAGATGTTGTTGCGCACGATGTTCCGGTAGCCATCCGTCGAGGTATCACCCGTGATGTTCCGGTTCTCGTAGAGCGAGATGCCCGAGAACCAGCCCGACGACGCGTTATTATAGGTCTCGTTGCCTTCGACGTGGATGAAGTCCGACTGGTTGAACTGGATGCCCGACTCCCCGTTGCCGTGGACCTTGTTATTGAGGATCTGGACGTGGTGGACACCGCTCGCTTCGATGCCGTCGCCGCTGGCGCCGCTGATATCAAAGCCGTCGATGACCACGTGGTTGGCGTTGACACTGATCGCGTTCCACGAGCCCGCGGGGGGCCGGATCAGCGCCCCGCCGGGCACTTCCGAGCGCAGCGTGATGTCGGCTGCCGCCGAGCCGTCCTTATCGATGTTGATGCTCTCGTTGTAGGTCCCCGGTTTCACCACGACCTCGTCGCCAGGCTTAAGGTTCGAAGCCATCGCCTCACTGATCGTGCGAAACGGAGAGGAGGCACTGCCGTTACCGCCGCCGCTGCTGCTCGAAGCTACGTAGTATGTTGTCATGGTTTTGTTCCTCAACTTCAGCGTTGTCTAATATTTTGTGGTTAATCATGTCTTGCGGCGGGGTTTATAGGACGAGGTTCTGAAGGGCGCAACAGCATCTAAACAGTAAGTACTTGAGAAACATAGCCATATTGCTGCCACAATATCCAGATCACTCCCAAGTTACATTTTGAAATATTTGCCGAAATCCGATTTGCCCAAATTGGGACAAAATATATATCTCGCTTCCCGCGAATTATTCTTTCTGCAACCAGAGCGAGGCCCGCCCATTGAAAAGATTAGGAAAATCTGATGGACGTGACTGGAATCCTGCCGCCAAGGCGGGATCAACATTTTTTCTGAATTTTTCAATTTTTGGCAGCTTCGCCTTCACGATTGGGGGTAATTGACATGGCCGTGGCATGGCCAGCACCCTCTCCGGGGTGCTCGATTCGATCATGAGTCGCTTTCAAGACTGATTAGATAATGGGCACACCGCTCCTCCGCAGACACATGCCAGCAGGTGAAATTCGCCTTCGAAGCGCAGGCTCTGGCAGACGCCTATACTCAGCGCAACGGCATCGAATGCGTGTGATCGCGCCGAAAGACACCGCTCAAGTGGTGGCGTATCCCGAACAATCCTGAACTCGAACCCCGCCACTTTGGAGAGGGTGGGCGGGGCAATTCATCCATGGCTCGGGGTCACATCGCTAGATTACAAGGGAAATTTGCTCGGACACCTCATCTGGCGTGGAGGCGGCCGAACCCAATTCCGGCGCGGGGTCCTTTGGCGGCACATCGAACGGCACAGTGATGTTCAGACGCTCTCGGCCTCGCAGTTGTTGTATAGCTAGGGAAAGATCCATCTTCTTCGTGGCTGGTCTTTCCGATACCGGAGCCATGACGATTTCGGTTTGGCTGTCATGTCGTCATGCAGGCGGCAAGCAGGTTTATGGAGGTCATCTTTGATACATCGCAGACGCGAATAATATTATCCAAGATAAAAAGTAATCGTCGCAAGAGGTTTATTTCGTGTGGTGCGTGGCAGCCAAGACAAAGACAGAAATTCTGAGGGTGTCGCCAGAAAGTTGAAATATCGTGGGATTATATATGTTAGATCTGCGCTATACTGCCTCTAGTCGCAATAGGTGGGATGCTGCTGCCGTCGACAACGTATACCCTCCCTGGTCAATTCTTAGGGGGCGAGTATGAGAACGATCTTTTTGAGCATCAGCGCCGCTGCATTTCTAACTGCAATGAACGCCTACGCGGTTGATCTTCCTGCGGGGGCCAAAAAGGCTACAATGGACGAGTTCAAAGCTTTTGCTGATGGCAAGCATGTGAAGGTAGAGATTGTCGATCTCGAAAAGCCTGTGACCGCCGAACTCGTTTGGAGTTGGAAGAAGGGGACCATTACCGGCAAGGCCGATGTCGGCGGCAAAACGATCGACGTGAAAACGAAACTCACCTTCAAGGGGGATAAGGCCTGTTCTGCCGGCAAAGGCGAAAAGCCAAGCTGCCATTTTATCTATATCGACCGCAGCAAGTTCTACGAAGTTCGAGATGACATGAAAGTACATGCGGTGTCGACCGTCGGTTGAGGTTCGCATCCAGCTCGCAACTCCCGATCTCCGCACTTATGGAGCTCGGTCCAATCCCGCTGCTCCGGTTGCCCTGAAAGCCGCGCTGCAGCTTCCACCATCCCGTGGTAAATGCCGGACGGCAAGGGCCGGCCATCCGACAGCGCCAAAAGCTGATATGCGGCCGCCGTCGACAAGCCACGCCGATACAGCCGGGCTTGTGTTCCCGGCTTTTGAAGTCCTATGGCAAACTAGAACCGTTCGGTTCTTCTCAGCGATCCAGGAAATGATCGAAGTAAATCTTGGGGATGGGGTAAGCGTAGACGCCTCGATCGACAAAGCCGCGCCTGTAGAGGCAATTTCTGAGCGCCGCGTTATAGTGCAGGCTCTGCGGATCCGGCGACCCGCGTCGCCATGAGCCTGCCTCCGGCACGCACCACTGAAGAGCTTTGTCGTATCGAGAGAGGAGGGCAGGGTCTGTGTCGACCCGTACGCCACTGTAGGATTGATAGTTTGAAGGAGATTCTGCGGCCGAAATACAGCCCAGGCTAAGTGCAACGCCAACGACTGCCATCAATCTCATTGGGTTTAGTTCTCCTCTGGTTGATCATCGAAGTAATCGAGCGGGAGGTTATTTGTTTCAACGCCTGCGGGCAAGAGGGATGGGGTGCTGGAGCAATTCCAGGAAAAGTGTGAAACGTTTTCCGTCCCGGAATTGTGTAAAAACAAAAACTTAGAGCGGTTCTGCGCTTCCATGAAAAAGCTGAACCGCTCTCGGTATGGCCGGGACCGCCAGCGCGGCGGCCTCTCAATGGATCAATCCAGGAGATCAGCCCGCACCTTCCGCCGGGCGGCGGCGATTCCCGTCCTGCCGGTGTCTGCAATCTGTTGCAGGCCGCCGCCGCCCGCTGAACATGAAAGACCCGCCGAACCCAAAAGGTGCGGCGGGCCTCCAATAAGTTCAGCATTCGGGGTCAGTGCAGGATTTGGCTGAGGAACAGCTTGGTGCGCTCGTGCTGCGGATTGTCGAAGAATTCGGCTGGCGAATTCTGCTCGACGATCTGGCCCTGATCCATGAAGATGACGCGGTTGGCGACCTGGCGGGCAAAACCCATTTCGTGGGTGACGCAGAGCATGGTCATTCCTTCCTCCGCGAGGCCGACCATGGTGTCGAGCACCTCCTTGATCATTTCCGGATCGAGCGCCGAAGTCGGCTCGTCGAACAGCATGATCTTCGGGTTCATGCAGAGCGACCGGGCGATGGCCACGCGCTGCTGCTGACCGCCGGAAAGCTGGCCCGGATATTTGTTGGCCTGTTCGGGGATCTTGACCCGCTTCAGGAAGTGCATGGCGATTTCTTCCGCCTGCTTCTTCGGCATCTTGCGCACCCAGATCGGCGCCAGCGTGCAATTTTCGAGAATCGTCAGGTGCGGGAAGAGGTTGAAGTGCTGGAATACCATGCCGACCTCGCGGCGCACCTCGTCGATCTTCTTCAGATCGTTGGTGAGCTCGGTGCCGTCGACGATGATCTGGCCCTTCTGGTGCTCTTCGAGACGGTTGATGCAGCGGATCATCGTCGATTTGCCCGAACCGGACGGGCCGGCGATGACGATGCGTTCGCCGCGCATGACCTTCAGGTTGATGTCGCGCAGCACGTGGAAATCGCCGTACCACTTGTTCATGTTGATGATTTCGATCGCCACTTCCGTTGCGGAAACGGTGAGCTTCTTAGCTGGAGCTTCAGCCATGATTATTTCCCTCATTCTTATCGTTTGTGGCCGGTGTCGAGGTGACGTTCGATGAATGCTGAATAGCGCGACATGCCGAAGCAGAAAAGCCAGAAGGCGAAGCCAGCGAATATCAGCCCCGTCAGCGGCGTTACTGCGGTTGCCCAGTTCGGATCGACGAAGTTGAGGCGAACGATGCCGAGAAGGTCGAACATGCTGATGATCGATACCAGCGAGGTGTCCTTGAACATGCCGATGAAGGTGTTGACGATGCCGGGGATCACCAGCTTGATTGCCTGCGGCATGATCACCAACCGCATTTTCTGCCAGTAGCCCAACCCGAGCGAATCCGCGCCCTCGAACTGGCCCTTGGGAATAGCCTGCAGGCCGCCGCGGATGACTTCCGCCATATAGGCGGAGGCGAAGATCGATACCCCGATGATCGCGCGCAAGAGCTTGTCTACCGTCCAGCCGGCCGGCAGGAAAAGCGGCAGCATGACGCTCGCCATGAACAGGACGGTAATCAGCGGCACGCCGCGGACGACTTCGATGAAAACGACGCAGAACGTGCGGATGACCGGCATCTGCGAGCGCCTTCCGAGCGCCAGGATGATGCCGAGAGGGAAGGAGACGGCGATGCCGACGAAAGAGAGCACCAGCGTCACCAGCAGCCCGCCCCAGAGTGGGGTCTCGACGATTTCCAGGCCAAATCCGCCGTAAAGCAGAAAGAAGGAAACGATCGGCAGCACGCCGAAGAGCAGGAGGGCGTTGACGCCCTTGCGTGGC
The DNA here is from genome assembly GCF_002204185.1 of Rhizobium esperanzae. Taxonomy (GTDB): domain Bacteria; phylum Pseudomonadota; class Alphaproteobacteria; order Rhizobiales; family Rhizobiaceae; genus Rhizobium; species Rhizobium esperanzae. Next base: position 294,300 of record NZ_MXPU01000007.1, on the reverse strand, counting down.
GCCGAAGGGATGAGCATCGGCACCAACAGGAGTACGAAAAGAATGCCGACCAGCGTCGGGCGCCAGCGCTCGTCGAGCGGATAACGTCCAAAGATGAACTGGTCGAATTTGGCATTGACGAAGGCCCAGCATGCGCCGCTCCAGCCATCCGGCTGGATGCCACCCTGTACGGCAGTGGCGCAGAAGGTGCGGTCCGGGCCGCTCCAAACCGCCTGCACGAAGAGCCAGTCGAGCGCGTGCAGGAGGGCCCAAACGACAAAGACCAGCGCCAGGATGGTAAGGACCATGTCCTTGGGGGTCGCAAGCAGGTTACGCCGAATCCAAGCGACCGGGCCTTTCTCTGCCGAGGGCGGCGGTTCCGGCGCCAGTATGGCGGTTCTGACGAAAGCGTTGCTCATCTTACCTCTCCACCAGCGCCATCTTGGCATTGAACCAGTTCATCAACAACGAAGTTACGACGCTGAGGCTGAGGTAAATAACCATCCAGATAAGGATCACCTCGACAGCCTGACCGGTCTGGTTCAGCGTCGTGCTGCCGACGGCGACGAGATCGGCAAAACCGATGGCGATCGCCAGCGACGAGTTCTTGGTCAGATTGAGATACTGGCTGCTCAGCGGCGGAATGATGATGCGGAAGGCCTGCGGAATGACGACCAGCCGGGTGATCGACGAGGGGTGAAGCCCGAGTGCGGCTGCAGCTTCGGTCTGTCCCTTCGGCACACCGCGAATGCCTGCGCGCACGATTTCGGCGATGAAGGCAGCGGTGTAGAAGGAGAGTGCCAGGAAGAGCGACATGAATTCCGGCCCGACGACGGAGCCGCCGGTGAGGTTGAATTTGCCCACGATCGGATAATCGAAGGAAAGCGGCGCGCCTGCGAGCAGGAAGGCGATCAGCGGCAGGCCGATCAGCAGGCCGATCGAAGCCCAGATCGTGTGGAACGGCTGACCAGTGGCCGCCTGCCGACGATGCGCCCATCGGGCCGTTGCGATGACGGCGATGATCGCGATGACAAAGGCGACGCCGACGAGCCAGAAACCCTCACCGAAAACCGGCTTGGGGAAGGCAAGGCCGCGATTGTTCAGATAGGATCCGAGTGGCAAATGCAGCGACTCGCGCGCATTCGGCAGAACTGCCAGAACGCCCGAATACCAGAAGAAGATCACGAGCAGCGGCGGAATATTGCGGAAAACTTCCACATAGACCGTACACAGCTTGGCAACCAGCCAGTTCCGCGACAAACGGCCGATGCCGATGATGAAGCCGATGATGGTGGCGGTGATGATGCCGGTAACGGCGATCAGGATCGTATTCAGAAGACCGACGACCAGCGCCCGGCCATAGGTCGAATCGCTTGAATAGGCGATCAGCGACTGACCGACTTCGAAGCCGGCGCGGCCGTTCAGAAAGCCGAATCCCGACGCGATATTGGCGCGCGCCAGATTGACGGCAGTGTTGTGCGCGACCCACCAGACGAAGACGACCAGCAGGACGATGGTGAGAACCTGGAAGAAAATGCCCCGAATTGTTGGGTCGTAGAGGGCGGACTGAAGGCTCCAGCCGCTCCTGGATACACGTGTTGAATCCAAAGCCTGATGCGTCATGCCTGGCCAATTCCCCATTACGCTCCTTTTCGGAGCTTTTTTATTGGAGGGGAAAGGCGGTCGCCCGCCTTTCCGGCTTAATGCGTGATGCCGCTCAGCGAACCGGCGGAGCGTACTGAATGCCGCCCTTGTTCCACAGGGCGTTAAGGCCGCGCGCAATCTTGAGCGGGCTGCCCTGGCCGATGTTGCGCTCGAAGACTTCGCCGTAATTGCCGACGTTCTTGACGATGTTGTAAGCCCAGTCGTTGGTCAGACCGAGATCGGTGCCGATCTTGGTATCCGCTTCGACGCCGAGGAAGCGCTTGATGTCAGGGTTCGGCGAGTTCTTCATGTCGTCGACATTGGCCTGCGTGATGCCGAATTCTTCAGCATTGATCATGGCATAGCCGACCCAGCTGACGATATCGAACCACTGGTCGTCACCCTGACGAACAGCCGGGGCGAGCGGTTCCTTGGAGATGATTTCCGGCAGGATCGCGTGTTCGTCCGGGTTCTTCAATGTCAGGCGCAGCGAATACAGACCGGACTGGTCGGTGGTGTAGACGTCACAACGGCCGGCGTCATAGGCGGCGTTGACCTCGTCCAGCTTTTCGAAGACGACCGGATTGTACTGAAGATTGTTCGCCTTGAAATAATCGGCGAGGTTGAGCTCGGTGGTCGTGCCCGACTGGACGCACACGGACGCGCCGGAGAGTTCCAATGCGGACTTCACGTTCAGGCTCTTGCGGACCATGAAGCCCTGGCCGTCATAATAGTTGACGAAACGGAAGTTCAGGCCGAGTGCCGTATCGCGGTTGATCGACCAGGTCGTATTGCGGGCGAGGACGTCGATTTCGCCCGACTGCAGGGCAGGGAAGCGATTGGCGGCGCTGAGCGGCGTGAACTTCACCTTGGTGGGGTCGCCGAACACGGCCGAAGCGACAGCCTTGCAGAAGTCGACGTCGAAGCCCGCCCAGTTGCCGGAAGCGTCAGGCGCTGCGAAGCCGGCGAGACCGGTGTTGACGCCGCACTGAATGAAACCCTTTGCCTTTACATCACCGAGAGTCGTGGCCGAAGCAGCCGAGGCGCCAAGAGCGAAAACTGCTGCGCCGATCGTGGCGGACAGAAGCTTGTTCTTCATTTTTTTCCCAACCTTTTCCGTTGTATTATATTTTCTTGTGGGGCGTTCCGGCGGAAAACTCTGCCACCCCCATCGTCTCGACACCCTCCCGGCGCGAGTACCCTATCACAGTCGCAAATGTCACCATGGTCAAGTGTCGCCATCAATAATTGCGGCAAAATTCAGCATTTTGCCGGATTGCGCCACATTCGAAGGCGGTTGGCTAGGAAATGAGCGCCCAATTGCGGAAAAATAACGCGAATTTAGAAAAACCTAGCGATTGCTGTCCCCTTCCTTGAGGGGTTGACCGGACCGGTCGAGGCGTCCAAAAGTCTGGTTTTGCGCCCCTCGCCAAAGGCTATTTCCGACATGAAAGACAAAGACAGCTTGCTGCAGACCGCCGGCATCAACACCCGCCTGACCCATATCGGCAACGACCCCTTCGACTATCACGGCTTCGTGAATCCGCCGGTCGTGCATGCCTCGACGGTCCTGTTTCCGAATGCGGCGACGATGGACACGCGCTCGCAGAAATACACCTATGGAACGCGCGGCACACCGACGACGGACGCGCTCTGCGAGGCGATCGATGCGCTCGAAGGTTCTGCCGGCACGATCCTCGTCCCCTCGGGGCTGGCGGCCGTCACCATTCCGTTCCTGGGGTTCGTCGCCGCCGGCGATCACGCACTCGTCGTCGATTCGGTTTATGGCCCGACCCGCCATTTCTGCGATACGATGCTGAAGCGGCTCGGCGTCGAGGTGGAATATTACGATCCGGCGATCGGCAGCGGCATCGAAACGCTGTTCCGGCCGAACACCAGGCTCGTCCATACCGAGGCTCCCGGTTCCAATACCTTCGAAATGCAGGATATTCCGGCGATCTCGGCGGTCGCCCATCGCCATGGCGCCGTCGTCATGATGGACAATACCTGGGCGACGCCGCTCTATTTCAGGCCGCTCGATCACGGCGTCGACATCTCCATCCATGCAGCGACCAAATATCCATCCGGCCATTCCGACATCCTGCTCGGAACGGTGTCGGCCAATGCCGAGCACTGGGAGCGGCTGAAGGAGGCGAACGGCGTGCTCGGTATCTGTGGAGCGCCCGACGATGCCTATCAGATCCTGCGCGGACTGCGCAGCATGGGCCTGCGCCTCGAGCGCCATTATCAAAGCGCGCTTGATATCGCCGAATGGCTGGAGCGCAGGGAGGATGTCGCCCGCGTGCTGCATCCGGCGCTGCCGAGTTTCCCCTCTCACACTATCTGGAAACGCGATTTTACGGGCGCCAGCGGTATCTTTTCCTTCGTGCTTGCCGCGGAGAGCCCCGAGAAATTCAAGGCGAAGGCCCACGCCTTCCTCGACGCGCTCAGGATTTTCGGTCTCGGCTATTCCTGGGGAGGCTTTGAAAGCCTCGCGCTACAGGCCAATCTGAACGACCGCAAGGTCGCCAAGGCGCCGAAGGAGGGGCCGGTCATCCGCCTGCAGATCGGCCTAGAAGATGTGGCCGACCTCAAGGCCGATATCGAACGGGGTTTCGCGGCGGCAAGCGCCGTCTGAGCAGTTGCGGCTAAAATATGTCGCGCAAAAATGTGCAGCGGTTTTGCGGTAACGAATCCGTAGAACAAATACCTAAAGCGCAATGAGCGAATCTGAAAGATCGCGATGCGCTTTAGGGGCTGCGGCCGCTTGCGGCGCCTTACAGCGTGCTCCGAGCCCGGTAGCCGTAGATCCAGTCGAGATCGGCCGCCAGGCTTTGCGGCGGCTTCAGGCCGAGCACCAGATCACGGCCGATCCGGATCGGCCCCTTCGCATGATAGGCAAATTTGTTGAAGGCGCCGCGCTGGCGAAGCTTTGCAATGCGCGGCGCACGATGCCTTTCAAAGAGCGCCATTGCTTCCGCCACCGGACGGTTTGAAAGAACCGCGGCAAGTTCGTAGGCGTCTTCGATCGCCATGGCCGCTCCCTGGGCGGCAAAGGGCATCATCGCATGCGCGGCGTCACCGATCAGAACCGTCCCGCGGCCGTCCTGCCACGCGCCCGACGTGGTTTCGAAGAGCGGCCAGAACGTCAGCTTCGGCTGTTTTTCGAGCAGCGACATGATCGCGCTGTTCCAACCGGAAAGCTGCGCCCGGAGCCGCGCGCGCTGCTCTGCCGTCGGCTCGTTCCCCCAAGCCTGCGGCGCGGCATTGCCGGCGGTGATCGCCACCATGTTGATGCTGCCGGTCTCTTTCAGCGGATAGCAGACAAGATGCGCCGATCCGCCGAGATAGGCCGAAACGCTTGTCCGGTCGAGAAAACCCGGCGCCTCGTCTTCGGCAATAGTGAAGCGGTAGGCGATGTTGCCGGAAAAGCGCGGTGAGGGGCCGCCGGGTATGGAGTGCCGGAGTTTCGACCATACGCCGTCCGCGCCAAGGACCACATCGGCGGCCCGTTCGACAGGTGGCGAATTCGATTCCATTCGCGCGCCGAGATGAAGCCGGCAGAGCGGATCGGCTTCGACTGCGGTGAGAAGCGCATTCTGCAATGTGGCGCGGTGCAGCACGCCATAGGGTGCCCCCCAGCGCTGCCGCGCGAATTTGCCGGCCGGCACGGCCGCAAGTTGGCGCAGCGAACCGCCTGACATCAGCCGGATCGCCTCCGGTTCGAGCCAGACTTTTGAAAGTCCCTCGAGGACGCCGAGGTCTGCCAGGATGCGGGAGGCGTTCGGCGAAACCTGCAAGCCGGCGCCGACTTCGACGAGTTCATCCGCCTGCTCGAAAATCTCCGAGCTGATGCCCCGCCGGGACAGCGAAAGCGCAGCGGTCAGCCCGGCAATGCCGGCGCCGATGATGGCGGCATGTTCGACCGGCATTATCAAGTCCGATCCGGATTCTGGACTGTTTACGCCGCCTTCACGTGGAAAACGCAACCGGCCGGATTGGTCTGGCTCGGCTTGAGAGATGCATTATAGCGGTAAAGCGTCGAGCAATAGGAGCAGACCTTCTCGTTGTCGTCGCCCATGTCGATGAAGATATGCGGATGGTCGAAAGGAACCGAAGCGCCAGTGCACATGAATTCCTTGACGCCGACTTCGATGACGCGATGACCGCCGTCGTTCTGGAAGTGAGGAATGTTGTGGCCGGCCATGTCGCTCTCCGAATGCTATGAAACGTGCGCGGACCTTATAAGTCTTCGCCGCAAATGTGTAGAGCCAAAGCGCCGCTCCGGGCACAGTTTTTACCCACTATTTTGGCTTCACGCCGAGAGGCGGCTCGACTATGGTCGCGCCAAAAGGAAGGCCCGATGAACCTGAACACGCCTGCATTTTCAAGCTTCACTCATGACGGATTGGAGATCGCCTTTTTCGATGAGGGCGACCCGTCCGGCGTGCCTGTCCTGCTGATCCATGGTTTTGCCTCGACGGCGAACGTCAATTGGGTGCATCCGGGCTGGTTGAAGACGTTGGGCGATGCCGGCTATCGGGTGATCGCCATCGACAATCGCGGCCATGGCGCGAGCGACAAGCCGCACGATGCCGAAGCCTATCGCCCCTGGGTGATGGCCGGCGATGCGATCGCCTTGCTCGATCATCTCGGCATCCCTGAGGCCAATCTCATGGGCTATTCGATGGGCGCGCGCATTTCCGTTTTTGCAGCACTCGCCAATCCGCACCGCGTCCGCTCGCTGGTGCTCGGCGGCCTCGGCATCGGCATGACCGATGGGGTCGGCGACTGGGACCCGATCGCCGATGCGCTGCTGGCTCCGTCGCTGGACGTCGTGATGCATGAGCGCGGCCGCATGTTCCGCGCCTTCGCCGAACAGACGAAGAGCGACCGCACTGCGCTTGCCGCCTGCATCCGCGGCTCGCGCGACCTCGTCGCGCGCTCGGATATGGCTAAGCTCGATATGCCGGCGTTGATCGGCGTCGGCACCAAGGACGATATTGCCGGCTCGCCGCAGGAACTGGCTGCTCTGATGCCCGAGGCCGAAGCGCTCGATATTCCTGGCCGCGATCACATGCTCGCCGTCGGCGATAAGGTTTTCAAGAAGGCGGTGCTGGCCTTCTACGCAAGGGTCGCCGAAGGGTGACATCATCATGATGCCGAAAAATCGTGCTAAAAAACCATGGTGACGGCACCCATTTATGTTATTGGCGTTTTCCACTATATATGGGCATTCCGAAACGGCATTCCGGCTGGCAACGAGGAGAGCGGCGATGGTCGCCAAGACAGATATCCGTGCTTTTGAGACAGGCCATCCGCTGAAAGTGATGGATCCCATCTGGGACAGCCTGCGCGAGGAAGCCCGCACTGCCGCCGAAACGGACCCGGTTCTCGCCGCCTTTCTCTATTCGACGGTGATCAATCACCGTTCGCTCGAAGAGTGCGTCATCCACCGCATCTGCGAACGCCTCGATCACCCAGACATGCAGGCGATCCTCCTGCGCCAGACCTTCGAGGAAATGCTCACCGACTGGCCGGAATGGAGTTCGATCCTGCGCGTGGATATCCAGGCGGTTTATGACCGCGATCCCGCTTGCCTGCGCTTCATGGAGGCGGTGCTCTATTTCAAGGGTTTCCACGCGCTGCAGACGCATCGTCTGGCCCACTGGCTGCTGAACCGCGGCAGGCGTGACTTCGCCCTCTATCTGCAAAGCCGCTCCTCCAGCGTCTTCCAGACCGACATCAATCCGGCCGCCCGTATCGGCAAGGGCATCTTCCTCGATCATGCCACCGGCCTCGTGATCGGTGAAACGGCTGTTGTCGGCGACAATGTCTCGATCCTGCATGGCGTCACGCTCGGCGGCACCGGCAAGGAGGGGGCCGACCGCCATCCGAAGATCGGCAGCGGTGTCATGATCGGCGCCGGCGCGAAGATTCTCGGCAACATCGAGATCGGCTTCTGCTCGCGCGTCGCCGCCGGCTCCGTCGTGCTCAAAGCAGTGCCGCCGAAGAAGACGGTTGCCGGCGTGCCGGCCAAGGTCGTCGGCGAGGCCGGTTGTTCCGAACCGTCGCGCAACATGGACCAGGTGATCGGCGCCGATATCTGAGCGCCTGTTGGAAAAGGAAAGGAAAACCGGCAGGAACCGAGCGGGGACAGCCACTGCCCAAGCAGCAGCCCGCCTTTACACCGCTGCTTTTCCTGTGCAAGAAGCGGCCAATCAAGACCGCTTACGGAGATGACAGAGTGAAGCCTGAAGAAATCAAGAAGCTCGACGCCTATTTCAAGCGCATGTTCAACCCGCAGATCATCGTCAAGGCGCGTCCGCGCAAGAACGATTCCGCGGAAGTGTATCTCGGCGAAGAGTTTCTGGGCGTCGTGTATGTCGATGACGAAGACGGCGATCGCTCCTACAACTTTTCGATGGCAATCCTCGACGTCGATCTTTGATCGCCGCATGAGAACTTGAAGTGGACCGGGCGGCGCATCCGCCCGGTCTTTTTTGTTTTTTTGCTGCCGAATCAAATTTTTTTTAAAACGCTTGGTTGTGGCATTGTGATATATATTAGCAAAAACCGTTAAAGAGGTACGTTCACAGGCGCGCCCGCTTTGTCTTGCCCCCGCGACGCAACCTGGAGATGTTTTGCGTCGCACAAGACTACTTGACTATTTGTGCATTGCGGCTACCCTGCCGCCATCCCACAGCCCAACGGAGGACGGTCATGTTCAACTTTGACGATGCAAACAGGAAGAGCAAGGAAGCCGTCGATACGGCGCTGAGAACCTATTCCGATACGGCGAGGGGCTTTCAGGCAATCGCCGCCGAAGCTGCTGAATATTCGAAGAAATCCTTTCAGGATGCGGTGACGCATTTCGAAACGCTGGCCGGGGCCAAGAGCTTCGAGTCCGTGTTCGAACTGCAGACCAGCTACGTCAAGTCCAGCTATGAGAGCTTCGTCTCCGAAGCCACCAAGCTCGGGGAAATGTACGCCGATCTCGCCAAGTCTGCCTATAAGCCTTACGAGGCTCCGATCGCCGCTGCCGTTGCCAAGACGGGCAGGCAGGCGCCGGCGGCAACGCCTGCCGCCGCATGAGCTGATTGCGGCGGCGCAACCTGCGCGACATATTGAAATACCGGGACCGGCTACGCATCTGTAGCCGGTCTTTTTTGTTTCCACCTTCGCCACAGCGTCCGCTCGGATCGGCCCCGGGGACTTTTTTGGTCTTTCCCGTGCATGCCGGCATTTCTTGATTGCAGTGTCCGACGGGGGGCTTAAAATCGGCCCATTATGAACTAAGTTAGTGTTTCAGATATTCGGCGGGAAAAGCACCCTCCCATGCTCCGCCGGATTGATCGAGGAATGAATGACAATGATCGCAAAGCCGATCCGGATGCAGAACGACAGCGAAAGGAACGGGGACAACGGAAATCGCGGAACCTCGGTCATCACGCGCACCAAGCCGAAGACCAAGAAGCCCAACCTCTATCGCGTGCTGCTTTTGAATGACGATTATACGCCCATGGAATTCGTCATTCATATTCTGGAGCGGTTTTTTCAGAAGGACCGTGAAAGTGCCACCCGCATCATGCTCCATGTCCACAATCACGGCGTCGGCGAGTGCGGAATATTCACATACGAGGTAGCGGAAACGAAGGTCAGCCAGGTGATGGACTTCGCCCGGCAGCACCAGCATCCGCTACAATGCGTCATGGAAAAGAAGTGAGGATCTCAACGTGCCAACATTTTCGCCTAGCTTAGAGAAGGCGCTCCATCAGGCACTGACCTTTGCCAACGAGCGGCATCATGAATATGCGACGCTCGAGCATCTGCTGCTCGCCCTGATCGACGATGCCGATGCGGCTGCGGTCATGGGCGCCTGCAATGTCGATCTCGACGCGCTGCGCAAGACGCTCGTCGAATATGTCGATAACGAACTTTCCAATCTGATCACCGGTTACGACGAGGATTCGAAGCCTACCTCCGGCTTCCAGCGCGTCATCCAGCGTGCCGTCATCCACGTACAGTCATCCGGCCGCGAGGAAGTGACCGGCGCCAACGTGCTCGTCGCGATCTTCGCCGAGCGCGAAAGCCATGCCGCCTATTTCCTGCAGGAGCAGGAGATGACCCGCTACGATGCCGTCAACTACATCTCTCACGGCATCGGCAAGCGGCCGGGCGCGTCGGAGACCCGCACTCCGCGCGGCGCCGAGGAAGAGGCCGAGAGCAAGCCGACGGCGCGCGGCGGCGAGGAAGAGGGCGGTCCCAAGAAGCAGCAGGATGCGCTGAAAGCCTACTGCGTCAATCTCAACGAGAAGGCCAAGGGCGGCAAGATCGATCCGCTGATCGGCCGTCACGCCGAGGTCAGCCGCACCATCCAGATCCTGTGCCGCCGTTCGAAGAACAATCCGCTCTATGTCGGCGATCCCGGCGTCGGCAAGACGGCGATCGCCGAAGGTCTTGCCAAGCGCATCGTCGAAGGCAAGGTTCCCGAGGCGCTCGCCGATGCGACGATCTTCTCGCTCGACATGGGCACGCTGCTCGCCGGCACACGCTACCGCGGCGATTTCGAGGAACGTCTGAAGCAGGTCGTCAAGGAACTGGAAGAATATCCGGGTGCGGTGCTGTTCATCGACGAGATCCATACGGTGATCGGCGCCGGCGCCACCTCGGGCGGCGCGATGGATGCATCGAACCTCTTGAAGCCGGCGCTGTCGTCGGGCGCCATCCGCTGCATCGGCTCGACGACATATAAGGAATATCGCCAGTTCTTCGAGAAGGACCGGGCGCTGGTCCGTCGTTTCCAGAAGATCGACGTCAGCGAGCCGTCGATCAATGATGCGATCGAGATCATGAAGGGCCTGAAGCCCTATTTCGAAGAATATCACCACCTGCGCTATTCGAACGATGCCATCAAGTCGGCCGTGGAACTGTCGGCCCGCTACATCTCCGACCGCAAGCTGCCTGATAAGGCGATCGACGTGATCGACGAAACGGGTGCGGCCCAGATGCTGTTGCCGCCCTCGAAGCGCCGCAAGCTGATCACCGAAAAGGAGATCGAGGCGACGATCGCGACGATGGCGCGCATTCCGCCGAAGACCGTCTCCAAGGACGACGAGGCGGTGCTTGCCAATCTCGAGCAGGAACTGCGTTCGGTGGTCTACGGACAGGACATCGCGATCGAAGCGCTTTCGACCTCGATCAAGCTGGCGCGTGCCGGCCTGCGCGAGCCGAACAAGCCGATCGGCGCCTATGTCTTCTCCGGTCCGACCGGCGTCGGCAAGACCGAGGTGGCAAAGCAGCTGGCTGCGTCGCTCGGCGTCGAGCTCCTGCGCTTCGACATGTCGGAATATATGGAGCGGCACACGGTCTCGCGTTTGCTCGGCGCGCCTCCCGGCTATGTCGGCTTCGACCAGGGCGGTCTCCTGACCGATGGCGTCGATCAGCATCCGCATTGCGTGGTCCTGCTCGACGAAATCGAGAAGGCGCATCCGGATATCTACAATATCCTTCTGCAGGTCATGGACCACGGCACGCTGACCGACCACAACGGCAAGAAGATCGACTTCCGCAACGTCATCCTAATCATGACGACGAATGCGGGCGCTTCCGAAATGGCCAAGGCGGCGATCGGCTTCGGTTCGTCCAAGCGCACCGGCGAGGACGAGGAGGCGCTGACCCGTCTCTTCACGCCGGAGTTCCGCAACCGTCTCGACGCGATCATTCCCTTCGCGGCGCTGCCGACGGCTGTCATTCACAAGGTCGTTCAGAAGTTCATCATGCAACTGGAGGCCCAGCTTTCAGAAAGGAACGTCACCTTCGACCTGCACGAGGATGCGATCGCCTGGCTTGCAGAAAAGGGTTACGACGAGAAGATGGGCGCCCGCCCGCTTGCCCGCGTCATCCAGGACACGATCAAGAAGCCGCTCGCCAACGAAATCCTCTTCGGCAAGCTGAAGAAGGGCGGCGTCGTCAACGTCACCGTCGGCCCGAAGGAAGACGGCAAGCCCGGTATCCTGCTGGAAGCCATTCCGGATACGGCGCCGATCAAGCCGAAGCCGGAAGCCGAGGTCGTGCATCCCGAAGCCGACGACGAGGATGATGGCGAGCTGAAGACGAAGACGGCCCGCAAGACCCGTGCCAAGACGGTCCCGCAGGCCGAGCCCGAGGTCCGCGACGCCCCCAAGAAGGGAAGCACGGTTCCCAAGGTTCCGCGCAAGAAGTGAGACCTCGTCACCGAATTAAAAAAGGCCGCGTCACCCGCGGCCTTTTTTGCTTCCCCTCGTCGGCAGAGATCCGTGTTACGCCAGGGCCGCCCGGATCTTTTCGGCATGGGCGGCAAGCACAGCGCCGTCTTCCATCTTGCCGGAATGCGGCCTGAGGGCCACGCCCTCATGGCGGGGAATGATATGGAAATGCAGATGGAACACCGTTTGTCCAGCCGCCGGTTCGTTGAACTGGGCGATGAACACGCCATCGGCGTCGAAAACTTCCTGGACCGCCCGGGCGACCTTTTGAACGACGGTAATGGCATGGACGAGGGTGGCGGGATCGGCATCGAGGATATTGCGCGAAGGCGCCTTCGGAACGACGAGCACGTGGCCCGGCGCTTGCGGCATCACATCCATGAACGCCACCGTATGCTGGTCCTCGAAGATTCGGTAGGAGGGAATTTCGCCGCGCAGGATCTTGGCGAAGATATTGTTGTCGTCATAGGCGATGGTCATCGCAAAATCTCCTCACGTTCCGTTTGATCGGGTAGCGCGCTTGGCGGGGCGGCGTCAATCCTCCTGCTGACGCTCACCCTTGCGAAATGGGCTGTGCTCACTCAGCAGTTCACTCATCTGTTCGACATCGGCGCGCTCGCGCGCGAGATAATCGCCGATCGCGCGGCGCAGCCCGGCATGGGCGACATAATGGGCGGAATGCGTCGTCACCGGCAGGTAGCCGCGAGCGAGCTTATGTTCGCCCTGCGCGCCGGCCTCGACCCGTTTCAACCCCTTCGCCAGGGCGAAGTCGATCGCCTGGTGATAGCAGACCTCGAAATGCAGGAACGGGTGGTCCTCGATGCAGCCCCAGTGACGACCGTAGAGCGTATCGCCGCCGATGAAATTGATCGCGCCGGCGATATAGCGCCCGTCGCGCTTGGCCATGACGAGCAGGATATCGTCGGCCATGCGCTCGCCGATCAGCGAGTAGAATTTGCGGGTGAGATAGGGCCGGCCCCATTTGCGGCCGCCGGTATCCATGTAGAATTTGAAGAACTGGTCCCAGATCCGCTCCGTCAGATCGCGCCCGGTCAGCCAGTCGATGCTGATGCCGTTTTCGATCGCGGCGCGGCGCTCCTTGCGCAATGCCTTGCGTTTGCGCGAAGCGAGCGTTTCGAGGAACTCGTCGTGATTGGCATAGCCGTCATTGATGAAATGGAACTGCTGGTCGGTGCGGTGCAGATAGCCATCCATCTCGAAGACGCCGATCTCTTCATCAGGCACGAAGGTAATATGCGCCGAGGAGATGCCGAGCCGGCGCACGACCTCCTTCAGGCTTTCGGCGATCGCGCTCTGGATCGGCAGCCGCTGCAACCCTTCGGCGACGAGAAGACGCGGGCCGGTCGCGGGTGTAAATGGAATCGAGCACTGCAGCTTGGGATAATAACGCCCGCCGGCCCGCTCGAAGGCGTCGGCCCAGCCGTGGTCGAAGACATATTCGCCCTGGCTGTGGCTCTTGAGGTAGCCGGGCAGGGCGCCGATCAGCTCGCCACCATCTGTTTCGAGTAACAGATGGTGGCCGAGCCAACCGGTTTCGGCCGTGGCCGAGCCGGATTCTTCCAGCGACGATAAAAAGGCGTGCGAAACGAAAGGATTATAGGCGAGCGTGCTGCAAGCTTTCGACGCCCCGGAAAGCCGGGACCAGCTCTCCGGGGAAATCGCGGTGAAGGAGCGTTCTACGCGAATGGACAATTCATCGGTCATGCGGCGGATGCGAAGCCTGTGGGAGGAGGGTTTCGGCTCGGTTTCAGTCTGCGCATGATCTTGGCCAAAAAGCGAGCGTCAAACCGCACGCGGGTCGAAACCTTCGAAGGTCATCTGGTCTGCATTGGCGAAAGTGCGCCGGCGCGCCTCTTCGTCACGCACCGTCCAGGTGATCACCGGAATGCCCTTGTCGCGTTCGCCCGTGATGAAGGCATTCGGCAGGTCGTCATAATAATAGGAGATGAAATCGAGACCGATCTCCATTGCCTTGGCATGGGTCTCAAACTCTTCCGGCGTGTTGCCATTGGCGGTCAGCCCGAGCGGGTAGGGCGAGCCAAGCGCCTTCAGACCGCGCAACAGCCAATGGTCGAAGCTCATCAGCGCGACCTTGCCCTCATAGCCTTCGAGCACTTCGAGCACGGATTCGGCAAACCCCTCGTCATCGGCCTCACGGCCCTTCAGCTCCAGCACCAGCGGAACCTTGCCGTTGACGAGGTCGAGGAGCTGGCGGAGCGTCGGCACCTTGTCGCCCGTGCCGCCGACGGCGATCAGCCCGAGTTCCCGGGAGGTGCGCTCGCGGATGTCGCCGTTCAGATTGCACAGACGCTGAAGATCCTCGTCATGAAAGATGATCGGCACGCCGTCGGAGGCGTAATGCAGATCGCATTCGATCGCAAAGCCGGCTTCGACGGCACGCGAGAAGGCCGAAAGCGTATTTTCCCAGACGAGCTTGTTGAGGTCGTGAAAGCCGCGATGGGCGACCGGCACGTCCTTGATCCAGGCCGCATTCGTCATTCTGCGATTTCCATGATAGCATCGATCTCGACGGCGGCGTTCAGCGGCAGGGCGGCCATGCCGACGGCGGCGCGCGCATGTTTGCCCGCCTCGCCGAGCACGCCGGCAATCAGGTTCGACGCGCCGTTGATGACGAGATGCTGCTCGACAAAATCGGGCGCCGAGGCGACGAATCCGTTCAGCTTTATGACGCGCCGGATGCGGCCGAGGTCGCCGCCGAGCGCAGCTTTTGCCTGGGCGAGAATATTGATGGCGCAGAGTTCGGCACCGCGCTGGCCGCTTGCAAAGTCTACCGTCTTGCCGAGATGGCCTGATACGGCGATCTTGCCACCTTCGAGTGGCAGTTGCCCGGAGATGTAGAGAAGATTGCCGCTAATGACATAGGGGACGTAATTTGCGGCAGGTGCTGCGGCTTCGGGTAGAGTTATCCCCATCTTAGTCAGGCGGGCTGCAATTTCGTCGGACATTTTCGTCTCCGCTTTTGTTGTCAATGTTTCAAAAATTATGCATCAAGACTAGAATCTTTATTATGACAGCTTCGAGCCTCGATTTGGCCGAAAGAGTTCATATAACATCGCGGCTGAGTCCAACAGGAGTGAATGAATGTTCCGATCGTCGCTTGCCGCTCTGCTTCTCGCCGGCCTTTCCGCCAATGCATGGGCGGGTGCGCCTGCGGCAAGCGCTGCGATCGCGACCGGTCTCGTCGCCCATCGCGCCGTCTACGATCTGGAATTGAAGGATGCCTCGGACCGCTCCGGCATCGCCTCGATGTACGGCCGCATGGTCTATGAATTCGACGGCAGCTATTGCCAGGGCTTCACCACCAATTTCCGCTTCGTGACGCAGATCGACACCGGCGACAGCGTGCGCGTCAGCGATCAGCAGACAAAGACCTTCGAGAACCTGAAGGACCGCAAGTTTACCTTTGACACCAAATCCTTCACCGACGACCAGCTCGACAAGGAGGTCAACGGCGCGGCCGAGAATCAGGCCAATGGCGTCAAGGTCGATCTCAAGCGGCCGGCGAGCCGTGAGCTGCAGCTTGGCGAAAGCCGCTTTCCGACAGAACATATGCTCGATGTGATCCAGAACGCCAAGGAGGGAAAACGTTTCTTCGAAGCCCGCGTTTTCGATGGTTCCGATGACGGCGATAAGTCGCTGGTGACGACAACCATTGTCGGCAAGCAGGAAACGCCGGCTGCCGAGGAGGCCGATGCCGGCAATGCCGGCGCCTTCTCGAAGACGGCCTTCTGGCCGGTGACCATCGCCTATTTCAACGAGAATGCAAAATCGGATTCGCTGCCCGTCTATCGCATGTCGTTCAAGCTTTACGAGAACGGCATCACCCGCGACCTGACGATGGATTATGGCGATTTTGTCCTGACCGGCAAGCTCGCCAAGCTCGAGCTGCTGGATCACAAGGCTGAGGTCTGCAAGTAGGCCGCGGTTTCTCCGCTGTCATAAAACTGTATCATAAAGTTCATTATTGTGTCGGCGACCAGCGATGATTGAGTCGCCTCCTGTCGTCCTACTCTTGTGATCGGTGCGATTCCAGCGGCCAGTCCATTGCGACGGGGCCTGCAGTTGCGAAATAGGCCTCCAGACCATCACGCGCCGCAAGCCTGGAAAGCCTCACTATCATCGACGAGACACGGCTTCCGCGGTGCCTTGGGCACCGCGACCGGCAATGCAGACGCGATCGGCACCCTGCTGCCGGCTGAGGTCGACGCCATTCTGCCGATGCCGGACGCCGGCGTCATGCCGTCGCTGCTGCCGACGCTGTCAGGCTGAGCGGCGCGTTTTCAGGGCAGGGCAGTCGGCCGGAAGTTCGGCATGATCCTTGTTTTTAGGCCGAGTGGAATGTTTTCCTTGCTTTTATGCCGAACCGAATGTATGGGCACCGGCATTCCACACGTAAGGCTTGGGATCGTCCGGGAGAAATCCGGGCTGTTCCGCCGGTGGCATTCTCTAAGAGGGTGCTGTTCGTCTTGCGGAGGTTCAACCGGAAAAGGAGTAACAAGGCATGGCATTGCCTGATTTTTCTATGCGTCAGCTTCTTGAAGCAGGCGTCCACTTCGGCCACCAGACCCATCGCTGGAACCCGAAGATGAAGCCGTACATCTTCGGCGATCGCAACAACATTCACATCATCGATCTGGCGCAGACGGTTCCGATGCTCTCGCGCGCTCTTCAGGTCGTCAGCGACACCGTCGCCCGCGGCGGCCGCGTTCTCTTCGTCGGTACCAAGCGCCAGGCGTCCGAGATCATCGCCGACAGCGCCAAGCGCTCGGCCCAGTACTACGTCAACTCGCGCTGGCTCGGCGGCATGATGACGAACTGGAAGACGATCTCCAACTCGATCCAGCGCCTGCGCAAGCTCGACGAGATCCTCAACGGCGAAGCCCAGGGCTTCACCAAGAAGGAACGCCTCAACCTCGAGCGCGAGCGTGAAAAGCTCGACAAGGCTCTCGGCGGTATCCGCGATATGGGCGGCACGCCCGACCTGATGTTCATCATCGACACCAACAAGGAAAAGATCGCGATCGACGAAGCCAAGCGCCTCGGCATCCCGGTCGTCGCCATCATCGACTCGAACTGCGATCCGGACCTGATCGACTATCCGATCCCGGGCAATGACGATGCATCGCGCGCCATCGCCCTGTACTGCGAGCTGATCTCCCGCGCTGCCATCGACGGCATTGCGCGCCAGCAGAGCTCTTCCGGCCGTGATCTCGGCGCATCCTCCGAAGTTCCGGTCGAGCCGGCTCTCGAGGAAGCAGCCGAAGGCTGATGAAGGCGGGCGGAGACAAAACTCCGTCGAAGCTTGCATAGACTGGGAAGGCCGCTCGCGACTCATCGAAGTTCGGCGGCCTTACCCGTTTCAAGGCGGAGGCGTCAGGCGCTCCGTCAGTAAAGTTTCGTTATGACGCGTCTTCATCACGTTGTCATACATACAGGTACATTTCGTGCCTCAATCCGGTGTCGCGCCGCTTTGCGGTCCACCGTTTGAACCGACAAGAGGAAGATAATGAGCGAGATTACGGCTGCAATGGTGAAGGAACTGCGCGAAAAGACAGGCGCAGGCATGATGGACTGCAAGAAGGCTCTTGCTGAAACCAGCGGCGACATGGAAGCGGCGATCGACTGGCTGCGCGCCAAGGGCATCGCCAAGGCCGACAAGAAGTCGGGCCGCACCGCCGCTGAAGGCCTCGTGGGCGTTTCGAGCCAAGGCACGAAGGCCGTCGTCGTCGAAGTCAACTCCGAAACCGACTTCGTCGCCCGTAACGATGCCTTCCAGGATCTCGTCCGCGGCATTGCCAAGGTCGCCGTTTCCACTGACGGCACGGTCGACGCCGTGGCTGCCGCGACCTATCCGGCATCCGGCAAGTCCGTTTCCGACACGATCAAGGATGCGATCGCAACGATCGGCGAAAACATGAACCTGCGCCGTTCGATCGCTCTCTCCGTCGAGGACGGCGTCGTTGCCACCTATATCCACAATGCTGTTTCCGATGGCCTCGGCAAGCTCGGCGTTCTCGTCGCGCTGAAGTCGACCGGCGACAAGGAAGCCCTGAACGCAATCGGCCGCCAGGTCGCCATGCACATTGCTGCGACCGCGCCGCTGGCGATCCGCCCGGAAGAAGTCGATGCCGCCGTCGCCGAACGCGAGCGCAACGTCTTCATCGAGCAGTCGCGCGCTTCGGGCAAGCCCGACAACATCATCGAAAAGATGGTCGAAGGCCGCATGCGCAAGTTCTTCGAGGAAGTCGCTCTTCTCTCGCAGTCTTTCGTCATCAATCCGGATCTCACCGTCGCAGCCGCCATCAAGGAAGCTGAAAAGGCCGTCGGCGCCCCGATCGAAGTTGCCGGCATGGCACGTCTCCTGCTCGGCGAAGGCGTCGAGAAGGAAGAGACCGATTTCGCAGCTGAAGTTGCGGCTGCTGTCAAGGGTTGATCTTTCAGCCATAATTGGGAAAACGCCAGGGCATCGCGTGACAACGCGGTGCCCTTCGTGTATCGGGCATTCACGGCAATTTACGAGGAGCCAAGATGTCTTTAGAGCCTGTCTATAAACGCGTTCTGCTCAAGGCTTCCGGCGAAGCGCTCATGGGTGGCCAGGGTTTCGGGATCGATGTCGCAGTGGCGGACCGCATTGCATCCGATATCGCCGAGGCAAGGCATTTGGGCGTGGAAGTCGGCGTCGTCGTCGGTGGCGGCAATATCTTCCGCGGTGTCGCAGTCGCATCCAAAGGCGGTGACCGGGTGACCGGCGACCATATGGGCATGCTCGGCACCATCATCAACGCGCTCGCGCTCGCAACCTCGCTGCGCAAGCTGAACATCGATACGGTGGTGCTTTCCGCCATCTCCATGCCGGAGATCTGCGAGAGCTTCTCGCAGCGAGCGACCCTTTATCATCTGTCGATGGGACGCGTGGTGATCTTTGCCGGCGGCACCGGCAATCCCTTCTTCACCACTGATTCCGCCGCCGCGCTGCGCGCCGCCGAAATGGGCGCGCAAGCGATCTTCAAGGGCACGCAGGTGGACGGCATCTACACCGCCGACCCGAAGAAATATCCCGATGCGACCCGCTTCGACCGCCTGACGCACCAGGAAGTGCTGGACAGGGGGCTTGCGGTGATGGACGTTGCCGCCGTGGCGCTTGCCAGGGAGAATTCCATTCCGATCATCGTCTTCTCGATCCACGAGAAGGGTGGTTTTGCTGAAATCTTGACGGGCGGTGGCCTCAAGACCATCGTCTCCGACAACTGATACAAGCCGCGCCGCGGTTTCGGCGCAGCCCTCGCTAGAACATGATTGAGCTTTAGGTGCGGTTGGCCTGAAATCTGAAACATGTTCTACATTAAGAATTAGAGCCTGAGACGTCCCGAAAACCGCTGACTTTTCGGCATCGCTCTAAACGGGAGCATCGACATGAGTGAAGGTATCGATATCAAGGAACTGAAGCGCCGGATGGACGGCGCGGTCTCCGCATTCAAGAGCGACATCGCATCGCTGCGCACCGGCCGTGCTTCGGCCAACATCCTCGATCCGGTCACGATCGAGGCCTATGGTTCGCGCGTGCCCTTGAATCAGGTCGCGAACATCACCGTGCCCGAGCCGCGCATGCTGACGGTTTCCGTCTGGGACAAGTCGATGGTCAGCGCCGTCGAACGCGGCATCCGCGAATCCAATCTCGGCCTCAACCCGATCGTCGACGGCCAGAGCCTGCGCATTCCGCTGCCGGAATTGAACGAGGAGCGCCGCAAGTCGCTCGTCAAGGTGGCGCACGACTATGCGGAGAAGAGCAAGGTCGCGATTCGCCATGTTCGCCGTGACGGCATGGACGGCCTCAAGAAAGCCGAAAAGGACGGTGTAATCGGCCAGGACGAGAGCCGTGCGCAATCCGAACGCGTACAGAAGATGACGGACGAGACGATTTCCGAAATCGACCGCTTGCTTGGCGAGAAGGAAAAGGAAATCATGCAGGTCTAGTGGACCTGTGCCTTTGCCTGGAAAGACCGGACGGGAAATGTCGGAATCTGTATTTGTGACTGTGCCAGAGCATGTTGCCATCATCATGGACGGCAATGGCCGTTGGGCCAAGCAGCGCGGCTTGCCGCGCACGATGGGCCATCGCAAGGGCGTCGAGGCGGTCCGCGAGACAGTACGCGCCGCCGGCGCGGCCGGCATAAAATATCTCACCCTCTTCGCCTTCTCCTCGGAGAACTGGCGCCGGCCCGAAGCCGAGGTTTCCGATCTGCTCGGTCTGCTCAAGGCTTTCATTCGTCGCGACCTTGCTGAGCTTCATCGCCAGAATGTACGCATCAAGGTGATCGGCGACCGCCACAGCCTGCGCAGCGACATTCTCGGCCTGCTGCTTGAGGCGGAGGAGACCACCAGGGACAACACGGCGCTGACGCTGGTCATCGCCTTCAATTACGGCTCGCGTGATGAAATCTCGCGCGCCGTCGTGAGTCTCGCGAGGGATGTCGAGTCCGGCCGCCTGCGGGCACAGGACATCACCCCCGCGCTGATCAACGCCCGTCTCGACACGGCCGGCATCCCGGATCCGGATCTCATCATCCGCACCAGCGGCGAGGAACGGCTTTCCAACTTCCTGCTTTGGCAGGCCGCCTATTCGGAATTCATCTTCATCCCGGAATATTGGCCCGATTTCAGTCCGGAGATTTTCCGCTCGGCGCTGGAAAAATTCGCCTCCCGCGACCGGCGCTTCGGTGGCCTGTCATCGCAGGCAGCCGCGGTCGGCACCTGATGCAGAAGGAATTGAAGCTCCGCATCGTTTCAGGATTGATTCTCGCGCTCATCGTTCTTGTCGCCACCTGGTATGGCGGCCTTGCCTTTCGCACCTTGGCCGTGGTGATCGGTCTGCTGATCTACTATGAATGGTCTAAGATAACCGGCATTGCGCGGGATTGGGTGGCCAATGTGGTTGGTTGGATCGGCGAAGCGGCGATCGCCTTCCTCGTGCTTGTCGGCAATTTCGAATTCGCCGCCGGCATGCTGGCCGGCGTCACCGCCGTCGGCATAGCCCTGATCATCCTGCACGGCACGAGTCGCTGGCTGCCGGTCGGCCTCTTCTATGCCGGCGCCACAGGCCTGGCGCTTGCCGCGATCAGAGGCAACGACCAGCCCGGTCTTTACGCCATGCTTTTCGTCTTTGCCGTCGTCTGGGCGACCGATATCCTCGCCTATTTCGTCGGCAGGGCGCTCCGCGGACCGAAGCTTGCCCCGTCGATCTCGCCGGGAAAGACATGGTCTGGCGCTATCGGCGGCGCCGTTTTCGCGGTCGCAGCCGGCGTCCTTCTCGCCCATTTCCTCCTTCCGGGCACCGAAGTCGTCGCCGCCGGCGTGGCGCTCATCCTGTCGGTCTGCAGCCAGTCGGGTGATCTTTTCGAATCCTTCATCAAGCGAAAATTCGGCGTCAAGGATTCGAGCCGTCTCATTCCGGGCCATGGCGGCGTCATGGACCGCGTTGACGGACTGATTTTCGCCTGTTTTGCTGCGTTCTTGCTTGCTGTATCATTTTCCCTGATAAAGGGAGCTGGCATGACGTCGCTCGGAGCGGCATTATTTGGCCTCTGATGACGCGGTAGCCCGACGGAAGGAACCATGGACGTGATGACCGGCATATACGCATTTGTGATGGGGAATATCGTCACCTTCATCCTGGTGCTCTCGCTGCTCGTCTTCGTGCATGAGATGGGCCATTACCTTGTCGGGCGCTGGAGCGGAATCCGTATCCTTGCCTTTTCGGTCGGCTTTGGTCCCGAGCTATTCGGCTTCACCGACCGCCATGGAACACGCTGGAAGATCTCCGTAATCCCGCTTGGCGGTTACGTCCGCTTCTTTGGCGACGAGGATGCGTCGAGCAAAACGGACAGCGACAAGCTTGCCGCCATGTCCGAAGAGGAGAGGGCGCGCTCCTTTGCCGGCGCCAAGCTGTGGAAACGTGCCGCGACCGTCGCAGCAGGTCCGATCGCCAATTTTCTGTTGGCGATCGCCATCTTTACTGTTCTCTTCACCGTCTATGGCCGCATGATCGCCGACCCGGTCGTTGCCGAAGTCAAGCCGGAGAGCTCGGCGGCCGCCGCCGGTATCCTTCCCGGTGACCTCCTGGTTGCCATCGATGGCGGCAAGGTCGAGACGTTTGAAGATGTGCGCCGCTATGTCGGCATGCGCCCCGGCCAAAGGATTGTCGTTACAGTCGAGCGCGGCGGCCAGAAGCTCGATGTGCCGATGGTGCCGCAGCGCGTCGACCAGACCGATCAGTTCGGCAACAAGATGGAAGTCGGTCAGATCGGCATCGCTACCGACAAGAACTCCGGCAATTTCCGGCTGCAGACCTACACTCCGCTCCAGGCGCTGCGTGAGGGCGTGATCGCCAGCGGGCAAATCGTCACGGACACCTTCAAATATATCGGCAACATCTTCAGCGGATCGATGCGGGCCGATCAGCTGGGCGGACCGATCCGTGTGGCGCAGGCTACCGGCCAGATGGCGAAGCTTGGCCTGGGGGCAGTGTTGCAGCTTGCTGCGGTGCTGTCGGTTTCGATAGGATTGCTTAACCTGATGCCGGTTCCGGTACTTGATGGCGGCCACCTGATGTTCTATGCGGTGGAAGCGGTCAGAGGAAAACCGCTGGGTGCCAAGGCCCAGGAAATTGCATTTCGCATAGGCCTTGCAATGATATTGACATTGATGGTTTTCACGACCTGGAACGACATCAGCCTGAGCTGAAGGTAAACGCGTAAGGCAAGGGAATTACTATTTATTTACGATGTTTCAAGGCTGTAGTGGCGAATGGGTCACGCTTGGAAATGAAGTAAACAGAAATTAACGCCCTCCCTTGCTTGTATGTCAAAAGCGGGTAAAACGACACACGTGACCGGAATCGGGTTCTCCCGGGGACGGGGACGAGGGAAAAAAGGTAATAGGTGAAATGAAGGCTGGTTCAAAGTTTTTGAACGCAGTATCGGCGGTTGCGCTGTCTGCTAGTGTTGTTGCTTCGGGCGCAGGTGCTTTGACGTTCGTTTCCGCTACGGCCGCCGAGGCCGCGGTCATCCAGCGCATCGATGTGCGTGGCGCAAGCCGCGTCGGCGCGGAAGCCGTCCGGTCGAACCTCACCATCACGCCCGGCAAGAGTTTCTCGAACACTGATATCGATAACTCGGTCAAACAGCTTTACGGCACGGGCTACTTCTCCGATGTGAAGATTTCGGTTTCCGGCGGCACGCTCGTCGTTAACGTCCAGGAGGCCCAGCTCGTCAATCAGGTGGTCTTCAACGGCAACCGCAAGATCAAGGACGACAAGCTCGCGACGATCGTCCAGACGCATGCTGCCGGTCCTTACAGCGACACGCAGATCCAGTCCGACATCCAGGCGATCAAGGATGCCTATGCCGCCACCGGCCGCAGCGAAGTCGAGGTGACGACGCAGGTGGTGCCGCTCGGCGAAGGCCGCGTCAATCTCGCCTTTGTCATCAACGAGGGCGATCGCACCAAGATCGATTCGATCAATTTCGTCGGCAACAACGCCTACAGCGCCGGCCGTCTGGCTGCCGTCATCAATACCAAGCGCTCGAACTTCCTTTCGTTCCTGACCCGCAAGGACGTCTACAACGAAGACAAGCTTCACGCCGACGAGGAAGCGCTGCGCCAGTTCTATTACAATCGCGGCTATGCCGATATGCGCATCGTTTCTTCCGATGCCAGCTTCGACGAGGCGACCAACAAATACACGCTCACCTTCAATATCGAGGAAGGTCAGCGCTACGACTTCGGACCGGTGACCGTCCAGTCGACCGTCGAAGGCGTCGGCTCCGATCAGCTGCTGCCGCTCGTGCGCACGAAGGAAGGCCACGTCTATAGCGCCAAGGAAGTGCAGAAGTCGATCGAGGCGATCTCCGATCAGGTCGCGTCGGCCGGTTATCCCTTTGCGCGCGTCACGCCGCGCGGTAACCGCGACCTCAACAACAACACGATCGGCGTCGAATATCTCGTCGACCAGGGCGAGCGCGCCTATGTCGAGCGCATCGAGATCCGCGGCAACAGCCGTACGCGCGACTACGTCATCCGCCGCGAATTCGACATGAGCGAAGGCGACGCCTTCAATCAGCAGATGATCACCAAGGCCAAGCGCCGCCTGGAAGCGCTCGGTTACTTCTCTTCCGTCAATATCTCCACCCAGCCGGGCAGCTCCCCGGACCGTGTCGTGGTGGTGGTCGACGTGCAGGATCAGTCGACCGGTTCGTTCGGTGTCGGCGCGGGTTATGCCGCTGGCGGCGACGGTCTGCTGCTCGAAGCATCGATCGAAGAAAAGAACTTCCTTGGTCGTGGTCAGTACATCCGCATCTCGGCCGGCGGCGGTCAGGAAGGATCGCGCGCCTACGGCGTCAGCTTCACCGAACCCTATTTCCTCGGCTACCGCCTGGCGGCGGGCTTCGACGTCAACCACAGCGAAACGTCGAGCAACGACAATTACGACTATGAGGAAACCAGCGTCGTTCTGCGCGTCACGGCGCCGATCACCGAAGATCTGGCGACGACTTTCCGCTATAACTACAAGCAGATGAAGTACGACGCTGACAACAGCGATCTTTCCGATCTGTCCGCTCCGTATCAGCACCTGGTTGAGGACAGCCCGTGGACACGTTCTTCCGTCTCGCAGACGCTGACCTACAACACGCTCGATGACACGGTTCTACCGCGCGAAGGCATCTATGCGACGGCGACGCAGGAAATTGCCGGCCTCGGGGGCGACTCGCAGTTCTACAAGATCTACGGCAAGGCCCGCTACTACCACCTGCTCGCCGACGATGCCGATATCATCGGTTCGGTTTCGGCTTCGGCGGGTTATGTCGTCGGGTTTGGTGAGCACCTGAATGTCTTCGACCAGTTCACGCTGACCAATGGCGACATTCGCGGCTTCGAGAACAAGGGTATCGGCCCGCGCGTCAGGGGTGACAACGACGATCCGCTGGGCGGTACAACATACTTCACCGCATCGGCCGAAGCGACTTTCCCGATGCCGGGCTTCCCGCGCGACTTCAACCTGCGCGGCGCGGTCTTCGCCGACGCCGGCACGTTGTTTGGCAATGACGTTGACCTGAGGGGCGACGGCATTGAGGGCGAAGACGCCTCGCTGCGCGCTTCAGTCGGTGTCGGTGTCGTTTGGCAGTCTCCTTTCGGTTCATTGCGTCTGGATTACGCAATCCCGGTCCTCAAGGAAGACTTCGACAAGACGCAAAACTTCAAGTTTGGCATCAACAACCAATTCTGATATCGGCAGTCCGGAACTGTAAGACTCAATTCCGTTCTGGAGCATTGCCGATGGAGCAAAACGTTTTTTTTCTGCCCCATGAAGGTCTGAAGCTCGCTGAGCTGGCAGAGTTTCTTGGGGCGGAACTCGTCAATTCCGATCATGCCAATGTCATCGTCAGGTCCGTCGCACCCATCAGCCGGGCGCGAGCGGGCGATGTCTGCTATATCCTGTCGCGCCGTAACCGCGAGGAGTTTGCGACCTGCGAGGCCTCGGCGGTGATCTGCGACAAGGCGCTTGCCGATCTCGTTCCTCCGCATCTTCCGGTTATCTTCTCGTCCAATCCGCATGCCGCCTTCGCAATGGCGGGCGGCCTGTTCTATCCCGCAGCATTGCGTCCGATCGCTCTTTCGGGTGAAAGCGAGATTGCTGCGAGCGCAGTGATCGATCCGAGCGCTAAACTTGAAAAGGGCGTGATCGTCGAACCGTTGGCCGTCATCGGTGCGCATGCCGAGATCGGGGCGGGAACGCGCATCGGCGCGAACAGTGTCATCGGCCCGAATGTCAAGATCGGCCGGGATTGTTCGATTGCGGCTGGAGCAAGCATACTTTGTGCGCTGATCGGCAATGGCGTCATCATCCACAACGGCGTTCGGATCGGCCAGGACGGTTTTGGTTATGCACCGGGTCCGCGCGGCATGATCAAGATCGTTCAGATCGGCCGGGTGATCATCCAGGACAGTGTTGAGATCGGCGCCAACACCACCATCGACCGCGGGGCCATGGACGACACGGTAATCGGCGAGGGGACCAAGATCGACAATCAGGTCCAGATCGGCCACAACGTCCAGATCGGCCGCCATTGCGCCATTGTTTCGCAGGTCGGCATTGCCGGCAGCACGAAGATCGGCAATGGCGTGCAGATCGGCGGCCAGGCGGGAATCAAGGGACATGTGACGATCGGCGATGGCGTGCAGATAGCTGCCAAAAGCGGTATCATGACTGACCTTGCCGCGGGCGGACAATATGGCGGTATACCTGCCCGTCCGCTAAAAGACTATTTGAGAGAGGCCGCGCAACAGGTGTCGAAGTCCAAGTTGCGCGGGAGGAACCCTGGAGGCAAGCAAAATGACTGAGGAAGCCACGACGACGCTTTCTTCGGCTGATATTACCGAGATCATGAAGCTGCTGCCGCATCGCTATCCGTTTCTCATGGTCGACAAGATCATCGGGATCGACGGCGACAACACGGCGATCGGCATCAAGAACGTCACGGTGAACGAACCGCATTTCACCGGCCATTTTCCGGAAGCGCCGATCATGCCGGGGGTTTTGCTGATCGAGGGCATGGCTCAGACGGCGGGTGCCATCTGCGCCAAGAACGAAGGTCAAACCGGCAACCTCGTCTATTTCATGACCATCGAGAATGCGCGCTTCCGTAAGCCGGTTGTGCCCGGCGACCGCGTCGAATTCCACGTCAAGAAAAACAAGCAACGCGGCAATATCTGGAAATTCCATTGCGACGCCAAGGTTGACGGCGCACTTGTCGCCGAAGCTGATATCGGCGCGATGATCGTTCGTAAGGATCAGGCATGAGCAATATCGCCGAAAGCGCCCGTATTCATCCGATGGCTGTCGTCGAAGACGGGGCTACCATCGGCGAGGGCGTCAAAATCGGTCCTTTCTGCCATGTCGGGCCGCATGTCGACCTGCATGCGAATGTCGAGCTCCTGGCGCATGCGGTCGTCACTGGCCGCACCGTGATCGGCAAGGGCACGCGCATCTTTCCGATGGCCGTCGTCGGCGGTGATCCGCAGAGCGTGCATCACGGCGGCGAGGAAACGACGCTGACGGTCGGCGCCAATTGCACGATCCGTGAAGGTGTGACGATGAACACCGGCACCGCCGATTTCGGCGGCCGGACGATCGTTGGCGACAACAACCTTTTCCTTGCCAATTCTCACGTCGCGCATGACTGCCGGGTCGGCAACCATGTGATCATGTCGAACAACGTCATGCTCGCCGGCCATGTCGTCATCGAGGATCGGGTCATCCTGGGTGGCGGCTCGGCGGTTCACCAGTTCACCCGCGTCGGCCGCCACGCCTTTGTCGGGGGCCTGTCGGCCGTGAGTTACGATGTCATTCCCTATGGCATGCTGAACGGCAATCCCGGTCTGCTGGGCGGCCTCAATGTCGTCGGCATGACGCGGGCGGGCATCGACCGCGCTGTCATCCACCGGGTGCGCCGCGCCTACAAGGCGATCTTCGAAGGAACGGGCTCAGTGCGCGAAAACGCCGCCGCGATCCGTGGTGAATATGCCGATTGCGAGCAGGTCGTGCAGATCCTCGACTTCATTGCAGCCGAGAGCGACCGCGCGCTGTCCTCGCCGACGCGGGGGCAGAAGGGCTAGTCCGTGGCTTTAACAGGCGACACCGCTGCGGGCCGGTTGGCGATCATCGCCGGCGGTGGCCTTCTGCCTTCCTATGTCGCCGAAGCCGCGCGCGCGGCTGGCGAAAATCCCGTTATCGTCGCGCTGAAGGACGAGAGTGATCCACGCTGGGAAGGCTATGATCACGCCGTTATCGGCATTGGCGATTTCGCCGCCCTCGAGGGTCTCTTCAACCGATATGGCGTCGAACGTGTGGTAATGTCGGGAAGTGTGCGCCGCCGGCCGGAATGGCGCGAGGTGCGCCCGACGTTGCGCATTCTGATGAAGGTCCCGGCCGCCATTCGCACACTGCTCTCCGGCGGCGACGATACCGTTCTGCAGATGGTGATCCGGTTGATCGAGGGGAACGGCCGGCGCGTCGTCGGCGCCCACGAGATTGCCCCCGACCTGCTCGCTTCCGTTGGCCCGCTTGGTGCCGCCGCGCCCTGCGAGGAAGACCGACGCGATATCAGCCAAGCCGCCAATGCCGCCGAGACGCTTGGCCGGCTGGATGTCGGGCAGGGTGCAGTCAGCATCGGCGAGCGCGTCGTCGCGCTGGAAGGACTTGAGGGCACAGATGAGATGCTGGACCGTGTCGCCGGCCTCAGGGCCGCCGGACGGATCTCGCCGCGCCGCCGCGGCGTGCTGGTCAAGCTCTGCAAGCCGCAACAGGACATTCGCGCCGACCTGCCGGCGATCGGCGTTGCCACAATCCAGAACGCTGCGAAAGCCGGCCTTGCCGGCATCGCAATCGAAGCCGGTCGCTCGCTGGTGCTTGATCGGACCGCAGTCATCAGCGCCGCCGACGAGGCTGGGTTGTTCGTCTGCGGCATCGATCGCGGTCTGCCGGCATGGGGGCTCGAATGAACGGGGCGCCGCTGAAGATCGCCGTCATTGCCGGGGAAGTGTCGGGCGATCTGCTCGGCGCCGATCTCATCGCGGCCCTCAAGCGGAATTACAGCGGACCGGTGGAGCTTGTCGGCGTTGGCGGCGAGGGGCTGCAGGCGGAGGGATTGAAATCCCTGTTCGATTTTTCCGAGCTGTCGATCATGGGCGTCACCCAGGTGCTGAGCCGGCTGCCAAGGCTGTTTGGCCTGATCCGTCGAACCACGGCTGAGATCATCGCCGCAAAGCCGGATATCCTTGTCATCATCGACAGTCCCGATTTCACCCATCGCGTCGCCAAGCGCGTGCGCACCGCGTTACCCGATCTGCCGGTCGTCAATTACGTCTGTCCGAGCGTCTGGGCCTGGAAGGAATATCGCGCCACGCGAATGCTCGGCTATGTCGATCACGTGCTTGCCGTCCTGCCCTTCGAACCGGCAGCCATGCAGCGCCTCAATGGTCCGGCGACAACCTATGTCGGGCATCGTCTGGTCGCCGACCCGGCGCTGCTGGAGACACGTCGCCTGCGCCTGGGAAGGCAGCCAGGCAATGGCCCGATCCTGCTTCTTCCCGGCTCGCGCTCCTCCGAGATCCAGAAGCTTCTGCCTTACTTCGAGGTCGCCACGAATGAACTCGTCGCCCGCAATGGGTCCATGCGCTTCATTCTGCCGACGGTGACGCACAGGCAAGCGCTTGTCCGCGAAATCACGGCGGGCTGGGCGGTAAAGCCGGAGATCGTCGTCGGCGCGCAAGCAAAATGGAAGGCCTTTGCCGAGGCCGATGCAGCCATGGCGGCGTCCGGAACCGTTATTCTCGAGCTCGCACTTGCCGACGTTCCCGTCGTCTCCGCCTACAAGGTCGACTGGATCATGCGCATGCTGACATCGGGCATCAAGACCTGGACCGGCGCGCTGCCGAACCTGATTGCCGATTACCCGGTCGTGCCGGAATATCTGAACGATGTCGTTCGCGGCGCAAGCCTTGCACGCTGGATGGAAAGGCTGTCGGCCGACACCTATCAGCTGAAGGCGATGAAGGAAGGTTACGATCTCATCTGGCAGCTCATGCAGACGGAAAAGCCGCCCGGCGAACAGGCCGCCGAAATCCTTCTCGACGTTTTGAAAAAGAAAAAACCCGGCCATTCCTGACCGGGCTTCTTTTTGAGCCTGATGCGATCAGCGCTTCGAAACCGGGATGTAGTCGCGCTTGGGCTCGCCGACGTAGAGCTGGCGCGGACGGCCGATGCGCTGTTCCGGATCCTCGATCATCTCGTTCCACTGCGCGATCCAGCCGACGGTGCGGGCAAGCGCGAAGAGCACCGTGAACATGGTGGTGGGGAAGCCCAGAGCCTTCAGCGTGATGCCGGAGTAGAAGTCGATGTTCGGATAGAGCTTCTTTTCGATGAAATACTCGTCGGTGAGCGCGATACGCTCCAGCTCCATCGCAACTTCCAGCAACGGATCGTCCTTGATGCCGAGTTCGCCAAGCACTTCATGCGTCGTCTTCTGCATGATCTTGGCGCGCGGATCGTAGTTCTTGTAGACGCGGTGACCGAAGCCCATCAGACGGAACGGGTCGTTCTTGTCCTTGGCGCGGGCAATATACTCCGGAATGTGATCGACCGTGCCGATTTCCGTCAGCATGTTGAGTGCTGCTTCATTGGCGCCGCCGTGAGCGGGGCCCCAGAGGCAGGCGATGCCGGCGGCGATGCAGGCGAACGGGTTGGCGCCCGACGAGCCGGCGAGGCGGACGGTCGAGGTCGAAGCGTTCTGCTCGTGGTCGGCGTGCAGGATGAAGATACGGTCCATGGCGCGCGACAGAACCGGATTGACGACGTATTCCTCGCACGGAACGGCAAAGCACATGCGCAGGAAGTTCGAGGCATAGTCGAGGTCGTTCTTCGGGTAAACGAAGGGCTGGCCGATATGGTACTTGTAGGCCATGGCGGCAAGCGTCGGCATCTTGGCGATCATGCGCAGGCTGGCGACCATGCGCTGGTGCGGATCGGTGATGTCTGTGGAGTCATGATAGAAGGCCGACAGGGCGCCGACGCAGCCGCACATGACGGCCATCGGGTGCGCATCGCGGCGGAAGCCGGTGAAGAAGCGGCTCATCTGCTCATGCACCATCGTATGGTGCGTGACGCGATAGTCGAAATCCTTCTTCTGCGCGGCCGTCGGCAATTCACCGTAGAGCAGGAGGTAGCAGACCTCGAGGAAATCGCCATGCTCTGCGAGCTGCTCGATCGGATAACCGCGGTGCAGCAGCACACCTTCGTCACCGTCGATATAGGTGATTTTCGATTCACAGGATGCGGTCGAGGTGAAGCCCGGATCGTAAGTGAAGGAAGCGGTGTTCTTGTAGAGAGCACCGATGTCGATGACGCTCGGTCCGATCGTGCCGCTTTTAACGGCGAGGTCGACTGATTTGTCACCGATTTTTATTGTAGCGCTTTGATCCGTCATGCTGATCCTCCGAAATGTCGGTGGCGCCACAAAAGCGCCATAGGGGTTAAGCGTCCTTTCCGATAGCTATATGATCGCAACGCTAATGCCAAGTTACCGTGACGGCATTTTGTGCATTGCGGCATCACCTTTTAGGCACTGCAGCGATGAGCCGCACGCATAGCGGAAGCCGATGATTCGACTGATCTTTTGCCCCTCAAGATTTTCGCTCATATTTCAATCGATTATCCTTGCCGGATTTACCTGAAGGTTGCATTCTGGCGACTTTACGGGGTGATCTTGGGCGGGGCATGCAGGAATTGACGACAGCCGAATTGCGGCCGCAAGCGGGCGTCGGCCTTGCCGATCCGCCAGATTTTCCTGCGCCTGCGGTGGTGACTCGATCGATTAGGACGCAGTCGCAGATCCCATTGCGTCGTCGGCTGCTGGCCACCGCCCGGCGATCGCTGCGTGCCGGAGCCTGCATGCTGGGCGAAGAGGCCGATCATGGCCGCCTGCTGCTGTTCTCGCCGGTCTTCCTCGGAGCCGGCTCGGCCTTCTGGTTTCTCGGCGGATCGGATTTTCCCCTCGTTGCGTCGCTGCTCTGCCTGCTGGTGTCGGCGGCCGCGGTTTTCCTCACCGGTCCCAGCCGGCCGGCCTTGCGCGCAAGTTTCATGGCGCTGGCACTTTTCGCCGGCGGCATGCTCTCGGCGCAGTTCGAGAGCTGGCGGGCTTCGACGGTGATCCTCGATTCATCCGTGACGACGACGGTGACCGGCCGTGTCGAACGGCGGGAAGGCGACGGCCGCGGGCGCTGGCGCTACATTCTTGCCGTCACCGGCACCGAGGCGCCGGAGCTGAAACGGCCGCCGAGACGCATAACCGCGATCGTCCGGGGCGCCGATGCGCCTTTCGAGATCGGCGACATCATTACCGGCAAGGCACGGCTGACGCCGCCGGCGGGCCCCGCACTTCCCGCGCTCAACGACTTCTCCTTCGGTGCCTATTTCGACGGCATCGGCGCCAACGGCTTCTTCTACGGTGCGCCGGAGAAACTCGACTTCGAGGCAGGCCCGCAGGCGGCCAGGTCTAAGGACGCGCTGCTCGAATGGCTCTACCGGCTGCGCAGCAGCATCGGCGACCGCATAAGATCGATCCTGCCCGGCGACACCGGCGCTTTTGCCGCTGCCCTGGTGACGGATGAACGGCGCGCCATCTCGAAGACGACGACGGAGGCGCTGCGCCAGTCCGGCCTTGCCCATATCGTCGCGATCTCGGGCCTCAACATGGCGCTGTCGGCCGGCATCTTCTTCGTCGGCTTCCGGATGCTGCTCAGCCTCTTTCCCGGTGTCGCCCAAGCCTATCCGACAAAGAAGATCGCCGCAGCCGGCGCGCTCATCGCCGTCACCGCCTATTACCTGATCTCCGGTTTCGGGGTTTCGGCCGAGCGCGCTTTTATCATGATGGCCATTATGCTGATTGCCGTCTTCTTCGATCGGCCGTCGATCAGCCTGCGCAATATCGTTCTCTCTGCGCTCATCATCATCGCCATTTCACCTTCTGAAGTATTGGGACCGAGCTTTCAGATGTCCTTTGCCGCGACGTCGGCTTTGGTATCGGGCTATCAGCTGTGGAAGGACAGGCGTGTCCGCGAAAACGCTTTTCTGAAACTGCCGATCATCAGGCCGGTGGTTGCCGTCGCCGGTTTCTTCGGCGGCGTCTTCCTGACCTCGCTGATCGGCGGCTTTTCCACCGCACTGTTTTCGATCGAGCATTTTCATCGCCTGACGGCTTACGGCCTGCCGGCAAACCTTGCGACGATGCCGATCATCTCCTTCATCGTCATGCCGGCCGGGTTGCTGGCGATGTTGCTCATGCCTTTCGGTGTGGACGCTCCGCTCTGGAAGGTGGTCGGATTCGGCCTCGATCTGGTGATTGCGGTTGCCAAGACGGTGTCCGGCTGGGGCGGTGATATCGGCGTCGGCCGCTTGCCCGCCTGGTATTTCGCAGTGGCGGTGGCAGGCTTTCTGCTGCTGACGCTGCTGCGCACCCGGCTGCGCCATGTCGGCACATCGATCATCGCCATCTCGACGCTCATCGTGCTGCTTCTGCCGGTTCCCCGGCCGCCGGATCTGGTGATTTCGGAGGATGGCAGTCTGGTTGCGGTCGTCGCGGCTGAGGCAATAGCTTCCAACCGTGAAAACCCGCCGGATTTCATCTTCGACCAGTGGCAGCGAGCGCTGGTCCTGCCGACACATGATCCGCCGAAGATGCTGGATGGTCCGGCCATCCCGGCGGAAGGAGAAGACCGCCGTGTCAGGCTTTCCCGCGATCAACAGAACGAAGCGAGTGCAGCGATGCGGGCAGCCGCAGCAGGCGGTGAAGCAAACCGCTTTTCCTGCGTCAAGAAGGCCTGGTGCACATCAAAACTCGGCGATGGCCATATCGTCACCGTCATCGACAATGCCGCCTATCTCGGTCCGGCCTGCGATACGGCCGATATCGTTGTGACCTCGGTCCGTCTGCGTTTCAACAGCTGCCGTGCAGGCGGCACGCTTTTCACCGGCGAGACGCTACGCAGGACCGGTTCCGTCGAATTGCGCTTCGCCGGTGCCGACCTGGAGGTCACTACCGCCTTCGATACTTTGTCGCGACCATGGATGCGCCATCGCGCCTATGATTGGCGCAACGATCGTTTTACCGATTCCGGCAAATCCGGCATCAGTGATAGCGACGGATGAGGCCGACGAGCTTGCCCTGCACCTTGACGCGGTCGGGTCCGAAGATGCGGGTCTCGTAGGCCGGGTTGGCGGCCTCGAGCGCGATCGAGGCACCCTTGCGGCGGAAACGCTTCAGCGTTGCTTCCTCGTCGTCGACGAGGGCAACGACGATATCGCCGGGACTTGCGGTGCTGCCGTTGCGGATGATCACGGTATCGCCGTCGAAGATGCCGGCATCGATCATCGAATCGCCCTTGACCTCCAGCGCATAGTGCTCACCGGAGCCGAGCATATCCGCGGGAACGACGATGTCGTGGGTGTTGTTCTGGATCGCCGAGATCGGAACGCCGGCGGCGATACGTCCCATGACCGGCACGGAGATGGAGTTGCCATTGTCGGCGACCGGCTTTGGCGCAGCGGGGGCGGCGACCGGCTGGGGCTTGCCGAGGCTGCCCTCGATGACGCTCGGCGAAAAACCGCGACGCTGTTGAAGGCTGGGATTATAGGCCTCCGGAAGTTTGATCACTTCAAGCGCCCGGGCGCGATTCGGTAGGCGGCGAATGAAGCCGCGCTCCTCGAGCGCCGTGATCAGCCGGTGGATTCCGGATTTCGAGGCGAGATCCAGGGCATCCTTCATTTCGTCGAAAGAGGGAGGGACGCCGGATTCCTTCATGCGCTCATGAATGAATAGGAGAAGCTCCTGTTGTTTGCGCGTGAGCATCGACGTCAGACCCCGTGATTGAAACAAATCCAGAACGGACACTATATGTTCCATATGTGTTCCGCAAGTAGCTAAATTTCCGTAAAACTTCGCGCCAACTCGTCGAGATTTTTATTTTCATTCGCCGGATTGGTGCACATGTCTTGCATTGAGCGAGGTGCTGTCGCACATCTCTTGCCGGTTTCAGGAGGGATATTCATGAACGCGCATTCCGCCAAGTCGCACCCGCTGGATCATGTCGTGCTGCCCGTGGTCAATATCGATCTGGCGCGTGAAAGGCTCGGCAAGCTCGGTTTCACCGTCGCCGCCGATGCGCGCCATCCCTTCGGAACGGAGAATGCCTGCGTCTTTTTCGCCGACAAGACCTATCTGGAGCCGCTTGGCGTTGCGAGTGTCGAGGAGAGCGAGGCAGCGGCCCGCCGGGGCAATGTCTTCATTGCCCGCAATCGCGCCTTCCGTTTCCGCTGCGGCGAGGAGGGACTTTCTGCGCTGGCCTTCCTCAGCGAGGATGCCGGCCTCGATCATAAGCGCTTCGTCGGCAACGGCGCGAGCGCCGGTGAGATGTTGCAATTCAGCCGGCCGATGCGGATGCCGGATGGTTCGGAGAGCGTCGGTAGCTTCAAGCTGGCCTTTGCAACTGATTTGCGCGCCCCCGATTTCTTTCTCTTTACCTGCCAGCGCATCAATTCGTTCCCGACAGATCGCGCCGCGCTGGAGACGCATGCCAATGGCGTGATCGGTATTGCCGAGATCGCGCTTTGCGCGCCGGACCCGGCGGCATTCGCCGCTTTCGTCGGACTTGCGATAGGGCAGGCGGCGGCGGAGAAAACCGGTTTCGGCGTGAATATCGCGGCATCGAATGCGAAGATCAGCCTGATGACGCCGGAAGGGCTGGAGGCCTATTTCGAGCTTGTCGTCTCCTCCGCCGATCGTGGCCTGCGCGGCCGGGCAATCCTCTTCACTGTCGCCGATCTTGCCGTGACAGAAGCGCATTTGGCTGCTAACGGGGTGACCTACACGCGCAAGAACAACCGCATTCTGGTGAAACCCACGCCCGGGCAGGGTGCGCTCTTCGCCTTCGAGGAACCACGATGAGCAATTATACCAATTCCGAGGTCAAGATTGGCGAAGGCGAAGGCCAGGTCACCTTTTCCAATGCAGGCCGCCTGTCGCTGATCGCCGGCCCCTGCCAGATGGAGAGCCGCGATCACGCCTTCATGGTCGCCGGCACACTGAAGGAGCTCTGCGCAAAGCTCGGCGTCGGCCTCGTTTATAAGAGTTCATTCGACAAGGCGAACCGCACCTCGCTCTCGGCCGAGCGCGGCATCGGCCTGGAAAAGGGGATGGAGGTCTTTGCCGACCTGAAGAAGGAATTCGGCTTTCCCGTCCTGACCGACGTCCACACCGCCGAACAATGCGCCGAGGTGGCGGAAGTGATCGACGTTCTGCAGATCCCGGCCTTCCTCTGCCGTCAGACCGACCTTCTGATCGCAGCCGCCAGGACCGGCCGCGCCGTCAACGTCAAGAAGGGCCAGTTCCTCGCCCCCTGGGATATGAAGAACGTCCTGAAGAAGCTCAATGCCAGCGGCAATCCGAACGTGCTGCTGTGCGAGCGCGGCGCCTCCTTCGGCTACAATACGCTAGTTTCCGACATGCGCTCGCTGCCGATCATGGCGGCGATGGGCGCGCCCGTCATTTTCGATGCGACCCACTCCGTCGCCCAGCCCGGCGGGCAGGGCGAATCCTCGGGCGGTCAGCGCGAATTCGTCGAGACGCTGGCGCGCGCAGCAGTGGCGACGGGTATTGCCGGCGTCTTCCTCGAAACACACCAGGACCCCGACAACGCACCGTCCGACGGCCCGAACATGGTCTATCTCAAGGACATGCCGCGGCTGCTTGAGAAATTGCTTGCGTTTGATGCGGTCGCCAAGGCCTGACCTTCAACAGGATGACATGATCGTGGTCTAGGCCACTTGGGAACGCCGATTCGAAGGCTGGTAATTGCGGCATTGTAATTTGCACGCCTTCGATTATGACAGGCTTCGAACGTTTGATCACCCACCGAGCAGGAAGAACCCATGACTGCAATCACCGATATCATCGCCCGCGAGATCCTCGATAGCCGTGGCAATCCCACCGTCGAAGTCGACGTCTATCTCGAAGACGGCAGCATGGGCCGCGCGGCCGTTCCCTCGGGGGCCTCGACGGGCGCGCATGAGGCGGTCGAGTTGCGCGACGGCGGCAAGCGCTATCTCGGCAAGGGCGTCGAAAAGGCGGTCGAGGCGGCCAACACCGAGATCTTCGACGCGATCGGCGGCATCGACGCCGAAAACCAGATCCAGATCGACAACATCATGATCGAGCTCGACGGCACGCCGAACAAGTCGCGCCTCGGCGCCAATGCCATCCTCGGCGTGTCGCTCGCCGTCGCCAAGGCCGCCGCCCAGGCATCCGGCCTGCCGCTTTACCGTTACGTCGGCGGCGCTTCCGCGAGCCTGCTGCCAGTGCCGATGATGAACATCATCAACGGCGGCGCCCATGCCGACAACCCGATCGACTTCCAGGAATTCATGATCCTGCCGGTCGGCGCCGATTCGATCGCCGAAGCCGTGCGCATGGGTTCGGAAGTCTTCCATACGCTCCGCAAGGAGCTTGCCGCGCAGGGCCACAACACCAATGTCGGCGACGAAGGCGGCTTCGCCCCCGGCCTGAAGAGCGCGCCCGAAGCCCTCGACTTCATCATGAAGTCGATCGAGAAAGCCGGCTACAAGCCGGGCGACGACATGTGCCTCGGCCTCGACTGCGCCTCGACGGAATTCTTCAAGGACGGCAAGTATGTTCTCGAAGGTGAAGGCCGCACGCTCGAATCAGGCGCCATGGCCGAATATCTGGCCGAGCTTGCCGGCAAATACCCGATCATCTCGATCGAAGACGGCATGGCCGAAGACGACTGGGATGGCTGGAAGGCACTGACCGATCTGATCGGCAACAAGACCCAGCTCGTCGGCGACGATCTCTTCGTCACCAACTCCGCGCGCCTTCGCGACGGCATCCGCATGGGCGTCGCCAATTCGATCCTCGTCAAGGTCAACCAGATCGGTTCGCTGACGGAAACGCTCGATGCTGTCAACACGGCGCACAAGGCGGCCTATACCGCCGTCATGTCGCACCGCTCCGGCGAAACCGAAGATTCGACCATCGCCGATCTCGCCGTCGCCACCAACTGCGGTCAGATCAAGACCGGTTCGCTGTCGCGTTCCGACCGTCTTGCCAAGTACAATCAGCTGATCCGCATCGAGGAAGGCCTCGGCCCTCAGGCGCAGTACGCCGGTCGCTCGATCATCAAAGGCTGATCCTTCCGATTTTTACGGCTCGACCCGCGCCTCCGGGCGCGGGTTTTTTCTTGCGCGCTTTTTACGGTCAATGAACGGTTAATCTCTGTGCGTTATGCTGAACGAATTGGTAATGCGTTTAAGAGCATGCGTGTATGTGGACAAAGCATCATAAGAAGAGAAAGCTCGGCCGCTTCGTCATTCCGGCCATGACGGTCGCCTTCCTTTCCTATTTCGGTTATCATTGCATCCATGGCGATTATGGCCTGCGGGCGACGGAGACGTTCGAGCGTCAGCGCGTCGCGCGCGAACGAGAGCTTGCTGTGTTGAAGGCGAGGCGCGAACATCTGGAAAGCCAGGTCGCGCTGCTGAGTGACGGCTCGCTCGACAAGGATATGTTGGATGAAAAGGCGCGATATCAGCTGAATATGTCGCGTGCGGACGAGATCGTCATATTCAGCCATTATTCCAATTAACCGGAATTCGGTTAATTGGAATTTCTGATTTATTTACAATGATTTAGCGCCGAATACGAGCCATGCAATTATGGCATTGCTGTGGTCATATTTCTTCCCTATGGTACGCGCCACCGAGAAACGACAAACCCATAGGGAGGGTTGAATGGCGCCGCGAAAGACCGCGACCGTTTCCAGCCGCAAAACTGCAGCAAAACCAGCAGCCAAAGCATCGAATGGAGGCCCGGTAGCCGACTTCGATCGGGATGAGGAACTCAAGGCCTATCGCGAGATGCTACTGATCCGCCGCTTCGAGGAGAAGGCCGGTCAGCTTTACGGCATGGGCTTCATCGGAGGCTTCTGCCATCTCTATATCGGTCAGGAAGCTGTCGTCGTCGGCATGCAGATGGCGCAGAAGGAAGGCGATCAGGTCATCACCGCCTATCGCGACCACGGGCACATGCTGGCAACCGGCATGGAGGCGCGCGGCGTCATGGCGGAACTGACCGGGCGCCGCAGCGGCTATTCCCACGGGAAGGGCGGCTCGATGCACATGTTCTCGAAAGAGAAGCATTTCTACGGCGGTCACGGCATCGTCGGCGCCCAGGTTTCGCTCGGAACAGGGCTTGCTTTTGCAAACCATTACCGCGGCAACGGCAATGTCGCCATCGCCTATTTCGGCGACGGCGCTGCCAACCAGGGCCAGGTTTACGAGAGCTTCAACATGGCGGCTCTCTGGAAGCTGCCGATCGTCTATATCGTCGAAAACAACCGTTACGCCATGGGCACCTCGACCGCCCGTGCGACGGCTCAGTCGAACTACTCGCTGCGCGGCTCCGGCTTCGGCATCCCCGGCATTCAGGTCGACGGCATGGATGTTCGCGCCGTCAAGGCCGCGGCCGACGAGGCGCTCGAACATTGCCGCTCCGGCAAGGGTCCGATCATTCTCGAAATGCTGACCTACCGCTACCGCGGCCATTCGATGTCGGACCCCGCGAAATATCGCACGAAGGAAGAAGTGCAGAAGATGCGCTCCGAGCAGGATCCGATCGAGCAGGTAAAGGCGCGCCTCATCGAAAAGGGCTGGGCTTCCGAAGACGATCTGAAGGCGATCGACAAGGATGTTCGCGACATCGTCGCCGACAGCGCCGATTTCGCCCAGGCCGATCCGGAGCCGGATGCATCCGAGCTCTACACCGACATTCTGCTCTAATCGGGGAGGGAACCCATGCCTATCGATATCCTCATGCCCGCCCTTTCTCCGACGATGGAAGAAGGCACGCTGTCCAAATGGCTGAAGCAGGAAGGTGACAAGGTCACCTCTGGCGACATCATTGCCGAAATCGAGACCGACAAGGCGACGATGGAAGTCGAAGCCGTCGACGAAGGCGTCATCGGCAAGCTGCTCGTCGACGCCGGCACCGAAGGTGTCAAGGTCAACACCAAGATCGCCGTGCTGTTGCAGGATGGCGAATCGGCCGACGCGATTTCCACTGCTCCCGCTGCTGCTCAGCCGGCTCCCGTCGCTGCTCCGCAGGTTGCTCAGGAAGAAAAGCCGACAAATACGGGTTCGGCTGCCGCTCCCGTTCCTGCCGAGCCGAAGGCTGCCGTGCCGAACGATCCGGAAATCCCTGCCGGCACCGAAATGGTGTCGATGACCGTGCGCGAAGCGCTCCGCGATGCCATGGCCGAAGAAATGCGCGCCAGCGACGACGTCTTCGTCATGGGCGAGGAAGTCGCCGAATATCAGGGCGCCTACAAGGTCACGCAAGGGTTGCTGCAGGAATTCGGCCCCCGTCGCGTCATCGATACGCCGATCACCGAACACGGCTTTGCCGGTGTCGGCGTCGGCGCCGCCATGGCCGGCCTTCGCCCGATCGTCGAATTCATGACTTTCAACTTCGCCATGCAGGCGATCGACCACATCATCAACTCGGCCGCCAAGACGCTCTATATGTCCGGCGGCCAGATGGGCGCTCCGATCGTCTTCCGCGGCCCGAACGGTGCGGCGGCCCGCGTCGGCGCTCAGCACAGCCAGGATTATGCAGCATGGTACAGCGCCATCCCCGGCCTGAAGGTCGTCATGCCCTACACGGCATCCGACGCCAAGGGCCTGTTGAAGGCTGCGATCCGCGATCCGAACCCGGTGATCTTCCTTGAAAACGAAATTCTCTACGGCCAGCACTTCGACGTGCCGAAGCTCGATAATTTCGTCCTGCCGATCGGCAAGGCCCGCATCCATCGCTCGGGCAAGGACGCCACGGTTGTCTCCTTCGGCATCGGCATGACTTATGCGACGAAGGCGGTTGCCGAACTCGAAAAGATCGGCATCGACGTCGAACTGATCGACCTTCGCACCATCCGCCCGATGGATCTGCCGACCGTCATCGAATCGGTGAAGAAGACCGGCCGTCTCGTCACCGTCGAGGAAG
The DNA here is from genome assembly GCF_002204185.1 of Rhizobium esperanzae. Taxonomy (GTDB): domain Bacteria; phylum Pseudomonadota; class Alphaproteobacteria; order Rhizobiales; family Rhizobiaceae; genus Rhizobium; species Rhizobium esperanzae. The sequence goes on along the minus strand of NZ_MXPU01000007.1, from coordinate 253,709 downwards.
GCTATCCGCAGTCTTCCGTCGGCACCGAAATCGCCACCCGCGTCATGCAGCAGGCCTTCGACTATCTCGATGCGCCGATCCTGACGATTGCAGGCAAGGACGTGCCGATGCCTTACGCCGCCAATCTCGAAAAGCTGGCGCTTCCGAACGTCGGCGAAGTCGTCGATGCGGTGAAGGCCGTTTGCTACAAATAAGGGGAGGGTATCTCGATGCCGATCAATATCACGATGCCCGCCCTCTCTCCGACCATGGAAGAAGGCAATCTGGCCAAGTGGCTGGTCAAGGAAGGCGACAAGGTCAAGTCTGGCGATGTGATCGCCGAGATCGAGACCGACAAGGCGACGATGGAAGTCGAAGCTGTCGATGAAGGCACGGTCGCCAAGCTCGTCGTTGCCGCCGGCACCGAAGGCGTCAAGGTCAATGCGCTGATCGCCGTTCTCGCGGCCGATGGCGAGGACGTCGCCGCTGCCGCAAGCGGCGCGGGTTCCGCTGCTCCGGCCAAGGCTGAGGCTGCACCTGCGCCGAAAGCCGACGCTGCGCCGGCGAAGGCTGAGGCCGCTCCGGCCGGGGCACTGGCACCTGCCGCTGCACCCGCGGCCGTTTCGGCTGGTGGCAACCGCACCTTTTCTTCGCCGCTCGCACGCCGCCTGGCCAAGGAAGCCGGTATCGACCTTGCAGTCGTCGCCGGCTCTGGTCCGCATGGCCGCGTGATCAAGAGCGATATCGAAGCTGCCCTTGCAGGCGGCGCCAAGCCCGCTCCGGCGCCTGCCGCTGCTTCGGCTCCGCAGGCTGCCGCGCCGGCTCCTGCCGCCGCGCCGAAGGGCGCTTCCGATGATGCCGTTCTCAAGTTGTTCGAGCCGGGCTCCTACGAGCTCGTCCCGCATGACGGCATGCGCAAGACCATCGCCCGGCGGCTGGTCGAATCCAAGCAGACGATCCCGCATTTCTACGTCAGCGTCGATTGCGAGCTCGACGCGCTGATGGCGCTGCGCGCCCAGCTGAATGACGCAGCGCCGCGCAAGGACAACGCTCCGGCCTACAAGCTTTCGGTCAACGACATGGTGATCAAGGCCATGGCGCTGGCACTGCGCGATGTTCCGGACGCCAACGTGTCGTGGACTGACAGCAACATGGTCAAGCACAAGCACGCCGATGTCGGCGTCGCCGTCTCGATCCCCGGCGGCCTGATCACCCCGATCATCCGCAAGGCCGAGCAGAAGACACTGTCGGTCATCTCCAACGAGATGCGCGATCTCGGCAAGCGGGCCAAGGACCGCAAGCTGAAGCCCGAAGAATATCAGGGCGGCACCAGCTCAGTCTCCAACATGGGCATGATGGGCGTGAAGAACTTCGCCGCCGTCGTCAATCCGCCGCATGCGACGATCCTGGCGGTCGGCGCCGGCGAACAGCGGGTCGTCGTCAAGAACGGCGAAATGGCCATCGCCACGGTGATGTCGGTGACGCTGTCGACCGACCATCGCTGCGTCGACGGCGCCCTCGGCGCCGCGCTGCTCCAGGCCTTCAAGGGCTACATCGAAAACCCGATGGGCATGCTTGTCTGATAGCGAAACGGAGGCGGAAATGACCAAGACCGTTCTTTGCTATGGCGACTCGCTGACCTGGGGTCATGACCCCGAGACAATCGGCCGTCATGAGTACAAGAATCGATGGCCGAGCGTGCTTCAGGCAGCGCTCGGCAGCGAGGCGCGTGTTATCCCCGAAGGGCTGAACGGTCGCACCACCGCTTTCGACGACCACCTTGCCGATTGTGACCGCAACGGTGCGCGCGTCCTGCCGACGATCCTGCAGACGCATGCGCCGCTCGACCTCGTCATCCTGCTGCTCGGCACCAACGACATGAAGCCCGTTGTGGCCGGCTCCGCGTTTGCCGCCTGCCAGGGCATCAGCCGCCTCGTGCGGCTGATCCGCAATCACGCCTGGCCCTTCGAATTCGACGGGCCGGAGATCCTGATCGTGGCGCCGCCGGCGATCTGCGCGACCGGCAATGTGCCCTTCGCCGCATCCTTTCCCGGAGGCATCGAGGAATCGGCAAAGCTTGCGACACTCTATCGCGATCTTGCCGACGAGCTCGGTTGTGGCTTCTTCGACGGCAATTCCGTCGCCAAGACCACGCCGATCGACGGCATTCACCTCGATGCGGAAAATACCCGCGCACTCGGACGCGGGCTGGAATCGATCGTGCGGATGATGCTGGGGATCTGAGCATGACCGCCTTCATCGCGCTGCGGCAGGCCTCACGGCGGGATGCCTCGGAGCTGGCGATCCTGGCGGATATCGCATCGCACGGTTTTGCCTCCTGGCTCTGGTTCGCCGATGTCGCGAAAGACGTCAGCGATACGCCGCTGGAGCGGGGCAGGCTGAAGATGAGCGAGGAGGAAGCCGTCGGGGGCTGGCGGGATGCGGTCATCGCCGAGGCCTATGGCGAGGTCGCAGGTGTCGCGATCGGTCATGCGCTGGATGAAGGCATAAGCGATATCGAGGCGACGATCGCGGCGACGGAGCCGATGCTCGCCTTGCAGAAAACGGTTGTGGGGAGCTGGTTCATCGGCAGTCTCGGCGTTTACCGCCATATGCGCGGCATTGGCATCGGGCGCAGGCTGCTGGGCGATCAGATCGAAAGGGCGGGTTACCGCCCCGTCAGTCTCATTACCGCAAGTGATAACGAGGCGGCTCTGTCGCTTTATGCAAGAAACGGATTCCTAGAGGCTGCGCGCGCTGATGCCGTGCCGCTCTTCGAAAACAGCAAGAGACACGCGTGGGTGCTCATGACCCGCAGCGCAGCGTAACAAAAGGGCAGGAAACACATGGCTGAATCCTACGACGTCATCATCATCGGCTCCGGCCCCGGCGGCTATGTCGCCGCCATCCGCGCAGCGCAGCTCGGCCTCAAGACCGCGATCGTCGAGCGCGAGCATATGGGCGGCATCTGCCTGAACTGGGGCTGCATACCGACGAAGGCGCTGCTGCGTTCGGCCGAGGTGCTCGACCATGCCAGTCACTTCAAGGATTTCGGCCTTGTCCTCGAAGGCTCGGTCAAGCCGGACGCCAAGGCCGTCGTTGGCCGCTCGCGCGCTGTCTCCGCCCGCCTCAACGCCGGAGTCGGCTTCCTGATGAAGAAGAACAAGATCGACATCATCTGGGGCGAAGCGAAGTTGACGAAGCCCGGCGAGATCGTCGTGGGCAAGTCGTCGAAGCCGGTCGTCGAGCCGCAGCATCCGCTGCCGAAGAACGTCAAGGGCGAGGGCACCTATACCGCCAAACACATCATCATCGCGACCGGCGCCCGTCCGCGCGCGCTGCCGGGCATCGAGCCGGATGGCAAGCTGATCTGGACCTACTTCGAGGCGCTGAAGCCGGATGCGCTGCCGAAATCGCTGATCGTCATGGGCTCGGGCGCGATCGGCATCGAATTCGCCAGCTTCTATCGCTCGATGGGCGTCGACGTCACGGTTGTCGAAGTCATGCCGACGATCATGCCGGTCGAGGATGCCGAAATAACCGCCATCGCCCGCAAGCAGTTGGAAAAGCGCGGCCTCAAGATCTTCACCAGCGCCAAGGTCACCAAGGTCGAAAAGGGTGCCGGCAGCATCACCGCCCATGTCGAGACGTCAGATGGCAAGGTGCAGCAGATCACCGCCGATCGGATGATCTCTGCCGTCGGCGTCCAGGGCAATATTGAAAATCTCGGCCTGGAGACGCTCGGCGTCAAGACCGACCGCGGCTGCGTCGTTGCCGACGGTTACGGCAAGACCAATGTCGCCGGCATCTATGCGATCGGCGATGTCGCCGGCCCGCCGATGCTGGCCCACAAGGCCGAGCACGAGGGTGTCGTCTGCGTCGAGAAGATCGCCGGCCTGCTGAATGTGCATCCGACCGACAAGGGCAAGGTCCCCGGCTGCACCTACTGCAGTCCGCAGGTCGCCTCCGTCGGCCTCACCGAAGCCAAGGCCAAGGAGCTTGGCCGCGACATCCGCGTCGGCCGCTTCTCCTTCGCCGCCAACGGCAAGGCGATCGCACTCGGCGAGGACCAGGGCATGGTCAAGGTGATCTTCGACAAGAAGACCGGCGAACTGCTCGGCGCCCATATGGTCGGCGCCGAGGTCACCGAACTCATCCAGGGCTTCGTCGTCGCAATGAACCTCGAGACGACAGAGGAAGAGCTGATGCACACGATCTTCCCGCATCCGACGGTGTCCGAGACGATGAAGGAAGCGGTGCTCGATGCTTATGGTCGTGTGCTGAACGCTTGAGAATTTTCGGGGCGCCACCTTGTTCCCGGAGTGGAAAGCCACTCCGGCAGGGTGGAAAAAGCGAAAGGAAATCATCATGTCTATGGAGACGCAGGCGTTGCTGGTGTTTTTGCTGATCGGCCTTGTCGCGGGCTTCCTGGCAAGTCTCGTCGTCGGTGGCGGCGGCTTGATCAGGTGCCTGCTGAGCGGCATCATCGGCGCCTTCGTCGGCGGTTATCTGTTCAGCGCGCTCGGGATTTCGCTGGGCATTGAGAACGCGCTGGTCGTACAGATCATCCACGCCACCGTCGGTGCCATCATAGTGGTTCTGGTCGCCAGAGCGGTCGCTTAAGGGTAAGGGCGGGTATGGAAGGCGTGGGCTGGATTTCGGCAATCATCATCGGCGGGCTTGCAGGCTGGCTCGCCGGCAAGCTGATGGAGGCGCGGTACGGGATTTTCCTGAATATCGTGCTCGGCATCGTCGGCTCGGTCGTCGCCACCGCCATTCTCGCCCAATTCCATGTCCAGTCGCTGGCGGACGGCTCGGTTATTTCGTGACGGGTTTCCTTGGCGCCTGCCTGCTGATATTCGTTGCGCGGCTGGTGCGGCGCTAGATCAAGGGATGATGCCGCTTTAAGGGCGACGGAAAGCTGAAACTGCAATGGTGACCATTCTCGACACGATCAATCCCGACGCCAAGCGCGTGCGCCATCCCGAAAAGGCGCATCGGCCCGATACGGAAATCATGCGCAAGCCGGACTGGATCCGCGTCAAGGCGCCGACCTCCAAGGGCTATGCCGAGACGCGCGCGATCGTGAAGGAGCACAAGCTCGTCACCGTCTGCGAGGAGGCCGGCTGCCCGAATATCGGTGAGTGCTGGGACAAGAAGCACGCCACCTTCATGATCATGGGCGAGATCTGTACCCGCGCCTGCGCCTTCTGCAATGTCGCCACCGGCAAGCCGAATGCGCTCGACATGGCAGAACCGGAAAATGTCGCCAAGGCGGTCAAGGAGATGGGCCTTTCCCACGTCGTCATCACTTCGGTCGACCGCGACGATCTGGAGGACGGCGGCGCCGAACATTTCGAAAAAGTGATATGGGCGATCCGCGCCGCTTCGCCGGCAACGACGATCGAGATCCTGACCCCGGACTTCCTGAAGAAGCCCGGCGCCTTAGAGCGCGTCGTCGCCGCCAAGCCCGATGTCTTCAACCACAATATGGAAACGGTTGCCGGCAACTATCTGACGGTTCGCCCCGGCGCCCGCTACTTCCACTCCATCCGTCTCTTGCAGCGGGTGAAGGAACTCGATCCGACCATGTTCACCAAGTCTGGCATCATGGTCGGCCTGGGTGAAGAGCGAAACGAAGTGCTGCAGCTGATGGACGACCTGCGCACCGCCGATGTCGACTTCCTTACAATCGGCCAATACCTGCAGCCGACCCGAAAGCACCACAAGGTCGAAAGCTTCGTCACTCCCGAAGAGTTCAAGTCCTACGAGATGGTCGCCTACAGCAAAGGCTTCCTGATGGTCGCCTCAAGCCCGCTGACCCGCTCGTCACACCATGCTGGAGATGATTTTGCGCGGCTGAAGGCGGCGCGCGAGAAGAAATTGCAGCTGGCCGCTGAGTAATAACTTTATCTTGTGTACTGGTCGGCCGGAGGCTCGTTGATTTCTGATTCAATCGAGTTTCATTTTTGACGTCCGAGAACGATAATCGAGCCTGCTTGGAAAGCTGCCTTCAGGTACTCGTGGGATTGCCGTTGAGCATTGCCCGCAACGCCGTAGACATGAAGATTTTCCATTTTGGAGCAATACGACCGCATCCTTCAGGCAAAGGAACGGTTGGTGCGTACGCACTACATTTGCAATGCCCGTGGCGTCTCGTTGCTAAGAATATGGTGGTTACGGGGACATTAGATCGTTTTGTCAAGCCTGCAGAAGGAGGTGAGATAGACGATGACGATCCCAGAACAGGCAACCTGCAGCTGATCAAAATCGCATCTCTGCTGAAAGGGTATGACGAGGCGACAAACTCGTTTGTGAACGCCACAGAACAACTCGTTGTTATCTCGGTCAATGCGGACAACTATGGTGGGGCTGATCTCCTGTTGTCGGGTGATTACCGGCTTCAGATTTTCCCGGATGGTTCGCTTGAAGAGAGTTGGCGCCTTGTCGAGTTGCAAGGGCGTCATGTCGTTATCGAAGGTGGCCACGTACGGATTGACGAATAGCAGCCGATAATGACAGCGGCTCGCGGGGGTTTAACTGTATGGGCGCAAACCGGCAGCGAGGATGACACGATGGACCAGAGAGCAGAGCTGCCGCCGCGTCAGCAGATCGCTGACCTCAAGCAGGCGGCGGAGCATATTCGAAGAGCCCGACGCATCCTTGTCGTGGGTTGCTCGGGCGGCGGCAAGTCCGCTCTTTCTCTAAAAATTGCCAGGCGCTTCGGACTTCCTTACATCTCGCTTGACCGCGACGTCTATTGGCTTCCCGGCTGGGTGGCGCGCGACAGGGCGGAGCAGCGACGTATCATCGCCGGCCGGATCCTCGAAGAACGCTGGATCATGGACGGCACCAACCCCTCCTCGCTGGACATTAGGCTACCGCGGACCGATTTCGTCATCTGGGTTCGCATGCCGCGACTTCTCTGTATCTGGGGTGCGGTCAGCAGATGGGCGAAATGGATTGGCCGCACCCGCCCGGAAATGGCACCGGGTTGCATCGAGAAGGTCGATTTGGAATTCCTGCGCTTCATCTGGACCTTCGAGGCGAAATTTGCGCCGCGCGTTGCCGCCGGGATCGCCGAACATGGTCCCGATGTGCGGTTCTCCAGCTAAAATCCCGCCGCCGGACGCGCGAACTCCTTGATCTTCTGGATCGGCCCGCTTAAGTGCCGCCTATGCCGCAATTCGAAACGCACCGTTCCGTCCCGCATACGCCCGACCAGATGTTCGATCTCGTTGCCGATGTCGAACACTATCCCGAATTCCTGCCGCTCTGCGAAGCGCTTTCGGTCAGGAGCCGCAAAGAGCGCGAGGGCAAGATCCTGCTCCTTGCCGATATGACGGTCGGTTATAAGGCGATCCGCGAGACCTTCACGACCCAGGTGCTGTTGAACCGGGCCGAGCGTGTCATTGAGGTCAAATATATCGACGGCCCGTTCAAATATCTCGAAAACCGCTGGCATTTTGCCGAAACGCCGGCCGGCGGCTGCACCATCAATTTTTTCATCGATTATGAGTTCAAGAGCCGCATCCTCGGGGCGCTGATGGGCTCGATGTTCGACCGCGCCTTCCGCATGTTCACCGAAGCCTTCGAGACGCGCGCGAGCAAGATCTACGCTCCCGTCTGACGGCCGGTTGCAGGCATCCTCAGCCCGTGAGCAGCGAACGCACCATCTCCAGCGCCGTCCTGACCGTGGCCATCCGAACCTCGCTGCGGCCGATGTCGCCGTAGAGCATTTTCCGATGGACGAGGGCGCCGCCGCGCGATTTGGCGGCAAGATGTACCAAGCCGACCGGTTTTTCGGCCGATCCGCCGCCGGGGCCGGCAATGCCGGTGACGGCGACGGCGATATCGGCGCGCGAGCGGAAGAGGGCGCCATGTGCCATTTGCCGGGCGGTCTCCTCGGAGACTGCGCCGAAACGCAGCAGCGTTTGCGCCTGCACCCCGAGCAGCTCGGTCTTGGCGCTGTTCGTGTAGGTGACGAAGCCGCGGTCGACGACGGCGGATGAGCCGGATATCTCCGTCAGCGCGCCTGATATCAGCCCACCGGTGCAGGATTCGGCCGTCGAGATCATCAGCCCTGCCGCGGTGAAATCACGGATGATTGCCTCTGCCGCCGAAAGGATATCCGGAGGGAAACGGCCCATCATGTCCTCCCGCGATAGACGACGGTCGCCGTGGCGATCGCCGCGATGCCTTCGCGCCGCCCGACGAAGCCGATCTTCTCATTGGTCGTCGCCTTAACAGAGCAGCGCTCGAGATCGATGCCGAGATATTCCGACAGGTTCGTCCGCATGGCCTCGCGATGCGGCCCGACCTTCGGCGCCTCGGCGATCAGCGAGACGTCGGCATTCATGATCGTGCCGCCGCGTTCCCGTACGATCCGAGCGGCATGCTCGATGAAGATCTTCGAAGCCGCTCCCTTCCATTGCGGATCGGACGGCGGGAAATGATCGCCGATATCGCCGGCGCCGCAGGTGGCAAGCAGCGCGTCTGTCAGCGCATGCAGCGCCACGTCGGCATCGGAATGGCCCTTGAGCTTCTGATCGTGCGGAATGAACACGCCGCAGAGTGTCACGCCATCGCCCGGCTCGAGCTGGTGCACGTCATAGCCGTTGCCGGTGCGCACGTCGGGCAGCAGCGAAGCCGAGAGTTTGTCGTCGGCCATGGCGATATCGCGCTTGACCGTCAGCTTGACGTTATCGGGCGTGCCCTCGACGATCGTCACCGGAATGCCCGACCACTCGGCGATCGAGGCGTCGTCAGTAAAATCGCTTCGCCCGCTCGCCGCCGCCTTCTCATGCGCGTCAAGGATTGTTGCGAAGGCGAAGGATTGCGGCGTCTGCGCCGCATAGAGGTGCTCGCGCGAGACCGTCGCCGATATGGTGCCGGCGCTGTCGGCGCGTTTCAGGGTGTCGGTGACTGGCATGGCCGGCAGCACCGCCGGCGCGCCATTGCCAAGGCGCTCGGCAATGCGGTCGAGAAGAACATGGTCGAAGAAGGGCCGGACTGCGTCGTGGATCAGCACATGGCTGACATGCTTGTCCTTGAGGTATCTCAGGCCGGCGAGTACGGACTTCTGTCTTGTCGCACCGCCATGTACTGTTTTAATCGGCGTTTCCGAGATGATGTGGCGAGCCGCCTTGGCAAACAGCGCCTCGTCGTCGGGATGAATGACGACGACGATCTGTTTGGCAGCTTCCCATGTCATGAAGTTTTCAAGCGTATGAACGATAATCGGCTTGCCCCCGATCATGCGATATTGCTTGGGGCCTTCCGTGGAGGATCCGGCGCGCTCGCCGCGACCGGCGGCAACGATGACAATTCCAGCCGATATCGGTTGCTTGGACGGCATTTGCAGCATAAATCCCCTAAATTATGCGGAATTGACCGGAGTGCTCTAATCTCTTGCTTTGGCCTTTTCCAGCGTCTGCCCCGAAAAATATCGATTCCGATCCGAGCCCCCTTGGCAAAGGCATGGATCTGTGGCTAAAAATAATGCAGTTCCATGCTGTGCCTGAAAGATAATCATTTGATTTGCAAGAATCTCGCAGCGTCTTTCCGAATCGGACCCGTGTCCGTGCGGAACCGCGTTGTGCTGGCGCCGATGTCCGGCGTCACGGACATGCCCTTCCGTGAGCTTGCCTGGCGCTTCGGCGCCGGCCTCGTCGTCACCGAGATGGTGGCGAGCCGCGAGCTGGTCAACGACACCGCCGAATCCTGGTCGCGGCTCAAGGCTGCCGGCTTTCGGCCGCATATGGTGCAGCTCGCCGGGCGCGAGGCGCATTGGATGGCGGAAGCGGCGAAGATCGCGGCCGATCATGGCGCCGATATCATCGACATCAATATGGGCTGTCCGGCAAAGAAGGTGATCGGCGGTTATTCCGGCTCGGCGCTGATGCGCGATCCCGATCATGCGCTCGCTCTGATTGAGGCAACAGTCAAGGCCGTCGACATTCCGGTGACGCTGAAGATGCGCCTCGGCTGGGATGAGAATTCCATCAACGCGCCCGACATTGCGCGCCGCGCCGAGGCGGTCGGCATCCAGCTCGTGACCATTCATGGCCGCACCCGCATGCAATTTTATGAAGGCCGCGCCGATTGGGACGCGATCCGCGCAGTCCGCGAGGTGATCTCCGTTCCGCTGATCGCCAATGGCGATGTCGAGAGCGCGCACGACGCGCAGGAAATCCTGCGCCGCTCCGGCGCTGATGCCGTCATGATCGGCCGAGGCTGCCAGGGCAGGCCGTGGCATGCCGGCGTGCTCGCCGGAGCAGCGGAACCGCGGCGCGAAGATATTGCCGATATCGCCGTCGAACATTATCGGATGATGCTCGATTTTTACGGCGAGGCGGTGGCGATCCGCCATGCCCGCAAGCATCTCGGCTGGTATCTCGAGCGGTTTGCTCCCGGCCTTGCCGGCGGCGAGAAGGCTGACATCATGACCTCGCGCGACCCGAGCGAGGTGGCTGCGCGCCTTCACGATGCACTCGATACAGCCACTGTCGACAGCCGGGAGGCGGCATGACGAAAGATATGACATCTCCGCCCGACCACGCCGGCGGAACCGTCGCCATGGCCGTGCTGAACGCCATCCAGAACCCCGTCGTCATGGTCGACGAATCCGGTTTCGTCGCCTTCGCCAATTGGGAGGCGGAGGCCTTTTTCGGCGCCAGCGCCTCGCATCTGGCGCGATACCGGATATCGACCTTCATCCCCTTCGGCAGTCCGCTGCTCGCCCTGATCGACCAGGTGCGTGAGCGCAAGGCGCCAGTCAACGAATACCGTGTCGACCTGAGTTCTCCGCGCCTCGGGCAGGACAAGCTCGTCGATCTCTATGTCGCTCCGGTGCTGAGTGAACCCGGCGCCGTCGTCATCGTTTTCCAGGAACGCTCGATGGCCGACAAGATCGACCGGCAGCTGACGCATCGCGCCGCCGCCCGTTCCGTCACCGGGCTTGCCTCCATGCTGGCGCATGAGATCAAGAACCCGCTCTCCGGCATCCGTGGCGCCGCCCAACTGCTCGAACAATCGGCGATCGATGACGACCGGGCGCTGACCCGGCTGATCTGCGACGAGACAGACCGCATCGTCTCGCTGGTCGATCGCATGGAAGTCTTTTCCGACGAACGGCCGGTCGACCGCATGCCGGTCAACATCCATTCCGTGCTCGATCATGTGAAGGCGGTCGCCAAGGCGGGATTTGCCCGCAATATCCGCATCACCGAGAGCTACGATCCGTCGCTGCCGGCCGTCTATGCCAATCGCGACCAGCTCGTTCAGGTGTTCCTCAACCTGGTGAAGAACGCCGCCGAAGCAGTCGGCGACCGGCCGGATGGCGAGATCATGCTGACGACGGCCTATCGTCCGGGCATTCGTCTCTCGGTCGCCGGCACGCGTGAAAAGATCTCGCTGCCGCTGGAGTTCTGCGTCCACGACAATGGCCCCGGCGTTCCCGCCGATCTGTTGCCGCACCTCTTCGATCCGTTCATCACGACCAAGACGAACGGCAGCGGTCTCGGCCTGGCATTGGTCGCCAAGATCATCGGCGATCACGGCGGCATCATCGAATGCGACAGCCAGAACAGCCGCACGACTTTCCGCGTTCTCATGCCGGCGTCGAAGGACGCCTCGCTCGAGGATGCCTCTTCCGTAAGCTCGACAGGACCTTCTCGATGACAGCCACGATCCTCGTTGCAGATGATGATGCGGCCATCCGCACCGTGCTCAACCAGGCCTTGAGCCGCGCCGGCTATGACGTTCGCATCACCTCCAACGCCGCAACCCTCTGGCGTTGGATTTCGGCGGGCGAGGGCGATCTTGTCGTCACCGACGTGGTGATGCCCGACGAGAACGCCTTCGACCTCCTGCCGCGCATCAAGAAGGCCCGTCCGGATCTCCCGGTCCTGGTCATGAGCGCGCAGAACACCTTCATGACCGCCATCAAGGCGTCCGAGAAGGGCGCCTATGATTATCTGCCGAAGCCCTTCGACCTGACCGAACTGATCGGCATCATCGGCCGGGCGCTCGCCGAGCCGAAGCGCAAGCCCGCCAAACTCGACGAGGACATGCAGGACGGGATGCCGCTGGTCGGCCGCTCGGCGGCGATGCAGGAAATCTATCGCGTGCTCGCCCGCCTGATGCAGACCGATCTGACGCTGATGATCACCGGTGAATCCGGCACCGGCAAGGAGCTCGTCGCCCGCGCCCTGCATGATTACGGCAAGCGCCGCAACGGCCCGTTCGTCGCAATCAACATGGCGGCGATCCCGCGCGACCTGATCGAATCCGAACTCTTCGGCCATGAGAAGGGCGCCTTCACCGGCGCGCAGACCCGCTCGACCGGTCGCTTCGAGCAGGCCGAAGGCGGTACGCTCTTCCTCGACGAAATCGGTGACATGCCGATGGACGCCCAGACGCGGCTTCTGCGCGTGCTGCAGCAGGGCGAGTACACCACCGTCGGCGGCCGCACGCCGATCCGTACCGACGTGCGCATCGTTGCTGCCACCAACAAGGATCTGAAGCAGGCGATCAATCAGGGCCTGTTCCGCGAGGATCTCTATTATCGGCTCAACGTCGTGCCGCTGCGCCTGCCGCCGCTGCGCGACCGTGCCGAGGACATTCCAGATCTGGTGCGCCACTTCATCCAGCAGGCCGAAAAGGAGGGGCTCGGCTCCAAACGCTTCGATCAGGAAGCGCTGGAGCTGATGAAGGCCTATGCCTGGCCGGGCAATGTCCGCGAGCTGGAAAATCTCATCCGCCGCCTGATGGCGCTCTATCCGCAGGATGTCATCACTCGCGAGATCATCGATGCTGAGCTGCGCTCCGACGTGCCCGACAGCCCGATCGACAAGGGGCCGATCCGCAACGGTTCGATGACGATCGCCCAGGCGGTCGAGGAGAACATGCGCACCTATTTTGCGAGCTTCGGCGACAACCTGCCGCCGCCAGGCCTCTATGACCGCGTGCTGACCGAATTGGAATATCCGCTGATACTCGCTGCGCTCACGGCAACGCGCGGCAATCAGATCAAGGCGGCAGACCTTCTCGGCCTCAACCGCAACACCTTGCGCAAGAAGATCAGGGAGCTCGGCGTTTCTGTGTACAGAAGCTCCCGCACCGCCTAATAAAAAAGGCGGTGGGCTCCTCGTTTGCCCACCGCCTCCTCCTCCCAGTATCCGCCGCCACGGTCGGGAACAAAACCAAATCTATCCCAGCCCCGTCATCGTTTGTATCTGCGCCGGCAAACAAAAACGCAGTGTCATTTGATGGTCACATAGTATTTGCGAGCTATTGTTTGCCGCCGGGCAAATGTCATTGAAGTTGCTACGCTCGCCGCCGCCACGCCTGTGGACAAGCTGTGGATAACCGGTGGATGAGATGGCTGGTCAGCGGGCGATAAGGTGCTCGATTTCATCAGGATGTTGCTCATCCGTTCCGCATGCCGCCACCGCCGTTGCGCTCGAAATGAGGTTGGAGGCCGTTGAGGAGGTAGCCCTCCTAGATCAGCGTGGCGAGACAATCGTCAACACAGCCCGTCTCGCAGCGGCAACGGCGCCGGCAAGGAAGCCGGGTTCAGTCGCGCTCGTCTCGCTGCCGGCCATAAACAGTCGCTGAGCCCACGGTCCGCACACCCAATCCTTATCCTCGGCCCACAAATGCCCGGCTGCGATGCGGTCGCGGACTGTCGCAGTGAATGGATCGGCGGCCCAGTCTTTCAAAATTGTGGTACGCGGTTCCAATGAGTCAGCGCCGAAAATTCGCCCGAACTGAGCCAGGCAGGCTTTCGTCAACGCCTCGTCACCCAATGCCGCCCGCTGATCCGCGCCGACGCCGATGAAGCCGAAGAGGGCTGCCTTTCCATTCGCCAGCGTCGCGTCATGCATTTCGACCATAGGCCCGACCATGCTCTGCGCGGTGCCCGACAATCCGCCGTCACGCCAGAAGGGTCGATCGTAGATTGCGAAAAACTTGGCGTGCGGCGCCATCCAGGTCGGCGTATCGCGCCAGCGAGCCACGGTGGATTGGTCTTGCTGCGGCGTGAAAGTCACGTTTGCCTCAAGCAATCGAGGCGGCAGGGCGCAAATGACCTGCTGCGCGTGGACCACCGCGGCCATGCCGTCCGCAGCGTTCGAGGTAATCTCGACGCCGTCACCGGCAAGCGCCATGGCCGAAACAGGGCTGTTGAGTTGAATTCTGTCGGCCGGGATCTCTCGTTCCAAAGATCGCACCAGCGCCGCCGAACCGCCGGTCAGTCGAAGCGATTTTCCCTGCGGTTCGACAGGGCGATACTTTTGCGGTCCTTCCCGCGACATTCGCTCGAATATCACATCGCCATCATTGTTTTGCGAGAACGACGGGAGCTCCAGTTCCAGAACGAGCTCGGCTATATCAGGCTGCATGATCGGCCAGAACCAGGAGGGGCCGAGATCGAACCCGTCGTCGGAAGGAATTCCATGTTCGTCTGATGTCAGGATGCGGCCGCCCAGCCGATCCCTTGCTTCAAGCAACAGGAAGTCGATGCCCTTCGAATTGAGGGCCCGTGCCGCGCAGAGCCCGGCGAGTCCTCCCCCGACGACAGCGACTTGGCATCTTTTCATCAAACTACCTCTGGCCCGCCATCAGAATGCAGGAAGCGGGCGAATTTCAGCGCGGGTTTTATTTACAGGGCCGCGCATGCTGGCGTCCAGTCAAAGACGTAACCCGCTACGATGGCAGTTTCAGAACATCGGCGTGCTGCAACGGTGCGTCTTTGATCCAGGCATATGCACCCTCTGGACCGGCGCTCGCCATCAGGTTTTCGCCTTCGGGCAGCCGCATCCAGCTCTGCGATCGAAGGCGCTCCGTTCCAACGGACAGCTCACCTTCAAGAACCAGCAGCTCCAATCCACGATGATTCGAAAGTTTGATCGAGGCGCTGCGACCCCACCTTTGAAGATAGACCTGCTCATGACCGTCATCGAACAGGATCGTTGCGGTGACGGCATCGTTTTGAAGTCCAGGCTCTCCTTCACCCGGTCTGCGCACGATTTGCGCCTCGTCGCCCTCGCGAAACTGCCAGAGCTTGACGAAGATGGTGCACCCGTCAGCGGATGCGGGCGCATGCGACGTCCCCGGCGGATTGCGGAAGTATGATCCGGCCGGGAAGCGACCGTGTTCGTCCTCGAATATCCCGTCGAGCACCAATATTTCTTCACCGCCCGCGTGGGTATGAGACGGAAATACGCTGCCTGCGGCATAGCGGACAATCGAGGTCGCCCGAGCCACTTCCTCGCCGACGCGATAAAGCATTCGACGATCGACCCCGCGAGCCGGACTGGCGACCCAATCCAGTTTCGCGGCGTGGACGACCGTCGGCTTGGTGAAATCATCATTCAGACGCATCGTTTTTCTCCATCGTCAGCACCACCCGAAACTTGACGCGGCCGGACTTCATCTCACCGCTATTCTTCGTCAACGGCAAGAAGTTTACCAAGGCACAATCGGTCGAGGAATGAGAGCCAGTATCGAGGAGGCATCAAAACCGCATTGAGCGTCTTTTGCGGGGCTGGTTTAAGCAGCTTGTTGCGCCGAGGCTCGCATATTGTCGTTCATGCCATAGATTAAGCCGATCGGTCGTTGATCGATCGTGTGCTGTTGAGGCCGGGTACCGGCCGGCCCATGTTCTAACCTGCGGGAGCTGCGTGATGGAATATCGTCGTTTGGGAAAGTCGGGTCTGAAGGTGAGCGAGTTCTCCTTCGGCTCATGGGTCACTTTCGGCAAGCAGGTGAACGGCGGCGACGCCGTCGATCTCATGCGGCTTGCCTACGACAATGGGGTGAATTTCTTCGACAATGCCGAAGGTTATGAAAGCGGCAAGTCGGAGATCGTCATGGGCGAGGCGCTCAAGTCGCTCGGCTGGAGCCGCGACAGCTTCATCGTCTCGAGCAAGGTTTTCTGGGGAGGTGAGAGGCCGACGCAGCGCGGTCTGTCGCGCAAACATGTGACCGACGCCTGCCACGCGGCGCTGAAGCGGCTTCAGGTCGATTACCTCGACCTCTATTTCTGCCACCGCCCGGATATCGACACGCCGATCGAGGAAACGGTGCGGGCGATGCATGATCTCGTCGCCCAGGGCAAGGTGCTTTACTGGGGGACCTCCGAATGGTCCGCACAGCAGTTGACCGAAGCCTACGCCATTGCCCGCGACCTTCGCGTCACGCCCCCCACCATGGAGCAGCCGCAATACAATATCTTCGAACGGCAGAAGGTCGAAGCCGATTATCTCCCGCTCTATGACCTGATCGGCCTTGGCACCACGATCTGGTCGCCGCTCGCCTCCGGCGTCCTGACCGGCAAATACAATAATGGCGTGCCGGCCGACAGCCGCATGAATTTGCCCGGCTATGAATGGCTGAAGGAAAGATGGTCGAGCGATGCCGGCCGCGCTCAGCTCCGACAAGTCGGCGAACTCGCAAAACTCGCGGACGAGATTGGCTTGTCGATCACCCACCTCGCGCTTTTGTGGTGCCTCGCCAATCGCAACGTCTCAACCGTCATTCTCGGCGCCTCGCGCGCCAGCCAGTTGCAGGATAATCTCGCGGCCCTCTCTCACAGGCACAAGCTGACGGCTGAGGTGTTGGAGCGCATCGATGCGATTGCCGGAAATAAGCCGGAAGGTCCACGACGTTTCTGACGCAAGTCGCGCAAAAGTGTCCGAGGCGGGGCTCTGCCGGAGCTTGACAACGTGACGAGGCGCGTTGCATTTTCGCCACAATGCGTTGCTTAAAGGTCACGCAAGGGTTTTGGACATTTCGCTCCCGATCGAGTCGTTCTGACGCTGGCTCTCCTGAGCCGGCGTTGTCTGGTTTCGGTCGGATGGCGGGACGGCGGGGTGCCGTCTGGAGAGAGGCCGAATGACGCAGGATGGGGTAGCGCCGGCGGCGACGGGCGAGACGGTGACGACGGTGACCGATCGCCGCGCCCTTTTCGCCGTGCCCGGCCTCGTGCTGGCCGGCGGCGCGCTTCTCTGCGCCACAATCACACTCTTCATATTGCTCGGCCTGACGCCGATCGCGCCGAGCTCGCACGTCGTCATCACCTCGGTGATCGTCAATTCCTTCTTCGTCCTGACTCTGCTGGCGCTGATCGCCCGCGAGGTGGCAAGGCTGCTCAAGGCGCGCACCCGGGGCAGGGCGGCCGCGCGCCTGCACATTCGTATCGTCGTGCTCTTCTCGATCGTCGCGATCACGCCGGCGATCCTCGTCGCCATCTTCGCCAGCATCACGCTGAATGCCGGCCTCGATCGGTGGTTTGCGCTGCGCACCCAGTCGATCGTCAGCTCGTCGCGCAATATCGGCCAGGCCTATATGATGGAGAACGCCAGCTACCTGCAGGGGCAGACGGTTTCCATGGCCAACGACCTGGAGCGCAACCGTGCTCTCTACAGCCTCGACAGGACGGGCTTTGCCGAACTGATGACGCGCCAGGCAAGGGGCCGCGGCCTGCTCGGCGCCTTCCTCGTCGAAAGCGACGGTTCGGTGGTCGTCCAGGCCGATATCACCACGGAAAAACCATTGCCGGCCATTCCGAAGGATGCGCTGGAAAAGGCCGCGGCCGGCCAGCCGACGCTCATTCCGCCCGGCGTCACCAACCTCGTCGGCGCCATCATCAAGCTCGATGCCATTCAGGGCACGTTTCTCTATACGGTGCGGGCCGTCGATCCCAAGGTCATGGGCGCCATGCGCATGATGGAGGAAAACGCCACCGAATACCGCTCGATGGAGGCCAACCGCTTCTCGCTGCAGATCGCCTTCGCCGTGCTCTACATCGGCTTCGCGCTGATCGTGCTGCTTGCGGCGATCTGGACGGCGATTGCTGTCGCCGACCGCATCGTGCGGCCGATCCGGCTGCTGATCACGGCGGCCGACAGCGTTGCATCGGGCAATATGGATATCGTCGTGCCGGTGCATGCCGTCGATGGCGACGTCGCCAACCTGTCGCGCACCTTCAACAAGATGATCTCGGAAATCCGCACCCAGCGCGACGAGATCCTCGAGGCCAAGGACGAGGTCGACGACCGCCGGCGCTTCATCGAAGCGGTTTTGTCGGGCGTTACCGCCGCCGTTATCGGCGTCGAACAGGATCGCCGCATCGCCATCGTCAACAGTTCTGCCGAGACGCTGATGTCGCTGTCGGCCGACGAGATGCTCGGCAAGCAGCTGGTCGACATCGCGCCCGAGGTCGATCAGGTGCTGACCGAGGCGGCGGTGCGTCATCGCGGCGATTTCCGCAAGCAGATCGCGCTGGTGCGCGGCGGTACGGTGAGGACGCTGAGCGTGCAGGTCACCCGCGAGGAAGTGCGCGACATGAGCGAATCCTACGTGATCACGCTCGACGATATCACCGATCTCGTCATCGCCCAGCGCTCGACGGCTTGGGGTGACGTGGCAAGGCGCATTGCCCACGAGATCAAGAATCCGTTGACGCCGATCCAGCTGTCCGCCGAGCGCATCCAGCGCCGTTACGGCAAGCAGATCAACCAGGACGACCGCACCGTCTTCGACCAGTGCACGGATACGATCATCCGTCAGGTCGGCGATATCGGCCGCATGGTCGACGAATTCTCGGCTTTCGCCCGCATGCCGAAGCCGACCAAGGAGCCGAGCGACCTGCGCGATATCCTGCGCGATGCGATCTTCCTGCGTGAGATGGGCAATCATCACGTCACCTTCCTCTCGGAGTTCGGCGATAAGCCGCTGGAGGGCCTGTTCGACAGTCGCATGCTCGGCCAGGCTTTCGGCAATCTCATCAAGAATGCTGTGGAATCGCTGGAAGCCGTTCCGAGTGATGAGCGCGACGAGCGCAAGGTTCTCGTGCGCGCCGCACTCGATGTGGCCCGCGACCGTTTCACCGTCGACGTGATCGACAATGGTCGCGGCCTGCCGGTGGAAAACCGCCACAGCATTCTGGAGCCCTATATGACGATGCGCGAGAAGGGCACTGGCCTCGGCCTCGCCATCGTCAAGAAGATCATCGAGGAACATGGCGGGCAGCTCGAGCTGCATGATGCGCCCGCCGATTTTGACCGGGGAAGAGGGGCCATGATCCGCGTGCATCTGCCACGCCTGGAGCCAGCGCCTGCCGCTCCCGCAGCCAATGACAAGGAAAGCGCTTATGGCCTCTGATATTCTCGTCGTCGATGACGAGCACGATATTCGCGAGATCGTTTCCGGCATTCTCTCCGACGAAGGCCATGAGACACGCACGGCCCATGACAGCGACAGCGCACTGGCGGCGATATCCGATCGCGTGCCGCGGCTGATCTTCCTCGATATCTGGATGCAGGGCAGCAAGCTCGACGGCCTGTCGCTGCTCGACGAGATCAAGACCCGTCATCCCGATCTCCCGGTCGTGATGATCTCAGGCCACGGCAACATCGAAACCGCGGTCTCGGCGATTAAGCGCGGCGCTTTCGATTTCATCGAAAAGCCCTTCAAGGCCGACCGGCTGATCCTGATCGCCGAACGTGCGCTGGAAAATTCCAAGCTCAAGCGCGAGGTTTCCGAGCTGAAGCGGCGCACCGGCGACGCCCTGGAGCTGATCGGCACTTCGGTTGCCGTCTCGCAACTGCGCCAGACGATCGAGAAGGTGTCGCCGACCAACAGCCGCATCATGATTCTTGGCGCGTCCGGTTCCGGCAAGGAGCTGGTAGCGCGGATGATCCACAAGAAGTCTGCCCGCGCCAATGGCCCCTTCGTGGCGCTGAATGCCGCCAACATCACGCCCGATCGCATGGAAGTGGCGCTCTTCGGCACTGAGGGCACGCCCGGCCAGGCCCGCAAGATCGGCGCGCTCGAGGAAGCCCATCGCGGCATTCTCTATCTCGACGAGGTCGGCGAGATGCCGCGCGAAACGCAGAACAAGATCCTGCGTGTCCTTGTCGATCAGCAGTTCGAGCGTGTCGGCGGTTCGAAGCGCGTCAAGGTCGACGTCCGTATCATTTCCTCGACCGCCTATAATCTCGAAAGCCGCATCGCCGAAGGCTGGTTCCGCGAGGATCTCTATCATCGCCTGGCCGTCGTGCCGGTACGCGTGCCGCAGCTTGCCGAGCGTCGCGAGGATATTCCCTTCCTCGTCGACCAGTTGATGCGCCAGATATCAGAACAGGCCGGCATTCGTCCGCGCCGCATCGGCGACGACGCCATGGCGGTGCTGCAGGCGCATGACTGGCCGGGCAATATCCGCCAGCTGCGCAACAACATCGAGCGGCTGATGATCCTTGCCCGCACCGACGGCCCGGATACGCCGATCACCGCCGACATGCTGCCGACCGACCTCGGCGACATGCTGCCCAAGGTTTCGGCCAAGAACGATTATCACA
Source organism: Rhizobium esperanzae (assembly GCF_002204185.1). GTDB lineage: Bacteria > Pseudomonadota > Alphaproteobacteria > Rhizobiales > Rhizobiaceae > Rhizobium > Rhizobium esperanzae. The sequence goes on along the minus strand of NZ_MXPU01000007.1, from coordinate 233,364 downwards.
TCATGACGCTGCCGCTGCGCGAAGCCCGCGAGATGTTCGAAAAGGATTATCTGATTGCCCAGATCAATCGCTTCGGCGGCAATATCTCGCGTACCGCTGAATTCGTCGGCATGGAGCGCTCGGCGCTGCACCGCAAGCTGAAGTCGCTCGGCGTCTGATCCTATCGGCGCGGCCCCGCCGCCGCGCTGCGTCCCTCCCACATCCCGAAGATCAGGTTCCCATGCCGAGAATTGCCTATGTCAACGGCCGTTACGTCAAGCATTCCGATGCCAGCGTGCATATCGAGGACCGCGGCTACCAGTTCGCCGACGGGGTCTACGAGGTCTGCGAGATCCGCCACGGCTATATCGTCGATCTCACCCGCCATCTGAACCGGCTCGGCCGTTCACTCGGGGAACTCAGCATCGCCTGGCCGATGAGCCGGGCCGCACTGACGCAAGTCATTCGCGAGACGCTGCGCCGCAATCATGTGCGCAACGGGCTTTTCTACCTGCAGGTGACGCGCGGTGTCGCCCGCCGCGACCATGTCTTCCCGGCCGAGGGCACGCCGCCCTCGCTCGTCATCACCGCAAAGAGCACCGATCCGAAGATCATCGCCGCCAAGAATGCCAACGGCATCAAGGCGATCACCGTCACCGACAACCGCTGGGACCGCGTCGACATCAAATCCGTCGGCCTGCTGCCGAATGCCATGGCCCGCCAGCAGGCTAAGGAAGCCGGTGCCCAGGAGGCGATCTATGTCGATGGCGACGGCATGGTGAAGGAAGGGGCCGCGACCAATGTCTGGATGGTCGATTCGGATGGTACGCTGGTGACCCGTCCGGCCGAACACGGCATCCTGCGCGGCATCACCCGCACCACATTGATGGATGTCGCCGCCAAGCTGGGCTTGAAGATAGCCGAGCGGAATTTCTCTGTTTCCGAAATGCTCGCGGCCCGCGAGGTCTTCCTCACCGCAGCCACAAGTATCTGTTTTCCGGTCGTTTCCGTCGATGGTCTGCCTATCGCCAACGGCCATCCCGGCAGCGTCTCGCAGAAAATCCGCGAAGCCTTTTTCGACGTTGCGGAAAAGATTGCGATTTGATACCAAGATTTGCTGGACCGGTGGAATGAGGGTGTTGCCGGTCTCGCATGGAGAGGTTGATTGATATTCTACCGGCCAACACGGGTCGGCAATAAAGAAAGAAGCGGCGCGATGGCGGAACGTTCTCAGAATTTGCAGGACTTATTTCTCAATACTGTTCGCAAACAAAAGATTTCCCTGACAATCTTTTTGATCAACGGCGTGAAACTCACGGGTGTTGTTACCTCCTTCGACAATTTCTGTGTTCTGCTTCGCCGTGACGGCCACTCGCAGCTCGTGTATAAGCATGCGATCTCGACGATCATGCCGGGTCAGCCCATGCAGATGTTCGAGAGTGAAGAAGCCGCGTCCTAACAGGATCAGCCGTCATTTCGACACGCGATACCAAGAACGATTCGATCATCCCTGAGGCCGCCAAGCACAGGGACGATATGCGCGCGACCGTCGTCGTGCCGGTTCTGAAATCGCGCAACCGCGGAGGCCAGACCGAATCGGCCTCGACCCGCACGCCGGAAAGCCGGCTCGAAGAGGCGACGGGCCTTGCCCAGGCGATCGACCTCGACGTCGTCAATGGATCGATCGTCCCGGTCAATGATCCCAGGCCGGCGACGCTGCTCGGCACCGGTAAGATCGAGGAGATCAAGGCGCTTCTCGACGAGCGCGATTCCGGTCTCGTCATCGTCGATCATCCGCTGACCCCGGTGCAGCAGCGCAACCTCGAAAAGGAGTGGAACGCCAAGGTCATCGACCGGACGGGCCTGATCCTCGAGATCTTCGGCCGCCGCGCCTCTACCAAGGAGGGCACGCTGCAGGTCGATCTCGCCCATCTGAACTATCAGAAGGGCCGGCTGGTCCGCAGCTGGACCCACCTCGAACGCCAGCGCGGCGGCGGCGGTTTCATGGGCGGCCCCGGCGAAACCCAGATCGAAGCCGACCGGCGACTGCTGCAGGATCGTATCATCAAGCTCGAACGCGAGCTGGAGCAGGTCGTACGCACCCGCCAGCTCCATCGCGCCAAGCGCCGCAAGGTGCCGCATCCGATCGTCGCGCTCGTCGGCTATACCAATGCCGGCAAATCGACGCTGTTCAACCGCATCACCGGCGCCGGCGTGCTGGCCGAAGACATGCTCTTTGCGACGCTCGATCCGACGCTGCGCCGCATGAAGCTGCCGCACGGCCGCACCGTCATCCTGTCTGACACGGTAGGTTTCATCTCGGACCTGCCAACACATCTCGTCGCCGCCTTCCGCGCCACCCTGGAAGAGGTGCTGGAAGCCGATCTCATCCTGCATGTCCGCGACATGTCCGATCCCGACAACCAGGCGCAGAGCTCCGATGTGATGCGCATTCTCGGCGATCTCGGTATCGATGAGGCCGAAGCGGAGAAGCGGCTGATCGAGGTCTGGAACAAGATCGACCGGCTGGAGCCCGAGGTTCACGACACTATGGTGCAGAGGGCGGCGGGCGCCAACAATGTTGTCGCCGTCTCGGCCGTCAGTGGCGAGGGCGTCGACACGCTGATGGATGAGATCAGCCGCAGGCTTTCCGGCGTGATGACCGAAACCACCATCCGCCTTCCCGTCGACAAGCTGGCGCTGCTGCCCTGGCTCTACGACCATGCGATCGTCGACGGCCGCGAGGATAATGAGGACGGCTCGATAACGCTCGATCTGCGCCTGTCGGAAACCGAGGCCGCCGAACTCGAGCGCCGCATCGGCAACGGCCCGAAGCCTTCGAAGGAAGATTGGGAGCGGTGAGTGGAATTCCCTTCTCCCAGCGGGGAGAAGGTGGCCCGAACGGTCGGATGAGGGGGCACACGGTACGCCCTTCATGATGCCCTTCGCTTGCGCTTCGTGCATTCGCTCCTGCCGTCGCTCACCCCCTCATCTGCCTGCAGGCATCTTCTCCCCGCTGGGGCGAAGGGAGATGTGGCAACGTTGTGTTCACTCAACCTCAGCCACGAGCGCTCTTTCAATCGCCTTCGCTGCCTGCCAGATCTCCTCCATTCGTTCTAGGCTGGCTGCCTCCAGCGTCTCACCTTCCGCTTCAAGAATATTCTCTATGTGATTGAACCGACGCCGGAATTTCGTATTCGTTCCGCGCAGCGCCTGTTCCGGATCGGCCTTCACGTGCCGGCCGATATTGACGACGGCGAAGATCAGGTCGCCGAGTTCGTCGCTGACCTTGGCCCGGTCTCCGTCTCTCAGCGCCGCCCGCAATTCGCCGATCTCCTCCTCGATCTTGTCGAGAATCGGCTCGGGCGCCGACCAGTCGAAGCCGACCTTGGCGGCGCGTTCCTGCAGCTTCAGCGCCTCGGTCAAAGCCGGAAAACTGCGCTGCACCGAGCCAAGAAAGCCGCCCTTGAAATCCTCGGTGATGCCGCGCTTGGCCCGGCGCTCGGCGCGCTCGCGTTTTTCCGCCTGTTTGATCTCGTCCCACTGGATCTTCACCGCATCAGGCGTATCGGCTGCCGAGCGGGCAAAGACATGCGGATGGCGGCGGATCATCTTGGTGGTGATGGCGTTGACCACGTCGCCGAAGGAGAATTCGCCGGCCTCCTCGGCCATGCGGGCGTGAAAGACGACCTGTAGAAGCAGGTCACCGAGTTCATCACAGAGATCGTCCATATCGCCGCGTTCGATCGCGTCGGAGACCTCATAGGCTTCTTCGATCGTGTAGGGCTTGATCGTCTGGAAATTCTGCGCGATATCCCAGGGGCAGCCGGTTTCGGGATGGCGCAGCGCCGCCATGATCTCGATCAGCCGCGAAATGTCTTTGGAAGGTTCCATGGTGCCTCAGTTCAGGGGAATGTCGTTGGCGCTCTTCGACGACTGGTAGGTGGAAGACAGCGCATCGTAGCGCACCTTGATGCGGGCGGTCTGCGCCTTCAGCGCCGTCTTCCGGGAAGCCTCCTCGGTCTCGACCAGATCGGCGATGGCAAAGCTGTTCCAGAAGGCGTTCTGCCTGCGATAGCCGCCGGGTTCAAGCCCGAAGACCTCCTTCAGGATCTTCAGGTCGTGCGGAATTGCGAAGGCATCGCGCGAATCTTCGTGGCTGAAGAAATAGTAGAAATTGTCGAATCCCGCCCAGGTGATCGCCGACATGCACATGGTGCAGGGTTCGTGGGTCGACAGGAAGATCAGCTCCTTGGTCGCCGGCCTGTCGCCGAGCTCGTAGAAGCGCTTCAGCGTATGCACCTCGCCGTGCCAGAGCGGATTGTCGAGCTCGTTATTGGTCTCGGCGACGACGAGCGACAGATCGGATTTGCGCAGGATTGCCGCGCCGAACACCTTGTTGCCCAAGGAGACGCCGCGTTCGGTCAGCGGCAGGATATCCTCTTCGATGACCGAAAGCAGGCGGGCGGCAATGGTCTTGTCGGGCATTGATGATCTCCGGTTTGCCCCAGTCTATCGCCTTGGCGGCACGAGCGAAATGCGGCAAACGCCGGTGGACGTCGTTTGTCACAGGCTTTACACTGCACCGCAACAAAGAGAGTGGGAACAGGTGGTTGTCGTCGGCACGGTTGACTTTTCTCAAATCGCCGGTGAGGCGAGCAAAAGAATACGCGCTTGCGGGGGCTTTCGAATTTCTGTTCCTTCAATCGCTTGTCGATCACGGGCATATTCTGGCAACTTCGAAGTGGATTGGTAATGTCTTCCAAGACTGAGCAGCTTTCGGTATTTCCAGCTTTCTTTCGCGTGGAAGGCCAGAAGACGGCTGTCTTCGGCAATGGCGATGAGGCTTTCGCCAAGGTGCGGCTGCTCTTGAACACAAGGGCACGGATCGTCGCCTATGCCGAGCGGCCGGAAGCCGATTATCATGCCTTCCTGATCGCCAACCGCATCGAGACGGTGCGCGCCGGCTTTGCCGCCGGCCAGGTCGAGGGTGCGGCCCTTGTCTTTGCCGCCACCGGTAATGAGGCCGAAGATCGCCGGATCGTCGATGCCGCTCGCGCCGCGAAGATTCCGGCCAATGCCGTCGATCAGCCCGACTACTGCGATTTCTTCACGCCGGCGCTGGTCAATCGCGCCCCGGTCGCTGTTGCGATCGGCACCGAGGGGGCGGGGCCGGTACTGGCGCAGATGATCCGCGCCCAGATCGACCAGCTTCTTTCGCCTTCGCTCGGGCGCCTGGCCGCACTGGCGACGAGCTATCGCAAATCCGTCGAGCAGCTGGTTCCCCGCGGCGTTTCACGCAGGGTCTTCTGGCGCCGATTCTTTTCCGGCCCCGTTGCCGATGCGGTCGCCAATGGCAACCTGCCGCAGGCCCGCCACGCTGCCGACCGGCTGCTCTCTTCGATGGACAAGGTCGCCGGCCATGTCTGGCTTGTCGGCGCCGGTCCGGGGGCTGAGGATCTGCTGACGCTGCGCGCCCAGCGCGTGATGATGGAAGCCGATGTCATCGTCTACGATGCGCTCGTGCCGCAGGCGATCGTCGATATGGGCCGCCGCGATGCCGAACGCCTTTCAGTCGGCAAGCGCAAGGGCTGTCATTCCAAGTCGCAGGAAGAGATCAACGAGCTGCTCGTCGATCTCGGCCGCCAGGGCAAGCGCGTCGTCCGCCTCAAGTCAGGCGATCCGCTGGTCTATGGTCGGGCAGGGGAAGAGATGGCCGCCTTGCGCGCCGCCGGCGTTACCTATGAGGTCGTGCCCGGCATCACCTCGGCCTTCGCTGCCGCTGCCGATTTCGAGCTGCCGCTGACGCTGCGAGGCGTCGCCTCCTCGCTCGTCTTCACGACAGGCCATGATCTCACCGGCGACGTGCTGCCCGACTGGGCAAGCCTTGCCGTCTCGGGCGCGACGATCGCCGTTTACATGGGCCGCACCGTTGCCGCGTCGGTCGCCGAGCGGCTGATGCAGGCCGGCATTCCCGCCGAGACCACCGTCGCCGTCATCGAGAACGCCAGCCGCGCCGAGCGGCGGCTGCTGCATGGCACGCTCGCCGATCTGCCCGATCTGCAGCACCGCGACGAGCTGACCGGCCCTGTGATGGTCATTATCGGCGATGCGGTCGCCGGCGCCAATTTCGAACTGTCCGAGCCGCTGATGCGCGAGAACGCCAGGCTCGAGGAATTTGCAAGGAGCTGAATATGGGTGACAAGGTCCTGACCGCCAACCGGCTGACGGACGGCATTGCCGTCTGGCTGGATGCCAACGGCAAATGGTCGACCTCGCTGCAGGAGGCGGTTGTCGCCCGTCACAACGAAGCCGTCGAAGCATTGGAAGCCATTGGCAAAAAGTCGTATGCCGACAATGAAGTCGTTGACGTCGCCGTCGTCGACGTTCAGGAAACCAACGGCATTCTCTGGCCGCTTCGCCTTCGCGAGCGCATCCGCGCGCAAGGGCCGACCATGGAATATGCGCCGGGCTACGCTCCTGCCGATCCCGAATTCATTGCAGTCTGAGGAAGACGATGTACCGTTACGACGAATTTGATCATGCCTTTGTCAGCGAGCGCGTCGAGCAGTTCCGCGACCAGGTTCAGCGCCGCCTTTCCGGCGAGCTAGCCGAGGATGCGTTCAAGCCGCTGCGCCTGATGAACGGCGTCTACCTGCAGCTTCATGCCTACATGCTGCGCATCGCCATTCCCTACGGCACGCTGAGCGCACGTCAGCTGCGCATGCTCGCCCATATCGCCCGTACCTATGACCGCGGCTATGGCCACTTCACCACGCGCCAGAACCTCCAGTTCAACTGGCCGAAACTGTCGGACATTCCCGATGCGCTGGCCGATCTTGCAAGCGTCGAGATGCACGCGCTGCAGACCTCGGGCAACTGCATCAGAAACGTCACCGCCGACCACTTCGCCGGTGCTGCCGCCGACGAGATCGCTGATCCCAGGCCCTATGCGGAAATCCTGCGCCAGTGGTCGTCCGTCCACCCGGAATTCTCTTTCCTGCCGCGCAAGTTCAAGATCGCCGTGACAGGCGCCGAGCGCGACCGCGCCGCCATCCAGGTCCATGATATCGGCCTGCACCTGAAGAAGAACGACAAGGGCGAGATCGGTTTTGCCGTCTATGTCGGCGGTGGCCAGGGCCGCACGCCGATGATCGCCAAGCTGATCCGCGACTTCCTGCCCGAGGAAGATCTGCTCTCCTACACCACGGCGATCGTGCGGGTGTACAATCTGCACGGCCGGCGCGACAACAAGTACAAGGCCCGCATCAAGATCCTCGTGCACGAGACCGGCGCCGAGGAACTGGCGCGTCAGGTTGACGCCGAATTCGCCGCCCTGAAGGATAGCGAGCTGAAGCTGCCCGAACAGGATGTCGAGGCGATCGCCGCTTATTTCGCGCTGCCTGATCTGCCCGAGCGCGCCGAGGGCTGGGAAAACCTCGCCCGCTGGAAGAAGGCCGATCCGGCTTTCGCCCGCTGGGTGCAGCAGAATGTGCAGCCGCACAAGAACCCCGATTACGGCATGGTGACGATCTCGCTGAAGCCGATCGGCGGCATTCCGGGCGACGCCACCGATGCGCAGATGGATGCCGTCGCCGATCTCGCCGAGGAATATGCCTTCGACGAAATCCGCGTCAGCCATGAGCAGAACCTGATCCTGCCGCATGTGGCGCTGGCCGATCTCGAAGCGGTCTATCGCGGCCTCGTCGCCATCAATCTGGCCGAAGCCAATGCCGGCCTGATCACCGATATCATCGCCTGTCCGGGGCTGGACTACTGTGCGCTCGCCAATGCGCGCTCCATCCCGGTCGCGCAGGAAATCTCCCGCCGCTTCGGCAGTCCCGAACGCCAGGCCGAGATCGGCGAGCTGAAGATCAAGATCTCCGGCTGCATCAATGCCTGCGGCCATCACCATGTCGGCCATATCGGCCTGCTCGGTGTCGAGAAGAAGGGCGCCGAACTCTACCAGATCACGCTCGGCGGTTCCGGCGACGAACATACCTCGATCGGCGAGATCATCGGCCGCGGCTTCGAGCCGGACCGGGTGACGGATGCGATCGAGACGATCGTCGACACCTATCTTGGCCTGCGTCTTGATCAATCCGAAACCTTCCTCGCCGCCTATCGCCGCGTCGGGCCGCAGCCTTTCAAGGATGCGCTCTACGGCTCGGCCGCCGAAGCGGCTTAAGGAGGGGACGATGACGAAGATCTGGAGAGAAACCGGTTTTGTCGACAATGATCCCTGGCTGATCGAAACCGACGAGGTGAAGGCAACAGGCGAGCAGAAGCCGCTGCTCAGCCTCGATGAACTGATCGCAAAGGCCGATGGAAGCAACGATGCCGGCCTCGGCGTGCTGATCAAGCCGGCCGACGACGTGCGCCGGCTGGAGCCTTATCTCGATCGCCTCGCAATCGTGGCGGTCGCCTTTCCCGCCTTCAACGACGGCCGCGCCTTCAGCCATGCCTCGCTGCTGCGCCAGCGCCTCGGCTACACCAGCGAGCTGCGCGCCGTCGGCGACGTGCTGATCGACCAGGTGCCGCTGATGCTGCGTGTCGGCATCGACAGCTTTGCCGTGACCAACGCCACGGCGCTGAAGCGGCTTGCCGAAAACCGTCTGCCCGCCATTCCCCATCATTATCAGCCGGCGGTGCGTGACGCCGAAGCCGGCAAGGGCTATAGTTGGCGCCGTCAGGCGAAGCCGGCCGCATAAGCGACGGGTCCGCCTCTTTACGATGGCGGAATATAGCATGAAGACATTCGAAATCGCGGTGATCGGTGGCGGGCTTGCCGGCATGATCGCCGCCATTGCGCTTGGCCGCGGCGGCCGCAGCGTGGCGCTGGTGGCTCCCGTTGCTGCAAAGGAGGACCGGCGCACGACGGCGCTGATGGATCAGTCGATCCGCTTCCTCGACCGCCTGACGCTCTGGGAAAAGCTGCGCTCGGCGGCGGCGCCTCTCACCAGCATGCGCATCATCGACGGCACCGACCGGCTGCTGCGCGCGCCGACCACCACGTTCCGCGCGGCCGAGGTCGGCCTCGATGCCTTCGGCTACAATTTCCCCAACAGGGCGCTGACCGAGATTCTCGAAGCGGCCACGGCCGGCGAGGGCAATATCACCCGCTTCACCGATATGGCCGAATCGATTGAGATATCGACCGAGAGAGTGTCGATCACGCTTGCCGGCGGCGAGACGCTGACGGCAGATTTCGCCGTTGGCGCCGACGGCCGCGGCTCGAAGCTGCGCGAGGCGGCAGGTATCGGCGTGCGCAACTGGTCCTACCCGCAATCGGCCATGGTGCTGAATTTCGCCCATTCGCTGCCGCACCAGAACATTTCGAGCGAATTCCATACCAAACACGGCCCTTTCACCCAGGTGCCGCTGCCAGGAAGCCGCTCCAGCCTTGTCTGGGTGCAGGATCCCGCCGAAGCGGCCGCCCGCCTGGAGCTGCCGCTGGCCGAGCTGGGCTCTCTCGTCGAGACGCAGATGCAGTCGATGCTCGGCAAGGTGAGCATCGAGGAAGGCGTCCAGGTCTGGCCGCTGTCGGGCATGATGGCCCATCGTTTCGGCAAAGGCCGCATCGCTCTGATCGGCGAGGCCGCCCATGTGTTCCCGCCGATCGGGGCGCAGGGGCTGAACCTCAGTCTGCGCGATATCCTGGCGCTCACCGACATTCTCTGCGACCGGGCGGAACTGCCGGTGCCGGCCGATGCCGGCGAAAGCTTCGACCGCCGCCGCCGCGCCGACATCATGACGCGCACGGCGAGCGTCGATCTGCTCAACCGTTCGCTGCTTTCCGATTTCCTCCCCGTGCAGGTGCTGCGCGCCGCCGGCCTGCACATCCTCTCGGCCATTCCGCCGCTGCGCAACCTCGTCATGCGCGAAGGCATCGAGCCCGGCCGTGGTTTTCGCGATATTCCCGATGCCCTACGGGAAAAGCTGAAGCGAAAGAAGGCCTGAGCGGATCGTAATCAGCCAGAGCGAAACGGTGGCCACCGAAAGCACTGTCGTGATCAGGATCGTCGCCGAGGCGCGCTCCTGCCACACGCCATATTGCTGGCCGATGACGAAGACATTGGTCGCCGTCGGCAGTGAGGCGAGCAGCACGGCCGACTGGATCCAGACCGGCTCGAAACCGCCGACGGTCGTCAGCGCGAGGAACACCGCGATCGGATGCAGGATCAGCTTCGCCGGCACGATATAGGAAATCTCCGCCGGAATCCGCTTCAGCGGCCTCAGAGCCAGCGTGACGCCCATGGCGAAGAGGGCGCAGGGAGCAGCTGCCTGAGCGAGGTAGTCGACAAGCCGCTGAAGGGCCAGGGGCTGGTCGATGTGAAAGGCGGCGACGGCAAAGCCTGCCGTCGTCGACAGGATGAACGGATGCAGCGCCACCTTGCGGGCAATATCGGCGGCGAGCCGGCCTGCCGAACGCTTGTCGTCGCCGGCTGCCGCCATCAACGCCGGCGCAACGATGAAATGCAGCGCATTCTCAAAGCAGATGATCAGCGCCACCGGCACGGCAGCGCCTTCGCCGAGCGCAAGCAGCGCCAGCCCCGGCCCCATATACCCTATATTGCCGTAGGCGCCGGCAAAGGACTGGATGGTGCATTCATCAAGCGGATTGCGGCGCACGAAACAGCCGATGACAAAGAGCAGGACGAAGACCGCATAGGTCGCGGCGATATCGGTGACAATGAAATCGACCCGCGTCAGCTCTTCGATCGGCGTGCGCGAGACGAGCTTGAAGAACAAAGCGGGCAGGGCGGCATAGATGATGAAAGTGTTCAGCCAGCCGAGCGCCTCGGCCGGCTGCTTCGTCGCCTTTGCGGCGACGTAACCGATCAGGATCAGGCCGAAGAACGGCAGGAGCAGGCTGACGATATCGGCCAAGGGAAAGTCCGGTTTTCGCGGGATAGTCGGCGGGGAAGAATCTCTTCTAGCCGATTTGCATCAGGATCGGAAAGGTCTGCTGGAACCAGATCGCCACATCGCTGACCCAGCCGAACAGGAAGGCGAGGCCGGTGAGGATGAGGAAGACGCCCATCACCTTTTCCACCGTGCCGAGATGGCGGCGGAAGCGCGACAGAAAGCGCATGAAGGCGCCGGAAAAGCCGGCGGCGATCCAGAAGGGAATGGCAAGGCCCAGCGAATAGATGGCGAGCAACCCGGCGCCGGAGCCGACCGTCTCGCGCGACGCGGCGACACCGAGAATCGCGCCGAGCACCGGGCCGATGCAGGGCGTCCAGCCGAAGGCGAAGGCAAGGCCCATGACATAGGCGCCGGTCAGCGTCGCCGGCTTGCCGCCGCCCTGGAAGCGCGCTTCGCGGGCAAGCAGGCCGATTCGGAAGAGACCGAGGAAATTCAGCCCCATGACGATAATGATCAGCCCGCCGATCTTGGAGAGCAGGTCGAGATGCTGGCGAAGCGCCATGCCGATGCTCGAAGCCCCGGCGCCGAGCGCCACGAAGACGGTGGCAAAACCGAGTGTGAAGAGCAGCGCCGAAAACAGCACGCCGCGCCGGATATCGGGCGAGACCGCCACCGCGCCGCCGCCGCGAAACTGCTCGACCGAAATGCCGGCCATATAGCAGAGATAGGGCGGGACGAGGGGAAGCACGCAGGGCGAAAGAAAGGAAAGCGCCCCTGCCAACAACGCACTCCACAGGGAAATATCGGCAATCGACACGCATTCTCTCCGGCTGCAATCTGCGCCCTGTTCCTAGCGTCGCAGGCCCTGGATTGCCAATCACCTTTTTGCGTAGGCGAGAAATCTGCCTTTGCGCGCCAGAGAAATGTGCCTTACCTTTGCAAAAGCCGAATTTTTCGGTTGACCGCAATGGGTCACCTGCCTATGTTCCGCCCACTTCCAGCCGGGGTGCCTCACACCCGCGGAGAGGGAGAGCGTAGCTCAGCCGGTAGAGCAACTGACTTTTAATCAGTAGGTCTCGGGTTCGAACCCCGACGCTCTCACCACAAGCAAAAGACAACCACAAATAGTGTATCGGATGCGCGGAACGATTGCTCCGGCGGATCGGCTGGGGAAAATCGACTCACCGTTTCCCCGGAGTTGTCATCCTTCCTCAATGCCCGTGCCGCCGAAACCAACGCCGCCCTCAAAATCGCATAACTCCTCGCCGGCGGTGACGGTTGCGAATAATCGTGTTTGCGAAAATACGCTCGTCCCCGCAAGAGCTATCCGGCAGGCGAGCACCGAGCCGTACACATACACCAAACGGAGTAAATTTCGCCTCGGCGGTGCGCCTATAGGATAATCGATCCGATTACCGTTGGACGATCACGCGGGTCCCCGGCTGGACCATGTCGTAAAGCTCCTCGACATCCTCGCGGTACATGCGGAAGCATCCGCTTGATGCATTGGTGCCGATGGAGGAGGGGTCGTTGGTGCCGTGGATGCGGAGCAGTCCGTCGGCAAGGTAGATCGCCCGGGTCCCAAGCGGATTTGCAGGCCCGGGTTTCACCACTGCCGGGAGCCTCGGGTTCTTCTGGCGCATGCTGGCCGTTGGCCGCCATTCGGGATGCAGTCGTTTCGACACGACCCGCGTTGTCCCGTACCATTGTTTGCCTTCGCGGCCGACAGCGATGGGGTAGGCAAACTGCTCACCCTCTGCCGTCGTGTAGATAAGCGTGTGCTCACGCGTGGCAATGACGATGGTTCCTCTTCCAACGCGCGTCGATGGATCCCGACGTTCTGGAAAGGGTTCCGGGTAGCCAGGCTCTGGCTCGTAGTCAGGAGGAGGGGGATAGGGGCTGTAAGGGTCATCATAGCCATAGCCGTCGTATTCATCGTATCCATCATACGGCGTGTAAACTTGGGCCTGGGCATGCACCACTGTCAGAAATAGGGCCGCAGCAAGGAGAACCAGCAATCTCATTCTTCGCATCCGCTTGTTATACAATCGTGATTGGTCCGAATTCTATGGCGGCACTATGGCGGGGTGGGACGGTGACCTTTCGTCGCTCCGAGAAGCCGACCAGCCAGAAACAAATGTGCGCTTGGCTGCTGGTGGCATGGCGACCTAGATGCTCAATAAGCGACTGGTTCAAACCTCGCAGAATCTCGGTTCGATAGAGTTCTGCCCCAACGCGCGAGCGTCACACCCGGACACGGCATCCAAATGTGGTTCGTTCAGACGCCGGCGGCGGTTCGAGACCTTCCTCCACGGAACCAAAAGCGCCCGCAACGACTTGACCCCAGAGTTACCTTGGAGGTCCCCCTGATGGACAGAACACCGAAAATGGCCATTCGCGGAATGTTGTCCTACGTGATCGCTCTTCTCGTCCTCGGCATTCTGGCGGGCGCCGTTTACACGCTCTACGGCCATCCCGCCGATCCGTCCGAGCAACCAGCGGCTGAGTCCATCCCGCAAAAGGCGACAGTTCCGCAATGAGAGGCGACACAACAGCAATTGAATCGGTCGCCCTTTGAGAACGAATGGTGAAACCGAAAGCGTTCTGCCAGATCCGGCGCCCACCCGGTCCGGTCGTGCTGAAACGCCCGCGCTCCACTGCGGGGCACCCCGCAAGCGGCAACCAACAAGGGCTTTGGAAAGCAAGGCAGAAATTCTGTCGCAAGTCCTTCCCACCAGTAGAGAGCTTATATTTATGGGGGGAACAACCTGCGACAGGGGAAATCGGACCCGCGCAGGCATTGCGAAACAGGGGAGAGGCAGCCGGCCCGGAACGGCCCGCTATGCCGGATTTTGCGCTCGGACAGGGTGAACAAAGGAGCTCGCCAATGAGAGACCATGCGGTCGTGATATCGGGAGGAGGGCCGACGGGGCTGATGCTGGCGGGTGAACTGGCCCTGGCGGGCGTCGATGTCGCCATCCTCGAACGTCGCGAGAATCAGGAGATCGTCGGTTCACGTGCCGGCGGTCTGAGCTCGCGCACGCTCGAAGTTTTCGACCAGCGCGGCATCGTCGATCGGTTCCTGGGGGAAGGGCAGATCGCCCAGGTCACGGGATTTGCGGTCACGCGGCTTGATATCAGCGATTTCCCGACGCGGCACAATTACGGGCTGGCCCTGCGGCAGAAGCACATCGAGCGCATCCTGGCCGGCTGGGTCGGTGAGCTGCCGGTGACGAGCTATCGCGGCCGCGAACTGACCGGTTTCGTGCAAGATGAGACCGGCGTCACCCTCGAACTCTCCGACGGATCGTCGCTGCGCGCGGGCTATCTCGTCGGTTGCGATGGCGGCCGAAGTCTGGTTCGCAAGGTGGCCGGCATCGCCTTTCCGGGATGGGATGCGACCACCAGCAATATTCTCGCCGAGGCCGAGATGGAGGAGGAGCCGCCGCTCGGTGTCCACCGCACCGCGCTCGGCATGCATGCCTTCGGCCGCGAGGAATATGAGATCCGCGACGGCAAGGTGATCTTCGCCAGCGAAGGTCCGATCAACGTCATGGTCACGGAACAGACGGCCGGCGGCGCAGGCGAGCCGACGCTTGATGATCTCAGGCAAGCGCTCATCGCCGCCTGCGGAACCGATTATGGCATCCACGGCCTGAAGTGGATCTCCAGGTTCACCGACATGTCGCGCCAGGCGGAGGTCTACCGCAAGGGCAGGGTGCTGCTGGCGGGTGACGCCGCGCATGTGCATTCCCCGGTGGGCGGGCAGGGCCTCAATACCGGTGTGCAGGATGCCGTCAATCTCGGCTGGAAGCTCGCCCAGGTGGTGAAGGGCATATCGCCCGAGGCCTTGCTGGACACCTATCACGCCGAGCGTCATCCGGTCGCCGCCCGCGTCCTGCGCACGACGATGGCGCAGGTCGCGTTGCAACGGACCGATGATCGCACCGAAGCCTTGCGCAACATCGTGTTGGAACTGCTTGGCCTTGAGGAGGCGCGCAAGAAGATTGCCGCCGAAATGTCCGGGCTCGGCATCCGTTATGATTTCGGCGAGGGGCACCCGCTGCTCGGCCGCCGCATGCCTGATCTCGACCTGGTCACGGCGGACGGCCCCTTGCGTGTCTTTACGCTGCTGAAAGATGCAAGACCGGTGTTGTTGAACCTCGGGCCGCGCGGCAGCCTCGACACCGGCCTATGGTCAGACCGCGTGGGTCTGGTCGATGCGCGCTATGACGGGCCATGGGAACTGCCGGCGCTGGGGGCGGTTGCGGCGCCGACCGCGGTGCTGATCCGGCCAGACGGATATGTGGCATGGGTGGGCGAGGGATCTCGGAATGGCCTCGACGCAGCGATGAGCACCTGGTTCGGGGCCGCCTCGCTAATAGAGGAAAAGCCGCAGCGCTAAGCGGCCAGCGAAATCGGCGCGCCGTCTGGCATTGGCTCCGGCATCGGTTTGCCGCGGCGCTCCCAGGTGCGGCGGCTGATGCCGAAGGCCTCCCAGGGGCGGGCTGCGCTGAGGGAATTGTCGATATAGTCGTCCCTGGTAACGGCGCCGGCGGCCCGCCGCTGCTCTTCCTTTCGGCTTCGGTCGCGCTGGCGCCGCTTTGCCTTCTGCAGTTTCGCCCTTTTCGCCTTCGGCACGTCGAAGGCGCCGATGGTGCGAATGTCGAGCGCGCTGCGTTCCGCATAGCTCAGATGCAGGGCGTGACCGAGCGCATCGGCGGTGAGGGGAGAAAAGCGCAGTTTCGTCCGCTCATAGATGATTTCCTCGATCGCGGCTTTCCGAGCCCAGGGCAGCCATCGCGCCGCCCAGCCGAGAACCACCTCGACAAACCCTTCCCTGAACTCGACGAAGGCGAGGCTGGCGATCACCTCGAGATAGATCAATGCGTCATCCGCCTCGGGAACGATTTCGCCGTGACGATGCCGGATCAATTTCTCGATCTCGCGCATCCGGCCGCGGAAGTGATTCCAGCGGCCGCCTCGCATGCGGCGCTGCACGGCCTTGTAACCGAGGAGGCAGTCGCCGATTTTGACCGCGGTAACGTCCCGCGCAAGACCCTCCGCACGCCCGGCCTCGTCAGCCCGATCTGCCGAGCTCGCCCCTTCATCCGCGCCGACGAGACGATCCATCGTTTCTCCTTTGCGATCTGCCCCATTGGGCCGAAACGACGGATTGTAGCGGAAGTCGAGGGGGTGACGTTCACTTTTTGTGCGCTGTTTCCACCGATTTTCGCGGTGCTGATGCAGCGGCGTAACGGCGAATCCGATGCCCTGTTCCCGGGTGGCGACGAAGCTTGACGGCCGGGAAACGAGCGGCATCCCGGGCCCCTTTGATTTCTATTGGCAACGTCCCGTGTTATGATCACGGGACTGGCCTTATCGGCCGTGTTGTCAGTACAGAGACTTGTCCGATGAGCGAAGTGGACGTGCTTTTTGCCAGCCTGCGACAGGCGGCTGACCCGCAGACGGTCGAGTGCATCGAAAATGTCGTCAAGCACGGCGCCGATCGTGATCTCAATCGCGTCAATGCGCTCGCCTTCGCCGCCAAGCACCATCTCGATGAAGAGAAAACCATCGCCGCCTTTCTGCATGCAGCCCGCATCGGCGCCTTCGAGATGACCTGGAACGTGCTTTGCCCAGGATGCGGCGGCGTCCTCGACAGCGGCGCAACCCTCAAAGGGGTCAACCAGGATACCTATCATTGCGCCCTCTGCGCGGCCGGATACGAACCGACTCTCGACGAGATGGTCGAGGTCACCTTCACGGTCAGTCCGCGCGTGCGCAGGATTGCCGCCCACGAGCCCGACCGGCTGCCGCCGCTCGAATATTACCGCCAGATTTTCTTCAGCTCCGGCGTCGACCTGCCGGAGGATCTGGAAGCCAGGTTCGACCGCATCCTGCTGGAAATGATCGAGCTGGCGCCGGGTGAGAAGGCTTTCGTGTCGCTGCAGCTGCCGGCGCAATTCGTCATCATCTTCGATGCGATGACCCATTCGGCGCAGTTCATCGACGTGCAGGGGGAACCCACCGACGAGCGCCAGAATCTTTCGATGGTGATCAGCCGCGGGCATGCCTTGAACGAAACCGTGACGCTGAGACCCGGCTTGCTGCGGCTCACGCTCGAGAACCACACGGATCGCCGGGTGGTGCCGAATGTCTGCATCGCCGGCGATGAGTTGCACGATCTCCTCGGCCGCAGGCGGCCATTTCTGACGGCCAAGCGCCTGCTGACGAACCAGAGTTTCCGCGACATCTACCGGACCGATACGCTCGATGTCGACCAGCGCCTGAAGATCACCAGCCTGACGTTCCTCTTCACCGATCTCAGGGGCTCGACCGCGCTTTATGAGCGTGTCGGCGATCTTGCCGCCTTCGATCTGGTGCGGGCGCATTTCCGCGTTCTTCACGAGATCGTCGCCACCGAGGCCGGCGCGGTCGTCAAGACGATCGGCGATGCCGTGATGGCGACCTTTCCGAGCCCGGACCGGGCGGTGGCGGCGGCACTCAGGATGCGCGAGGCAATGCGCCGGCTGAACACCGAACACGGCAGCGAAGACCTCCTGCTGAAGATCGGCATCCATGAGGGACCGTGCCTTGCCGTCAACTTGAACGACAGGCAGGACTATTTCGGCCAGACGGTCAATATCGCCTCCCGCGTCCAGGGCCTTGCCGATCCGAATGTAATCATGACGACGGAGGCGATCGTCGAAGATGCCAATGTCTCGGAGATCCTGCGCGACAGCGGCGTCACATCGGCCTCGCGGATGGCGGAGCTTCAGGGCATTGGCAGGGAGGTCAGGATCTTCGCCCTGTCGTGAGCCTCGACGTTGTTTTTCCGATCTAGCTAATAGCAGCCTGCCGTCAACCTGGCGCTCAACAGAAGTTGAGCTGACTTCAGGAATTGATCGTTGCAATTCTTATGGACCTATCGATTCTCGGGATAACGGTTTTCGCAATATCGTCGAAGACCGGATGATGCGGCAACGTCAGACGATATGCAGAAGAAGAAATGCCAGGACATCAGCTGGCGCTGGCTGCTGAAAGACCACTGCAAAACCCGCAACGTCATCCCCGGCCTTGTGCCCGAGGATCTGCGCCGGCCCGATTAAGTATCTGCAAATAAATATCTTTCCGTCAGGCAATTACAGTGGTTGAATGCTCGGCACAAGGCCGAGCATGACGGAGGAGACTTTGTCAACGAACTGCGCCAGAGCATCAGCCCCGGCGTTTCGATTCAAGCCACCAGCCCCTTGGTCAATTCCAGCGCCTGGCGCTCGAACAGCCGGCGATAGATGCCACCATTGAGCCGGATCAGCGCCTGGTGGTCGCCTTCTTCGACGATCTTGCCCTTGTCGAACACCAGCAGCCGATCGAGCGCCCGCACAGTGGACAGCCGATGGGCGATGACCAGCGTGGTGCGGCCGTCCATCAGCCGTTCCATCGCCTGCTGGATCTGCACTTCGCTTTCGCTGTCGAGGCTCGACGTCGCCTCGTCGAGGATCAGGATCGGGGCATCGGCCAGGAAAGCGCGGGCGATGGCGACACGCTGCCGCTCGCCGCCCGACAGCTTGACGCCGCGTTCGCCGACCATCGTCTCGTAGCCCTTCGGAAGGTCCATGATGAAGCCGTGCGCATTGGCCTGTTTCGCCGCCTGCTCGATCTCGCGCCGCGAGGCGTTCGGCCTGGAATAGGCGATATTTTCCGCCAGCGTCCGGTGAAACAGGATCGGCTCCTGCTGCACGATGGCGAGTTGGCCGCGCAGGCTCGATTGCCTGACCTCGGCGATATCCTGCCCGTCGATGCGGATGGCGCCCGAGTTCACATCATAGAGGCGCTGGATGAGCTTGACGAAAGTGGTCTTGCCCGAGCCTGAATGTCCAACCAGCCCCACACGCTCGCCCGGGCTGATGGTGACCGAAAAGTCCTCGTAAAGCGGGTCGGGATGAGCGCCATATTGGAAGGTGACGCGATCGAAGACGATTTCGCCCGCGCCGATCGAAATCGGCTTGGCGTCCGGCCTGTCCTCGATGCCGAGCGGCATCCTGTCGAGCAGCACCAGCTCCTCCATGTCGTTGACGGCACGCTGCAGATTGCGGATGTCCTGGCCGACATTGCGCAGATAGCCTTGCAGAACGAAGAACATGGCGAGCACGAAGGTGATGTCGCCCGGGCTCGCCAGCCCCTGCCGCCACATGATCAGGCCCGTTCCCAGAATGCCGGCCTGCATGGATACCATCATGAAGCCCTGGATCGTGCCGCTCAAGGTGCCGCGCTTCCATGTTCTGCGCGTGCGGCTGTCCCATTTGCCCAGCACATGGCGCAAGCGGGCTTCTTCGCGGGCTTCAGCGCCGAAGGCCTTGACCACCGAATTGCAGCTGATCGCATCCGCCAGCGCACCGCCGAGCCTGGTGTCCCAGGCATTGGCAAGCCTTGCCGCCGGCGATACGAAGCCCATGGAAAGCGCCACGGTGACGCCGATATAGACCAGCGATCCGAGAGCCACGATCAGGCCCATGACCGGCCAGTAGCTGCCGAGCACGATACTGGCGCCGACCAGCATGACGATGGACGGCAGCAGCGCGACAAGCAGCAGATCATTGAGCGAGTCGAGCGCCCACATGCCGCGGGTGATCTTGCGCACCGTCGAACCGGCGAAGCTGTTGGCATGCCAGTCGGTCGAGAACCGCTGCACCTTGTGGAAGCCGTTGTTGACCACATCCGCCATGATGCGCAGCGTCAGCCGGATGATGCCGTTGAAGATGAACCAGCGCAGTGCCACGCTGATAAAGCCGAGAACGACGACGACAACAAAGGCGCTGAGCGCGCCGTCAGCCGCATTGCCGCCGGCAATGGCATCGACGATCCGGCCGGAAAATACCGGCACCATGACTTCGGCCAGCGTGCTTGAAATTACCAGCACGATGATGATGCCGACCAATGCAGGCCGGTGGGTCCAATGATGAAAAACAAAGCCGAGCACGTGACGATAGGCATCGGCGCGGAAATCGAGCTTCTTGCGAGTCATTTTAACCAGTCCGGCTCGTATCTGAAACCGGTCCTCAAAATCGAGAGTTGAAAGGCGCAGCCCGCGCGGAAGACGAAATAATGCCGTCAGATCAATCGGGCTGAAGAAAGAGAAAACCGCATGTCGCGCGCGCTTAAGGCGGGGCGCGAATGGATATGACCTAGCGTCGGGACATACCACACGGGAAGACTTCGATGATTGCTGATGTCATTCAACGCCTCCCTTTGGTTCGATCTGAGCGGTAGCGTTTTGTAGCGAAGCAATTGCGCATTGCCAAGAGGGAATTTGCAACCCAAGGGAAAGTGATGCGGAAACGACACAATTTACGGACTTGGAAAGCTCGTGCGCGCCGAGGGTCGCGGGCCGGATCATGTCGAGGCGCAACGCCCGATCGTCAAGAGGTCGCCCACTCCATGAGTGCGTTCTGGGCATGCAGCAGGAATGCTTTTGCGGGACGGCTTTGGCAGGCTGGGTGCGACATCGCATCGGCCGTTACTTCCTGTCCCCTTGCGACTGGCGGGCAGGGCAAAAAGATCAGGTCGCGCCGCCCTTTGTCGAGGAGTGTTGCCGTCACCTGATACTCGACCAGCTCATTTTCCCTCGCGTCTTTCGGCCACGAGTCCGTGATGATGACATCCGCGTCAAGGGCATGCCTGATATCCCGGCTGATTTCGAAATTCGGGTTCAGGAGATTGGCATCGGCCACGTGCCAGCGCTCCGGATAGACTTGGACGACGCGGATGGGCATGGATTTCGATGCCTCGACCCAGGAACGAAGAATGTTGGCATCCGGCGCGATCCCGACCGCCTTGAGGCCGTCCAGTGATCCCCTGACGCTCTTGATATAGGCGAGATCGCCGAGCGTTTCACACGGATGATTTAGCTTTGTCCGGGCATTGATGACGGGCGCATCCATAACCGCCGCGAGCTCTTGCAAGGTAGCAAGTTCCTTCGTCCTGACGACGAGAAGATCGAACCAGTAATCGAGATAGCCTCCAAGGTCCGCTGTGGCCTCGCGGGTGTTGAGGCTGATCGGCGGTTGCACGCAGACGCCGCCCATGGCCTTGACGCCGAGATCGAAGGCCGCGGTGTTGCGCCATCCTGTGTCGTCGACGATAACACCAACTCGCTTGCCCAGCAGCGACTGTGGCATGGTGCGGTCCGCCCAATGCTTCGCAAGCTGGCCGGCTCTGTCGATAATTGCAGTGACGGTGTCCAGCGGCAATGAGTGGAACTCGAGGAAGTCTCTGTACGGCATGGAACTCACGGTGTTTCCAATGTTCTCGTGGCGATCGAGCGCTCGGCAATGGTTGTTTCCCGGCTCCTGATGCGCCAAACCGCCCATTGACGGAACGGATCTTTCAATAGCTGCACGAACGAGCATTGCCGGGTCTGAATCCGCCCGCACAGGCCGGGTTCCTCGAAGTATCCAACTGATATTGATAATCCTCCCGGTCCTGCGTTGCTGGCGAGGTGCAGGAAGCCGTGAGCGTGGACAAGCCGATGACCGCGCTGGTCGCGAACAAGGTGAGGAATCGGGTCATCTGCGCTTCTCCTGAGGTTGGTCTCGGCAATCTATCATGCCGGCACAAACAGATGCGAGAACCAGTGAGATCAATCACGCTCATCTGATGGGAAATGGCTTCGATGATCGGGACCGCTCTTCGCTCCATGGGAAAATTCGCGGATAATCTGGCCGGACTATTCTGCGGTTATGGAAGTAAATCCGCAGTGTCGTAAAGCGAGTGATTCCCGATTTTGTCTTGAACAAATCGCCGATTTTCAGTAATATAAATCCATAAAAAAGTAATATAAATGGGAGGTTACTATGTCGGAAGCTCGGTTCGAGCCGGTTTTTCTTCATCGTCATCATTTCGTCGCCGAGATCACATGTCTCGACGAAATCTTCGAACTTCTGGATGAGTGGCCGCAGGACAAGCGAGGTCTGGCATATGACACACTGCTGAAGGCGTGCAGGGATACCGCCAAGGGGGCATTTCCTCTCAGCGCCGCACGCGAGAATTTCCGCCGTTTTCTGAAGATGTCGGGCATGCTCGACAGCGGCCCCAAATTCGAGGGGATGGGCGATCGAAACGTCGGCAATGCTTGAAGAGCCAAGTCTGTTCGTGACGATCTGAGCCGCGTGCCGCCATGTCATAAGCGGCGCGTCCGGTCGCGAATCTCCAGTCATAGCCAACCGCGGCAAGCCGCGGGAAGCGGCAACAGTCTCAGCGGATTTCACCGGATCTATGCGCGTCGCACCGATCGCGACGCGCTTTAGCTAAGGCCGGCACCTGCCCAATCGCAGCGGAAGACCAGCATTGGTTTCGAAAATCCCTTGATGCGCCGGCGCGTCGCGTGGGCGAAGAGGTCGCCGGCGCCATATTCCCGGAATACATTCTCCGACACGAGGATCTGGTCACTGGCTGCGGCCGCGCAGAGGCGGGCTGCGAGCTGCACGGTGGAGCCGAAGAGGTCATTGCTGTCCTCGACCGGCTCGCCGCAATCGAGCCCGATGCGAACATGGATCGGCTCGGCCTTGCTGCCGTTGTAATGCTGGAATTCCTGCTGGATTGCCATGGCGCATTCGACGGCCGCGGTCGTCGCCGCGAAGGCGGCCATGATGCCGTCGCCGGTGTGCTTCACTTCGCGGCCGGAATTTTTGCCGAGGCACCGGCGCACGATCGCGTCGTGAGCCCTGACCAGCTCCGTCCCCATGCGGTCGCCGAGGCGCGCCGTCATCTCGGTCGAGCCGACAATATCGGTAAAGAGGATCGCCCGGTGGCCGGCATCCATCTGCGGCGTCGATTGGCCGGGGGCCGGATCGGGGTCATTAATGCGACCGAGAAAAGCCTCGACGGCCGACAGTGCCACCTCGACGACCTCATTGGCGACAAAACCGTGCGCCTCGCGATGCACGCAGTGGACGGTTTCGACATCGGGCGCATCCACCAGGCAGAAGGCCGTCCCGCGCCGCTCGTCGAACCAATACGTCAGAAACTTCACGCCGTATCGATCCTGAATGTCGATATCCATGCGATGCGCCTGCGCAACCTCGGCGGCTGACGTTCCTTCGAGAAAGTGCCGGTCCATGAAGATGGGCATCGCGCGTCCTCCCAGATCCGCCGCGTGCAGGAGGTGGCATTGTACGATCTGGAAGCATTCCCGTCCACCTTAGGGACAATCAATGGCCGATTGTTGCAAGGCGTTGCTTCCGGAAAGACAACCCGTTGCTGCAGATTCGATAGAATATGCATGGATACTGGCGGTTTTAATGAGTAGGCGTGGTGGGTTCCGTCTGATATTTACCATAATCGGTCGTTTAATGCTGATAGCCAGATTTCCGGAACCCCTCGAGAAGCTTCAGACGTTTCCCGTTTCAAGCGTCGCCTGCCGGATCCCGCTGTGAGAGACATGTCTGTCACGGTCATGGTGCCAAGGATCGAAGGCCGCTGCCAACGGCATGCTAATTGCATATATCGGTTAGCTTCGCTGAAATTAGGAAAAGCTGTAGCAAAGTGAGACAGACGGCAAATTTTCGACCGGTCGGCCTGGCCTCCATGGGGCTCGGGCATTATGCCGTTATTAACTCTGTATGGGATGCCGCGCGCACGCTGCTTCGTGACTGGCCGGTGGATGACGGCGAAGAATATTTCGAAGCGGTCAAAGCCTGCCTGGATGCGATTACCGGCGATCTCCCGCCGGATCATGTGCGCGCCGTCTTCATCAGGGCTGCGCAGGAGGCGGGCATCGCTGTCATAGAAGCTGCCGACTGACCAGCGGCCGCATCCTAGCTCCCCGTTTCTCCTCCTGTTTCCACGACAAGCTCGTCGTCGCGCTTGACTTCTTTGGGCGAAGGTCTAAATTAGAACAAAACAGGAACATTGGAGATGGTCATGACACATACGGAACAGGTGATCGCCAACGCCCTAGCCCTTGTCGAAGCCTCTCGGGCGGCCCGCGAGCGGGATCAGCAGCGCCGCGCCGCCTGGCAGAAAAAGGTGGAACTCAGCCGACCGCTGCCGCCTCTGCCGCGCCCGGTCCAATTGCCGCTGGCGTTGAACTGATGCAGCCGGCAAAGACATCCAAACCCGATGAGCCGCGGCCAGATCCGGCTTGCTCCAATCCGGCTTGGCCTGATCCCGCCTGGGAAGTGGAAGCCGTGCTCGCCTGGCATGACGACGACGCCAAGGCGGCGATCCGCTCGCTGCTCGACGACTGCAGACATCTGCGCCGGCAACTGGCGCTGGCGGAAAGCGTAATGAGCCGCGGAATGGCCCGCGGCTGGACGCCGCGATACGAACGCGACGCACTCTGAAATGTGCCTGTGGCGACGGCTGTTGCGATCGCCGCGACCCGGGCGTCATCACTGTTGGTCCGTAACCGGGCCAAGGCCGACGGTCGCGAGATAGGTCTCCAGCGCTGAAGCTTCACCGGATGAGACGATGGCGCCGATATAGCCGTCCGGGCGCACGAGCACCCACTCGCCGGGCGCCAGCGCATAGGCGTCGCGGAAATGCCCGCCTTCGTCAACGAGATCGCCGCGCCGGCCGATCCTGTGGATCTGCAGTCCTGGGCGTGGCGGCACGGCTGCTTGCTCCGCCTCATAACCGAGCAGCGTCCAGTGCGGACCCTTGATGAGGTCGAACAGACGCGTCGGTTGGCCGGCTGCGCGGGTGAGCGGCGCGTCCGGCGCGCGGTCGCCGGCAAGCACGCTGCCGCGGCGTTCCGGCTTTTCCAGCGCAAGCGAGGATTCGGGATAGCCGATATCGAGCTGATGGACCTCGCGGCCGCGCCTGATATCGCCGCGCGTCAGAGCGTCGAGCAGTCTGGTCGCCAGACCGAGCATCGCCGCAGCGATCGGGCGACGCTCTTCCTCATAACTGTCGAGCAGCGCATCGCAGGCCCCGGCGGCGACCGCCGCCAGTTTCCATCCAAGATTATACGCATCCTGGACGCTGGTATTGAGGCCCTGGCCGCCGGTCGGCGGATGCGTATGGGCGGCATCGCCGACGAGAAAGACGCGGCCGAGCCGGTAGCGGTCGGCAAGCCGGGCATTCATGTTGAAGGCCGAAGCCCAGGAAACCGCGTGTACCTGAATATCGTTGCGGCCGGTGCGCTCGCTCACCAGCGCCGTCAATCCCGCCGCCGACAGGTCCATCTCACCCTCGAGAGGGATCGGCCCTTGGATCTGGAACAGATCGGTTCCCGCCAGCGGGCAAAGTGCCAGCTGGCGCTGCATGTCGCCTTCACCGAAGCGATGCCAGGCATCGCGGTCCAGTCCCGTCAACTCGACATCGGCGACGATGGCGCGCACGCCGAGCGTCTTGCCGGGAAAGCCGATATCCAGCGCGTGGCGTACGAAGCTTCGGCCGCCATCGGCGCCCACCAGCCATCGCGCACGGATGATCTCTTCGCCGGATCGGCCCTTGAGCCGCGCCGTCACGCCCGTCTCGTCCTGCTCAAATCCGGTGAGCTCGCATCCGAGTTCCGGCCGGTGCCCGAGTTCGACGAGGCGCTCGCGCATCACCCCCTCGGTCAGGAACTGCGGCACCATCAGCGGAAGGTGATAGGGTTCGGCAGGCTTCGGCTGCTGGCGCAGCATGGCGTCGGATTCAACGAAGCTTCCGTCATCACGATATTCCCGCTGCGGAGGATATGCGCCGCCGCACGCGACGATCCGGTCGAGGATGCCGAGATCCTCGAAAACCTCCTGCGTGCGCGGCTGAATGCCCTTGCCGCGCGAACCGCGGAACGGGTCCTCCAACTTCTCGATCAGACGGAAAGATACGCCACGCCGGGCCAGCTCGATCGCCAGTGTCAGCCCGGCGGCACCGGCCCCCGATATCAGCACGTCGGTCGTCGAATTCTGTGTCATTGTGTTCTCCATATGTGTATTATGCACATAATAGGAGAATCATATGACGTCAAGAAAAAATGTGCAAAATACACATATATCGGAAAAACTACGGGAGTTGCATGGATCGCTGATCGAGATCGTCAGTGTCATGAACCGACCCCAGCGCGACGAGCAGATGGTCCGCGAGGCGGGCATTTCGCTCGATCGCGCCCTGTTTCCGCTGCTGGTGACGGTGGAGCGCCTCGGTCCGATCGGCGTGGTCGAACTCGCCGACCGGGCCGGGCGTGACTACACCACGGTCAGCCGCCAGGTCGCCAAGCTCGAAAGCCTTGATCTCATCGAGCGCCGCGGAAGTGCGTCCGACCGCCGCGTGCGTGAGGCCGTCATCAGCGCGAAAGGCAAGGCGATGACCGACCGCATCGACGCCGCTCGCGAAAAGATCGGCCGTGCAATCTTCGAAAGCTGGGACGAACACGACTTCAATGAACTGGTGCGGCTGATGCGGAAATTTGCTCAGGACATCGGTGGGGATATCGATAAGGGCGCGGAGAAACCGCAGGAATTGGGCGGCTGATCGGTATGACTGCCGTTCCTGTTAAACTTTCCACTAAAGCGCAGAGAAGGCGTCGGGCACCCAGCGATATGGTGCAGGATGCCCGCCGCGCCCCTAGGAACGGCAAGTTTGGTTCTGACCTGGAAAACGCTAGTCGGCCGGCGTCACACGGGTCCAAAACGCGTTGAACACGACCGAATCGAAGAAGGCCGAGGCACGGACGATACGTCCGTCGCGCATGTCGAGAAACCAGGCATAGGTGTTTGCGTATGGCTCTCCGTCGCGGGCGATGCCACGGGCGTCGAAAAAGACGATCACAGTGTCGCCGTCGGCATATAGGTTGCGGATCGCCGGCTTCAGCGGCGCCTTCATTCGGGCATTAAACGGGTGGATCACCTCACGCAAGAATGCCTCGCGACTTGGATAGGTCTTCGATGCCAGCGAGTAGCCCTCTATTGTCCAGCGGACGTCGTCGGCGAGGAGGTCATAAGGGCTGCCTGTGCCGGCCGCCCAGGCTTCGAAGCCAGCCTCGACGGCTGCCTTGTTGCGGCGTTCGGTTTCGGTGAGAGACTGGGCTGCGGCGCGAGCTTCGAGCCCGCCCAGAGCAAGGATGGTGGTGGCGATGCCGAGGATTGCATTGAAGACGCGCCTGGTCAGGGATTGCGGCCGACAGATGGCTGCCGTTGCGGTGTGGGACATGGTTATCTCCAGAGGGTCGAGTGAGTGGGGCGACACCCGCTGGCCGGGTGTCGCTTGCGGGCTCGCCGCTAGAAATCTGCTCAGATCTGGTTTTCCCAAGCTCTCAGCTGATGCTCCTTCAGCATGTCCTCGATAACCTTCGGAACGACATTGCGGAACCTGCCGGTGTCGGCCGGAACGACTTCGATCATCCGGTCGATCATTTCCTTCGGGTCCATCTTACCTTCGGGCGTCGCGAAGAAATCGTCGAAGCCCTTTCGCAGATCGGCGCGCTTGGTGAAGTTCTTGCTGTCATCCAGCCAGCGGAACGGATTGTCCGCCATCGTCTCATTGTAGCCGGTGTAATAGGCGCCCGGATTGATCGTCTGGACCTTGATGCCATAAGGGGCGAGTTCCTGCTGCAGTGCCTCGGCGATCGATTCCAACGCGTGCTTGGTGGAGACATAGGTGCCCCAGTTGGCCGGGGTGAAGAGGCCGCCCATCGAGGAGGTGAAGACCACCTTGCCCTTCTTGCCTTCGCGCACCCATCTCTGGACGACGCCCTGAGTCAGCACCAGCGGCAGAAAGACGTTGACTTCGTAGTTCTTGCGAACAAGTTCGATCGGGATTTCCCAAACCGGGCCGGCTTCGCCCATACCGGCATTGTTCCAAAGAACGTCGATATCCCATCCCTGCGCCTGTTTGATGTCGTAGGGATCGGTGAGGTCGAGTCGCTCGACACGGATGTTCTTCAGGCCGAGGGCGGCGACCTCCTCACGCAGCGGCGTTACCTGCGAGGAAACCTGCGTGGTTGCGATGATGCTGTGGCCGTTCTTGGCCATGCCGATGGCGGCACCCTTGCCGAAGCCGGAGCCTGCGCCGGTGATCAAAATGGTCTTGGTCATGAGACATTCCTTTCGATGGTTCGGGTTGGTCGAAATCAAGTGTCGCCGCAGCATCACGCGGCGGCTGCAGCCGCTGCCTGGGCTATTTCGAGATCCTGTGGAACCGCTCCGCCGGAAACGCCAACGGCGCCTATCACCGTGCCGTCGCGGGCAAAAAGCGAGATGCCGCCGGCAAAGGGAGCGAGGCCGCCGTTGGACAATTCGAGGCCATGGGCGGGAGCCCCGGGCTTGCAATAATCCCAGACGGCCTCGCTTGTGGTTTGAAACAAGACGGCCGTCCGGGCTTTGCCCATAGCGAGGTCGATCGAGCCGAGCACTGCGCCGTCCATTCGGCTGAACGCCTTGAGATGGGCTCCGGCGTCCAGGACCGCGATATTGACCGGCACACCGATCTCATTGGCCCGCGCCTCACCTGCGGCGATGATCCTGCGAGCTTCGTCAATGGTAAACATCTCCTGTCTCCTCTTTTCGTTCAGGGGCTGGCGCTCCCCGCTCGATGAGACAGGTGTATAGGCGGAACCGGTTTTGAAGTATTTTCAGCTCTTGCTGCGCTTTGTGCAAATCTTGCGCTCCGGCGTGCAGGCACGCACGAACGGCGAACTATCTCCGGCAGGCGGAACGCGCTAACCGCGGATGAGCGCGCGGAATTGGCCAGGCGTCAAGCCGGTCATCTTGCGGAAGACACGGGTGAAATTGGCCTGCGAGCCGAAGCCGGTATCGAGCGCGATCTCCGCGAGCGATGACCGTGCGAGCCGCAGCTTTTCCTTGGCCGCCTCGATCCGTCGCTCGGTGACGTAGCGATGCGGCGTCAGCCCAGTAGCCTTGCGAAACATCCTGGCAAAATGAAAGGGGCTGAGGCAAGCCTCCGCAGCAAGGTCATTCAGCGAGATTTCGGCTGCGATGCGGGCTTCAATGAAATCGAAGACGCGTTGCAGCCTTTTTGGGTCGACAGTCGGCGCCCGTGCGGCAGGTTGCCGGCGAACAGACGAATAGGTGCTGAGCAGGTGCGCCGCCAGCGCCGTCTGAATGCCGTCCAGATAGAGGCGATCAGTCGGTTCAAGGCTTCTGTTCAACAAACCTCGAAAGAGTTGACCGAACTGCAGCACCATGGGATCGGGGACGCCTCCCGCATAGGCGAGCTGCACCTTGGCCGGATCGATGTCGAAGTTTGAAAGTGCGCTCTCACCGACGAGCGACGGCGGTAGAAAGATGTGGAGGGACTCGGGCATGGTACCCATGATTTCCACGGCACTCTCATGGACACCCGCCGGACAAACCCAAGCGACACCGGGGCGGGCAATCGCCTCCCGCCTGTGGCCGTCACCCGTCCACCTGATCTTCGACTGCCCCGAGAGCAGGACAGCTATTTCCGTGCATTCGAGTGTAAGGTCGACCTGCCAGCCCGGATCGAAATGTCTGAGCTCGACCTGTAGCGATGAGCAATCAACAAGCCCACCCACTCGCTCGCTGGTCCGATACTTTCTGTCACCTTGCGATTCCACGAAAGACATGTCGCATCCATGCCGCCAATGAAACAAATTCGTATTGTTCAGTCCTGGTAGGCAGATTGCCGCTGCCACGCTGTGAAATCCGCACTCAATGTTGATTTATCGAATGAATGCGTAAAGGACACTGGATTGCTGTCGGAGCACAAGTATTCGATCAGTATTTTTGGCTAAATTTCAGAGGAGCGCAAGAGCTTGGCGCCAATCGATATGACACCTCATCTTGCGTTTTCCGCCCCCAGAGTGTCAGGCGTTCCGGTTGGATGTTCGTTCGCCTTGGCGACGCCCGGCAAGAGCAAATCAAGTCGTCTTTCGATGGCCAACCGCATCGATGCCGCACGCGAAAGCATCGGACGCGCGATCTTCGAAAGCTTGGACAACACGATCTCAATGAATTGGTACGTGCTGACGCGCAAATTCGCAGATGAGATCAGCGGCAAGATAAGCGTCAGCGCCCGTAAGCCGCAGAAAGCGTCTTGTGTCAAAATACTTTTGCGGCCGTAACTTCGACTTCCACAAGGAATTCGGGGCGGGTGAAGCCACCGACGACGATTAGCGTCGAGGTCGGCTTCGGCTCGAGCGTGTATCGATCCCGGACCTCCATATAATCTGCGAAGTGCTCGCGCTTTGTCACAAAACCCGAGATGCGAATAACGTCGGCAAAACTCATCTCCGCCTCGCCAAGAATCGCCTTGATCGCCTCGAAGCAAAGTTCTGCCTGCGCGCCGACATCCTCCGGCACCTCCTCCTCGAGGCTAATGCCAAGTTGCCCGGAGGTTACGAGCAACGAGGCGCCCGGTGGGACCAGCAAACCGTGATTGTAATTTCCGAATGGGAGGCGAACGGAGGAGGGATTGAAGATCCTCTTCATCTAGAAACGCTCCATCGCCATCTTCACCTTTTCCAGAAACCTCGCCCGTGTCTCCGGTGTGCAATTGTTCATGTCGTAATGCGCAAGAAAGGTGACCGGCCTTAGCGGGTTGATCTGCGCTCTCAGCACACGTTTGACGATCTTCTTCGGCGGATTGCCGGCTGCGAAGGCGCGAAACGGCGTGGCGCCGTATGTCAGAACCGCTGCGAGCTTTCTGATATGGCGCAGCCGCGATTCGACCTTGCCATCGACGAGATCGAAGGAAACACCGGGAAGCCAGACGCGGTCGAAATAGCCCTTCAGGATCGCCGGGAAACCGAAATTCCAGATCGGCGTCACCAGCACCAGCCCTTCGGCCTGCTTCAGCCGCTCGACATAGGGTTTCACCCGATCAGAATTGGCGGGATAGTCGTGATAGCTGAGCCGGTCGTTGCGTGAGAGAACGGGATCGAATTTCTCGGCGTATAGATCGCACGCATCCACGGCATGACCGGCTTTCCGAAGGCTTTCCAGGGTCTGTTTGTAAAGCGCCTTGCCGTAGCTTTCCTCAACCGGATGCGAATGTAGGACGAGAACGTTCATCAGGCCTCCATGACGCTCGCAAGCCCTGGAAACAGATAGTTCTTGCCGGCATTGAAATCGAAATTCGGATTCTCCCAGGCGATCATCTTGCCGGGGTTCAGCAGCCCGCGCGGATCGGTCTGGTGCTTGAAGGCGAGCTGCACCTTGTCGGTGCGCTTCATGCCGCCTTCCTCCAGTGTGTAGCGGTGCGGATTGAAGATCGGGCAGCCGTGATCCTGGTGGATCTTGATGATCTCCTCGAGCCGCGCCTCCGTGGTGTAGCGTACCAGCGGCAGGCCGGAGCACTGGATCTGCCCGTCGAACTTGATGAATTCGAGATGACCCGGCACTTCATCTCCGAAGATCTCCACCATCTTGGCGACCTTGGCCACATGATCCGGCCCCGGATACTGCACTTGCAGATAGGTGAAGTTGGGGTCGACCTTGAGAGCGCGCAGAGTCGTGTGGTTCCAGGCAAGCTCATAGGCATGCGGAATGCCTTTCATGCTTTCGACCCTGTCGGAGCGGAAGATGATCTCGCCCTTATGAGCGGCGGCAAAGGCGAGGAAGGCATCCATGGAATGCGGCGCGATCATCAGCACCACCACCGACTGGCCCTTGCTGATATAGGATTTATGGCGGCTGAAATAGTCGTGCGGTATGGGTGCGGCGATCGGTGCGATCTCCTTAACGAGGATGCCGTTGCATTTGGCGAGCGCATCGGAGAAGCGCACGGCAGCCATGAAGTCGTCATAGCCGACGAGAACGTCCACCCAATCATAGGCCGGCGCCAGCGGCATTTCGATCTCGGTAATGATGCCGTTGGTGCCATAGGCATGGCTGACCTTCTGCAGATCCCAGCCGGTGAGATCGAGCACACGTGGCTCGGCTTCCATGGTGACGACGCGCAGGCGCAGGATATTGCCGAGGTCGCGCAGGCCGCCCCAGGTAATCGAGCCGACGCCGCCGGAGCCGCCGGCAATGAAGCCGCCGACGGTTGCCATCTGCGCCGTGGACGGGTGGAACCGCAGCTCCTGGCCGGAATGGGCCTTGGTCTGCTTGTCGAGCTGGGCGATGATGATGCCAGGCTCGCAGATCACGCGGCCGGGATGGATTTCCTTGATCTTGTCCATGGCCGCCAGATTCAGCACGATGCCGCCGGAAAGCGGCATCGCCTGGCCGTAATTGCCGGTGCCGCCGCCGCGGGGCGTGACCGGCACGCCATGCGCGAAGGCAACCTTCAGCGTCCGGATGACCTCTTCTTGGTTTTTTGGCGTGACGACGAGATCGGCCGTCACGTTGTCCAGCTGCGCCTTCAGTATCGGTGAATACCAGTAGAAATCACGGCTCTTCTGGCGCACCAGCGCCGGATTGTCTTCAATGGCGATGCCTTCGAGTTCTTTCTTGATCGACTGATAATCCGGCATGTCAGGCTCCAACGACGCTGTCGAGTTCACGGTAGTCCGGCAGGCGGCGGTCGATCACCTTGCCGCGGCGAAGCACGACGCGGTCGGACTGCGGACGGGAAAGAAATTCGCTCCAGCGCCGGGCGCTGAAGAGCACCAGATCGGCCGAGGCGCCGGCGGCGATGCGCCCCTTATCGGGCCGGCCGAGAATATCGGCAGGTGAGGTGGTGACGACGCGCGCCGCCGTATCCAGCGGATGGTCGAGATGCAGGACGCGGACCGCCTCGCGGAACACCTCCACGGGGTCGAGATCGCCATAGGCATAGAAGGGGTCGCGGGTATTGTCGGAGGCGACCGCCGTTGCCACGCCGGCCGCGGCCAATTCCTTGAACAGGGTAACGCCGCGCCAGCGCGGTGTGCGGCCGGGGTAGCGGTCCTGCAGATACATGTTGCACATCGGCAGCGAAACGACGGCGATACCGGCCTCGGCGACGAGTGCGACTGTGCGCTTTGCCGTCTCTTGGTCGTGCCGGGCGAGCGAGCAGCAATGGCCGGCCGTCACCTTGCCGTCGAAACGGTTGCGCAACACGGCTTGCGCGATCGCCTTCAGTGTTTCAGCGCCCCGATCGTCTGTCTCGTCAACATGCAGGTCGACATCAAAGCCATTATCGGCCGCCGCTCTGAACAGCGTATCGAGCTGGCTGTCGAGATCCGGGCTCATCCGGGTGACGCCGCCCATCAGGCCACCCTTGTCGCGGACAACGGCGACAAGCTCGGCGAAATAGGCGGCATCCGCCATATTTTCCATCGGAAAGAGCGCCACCGCCTGCAATGCAATCCTGTCCTTCCAGGCCTCGCGCATCTCGGCGAAGACCTCGAAGGAAATGCGATGCTGTGGCGCCAGCGAATCGAGATGGGTTCGAATGAGGCTTGTGCCGTGCGCGTAGGCGCAGCGCAGGGAAAACTCCATGCGCTTCTTCACGTCGCCAGCCGACCAGTTCGCTTGGCGGTCTGCACGCACGGCCTCCAGCGCTCCCGGAAAGGTGCCGTCCGGATTGGCGTTGCGTGGCCAGATATGACCCTTGTCGAGATGCGTATGCATGTCGGCGAAGCAAGGCCAGACCATGCTCTCCTTCAGGTCGGACTTCGCCAGTTCCACGGGCGCTTCGCCGGGCGGCAGTACATCGGCAATGATGCCGTCGGCGATGACGATATCGGCCCTGACGAGCCCCTCGACAATAGGCGCCTCATAACCGGTGACGGCGGCGCTAGGCAGGGTCGCATTGCTCAGCACGAAGCGGCCGGAATTGGGCGGTGAAATGAAGGAATAGGTCATCAGTTTTCCCGTTTCAGGCTACTCTCGTGCCAGCGGTGCAGGGCAAGCCACGAAATGAAGGAGGTGACGGCGAAGATCGCCACACCTAGCAGCGAGAGCATCAGCAGGGCCGCAAAGAGTCGTGGAATGTTGAGCCGGTATTGCGCTTCGAGAAGCCGGAAGGCGAGGCCTGAGCCCGCACCCGCCGAGCCTGCGGCAAATTCCGCGACGACGGCAGCAATCAGTGCAAGGCCGCCGCCAATCCTGAGGCCGGTCATGAAATAGGGCTGGGCAGCCGGGAGCTTGAGAAAGAGCAGCGTCTGCCAGCGCGAGGCGCCGTAGAGCTCGAACAGATTGATGAGATTGTGATCGACGCTTTTCAGGCCCTGAACCATATTCGAAAGAATCGGGAAAAAGGCGACGAGGAAGGCGCAGATCAGAAGCGCCACCTGTGTTGACGGCGCATAAATCAGGATCAGCGGCGAAATCGCGACGATTGGCGTGACCTGAAGAATGACGGCGAGCGGATAGAAGGCGAGTTCGATCCAGCGCGACTGCACCAGGAAAATCGCGAAGCCGACGCCACCGACCAGCGCCAGCATCAACGATATCAGCGTGATTTTGGTGGTGACCCAGAGGGCAGGGGCAAGCGTACCCCAATCCGTGACGAAAGTGCTGGCGACGGCCGCCGGGCCGGGCAGGATATAGGGCGGCACGCCTGACAGTCTGACATAGGCATACCAGACCAGGACCAGGCACGCGATGACCAGCAAGGGCGTCAGGACGCGCAGCGCCAGTTCGCGGCGCCCGGCGCTTGAAGTCGCTTTGACAAACAGCGGCGCCGCGGATTTTTCGTCACTCATCGACGATCCTCCGCGGCGTTGATCGCTCCGATGAGCGCGTGCGAGACCGTCTCGCAGGCTTTGCGGTATTCTTCCGAAGTGCGATAACGGGCGTCGCGTCCCAGACTGGTCATCAGCGGCAGATCGGCATGTACACGCCCCGGCCTTGCCTTCATCACGACGATGCGGTTGGAGAGATAGGCGGATTCGAAGACCGAATGGGTGACGAAGATGACGGTGATGCCGGTCGTCTTCCAGAGCCTGAGCACGTCATCATTCAACTTCTGTCGGGTGATCTCGTCGAGAGCCGCGAAGGGCTCGTCCATCAGTAGCAGCTTCGGCTTCGTCACCAGAGCCCGGGCAATCGAGACACGCATCTTCATGCCGCCAGACAGTTCGCGCGGATAGGCCTTGGCGAAATCCTGAAGGCCGACGGTGGTCAGCGCCTCCACGATCTGATCATGTGCCGCCCTCTTGGAGACATGTCGAAGCTTCAGCGGCAGATGAGCATTGTCGAACACGGTCTTCCAGGGCATCAACGTCGGCTCCTGAAAGACGAAACCGATATCCCCTTCCGGAAGACCCTTGGAGTTGATCCGAGAACTCGGCCAGTCGATCGCGCCCGACGTGACATCGCCGAGCCCGGCGATGATCCGCAGCGCCGTCGACTTGCCGCACCCGGATGGGCCGAGCAGGCTGATGAACTCGCCGCTCTCCACTGTGAGCGACATCTCCGAAAGGGCAACGGTTCCGCTGGAGAAGACTTTCGAAACAGCTTGCATGACGACCAGCGGCCGTTTGCGCAACTCTTTCGGGGATAGGGCCTGAGCTTCTGCTGGGGGCATTGGCTGTCTCGTTCATCAGGGAATTGAATCCGCCGTATGAGGCGGATCTCCGACGGGGTCTTCGGCTTACTTCTTCATCGCCATTCCGGTGCCTTTGCAGACGAATTTCGTCGTGAAGGCTTTGGTGTAATCCGTCTCCGGCTTGAACACCTTGATCGCTACCATTTCGTCGAAGAAGGCCTTGTAATGCGCCTCGGTCAGGCAGCCGATGCCTTTGTCGAGGCTGTCGCCGGATTCGATGATGCCGTACTCCTTCATCTTGGCGATGGAATAGGCGATCTGACCATCCGTCATTTCAGGATTGTCCTTCTTGATCAGCTCGTTGGCCTTGGTGTTGTCACCGTACAGATAGTGGTACCAGCCTTCGATCGAGGCATCGACGAAGCGTTGGACGACATCGGGCCTGCTGTCGATCATCGCCTGCGTGGTGGTGATCATCGTCGAATAAGGGGAGTAGCCGTTGTCGGCGAGCAGGAAGACTTTCGGCTCGAAGCCGGCCTGCTTCTGAATCTCATAGGGTTCCGAGGTGAGATAACCTTGCTGCGCGGAATCCTTGTCGGCAAGGAACGGCGCCGGGCTGAAATTATAGGGCTTGTACTGTTCGTCCCTGAAGCCTTTGAAATTCGCCTTCATCCATTCGAAATATGTGAGATAGCCGTCCTTGCCGAGAAACAGCGTCTTGAGCTTGGCGAGATCTTCGAATTTCTCGATGCCGGCATCGGGATGTGCGATCAGCACCTGCGGATCCTTCTGGAAGATCGCCGCGACGTCGACGAGCGGAATGCCCTGTTCGACGGCCGAAATCTCGCCCTGCGGCCCGCCCATGTAGAAATCGATCTTGCCGGAGATCAGCAGCGCGCTGTTGGCCGCATTCGGACCGCCCTGGACGATGGTGACGTGGAGGCCGTGCTTGGCATAAGTGCCGTCGGCGACCGCCTGGTAAAAGCCGCCATGCTCGGCCTGCG
Source organism: Rhizobium esperanzae (assembly GCF_002204185.1). GTDB lineage: Bacteria > Pseudomonadota > Alphaproteobacteria > Rhizobiales > Rhizobiaceae > Rhizobium > Rhizobium esperanzae. The sequence goes on along the minus strand of NZ_MXPU01000007.1, from coordinate 197,182 downwards.
CCAGCCAGTTGGTGCCATAGGTGACCTTGTCGGCCGCCTGAGCACAGGCGATGGAGGCAATCATGCCGCCAAGCCCGGCCAATGCGGAAAAGACCCTGTTCTTTTTTGTCATGGGCATGATCAACGTTCCCCTTCTGAGTTCGCAGCCGTCGCGGCGACGTCCGATTTTCTTCATAGGAGCCGTTGCTTTGCTCTTTGAAAAGCATCAAATTTCGTGCGCAATGATGCCTTTTCGGCATCTCACCGAAAGCCTGTGCCAATTTTGCGCTGCGTGCCTTATATTTGTGCAACGAGGTTCTGATGCTGCATTCCAGAAAGCTTCTCTATATCAACGAGATCGCGCGTTCGGGCTCGATCCGCAAGGCGGCGGCACGACTGAACGTGGCGTCTTCGGCGATCAACCGGCAGATTTTGGCCTTGGAGGAGGAAATGGGCGCGCCACTCTTCGAGCGCTTGCCGCGCGGGCTGCGGCTGACCGCCGCCGGCGAACTCTGCATCGAACATATCCGCGAGGTGCTGAAGAACTACGAGCGGCTGGAGGGTCGTATCCGCAGCCTGAAGATGCAGCAGGCGGGCAAGGTTCGGCTGGTGACAACCGTCGGCCTTGCGGCAGGGCCGCTGCCGGAAATCATCGCCCGCTTCCAGTCGGAACATCCGCGCGTCTTCATGCAATTGCGGAACGACGCCGGCACGATGACGGTCAACCCGGTGCTTTCAGGTGAGGTGGATATCGGCCTCGGCTTCAATATTCCGGCAACGCCCGGCATCCGCACGCTCGGCAATTTCGACATTCCGATCGGCGTGGTTCTGCCACCCGGTCACCATCTGATCGGTCCCGGCCCGATCAACCTGGCCGATATCGTCCAGGAGCGCCTGGTGCTGGCGCAGCAAGGGACCAGCCTGCGCGACGTGATCAATCTGGCTTTGGCGCGCCTCGACGTGCATGTCGAGCCGGTGCTAGAAACCAATGCCTCGGAGATGCTGAAAAAACTGGTCAAGTCGGGGGCGGGGCTAACGATCCTGAACCCGCTCGACGTCATCACCGAATGCCGGCAGGGCGAACTGGTCTTCCGGCCGATCGCGGAGCCGCATGCGCGCCACCAGCCGATGAAGCTTTTTGCCCGCGCCCGCGCGCCGCTCGACTCCGCCACCAGCCTGTTCGTCGAATATCTCCTGGCCGAGCTGGCCGGCCTCGTGCAGGAACTGCAGGCCAAGGGGCACATCGCGGCGGATACTTCCGTCGCGATCTGAGCCGCGGTTCGGCAGGCCCTACTTGGAATAAAGACTGGAAAGCGGATAGCGCTTCAGGTCGCAGAGCAGTTCGATGAAGCCCTTGACCTGATGGCGGCAGATCGCTTCGCCCTTTTCGGCCGTCCCGCGCGACGCGTCGCCGACGACCCCGTTGGGATTGAGATCGTGGGCGATCCAGGCGAGCGAATGCGGCGGCAGTGGCTGAATGTAATTCGATTGCTCCCGCATCCATACCGCCTTGGATTTGAAATTCTGCGCCTTCTCCATCCGTACCAGGTCAGGCCGGAAATGCAGCATCAGCGACGTTTCCACCTCGCCGCCATGGATGCCGTATTTCAGCTCATGCTCGCTGATCATGCCCCCGGGGTGACCGAAGCGGCCCCATTGCGTGGAGATGACGGCCATGGCGTAGCGCACGCGCAGCTCTCGCGCCACGATGTTCATGATATCGACATTGCCGCCATGCGAATTGATGATCACCATCTTGCGGATGCCGGCTTCGGCAACCTTTGCGCCAATCGCGGTCCAGACCGCGATGAGCAGTTCGGCGCCGAGCGACAGGGTTCCCGGACCATAGATATGTTCATTGGCCTTACCGATTTCCTGGGTCGGCAGCACCAGACAATCGAGATCGACGGGTTTCTGCTTGCGCAATTCGGCGAGCATGCCTTCGGCGATGGCCACATCGGTCGCGATCGGCAGATGCGGCCCATGCTGTTCCGTCGAGGCGATCGGCAGGATGGCGATCGTGGTGTCGGGAGACAGTCCGGCGAAGTCGTCGCTGACCAACTCGTTCCAGTAAAATGGCACTGTCATTGCCGTTCGCCTCTCATTGCCGTTCGAGACAGTGAGTAGGGAATAACGCTACCTGCGAAAAGCATCAATTTGCGGTCGCACCGATGCCTTTTTGCGGATGATGGAGCAACGGCCCCGTCGAACGCGGCGCTTTGCCGTGTGTCTCCGCGAAGGTCTTGCCGAAACCATTGCGCAAGTGCGTCCGCAATGGTTTTCTACCGCCTCTGCAATCGCAACGCTTTCCGGTGATTCCCAATGTTCGATATTCTGTGGCGCGGTCTGGTGATCGGCGCCGGCGCAACCATCCTCATGGACCTCTGGGCGATTGTGCTCACGAAGGTCTTCGGCCAGACGCCGCCGAACTGGGCGCCGGTCGGCCGCTGGTTCTGGCATCTTGGTGGCGGCAAGGTCTTTCATGAGAACATCGCCGATGCAGCGCCTTATGCGAATGAACTCGCGCTCGGCTGGATCAGCCACTACGCCGTCGGCATTCTCTATGGCGTGATCTTTGCGCTCATCATGGGAGAGGGATGGCTCGCCGCACCGACATTTCTTCCCGCCTGGATTTTCGGCATCGTCACCGTCGGGGCAGGGTGGTTCCTGCTGCAGCCGGGCCTCGGCCTCGGCTGGGCGGCTTCGAAACATCCGAAGCCGATGAAGGTCCGCTGCTTCAATCTGCTCGCGCATACAGTGTTTGCGCTGGGGCTATTTGGGACGGCGTTGATCATTCGCTGAGCCAAAAACCCGTCCCCAACCCTCCCCACAAGGGGGAGGGGCTAAGATGCCGCACCGCTTCACATAAACTCTATCGTATCAATCCGTCGGCGGGTAACAGCCAGCAAGACCTCTGCTTTTGGTCGCCGCCGGACGCCACAGCTTAGTCCCTCCCCCTTGTGGGGAGGGGTTGGGGAGGGGTCTTTTGGTTTCCCGCGAATTGAACAGACTACCGCGCCGCCCAGTTGGCGCCGCGGCGGAAGATCGTCTTCATCTCCGGGACGTCGAATTCCTTGGCCTGGTGACCGAGCGAGGAATAGAAGACGCGGCCCTTGCCGTATTTGCGCTTCCAGACGACAGGCATGACGACGCCGTCGATCCAGTAGGCGTGTTCGCCGGTGAACTTCGTCGTTGCCAGAACCTCGTTCGAGGGGTCGACATGCATGTAATATTGCTCGGAGGTGTAGGGAAAATCGGCAATCCCCTCCATCAGCGGATCATCCGGCCGGGTGATGTTGACGGTATAGTCGATGATGTTGCCGGGATGGGCCACCCACTGGCCGCCGATGATGAATTGGTAGTCGACGGAGTCGCGGAAGGCATCGCCGGCGCCGCCATGATAGCCTGATATGCCGACGCCGCTTTCGATCGCGGCGGCGAGGTTCTTGACCTCTTCCTTTTCGATCTTCGACATCGTCATGATCGGCACCACGAGGCTGAGATCATGGACCGAAGGGTCGGCAAGCGCCTCGGTACCGTGTTCGAGATAGACCTTGAAACCGTCTTCCTCGAGCATGGTCTTGATGATTTCGGCGCATTCCTGCGGCTCGTGTCCGCTCCAGCCACCCCAGACGATCAGTGCTTCACGCATTCTCTTTCCTCCTGAAACTTATTTCGCCAGCCGTCCGTCGACGATCGAATCGGACAAGGGGGCAGGGCGTTCCACCGCCGTGGTGATCGTCACCGTCCGGCCGGTCTCGGACGCTGTATGGAAGGCTTCCATGACTTCGAGCACATGCAGCGCCAGATCGCCGTTGGCGCGATGCGGCCGGTTCGTGCGGATCGCATGCGCCATGTCGGCAACGCCGAGCGAGCGAAAATTGCCCTCGGCATAGGGCGCGGTGACCGGCTGGTCCTCGAAGGCGCCGCCCTTCTTCAGATATTCGACGGGGCCGGCGAATTTGTTGGGGTCGGGGACAATAAGCGTGCCCTCGGTTCCATAAATCTCCAACGGCACATGCTTGTGGCCGGCGACGTCGAAGCTCATGGCGATCTGGACCACCGCGCCGTTGGCAAAAGCCATCAAGCCGGCGACATGGGTCGGCACATGCACGGGGATGCGCTCGCCATTGCGCGGCTCGCTGGTAATGAGCCGTTCGGCCCGCGGCGTCGTCGCAAAGCCGGCGACCTGGGAAACCGGCCCGAGGAGATTGACGAGATCGGTGATGTAGTAAGGGCCCATATCGAGCATCGGCCCGCCGCCGACCTCGTAATAAAAGGCCGGGTTCGGATGCCAGCGCTCGTGCCCAGGGCACATGAAGGTCGCCGAGCCGCCGACCGGCTGGCCGATAACGCCCTGGTCGATCAGGGCGCGCGCCGTCTGGTGACCGCCGCCGAGGAAGGTGTCGGGGGCCGCGCCGATGCGCAGATTCCGCGCCTTGGCCGCCTCCGCCAATTTTTTCCCTTCCGCGAAATTAATCCCGAGCGGCTTTTCCGAATAGGTATGTTTGCCGGCCTCCAGCGCCTGCATCGCCACGGCCACATGGGCCTTCGGGATGGTCAGATTGACGATGATCTCGACCTTGGGATCGGCGAAAAGCTCCTCGACGGATTTGACAGGCACGTTGAATTCGGCAGCTTTTGCCTCTGCCAGTCCCCGGTCGAGATCGGCGACGCCGCGAATGTCGAGAATGGGGAAGGATGCCATCGCCGTGAGATAGGCGCCCGAAATATTGCCGCATCCGATGATGCCGATACCGACCTTGTCCATGAATTCCTCCATTGATCTTGAGTGTGCGCTCCTCAGAGCGCCGGCCCTGTGGTGCTCCAGGGCGATTCGTAGAGTTCGTAGAGCGCGACTGCAGCAGCACCCTGTGCCCAGAAATCATCGCTCGAATCGTCGAAGACGAGTTCGCTGACGCCTTTCAGCGACGGCGGAATGGCGAGCGCATAGGCATCGCGCAGGCTGTTCAAGAAGGGTTCGCCGAGCGCCAGGCTGGAGCCGACCAGGATGACGCGCGGCGGCGCAAACAGCGTGACGATATTGGCAATGGTCAAGCCGACTGCTTCGCCGGCGCGGATGGCCGCGCCGATCAGCCGGTCGTCATCGGCCTTGATCAGCGCCTGGGCATGGGTCATGCCGCGCCCGAGACGGATGGCTTCGGCAAAACGCCCGTCGGTCTGATGCTCGCCGAGGATTGCGCTTTCGCCGGCCTGGCTGAAAAGCCGCACGATGCCGTTCGGTCCCATGCCAAGCACGAGATCGCCGAGATTGTGGCTGAGGCCGCCGGCGCCGCGGAACAGGCGGTTGCCGTGCAACACGCCGAGCCCCAGCGTCTGTTCCAGCGAAATCAACACCATATCCTCGAGATCCCTGGCTCTTCCGAACCAGTGATGGCCGAGCGTGATGGCGTGCGCGTCGCTTTCGACGATGGTCGGCGTCGATAGCCGCGTCGACATTTCGGCGGCAAAATCGACATTGGTGTCGCGAAAGATCGGGCTGCTTCTGATATAGCCGGTGCGATGCTCGACGACGCCGGGAAAGCCGAGGCAGATACTGTCGACATCTTCCAGCGACAGTCCGGCGTCGACGACGCAGCGCCTGACCCCGTCCTCGACCAGATCGGCGATGACGCCGATCGGCTGCCGGTCGATGCGGATCGGCAAAGCGAGCTTCGACAGCACGTCGCCGCGGAAATTGGTGACGACGAAGACCATGCGGCTGGCGGCGATCTTGCCGCCGACGACGCGGGCGGCGTCGGGATTGAGCTCCAGCGCCACACGCGGCCGCCCGCGCACCGCCTCATTACGGATATCGCCTTCGTGGCGCGGCAGGATCAGTCCGTCGTCGAGCAGTGACGCGGTAATGGCGGAAACGGTCGTGGTGGAAAGCTCGGTGCGTTCGCTGATCTCGATGCGCGAGATCGGACCGTGGCGCCGGATAGTGTCGAGCACGTTCAAGCGATTGATCGCGCGCATCAATTCTGGATCTGCGGTCTTCATGAAAAACTAGCCGGCATTGTTCGTTGGGCGGAAGCCAATATTTTTAACGGGTTACGAAATAAATAGCAGGCAATTCCGTGGGCCTGTCAAGCGCATTTGCTAAAAATAGCCGAAGTTGGGTTGACATCCGGCGCAAGCTCCGCTGAATTATTCCGTATAGGGGAAAAATTTTGAGGATAGGTCCCCTGGGAGGAAAATCATGAATTTTATGCTGAAGAACGCCGCTTTCGGCGGCAGGCGTATCGTATCCATGGCCGCGGCCGCCGGCATGTTGCTGGCCGGAGCAGGAGCTGCCTCGGCGACGACGGTGGTCAAGTGGCTGCATCTCGAAACCGATCCGAAAAACGTCGCGGCCTGGGAAGAGATCGTCAAGAAATACGAAGCCCAGCATCCCGATGTCGATATCCAGATGCAGTTCCTCGAAAACGAGGCCTTCAAGGCCAAGCTTCCTACGCTGCTGCAGTCCGACGACGTGCCAGATTTCTTTTTCAGCTGGGGCGGTGGCGTCCTGAAGCAGCAGTCCGAGACCGGCGCGCTGCAGGATGTGACGGCAGCCCTCGATGCCGATGGCGGCAAGCTGCGCAAGGCCTATACCCCGGCCTCGGTCGACGGCCTGACCTTCGACGGCAAAACCTGGGCGGTCCCCTACAAGGTCGGTCTGGTCAGCTTCTTCTACAACAAGGCGCTCTTTGCCAAGGCGGGCGTCAAGGCCGAGGACATCAAGACCTGGACCGATTTTCTTGCGGCGGTGAAAAAAATCAAGGCGGCCGACATCGTGCCGATTGCCGGCGGCGGCGGCGAGAAATGGCCGATCCACTTCTACTGGAGCTATCTCGTCATGCGCGAGGGCGGCCAGAAGGTCTTCGATGCGGCCAAGAAGGGCGAGGGTGAAGGTTTCCTCGATCCGGCCATCATCAAGGCCGGCGACGATCTCGCCGAGCTCGGCAAGCTCGAACCGTTCCAGCCCGGCTATCTCGGCGCGACCTGGCCGCAGACGCTCGGCGTCTTCGGTGACGGTAAGGCGGCGATGATCCTCGGCTTTGAAGCGACCGAAGCCAACCAGCGCAAGAATGCCGGCGACGGCAAGGGACTTTCATCAGACAATATCGGCCGGTTCGTCTTCCCCACGGTCGAAGGCGGCGCCGGCAAGCCGACGGATACGCTCGGCGGCCTGAACGGCTGGGCGCTTACCAAGAAGGCCTCCAAGGAAGCGGTCGATTTCCTCGCTTTCCTGACAAATGCGGACAATGAGCGCGCGATGGCCAAATCAGGCATGCTCCTGCCCGTCGCCGTCGGCGCCGATGACGGCGTGGTCAATCCGCTGCTGGCTGAATCGGCCAAACAGCTTGCCGGTTCGACCTGGCATCAGAACTTCTTCGACCAGGATCTCGGTGCGGCCGTCGGCCGTGTCGTCAACGACGTCTCGGTGGAAATCGTCTCCGGACAGATGAACTCCAAGGACGGCGCCCAGATGATCCAGGACGCTTTCGAACTGGAACAATAACCAGCGCCCGCAGAACCTTCCGGCGCTCCTGCCAATCGGGAGCGCCGGCATCGCTGCCGACGAAATGCGAAAGCAGGATCCATGGCCAATATCTCAGTCCTATCGACACCGAGCGCAGCAAGGCCGGCAAGGCGAGCCGCAAACCGGAAGAGTTCGGTCGCCCACGACCGCCTGACCGTGCTGTTGCTGTTTCTGCCACCGGCGCTGCTGCTCTTCACGCTCTTCGTCATCATGCCGATGGGCGAGGCGGCCTGGTACAGCCTCTACAAGTGGAACGGTTACGGCACGCCGACGGAGTTCATCGCGCTCCGTAATTTCCAGGTCCTGTTCCGCAACGCGGCGTTTACCCAGGCGCTGGTCAATAACGGCCTGATCATCATCATTTCGATCTGCATCCAGGTGCCGCTCGCCATCTGGCTGGCCACGATGCTGGCGCACCGCATTCCCGGTGTCGTCGCTTACCGCCTGATCTTCTTCCTGCCTTATGTGCTGGCGGATGTTGCCGCAGGCCTCATCTGGCGCTTCGTCTATGACGGCGACTACGGCCTGTTTGCCGCCATTTCCAGCTTCTTCGGTTTCGCCAATCCTTACGTGCTCGCCGACAAGGACGTGGCGATCTATGCCATCCTCGGGGTTATCGTCTGGAAGTATTTCGGCTTCCACATGATGCTGTTCATCGCCGGCCTTCAATCGGTGGACAAGAGCGTGCTGGAGGCGGCCGAGATCGACGGCGCCACCGGCTGGCAAAAATTCCGTTACGTCACCCTGCCGCTGCTCGGCTCCACCCTGCGCCTTTCGATATTCTTCGCCGTCGTCGGCTCGCTGCAGCTCTTCGACATGATCATGCCGCTGACCGGCGGCGGACCGTCGAACTCGACGCAGACGATGGTCACCTTCCTCTACACCTACGGCGTCATGCGCATGCAGGTCGGCCTCGGCAGCGCCGTCGGCGTGGTGCTGTTCATCATCTGCGTGACGCTCGCCTTCGGTTACAAAAGGATTTTCATGCGCCATGACTGATATGAGCTCTTCCGTCCGCATGAGGACATCCACCCGGATCTATCTCTACGTGTCGCTGAGCCTGATCGCTGCGATCGTGCTGGTGCCGCTGCTGACGACGGCGCTCGGCGGCTTCAAGACCCTGGGCGACCTGCGCACCAACCCCTTCGGCCTGCCGACGGAATGGCAATGGGCGAATTATACCGACATTCTCTTCGGCGAGCGCTACTGGCTGCAGATCGGCAATTCGCTTGTCATCGCAGCCCTCACCGTGCTCTTGACGCTGATCGTCTCGTCCATGGCGGCTTTCGCCTTCGCCCATGTCCGCTTTTTCGGCTCGTCCTTCCTGCTCAATTATTTCCTGCTCGGCCTGATGTTTCCGGCCGCAACCGCGATCCTGCCGCTTTTCATCCGCATCCGCGATCTCGGCCTGCTCAATACCTATTGGGGCGTGGTGCTGCCGCAGGTGGCCTTCGGCCTCGGCATGAGCATCCTTTTGTTCAGGAACTATTTCCGCAATCTTCCGGAAGAATTGTTTCAGGCGGCCTTCGTCGATGGCTGCGGTTATATGAGATTCTTCTGGCATATCTCGCTGCCGCTATCCCGGCCGATCGTCGCCACCGTCAGCATCATCTCCTTCGTCGGCAGCTGGAATAGCTACATCCTGCCGCTAATCATGCTGAACTCGGAATCCAAATATCCCTGGCCGCTGGGCATCATGGTCTATCGCGGCGAATACGGCACGGAGTGGCAACTGGTGCTGGCCTTCATCACGCTGACCATCCTTCCCACCATCATCGTCTTCTTCGTCGCGCAGAGACACATCATCGCCGGATTGACCGCTGGCGCCGTGAAGTCCTGAGCCGAACCATTGGAGTGCAATCATGGCATCCGTTGAGCTGAACAATATTCGCAAGGCCTATGGCGCCGTCGACGTCATCCACGGCATTTCGCTTCATATCGAGGATGGCGAATTCGTCGCCCTCGTCGGCCCGTCCGGCTGCGGAAAATCGACGCTGCTGCGGATGATTGCCGGCCTCGAGGAGATCACCGACGGCGAGATCGCCATCGGCGGTAACGTCGTCAACGCGATGACGCCGCGCGAGCGCAACATCGCCATGGTCTTCCAGTCCTATGCGCTCTATCCGCATATGACGGTCGCTGAAAACATGGGTTTCAACCTGAAGCTTGCCGGCGTTGCCAAAGCGGAGATCGAGGCGCGCGTTGCCGAGGCCGCCCGCATGCTCGATCTCGCAAAGCTGCTCGACCGCAAGCCGGCGCAGCTTTCCGGCGGCCAGCGCCAGCGTGTCGCCATGGGCCGGGCCATCGTGCGCAACCCCGCCGTCTTCCTGTTCGACGAACCGCTTTCCAACCTCGATGCGAAACTGCGCGTGCAGATGCGTTCGGAGATCAAGACGCTACACCAGAAGGTGAAGACGACCTCGATCTATGTCACCCACGACCAGATCGAAGCGATGACGCTCGCTGACCGCATCGTTGTACTCAATCACGGCAAGGTGGAGCAGTCGGGTACGCCGCTCGAACTCTATAAAAAACCCGCCAATCTCTTCGTCGCTGCCTTCATCGGGTCGCCGGCGATGAACATGCTCGACGGCACGGTCACCGGAGAAGACGGCCAACCCACCGCCCGCCTCGACGATGGCACAGCGATTCGCATCGCACCCGACCGCCGGGTCAGACCCGGCCAGGCCGTCACCATCGGCTTGCGTCCGGAACATCTCGTTCCCGGCCTATCGGCCGGTACGGCGCTCGCCGGCCGCACCATGCTGGTGGAACCCACAGGCGCCCAGACCCATATCGTCTTCGATCTAGCCGGCCAGCAGGTGACGGCGGTCGTCGACGGCGAATACCCCGCCCGCTACGGCGCTGTGTTCGAAGCGAGCATCGCCAGCGATCAGGTCCACGTTTTCGACCGCGGCAGCGGGGTGGCGCTGTAGGCGACGATCAGTCTGCTGGGGAATGGCGAGGGTGCGGCGCATCGTCTTCTCCCCTCGGGGAGAAGGTTTCGGCAGGCGGATGAGGGGGCGGAACGGTACCCCCCCAACGTAAATTCGATTCCGGCACGCGGCCGGAAATACCGTGCGCAGCATCCCGCACATAGTCGAGATGAGCTGGAGGAGAAGACCGGCATCGTCGGCCCCGTCATCCGCCCCACGGGCACCTTCTCCCCGAGGGGAGAAGAGGGAATCGAGAGGGCGCGGCAGATACTCCTGCCGTCCTCGGCGATTATTCGGCCGCAATCCGCGGGACGCCGTTGGCCTGCACGATTTTCTCCAGCAGCGCCAATTCTTCCTGGGTGAGATCCGTCAAAGGCGGGCGCACCGGGCCGGGGTTCTGTCCAAGCACGCGAAGCCCGGCCTTGATGATCGAGACGGCATAACCCTTCTTGCGATTGCGCAAGGCGACGAAGGGGAAGAAGAAGCCCTTCAGGATCTCGTCGACGGTCGCCTGGTCGCCGGTGCGCAAGGCGCCGTAAAAGCGCTGGGCCAGCGCCGGAACGAAGTTGAAGACGGCGGACGAGTAGGTCGTCACGCCGGCGGCGAAATAGGCTTGCGCATAGACCTCGTGGGTCGGCATCCCGCCGACATAGACGAGGCGGTCGCCAAGCCGCGTGGTGATCTCGATGACTTTGTCGACATCGCCGACGCCGTCCTTGAAGCCGATCAGATTCGGGCATTCCTCCGCAAGGCGAGCGATGCTGTCGGCGGTCAGGATGGCGTTGTCGCGATTATAGACGATGACGCCGATATCGACCGATTGGCAAACCGCCTTGACATGGGCGATCAATCCGGCCTGTTCGGCAAACATCAGATAGGGCGGCAGGAGCAGCAATCCGTCCGCGCCGGCCTTTTCGGCCGCCTGTGCGATCTCGATGGCAAGCGAGGTGCCGTAGCCGGTTCCCGAGATGATCGGCGTATTGCCGGCTGAGGCCTTGGCGGCGCGCACGACCTGAGGGATTTCGGACGGATTGAGGGAGAAGAACTCCCCGGTGCCGCCAGCGGCAAACAGCGCGGCGGCGTCATAACCGGCAAGCCACTCGACATGACGGCGATATTTCGCCTCGTCGAATTTCAGCTGGTCGTCGAAATGGGTGACCGGAAACGAGAGCAGGCCACTGCCGACGGCCTTCTTCAATTCAATCGGGTTCATCATCAAGTCCTATTCCTTACGTGTTGAAAATCGTGTCAGGCGTTCTCGAGCACTTGCAGAAGTGCCGCGATGTAGCCGTAGCAGAAGGCAAATGCGGTGGCGGACGGATCCTGGCCGCTGACGGTCGGCACATGGTCGGGCATCAGCATGTATTTGTAGCCGACTTCCTTGTAGATCCTGGCCGAGCGGACCATGTCCATGTCGCCCTCGTCCGGGAAGGTCTCCATGAAGGAGAGCTTGCCGCCGCGAATGTTGCGGAAGTGGACGTTGAAGATCTTGTTGCGCTCTCCGAACCAGCGAATGATGTCGTCGATCTCTTCGCGTGGATTTTCGAGCATCTCGCCGACCGAGCCCTGGCAGAAATTGAGGCCGTGATAGGGGTTCTCGCGCATCTGCACGAATTTCTTCAGCCCTTCCACCGTGCCGAGCACGCGCGTGACGCCGCGATAGCCGGGCGGCGTATAGGGGTCGTGCGGATGGCAGGCGAGCCTGACGCGATTGCTTTCGGCGACCGGCACGACGCGTTCGAGGAAATAATCGATCCGTTCCCAGTTTTCGTCCTCGGAGAGCACGCCGGCAAGGCCGGGGGCTGCCTGCTGATCGGTCTTCTCCCAGCGAAAGCTCGCGTTCAGCGAGCCGCCGCGTCCGGGTTCATCAGGCGTGCGCGGAATGCCGATCAGGTTGAGATTGTATTTCACAGCCGGAATGCCGGCCGCCGCGACATCCTCGATCATCTGGCAAACCGCGTCGATCTGCCGGTCACGCTCAGGCCCGGCAAGCAGGATGTCGGGATAGGAAGCCTTCTCGATCGGCTGCGAGGGCAGGGGCAGCTGGATCATGTCGAGGATCAGGCCGAAGCTCTCGACCTTGTCGCGATGGCGTTCGATGTCGGCAAGCGTCCAGCTGCTCGGCTGTCCCGGCGGATCGGCGCTGATATGCTTCACCCCCAATTGCGCGAAGATCCGATAATCGTCATCGTCGCGCGCCGCCACCTGTGTTCCAAGATACATCAGAGACCCTCTCCAAGTTCAACAATGTCATATGACATAATATGAATTTTTGAGAGTGTCGAGCCCTATTGCTGTTCGGCGAGCATCCGATAGCGACGTTGGCTCGCCATCAGATGCGCGCGCATCGCCTGGCGGGCACGGTCGGGATCCTGATCGGCGATTGCCGACAGGATTTCCACATGCTCGGCATAGACCTTCTGCAGATATTCGCGGTCATTGGCTTCCGGCAGCGTCGGAAACTGCCCGCGGGGAATGGCGCGCGGGCCGAAATGACGGAGAACATCGACATAGAACCGGTTGTTGGTGGCGGCGGCGATCGCCATGTGAAAGGCATAATCAGCCTCGACCGTCTGCTGTCCGCTTTCGATCAGTTGCGCCATTCGGCGGTTGGCCTCGCGGATTGCCGCTTCCTGCTCGGCTGTGCGGCGATAGGCGGCAATCGCTGCCGCTTCACCCTCGGTCGCCATACGAAACTCCAGCAACTCAAGGGTTTCCGGAATGCTTTTAATTTCCACCGGCGTCAGCGACATGACCGAATGAACCTTCGGATCCGCGACGAAGACGCCTTTGCCCTGGATCGGCCGGACAAAACCCGCAGCCCTCAAATCCGCAATCGCCTCGCGCACCACGGTGCGGCTGACGCCGAAGGTCGATTCGAGCTGCGGCTCGGTCGGCAGCTGGTCGCCGACGCGCAATTTCCCCGTCTCGATTTGCGCGCGCAATTGATCGATGACCTGCTGCGCCAGTCTTTGCCGACCACGGCCAAGTGTCGTCATTCTCGTTTCCCCAGTTCCTTCGCCTCACGCCTTCCGCACGGGTCTTGCAAATCAAATCGGACTTCGATAAATCATAATACGACATACGGACGACATAATATGTCTCTTATAGTAATCCAGGGAGGAGTTACAATGAAGCATTTTTCGAAAGGCCTGTTCGTCGGCGCCGTCATCGGCGCTCTGACGATCGCTGCGCCGCTCTCGCACGCCGCCACCCCTAAGGATCAGCTGGTGATCGGGACATCGCTGGCCCAGGTCCTGTCGCTCGATCCGCATCAAGCGACCGAGGGCAAGGCGGTCGAGATCATGTCGAACCTCTACGACCGCCTGGTCAACAGCACGCCGGATGGCAAGATCGTGCCGCAGTTGGCCGAAAGCTGGAAGGTCGATGACAAGGGTATCACCTTCACCCTGCGCCAGGCCAATTTCGCCTCCGGTAATCCGGTGACGTCAAAGGACGTCGTCTATTCCATCGGGCGGCTCCTGAAGCTCGACCAGGCTGCTGCGGCGAACCTCAAGCGCGTCGGCTACGACAAGACCAATGTCGACAAGCTCGTCACCGCAGTCGATGACAAGACGGTGCGCATCGATTTTTCCGGCCAGGTGACCGCCGAGATGCTGCTCTACCGGCTGACGACCTCGACCACCAGCGTCGTCGACAGCGTCGAAGTCGAAAAGCACGTCGCTGACAATGATTACGGCAATGCCTGGATGCGCACGCATTCGGCCGGCTCCGGTCCGTTCACCCTGAACCGCTGGTCCCCGAATGAGCTCGTGATCCTCGACGCCAACAAGGATTATGTCACCGGCGCTCCGAAGATGAAGCGCGTCATCGTCCGCCATGTGCCTGAAAGCCAGGTCGAGCGGCTGATGCTCGAACGCGGCGACATCGATATCGCCAGCGCCATGACCGCCGCCGACCTCGCCACCTTCAAGGACAAGCAGGGCTTTACCATCCAGCGCATTCCCACAGGCGGCTTCTACGTGCTGTCGATGAATGCCGGCAACCAGTACCTGTCCAACCCGAAGGTGCGTGAGGCCATTGCCTATGGCATCGACTACAAGGGCATCGAGAAGACGATCATGGGTCCCTACGGGCGGGCGAGAAACGTTCCGGTTCCGGAGAATTTCGAATCTGCGATCCCGAATCCCGACTGGCATCTCGACGTCGAAAAGTCCAAGCAGCTGTTGGCCGAAGCAGGGTTCAAGGACGGCTTCTCGCTGACGCTGAAGACGATCGCGCAGACGCCGCGCATCGATCTTGCCACGGCCATCCAGGCGTCGCTCGCCCAGGTCGGCATCAAGATCGACATCCAGCAGGGCAACGGCTCGGAAATCATCGCCGCCCATCGCGCCAGGGATTTCGATCTGCTGATTCCGCAGACCAGCGCCTACATGCCGAACGTGCTCGGCTCGATGGAGCAGTTCTCCTCCAATCCCGACAACTCGAAGGAAGCCAACAACGCCGGCAACTTCGTCTGGCGCTCGGCCTGGGACATTCCCGAACTCACGGCGCTGACGGCGAAGGCTTCGATGGAGCCGGACGCCAAGAAGCGCGGCGAGCTCTATGTCGAGATGCAGAAGATGTTCGTGGAACAGAAGCCGGCGGTGCTGCCGATGTTCGAACGCTTCGAGCCGATCGTCCTGTCGAGCAAGGTGCAAGGATATGTAGGGCATCCGACCCAGCTGACGCGTCTCGAGAACGTCACGAAGTCTGAAGCCCAGTAATACTCCCGAGGCAGCCGAACATGAAGGAACTCTCTGTAGCCGAATTCGGCCGACGCCTGGCGCATCTGCTGGTCAGCCTGTTCATCCTCCTCTGTGTGACCTTCGTGATCGGCCGCGTCCTGCCCACGGATCCCGTCGGCGCGATCGTCGGCGAACTCGCCGATCCCGCCGCCTATGCCGCGATGCGGACGCGTCTGGGGCTCGATCTGCCGATCTATCAGCAGTTCTTCCTTTATCTGAACGGCCTCGCCCATGGGGATTTCGGCACGGCCGTGCTCACCGGCAACCCCGTCTCTTCCGATCTCGCTCAGGCCTTTCCGGCGACCTTCGAACTGGCCACGCTGGCTGTGATCATTTCGACCTTCGTCGGCGTCCCGCTCGGCCTGGTCGCGGCGCTGTTTCGCGACAGCGTGATCGACAAGGTCGCGCGCGTAGTCGCCCTCGTCGGTCATTCGATCCCGGTTTTCTGGTTCGGCATCGTCGGCCTCGTCATCTTCTATGCCGGCCTGAACTGGGTCGGCGGGCCAGGCAGGATCGATGTGTTTTACGAAGGTCTCGTCACCCCGCAAACCGGGCTGCTGCTGGTCGACAGCCTGCTGCAGGGCGAGACGGAAATCTTCTGGAATGCCCTCGGCCATATCATCCTTCCGGCTATCATCCTCGCCTATGCCGCGATGGCCTACATCACCCGCATGACCCGCAGCTTCACGTTGGAGCAGTTGAGCCAGGATTACGTCATTGCGGCCCGCGCCAAGGGTGTGAGCCCCTTCGGCACGATCTGGCGCCACGTCCTGCCGAACATCGCCGTGCAGCTGATCACCATCCTGGCCATTTCCTACGGGGGATTGCTCGAAGGCGCCGTCGTGACCGAGATCGTCTTTTCCTGGCCGGGCATCGGCCAATACATGACGAATGCGCTGATGATCGGCGACATGAACGCCATCGTGGCCGGCACCATCATTGTGGGATTCATTTTCATGCTGTTGAACTTCCTCGCCGACGTCGCCTACGCCATATTTGATCCGCGCATGCGGGAGGTGGCGCGATGAGCCCCAGCCCGATGAGCAATGTTATCCGCGGCGAGATTCAGATCCGTCCTCCGAGCGTGCCGAGCCGCATGGCGGCGTCGTTTGCCCGTGCCGGCCGCAAGCTGGCTGCCGAGCCGCTCGGCCTTGCCGGCTTCGTCATCCTCGGCCTGCTTTGCCTGATTGCGATCTTCGCGCCGTTACTGGCGCCTTATGACCCGGTCATCCAATCGCTTGGCGACGCCCTGCAGCCGCCGAGCCTCGCACATTGGGCCGGCACCGACGAATTCGGTCGCGACATTCTGAGCCGCCTGATCTTCGGCACGCGCATCACCATTCAGACCGTGCTGTCGATCTCCCTGATCGTCGGGCCGATCGGCCTGTTGATCGGCGTGGTCGCCGGTTTTTTCGGCGGGCGCACCGATGCGCTGCTGATGCGGGCCACCGATATCGTTCTGTCCTTCCCGTCGCTGATCCTGGCGCTCGCCTTTGCGGCGGCGCTCGGCGCTGGCCTGACCACGGCCATCATCGCCATCTCCCTGACGGCATGGCCGCCGATCGCCAGGCTCGCGCGCGCCGAGGCGCTGGTCGTCAGAAATGCCGACTATGTCGTCGCCGCCCGCCTTTACGGCGCCTCGCCGATCCGCATTCTTCTTCTCTATATCGCGCCGATGTGCGTGCCGTCGGTCATCGTGCGCCTGACGCTCAACATGGCGGGCATCATCCTGACGGCGGCCTCGCTCGGCTTCCTCGGCCTCGGCGCCCAGCCGCCGGCACCGGAATGGGGCGCGATGATTTCCAACGGCCGCAAATTCATGCTCGATTACTGGTGGGTCGCCGTCATGCCCGGTATCGCCATCCTGCTGACGAGCCTTGCCTTCAACATCGCCGGAGATGCTCTGCGCGACATTCTGGATCCGCGCCATGCCAGATCGTGAAAAGAAGGATCGTGATTTGCAGCCCGTTCTGTCCGTCAAGGACTTGAGCGTTCGCTTCGGGCGAGGGGCCGTGCCCGCCGTCTCTGATGTCAGTTTCGATGTCGGGCGCGAACGGGTCGGCATCGTCGGAGAATCCGGTTCCGGCAAGTCGACGACCGGTCGCGCCATCATGCGTCTGCTGCCGCCGGCCGCGGTCATCACCGCCGAACGTCTGGATCTCGGTGGCGATCCGTTGCTGTCGAAGAGCGAGCGGCAGATGGGCGCGCTTCGCGGCAAGGATATCGCGCTGATCATGCAGGATCCGCGCTATTCGCTGAACCCGGTGCTCTCGATCGGCAAACAGATCGCCGAAGCCGCACGCCTTCACCTCGGTCTTGGCAAGAGCCAGGCGTTGGAAGCAGCCCGCGCCATGCTGGAGCGCGTGCGCATCAGCGATCCCGATCGGGTCATGGCGCTTTATCCACACCAAATATCGGGCGGCATGGGCCAGCGCGTGATGATCGCCATGATGCTGCTGGCCCGGCCGAAGCTTGTCATTGCCGACGAGCCGACCTCGGCGCTCGATGTCAGCGTCCGCAAGGACGTGCTGCTGCTGCTCGACGAACTGGTGCGCGAAAACAATTCTGGCCTTCTCCTGATCAGCCACGACATCCGCATGGTGGCAGCCTTCTGCGAGCGCATCGTCGTCATGTATGCCGGCCGCATCGTCGAAACGCTGACCAATCTCGAAGAGGCTCGCCATCCCTATACGCGCGGGCTGATAGCGGCGCTGCCCGACCCGAAGCACCCGGTTCGCCGGCTTGCCGTTCTCGACCGGGCGAAACTCGATCTGGAGACGGCGCAATGATCAATGTCCGTGGCCTCGACGTCGTCTTTTCCTCCGGCAAATCAAGCAATCATGTCGTCAGGAGCATCAGTTTTCAGGTGAGCCAGGGTGAGACCCTCGGTATCGTCGGCGAATCCGGCTGCGGCAAATCGACGGTGCTGCGCTGCCTCGCCGGCATGGAAGCCGGTTGGACCGGTCAGATCGAGCTTCGCGGAAGGCCGATCGGCAAGACGCGCTCCCGCGAGGAGCTGACCTCAGCCCAGATGGTTTTTCAGGATCCCTACGGATCCCTGCATCCGCGCCACCGCATCGGCACCGCGCTTGCCGAACCGCTGCGCGCCATGCGCCATTCCGACATCTGGTCGAAGGTCGAAAGGGCGTTGATCCAGGTGGGGCTGCCGGCAAGCTTCGCAAACCGGTTTCCACACGAGCTTTCCGGCGGCCAGCGGCAGCGCGTGGCGATCGCCCGGGCGCTGATCCTGTCGCCGCCGATCCTGCTGCTCGACGAGCCCACCTCGGCGCTCGATGTCTCCGTCCAGGCCGAAATCCTCAACCTGCTGGCCGATCAGCGTGAGGAGAAGGGGCTGACCTATCTGCTCGTCAGTCACGATCTCGCGGTCATTGCCCATATGTGCGACCGGGTGCTGATCATGAAGAACGGCGGCTTCGTCGACGAACTCACAAAGGCGGATCTGCAGGCCGGCACGACGCATGATGCCTATGCGCAGGAGCTGTTCGAGGCGAGCTTCATGGAGGCTTGACGGGGTCGTTGCGCAGCCGAGCCTCAGGCTGCACTGCAATAGCGTGCGAAAGCCTCGAGGAAATCGCGCATCTCCTCCTGATGCCGGGGCGCGGAAAGATGCTCGGCAATTTCTTCCGGGGAAAGCTTCATCAGATGGAGGCGAAGAAAGAGCTGCTCGTTGAAGCGCTCGCTCAGCGTGGCGAGAACGGTGCGAAGTTGCTGCAGCATGTCTTCGCCGCGATGCGACGCGTGCGCAAGCACGATCGGTTTGCCGATCACTTCGTTGCGGGAGACGAGCCAGTCGATGGCGTTCTTCAGCCCGCCTGGGATTGACCTGATATATTCGGGGCTCGCCAGGATCAGTCCGTCCGCATCCGCGATCGCCTTTGCAAGAGCCGCCACTTCGGAAGGAGGCTCGGGAAGTTCGAGATCGGGCGAGAAGACCGGGAGCTGGCCGATACGATCATAGACCGAGAGCATATGCGCCGGCCCGGCAGCCGACTGGAGGGCATATAGCATGGCCGTATTGGTCGAGGCTCTGCGGGCGCTTCCGGATATCGCCAGGAATTTCGTGATCGGCATAACCTCATGCGATTGGCTTGATGTGATCCATGGCAACCGGATGGCGGACGGCTGCGACGCTGCCTCTTTCGACGACATGGCAGGCAAGCTCGATACGGCGGCGCGGCAAGGCAAGGCGGAGCATCATGTCGCGCAACAGGTCCAGCGCGGTGGCGCCGAGTTCGCGCATCGGAATGTGCACCGTCGACAGTGGCGGATTGAGAAAGGCCGATTGCGGCAGGTCGTCTATGCCCATGACGGAGACATCCTGCGGCACCGCATAACCCATCGCCTGCAATCCGCGCACGGCGCCGTTGGCGAGACTGTCGCCCGCCGTCAGAACGGCGGTGAAGCAAAGACCCTTGTCGCCGACGAGACGGGTGATCGCCTCGGCGCCGAGTTCCGGCAGCCAGTCGTCGACCTCGAGCACCAGGTCGGCGTCGGCTGGAAGCCCGTGCTGCTGCAGCGCGTCGCGCCACCCCTCCAGGCGCCGCTCGATCGTCCGCCGTCCCGGCCGCAGCATGAACAGGATGCGTTGATGACCGGCCTCGATCAACCGCTCGGCGGCGATGAAGGCGGCCGAGCGGTTGCAGGGCGTCACACTCGAAAGCCGCATATAGGGATCGTCGCTGTTGACGAGCACGACAGGCTTCCCGAGATCGGCGGCGGCCGCCAGCATGTCCTCCTCGTCGACCGTCAGGATCAGCATGCCGCCGAAACTTGCATCATTGCGCATCTCAGCGATGACGCGGGTTTCATCGGCCTTGTCGGCCACCGGGCGCATCGCCATCTCGATGCCGAGGGCGGACGCGCGCGCGTTCAATCCTTCGAGCACGTGGAGCGTGAACTGGTTGCGGACATAGTCGATCATCGCCGCGCCGGAGGCGACGAGCATGACCTTCTTGCCGGCGACACTTGCGGGCAGGGCATAGCTGGCCGCACTTGCCGTTTCCAGCACCAGCTTGCGGATCTCGGGCCTGACGCCCTTTTCGCCGGCCAGCGCCCGCGACACTGTGCTGATCGAAACGCCGCAGCGGGCGGCGATGTCGTCGAGGCGTGTGCGCCTGCCTTTTTTCTGCTCCGCGGCCATGACATTTCCTCGCTCCAGCTCCTTTATGCAAAAATCTTTCACGTTGCGCAAATGGAATGCCTATGCACAATTGCCCCCGAGGAGTCCGCGACAAGCGGCAGAGCAGGGAGGCTTTGAAGATGCGGCTTGACCGCCATCCATGCGTCGGCGTTTTCTCGAAAATCCCAAGGCAGCCGGAGCAGGTTTCAGATGGCCGCTGAGCAGCTAGCCCATCTCCGCCGCGCAACCGCCAAGAATAGCCCAATCGTCTATTGGCAGCTCGGTCCTCTCTCGCAGGCGCGCTACGACGTCGCCGACCGGCCGATGGAAGGCAGCATGGATCCGTTTTTCTTCGTCACCAAGACGAAGAACTTCATCCCCCATGAATATCCCTGCCGCACCGAATTCAAGGCATGCTTCTCCGGCCAAAGACCGCAACCGGTTGGCGAATTCGAGCCCATCCGCTGGTGGCTTCCCTTTGCCTCGCCGCGAGTCGATCTCTCCGGCTTCTGGTTTCGCCCGACCCGCATCGGCTGCTGGGCGCGCACCTTCCTCGATGCCGGCATGGCCGGGTCCGCCAGGCTCCGTCTGTCGACCTGCGGCGGCGCCATCCTCTTCGTCAACGGCCGCGAGCAGGGCTTCATGGCGCCCTACGAGCGCAATCTGGAAGCCCAACAAATCTTCGAGGTTGAGCTCGCCGCCGGCCTCAATGAGATCCGCATCTATTTCGACGATCTCGCCGAGCGCGACGCCCGCTTCTATTTCCAGCTGGATTATCTCGATGGGCCGGAGGTCGAAACATCGGTGCCTGTCCCCATCGCGGCCGGTGACGCGGACGGGCTGGAAGCAATCCTCGAAGGCATGCGCTTCGACCGCACCGCCTATCTCGGCGAAGACGTGACGATCCTGTTTCCCGCGCGGCTGCCGGTGGCGTTGAGCTGTCAAGTAGAGATCGAAGGCGACTTCATGTCGGTCGAGCGCTTCGATTATGAATTCGCGCTGAAAGCGGGAGCAACGAAGCTGGAACTCGGCCCCTCGGCCGATATGCCCGCCGATTTCCGCCATTTCCGGATCACGTTCAAAGCAGGCAAACTTTCGCTCGGCCGCACGCTCGGCGTCGAAATTTGTCACGCCCAGCGCCAGGGGCAGGCACCCGCGGCGCTCAAGGATCGCGTCAATGAGGCGCTTGCCGAGGTCGCAGCCAACGCCGAGCCCGACACGATCTGCGCTTTTGCGCGGCTTGCATTGGGTCAGAGCGGCGAGGAGACCGAGGCGATGATTTCGGCCATGCTGCCGGTCATCGAGGATTGCCACGACTGTGCCGATTTCGTGCTGGTGCCACTGCTCTTTGCCTATACGCGCTGGAGCGATCTGCTGTCGCAAGCCCTGCGGCAGCGGATTGAGCATGCCGTTCTCAATTACCGCCACTGGATGGACGAGCCGGGCAACGACGTTCAGTGGTATTTTTCGGAAAACCACGCGCTGCTCTTCCACACCGCCGCCTATCTCGGCGGCAGGCTGTTCCCCGATGCCGTCTTCGTCCGTTCCGGCCGCACCGGCGCCGAGCAGATGAAGGTCGGCGAAGAACGCGTCCGCGCCTGGCTCGATCATTTCGAGCGCTGGGAAATGGCCGAGTGGAATTCTGTTCCCTATTTTCCGATCGACCTCAAGGGGCTGACGGCGCTTGCCGCCTGCGCCCCGGATGAGGCGATCCGCGCCCGGGCGAGCGCCAGCATCGTCCGCCTGATGGAAATTGTCGCCCGCTCGGCCCATCACGGCATGCTGACCGGCAGCCAGGGCCGCTCCTACGAACACACGCTGCGTCCCGGCCGCTCGGTCGAGCTGTCGGCCATCGCCCGGCTGCTCTGGGGCCGCGGCTGGTACGGCCGCCGCGTCCACGCGCTGCCGCAGCTGGCCGTCTGCATCCGCGATCATGGTCTGCGATTTCCGCAAGAGCTCGCGGCCATCGCTGCGCACCAGTCCGACGACGCGCAGGAATGGACCTTTTCCCAGGGCGAGAACCGCTTCGCCGCCCTCTATCACTACAAGACGCGCGACACCGCACTCGGCACCATCGCCCATTATCGCCCAGGCGCCTGGGGTTATCAGGAGACGGTTCTGCACCTGCGTTTGGGCGAGCGGCCGGAAGCGCAGATCTGGATCAACCATCCCGGCGAAACCATCCAGTTCGGCTACGGCCGGCCGAGCTTCTGGGGCGGCTGCGGAACGCTGCCGCGCGTGCATCAATATCGTGACCTCGCCATTCTCGATTTCGACATCCACGAGGGCCAGCCGGATTTCACCCATGCCTGGTTCCCGCTCGAAGCCTTCGACGAGAAGCTGGTCGACGGCAAGCTGGCGCTCGCCCGCTCTGGTGGCGGCCTCGCGATGCTGGTCGGGAACGGCCTGCTCGAACCGGTGAAACACGGGCCGGCGACGGATGTCGAGTTGCGCCTGGCCGGCCGCACGGGGCGCTGGATTGTCCGTCTCTCCGATCTCGGGCGCGAAGACGGCCTCGACGGCATGCGGGCGCGCTTCGCCACGCTTACAGCCCGCCGCGACAATGAGGGTGCACTGATCATCGTCGATCCGGATTACGGTCAGGTCGTCTTCGAAGAGGACGGCACCGTGCGCGCCGAAGGCCGTATTCTGAGACCCTCGGACTGGTCGGTGCGGGGAGAAGCGGTACATCTGGAGATACCAGGCAGGCAGCGGCGGCGCGCTGCCTCGTAGACGACTGTTCGGCCGGTGGAGGATCCGGCCGGGCGCAGGAATTCAGCGGTCAAGAGGAGGAGACTATGACCAGAATGAAATCGATCGGCGCGGCTTTTGCTGCGGTTCTCTTGAGTTCCGTTGCCACCCATGCCGGCGACGTGCGCATCATGTGGTATTCCGACGGCGGCGAAGGCGAGGTGATCAAGGATCTGCTGGCGCGTTTCTCCAAGGCCAATCCCGATGTCAACGTCATCCTCGACGAAGTCTCCTATGACGTCGTCAAGGAACAGCTGCCGGTGCAGCTGGAGGCCGGGAAGGGACCCGATATCGCCCGCGTCACCAATCTGAAGGCGCAGGCGCAGCATTGGCTCGACCTTCGCCCGCTACTCGCCGATGCGAAATATTGGGACGAGAATTTCGGCGCCCAGGCCGATTGGATGCGCCCCGATGGTTCGAACGCCATCACCGGCTTCATGACCCAGCTGACGCTGACCGGCGGCTTCGTCAACAAGACGCTGTTCGAGCAGGCCGGCGTCGAAATTCCCGGTCCGAAAGCCACATGGGATGACTGGGCGGCAGCGGCCAGGAAGGTCGCTGACAGCCAGAAAGTCTTCGCCATGGCGATCGACCGCTCCGGCCACCGCGTCTCCGGCCCGAATATTTCCTATGGCGCCAACTATATCGCCGCTGATGGCAAGCCGGCGCCCATCGATCAGGGCGCCAAGGAATTCCTCAGCCGCTTTGTCAAATGGAACGAGGACGGCACCGTCAACAAAGACGTCTGGGTCAGTGCTGCCGGCAGCACCTATCGCGCTGCGGCCGAAGATTTCATCAATGGCGGTCTCGCCTATTATTATTCCGGCAGCTGGCAGGTTTCCGGCTTCGCGCAGAAGATCGGCGACAGTTTCGACTGGATCATGGCCGGAAGCCCCTGCGGCACGGTCGCCTGCACCGGCATGCAGGGCGGTGCGGGTCTCGTTGCGGTCAAGTACACCAAGAACCCGAAGGACGTCGCCAAGGTGATGGACTACCTGGCAGGCGCCGACGTGCAGAAGGAATTTGCCGAGCGCAGCCTGTTCATTCCCGCGCATAAGGGTGTGGCCGCCGGCCAGGTGGACTTCAAGACCGATAATCCGCATGTGAAGGCGGCGCTGAAGGCCTTCGTCGAATCGGCCGGCCAGACAGCCGCTCCTGCGATGAAGCTGCCGGGCTGGAAGTGGTCGGACGCCTATTACAGCGCCATCGTTGCCCGCATCAGCCAGGTTATCGCCGGCGAAATGAAGCTCGACGACGCCTACGCCCGCATCGACGAGGACATCAAGGCCAAGGTTGGCGGCAACTGACGGACGAACGAATGGCGGAGAAGACGGTTTCTTCCGAACCACCGGCGAAAGCCGGTCTGCGGCAAGCGCTCCTTGCGCCTGTCAGGCTGGCCATGGGGATGATCGACATCCCGATGCGCGCCTGGCAGAAGCTGACGGGGCTGAACGGCATGGCGGGCGTCTTCCTGGCGCCCAACATGCTGATCTTTTCCATCTTCGTGCTCCTGCCGCTGGTCATCAACTTCATCTATTCGACGACGAGCGGCGGCGCCATCTTCCTGCCGAACAGGACCTATGTCGGCGCTGAGCAGTACCGCATCCTCTTCGATTGCCGCTCTTATCTCGACCCCTCCACTTGTGCCGCCGACACCTTCTGGGCCGCCGTGCGCAACACCGCCGTCTTCGTCGTTTTCCAGGTCTCGGCAATGCTGGTCGCGGCACTCGCAACGGCGTTGATCCTCAATCGCGAACTTTCCAATCGCGGCTTCTGGCGCGCCGTCTTCTTCTTTCCGGTGCTGCTGTCGCCCGTGGTCGTCGGCCTGATCTGGAAGTGGATCCTTCAGCGCGAGGGCCTGTTGAACTATGCGTTGAGCCCGTTCGGCTTCGAACCCTTCTCCTGGCTCAGCGATCGTTTCTGGGCCTTCTTCTTCGCCGTCTTCGTCTCGGTCTGGGCGCATATGGGTTTTTACGCGCTGATCCTGCTCGCCGGCCTGCAGGCGATCCCGAGGGATCTCTACGAAGCGGCCGCGATGGACAAGGCGAGCCCCACCCGTATCTTCCGGCGGATCACCCTGCCGCTGCTGATGCCGAACCTCATCGTCGTCCTGGTCCTGGCACTGATCCGCGCCGTGCAGATCTTCGATGAGGTTTTCGTGCTCACCGGCGGCGGGCCCGGCACCAGCACCATGTACATCACCCAGTTTATTTACGAGACAGGCTTTGCCAGTTCGCTGCGCAATCCCGGCCTGGCATCGGCCGCCTCGATCCTGATGGGCGTCGTGCTCGTTATCCTGACCCTGGTCCAGCTCGCCGCAAGCAGCCGCAACGAGAAGAAGGGGAAACGTCTATGAGCGCCGTCGCCACCTTCCTGCTTCGCCGCCGCGGCCGCGGCTGGCACTGGACCGATGTCGTCACCTGGATCTGGCTGATCTCAGGCGTCATCCTGATGTTCGGCCCGGCCATCTGGCTCGTCTTCTCCTCGTTCAAGACACCGGCCGCCCTTGCCGAGTTCCCGCCGTCCGTCCTGCCCTATGTCACCGAGCAGGCCGTGGTGCCGGGTTACGACAAGCCTTTGCCGCTCTATAATGTGACGATGCCGGATGGTAGCACCCATGTTCTCGCCGAAGTCCGCCGCATCGGCATCATGGGCCAGATGGTCGATCCGAAACAGCCTGGCGAAATCGTCAAGGTCAACATCAAGGACCGCACGCCGGTGCGTGAGGTCGAATTCGCGACCAACAACTACACCGAGCCGTTCCAACGCTTCGACTTCTTCCTGTTCCTGCGCAACTCCGTCTTCGTGACGGTGGTGGCGACGGCCATCACCCTGCTGGTCAATTCGATGGCCGCTTTCGCGCTGTCGAAATACCAGTTTCCCGGCCGCACCGCCGTCATGCTGATGATCCTGGCGACGCTGATGGTGCCGCTCTCGGTGATCGTCGTGCCGCTCTATTCGGTCATCGGCAGCTTGAACCTCTTCGACAGCCTCTGGGGCGTCATCCTGCCGACCGTCGCCACGCCGACGGGCGTCTTCCTGCTGCGCCAATATATGCTGACGATCCCCGACGAGCTGATCGATGCGGCACGCATGGACAAGGCCAGCGAATGGCAGATCTACTGGCGCATCATCCTGCCACTGTCGGCGCCGGCGCTCGCGGTGCTGGCGATCTTCTCGGTCGTCTGGCGCTGGAACGACTTCCTCTGGCCGCTGATCGTGCTGTCGCGCAAGGAACTCTACACCCTGCAAGTCGGGCTCAACGTCTATGCCGGCGAGCTCAACGTGCAATGGCACTATATCCTCGCCATGACCGTCGTCTCGATGATCCCCGTCGTGCTGATCTTCGTCTTCCTGCAGCGCTTCATCACGACTGGTATCGCCGGGTCGGGACTGAAATAGTATGAAACAGGAGAGTGCATGAGCGGACTCGAGCTCAGGAACATCGTCAAGAATTTCGGCGCCGTCGAGGTCATCCGCGATGTCTCGCTTGAGGTCAATGACGGCGAGTTCGTCGCTTTCGTCGGCCCATCCGGGTGCGGAAAATCGACGTTGCTGCGCCTGATCGCCGGTCTCGACAAGCCCACAGGCGGCAGTATCGCCATCGACGGCAGGGACGTCACCGCGATCGGTGCGGCCGACCGCGGCCTTGCCATGGTCTTCCAGTCCTATGCGCTTTATCCGCATATGAGCGTACGCGAAAACCTTGCCTTCGGCTTGGAGAACACCAAGGTGGCGAAGGCGGAGATCGAAGCACGCATCGCTGACGCCGCCCGCATGCTGGAGATCGAGCCGTTTCTGCAGCGCCGTCCGGGCCAGCTCTCCGGCGGTCAGCGCCAGCGCGTCGCGATCGGCCGTGCCATCGTGCGCCGGCCGGATGCCTTCCTGCTCGACGAGCCGCTCTCCAATCTCGATGCCGAGCTCCGGGTGAGCATGCGCGCCGAACTCGCCGCGCTCCACGCCCGCCTGAAGGCGACGATGATCTACGTCACCCATGATCAGGTCGAGGCGATGACCCTCGCAAACCGCATCGTCGTGCTGAGAGGCGGCAGGATCGAGCAGGTGGGAACGCCGCTGGAACTCTACAACAAGCCGGCCAACCGCTTCGTCGCCGGTTTCATCGGCGCGCCGCACATGAATTTTCTGGAAGCCTCAATCGTCGGTCACCAGGACGGTTTGGCGCAAGTCGAAACCGTCGGCGGCCACCGTTTTTCCGTCATTGCCAAGGAGGCGGGCCCCGTGGGCGAACGGATCAGTATCGGCATCCGGCCACAACATATCAGCCTCGCCGATGCAGCCGCCGCGGCCAGGCTGGACACGCGGATCACCCTTGTCGAGGAACTGGGTTCTGAAACCGTCGTCCACACCGAAGCCGCCGGCAAGAAGCTGATCGCCGTCTTTGCCGGCCAGCAGAAGATGAAATCCGGCGACAGCCTGCCGCTGCATCTGGACCCCCAGGTTCTCCACCTCTTCGGTGAGGACGGCCGGCGTCTGTCTTGAAACAAAAAGCCCGCGCCGGAATGGGGGCGCGGGCCGAGTTTCATGTCGCGACAGCTTTAGTGGCTGTTCTTGTGACTTTGTTGACCAGCCTTTACATGCTGCTCATGGCTGCCGCCGCGGGTTCCGCTGGACTGCGCGTCGCGGGTGCCTGAAGAGGCGCTGCGGGTATTGGAGTCGTTCTTGTGACTCTGCTGCCCAGCCTTGACGTGCTGTTCATGGGTTCCACCTTGGTTTGCCATTTGGTTTCTCCTTGGTTTTGAACTGAGGCCACGTCGACCTCGTCTTGACAACCTCGCCCCGGCGCATGCGTTCCGCATTTTAACATTTCGTGATCTCACCGGAGAATGAGGATTGAGGAAGCGGACCGGGCGGGTAGGGAGCTCGCCTGCCATTTCGTTGGCCATCGGGAGAAAGCGGAAAAATCCCGATGTTCTCCAGCGCCGCCGCGTCCGCTTGGCGCGGCCCGCAGCCCCGCTTCGAAAACCGTCGCTCGGCAAAAAGGTTCCAGGAAAATCAGCCGTATCCGCCCCGGTTGACGGCCCCGCCGAGGCCGCTCGACTCTTTTCAAATAGATGGACCGCTCTAACTTACAGGGAAGCTGAGGAAAGGAGAAAACCATGACCGACGCACCGAAAACGGCGACCCCGGCGCGAAGAGTGTTGCGTGGCCGCCCCTACAGCATGAGCGAATTTGCCAGGAAATACCGGTTGGACGACAAGGAGGCCAAGCGCCTCTATGACAAATTTGGCCCCTCCGCCACCGAGCTCGACCTGTTGATGGCGGCCAAGCGGCGCCCGCCGCGACTGCCCACCAAGCTCGACTCCTGACGGCAGTCCATGAGCATCAGAACGGGAAGCTGCCTTTGCGGAGCGGTCGCCTACCGAGTGGAGGGCGAGCCGCTTCGCGTCGGCCTCTGCCACTGCGCCGATTGTCGCAAATCGAGTGGGTCCGCCTTCGTCTTCTTTGCGCTCTGGCCCCGATCGGCTTTCTCCCATAGCGGCGAGATCGCCACCTTCGCCGGCCGCAGCTTCTGCCCCGCCTGCGGCAGCAGGCTGTTCTGCCTGCAGGAGGCGGCGGTGGAAATCCGCCTCGGCTCGCTCGATAGCCCGCCGACGGATCTTGAGCCGAGCCATGAAGTCTGGGTCAAGCGGCGCGAAGCGTGGCTGCATCCGCTGACGGGTGCCGGGCAACATGCCGAGGATGCCGATTGACCGTCGGCAATTTGCTGCCTGTCGGGAGCACGAAAGCGCTGCAGAATTTTGCGCGATAGGCTCCGCCGTGCGGAAACTTGAGTTTTCTTACCAATATTTCATTTCACCTGTCCGCAATTCCGTGCCAGTTCGGCGGCAACGCTAATTCCCGGTTCATCTGCGGTGTGATTATTTCATTGCAGGCCGATGCGGCCACCGACTGATCGAGGATGACATGAACAAAATCGTAAGCGGCGACGAAACCGGAGCAAAGGCCGGCGCGACGCCCGACCTCGCAGCGGTTCTTGCCGCGTCGGCAAGGCAGAACAAGCGGGGCCGCTGGCGCGGGCGTCTGCTCGTTCTGCTGATCATCCTCGCCGCCGCCGCGGGGGCCGCATACTTCTATGCTGGCCGGGGGGAAGGCGAAGTGAGCTACGCAACCCAGCCGGCAAAACGCGGCGACCTGACGGTACTCGTCACCGCCACGGGTTCGGTGCAGCCGACCGAGCAGGTGGACATATCGAGCGAACTTTCCGGCACCGTCCGCGACGTCAACGTCGATTATAACAGCACGATCAAGGCAGGCGACGTGCTGGCGCTGCTGGACACCAACAAGCTCGAAGCGGATGTGAAGAGCTCGCGCGCCAAGGTCAATTCGGCTAAGGCGAATGTCGCCAAGGCCAATGCCGATCTCGAATCGGCAAGCACCTCGCTCGAGCGGTTGAAGAGCCTGGTGAGGAGCAACGTCTCCACCCAGCAGAGCCTCGACGACGCCACCTACAAATATGATTCCGCCGTGGCCGCCAAACAGATCAACGAAGCCGAGGTTCTCGCCTCGGAGGCCGACCTGCAGCTTGCCGAGGTCAATCTCGCCAAGGCAAAGATCGTCTCGCCGATCGACGGCGTGATTCTCACCCGGTCCGTCAATCCGGGCGCCACCGTCGCCGCGTCGCTTTCGGCGCCAATTCTCTTCACCATCGCCGGCGATCTCAAGAAGATGGAGCTGCAGGTGGATGTCGACGAGGCCGACGTCGGCAAGATCGCCGTCGGCCAGAAGGCGAAATTTACCGTCGATGCCTATCCCGACCGGTCCTTCCCCGCCGAGATCGAGCAGATCCGCTTCGCCTCCGAAGTGGTCAACAACGTGGTGACCTATAAGGCGGTGCTCTCGGTCGACAATGCCGACCTGCTGCTGCGCCCCGGCATGACCGCGACCGCCGACATCACCGTCGAGGCCGTCAAGGATACGCTGATGGTGCCGAACGCCGCCTTGCGTTATGCCCCGCCGCAGGCGGAACGGCGCGGACGCGGCATTCTCGGGATCTTCGGGCCGCCACGCCGGCGCGGCGGCAATTCCGGTGAGATGCTGACCGGAGCGCAGCGCCGCGTCTGGGTGCTGCGCAACGGCCGCGCCGCGCCCGTCATTATCCTTGTCGGTTCGTCCGACGGCCAGTTCACCCAGGTGGTCTCCGGCGACCTCAAGGCAGATGACGCGTTGGTGACCGACGCCACGGTGCGGACGAATTAGGCGGAGAGACGGATGACAAACCCGCCGCTGATCGAATTCAGGAAGGTCTCGAAAATCTACGGCGAGGGCGAGGCGGCGATCCGCGCGCTCGACCATGTCGATCTTGCGATCGATGCCCATGAGTTCGTCGCGATCATGGGGCCGTCAGGCTCCGGCAAATCGACGGCGATGAACATTCTCGGCTGCCTCGACGTGCCGACATCGGGCGATTACATCTTCCAGGGCGTTCCGACCAGCGGCTTCGACCGCAGCCACCTGACGCTGTTGCGCCGCCACATGCTGGGCTTCGTTTTCCAGGGTTTCAACCTTCTGTCGCGCACATCCGCGGTCGAGAATGTCGAATTGCCGCTGATCTATCGCGGCATGGCGGTACGTGAACGCCGCGAACGGGCGCGCGAGGCACTGGCGTTGGTCGGCCTGTCCGGCCGCGAACATCACAAGACGCAGGAACTGTCCGGCGGCCAGCAGCAGCGCGTTGCCATCGCCCGCGCCATCGTCACCCAACCGGCGCTGCTGCTCGCCGACGAACCGACGGGCAATCTCGACACGAAGACCAGCGTCGAGATCATGGATTTGATGACGCGGCTGAACCGCGAGCAGGGCATCACCATCGTCATGGTCACGCACGAGCCCGATATTGCCGCCTATGCCGGGCGGCTGCTGCGCTTCGTCGATGGCAAGCTCGAGACGGAACTGGAGCATCGGAGGAGGGCGGATCATGTTCTTTGAGACGCTGAAGCTCGCGCTGCGCGCCATCAGCCGCAACATGCTGCGTTCGTTCCTCACCGTGCTCGGCGTCGTCATCGGCGTTGCCGCCGTCATCGCGCTCGTGACGATCGGCAACGGCACGACGGCGCAGGTTTCGACCGAACTGTCGCGGCTCGGCACCAACATGCTGTTCGTCCGTCCCGGCCAGTTCGGCCCCGGCCGGGCGAGTTCCGAGGCCAAGCGCTTCAGCGTCAAGGATGTCGCCGCCATCCGCGACCAGATCGGCGGCTTGAGGGCGGTGGCGCCGCTCAACCAGTCGACGGCAACGGTGATATTTGGCGGCCAGAACCATTCGACCAGCGTCTCGGGCACTACCAACGACTATTTCACCGCGCAGGACTGGAGCCTGGCGCTCGGCCGCACTTTCACCCCCGCAGAAGAGCGCGGCCAGTCCCGCTGCATCATCGGCGAGACGGTTCGCTCGCAGCTCTTCGGCGCCGGCGATCCGATCGGCCAGCAGATCCGCGTCGGCAAGGTTTCCTGTCCGGTCATCGGCGTCCTTGCCAAGCGCGGCCAGTCCGGCATGGGCACCGATCAGGACGATGTGGTCATCATGCCGGTCAAGGTGTTCCAGCGGCGCATCAGCGGCAATAGCAATGTGCCGCAGATCATCATCTCGGCGCGCGACGGTGTGCCCACGGCCAAGGTGCAGGCCGACGTCGAAAATCTGCTGCGCGAACGCCGCAAGATTATTCCCGGCCGGCAGGACGATTTCAACGTCAACGACATGACCCAGATCGCCGAGGCGATGACCGGCACGACGACGCTGCTCACCGGCCTGCTCGGCGCCGTCGCCGCCATCAGTCTGCTTGTCGGCGGCATCGGCATCATGAACATCATGCTGGTCTCCGTCACCGAGCGGACCCGCGAAATCGGGATTCGTCTCGCAATCGGTGCGCTCGAAAACCAGGTGCTCACCCAATTCCTGGTCGAGGCGGTGGCGCTCTCGCTCTTCGGCGGCATCACCGGCATCGTGCTCGGCCTGAGCCTCGGTCTGGTGGCGGTCACCCTCCTGAAAGTGCCCTTCGTCTTCAGCCCGATGATGGTCGCCGTCGCCTTTCTTTTCTCCGCGGCAATCGGCATGATTTTCGGCTATTTCCCGGCGAGACGGGCAGCGCAGCTCAATCCGATCGAGGCGCTGCGGCACGAGTGACGCATGATAAATGCGTCATGGGAAAATGCCTCTGTAGGCGAGCGAGTTGGCGAGAAAGCCAACCGCACTCTCCGTCCTTCTCGGCCCTGAGCCGAGCAGGACGGAGAGTGGGGCGGCCAATGAGTTCCTTCGGAGCGTAGACGCCTGAGTCCCCGAAGCTCATGGCGCTGTTATCTATTTGTCTCTTTTTTGATATTTCGATGGCGACTTGTCACCGGTTTTCGACCGTGCCAAAATGTGATAT
Organism: Rhizobium esperanzae; assembly: GCF_002204185.1. GTDB lineage: Bacteria > Pseudomonadota > Alphaproteobacteria > Rhizobiales > Rhizobiaceae > Rhizobium > Rhizobium esperanzae. Next base: position 164,717 of record NZ_MXPU01000007.1, on the reverse strand, counting down.
ATCAGTTCGGCGGGATTTTCGGCATGGAGACGTCACAGAGCCATCGCGCCTATCTTGCGCTGGAGCACCTGATCGTCACGCTGGCGCTGAAGCCCGGCGCCCTTGTCACCGAAAAGGAGCTGATCGATATGGCCGGCCACGGGCGAACGCCGGTGCGCGAAGCCATTCAGAAACTCGCCTGGCAGGGGCTGATTCTGGTGAAGCCGCGGGTTGGACTGCAGGTTGCCGAGATCGCGCCGGAGGATCATGGCAATGTCATGCAGGTGCGCCGCGAGCTGGAGCCGATTGCGGCAAGCCTGGTTGCCGAACATGCGACGGACGAGCAGCGCCTCCGCCTCGGCGCTTGCGCCGACGCGATGGAGGAATGCGCCGCCACCGGCGATCTCACCGGCTTCTTCGCCGCCGATAAGACCTTTGACGAAATCCTCGAGGATGCCTGTCCGAACGGCTTCATCATGGCCGCGCTCGGCCGGGTGCAGACGCATGCGCGTCGCCTCTGGTATTCCACTGCAAGCCCCGAGCGCATGGACCGCGCCATCGCGTTGCATGTCGCCGTCATTCGGACGATTCAGCGGGGCAGGCCGGATGAGGCGCGTGCGGCCATGGCGGCCTTGATCGACTATCTCGCCCGCAAATAAAAACGGCCCCGTTTCCGGAGCCGCTTCAGATCTGCTTGTCGCAAAAAAAACGTCAGCCGACGAAAGCGCGTTCGATGACGAATTCGGCGGGCTTGCTGTTGGCGCCCTCGTTGAGGCCGGCCTTTTCGAGCAGTTCCTTGGTATCCTTCAGCATCGCCGAGGAGCCGCAGATCATGCCGCGGTCGATTGCGGGATCGAGCGGCGGGACACCGAGATCGGTAAAGAGCTTGCCTGACGAGATCAGGTCGGTGATACGGCCGCGATATTCGAAATCCTCGCGCGTGACGGTCGCATAATGGCGCAGCTTGTCGCCGACCACTTCCTTCAGCAGTTCGTCGTTCTCAATCTCGTGCACGAGGTCGAAGCCGTATTTCAGCTCGGCGACATCGCGGGTGGTATGGGTGAGGATGACTTCCTCGAACTTTTCATAGGTTTCGGGATCTCGGATCAGGCTGGCGAAAGGCGCAACGCCGGTTCCCGTCGAGAACATGTAGAGGCGACGGCCGGGGGTCAACGCATCGAGCACCAGCGTGCCCGTCGGCTTCTTGCGCATAAGCACCTGGTCGCCGGGCTTGATCGCCTGCAGATGCGAGGTCAGCGGGCCGTCCGGCACCTTGATCGAGAAGAATTCCAGCTCCTCGGCCCAGGCGGGGCTGGCGATCGAATAGGCGCGGAAAACCGGCTTGCCCTCGACCATCAAGCCGATCATCGCGAATTCGCCGGAACGGAAACGGAAGCCCTGCGGCCGGGTCATCGTGAAGCGGAAGAGCCGGTCGGTGTAATGCGTCACGCTCAGAACCGTCTCGGCGTAGACGCCGGCGGGGATGGACGAGGCGAAGTCTTCGGTCTTTGCAGGCGCGTTCATTTCGGTAGCGGATCCCGTATTCGTCGGATGAACTGTCGGATTGGGAGCGAGATATTACAAATCCGGCCGGAATTAAAGGCATTCCATTCCACGTGACGCTTCAGTAGGGAAATATGCATGTCATTGTCAGGATTCAATGGCGAGCGGAGAATGTCATATTTCCCGCTGGCGAAGCCGGGCAAAGGATGCATATTAGAGCGGCGGACCGCAGCGTAATGCTGATTTTCGGCAAAAGCGGTGCGACAACAAAGACCTACGGCGTCGAACCCAACCCGATTCAGGAACAGGGTCCGGTGATGATGGCGAAAAAAACACGCTTGCCGGGGCGAGCGCGACAGGCGGTCGGGGGACTATGAAGATTTTCAACTACAAGCGTGTTCCTTACGCCGAGATGCGCGCCTTTTCCGTTCATATCCTGACGGCGTCCGGCTCGTTCCTCGCCTTTCTCGGGGTCGTCGCCGCCGCCGAGCACCGCTTCATCGACATGTTCTGGTGGCTGGGTCTTGCCCTCCTCGTCGACGGCATCGATGGCCCGATCGCCCGCAAGGTGCGTGTCAAGGAAGTGCTGCCGAACTGGTCGGGAGATACGCTCGACAACATCATCGATTACGTCACCTATGTGCTGCTGCCGGCCTTCGCCCTCTATCAGAGCGGCATGATCGGCGAGCCCTGGTCCTTCGTCGCCGCAGGCATGATCGTCGTCTCAAGCGCCATCTATTACGCCGATATGGGCATGAAGACCGACGAGTATTTCTTCTCCGGCTTTCCTGTCGTCTGGAACATGATCGTCTTCACCCTATTCGTCATCGATGCGAGTGCGACGACGGCGCTTGTCGTCGTGACGATTTCGGTGGTGCTGACCTTCCTGCCGATCAATTTTCTCCACCCGGTCCGGGTGAAACGACTGCGCCCGCTCAATCTCGGCGTCTTCCTGCTATGGTCGGCGCTCGGCGTCTATTCGCTGCTGATGCATTTCGAAACGCCGGAATGGGCTCTCATTCTCTTTATCGTGACCGGGCTGTATCTTTACGTCATCGGCGCGGTGCTGCAATTCTTCCCCTCCCTTGGACGCGAAGCTTAGGATAGGCAATATGACGAAGACGCATGCGGTTTCATTCTCGCAGACGGGCGGACCTGATGTTTTCGATTATGTCGAGATCGATCTTCCGCCACCGGCGGCAGGCGAGGTGCAGATACGGCAGGCGGCGATCGGCCTCAACTTCATCGATGTCTACTTTCGCAACGGCTCCTATAAGGTGCCGCACCTTCCCTTTGTCACCGGCAAGGAGGGCGCCGGAACAGTGACGGCGGTCGGGCCCAATGTTACCGATTTCAAGCTCGGCGACCGTGTCGCCTATGCCAGCGCCGACGGCGCCTATAGCGTCGAGCGCAATATCGAGGCGCGCCATCTGGTGCATGTGCCTGACGGCATAGAGCTCGAAACGGCAGCGGCGATGATGCTGAAGGGCATGACTGCCGAATATCTCTTGAACCGCACCTTCAACGTCGGTCCGCAGACGGTGCTGTTGTTCCATGCTGCCGCCGGCGGCGTCGGCCTGATCGCCGGCCAATGGGCAAAAGCGCTCGGCGCCACCGTCATCGGCACGGCCGGTTCCGAGGACAAGATCGAGCTGGCGCTGGCCCATGGCTACGATCATGTGATCAACTACAAGAGCGAAGACTTTGTCGGCCGCGTCCGCGAAATAACGAGCGGTAAGGGTGTCGATGTCGTCTATGATTCGGTCGGCCGGGACACTTTTCCACAGTCGCTCGATTGCCTGAAGCCGCGCGGCCTTTTTGCCTCCTTCGGCCAGTCTTCCGGGCCGATCGAGAATTTCACCCTCGCCATGCTGGCTCAGAAGGGTTCGCTCTTCGCGACGCGGCCGTCGCTCTTCGCCTATATCGCCACGCGGCAGGAATTGGACGACAGTGCAAAGGCGCTATTTGATGTTGTGCAAAGCAACAAAGTGCGTATCAATGTCAACCAAACCTATCCGTTGCGTGAGGTTGGGCGGGCTCACGGGGATCTGGAAGCAAGAAAAACAACAGGAACGACGCTGCTGATTCCATGAGATCCGAACGGACCGGTCGGCAGAAGAAATGAGGGGAACGTGTCTGCATTGAATGTGCCGGATTCCGGTGCGTTGTTATCCGTCCAGAAGCTGACGAAGTTTTTCGGTGGCTTTGCCGCCTGCAATGACATCGATCTCGACATCGCGCCGGGCGAAATTCATGCACTTCTCGGCGAGAATGGCGCAGGCAAATCCACATTGGTCAAGATGCTGTTCGGCGTGCTGGAGCCGACGCACGGGCAGATCCGCTGGGGAGACAGACAGGTCGCCATCACCTCGCCGGGCGAAGCCCGCAAGCTTGGCATAGGCATGGTCTTTCAGCATTTTTCGCTGTTCGAGGCGCTGACGGTGGCCGAAAACATCGCGCTGTCGCTCGAGGACGCCATCCCGATCGACAGGATCGCCGCGGAGGCGAGGGCGCTGTCGCACGCCTACGGCCTGCCGCTCGATCCGCACGCCCATGTCGCCGATCTCTCCGTCGGCGAGCGCCAGCGCATCGAGATCGTTCGGGCGCTGCTGCAGAACCCGAAACTGATTATTCTCGACGAGCCGACCTCGGTGCTGACGCCGCAGGAAGCCGACAAGCTGTTCGAGACGCTGTTCAAGCTGCGCGCCGAGGGCCGTTCGGTTCTTTATATCAGCCATCGCCTGGAGGAGGTGCAGCGCATCTGCGATCGCGCCACCGTGCTGCGCCATGGCCGGGTGACCGGCGCCTGTGATCCCAGGCAGGAAACCCCTGCTTCGCTCGCCCGCATGATGGTCGGCAGCGAAGTGGCGACCGTCACCCATCCCGAGCGCAGCGACAGGGGCGAGGTGCAGCTTGCCGTTTCGAACCTGTCGGTTGCCGCGCGCACGCCCTTTGCCATGCCGTTGCGCGACGTCTCCATGACGGTGTGTTCGGGTGAGATCCTGGCTATTGCCGGTGTGGCGGGCAACGGCCAGAGCGAGCTGTTCGACGCGCTGTCGGGCGAGTATCCGGTTGCCTCCGCCGAAGCGATCATCATCCGCAAGAAGCCGGTGGGCACTGAGGGCATTACCGCCCGTCGCCTGCTTGGCGCCGGTTTCGTGCCGGAGGAGCGGCACGGGCACGCGGCCGTTTCCGCCATGAAGCTGTCCGACAATCTGGTGCTGGCCCGCAGCCAGTCGGATCGCAAAGCCTTTCTGGGCGTGCTCGGCATCATCAGACAGGGCGCGGTAAAGTCTGCGGCGCGGCGCATTTCCGAAGCGATGGATGTCCGCAAGAGCGGTGATGATCCCGCCGCCGGCTCGCTCTCCGGCGGTAATCTGCAGAAATTCATCGTCGGCCGCGAGCTCGACCGCCAGCCGGCCGTCCTCGTCGTCAACCAGCCGACCTGGGGCGTCGATGCGGGAGCCGCAAGCCGCATTCGCCAGGCGCTCGTCGATCTGGCAAAGGCCGGCTCCGCCGTCGTCGTTATCAGCCAGGACCTCGACGAAATCTTCGAAGTGGCAACCGATATCGCCGTCATCTCCGAGGGGCGCCTTTCCCGGCCCTATCCGGCCGGCGAACTCACCCGCGAAAAGATCGGCCTGCTGATGGGCGGTCTGCATGAAGGCAGCTCGGCCGCGGAGACTGCCCATGCGCATTGAACTGGAAAAACGTCCCGACGTCTCGAAGCTCTTCGCCTTCGTCTCGCCGCTCCTGGCCCTTGCCCTGACGCTCGCTTTCGGCGCCATCATGTTCGCCATGCTCGGCAAAGACCCCGTCGAGGCGCTCGATGCATTCTTCGTCGAGCCGCTGCTCGAGGTCTGGTCGCTGCACGAGCTGGCGATCAAGGCAGCACCGCTGATCCTGATCGCCGTTGGCCTTGCGGTCAGCTACCGCTCGAACAACTGGAATATCGGCGCCGAGGGGCAGTTCACCATTGGCGCCATCACCGGCTCCTATCTGCCGATTGTCTTTTACGACTGGCATTCGCCGCTCGTTCTGCCGCTGATGCTGCTGCTCGGAGCGCTCGGCGGCGCGCTTTTTGCCGCCATTCCGGCGCTGTTGAAGGCCCATTTCAACACCAATGAGATCCTGACATCGCTGATGCTGGTCTATATCGCCCAGCTCTTCCTCGACTGGCTGGTGCGCGGCGCCTGGCGCGATCCGCAGGGCTTCAACTTCCCGGTGTCACGGGATTTCGCTCCGGAAGCGGTGCTGCCGGCGATTTGGGAGGAATCGGGCCGGGCGCATTGGGCCTTCATCTTCGCCCTCATTGCGGCGGTCGGCGTCTGGTTCATGCTGCGCTATACGCTGAAAGGCTTCGAGATCGTCGTGCTCGGCCAGTCGGAGCGGGCAGGGCGCTTTGCCGGCTTCTCGTCGAAGAAGATGATCTGGTTCAGCTTTCTCTTCTCGGGCGCGCTTGCTGGCCTTGCCGGGATATCAGAGGTCTCCGGCTCGATCGGCCACCTGCAGCCGGCGATCTCGCCGGGATACGGCTTCACCGCCATCATCGTCGCCTTCCTCGGCCGGCTCAATCCGCTCGGAATCATCGCGTCCGGCCTGGTGCTGGCGCTGACCTATCTCGGCGGCGAGGCGGCGCAGCTGTCGCTCGGCGTCTCCGATAAGGTCACGCGTGTTTTCCAGGGGCTGCTGCTTTTCTTTGTGCTCTCCTGCGACACGCTGATCTACTACAAAATCCGCATTGTCTGGTCGCGGGTCAGGGGCGTGGGGGTATGAGCATCTTCGAAGCCATTCTGCTGACGGTTATCACCGCCTCGACGCCGCTCGTCATCGCCGCGCTCGGCGAACTCGTGGCGGAACGCTCCGGCGTTCTCAATCTCGGCGTCGAAGGCATGATGATCATGGGCGCGGTTGCCGCTTTTGCCGGCGCGCAGCTATCAGGCTCGCCCTATGTTGGGATCATCTGCGGCATAGCGGCGGGTGCGCTGTTCTCGCTGCTGTTCGCCTTCCTGACGCTGACGCTGGTGGCCAACCAGGTGGCGACGGGACTGGCGCTTACGCTTCTCGGCCTCGGCGCATCCGGCATGCTCGGTGAGCCCTATGTCAGCGTTCCCGGTATTCGCCTCGAAGAGATCGTCGTTCCCGTCCTGTCGGATATTCCCGTCATCGGCCATGTGCTTTTCAGGCAGGATCTGATCTTCTACCTGTCGATTGCACTTGTGATCGGCGTCAGCTGGTTCCTGTTCCGCAGCCGGGCCGGGCTGAAGCTGAGAGCGATCGGCGACAGTCATACGTCGGCCCATGCGCTCGGCATCGGTGTCATCCGCACGCGCTACTTGGCGGTAATGTTCGGCGGCGCCTGCGCCGGTCTTGCCGGCGCGCAGCTGTCGCTCGTCTATACGCCGCAATGGGCGGAGAACATGTCGGCTGGCCGCGGCTGGATAACCCTGGCGCTTGTCGTTTTCGCCTCCTGGCGGCCATGGCGGGTTTTTGCCGGCGGGTATCTCTTCGGCGCGGTCACCATCCTGCAGTTGCACGCGCAAGCCTTCGGCCTCGGCATTCCCTCGCAGTACCTTTCGATGCTGCCCTATGCCGCGACTATTGTGGTTCTCATCATCATTTCCCATAATCGGCGCACGACGTTGATCAACACGCCCGCGTCGCTCGGCAAAGCCTTCGTGCCGGAGCGATAAAGCAACAAGATCAAAGACGGCTTTCCGCAATAACTTCAAACCAACAGGGGTCACCATGAAGAAATTCGCATTCGCACTCGCCGCTTCGGCTGCCGCCGTGATCGGCATTTCCTCCGCCGCTCAAGCCGCGGACAAGACGAAGGTCTGCTTCGTCTATGTCGGTTCGCACACCGATGGTGGTTATTCGCAGGCCCACGACCTCGGCCGCCAGCAGGTCCAGGCAGAATTCGGCGACAAGATCGAAACGCCTTATCTCGAAAACGTCCCGGAAGGCCCGGACGCCGAGCGCGCCATCGAGCGCCTTGCCCGCTCCGGCTGCAAGCTGATCTTCACGACCTCCTTCGGTTTCATGGATGCGACAGTGAAGGTCGCCGCCAAGTTCCCGAAGGTCAAGTTCGAGCATGGCACCGGCTACAAGACTGGCCCGAATCTCGCGACTTACAACTCGCGATTCTATGAGGGCCGCTATATCCTCGGCCAGATCGCCGCCAAGACCTCGAAGAATCACGGCGCCGCCTACATCGCTTCCTTCCCGATCCCCGAAGTGGTGATGGGCATCAACTCCTTCGAGCAGGGTGCGAAGTCGATCGACCCGAGCTTCAAGCTGAAGGTCATCTGGGTCAACACCTGGTTCGACCCCGGCAAGGAAGCCGATGCCGCCAAGGCGATGGTCGACCAAGGCGTCGACGTCCTGACGCAGCACACCGATACAACTGCGCCGATGCAGGTTGCCGAAGAACGCGGCATCCATGCCTTCGGTCAGGCGTCCGACATGATCGCAGCCGGCCCGAAGGCGCAGCTGACGGCGATCGTCGACACCTGGGGCGCCTACTACTCCAAACGTGTGCACGCGCTGCTGGACGGCACCTGGAAGTCGGAACAGAGCTGGGACGGCCTGAAAGACGGCATCCTGAAGATGGCGCCCTATACCAACATGCCTGACGACGTGAAAAAGATGGCCGAGGAAACGGAAGCCAAGATAAAATCGGGCGAGTTGCATCCCTTCACCGGCCCGATCAACAAGCAGGACGGCACGCCCTGGCTGAAGGCGGGCGAGAAGGCAGATGACGCCACGCTGCTCGGCATGAACTTCTATGTCGAAGGTGTCGACGACAAGCTGCCGGCTCAATAATTCCGCAGGCTTTCTGCAACTTCCAAGGGCGTCCCGGCGGGCGCCCTTTTTTCTTCTGTAACGCTAAAAAAAGTGATTGCCAAAAGTAATACTATATGATTTTTTGACCCTGCGCCGCGAAGGAGCGGCATTGGGAGGATATCATGAAATTGAAGACTGCACTTTTGAGTGCCACGGTTCTGGCTGCCTGCATGTTCGGTTCGGCTTCGGCCGGTGGCTTGACGGTCGGCTTTTCGCAGATCGGCTCGGAATCCGGCTGGCGTGCGGCTGAAACCACTGTCACCAAGGAACAGGCCAAGAAGCGCGGCATCGATCTGAAGTTTGCCGACGCGCAGCAGAAGCAGGAAAATCAGATCAAGGCTTTGCGCTCCTTCATTGCTCAGGGCGTTGATGCCATTCTGATCGCTCCGGTTGTCGAAACCGGCTGGGACGACGTTCTGAAGGAAGCCAAGGAAGCCAAGATCCCGGTCATCCTTCTCGACCGCACCATCAAGGCCCCCGACGATCTGTACCTGACGGCTGTTACGTCGGATCTCGTTCACGAAGGCAAGGTCGCAGGCGACTTCCTGGTGAAGACTGTCGGCGACAAGAAGTGCAACGTCGTCGAACTGCAGGGCACGACCGGCTCGTCGCCGGCGATCGCTCGCAAGAAGGGTTTTGAAGAAGCTCTTGCCGGCCACGACAACCTCAAGATCGTTCGCAGCCAGACCGGTGACTTCACCCGCACCAAGGGCAAGGAAGTCATGGAAAGCTTCCTGAAGGCCGAGAACGGCGGCAAGGATATTTGCGCTCTTTATGCCCATAACGACGACATGGCCGTCGGCGCCATCCAGGCGATCAAGGAAGCCGGCCTGAAGCCGGGCAAGGATATCCTCGTCGTCTCCATCGATGCCGTTCCGGATATCTTCAAGGCGATGTCCGAAGGCGAGTCCAATGCCACCGTCGAGCTGACGCCGAACATGGCTGGTCCGGCCTTCGATGCGCTCGAAGCCTATCTGAAGGACAAGAAGGCTCCGGCGAAGTGGATCCAGACCGAGTCAAAGCTCTACACGCCGGCCGACGAGCCGATGAAGGTCTACGAAGAGAAGAAGGGTCAGGGCTACTGATTTGAACCTGGAACCGCACTGGCCCATAATGGGCCGGTGCGGAACTGCCGGTGCCGGATCGGGCGTCAGCCCGGTCTCGGCGCGGGCGCACGGCGCAATATCAGGACACAGCAGCCCTCATGGTTCACAATAACGAGAACATTCTCGCAGCCTCGGCCATATCCAAGTTTTTTCCCGGCGCCGTCGCCCTTGATAAGGTTGATTTCACGCTGCGCCGCGGCGAGGTTCATGCGCTTCTCGGCGAGAACGGTGCCGGAAAATCGACGCTGATCAAGTGCGTCACAGGCGCCTATCATCGCGACGGCGGCAGCCTGGTGCTCGACGGCCAGGAAATCAATCCGGCCAACACGCTCGCCGCCCAGAAGCTGGGTATCGGCACTGTCTATCAGGAGGTCAACCTTCTCACCAATCTGAGTGTCGCCGAAAATCTGTTTCTCGGACGCCAGCCGAGGCGGTTCGGTATGACCGACGTGCGCGCGATGAACCGCAAGGCGCGCGAACTGCTCGCCGGCTACGGCGTCGATATCGACGTCACCGCCGAACTCGGACGTTTCTCCGTCGCCGTCCAGCAGGTCGTCGCCATCGCCCGTGCTGTCGATCTCTCCGGCAAGGTGCTGATATTGGACGAGCCGACGGCCAGCCTCGACAACCAGGAAGTCGCGCTGCTCTTCCGGATTATCGAGGACCTGAAGAAGCGCGGGCTCGGCATCGTCTTCATCACCCATTTCCTCGAGCAGGTCTATGCGATCAGCGACCGCATCACCGTGCTGCGCAACGGCAAGCTCGTCGGCACCCGCAACGCCGCCGAGTTGCCGCGCCAAGGCCTGATCGCCATGATGCTCGGCCGCGAGCTCGCCCAGGCCGAAGAGACGGTCGGGGAACGCAGCATTCCAGCCGGCGAGGTCCGGTATCGTTTTTCCGGCTACGGCAAACGCGGCAAGGTCAAGCCCTTCGATCTCGATGTGCGCGCCGGCGAGGTGGTCGGCGTTGCCGGGCTGCTCGGATCCGGGCGCACCGAAACCGCCGAATTGCTCTTCGGCGTCGAACATGCCGACAGCGGCAGCGCGACGATCGATGGCCAGCCCGTCACCCTTTCCAGCCCGCGCGCTGCAATCGAAAAAGGTTTCGGCTTCTGTCCTGAGGACCGCAAGACCGATGGCATCGTCGGCGACCTGTCGATCCGGGAAAATATCGCGCTGGCGCTGCAGGCTCGCCGCGGCTGGACCCGACCGCTGTCGCGCGCCGAGCAGAATGCGCTCGCCGACCGCTATATCAAGGCGCTCGACATCCGCACCACCGACCGCGAAAAGCCGATCCGGTTGCTCTCCGGCGGCAACCAGCAGAAGGCGATCCTCGCCCGCTGGCTGGCAACCAATCCGAAGTTTCTCATCCTCGACGAGCCAACCCGCGGCATCGATGTCGGCGCCCATGCGGAGATCATCCGGCTCATTGAACAGCTCTGCGCCGAAGGCATGTCATTGATCGTAATTTCCTCGGAACTTGAAGAGCTTGTCGCCTATAGTTCACGTGTCATCGTACTTCGCGACAGGCAGCATATCGCCGAATTGACGGGCGAACGCATCACCGCGGCCGGCATCGTCGATGCCATCGCCGCCGCCGAGTACAAGAAGGAGGATGCATGAAGTCCTCTCGCAATGCGCTGGCCTATCGCCTGGCGCCGCAATTGATCGCGCTCGTTGTCATTCTTCTGTTGAATTTCATAACGTCGCCGCAGTTTTTTAACGTTGTTGTTCAAAACGGACGCCTGTATGGCAGCCTGATCGACGTGCTCAATCGCGGCGCGCCGGTGGCTTTATTGGCGATCGGCATGACGCTGGTGATTGCCACAAAGGGCATCGATCTTTCCGTCGGCGCGGTCATCGCCATTTGCGGCGCCGTTGCCGCATCCTCGATTGTTTCGGGAAATTCAGTCGCTTATACGATTGTCCTGACGTTGATGATCGGGCTTGCCTGCGGCGTTTGGAACGGCTTCCTGGTGGCAATCCTCAACATCCAGCCGATCATTGCCACGCTGGTGCTGATGGTGGCCGGCCGCGGCATCGCCCAGCTCATCACCGAGGGCGCCATCCTGACCTTCAACGATGACGGTCTGATCTTCTTCGGCAGCGGCTCCATGGCGCTCCTGCCGATGCCGGTCGTCATCTGGCTGCTCGTCGGCCTGCTCGTCATCCTGCTCGTTCGCCGCACGGCGCTCGGCATGCTGCTCGAGGCTGTCGGCATTAACCGACGTGCCAGCACGCTCTCCGGCATTCAGACGCCGGTGCTGCTGATGGCCGTCTATATGCTGAGCGGGCTCTGCGCCTCGATCGCGGGCATTATTGTCGCGGCCGACATCAAGGGCGCCGATGCCAACAATGCCGGTCTCTGGCTGGAGCTTGATGCCATCCTCGCCGTCGTCGTCGGCGGCAATTCGCTGCTCGGCGGGCGGTTCAGTATTGTCGGTTCGCTGATTGGCGCGATGATCATCCAGGCGGTCAACACCGGCATCCTGTCCTCCGGATTTCCGCCTGAGTTCAACCTGATCATCAAGGCGGTCATCATCATCGTGATCCTCGTCATTCAGTCGCCGGCGGTGCAATCGCTCGCCATCTTTGCCAGCCGCCGGCAGGGCGGAAGGGAGTAGCCGAAATGAACTCCAAATATCTGCCGCTGCTTGCGACCATCGTCATCTTCGTGCTCGCCTATGCCGGCTGCACGCTGCAATATCCGAACATGCTGTCGACGCGCGTCATCGGCAATCTTCTCACGGATAATGCCTTTCTCGGCATTGCCGCCGTCGGCATGACCTTCGTCATCATCTCCGGCGGTATCGACCTGTCGATCGGTTCGATCATCGCTTTCACCGGCGTCTTCCTCGCGGTGATCCTGCAGAACACCTCGATCCATCCGCTTCTTGCTTTCGCGCTCGTTCTCGTCATCACCACCGCCTTCGGCGCTATCATGGGCGCGATCATCCACTATCTCGAAATGCCGGCCTTCATCGTCACGCTTGCCGGCATGTTTCTGGCGCGCGGCATCGCCTTCGTGCTCTCGATCGACAGCATTCCGATCAACCACGACTATTATTCGACGCTGACGAGCCTCTACTGGCGGCTGCCCGGAGGCGGACGGCTGACGCTGATCGGCGCCGTCATGCTTCTGGTCTTTGCCGCCGGTATCTTCATCGCTCACCGCACCCGCTTCGGCACCAATGTTTATGCGCTCGGCGGCGGGCCGCAGACGGCGCGGCTGATGGGCGTGCCGGTTGGCCGTACGACGATCCAGATCTATGCACTGTCGGGTTTTCTCGCCGGTCTATCCGGAATCGTTTTTTCGCTGTACACATCTGCAGGATATTCTCTTGCTGCAGTCGGCGTCGAACTTGACGCCATCGCTGCAGTGGTCATTGGGGGGACGCTGCTGACCGGAGGAGCGGGCTTCGTGGCGGGAACCTTGATCGGGATTCTGATCCAGGGGCTCATTCAGACCTACATCACCTTCGACGGCACACTGTCGAGCTGGTGGACGAAGATTCTGATCGGCCTGCTGCTGTTTGCATTCATCCTGATGCAGAAGGCGATCCTGTTCCTTTCCAGCCTGAACAAGAGGTATGCCTGAGGGGGGCGGGTCCTTTGCGCAACAAATTCATCGAGACACGCAAGACAGGGCGCCGAACCCGGACGAGCCATGCACAGGTGGTCGACGAACTCGGCAAGGCGATCGTCGCCGGCACCTATCCGGTCGGTTCGATCCTGCCGGGCGATACGGAACTGGCGCAGCGCTTCAAGGTTTCGCGCACCGTTCTGCGTGAAACGATGAAGACGCTCGCAGCCAAGGGCATGGTCGTCGCCAAGGCCCGGGTCGGCACGCGCGTGACCGAAAAGAACCTCTGGAACATGTTCGACAGCGAGATTATCGCCTGGCACTTTGACAATGGCGTGACGGAAGAGTTCCTGCTGCAGCTTTACGATATCCGCCTTGCCGTCGAACCCTTCGCCGCCGGTCTGGTCGCCGAGCGCGCCAGCGCCGAGGAAATCGAGACGCTGCGCGAACTGGCGCTGGAAATGGCGGCGAGCGGGCATACGGCCGACAGCCTGGCGCTCGCCGATCTGCGCTTTCACCTGGCGATCGCCGAAGCCTCGCACAATCCCTTCATGCGCACCCTTGGCAGCCTCATCGAAGCGGCTCTGGTCGGCATGTTCCGCATCAGCACGCCGCCTTCCGAAAACGGGTTCGCCAATATCGCCGATACCCATATGCGCATCGTCGATGCCATCGTTTCCGGCGACAGCGCCGCGGCGCGGCGTGCGATGGAGGTCGTCATCGTGGATGGCCGCGATCACGTGCACGAGGCCTTCGCGGCCCACGGCTCTCCTGTTGTCCTGGGGCCGATTTCGCCCGCAATCTAATCCTGAAATCGATTTCCGATTTCAGGAATTATGCAGTATGAGGCAGAAAAGCCGCCTCATCGCGCGGATTCGCGGAGCAGATCATGGAACGTACTTGTCTTGCCGTCATCCTTGCCGCCGGTGACAGCACGCGGATGAAATCCTCAAAATCGAAAGTGCTGCATCCGGTCGCCGGCCGTCCGATGATCGCCCATGTGGTCGAGGCGGTCGCCTCTGCCGGCATCTCCTCCGTCGCCCTGGTCGTTGGCCGCGATGCCGGGGAGGTGGCAAAGGCTGCCAGCATCGACGGTGTCGGCGTTGAATCCTATCTGCAGCAGCAGCGCCTCGGCACCGGCCATGCGGTGCTGGCGGCGCGCGAGGCGATCGCCAAGGGCTATGACGATATCCTCGTCACCTATGGCGACGTGCCGCTGCAGACCGACGGCCCGTTGAAAGCCGCCCGCCAGGGTCTTGCCGATGGCAGCGACATCGTCGTCATCGGTTTCCACACCGACCGCCCGACCGGCTACGGCCGCCTGCTTGTCAAGGACGGCGAACTCATCGCCATCCGCGAAGAGAAGGATGCGACCGACGCCGAGCGGGCTGTCACCTGGTGCAACAGCGGTCTGATGGCGATCAACGGCCGCAAGGCGCTCGATCTTCTCTCGCGGATCGGCAATGCCAATGCCAAGGGCGAATTCTATCTCACCGATCTCGTCGAGATCGCCCGTTCGCTCGGAGGCCGCGTCACTGCCGTCGACGCGCCTGAAATCGAGATGACCGGCTGCAACAACCGTGCCGAACTCGCCGTCATTGAACGCTTCTGGCAGGAGCGTCGCCGCCGTGAGATGATGCTGGCGGGGGTCACCATGATCGCGCCGGAAACGGTATTCCTCTCCTACGACACCGTCATCGGCCAGGATGCGCTCATCGAGCCGAACGTCGTCTTCGGCCCCGGCGCGGTGATCGACAGCGGCGCCGTCATCCATGCCTTCTCGCATATCGAAGGCGCCCATGTCAGCGAAGGCGCGACCGTCGGCCCCTTTGCGCGGTTGCGGCCGGGGGCCGATCTTGCCATGGGTTCGAAGGTCGGCAATTTCTGCGAGGTCAAGAACGGCCGGATCGGCGTGGGCGCCAAGGTCAACCATCTCACCTATATCGGCGATGCGGTCGTCGGTGCCGGCAGCAATATCGGCGCCGGCACGATCACCTGCAATTATGACGGGGTCAACAAGAGCGAAACGGTGATCGGCGAAAACGCCTTCATCGGTTCCAACTCGTCGCTGGTCGCGCCGGTGACGATCGGCGACGGCGCCTATGTCGGCTCCGGAAGCGTCATCACCGCCGACGTGCCGGCCGATGCACTGGCGCTCGGCCGCGCCCGCCAGGAGATCAAGCCCGGCCGTGCGTCCTTGCTGCGCGAACGCGCGCTCGCCATCAAGGCCGCCAAGAAGGCGAAGGCTTAAACCGTAACCGGCGGAAATTGAAAGTGACCGCCGAGGCCATTGAGAAATAAGCAGGAATCGTTAGGACTGGCCTCGCTATCGAAGCCTTGTGGGGATGTTATATGTGCGGAATTGTGGGGATCGTCGGAACTCAGCCTGTTGCCGGGCGCCTGGTCGATGCGCTGAAGCGTCTCGAATATCGCGGCTATGATTCCGCCGGCGTCGCCACCATCCATGAGGGTGTGATGGATCGCCGCCGCGCCGAAGGCAAGCTGTTCAATCTGGAAAAGCGCCTCGACGTCGAACCGCTGCCGGGTCTCGTCGGCATCGCCCATACGCGCTGGGCGACGCATGGCGTTCCGAACGAGACGAATGCCCATCCGCATTTCGTCGAAGGTGTCGCCGTCGTCCATAATGGCATCATCGAAAACTTCTCCGAGCTTCGCGACGAACTGACCGAGGAGGGCTCGGTCTTCGAAACCCAGACCGACACCGAGGTCGTCGCCCAGTTGATGGCGAAATATCTGCGCGAGGGCCTCGGTCCGCGCGCCGCCATGCTGAAGATGCTGAACCGCGTGACCGGCGCCTATGCGCTGGCCGTCATGCTCAAGGCCGATCCCGGCACGATCATGGCCGCGCGTTCCGGCCCGCCGCTTGCCGTCGGCTATGGCCGCGGCGAGATGTTCCTCGGCTCGGACGCCATCGCGCTCTCGCCCTTCACCAATGAGATCACCTATCTCGTCGACGGCGACTGCGCCGTCATCACCCGCGATAGCGTCTCGGTCCTGGATTTCGCCGGCAAGCCGGTCAAGCGCGCCCGCCAGATCTCGCAGGCGACCGCCTATGTGGTCGACAAGGGCAATCACCGCCACTTCATGGAAAAGGAAATCTACGAGCAGCCGGAGGTCATCTCCCATGCGCTCAGCCATTATGTCGATTTCGCCGAGAACACGATCGGCGCCAATGCCGCGGCGATCGACTTCAAGGCGGCGACCGGCCTGGCGATCTCGGCCTGCGGCACGGCCTATCTCGCCGGTCTCGTCGGCAAATACTGGTTCGAGCGTTATGCCCGCCTGCCTGTTGAGATCGACGTCGCCTCCGAATTCCGCTACCGCGAAATGCCGCTCTCGCCATCGCAGGCCGCGCTCTTCATCTCCCAGTCCGGCGAGACCGCCGATACGCTGGCGTCACTGCGTTATTGCCGCGACAACGGGTTGACGATCGGCGCCGTCGTCAATGTCCGCGAATCGACGATCGCCCGCGAATCCGACGCCGTCTTCCCGATCATGGCCGGCCCCGAAATCGGCGTCGCCTCGACCAAGGCCTTTACTTGCCAGCTTGCCGTGCTGGCGTCGCTGGCAATCGGTGCCGGCAAGGCGCGCGGCACGGTCAGCGCCGCGGAGGAGAGGGCGCTGGTGCGCCATTTGGCCGAGATGCCGCGCGTCATGAGCCGGGTGCTGAACCTCATCCAGCCGCAGATGGAAAGCCTGTCGCGCGAATTATCGAAGTGCAAGGACGTGCTTTATCTCGGCCGCGGCACCAGCTTCCCGCTCGCCATGGAAGGCGCCCTGAAGCTCAAGGAAATCTCCTATATCCATGCCGAAGGCTATGCTGCCGGCGAATTGAAGCACGGTCCGATCGCGCTGATCGACGAGAATATGCCGGTTATCGTCATCGCCCCCTATGACCGCTTCTTCGAAAAGACCGTCTCCAACATGCAGGAGGTCGCAGCGCGCGGCGGCCGCATCATTTTCATCACCGACGAGGCGGGTGCGGCGGCCTCCAGACTGCCGACTATGGCGACGATCATCCTGCCTGTCGTCGACGAAATCATCGCGCCGATGATCTTCTCGCTGCCAATCCAGCTGCTCGCCTATCACACCGCCGTCTTCATGGGCACCGACGTCGATCAGCCCCGCAATCTGGCGAAATCCGTGACTGTGGAGTAAGCCGGCAAGGTCGGATCTCGGCGCCGAAACATATTGTGCGGCGCCTGGAATTCTGGCAATTTTACCAAATGGACAAGGGGGAAGGGTCGGCGTTCCGGCCCGTCCAGGACTGAGATGGAGTTCATCAGGAAACGATGGCCGACAACGCCCCCAGAATGCCGGTAGCGACCCGGCTGAGGAACAATTTTCTCGCAGGCCTGATCATCTGCGCGCCGATTGCGATTACCATCTGGTTGACCTGGACCTTCATCCACTGGTCGGACAGCTGGGTCAGGCCCTATATTCCGGCGCGTTGGAACCCCGAAAGCTATCTTAATTTCGCCATTCCGGGTTTCGGCCTGCTGATTGCTGTCGTGCTGATCACCGTCGTCGGTTTCCTCGGCAAGAACCTCATCGGCCAGAGCATCGTCCGTTTCGGCGAATCGATCGTCCAGCGCATGCCGCTGGTGCGCACGATTTATCGAAGCGTGAAGCAGATCTTCGAAACCGTGCTGAAGGAACAGTCGAACTCCTTCAAGAAGGTCGGACTGATCGAATATCCGGGTCCCGGCCTTTGGGCGCTGGTTTTCGTCGCCACCGACGCCAAGGGCGAGATCGCCTCGAAGTTTAACGCCATGGGTCAGGACATGGTGGCCGTCTTCCTGCCACCGACGCCGGTGCCGACGGCCGGTTTCCTCATTTTCGTACCGCGCGAAAAGATCGTCATGCTCGACATGAGCCCGGAAGACGCCGCCAAGTACCTGATATCAGGCGGCCTCGTGGCTCCGGAGCATAAGCCGTCCGAGCCGAAGCAAAAGCATTTGCCGCGGCCGAAGCCGGTGGCCGTTTCGAAAGCCGATTAACCAGCCCTCAGGAAGCGGATCGCCTCATCGCGGCGGAAGAGATAGAGCAGGGTGCGGATCGCCTGTCCTCTTTCACTGGTCAGCTCCGGATCGCGCTCGATCAGATAGGCGGCGTCCTTGCGGGCGATTTCGAGCAGGTCGGCATGCGCCTCGAGGCTGGCGATGCGGAAGCCTGGGGTGCCGGACTGGCGGGTGCCGAGCAATTCGCCTTCTCCGCGCAGCTTCAGGTCCTCCTCGGCGATACGGAAACCATCCTCCGTCTCCCGCATTATCGACAGTCTGGCATGACCGGTCTCGCCGAGTGGCCCCTTATAGAGCAGGATGCAGGTCGAAGCCTCGTCACCGCGCCCGACGCGGCCGCGCAGCTGATGCAGCTGCGCCAGGCCGAAGCGCTCGGCATGTTCGATCACCATGATCGTCGCGTCCGGCACGTCGACGCCGACCTCGACGACGGTGGTGGCGACGAGCAGGCGGGTCTCGCCGTTCTTGAAGGCCATCATCGCCGCATCCTTCTCGGCACCGCCCATGCGGCCATGGATGAGACCGATATCGGGCCCGAGCGAGGAGACGAGTGTCGCATGCCGCTCTTCCGCCGACATCAGATCGAGCTCCTCGGATTCTTCAACCAGCGGGCAGATCCAGTAGGCCTTCTTGCCGTCGGCGATTGCGCTGCGCAGCCGCCCGACGATTTCGCCGGTCCGCTCCATCGGCACGGTGATCGTCTGGATCGGCTTGCGCCCGGCCGGTTTCTCGGTGAGCTTGGAAACGTCCATATCGCCGAAGGCGGCCAGCACCAGGGTGCGCGGGATCGGCGTCGCGGTCATCACGAGCATATGCGGCGAGATGCCTTTGGCCGTCAGCCGCAGGCGCTGGTGAACGCCGAAGCGGTGCTGCTCGTCGACGACGGCGAGCATCAGATTGGCGTAAGTGACGCTCTCCTGAAACAGCGCATGCGTGCCGATGATGATCTGCGCGGCACCGGAGGCGATGCGCTCCAGGATTTCTTCCCGCTCGCGTCCTTTGGTGCGCCCCGTCAGCACCTCGATGCCGAGGCCGGCGAAGGCGGCGAATTTCGAGATGGTCGCGTGGTGCTGCCGCGCCAGGATTTCGGTCGGCGCCATCAGCACGGCCTGGCCGCCGCTCTCGATCACCGCCGCCATTGCCATCAGCGCCACCAGCGTCTTGCCGGAGCCGACATCGCCCTGCAGGAGTCGCAGCATGCGCTCGTGACCGGCCATGTCCTTCAGAATCTCGGCGATCGCATCGTTCTGGCTTGATGTAAGGGAAAAGGGCAACGCCTTCATGATCTTGCTGCTGACCGCACCGGTCGCATGCGCCGGCCGGCCCGCCACTTTGCGAAGCCTCTGGCGCACCAGGCTCAGCGATAGCTGGCCGGCCAGGAATTCGTCATAGGCGAGCCGCCGGCGGGCAGGGGCCTGCGGGTCGATATCGGCGGGGTCGCGGGGCTCATGCAGCATATGAAAGCTATCGCGGATCGACGGCAGCCCCTGCTTCTGCGTCAGCGTCAGGTCGATCCATTCCGGCATCTCCGGAAAGCGCGGCAAGGCGGCGTCGATGATCTTGCGCAGCGTTTTTGGCGAAAGCCCGGCCGTCAGCGGATAGATCGGCTCGACGAGCGGCAGGCTCTCCGCCTCCTCCGCTTTGACGATATAGTCGGGATGCACCATCGAGGCGCGGCCGTTGAACCAGTCGATCATGCCGCTGACCGTCACCTCCGCATCGATGGGCAGCTGCTTTTCCAGCCACGCCGCCTGGCCGCGGAAGAAGACCAGCGTCAGCTCGCCGGTGTCGTCATGCAGGAAGACCCGATAGGGGACATTGCTTTTGCCGCGCGGTGGCACCTGATGCCGATCGACACGTGCGGTGATGGTGACGATCGCGCCCTGCGGCGCCTGGGCAATCCCCGGCTGGTTGCGGCGGTCGATCAGCGAGAAGGGGGCGTGAAACAAAAGGTCGATGACCCGGCAATCCTCCGGCGTCTCGCATCCGAGCAGCTTGACCAGCAGTTCGGCGATCTTCGGGCCGACGCCCGGAAGGCCCGAAACGGGAGAAAACAGCGGATCGAGAATGGCGGGGCGCATGCGGCCAAAATGCGATGAACAATGCGGCCTTGGCAAGGCTGACAAGCCGCTTTCCAGGGTCTATAGAGGCGCATCAACAGGAAGGTAATGCCATGACAGGTGTCACGCTCACGAGTGCCGGTCTCGACCCGCGCCGCCGCAGGATCCTTTTCCGCTGCTGGCATCGCGGCATCCGCGAGATGGATCTGGTCTTCGGCCAGTTCGCCGAAGCCGAGATCGCGACGCTTTCGGACGCAGAGCTCGACGAGTTCGAGATGATCATGGCCGAAGAGGATAACGACCTGGTCCGCTGGATCATGGGAACCTGGCCGGTGCCTGAGCGTTTCCAGACACCGATGTTTGCCCGCCTTGCCGCCTATACGCCCGATTTCGATAAGCCCCTCAGGACGCCGGAATGATCCCTGGTTTCGATGCGAAGAAGCTTGCGGCCATTGCCGAGCCGCTGACGATCGGCAATGTGCCTGGCGGTCTGGAACCGCTGCTGCTCGCCGAACTCGCCCGCACGGGAGAGCCGGTCGCCTATGTGATGTCGGACGGCCACCGGATGGCCGATCTCGAGCAGATGCTGGGCTTCGTCGCCCCCGACATTCCGGTTCTCACCCTGCCGGCCTGGGACTGTCTGCCCTATGACCGCGTCTCGCCGAGCGCCGATACCTCGGCCCGCCGGCTTGCGGCACTCGGCGGTCTCATAGCCCACCGCAAAAAGCCGCATGCGGCCATCGTGCTCGTCACCGCCAATGCCATGTTGCAGAAGGTCGCGCCGCAGGATGTCATTGAAAGCCTGAGCTTTTCGGCCCGTCCCGGCAACCAGCTGCGCATGGACGATCTCGCCGGACGTCTGGAGCGCAACGGCTTCGACCGTGTCGCGACCGTTCGCGAAGTCGGCGAATATGCCGTGCGGGGCGGCATCCTGGACGTCTTCGTGCCGGGGTCGGAAGAGCCGGTCCGCCTCGATTTCTTCGGCGATACGCTGGAATCGATCCGCAGCTTCGATCCGGCAAGCCAGCGCACCACGGGCCAGGTGCGCTCGCTCGATCTCAATCCGATGAGCGAGGTAACGCTGACGCCGGATACGATCAGCCGCTTCCGCAAGAACTACCTCTCGGCTTTCGGCGCGACGACGCGCGATGACGCGCTTTATCTCGCCGTCTCCGAAGGCCGCCGCTACCCCGGCATGGAGCATTGGCTGCCGCTCTTCTACGAAAAGCTCGATACCGTTTTCGATTATCTCAGCGGCTTCCGAGTCGTCACCGACCATACTGTGCGTGAGGCGGCCGAGGAGCGCTCCAAGCTCGTCCTCGACTATTTCGACGCCCGCCTGAATTCCGGCCAGCCGGCCAAGGGCCAGATGGCGCAGGGCACGCCCTACAAGCCGGTGGCACCGGGACAGCTCTACCTGGACAGCAAGCTTTTCGCCAAAACCCTCGACGCGCTCGGCGCGATCCGTGTCAGCCCTTTCAATGAAATCGAGGGCGAGGCGAGGCGGGTCGTCAATATCGAAGCCCGCCAAGGTCAGCGCTGGGCTCGCTCGAATGCCGAGGGCGGCGGCGACGCAGAGCGCGTCAATATCTTCGACGTCGTCGTCAAGCATATTGCCGACCGGCGCGCCGGCGGGGCGCAGGTGCTGGTCACCGCCTGGACCGAGGGTTCGCTGGAGCGCCTGCTGCAGGTGCTGAACGAGCATGGCCTGGAAAAGGTCAAGCCCGTCGAGGCGCTGAAAGATCTCGCCACGCTGGGCAAAGGCGAGGCGGCCGCCGCCGTGCTCAATCTCGAATCCGGCTTCGAGGCCGGTGATCTCGTCGTCATCGGCGAGCAGGATATCCTCGGCGACCGCATGGTGCGCCGCTCCAAGCGTCGCAAACGCGCCGCCGACTTCATCGCCGAGGTCGCCGGCCTCGACGAGGGCTCGATCGTCGTCCATGCCGAGCACGGCATCGGCCGCTTCATCGGCCTGAAGACGATCGAGGCGGCAGGCGCCCCGCATGCCTGCCTCGAACTGCAATATGCCGATGAGGCCAAACTCTTCCTGCCGGTCGAAAATATCGATCTGCTCTCGCGCTACGGCGGCGAGGGCACCGAGGCCCAACTCGACAAGCTCGGCGGCGGCGCCTGGCAGATGCGCAAGGCCAAGCTCAAGAAGCGGCTGCTCGATATGGCGGACGCGCTGATCCGAATCGCCGCCGAGCGCCTGACTCGCCATGCGCCTGTTCTGACGACGCCGGACGGGCTTTACGACGAGTTTGCCGCCCGCTTCCCCTATGACGAGACCGAGGACCAGGACAATGCCATCGAGGCGGTGCGCTCCGATCTCGGCGCCGGCCGGCCGATGGATCGCCTGGTCTGCGGTGACGTCGGCTTCGGCAAGACGGAAGTGGCGCTGCGCGCCGCCTTCGTCGCTGCGATGAACGGCGTCCAGGTTGCCGTCGTCGTGCCGACGACATTGCTTGCCCGCCAGCATTTCAAGACTTTTTCCGAGCGATTCCGTGGCCTGCCGGTGCGTGTCCAGCAGGCCTCCCGCCTTGTCGGCGCCAAGGATCTGGCGCTGACCAAGAAGGAAGTCGCCGAAGGCAAGACCGATATCGTCGTCGGCACCCATGCGCTGCTCGGCGCCGGCATCAAATTCGCCAATCTCGGCCTGCTCGTCATCGACGAGGAGCAGCATTTCGGCGTCAAGCACAAGGAGCGGCTGAAGGAGCTGAAGAGCGACGTGCACGTTCTGACGCTGTCGGCGACACCGATCCCGCGCACGCTGCAGCTTGCGATGACCGGGGTGCGCGAGCTGTCGCTGATCACCACGCCGCCGGTCGACCGCATGGCGGTGCGCACCTTCATCTCGCCCTTCGACAGCCTTGTCATCCGCGAGACGCTGATGCGCGAGCACTATCGCGGCGGCCAGAGCTTCTATGTCTGCCCGAGGCTTGCCGACCTCGCCGACGTGCATGCCTTCCTGCAGTCCGACGTGCCGGAGCTGAAGGTCGCCGTCGCTCATGGCCAAATGCCGGCCGGCGAACTCGAAGACATCATGAACGCCTTCTATGAAGGCCGCTATGACGTGCTGTTGTCGACCACCATTGTCGAATCCGGCCTCGACGTCCCCACGGCCAACACGCTGATCGTCCACCGCGCCGATATGTTCGGCCTTGCCCAGCTTTATCAGCTGCGCGGCCGCGTCGGCCGCTCGAAGGTGCGCGCTTTCGCGCTCTTCACTCTGCCTGTGAACAAGGTACTGACGGCAACGGCCGACCGACGGCTGAAGGTGCTGCAGTCGCTCGATACGCTTGGCGCCGGCTTCCAGCTGGCGAGCCACGACCTCGATATCCGCGGCGCCGGCAACTTGCTCGGCGAGGAGCAGTCGGGTCACATCAAGGAAGTCGGCTTCGAACTCTATCAGCAGATGCTGGAAGAGGCAGTCGCCGAGGTCAAGGGTGTCGACGAGATCCACGACACCGGCTGGTCGCCGCAGATCTCCGTCGGAACGACGGTGATGATCCCGGAAGACTACGTGCCCGACCTGCATCTGCGCATGGCACTTTACCGCCGTCTCGGCGAACTCACCGAACTCAAGGAGATCGACGGCTTCGGCGCCGAGATGATCGACCGCTTCGGGCCGATGCCGATCGAAGTCCAGCATCTGCTGAAGATCGTCTACATCAAGTCACTCTGCCGCACCGCCAATGTCGAAAAGCTCGATGCCGGCCCGAAGGGCGTCGTCGTGCAGTTCCGCAACAAGGAATTCCCCAATCCGGCAAACCTCGTCGGTTATATTGGCAAGCAGGGCACGATGGCGAAGATCCGCCCTGATCACAGCCTGTTCCTGACTCGCGACCTGCCGACACCGGAAAAACGCCTGCAGGGCGCCGCTGTTATCATGACGCAACTGGCCGAAATGGCGAAGTAACGGAGCGAGACTGATATGGCGACATATGGCGCGACAATTGCCTGGGAGCGACACTGCGAGACCTTCACCGACAACCGCTACAGCCGCGCCCACCGCTGGACCTTCGACGGCGGAATCGAGGTGAGGGCATCTTCATCCGCGCATGTCGTTCCGCTGCCTTATTCAGCCGAAGACGCAGTTGATCCGGAGGAAGCCTTCATTGCCTCGCTTTCGAGCTGTCACATGCTCTGGTTCCTCTCCCTTGCGGCCAAACAGCGCTTTTGTGTCGACAGCTACACCGATGCCGCCGAGGGCGTGATGGAGAAGAATGCCGAAGGCCGTCTCGCCATGACTGTCGTGACGCTGAAGCCATATGTCGTCTTCAGCGGTGAAAAGCAGCCCTCTCTGAGTGAGTTCGAAGCTCTGCATCATCGCGCCCACGACGAATGTTTCATCGCCAATTCGGTGAAGACCGAAGTGCGCTGCGTTCCGGTTCTGGGCTGAGTTAAAGCCGCGGCTTCAGTCGCCCGGTGGCTCCGACCAGCCAATCAGCTTTGCCCATTCATTGGCGCCGTCCATGATGATGTCGAATACCGGGTCCTTGATGTCGTAGTAGAAATCGACGTCCTCGGGGAAACGCTGGGCGAGCCGCTGTTTGATCAGCGCATAGGCATTGGCCGCCGTCGGATGGGCGCGCAGGAAGTCTCGGCAGAGAAGGGAGTAGCGCTGATTGGAACGGCCTCCTTGCCGGATATGCAGATTGGCAGGGCGTCCTTTGCTGCGATAGAAGGCCTTGCGAAGTTCGCCTTCCGCCAGTTCAAGTCCCGGAGGGCAGTGATCGATGGTGATGGGCCGGCGCTCGAAGCCTGCCTGTTCGAATGCGTCGGCATCGACCTCGGCCAGATCGTTCACCGTAAGCTGGAGATCGATGATATCCTTGGCCGGAAGGCCGGGAATGGCCGTCGAGCCGATATGATGCAGATAAGCTCCGGCGGGTGCTGCGCCCATGACGGTGCGCTTGAGCGCTGCGAAATCCTCGATCCAACTTTGTCACGGCTGTTCGATCTCGATTCGCATCGATTGACTCAGTTCAATCCCGATCGCGCCTCGGCCTTTGCCTTTGCGATGTCGCGCAACGCGTTCGCCAGCACGTCAGGCGTCTGCGCGCCGCTCACGGCATATTGTTGGTCGAAGATGAAGAACGGCACGCCGTTGACGCCCATCTCCTGTGCCGCCTTGATTTCGGCGACGATCAGATCGCTATCGGCATTGGACGCAAGCAGCGAGGCGATGACCGAACGGTCGAGGCCGGCCTTCTCGGCGATGTCGAGCAGCACCGCATGGTCGCCGACATTGCGGCCTTCCTCGAAATTCGCCTTGAACAAGGCGGTGACGACCTTGTCCTGCTTCTCGCGGCCTTCGATCATCGCCCAGTGGATCAGCCGGTGGGCGTCGAGCGTGTTCGGGCCGATCTTGATCGCTTTGAAATCGAAGGCGATGCCGACCTCCTGACCGTAATCGGTCAGCATCTTGTGCGCCTGCGCCACGCGCTCCTCGCCGCCGAGCTTCTCCGCCAGCGCCTTCTTCTGGTCGACACCTTCCTTGGGATAGTCGGGATTGAGCCGGTACGGCCGCCAGTTGATGTCGACACCGATCTCGTCCTGCACTTCCGCAATGGCGAGTTCCAGCCGCGCCTTGCCGAGATAGCACCAGGGGCAGACGACATCCGAGACGACGTCGATGGTGATGCGCTCCATGATGATGTTCCTTCTGTGTGTCTCCGGGGGAGACATAGGGCCGAAGTGTTTCGGCCGCTTCTATTGGGCGCTTGTATCCCACCAAACCGGCAGCTGGTAGCCGTAAAGCGGTACCGCGTCGGGATGGCCGATGCGCTTGCTGCGGGCAACCCACTGCTGGTCCATATGATATAGCGGCAGCACATAATGGCTGGATAGCAGCAGCCGGTCGTAGGAGCGCACCGCCGCTGTGAAATCTTCCGCAGAGCGTGCCCTCAGTAGATGGTCGATCAGCGTATCGAGATCGGGATCGTTGGCGCCGGCAAAACTATCGGTCCCCTCGCGGGTGCGCGCAGCCGAAGACCAGCGGCCGAGCTGCTCGTTTCCAGGTGACAGCGACGAAGTATAGGACTTCATGATCATGTCGTAATCGAAGCTGTTCGTGCGGATCTGATACTGCGAATCATCGACAGTGCGAATCGAAGCCGCAATACCGATTGTCTGCAGCGAACGCTGATAGGCGACAGCAAGCTTCTCCTGGTCGGCATTCTGCGTCATGATCTCGAAAGCAAGTTGGCGGCCGGAGGCGTCAAGCATCTTGCCGCCCTGGATAGTATAGCCGCCCTGTTTCAACAACCCAACCGCCTGCTTCAGCACGTTGCGGTCACGGCCGGAGCCGTCGGTGACCGGCAGCTTATAACTGCCGTCGAGAATGTCGGGTGCGATTTTGTCCTTGATCGGCCCGAGCAACGCAATTTCCTTCGCATCGGCGGGAATGCCGAAGCTTGATAGATCGGAATTCTGCCAGAAGCTCTGGGTGCGCTTGTAGGCGCCGGAATAAAGGTTCTTGTTCGCCCATTCGAAATCGAACACCAGCGACAGGCCTTCGCGCACCTTCGCGTCGGTAAAGATCGGCCGGCGCGTGTTGAACACGAAGCCGAGCATGCCGCTTGGGAGTTTCGGCGTGAACACGTCCTTGATCACGGTCCCGGAGGTGGCGGCGGGGAAATTGTAGGCATTGGCCCAATGGCCGGGATTGCCGTCGGGATAGAGGTCGACATCGCCCTTCTTGAAGGCTTCGAACAGCGTTGTGTCCTGCAGGAAATACTGGACAGTGATCTGGTCGTAATTGTCAGTCCCGACCTTCGCCGGAATGTCCTTGCCCCAGTAATTCGGATCGCGCTCATAGGTGATGCTCTCGCCGGGCTTCACCGTCTTCACCTTGTAGGGACCGGAACCGACCGGTGGCGTCAGGGACGTGCGGTCGAAGGTTTCCGGATCGACCGCGTGTTTCGGCAGCACCGGAAAAAGACCGAAAATCAGAGGCGTCTCGCGGTCTGCCTTGTCGTTGAAGGTGAAGCGTACGCTGTGCTCGTCGACCTTCTCCATCTTGGCGACGACGTTGATGCGGTTGGAGTAGGGCACGCGTCCCTTGTCGCGCATCAGTTCGAAGGTGAACATCACGTCCTCCGGCGTCACCGGCTGACCGTCGGACCACTTCGCTTTCGGATTGAGGTTGAACTGGATGAAGCTCCTGTCCTCATCCCATTCGACCGTTTCGGCAAGCAGGCCGTAAAGCGTGAAAGGCTCGTCCCGGGAGCGCTGCATCAGCGATTCGTAGACGAGGTTTCCATATTCCGGATCCCACATGCCGCGCGCCGTCGTGCGCATGCTCTTCAGGATGAACGGGTTGAGGTTGTCGAAAGTGCCGACGACGCCATAGGTGATCTTGCCGCCCTTTTTCACGTCGGGATTGACGTAGGGAAAGTGCTTATAGTCAGGCGGCAAGGCCGGCTCGCCATGCATAGCGATGCCGTGCAGCGGCTCTGCGGCGACGGTGCCGCACAGCAAGGAGAGGACGAGAGGGACGATGATCCGGAGCATTCGGCAATCCTTGATCCGCGAAAAACAAGTGCATGATTCATCGCGAGATTAGCATGGGGTCGACTGATTCCAACACGCAGGCGCGATTTCTTTGGCCTGTCGATGAAATTGACTCTTAAATTGCCAAAGAAAAGCTGGATATCTTGAACGCTGCGATGTAACAGGTGAACCCGAAGTTTCGGGGTCATGCATTTGCCTTATTTTTCCATGAGGTGGAGTGCCGAACGACCCGATGGTTGGGGCGGCACGTCGCTGCTCCGAACGGATATCAGGAGACGGAATTCGTTATGATGTTCAAGTCTGAAAAGAAAATGCGGGCAGCACTGTCCGTTCTGGCAGTGGTGTTCGGCGCTTCGGCACCGGTCTCCTCCTTCGCACAGGATGCGGCGGCGCAGGCTCCGGCCGATGCCCCGGCACAGGCCGCTGGCGCGCCGAAGCTCGGCTGGTACAAGACCTGCAGCAAGCAGGAAGACAACGACATCTGCGTCGTCCAGAACCTGATTCTCGCCAATGGCGGCCAGCTCGTCACGGCTGTCGGCCTGATTTCGGTCACCGGCAAGATCAACCGCAAGCTCCTGCAGGTCTCCGTTCCCACGGCACGCCTCATTCCTCCGGGCATCAGCATGCAGATCGACGGCGGCAAGGGCCAGAAGCTCGATTACGCCGTCTGCCTGCCGGACAAGTGCACCGCTGAAATTCCGCTGACCGACGCGATGATCGCCAGCCTCAAGAAGGGCAGCGACGTGATCTTCACTTCGATCAACTTCCGCCGCGCCCCGAACCCGATCAAGATTTCGCTCGAAGGCTTCACCGGCGCTTATGATGGCGAACCGGTTTCCGAATCCAAGCTCGCTGAAAGCCAGCGCAGCCTGCAGGAAGGCATGCAGAAGAAGGCTGAAGAAGCCCGTAAGAAGCTGGAAGACGCTCAGAAGGCTGCCAAGGCTCAGTAATCTAGCCGACAGGCTTGAACAAAAAACCCGGCTTCGTGCCGGGTTTTTGTTTCTCGCCAAGAAAAAGGCCTCGCCGGGAGATGCGAGGCCTCGTTTAATCGATCGGCGTGTCTGATCTTATTAGTGGGCGAAGCTCATCTTGGGTTTGAACTGCCCTGACGGGGCCTGATCGAAAATCTGGTAGATCTGCGGGTTGCGAAGCGGCGTGCCGCTTTCGTCATTCACCAGGTTCTGCTCGGAGACATAGGCGACATATTCGCTTTCGTCGTTTTCGGCGAGCAGATGGTAGAAGGGCTGGTCCTTGCTGGGGCGCACTTCGGCGGGAATGGAGTTCCACCATTCCTCGGTATTCGCGAATTCCGGATCGACATCGAAGATGACGCCGCGAAACGGAAAAACCTTGTGCCGGACCACTTCGCCGATACTGAACTTTGCTAGTCTTTCTTTCATGGTACGACTTCCTTTCATCACCAAATTTGGTGATTGGTGCGGTGCAAATCAAGAATTTTGCACCAGCGCGTCACATGAACGTCATATCCTCCTTCTGCCGTTCATGACCGGGGAGGTAAAAGTCCCGGCGAACCGGGACTTTCCGCGTGGCGGCCGATCAGGCCGAATAATACATGTCGTATTCGACAGGATGCGGCGTCATCTCGAAACGCATCACCTCTGCCATTTTCAGCTCGATGAAGGCATCGATCTGGTCGTCGTCGAAGACGCCGCCGGCGGTCAGGAACTTGCGGTCCTTGTCGAGGCTTTCGAGCGCTTCGCGCAACGAACCGCAGACGGTCGGGATCTTCTTCAGTTCCTTCGGCGGCAGATCGTAGAGATCCTTGTCCATGGCCTTGCCGGGATGGATCTTGTTCTTGATGCCGTCGAGGCCGGCCATCAGCATGGCGGCGAAGGCGAGGTAGGGGTTGGCGGTCGGATCCGGGAAGCGGACTTCGACGCGCTTGGCCTTCGGGTTGGAGCCGAACGGAATGCGGCAGGAAGCCGAGCGGTTGCGGGCCGAATAGGCGAGTAGCACCGGCGCTTCATAACCCGGCACGAGACGCTTGTAGGAGTTCGTCGACGGATTGGTGAAGGCATTGATTGCCTTGGCGTGCTTGATGATGCCGCCGATGTAGTAGAGGCAGGTCTCGGAGAGGCCGGCATATTCGTCGCCGGCAAACGTCGGCTTGCCGCCCTTCCAGATCGACTGGTGCACGTGCATGCCCGAACCGTTGTCGCCGAAGATCGGTTTCGGCATGAAGGTCGCGGTCTTGCCGTAGGCGTTGGCCACCTGGTGCACGACATATTTGTAGATCTGCATCTTGTCGGCGTTGCGCACCAGCGTGTCGAACTTGATGCCGAGTTCGTGCTGGGCGGCGGCGACTTCATGGTGATGCTTTTCGACGACGACGCCCATTTCCGAGAGCACCGTCAGCATTTCCGAACGCATGTCCTGAGCGCTGTCGACCGGGGGAACCGGGAAATAGCCGCCCTTGACGCGCGGGCGATGGCCGAGGTTGCCGGTTTCATAATCGGTGTCGTCGTTCGACGGCAGTTCGGTCGAATCGAGCTTGAAGCCGGTATTGTAGGGATCGGCCTTGTACTTGACGTCGTCGAAGACGAAGAATTCGGCTTCCGGGCCGACGAAGATCGTGTCGCCGATCCCGGAGGCTTTGAGATAGGCTTCGGCCTTCTTGGCGGTGCCGCGCGGATCGCGGTTATAGGCCTCGCCGGAAACCGGATCGAGAATGTCGCAGACGATGACCATGGTCGACTGGGCGAAGAATGGATCCATATGCACCGTTTCGGTATCGGGCATCAGCACCATGTCGGACTCGTTGATGGCCTTCCAGCCGCCGATCGAGGAGCCGTCGAACATCACGCCGTCGGCGAACATGTCTTCGTCGACGACGGCAACGTCCATCGTCACATGCTGCAACTTGCCCTTCGGATCGGTGAAGCGCAGATCGACGAACTTCACGTCGTTTTCCTGGATCTGCTTCAGAATTTCGCTTGCGGTCGCCATTAAAAGCCTTCCTCCAATTAGCAATGACAATAGGTGGGCGCGGTGACGGTATCGGACTTTGCGCGGTAGGCAAAGTGGTCAGATGGCATCGATGCCGGTCTCGCCGGTGCGGATGCGGATAACCTCTTCGACATTGGAGACGAAGATCTTTCCGTCGCCGATGCGGCCGGTTTGCGCCGCCTTGCGGATCGCGTCGATGACCGCCTCGGCGTTTTCATCGGCCAGCACCACCTCGACTTTCACTTTCGGCAGGAAATCGACGACGTATTCGGCACCGCGGTAGAGTTCCGTATGGCCCTTCTGACGACCGAAGCCCTTGGCTTCCGTGACTGTGATACCCTGCAGGCCGACTTCCTGAAGGGCTTCCTTCACTTCGTCCAGCTTGAAGGGCTTAATGATCGCTTCGATCTTTTTCATGAGAAAATGTCTCTCCGCTTCTCCTGTTATGGCAGGGATGTTCCCGCTCGCGGATATGATGCAGATATCGTGCCAGTTTGAAATCCGCGTTATCGAAAAAAAACGTCGATTTTGTCGAAACCGGCGCGTCTGCGGGGAATTTAATGTCGATTTGGTGACGAGAGGGGTGGAAAAACGTCGGCTATCGGAGAAAAATCGGCCGAAAACCGGAAAAGCCAGGTTTTCCTTCGATTGCAAAACCAAGTTGCGAGGCGATTAAAAGATAAGCAAATGCACAAATTTAGATCTCTGTCGCTTCTCTCCAGACGGTTGTTTTTTGTGCTTTTTTGAATTGAATAGGCTGATGAGCAAACATCTCTCCGAGCTTCTGGTGACGCCTGCCGAAATGAGCGCCATCGATGCGGCCGCAGCTGCCTCCGGAATCGATTCCTTCGGCCTGATGGAAAGGGCAGGGGCCGCCGCCGCGGCTGCCGCGCTCAGGCTTCATCCCGGGGCGCTGCGTTTCGTCGTGCTCTGCGGCCCCGGCAACAACGGGGGCGACGCCTATGTCGCGGCAAGGCATCTGCTAGAGGCCGGAGCGACCGTGGCAGTTTTTCATCTCGGCGATCCCGCAAAGCTGAAAGGCGATGCCGCCCGCGCTCGGGCTGGCTGCGCATTGCAGGGCCAAGAACTCGGCCGCTATCGGCCGGAAGCCGGCGACGTCGTCATCGACGGTCTGTTCGGAGCAGGCCTCGGGCGCGCGGTGCCGGCCGATGTGGCTGCCTTGACCAAGCGTGTCGCCGAGGCCGGTATCGCGGTGCTCGCCATCGATCTGCCCTCAGGCGTCGATGGCCGCACCGGCAAGGTGCTGGGTGCTGCCTTCCAGGCTCGCAACACCATCACCTTCATGACCCGAAAGCCCGGCCATCTCCTGATGCCGGGCAGGGAGCTTTGCGGCGAGTTGGAAGTCTTCGACATCGGCATTCCCGCCCGGATCATCCGGGCTGAGGCGGGCGGCGCCGTCGCCGAGAACACACCTGACGCCTGGAAGGGCGTGCTGCCGGCCGAGCAGCTGGAAACCCACAAATACAAGCGCGGTCATCTGGTTGTTTTTTCGGGCGAGGCCGACAAGACCGGGGCTGCCCGCATGTCGGCGGTCTCCGGCCTGAAGGCCGGCGCCGGCCTGGTAACGATCGCCGCCCCCGGCGCAGCGATGGCCGCCAATGCCGCGCATCTCACAGCCGTCATGCTGCATGCAGTCGACGACGAGGCGGATCTGGCAGAGTGGCTGTCCGACAAGCGGCTGCAGACATTCGTCCTCGGTCCCGGCTTCGGTGTCGGCGCGAGAGCCCGCGGCTTCGTCACCGCGCTTGCCGATCGCCGACTCGTGCTCGATGCCGACGGCATCTCTTCGTTCAAGGACGATCCGCAACAGCTTTTTGACCTTTTCCAGGGCGAGCAGCGTCTGGTGCTGACGCCGCACGAGGGTGAATTTTCGCGGCTCTTTCCGGATATTGGCGACGACGAAACGCTGGGGAAGGTAGACAAGGCCGTGGCGGCCGCCCGCCGCGCCAATTCCGCGATCGTCTATAAGGGCGCCGATACCGTAATCGCCTCGCCGGACGGGCGCGCGCTCATCAATACCAATGCGCCTGTCTGGCTTGCCACGGCAGGTTCCGGCGATGTGCTTGCCGGCATCATCGGCGGATTGCTCGCCCAGGGCCTGCCGACTTTTGAAGCTGCGGCCGCCGCCGTCTGGCTGCACGGAGAGGCTGGCCAGCGCTCCGGCAAGGGGCTGACGGCGGAAGAGCTTGCAGCCGAGGTGCTGCCGCTTTAGCCCCGGCTAAGTCTCAATCGCCTATTTCGCCAGCAACTGCTGCAGCGCGATCGCCCCGTGCGGCGCATTGACCTTGCCCTCGTGGATCATGAAGGCGAAGACGTCGCGCGGCTCAGCCTTCACCTGACGATCCCCGTCGATCAGCGGCAGATCGTCCGGAACTTTGCCCTCGGCCCAAGTCTCGAGCCGCTTTGCCCAAGCCTTCAGATCCTTGTCGGGATAGCAGGTCGGAATATCATCCGATCCCTTCTGCAATCGGGCATAGACGAAATCTGCCGTCACATCGGCGATCATCGGATATTCGAAATGTTCGGCACAAACCGGCGCCACGCCATATCTAGCAAGCAGAGCAACGAATTCCGGCACCTTGAAGGAATCGTGCCGCACCTCCACCACGTGACGGAGCGCCAGTCCGTCCTGCTTTGCCGGCAGCAGCTTCAGGAAGGCTTCGAAATCGTCCGGATCGAATTTCTTTGTCGGCGCGAATTGCCAGAGCAGCGGCCCGAGATGATCCCCGAGTTCGCTGATTCCAGAGGTGAGGAAGCGCTCCATCGATTCACCGGCTTCCGCGAGCACCCGCCGATTGGTGACAAACCGCGTTGCCTTCAGCGAAAAGATAAAGCCATCGGGCACATCCGCTGCCCATTTCGCAAAGACTGCAGGCTTTTGCGTGCTGTAATAGGTGCCATTGACCTCGATGACCTTCAACTGACGGCTGGCATAATGCAGCTCGTCCTTCTGTTTCAGATCGGCGGGAAAGAAATGCCCCCGCCAGGGCTCGAAGGTCCAGCCGCCGATGCCGGTGCGGATAGTGCCGGATTTCGTCATGTCGTCCTCCCAGTTCGCGGCAGTCAAGCCGCATGAATCTCTTTCATCATGTCGACGAGCGTCCATCCTGGCCGACAAGGGTTCAGCCGACGACCCGTTTTCCGGAATCCGAAGACACTATAAAGCGCGATATACCGCTTGGAGATCGTCGGGCGACGCCAACCTCATCGTCATTCCGCCGCGACTGCCTTCTTCGCCGGCCGCCGCTCCAGCAATTCCTTCAGGAACTGGCCGGTATAGGAGCGCTTTTCCCGGACGATCGCTTCCGGTGTGCCGGTCGCGACGATTTCGCCGCCGCCATCGCCACCCTCGGGGCCGAAATCGAGCACCCAGTCCGCTGTCTTGATGACTTCGAGATTGTGCTCGATCACCACGACGGAATTGCCCTGGTTGACGAGCTCGTGCAACATTTCCAAGAGCTTTGCGACGTCGTGGAAGTGCAGGCCAGTCGTCGGCTCGTCGAGAATGTAGAGCGTGCGTCCGGTCGAACGTTTCGACAGTTCCTTGGCGAGCTTGACGCGCTGCGCTTCGCCGCCCGAGAGCGTATTGGCCTGCTGACCGACCTTGATGTAGCCGAGGCCGACATCCTTCAGCGATTGCAGCTTGTCGCGCACGGCGGGAACTGCCGCAAAGAAATCGACGCCTTCCTCCACCGTCATGTCGAGCACGTCGGCGATCGACTTCTGCTTGAAGGTCACGTCGAGCGTCTCGCGGTTATAGCGCTTGCCGTGGCAGACGTCGCAGGTGACATAGACATCGGGCAGGAAGTGCATCTCGATCTTGATGACGCCGTCGCCCTGGCAGGCCTCGCAGCGTCCGCCCTTGACGTTGAAGGAGAAGCGGCCCGGCTGGTAGCCGCGCGCCTTGGCTTCCGGCAGGCCGGCGAACCAATCGCGGATCGGCGTGAAGGCGCCGGTGTAGGTCGCGGGGTTCGAGCGCGGCGTGCGGCCGATCGGCGACTGGTCGATGTCGATCACCTTGTCGATATGCTCGAAACCGTCGATCCGGTCGTGGTCGGCCGGAATTTCGCGCGCGCCCATGACGCGGCGTGCCGCCGATTTATAGAGCGTCTCGATCAGAAAGGTGGATTTGCCGCCGCCGGAAACGCCGGTCACTGCCGTGAAGACACCGAGCGGGATCGACGCGGTGACGTTCTTCAGATTGTTGCCGCGTGCGCCGATCACCTTAATTTCGCGGCCCTTCTTCGGCTTGCGGCGCACTTCGGGAACGGGAACGCCGAGTTCGCCGGAGAGATATTTGCCGGTCAGCGATTTCGGATTGTCCATTATGTCCTGCGGCGTGCCATGGGCGATAACCTCACCGCCATGGATGCCGGCGGCCGGACCGATATCCACCACGTCGTCGGCCGTCAGGATCGCATCCTCGTCATGCTCGACGACGATGACAGTGTTGCCGATATCGCGCAGATGCTTCAGCGTGTCGAGCAGCCGCGCATTGTCGCGCTGATGCAGGCCGATCGACGGCTCGTCCAGCACGTAGAGCACACCCGTCAGCCCCGAACCGATCTGCGAGGCGAGCCGAATGCGCTGGCTCTCGCCACCCGATAGCGTGCCGGAATTGCGCGAAAGGCTCAGATATTCCAGGCCGACATCGTTCAAAAAGCGCAGGCGGTCGCGGATTTCCTTGAGAACGCGGACGGCGATTTCGTTCTGCTTGGCGTTGAACGTCGCCGGCAATGCCTCGAACCAGTCGCGCGCAATGCGGATCGACATGCTGGTGACTTCGCCGATATGCAGCTTGTCAATCTTCACCGCCAGCGCTTCCGGCTTCAGGCGGAAGCCGTTGCAGGCCGGGCAGGGGGCGGCCGACATGAAGCGCTCGATATCCTCGCGCGCCCAGGCGGAATCGGTCTCCTTCCAGCGGCGTTCGAGATTGGTGATGATGCCCTCGAAATTCTTGTGCGTCGTATAGGAGCGGGCGCCGTCGGCGTAGTGGAACTCGATCTTGTCGTCAGTGCCGTTGAGAATGACGTCCTTGGCCTCGTCGGACAGGTCGTTCCAACGGGTGCCGAGCTTGAAGCCGTAATGTTTGCCGAGCGCTTCCAGCGTCTGGTTGTAATAGGGCGAGGTCGACTTGGCCCAGGGCGCGATCGCTCCGTCGCGCAAAGTCCGCTCCGGTTCCGGCACGATCAGGTCCGGGTCGATCTTTTGCTGGGCGCCGAGACCGTCGCAGGTCGGGCAGGCGCCGAAGGGATTGTTGAAGGAGAAGAGCCTGGGTTCGATTTCCGGGATGGTGAAGCCCGAGACCGGGCAGGCGAATTTCTCCGAAAACAGCACGCGCTCATGCGTTTCGTTCAGCGACTTGTTAGCCGAACCGCCGGCCGAGGTCTCTTCGGGCGGCAGCGGCTTGTCGGCGAATTCGGCGATCGCCAGCCCGTCGGCGAGCTTCAGGCAGGTTTCAAGGCTGTCGGCCAGGCGTGCCGAGACATCAGGGCGCACGACGATACGGTCGACCACGACGTCGATGTCGTGCTTGTATTTCTTGTCGAGAACAGGCGCCTCGGCGATCTCGTAGAACTGACCGTCGATCTTGACGCGCTGGAAGCCCTTCTTCATCAGCTCCGCCAGTTCCTTCTTGTATTCGCCCTTGCGGCCGCGCACGAGCGGCGCGAGAATATAGAGACGAGTACCCTCGCCGAAAGCGAGGATGCGGTCGACCATCTGGCTGACGGTCTGGCTCTCGATCGGCAGGCCTGTCGCCGGCGAATAGGGAACGCCGACGCGGGCAAAGAGCAGGCGCATGTAATCGTAGATCTCGGTGACCGTGCCGACCGTCGAGCGCGGGTTGCGCGAGGTGGTCTTCTGCTCGATCGAAATGGCAGGCGACAGCCCGTCGATCTGGTCGACATCGGGCTTCTGCATCATTTCCAGGAATTGCCGGGCATAGGCCGACAGGCTTTCGACATAGCGCCGCTGGCCCTCGGCATAGATGGTGTCGAAGGCGAGCGAGGATTTGCCGGATCCCGAAAGCCCGGTCATGACGATCAGCTTGTTGCGCGGCAGATCGAGATCGATGCTCTTCAGATTGTGCTCGCGCGCGCCGCGGATGGAGATCGTCTTCAGTTCGCTCATCGTCTCTGCTTTGGTTTTCTGGATAACAGCCCTTATTTAGTGATGCCGACGGGCGAGTCGAGGCTGAATATCCTGGATGGCTCAAGGTTTTCGATTCTGTTGACAGGATCATACGGATAAACTAGAACAAATAAAGAACAAAATTCCTGATGAATGCATGCGGCATTCTGATGGATAAATTGTGGATTAAACGCCGTTCACGCGCATCTGCGGTCTCTATGGTTTAAGGTGCGCTGATCGATTAACGCCGCCGGGCAGGGCGGCAGGCAGGGTGAGAAGCATGGCTGGTAGCGTGAACAAGGTAATTCTGGTTGGAAACGTGGGTGCAGACCCTGAAATCCGCCGCACTCAGGATGGCCGGCCGATTGCCAACCTTCGCATCGCGACCTCGGAAACCTGGCGCGACCGCAATTCCGGCGAACGCCGCGAAAAGACCGAATGGCACACGGTCGTCGTCTTCAACGAAGGCCTCTGCAAGGTCGTCGAGCAATATGTGAAGAAGGGCGCCAAGCTCTATATCGAAGGCCAGCTGCAGACCCGCAAGTGGCAGGACCAGCAGGGCCAGGACCGCTACTCGACGGAAGTGGTGCTGCAGGGCTTCAGCTCGACGCTGACCATGCTCGACGGTCGGGGCGATGGCGGCGGCGCGAGCTCCGGCTTCGGCGGCGGCCGCGGCGGCAGCAGCAATAATGATTACGGCGATGACTACGGCGCCCCGGCTCCTTCATCATCGCCGAGCCGGGGCGGCGGCGGCGGCAACTTCTCGCGCGATCTCGACGACGACATCCCGTTCTAAAGAGAATTGTGCGAACCCCGGCGGATCAGCATTGGAAGAACGGGTTGAAATTGTCCGACTTCCTTGCTCGGGCTCGGTCGGCGAGACGCCAAGTGGTCTTTGGCGAGATTCATTGGTTCCAGATGCTCCGCGAATAAAAGCGGGTGATCGGCCAGAACTGGTGTCGGGGATGAACGGAACCGCCTTATGCAGGTGGAGATTTCAGGCTTTCGGGGGATTTGCTGATGGGATCGTTTTCTATTTGGCATTGGCTGATTGTTTTTCTATTTTTCGGAGTTCCAATTTACTTTGCTGTTAGATCAGCCAGGAGAACAACAGACCCAGTCAGCGGCCCGTCGGGTTTCGGTGGGTGGCTTCTGCTTTTAGCAATAGCAGAGGTCGTAGGACTACTTAAAACACTGGGAGCTGCTGCGAAGTCGATAGAAAATTACGCTGAATATGATGGTGGCGGAGGAGGCCAATTGGTGTTTATTGGCGAGGCCGCCTTGAACTTTGCGCTTATGGCGCTTCAAGTAGTGGTAGTCTGGTTTATGTTTAAAAAGGACAGAATATTTCCGAAGTTGTTCTTCTATCAGTGGATAGCTATCCCAGTCGCCCTCGTACTCGATATTGCCTTCGTTTCCACCGTCCTAGGAATCGGTGTTAATCAACTTCTGACAGCCGAGATTGTTGCCCCGAGCGTATTTGCGATTATCGTCACCGGCCTGTGGGTGTGGTACCTGTCCAAATCGGTAAGGGTTCGGAACACATTTATCCAGCAAGTCCGCACTCGGAGCGAGATATTTTCGTAGAAAGCGACGATTTGATCCTCCCATTCAGTCTATACGCCGTGTTCTGATTTTCCGTTCTGACCGGTGGACTTGCGTGGTAGTACTTCGGAGCAGGATGTTCGAAGACGGCGTCAATGCTCTCGTTGATTTTCCGATCAATGCGGCGTCGCGCTGATGAGATTGAGCGCCGCTTTCGCGCCGTCGACGACGAACTGCACCGCAAGGGCTGCGAGGATGACGCCGAGGAGGCGGGTCAGGATTGCCCGGCCGGTGACGCCCAGAAAACGGTCGAGCCTTTCGGCGATCAGCAGCATGAGGAAGGTCAGCAGCAGAATGGCGGCGATGACGCCGATCAGCTGGGCCTTTTCGACCGAGGTCGCAAGCGTGCCGGAAAGCAGGATGGTTGCCGAGATCGCACCGGGGCCGGCAATCAGCGGCAGGGCGAGGGGAAAGACGGCGATATTCTCGATATGATCCTTGGTGATCGCCACCTCGGTCGCCTTCTCCTTGCGGTCCTGCCGCTTCTCGAACACCATCTCGAAGGCGATCCAGAAGAGCAAGAGCCCGCCGGCGAGGCGGAAGGCGCCGATCGAGATGCCGAGCACGCCGAGCACACCTGCGCCGAACAGGGCGAAGACGGCAAGGATGATGAAGGCGATGGTCGAGCCGCGCAACGCCACCTGCCGGCGCTCGGCCCGGCTCATGCCGATCGTCAGCCCCAGGAAGAGCGGTGCGAGCCCCGGTGGGTCGATGGTGACGATGAGCGTGGTGAAGGCGTTGATCAACTGGTCGGCGCTTGCCATCGTCTCTCCGGAACATCATATGAATGCGTGGTCTCATGATTGTGAAGCGCCGCTTCCGATTTGGCAAATATCCCGCGGCGGCCCGCGACGGATTTGCCTGGTCCGGCCGTAAAACTTGCGCGCTTTACCGTCTTTACGCCGCAAAAGCCTGTTCAAAACGCGCTCAGAAATTGGCGTGGGAACAGGCTTTCCGCTATAAATCTTCAAGTGATTCTAGAAGAGATCGTGATCTGTTTTGACTGAGCAAACACCCCCCGGCGGCGGGAAGCTCCCGCCAGGCATCGAGCCCATCTCCATCATGGAGGAAATGCAGCGGTCGTATCTCGATTACGCCATGAGCGTCATCGTCAGCCGCGCGTTACCCGACGTGCGCGACGGCTTGAAGCCCGTGCACCGGCGCATCCTCTACGGCATGTCCGAGCTCGGCATCGACTGGAACAAGAAATACGTCAAATGCGCCCGCGTCACCGGCGACGTGATGGGTAAATACCATCCGCACGGCAACGCCGCGATTTATGACGCGCTCGCCCGCATGGCGCAGCCCTGGTCGCTGCGCCTGCCGCTGATCGACGGTCAGGGCAATTTCGGCTCCGTCGACGGCGATCCGCCGGCGGCCGAACGATACACCGAATGCCGCCTGGAAAAGGCTGCCCATTCGCTGCTCGATGATCTCGACAAGGAAACCGTCGACTTCCGCGACAACTATGACGGCACGCTCTCCGAGCCGGTCGTGGTTCCCGCCAAATTCCCGAACCTGCTCGTCAACGGCGCCGGCGGTATCGCCGTCGGCATGGCGACCAACATTCCGCCGCACAACCTCTCCGAAGTCATCGACGGCTGCATCGCGCTGATCAACGATCCGGCGATCGACCTGCCGGAGCTGATGCAGATCATTCCCGGCCCTGATTTTCCCACAGGCGCCAAGATCCTCGGTCGTGCCGGCATCCGCTCGGCCTACGAGACCGGCCGCGGCTCCGTCATTATGCGCGGCGTCGCCGCCATCGAGCCGATGCGCGGCGACCGCGAGCAGATCATCATCACCGAAATTCCCTATCAGGTGAACAAAGCGACGATGATCGAGAAGATGGCTGAGTTGGTGCGTGAAAAGCGCATCGAGGGCATCTCCGATCTGCGCGACGAATCCGACCGCCAGGGCTATCGCGTCGTCATCGAATTGAAGCGCGATGCCAATGCGGAGGTTATCCTCAATCAGCTTTACCGCTACACACCGCTGCAGACCTCCTTCGGCTGCAATATGGTGGCGCTGAACGGCGGCAAGCCGGAGCAGTTGACGCTGCTCGACATGCTGCGCGCCTTCGTCTCCTTCCGCGAAGAAGTCGTTAGCCGGAGAACGAAATTTCTGCTTCGCAAGGCGCGCGAGCGCGCCCACGTCTTGGTTGGTCTCGCCATTGCCGTCGCCAATATCGACGAAGTCATTCGCGTCATTCGTCAGGCGCCGGATCCGCAGTCGGCCCGCGAAGAGCTGATGACGCGCCGCTGGCCGGCTGAAGATGTCGAAAGCCTGATCCGTCTGATTGACGATCCGCGCCACCGCATCAACGACGATCTCACCTACAACCTTTCGGAAGAGCAGGCGCGCGCTATTCTCGAGCTGCGCCTTGCCCGCCTGACTGCACTCGGTCGTGACGAAATCGGTGATGAACTCAATAAGATAGGCGAGGAAATCCGGGATTATCTCGATATTCTTTCCTCGCGTGTCCGCATCCAGACCATCGTCAAGGACGAGCTTTCCGCCGTCCGCGACGAGTTCGGCACGCCACGCCGCACCGAGATCGTCGATGGCGGCCTGGAGATGGACGACGAGGATCTGATCGCCCGCGAAGACATGGTGGTCACCGTCTCGCATCTCGGCTACATCAAGCGCGTGCCGCTGACCACCTACCGCGCCCAGCGCCGCGGCGGTAAGGGCCGCTCCGGCATGACGACCCGCGACGAGGATTTCGTTAGCCGGCTATTCGTGGTCAATACCCATACGCCGGTCCTGTTCTTCTCCTCCCGCGGCATCGTCTATAAGGAGAAGGTCTGGCGTCTGCCGATCGGCACGCCGACCTCGCGCGGCAAGGCGCTGATCAACATGCTGCCGCTCGAACCCGGCGAACGCATCACCACCATCCTGCCCTTGCCCGAGGACGAGGCGAGCTGGGACAATCTCGACGTCATGTTCTCGACAACGCGCGGTACGGTTCGCCGCAACAAGCTGTCGGACTTCGTCCAAGTCAACCGCAACGGCAAGATCGCCATGAAGCTGGAGGAGGAGGGCGACGAAATCCTCTCCGTCGAGACGTGCACCGAGCGGGACGACGTTCTCCTGACCACGGCGCTCGGCCAGTGCATCCGCTTCTCCGTCGATGACGTCCGCGTCTTTGCCGGCCGCAACTCGATCGGCGTGCGCGGCATCAATCTCGGCGAGGGCGACCGCATCATCTCGATGACGATCGTCGGCCATGTCGATGCGGAGCCGTGGGAACGGGCCGCCTATCTCAAGCGTTCCGCCGCCGAGCGTCGCGCGACGGGCGTCGATGAAGAGGATATCGCGCTCGTCGGCGAGGAAGTCACCGAAGAGGGACAGCTTTCCGACGAACGCTACGAAGAGCTGAAGGCACGCGAGCAGTTCGTGCTCACCGTCTCCGAGAAGGGCTTCGGCAAGCGCTCGTCCTCTTACGATTTCCGTATCTCCGGCCGCGGCGGCAAGGGCATCCGCGCCACCGACACATCGAAGACCGGTGAGATCGGCGAACTGGTTGCAGCCTTCCCGGTCGATGACGGCGACCAGATCATGCTCGTCTCCGATGGCGGCCAGCTGATCCGCGTGCCGGTCGGCGGCATCCGCATCGCCAGCCGCGCCACCAAGGGCGTCACCATCTTCTCCACGGCCAAGGACGAGAAGGTCGTTTCGGTCGAGCGCATCAGCGAGCCGGAGGAGGATGAGACGGAAGGGACCGTCGAAGGCGCCGATGAGACGCCTGTCGCCGATGGCGATCCGGGCGGTGCTGCCGAAGAATGATCGACTGAACGGGGCGGCTTCCAGCCGCCCTTTTCTGTTAGAGCCTTGCTTCCAGGCTGAAGCATTCAGTTGGCTGACTCACCGCCCAAGAAAAAAGCCGGACGCTGGTTGCATCCGGCTTTGAAAGGCCCAGGCGGCGAACGGTGCCGCTCATGGGAGGGGAGAGAGGAATGTCAGAACGCGCTATGCTTTTCGTTCAGCGCCTTCACCTCTTCGCCTTCGCGCCGCAGCGCTGATATCGTCGAGGCCACAGACACGATGAACATGACGCTGATGAGGGCGGTGAGCACTGTCAAGATCGTGAACATAGGCATTCCTTTCCTGGGGAGTTGCGTACTCGCTCCTCAGTGCTGGCCCAGTACGGCCGTGCGAGCCGAAGCATAGGGGCCATAAACCTTGGAGGTATCGACCTTCTGATCGTAAAGAGCGACAGTTGCGGTGAGCATGCCCGTGACCATGACCATCCAGAGCACGTTAATCATCGTAATCTTGCCGGGCATTTTTGGTCCTTCCTGCCGCGCTTTGACGCATTTCTGTGTCGGTTAAGTGAACGCATCCGTTTAAATATGGTTCCGCCGGATGTTGAGCGGGTGTTTACCAATGGCGATCTGAAGCCTCCTTGAATGTCTCGTTCATCTGGCGTTCAGATTCGAAGTCCGTTTTTCCAAGCGCAGTCGGTCTTCATTTCCGCGCAGCGGCGTTTGGGCGCGCGCGATCGCCGCATGTTCTGCAAGCTCCGGCCGCACCCAGCTCACCTCGTAGCGATCGGCGAAGTGGCCATAGGCTATCTCGGCGGCGAGGGAGAGAACAGTGGCGAGTGCAACGAGCACGATCAGCATGGATTTCGGTCTTTCGTGGAGCGCCGGCTGCCGGAATGGCATCGGCTGGGTCGATGATCCGAATTAAACAGATCCCGTCTGAAACGGCCTTGAATGGCATGTTCATCCGCTGTTCAGCCGTGCGCCACGGCCGGGTAAATCACTTGCGACAAGTCCGCATCCGTGACAAAAGGCGTCAAACGAATGGCCGGGCCAGATGACGACAGCTTTTTATCCTGGGTCCTTCGACCCGATCACCAACGGACATGTGGATGTTCTGGTCCAGGCGCTGAACGTCGCCGAAAAAGTCATCGTCGCGATCGGCATCCATCCCGGCAAGGCGCCGCTCTTTTCGTTCGAAGAGAGAGCCGAGCTGATCCGCCTGTCGCTGGCCGAAGCCTTGCCCGGCAAGACCAGCGACATCACGGTCGTTGCCTTCGACAATCTGGTCGTTGATGCCGCCCGCGCCCATGGCGCCACCCTTCTGATTCGCGGCCTTCGCGATGGCACGGATCTCGACTACGAAATGCAGATGGCCGGCATGAACCGAACGATGGCGCCCGACATCCAGACCATCTTTTTGCCAGCCGGCACGGCGTCGCGGCCCATTACCGCCACATTGGTCCGCCAGATCGCCGCCATGGGCGGCGATGTCAGCGCTTTCGTCCCGGCCGCCGTCCTGCAAGCCCTCACATCCAAGCGCCCAAACTAGCAAGCGCAAAAGCCTAGGCGGATAACGCCGCAACGGAGCTCACATGAAACTCTTCTATCTCGCATTTGCCGGCGTGCTGTATC
Organism: Rhizobium esperanzae; assembly: GCF_002204185.1. Classification (GTDB taxonomy): domain Bacteria; phylum Pseudomonadota; class Alphaproteobacteria; order Rhizobiales; family Rhizobiaceae; genus Rhizobium; species Rhizobium esperanzae. Next base: position 120,954 of record NZ_MXPU01000007.1, on the reverse strand, counting down.
TGGCCTCCTTCGCGGGGGATGCCTTCGCCCAGGCGGCCGATCACTATCTCACCATCCAGCTGAAGAACGGCCCCGTCGTGATCCAGTTGATGCCCGAGGTGGCGCCGAAGCACGTCGCCCAGATCGAGGCGCTGGCCAAGAAGGGCGAATACGACAACGTTGCCTTCCACCGCGTCATCGAGGGCTTCATGGCCCAGACCGGCGACGTCAAATACGGCAACATGGAAAAGGGCTTCGATGCCAGCCTCGCCGGCACCGGATCCTCCGACATGCCCGACATCCCGGCTGAATTCTCCAAGACACCGTTCGTGCGCGGCACCGTCGGCATGGCCCGCTCGCAGGATCCGAATTCCGCCAACTCGCAGTTCTTCATCATGTTCGCCGATGGTTCCTTCCTGAACGGTCAGTACACCGTCGTCGGCAAGGTCGTTTCCGGCATGGAGAATGTCGACAAGATCAAGCGCGGCGAAGGCCAGAACGGGGAAGTCAAAAATCCCGACCGGATGATCAAGGTCACCCTGGGCAAGAAGTAGATTACGAGAGAAACAAGAGGAGAAGACAATGGCCGAGATCAAGGATCCCGAAAACACCATCATTCTGGAAACCACCAAGGGCAAGGTTGTCATTCAGCTTCTGCCGCAGGTCGCCCCGGAGCATGTCGCCCGTATCAAGGAACTCGCCCGCGAGAAGGCCTATGACGGCGTCGTCTTCCACCGCGTCATTCAGGATTTCATGGCCCAGACGGGCGATGTCGAATATGGCAAGAAGGGTTCTGAAACCTTCAATCCCGGCCGCGCCGGCATGGGCGGCTCCTCCAAGCCGGACCTGAAGGCTGAATTCTCCGCCACCTCGCATGTTCGCGGCACCTGCTCGATGGCCCGTTCGCAGAACCCGAACTCGGCCAATTCGCAGTTCTTCATCTGCTTCACCGACGCGCCGTGGCTGAACAAGCAGTATTCCGTCTGGGGCCAGGTGATCGAGGGCATGGACAATGTCGACAAGATCAAGCGCGGCGAACCGGTTTCCGATCCGGACTCGATCGTCTCCATGCGGGTTGCCGCCGACGTCTGATTGTGATTTCTGCTGAAACCCGCCCTTGCGCGAAAGCGCGGGGCGGGTTTCGCTTTGCCTGAAAGTACCTCGATGCGCGTAGACCTTTTCGATTTCGACCTGCCGGACGAACGCATTGCGCTGCGGCCCGCCGAACCGCGCGACAGCGCGCGCCTGCTCGTCGTCGATCCCAATGCGGAAAGCGCGCTCTCGGATCATCACGTCTGCGATCTGCCGTCGTTTCTTCGGGCCGGCGACGCGCTGGTGTTCAACGATACGAAGGTCATTCCCGCCCAGCTCGAGGGCATCCGCCATCGCGACGGCGCCGGCGGCCAGCAGGTCTCAGCAACGCTGCATATGCGCATCGGCCCCAGCCGCTGGAAGGCCTTCGCCAAGCCCGGCAAACGCATCAAGGAAGGCGACCGCATCGCCTTTGGCCATTCCGGCGAAAGCTGCATGATCGGCTCGCTCGATGCGACGGTGGAGGAAAAGGGGGAAGCGGGCGAAGTGACGCTCGCCTTCGATCTGTCCGGCCCGGTGCTCGACGAGGCGATCGCCGCCGTCGGCCATATTCCGCTGCCACCCTATATCGCCGCCAAACGGCCGGAGGACGAGCGCGACCGCGCCGACTACCAGACGATCTATGCCCGAGAGGAGGGCGCCGTCGCCGCCCCCACCGCCGGCCTGCATTTCACGCCAGCGCTGTTCGAAGCGCTCGACAGGGCCGGCATCGAACGCCATTTCGTTACGCTGCATGTCGGCGCCGGCACCTTCCTGCCCGTCAAGGCCGACGATACGGACGATCACAAGATGCATCTCGAAAGCGGTTATGTCAGCGCAGAAACCGCTGCCCGGCTGAACGCGGTAAAGCAAAGAGGCGGGCGCATCGTCTGTGTCGGCACCACCTCGTTGCGGCTGATCGAGAGTGCCGCCGAGGAGAGTGGAGAGATCAAGCCCTGGGCCGGGGCCACGGGCATCTTCATCACGCCCGGTTACCGCTTCAAGGTCGTGGACATGCTGATGACCAATTTCCACCTGCCGCGCTCGACGCTGTTCATGCTCGTCTCGGCCTTCGCCGGCTTCGAAACCATGCACGCGGCCTATGAACACGCTATTTCCACGGGCTACCGCTTCTACTCCTACGGCGACGCGAGCCTTCTTTTCCGGAAAGACTAGATGACAGAGAACTTCCAATTCACGCTCGAGAAGAGCGATGCCGGCGCCCGTCTCGGTGAGATTTCCATGCCGCGCGGCACGATCCGCACGCCGGCTTTCATGCCGGTCGGCACGGTCGGAACCGTCAAGGCCATGTATCTCGACCAGGTGCGCGAAACCGGCGCCGACATCATCCTCGGCAACACCTATCATCTGATGCTGCGCCCGACCGCCGAGCGCGTCGCCCGCCTCGGCGGCCTGCACAAGCTCATCCGCTGGGAACACCCGATCCTGACCGACTCCGGCGGTTTCCAGGTCATGTCGCTGTCCGGCCTGCGCCAGCTCGACGAGCAGGGCGTCACTTTCAAGTCGCATGTCGACGGCAGCCTGCATCACATGTCGCCGGAACGCTCGATCGAAATCCAGGGCCTGCTCGGTTCCGACATTCAGATGCAGCTCGACGAATGCGTGGCACTGCCGGCCGAGCCGAAGGAGATCGAGCGCGCCATGGAAATGTCGCTCCGCTGGGCCGAGCGCTGCAAGGTGGCATTCGGCGAGCAACCTGGCAAGGCCATGTTCGGCATTGTCCAGGGCGGCGATATCCCGGCGCTGCGCGTCCGTTCGGCCGAGGAGTTGACCAAGCTCGATCTCAAGGGCTACGCCGTCGGCGGTCTTGCGGTCGGCGAGCCACAGGACGTGATGCTGAATATGTTGAAAGAGACGCTTCCGGTCCTGCCCGTTGAAAAGCCGCGTTATCTCATGGGCGTCGGCACCCCTGACGACATTCTAAAATCCGTCGCCCGCGGCATCGATATGTTCGACTGCGTCATGCCGACCCGCTCCGGCCGCCATGGCCTGGCCTTCACCCGCCGCGGCAAAGTGAATATCCGCAATGCCCGCCATGCCGAGGATATGCGCCCGCTCGACGAACAGTCGAACTGCCCGGCCTCGCGCGATTATTCCCGCGCCTATCTCCACCATCTCGTCCGCGCCAACGAAGCCCTCGGCGGCATGCTGCTCTCCTGGCACAATCTCGCTTACTACCAGGAACTGATGCAGGGCATCCGCAAGGCGATCGCCGAGGGCCGCTTCGCCGATTTCATGGCGGAGACGATGGAGGAATGGGCGAGGGGTGATCTCGACCCAGTTTGATCGGCCGAACGCAGCTCGATCAGATTCCCTTGCTGTCCGCATCGGGCATGATCTGCACGCCATTGATCCTGTAGCTGCCGTCGGGCTGGCGGGTGACCTGGTAGATCGCCGTCCAGTCCTTGCCGTCACGGCCCGAAATCAGCACCTCGTGATAGATCAGCGCGCCGTTGTCGATCGAGCGGCTGCGGCCGAAGGCGTAATTGCCGGGATGATAGACCGGTTCGTAGCTCTTCTTCACCATGGCGAAGAACAGGTTCTTGTCGGGATACATCGCCTTGATGGCGGGAGCGGCGAAGGAATAGGCGGTCTCGACATCCTCGTTGAGGAAGGCTTTGATCTGCTCCTCGATCATTGTCCGTGTCGTGTCGATTGGGTCTTCGGCGCGGCTTGAGACGGTGGAGAGGAGGGACGCGGCACACAGGATGAGAACTGCGAAGAAGGCGCGCATGGATGATCTCCGGCTCTATCGGAGAAAGATCCCCGATAGCACGGAAGTGTAGGCGATTTCTGGCGCAATTCCAGCAAAACTGCGCAGCCGCGTTACGACCAGCGGCGGAAGAGGGCGCTGGCATTCACCCCGCCGAAGCCGAAACCGTTGGTGATGGCATAGTCCATCGCCAGCGGCCGCGCCGTCTTACCGACGATATCGATGCCGTCGGCGGCCGGATCGGCTTCGTTGAGGTTACGGGTCGGCGGCGCGATCTGGTCGCGCAGCGCAAGAATGGTGAAGATTGCTTCCAAGCCGCCCGCTGCGCCGAGCAGATGGCCAGTCGCCGACTTCGTCGCGCTGACGGCAATGGCGCCATTGCGGCCGAAGACCGTGCCGATCGCAGCGATTTCGCCTTTGTCGCCGACCGGTGTCGAAGTCGCGTGCGCGTTAAGGTGCCTGACCTCCGCGGCCGGAATCTTCGCCTGCCTGAGTGCGGCCTCCATCGCCCGGCGCGCGCCATCGCCATCTTCTGGGCCTGCGGTCATGTGGTAGGCATCCGCCGCGGTGCCGTAGCCGACGAGTTCGGCAAGCGGTGTCGCCCCGCGGGCCAGCGCATGGTCGAGCGTTTCGATCACCAGGATGCCGGCGCCTTCGCCCATGACGAAACCGTCGCGCGCCGTGTCGAAGGGCCGCGAGGCCAGTTCCGGCGTCTCGTTGAAGCCAGTGGAAAGCGCACGCGCGGCGGCAAAGCCGCCGAGGCTCACCTTGTCGATGCACGCCTCGGCGCCGCCGCAGATCGCCACATCGGCTTCGCCGGAGCGGATCAGCCGCGCCGCATCTCCAATCGCCTGGACGCTGGCGGCACAGGCCGTCACCGGCGCGCCGAGCGGCCCCTTGAAGCCGTAGCGGATGCTGACTTGGCCGGCCGCGAGGTTGACGAGGAAGGAGGGCACGGTGAAGGGCGACAGCCGCCGTACCCCGCGCGTCTCGCCGATGCGTACCGCCTCGGCAATGGCGGGAAAGCCGCCGACGCCGGAGGCGATGATCGTTGCGGTGCGTTCGCGCGCGCTTTCGTCGGTCGGCATCCAGCCGGCCTGCTTTACTGCTTCCTCCGTCGCCGCCATGGCGAAATGGATGAAGCGGTCCATCTTCTTCTGGTCCTTGGGTGTGATGTAGCGGTCCGGGTCGAAACCGGCCTCGCCATCCTCGGTAATACCGGGAACGATACCGCCGACCTTGGCCGCGAGTTCGCCGACGACATCCTCGGGCAGTGCCCTCAGACCCGCGGCGCCGTCGACGAGACGTTTCCACGCAGGCTCGACGCCGGTACCGAGTGGCGAGACAAGTCCCATGCCGGTGACAACGATGCGATCCATGATATTTTCCTCTCTATGCGTCGATGCCGAGGTACCAGGCGCGCATACGGGCGATCCGCCCACGCACCTCATCATCGGCGGCTGGGCCTGCAAGCAGGCTGGTGTTTTCGGGCGTTACTTCTTCGCCGGTCCGTGCGTCCACAAGCACCGTCTCGCGCGCTTTGCCGGAGTTCGAGTCGCTGAGCAGAAAGGCGAGATCCTCTTCCGGAATGTGCCGGCTCCCCCAGGAAAACAGCGCCATCAACACCGGAAAGAAATCGCGGCCTTTTTCTGTCAACAGATATTCGTAGCGGGCAGGGCGCTGCTGGTAGAGCCGTCGCTCGAACAAACCTTCATCCGTCAGGTGTTTGAGCCGCCGCGTCAGGATGTTCGGCGCCACGCCGAGGCTTTTCTGGAATTCATCGAAACGCGACAGCCCCTGGAAGGCATCACGCAATATCAGAATGCTCCACCAGTCGCCGACGCTATCGAGCGCGCGCGCCGCCGGGCATTTGAACTGGCTGAAACTTGTCCGCTGCATGGCAGATGTCAGTACAGGAGTGACTATCATCATGCAAGTAACATAAGTGCGGGAAATGCTCCTAGCAGGCTGCTGACTGACCAGTGCAAAACCCGCGATGTCATCCTCGGCCTTGTGCCGCGGCTGTCCGGTTTAAAAATGTGGACCGGATAAATGGTATTGATTCTTTTACCGTCAGACGCTTCCTGCGAATTGAGACACGAGCAGGAGTTCAATGCCAAGGGCATCCGGACACCGGAGATTGGCGGAACCAGCCCCTCATCCGCTTGCCGGCACCGACCGGGGTCGAGCCACTCGTCTCGCCCCGTCCTTCAGAGCCTAATCTAGCGCATGAGGGTTAGGGTTAGGGGCAAGCCGTCGACGCGAGCCGGACAGCAGTGGCCTTGTGCCGAGGATTTATGCGACCCAATAAGCATCTGAAAATAAACGTTTTCCCGTCAAGTATTGCGGTGCTCAGGTGCTCAGCACGAGGCCGAGCATAGTGGAGGAGACTTTGTCAACAAACTGCTAGATCCCGCCGCCTCCGAAGAAGCGAGCGAGCAGGATGCCGGTGACCAGCATGCCGGCCGCAGCGAAAATCGTATCGCCCGGAGTGCCGATATAGAGCGGCCCGATATTGGCAAAGAGCAGGAAGGCGATGAGGAAGTTCGCCCAGCCCCATATGACATTAACCGTCGGCGAACTGGGATTGGCGAATGGGGTGCGGAAGGGCCGGCCGCTGACTCCGTTGACGAAATGCGGGATGCCGTTGGCCAGAAATGCCGCGGCGATGAAATGGGCGATATAGGCGATCCAGGGCAAAGGCTTCTCCTGACCTGCGCGAGTGGCGTCAAAGGAGAATGTGGCCGGGATCAACTGGCCGGCAAGAGGAGGTTGTGGCCTTCCGTAGGCTGCTTAGACGAAGCCGAGCGGCAGTTTTTCCAGTTTTCTGTCGGCACCGTAATCGCGTTCATGCGGCGAGCGACGGCGGTCGTCGCGGCGCGACGAAAGGTCGATGCGGTTTTCGGCGAAAATCCCGTCGGGATAAGTGCCGGTGTCATGGCAGTCGGCTTCGATCTTGGGAGCAAGGATTTTCAGGATCATCGAGGTTCCTCCACGGCGCAGCACCAACATTCGGAAAGGTCGCTTTGTTCCAACCATAAACCTCGAATTATTAATAAATTAACCATAAATGCCAGCCGAGTTTCAGCCGATCTAATCCTCGGCGCGCATACACGCGCATTGAAATGGCCTCGTCGTGGAACTCCTGCTGCTGATCGCCGTTGGTTTGGCATGAACACAGGAGGTTCCCATGCAGTTGATCGATACGCGCGTGACACAGTCCGGCAACTTCTTCACGGTGGAATTCCTGGGCGAGGGAGGAGAGTCGATTGCCGTCAAAATCAACAATTCCCATGGCGAGCTCGACAGTTCGACGGCGCTCGACCACGCCAAGGTGATGATGGTTCAGCTGACCGCCTTTCCCGGCCGCAGCGCGGACGGCAGCATCAACCGGTACGACGCCTTGAGCAACGGCAACTTCGACGAAGGCAGCAAGGGCCTCGTCGGCCAGCCAAGCGCGCGTTCCACCCACGACAGCGAAACGCTGGAAGAGGAGTTGAACGAAGGTCTCGAAGACACCTTCCCCGCAAGCGACCCCGTTTCGGCGACCGTGTCGTCCATTCCCGCCAACGCGCCGCGGCACTGATCTCCACCCAATCCAGCAGATGGGCCGGCTCCCAGTCCGGAGGCGGCCTGCGGCTGTGTGACGGAATGATGTCAAAATTGGAAAACAACTGAAAACCGTGGATGTCTGATTGACATGGGAGCCCTCTAGAGAGGGGCCGAGTAGGGAGCGTCGAGGAGACGCTTCCAAGGTTCTCGGAGACGCGCGCGCCCATGAAAATCATTCAGATTACCGACACCCATTTCAGCCCCGGCAAGCCGCATTTCAACGGCAACTGGGCACCACTTTTGAGCTGGATCGAAGAGACCGGCGCCGATCTGATCGTCCATACCGGGGATCTCACCGTCGACGGCGCCGACAAGGACGAGGACATCGCCTTCTCGATGGATCTCATGCGCCAGGTATCGATCCCGATGCTGATCGTTCCCGGCAATCATGATGTCGGCCACCTCAAAGGTTCGGACCAGCCCGTGAATGCCGACCGGCTGGCTCGCTGGCGCAGCCTTGCCGGTGACGATCGCTGGCTGGAGAATGCGGCCGGCTGGCGCTTCATCGGGTTGAATTCACTGCTTCTCGGCCATGAAGATGATGAGGAGGAGGCCCAGTTCGAGTGGCTTGCCAAGGCGCTCGAAGATAGGGCAGGGCGGCGAGTGGCACTCTTCGCCCATAAGCCTCTGTTCGTCGATGCGCCCGATGAAGGCGATACCGGCTACTGGAGCGATCGCCCGGCTCAGCGCCGGCGGCTCTATGATCTGATATCGGCCCATGACGTGGCGTTGTTTGCCAGCGGCCATCTTCACTGGGCCTGGCAGGGTCGCTTCGACAATACCCAGCTGACCTGGGGTCCGTCTGCTGCGTTCATCATCGACAAGATGGAGCGCGAGATGCGTCAGCCTCGATGTCGGCGCCTGCGAATTCATCGCCCTGGTCGGCCCCTCCGGCTGCGGCAAGAGCACGCTGCTGCGCGTCCTTGCCGGCCTCGACCACGCCGATCGTGGCGAGATCCTGATCAGCGGGAAAGATATGTCCGGTGTCGCGGCCGCCGACCGCAACATCGCCATGGTTTTTCAGTCCTACGCCCTCTATCCGCATCTGACGGCCTCTGAGAATATCGCCGTGCCCTTGGCGATGCGCCGGCTGTCGACGACGCAGCGGCTGCCCTTCATCGGCTCATTGATGCCGGGCCAACGCGCGATCCGTGCGGCGATTACCCGCGACGTCAGGAAATGGCGACATCACTCAAGATCGAACCCCTGCTCGACCGCAAGCCCGGCCAGATGTCCGGCGGCCAGCGCCAGCGTGTGGCGCTCGCCCGCGCCATGGTGCGCCGGCCAAGCATCTTCCTGATGGACGAGCCGCTGTCCAATCTCGACGCCAACCTGCGCGTCCATGCCCGTGGTGAGATCGTCGACCTCCATCGCCGCGCCGGTGTGCCGACGCTCTACGTCACCCATGATCAGGCGGAAGCGCTGTCGATGGCGGATCGCGTCGCTGTGATGATGGGCGGCCGGTTGCTGCAGATCGCAAGCCCTGAGGTCATCTATGACGATCCCGCCCATATCGAGGTCGCCCGCTTCATCGGCCAACCGCGCATCAATCAATTACCGGCGGAAGCCGAGGGCGGTTTGGTTGCCTTTGGCGACCTGCGTCTGACACTGGAAAACCCGCCCGCCGGCAAGATGCCGGTCACGCTCGCCATTCGCCCCGAGTTCGTGTCTCTCGACCGGAACCGCCAGGATGGGCTCGCCGCCCGGATCGAGCGCATCGAGTTCCTGGGATCGGAGGTCATTCTCTATTGCCGCCTCGATGCGATCGGCGAGATCGTGATCGCCAAGGTTCAGCCGCCAGAAGCTGCAGGGCTCGCCGCCGGCGATCCGGTCGGGCTGCGGCTCGACACGAGCCGGACGATGGCCTTCGCCGAGGATGGTAGACGGCTGGCTGCTCGCGCCGAGGCCGGCAATGGGCTCGCCGCAGGCGACATCGCGCGGGAGAGGGCGCATGGCTAGCGTCGTTTCCATGGGCGTAGTTGGCAATCCCGCCGTTTCGCATCGGCGCAGCGAGGCCCGCATCGCCTGGATGCTGGTGCTGCCGGCGATCGTGCTGCTGTTCCTCTTCGTGCTTTTGCCGGTCGCGGCTGTCATCTTCCTGGGCTTTACCGATTTCGAACTCGGCTACGGCAAGTTCCGTTTCGTTGGCTTCGAAAATTACGCGCACCTGATCACCGACCGCACGTTCCGCAAGTCGCTGTGGAACACGACGGTCTATACGGCGATCGTCGCGCCCGTCTCGATCATGCTCGGCCTCGGTATCGCCATGCTGATCGAGAGCGAGACGGCAGCGCGCAGCTTCTTCCGCACCGCCTACTTCCTGCCGGTCGCTTCACTGATCGTCGCTATGGCGACCGTCTGGCAATATATGTTCCACCCGACCATCGGACCTATCAACGCACTTCTTGCATTGGCGGGAGTGCCCGGCCCCAACTGGCTGGGCAGCTCCGGCACGGTACTTTACAGCCTCTCGATCATCGGCGTCTAGCAGTCGGCCGGCTTCAACATGGTGCTGTTCCTGGCCGGACTGACCGCGATCCCGCGCGAGCTTTACGCAGCCGCCGAAGTGGACGGCGCCAAATCCGCCCTCGATCGCTTTCTGCTGGTCACCTGGCCAATGCTCGGGCCGACCACGCTCTTCGTCATCACGATCAGCATCACCAACGCCGTGAAGGTCTTCGAGACCGTCAAGACACTGACGGAAGGCGGCCCGAACAAGGCGTCGGAGGTGCTGCTCTTCACGATCTACCAGGAAGGTTTCGTCTACCTGCGCGTCGGCTATGCCTCTGCGATGACCGTCGTCTTTCTCCTGATCCTCGTGGTGCTGATGTTCCTGCAGTACCGCATCCTCGATCGGCGGGTGCATTACACATGACGAGCGCTTTTTCCCTCGGCCGGATTATCCGCCTGACGCTGCTTGCCCTGGGCGCGATCATCTTCCTTTCGCCCTACGTCTTCATGATTTCGGCGGCGGGCAAGGCCCAGAGCGATATTTTCACTTCGTCGCTGTCGCTGATCCCGGCGCACCTCACCTATCCGGAGAATTTTGCCAAGGCCCTGAGCCGGGTGCCGATGGTGCGGCTCCTGTGGAACGGCGTCGTCGTCTGCGGGCTGATCTTCTTCTTCCAGGTGCTGGTGGCGATCCCTTGCGCCTATGCGATGGCGAAGCTGCGCTTTGGGGCCGCCCGGGCCATGATGGTGCTTGTTATGCTCGGCCTGCTGGTGCCGATCCATGCGACCGCCTTGCCGCTCTATGTCGCCTTCGACCGCGCCTCGCTGCTCAACGGCTACGCCGCCCTCGTTGCGCCCTTCACCATTTCGGTCTTCGCGATCTTCATGTTCCTGCAGTTCTTCCGCGCCATGCCGGATGATCTCGTCCATGCCGCGCGTCTCGACGGAATGTCCGAGCTCGGCATCGTCGCCCGCGTCATCGTTCCGAATGCCTGGCCGGCCGTTACTGCCTTCGCTATCTTCTCGGTCGTCGCGCACTGGAACGATCTCTACTGGCCGCTGGTCGTCATCAGCAAGCAGGACTACGCCACGCCGCCACTCGGGCTGATGTACTTTCGCGCCGCCGAGGCCGGCGACGATTACGGCGCGCTGATGACGGCGACCCTCATTATTACCCTTCCCCTCGTTATCGCCTTCCTGCTTGCGCAGAAGCGTTTCGTCGAGGGCATCACCATGACCGGTCTCAAAGGCTGACCGGCTTCAACCAGGAGAACGAGCGATGAAACATATCACCCAGCTTCTCGCCGCAGCGGCCGTATCCTTGGCAATCGCGCTTCCCGCGCAGGCCGAGACGACGCTGACGGTTCATTACCCGATGCCGGGTTTCTTCAAGGACGTGATGGACACGATCTCGAAGAAGTTCATGGCTGAGAACCCCGACATCAAGATCCAGTTCGCCAGCCCCTCGGCGACCTATGAAGAAGGCATCCAGACGATCCTTCGTCAGGTCGGCACCAGCGAAATGCCCGACATCACCTTCATCGGCCTGAACCGCCTGCGCATGCTCGACGAACGCGACGTCGCCGTCGATCTCGGTCCGCTCGTCAAGAAGGACGGCAATATGGCCGAACAGGGCTTCTCGGACACGATCCTCAAGCTCGCCCAGGTCAAGGGCAAGCAGGTGGGCCTCGCATTCGCCACCTCCAACCCGATCATGTATTACAACGCCGATCTGGTGAAGGCGGCCGGCGGCAATCCCGACAATCCGCCGAAGACCTGGGACGAGGTCATCGCGCTCGGCGGCAAGATCAAAGCGCTCGGCAACGGCGTCGACGGTATCGATTTCCGCTGGCAGGGCGACGACTGGATGTTTTCAGCGCTGCTCTTCGGCGCCGGCGGCAAGATGCTGAGCGACGACGAAAGCAAGGTCACCTTCAACGGTCCGGAAGGCCAGAAGGCCGTCGAAGTCCTGCATCGCCTCGTTGCCGAAGGCGGCATGCCCGTCTTTACCAAGCCTGCCGGTGAGCAGGCCTTCGCGGCAGGTAAGGTCGGTTTCGAATTCCAGACGACGGGCGCCTTGCGCAATACGATCAAGAATGTCGGCAACAAGTTCGATTTGCGCACCGCCAAGATCCCGCTGATCGATCCGGTGAACGGCCGCCTGCCCACGGGCGGCAACGCCGTCGTCATCCTGACCCACGACGCCGCCAAGAAGGACGCCGCCTGGAAGTTCGCCAAATTCGCCGCCGGCCCCTATGGCGCCTCGGTCGTCGTGCCGGGCACCGGTTATGTCCCGAACAATGAGCTCGCCGCCAAGTCGCCCGACTATCTCGGCGATTTCTACAAGCAGAACCCGCTGTTCCAGGCAGGCCTCAGCCAGATGCCGGTGATGATCCCCTGGTATGCCTTCCCCGGCTCCAACGGCGTCAAGGTCACGCAGACGATCGTCGATAACCTCTCGCGCATCGTCGACCAGTCGGCCGATCCGAAGGAAGCGCTCGACGATGCTGCGGCGGATGTCGAGGGCATGCTGCCGCGCAGCTGATCGCCTTCCTTGCCAGACACAGGGGCCACCGCGTCGAGTGCGCGGTGGCCTTTTCATTGCTAAGCGCTTCAGATGGCGCGCACTGTGCCGCCGCGGCGAAGCGTATAGGCGACATCGAGATGGCGGGCAGGGGCGGCGTTCTCCGCCATGTCGAGAAGCAGTGAGGCGGCTGTCGCACCCATGCTGGCATCCGGCATTTCGATCGTCGTCAGCGGCGGATCGATCAGCCGGCCGATGGCGATGCCGTCGAAACCGGCGACCGAAACATCTCCCGGCACCGAGAGCCCCTCGCGTTTCAGCGCACCGATGACCCCCAGCGCGAGGAGATCGTTGGAGGCGATGATCGCCGTCGGTGAAAGCGAAGTCATCGCTGCGTTGAGATCCAGCTGATCATAGCCGCCGACGAAGGAGATCTGAATCGCATCAAGCGGTGTCAGGCCGTTTTCCGCCATGGCGTCGAGATAGCCCTGGTGGCGAAGGCGGGCGCGGTCGGAGGCGGCGAAATTACCGGAGAGAAAGAGAATGCGGCGGTGGCCCATACCGATCAGGAAGGTCGTGATCTCGCGTCCAGCACCGCGATTGTCGGCGGTGACCGCCGCGGGAAAATGCGCCGTCGGCGGGTTGTTGAGGAGCACGGTCGGCGGCAGCCTGGCAAGCAGCGCCTCGCTGGTCGACGGATCGCAGACGGTGAGGATCAGCCCGGTAGGCCGGTCGTTCAGGAGGGCCGCGACGGCATCGGCCTCGCGTGCCGGATCGTAATTCGACTGGGCGATCAGAACGCCGTGGCCAGCCACCAGCATGCGATTCTGGATGCTCGACAGCGAGGAGGCAAAGACCGGATTGGTGATGCTGGGGATTAGAACGCCGATCACGGGCCTGCGCCCGAGCCGCCCGGCGGAATGATAGCCGAGTTCTGCGGCAGCGCGGCGCACCTTGTGCACCATTAATTCGCTGGCTGGTCCGTTGCGGTTGAGAACTCTGCTTGCGGTCGCCAGCGAACATCCTGCTCGGAACGCGACCTGCTGCAATGTCGCCATCGAAGGCACCTCGCATCAATCCAATTCATTGCGGGGCGCTTTAAGGGGTTTCGATGACATTGATCTGACAGTTCACTGCGGCGATCGGGAGGGCGCCGGTCAGAGGTGGTGCCGCGCCTCAACCCATAGAAGCAACGCCAGGACACCGCTGAGCAGACCGAGAGATAGTGGCAGACCCTGATGCCCGATCAGCTGCATCGCCAGTCCGGCCGCCGGTGAACCCGCCATGCCGCCGATGCCCCATGCGAAGGCGAAGGCCGCATTCCCAGCCACAACGGTCTGGCCGTTGAAACGCTCGCCGAGCTCGATCAGCGACGTGGTGTAGAGCCCGAAGGAGACGCCGCCCCAGACAAAAACCAGCGGCCAGACGAGCCAGGTGTTGAAGATGAACGCCAGCAGCAGGCAGCCGGTGAGGCAAGCCAGCACACAGAACAACATGGTGCGCGCCGCGCCGAACCGTTCGGCCGCCCGCCCGAGCAGGATCTGCAGCACGGCATTGCCGGCCACGAAACAGGTAATGAGCGAAGCAATGCGCCCCTCGGCGCTGCCGAGTGCCGCTCCATAGACGGCGAACAGCGAAAGCATGACCTGCTCGAAGGCGGCGGCGGTGAAAACCGCAAACAGCAGCAGCGGCGCCAGCGCGAAGAAGCCGCCGACCGACGTTCCCTTGCCGTCATCGGGCATGTCAGGCAGGCGTGGGGCAACGGCAAGCATGATCAGGCCGCAGGCAAGGAAGGCCGAGACGCCGATGATGAATGGCGGCCAGCCTTCTGTGCCGGCGAGGCAAAGGGATAGTGGGCCCACGCTGAAACCAGCCGAAACGATCGATGAATAGAGGCCGAGGATCCGGCCGCGGCGCGGTGCCGGCGTGATCGTGATCAGCCAGGTTTCGCTGATCACGTAGAGCGGATTGGCAAAGAAGCCGAGCAAGAAACGCAGCGGCATCCAGGCCCAGACCTGCTGGATCCAGGCAATCGCGACCAGGGTAAGGGCAGCCAGGATCGAACAGAGGATGGCCAGCCGCGCCCCGCCTACGCCTCGCGAGAGCCTCGGGATGAGGGGCGCCGATATGATGAAACCCAGGGGCGTCATCGCTGCCGAGAGGCCGATCAGGCCTGATGGTATTCCCTGTCGCTCCAGGATGAAGCTCAGCAGCGGATAGGTCAGTCCCTGCGCCACGGCAAACACCGTCACCGTCGCGATAATGCCGGCCATCGCAGCCCATGGAATCCGATCCTCTCGTGGTGATGTCGTGCTTGCGGCAGTCACGCAGATATATCCTTGTCTGGCAGTGGGCCATGGAGCTGGAGCCCGGATCTGAAAGAGGATGGAATTCTGCAGGATAGGGAGAGCGGCGTAATTAAGTCTCGCCAAAACATTCTCAAAAACTTCCAAACGGATTATAGGTCCGCTTATGCAGGGATCGCGCTTTGCCTTTGGTCCGTTCGTGCTTGATCCGGATGCGGGAATGCTGCTTCGGAACGACAACCCCGTTGCCGTCAGCCACCGCGGGCTGAAGCTGCTTGCAGCGCTCGTCGGGCGACCAGGTGAAATCCTTGCGAAGACCGATCTGATGGACGCGGCCTGGCCCGGCTTGGTGGTCGAGGAAGGCAACCTTACCGTCCAGATCGCGCAGCTGCGCAAGCTGCTCGGCCCATCCACCGGCGGCGGTGAATGGATTGCAACGGTTCCGCGCGTCGGCTACCGTTTCATGGGAGCCGTGCATCGGCTCAGCGGTGTGAAGCGAAAAACCTTGCCGCTGCCTGATAAACCGTCGATCGCCGTGCTGCCCTTCCTGAATATCGGCAACGATCCCGAACAGGAATCCTTCGCGGATGGGCTGACGGAAGACCTTATCACCGACCTCTCCAGGATGCCCGGCCTGTTCGTCATCGCCCGCAACTCGGTCTTCGCCTATAAGGGCAAGGCGATCGAGGTACGAGGGATCGCTGAAGAGCTCGGTGTGCGCTACTTGCTTGAAGGCAGTGCAAGGCGTGCTGCCGGGCGCGTTCGTATCAACGCCAAGCTGATCGACGCCGTGAGTGGCGATCATCTCTGGGCGGAACGTTTCGACCGCAGCCTCGACGACATCTTCGCGGTTCAGGACGAGGTGACGGGCAGGATCGTCGAGGCGCTGCTCGGCCGACTGCGCGCACCGCCGCCGCGAAATCGGCCGAAGAACCTCGAGGCCTACGATCTTTGCGTGCGGGCGCGCAAGCTCATGGACGATTCCCCGCAGACGGCTGAGGAAGCGCATTTGATGCTGACGCGCGCTGTCACCCTCGACCCCCACTATGCCGAGGCCTATCGCTGGCTTGCCATGAACCATTGGATGGGATGGGTCCATAGCGGCGGGCCGACGGAATCGAACCGAGACGTTGCTTTGCAGTTGGCGCGCAAGGCCGTTGTGATCGATCCCAACGATGCCGGCTGCCGTTGGGTTCTGGCCTATCTGCTTGCCTATGAACGCGATTTCGCCGAGGCGGATGCGCAATTCGCCAAGGCAATCGAACTCGACCCGAACGAGGCCGATACCTTTGCCGCATTATCCGACATCACGGTCCTGGCCGGGCGGATTGACGAGGGCCTCGAACACGCTCGCAAGGCGTTCCGGCTGAATCCCTTTCCGGCAAGCTGGTATTATCTGGCACTCGGCCAGGCGCAATATGCAGCCGGACAATATGAGGCCGCTGTCGAGACGCTGCGTCGCGATGAAACCTATCGCACGAGCTCCCGTCGTTTCCTGGCGGCAAGCCTGGCTCAGCTTGGACGGCTCGACGAGGCGCGGGCGGAAACCGAGCTCTTCCTTGTCGCCAACCCCGGCTTTTCCACCCGCCACTGGGCTGCGACCGAACCGTTTCGCGACGCCCGGACGCTTGACCATTTCGTGGACGGCTACCGCAAGGCCGGCCTACCGGCTTGAAGCGGCCGGCCCGCCCAAGGGCCAGGGAAGTCGCGTCAAACAGCCATGTTCGCCGCTGCAGACATCACATCCCGAGGCGCTGGACCACCGAACAAGTTGCGGCCACCTTCCTCGACTTCCGTGAAACACCAGCGCACGACGCCATCGCGGTCGAGCAGGAATTCGCCGACAAGCTGGCCATGGCCGGTGGCGATCATCCGCGTGTCATCCTCCGTGAATTCGTAACCGTCGGCCTTGTCGAGATATTCGGTCGCCGCCATCACATCCATAGGCTCCGGCAGCTCGCCCGGCATGTCGATCCGCATTGAGGACATCGTGCTCATGCTGACCTTGTGCGGCCATTCATTCTCGGATTCGGTGAACTCGATATTCGGCAGGCCGAAGGCTCTGTGCGATACCCGTTCGGGGTCGGAGGCCGCCAGCAAATTGGGAAGCGGGTGGTAGCGGAAATAGAGGCGCGCTCGCTCGATCGGCGTATTGACGACTGTCAGGCTGTCGATGCCTTTCTCCTGCAACGCGTCGGTGAGCTCGGCCATGGCGGCGATCTGCCGGCGGCAGAAGGGGCAGTGCAGGCCGCGAAACAAGCCGACGAGCACCGGCTTCTGGCCGCGAAAATCATCGATGGCGATCTTGCCATGGCGGGTGATCGCATCCAGCACGACGTTGGGCGCGCGATCCCCAGGCTGTAATGGTTTATCGGCGTGGTTCTCCTGCATTGTTAGTTCCTCCCTTTATGTTTCTGAATCGTTTGGTCTAATTGATGCAGAGCGAGATACGAAGCCTTCAGTCGAGAAACGGCAAGACGACGAATGTGCCGGGGTCGAGCTTGTGGCGGATGCACACATCCTGCGCCAGCGCAAAATACCGTTCCGCTTCGTCCATGTCGTCGTGTTCAAGGCTCAGTGTCGCCAAGCCATCATAACACGGAAACAGCAGTTGCGGCTCGTCAATTTCCTTCGCAACCTCAAGGGCTTCCTCGTAATACTTACGAGCTAGCTTCGGCTGCCCATGACATTGATGTATCTGCCCGAGCACGATCAGCGGTACAGAGAGATGGTCGCGCTGATCGAGCGCCCGGTCGATTTCCACCGCCTTTTCCGCCGCCGGCACGCCCTCGGCTCCGCAGCGATCGGTGAAGGTGCAGCAGGAGACCGCGAGATTGGCGAGAAGACGCGCCTGGAAGCCGAGATCGCCGATACGGGTGGCGACCTCCAACCCGCGCCGGCAGATCCTGATGGCGTTGGCCGGATCGACGATCGTGTAGAGAACGCCGAGGTTGGAATAGGCGCGGCAGGCGGCGCTTTGCAGATCGGCCTTTTCGGCGACCGAAAGGCTGCGCTCCACTTCCTGCACGGCATCACGGCGGCGTCCGAGCCGCGCGAGCGCTGCGCCCTTGGTGTTCAGTGCCTCTGCCATCGCCCGCGCTGCCTCCCGTCCAGCCTCCGTCGTTCCATCGATCGGCAGCGTTTGCAGGCATTGCAGCGCCTGTGTCGCCCATTCGGCAGCAGCAGCTTGGTCGCCGGTGCGGAAGGCGAGGTGGCCGCGTTCCTGCAGGAGATGGGCATGTTCGACCGGCGCATCGATCGGCGCGATCATCGCTTCGGCTTCGGCGCAATAGGCCTCCGCCTGATCGCGGCGCCCCGCATCGAGATGCAGGCGGCTGATCTTGCGCAAGATCCTCGCCACGGCGATCCGATCATCTTTTGCGCGATGGGTCGCAAGTGCTCGCTGATAATGGTTCAGGGCGGCCTCACGCCGGCCGGCAGGACCGCAGAGATCGCCAAGGCGCTCCAGCAGTGCCGATTGCTCCGGCGTCGCCTCCGGCTCGTCGGCAAAGGCAGCAAGAGCCTGGCGGTAGAGACGCATGGCATCGTCATTGGCGTAAATCTTGCGCGCCATATCGCCCGCCGCCATAAGATAGCTGGCGCCCTTGGCCTTTTCCGTGGTCAGGCTGAAATGATGGCCGAGCTGCGCCAGATGCTCCGCCCGATCGGGCGCCACGCCATATTGACGTTCCAGCGCCCGGCCGATCCGTCGGTGAAGCTCCATGCGCCGTTGCAGCAGCAGATTGTGGTAGATGACATCGTGCATCAGCGTCTGGCTGAAGCGGTAGCCTGGCGCTATCTCGGCGTCGGGCCCGCGCAATTCCTCGATGATATTGGCATCGCAGAGATAATCCAACGCCGCATCGATGCCGGCCGGGTCGGTCGCGACGGTGCGGAGCAGGGCGGTATCGAACTTCGGGCCGACGACCGCCGCCTCCTGCGCCAGACGCCTGATCTCCTGCGGCAACCGGTCGACACGGGCAAGCAACAGGGCCTGTAGATTGACGGGTATATCGACATCCGTGTCTTCGGCCGCGACATGCCAGCGCTGGCCGTCATTGTGCAGCGTACCCATGTCGATCAGCCCGCGCAGGATTTCTTCGATGAACAGCGGATTGCCGCCGGCGCGATCGAGGATGCGCTTGCGCATCGGCGCCGGCAACTTGCCGTGACCCTCGCCAAAAAAGGCGGCAAGCAGCTTCTGCCCCTCGGCAGCAAGGAGGGGACCGAGACGCTGGACCGTGACGCTGACGCGATTGGAGTCCAGCGGGTCCGTCTGCGACGTCGGCCGATAGATCGCAAGCAGCATCAGCCGGCTGCGCTCCAGTCGGTCCATCATGAAGCGCAGCACCTCCAGCGAGGCGACATCCGCCCAGTGGAGATCCTCGATGACAAGAAGGAGAGGGCCTTGCGCCAGCCTCCGCTCGAAAACGGTGCGGACCGCATAGAAGATCTGCCGCCGCAATTGTTCCGGCTCGATGTGCCGGAGCGCGCCATCGGGATCGCCGAGGCCGAGAACATGCAGAAAGAGCGGCAAAAGCGCCTCGATGTCATCAGGCCTGAGATCGAGGGCACGGAACCCTGTTGTCAGCAGTTGCCGTGTCTTGTCGGGATCGTCGCGCTCGCCGATTCCGTAAGCGCTCCGCACGACCGCGGCGAGCGTGCCGTAGGATTGTTCGCCGAGGGGAGAGCAGCTGGCTTTGCGGATGGCAAGGCCGGGGAAACGGTCCGCATCGGCGGCGACTCCGACGAATTCGCTGGCCAGGCGCGATTTGCCGATGCCTGCTTCGCCGATCAGGCGGACGAGCTGCGCGGCCCCGCCACAGGCAAGATCGAGGCAGGTCAGCAGGCGCGACAATTCCGCGTCCCGTCCGACCATCGGCGCCTGAAGGCCAAAACTTTCGAGCCCGCGTGCCGTATGCGGCGCTTCCAGCAGCCCGCTCAGCCGATGCACGAGCACGTTTCCACTCTTGCCGCGCAATGCCTGCGCGCCGAGGCTGTCGAAGGCAAAGGCGTGGCGGGTGAGGCGATAGGTCAGCGGACCGACGAGAATATCGTTTTCGCCAGCCATGGATTGCAGCCGTTGCGCGGTGTTCACCGTATCGCCGGTCACCGAGTAGGATTTGGCGCCAACCGCGCCGAAGCCGCCGGTAACGACGGGGCCGCTGTTGATGCCGATGTGCAGGCGCAGCGGCACGCCGGCACGCGACTGCCAGCGTGTGCCGACCGCGGCGGCCCGGTCGATCATATCAAGTGCGGCGCCAAGCGCGCGCACCGGATCGTCCTCATGGGCAACCGGCGCGCCGAACAGCGCCAGAAGGGCGTCGCCGACGAACTTGTCGACGAAGCCTCCATAGGTTTCCACCGCCCGGGTCATCTCTTCGAACAATTCGTTCTGCAGCACCCGCATGGTTTCGGGATCGATCTGCTCGCTCAGCGTGGTGAAGCCGCAGAGATCGGCAAAGAGCACCGTCACCGGCCGCCGGTCGGCATCGCTGTCGGATTTCGTCGGCACCACCTCAATAATCGGCTTCGGCGCAGGCGAGGCTTTGCCTGAAATCGATGCGCCGCATTTGGGGCAGAAGGCAAAATCGGGCTGGCACGCATAACCGCAGGCGGCGCAAGAGAGAGGCTGCCTTGCGCCGCATCGCGGACAGAAAGCAAAACCGCTCTGAATATCGAAACCGCAGCCGGCGCAGTCCATCGCTGGCATCTCACGAACCCGGTATCCGACGGCTATATCAGCCGCAACCAACGGGCCTCAACAGAAGAGCAGCATGAACCTGTTGCCCCGTGCCCGCAAGCGTCAAACAGGAGGCAGAACAACGATCGCCGTTGAACGCCTGACTTTCTTGAGATCCGCGTCGGAGGTCAAACGACATCACCTCGTCCCTGCCAGAAACTGGCGGAACCGTTCCGATTTCGGATGGGTGAAAAGCTCGGTGGGCTCCCCTGTCTCTTCGACGACGCCCCGGTGAAGAAAAACTACTTTGCTCGACACGTCTCGCGCGAAGGCCATTTCATGGGTGACAACAAGCATGGTTCGACCTTCCTCAGCGAGCGAGCGCATCACTTTCAGCACTTCGCCGACGAGTTCGGGATCCAGCGCCGAGGTCGGTTCGTCAAACAGCATGACCCTCGGCCGCTGCGCGAGAGCGCGGGCGATCGCAGCCCGTTGCTGCTGCCCGCCAGACAAATGCGCCGGATAGAAATTTCGTTTTTCGGCGATGCCGACCCGTTCGAGCAGAGCTTCGGCCTCCGCGATACATTCCGCGCGGTTGCGCTTCTGCACGTGCACCGGTGCTTCGATCACATTTTCAAGAATGGTCATGTGCGACCAAAGATTGAAATTCTGAAACACCATGCCGATGTGTTCGCGCATCCGATCGACTTGCCTGCGGTCAGCCGGCAACGTTCTGTGCCCCGATTTCTTCAGAGCGTACATCTCGCCGCCGATGCGAATTTCCCCGCTGTCGGGGATTTCGAGCATATTGAGGCATCTCAGCATCGTCGATTTGCCGGAGCCGGATGAGCCCAGGATGGAAATCACGTCCCCCTCATGCGCTTCAAGCGAAATTCCCTTCAGCACTTCCAGCGGGCCGAAGCATTTTCGGAGATCCTTGATCGAAACGGCAGCGCTTTTGTCCTTGTTGTCGCTGACCAAAACTGTTCCCCTGTCAGACATGCACACTCCCGTTTAAGATTGCAGCCGCATACGCATATGAGGCGAAAGCCAGAAATCGACCGCCATGAGCATCCGTGTGACGATGAAAATGATCGCGAGGTAGATCGCGCCGGCGACAATGAAGATCTCGAAAGCGCGGAAGCTGTCGGCGATCAGTTTTCCAGCCAGACCGGTGACTTCCATGATTGTGATGACAGACGCGAGCGCTGTTGCTTTGATCATCAGGATGATCTCATTGCCGTAAGCGGGCAGCGCATGCCTGATGGCGATCGGCAGGATGATCCGTCTGAACAAGAGAATGCCCGACATGCCGCAAGCGCGAGCCGCCTCGATCTCCTGAGCGGACACGGCCAGCAGTCCTCCGCGAAAAATTTCGCTGCAGTAGGCGGCAGTATTCAGAGTGAGGGCGAGCACCGCACACCAGTAGGGTTCGCGAAAGAACCCCCAGACGCCGAGGTCCTGCAGGCCGTGTCTGAATTGGCCGAGGCCATAATAGATCAGGAACATTTGGACGAGGAGCGGCGACCCTCTGAAGACAAAGACATAGGCGCGGGTTATGGTGCAGCCTATTTCACCGCCGGTCACGGCCAGGAGCGAGATCGCCAGCGCCAGCGCGCTGCCTGCCACGACGGACGTGACGGCAAGCTCAAGCGTCAGCGGCAAACCGGTCAGAAGCGTGAGAAACGTATCCCACATAAAGCCCAGATCCATCACAACGCTCTCCTTGTGCCCTGGATCGTTCGCGCTTCCATGCGTCTGAACAGGATTGATGAAAGCCAGGTGATGACGAGATAAAGAACGACCGCCGTCAGGTAGAACTCGAACGGCCGGCGCGTCGATCCGGCTGCGATCTGCGATTGGCGCAGCAGTTCGACGAGACCCGTGACGGAGATCAATGCCGATTCCTTCAGGACGAGCTGCCAGGTGTTTCCGAGGCCTGGAATAGCGTAGCGCAGGACGAGGGGGGCAACGATGCGCCTGAATTTGGGCCATGGCCGCATGCCGACGGCGCTGGCGGCTTCGATTTCGCCGCGTGCGACCGACCTGTAGGCGCCGCGAAATACCTCAGCCTGATAGGCCGCCGAAACCACGCCAAGCGCCAGGGTTCCGGTCAAAAATGCCGGCATTCCAATGAAGCCTTGATAGCCGAACAGGCCGCCAAAGGATCCAAGGAATGCGCTGCCGCCGAAATAGAAAAGATAGATTACCAGAAGGTCGGGCACGCCGCGCAGAACGGTCGTGTAGCAATCCGCAAGCCACCGGATGGTCAGGTGGCGGGACAGCTGCATGAAGGTAATGACCGTCCCGATCAACGTTCCGGTCAGGAAGCCGCAGACGGACACACCGATGGTCATCGCGGCCGCAGTCAGTAGTAGCCAACCCCAACCCGTCTGCTCGAAGCCGACCAGAGCCAGGTAACTGTCGATAGGTGCCATGCGGGGACCCCTTGGTAAAAGATCGGGTTGCGCGTCAGTCGGCTGCGCGCCGATGCGCCCAGATGCGCTGGAGCTTCGACATGTTTTTGAGCGAGCTTTGCACATGCGCTCTTGCTGCTGCCGCCGCCGCCTCGCGGTCGCGTGCACAGATGGCGTCTGCGATCGCCCGGTGTTCGTCGAGATCGGTGTGCTCCAGATCCACCCAAAGAACTTCGAGCCACAGGGCCAGGCGAAGCTGCTGATAAACTTGATCCGTCACCCTGACGAGGGCCTCGTTTCGGGTCGATTCCACGATGACGCGATGGATGTATAGTCCAAGGTCAAGGTTGCGGGCCGCGTCAGAGGGCGTCTTGTTCGTCGTATCCTTCAGTTCCACCATCTGGGCAATGACGTCACGGAGCCGATCGAGGTCTTCCTCGCTCGCTATCTCGCAGGCGAGTTGCGCGGCGCAAACGTCGAGCGCTTCGCGAACGACCAGCAGATTGCAGAACTTGGTGACGTCGAGGTCGGTCACCGTATAGCCGAAGTTCCGCTGACCGACGATAAGCCCTTCTTCTTCCAGCTTCATCAGCGCTTCGCGCAGCGGTGTTCGGCTGACGCCGAAGCGCTTGGCGAGCGTCACTTCCGACAGGCGCTCGGAGGGGCGAAGCTGGCCGGTGAGGATCAGATCCTTCAATTGCGAATAGGTGCTCTCACGCAACGATCCTCGCTGTTCTGTCTTGGTCGATGCCAATCGATTCCCCTTCCGTCTCTGGTCCATTCGCCCCTCGGTGAGCGGCACCATAACTTTTTCCCTCTTGCTCCATCAAGCGGAATACGATTATGTATACAATGTTGGCTACAACAAGCAATCGTCTTTTCGCCGGCGTTCAAAAAGTCGCCCGCGATCTGGTCGCAACATCTGGAGGTCCGATGCCGGAGATTCTCAGTCTGGACGAACTGCGGGAGCGCTTTTCGAACGCTTCAGGCGGTGAGATGTTCGATCCGGAGTTTCGCAAGGTGGCCGACCTGGTCTTCGGCGAGGGCGATCGTCGCCAGGCGCCTTACTGCGGCGTCCCGACATTGCTGAAGGCCCCGCATCGTCCGGACGCCGCGCCCAGTTTTACCGATATAGATATTGCGCTTTTCGGCATTCCGATGGATCTCGGGGTGACGAACCGGTCGGGCGCGCGGTTCGGGCCAAGAGCCGTACGCAACGTCGACCGCGTTGGCCCTTACGATCATGTCCTGCGGACCGTCCCGACTGCCCATGCCCGTGTTGCCGATGTCGGCGATGTCCCGTTCAAAAGCCGCTTCGATCTCGAGGCATCCCATGACGATATCGAGGAATTTGTCGGCGGCTTGATAAAAGCGGGGGTCGTGCCCCTGGCCGTCGGCGGCGACCACTCGGTCGGCCTTCCCATCCTGAGGGCCGTCGGCAGGGATCGCCCTGTGGGGATGATCCATATCGACGCCCATTGCGACACGGGCGGTTCGTTCGAAGGATGCAAATTCCATCACGGCGGACCCTTTCGCCAGGCGGTTCTGGACGGTGTGCTTGATCCCAGGCGAACGATCCAGATCGGAATTCGCGGCAATTCCGAATATCTATGGGAATTCTCCTATGCGTCCGGCATGACCGTCATTCATGCGGAAGACGTCGGTGATCTCGGCATCAGCGCCGTCATCGCCAAGGCGAGAGAGATCGTCGGGGCGGGGCCGACCTATGTCAGCTTCGACGTCGATTCTCTCGATCCGGCATTTGCGCCAGGCACGGGAACCCCCGAAGTCGGCGGCCTGTCCTCGGCCCAGGCCCTCGGCATTCTGCGCGGTCTTATCGGCTTGAACATTGTCGGCGGCGACGTTGTCGAGATCGCTCCGCAATACGACCCGACGTCGAATACGGCACAAATTGCCGCTCAGATTTTGTTCGAACTCCTCTGCCTTGCGGCCGAGGCAATCAAGATTCGCGCGTCCTAGCAAACGGACGTCGCGGAGTCTGCAACCGCCTCGCTTGGGAAAAGGGCAGGGCGCACCAAAAAGGGGAATAAAAACATGCGAGTATCAAAACTTTTGCTGACGTCCGCTTTGCTCGGCGTCATCTCGGCCGGCGCTGCCGCTGCGCAGACGAAACCAACCGAAATCACCATTGCGACCGAAGGCGCCTACGAGCCCTGGAATTTTACCGGTCCTGACGGCAAGCTGGCAGGGTTCGAGATCGATCTCGCCAACGACCTGTGCGCCCGCATGAAGGTGAAATGCACCATCGTGGCGCAGGACTGGGATGGGCTCATTCCATCGCTCACGGCCAAAAAGTTCGACGCCATCATGGCCTCGATGATCGTGACCGAGAAGCGCCTCGCCGTCATCTCCTTCAGCAAGCCCTATGCTCCGACCGCGGCCGCTTTCATGGTCGAGAAAACCGGTCCTCTTGCAGATCTGCCTGGGACCGGGACGACGGTCGACCTCGCTGCGGACAAGGCGAAGGTAGAGCAGGAATTGCAGCCGCTTCGGGACGCTCTCAAAGGCAAGGCCGTGGGCGCCCAGGTGTCGACGGCGAACGCAGTCTTTCTCGACACCTATTTCAAGGGCGTTGTCGATCCAAGAGAATACAAGACCGTCGAGCAGCATGATCTCGACCTCCAGGCCGGTCGCATCGACGCCGTCGTCGCGCAGAAAACTTCGTTGACTGCAACGCTCGGCAAGGACGACTTCAAGGACTACAAGATCGCCGGCCCGACCTTCAAAGGCGGGGTCTTTGGACAGGGGATCGCGGCAGGTCTTCGCAAGGATGATACGGTGTTGAAGTCGATGTTCGACGCGGCGATCGAAGCGGCGGAAGCCGACGGCACGATCAACAAACTTGCTCAGAAATGGATCAAGACATCCCTTGATTGATTAAGCGGCAAAGCTCCCACGGCAGCAATTGGCAGCCGGCGCACCGAGTAGGTCGCGCCGGCTGACCGGCGCAGCTTTACCGCGTCGCCAATGAAATAGACCCACATTTGGAGAACCTCTGTGACCATCCTTCTCAACTCCGTCGAATCCCGCGACGCTGCGTTTGTTCTTCATCCCTATACGAACGCTTCGCAGCATCTGAAGGACGGCCCGCTGGTGATCACCAGGGGCGAGGGGATCCATATCGTCGACAGCGAAGGCAACAAATACATCGAAGGTCTTGGCGGGCTGTTCTGCGCGTCGCTGGGCTTCAGCGAACAACGTCTGGTAGACGCCGCGACTCGCCAGATGAAGGAATTGCCGTTCTATCACAGCTTCGGCGGCAAAACGCATGAGACGGCGGTCGAGCTTGCCGAACGGCTCATTCAGCTTTCACCGGTTCCCATGTCGAAAGTGTTCTTCGCCAATTCGGGTTCCGAGGCCAACGACACGGCCATGAAGCTTGTCTGGTACTATCACAATGCCATCGGCATGCCGGAAAAGAAGAAGATCATCTCGCGCATGCGGGCTTACCACGGCGTGACCATTGCTTCGGCTAGCCTCACCGGGTTGCCGAACAATCACCGCGATTTCGATCTGCCGATTGATCGGGTGCTGCATACCGATTGCCCGGAGTTTTATCGCTATGGCCGCCCGGGTGAAACGGAGGAAGAATTCGCGACGCGCTGTGCCAACTCGCTTGAGCAGATGATCCTCGCCGAGGGACCGGAAACCATCGGCGCATTCTTCGCCGAGCCATTGATGGCATCCGGCGGCTGCATCGTTCCGCCGCCAACCTATTACGAGAAGATCCAGGCGATTCTCAAGAAATACGACGTGCTGCTGATCGCCGACGAAGTCATCTGCGGCTTTGGCAGGCTCGGCACGATGTTCGGTTCGGAAAGCTTCGGGCTTAAGCCGGATATGATCGTCATGGCAAAGCAGCTTTCGGCAGCCTACCAGCCGATCTCCGCGCTGATGATCAATGAAAAGATCCATTCCGGTGTCGTTGCCGAGAGCGAGAAAATCGGAACATTCGGACATGGTTTCACCTATAGCGGCCATCCGGTCGCGACGGCCGTCGCCCTGGAAACCCTGAAAATCTACGAGGAACGTGACATCATTGGCCACGTCCGCACCATCGCCCCGGTGTTCCAGCGGCGGTTGAACGAGCTTGGCGACCATCCGCTCGTCGGCAACGCCCGCGGTCGTGGGCTCATCGGCACCCTTGAACTGGTTCGCAACAAGGAAACGAAAGAGCCGTTCAAGCCGACGGACGGCATTGCCATTCACGCAGGCAAGCAGGCCCAGGTCCATGGCGTCATCACGCGCGCCCTTGGCGACAACTTCTCGCTTTGCCCGCCGCTTATCATCACCGAGGCTGAGATCCACGAATTGTTCGATCGCTCCACGCGCGCATTGGATGATACCTATACATGGGCGAGGGCAACCGGCCTCTATTGAGCGAAGGAAGCGACGATATGCGAAATTTCGAATTGCCGGGAAGATCGATGGCCGTCGGCCGCAATGGCATGGCCGCGACATCGCACCCGATGGCGACTTTGACAGCGATCGAGATCCTGAAAGCCGGCGG
Source organism: Rhizobium esperanzae (assembly GCF_002204185.1). Lineage (GTDB taxonomy): Bacteria > Pseudomonadota > Alphaproteobacteria > Rhizobiales > Rhizobiaceae > Rhizobium > Rhizobium esperanzae. The sequence continues at coordinate 93,646 of NZ_MXPU01000007.1, read as the reverse complement.
CAAGGCCATCGACGCCGCCGTCGGCGCCTGTGCCGTCCAATGTGTCGTGGAGGCCGGATCCACCGGCATAGGCGGCGATTGCTTTGCGCTGCTGGCGTCGAATGGAAGTGATGATGTCCTTGCCTATAACGGCTCGGGACGGACGCCGGCGGCGGCGCATTTTGACTGGTTTCAGGAAAACGGCATCACTTCGATCGAGCGGTCATCGCCGCATGCGGTGACCGTTCCTGGGGCGGTGGACGCCTGGACCCGCCTCGTTGCCGATCACGGCAGGATGCCGCTGTCGGAAATTCTTGCGCCGGCAATTGCACTAGCTCGCGACGGCTATGCGATCACGCCACGGGTTGCCGCCGACATTTCGAACCAACGCGACCTGCTGCTGCGCGATCCATCAACCCGTCGCCTTTTCCTGATCGACGATCAGGCGCCACCGGTCGGATCGGTTCAATATCAGCCGGAACTGGCGCAGACGCTGGAAACGATCGCAACGTCGGGCCGTGACGGCTTCTATCGCGGTCCGGTGGCAGCCGACATGGTGACCCGGCTGAATTCCCTTGGCGGCCTCCATACAGCTGAGGATTTTGCCTCAACTGCCGGCGAATATGTGAAGCCGGTCAGCGCGACATACCGCGGATGGACGGTGCATGAATGTCCGCCGAACGGGCAGGGCATTGTCGCTCTGATGATCCTGAAGATCCTGGAGCGGTTCGAACGCAAAGGCGACCCGCTTGGTGTGGACAATCTGCACATCGAAGTCGAGGCCACGCGGCTGGCTTATGCGGCTCGTGATCGATGGGTCGCCGACATGGCCGCCTCAAACGTTCCGGTCGACTTCCTGTTGTCCGATGAACTCGCCGACAGCCTTGCCGCCAGGATCGACCTGAACACCATCGCCGATGCCGGGGCCGTTATCGACGGCGTCGAGCATGCCGACACCGTCTACATTTCCGTTGTCGACAAGGATAGAAATGTCGCCAGCTTCATCAACTCGATCTTCCATTCCTACGGAAGCGGAGTGATGGCACCGAATTCCGGCGTCTTGTTCCACAATCGCGGCCAGAGCTTCAGTATGAAGCAGGGGCATCCGAACGCGATGGGGCCGCGCAAGAGGCCCATGCATACGATCATCCCGGGTCTGGTCACCCGCAATGGCAGAAGCGTCTTGTCGTTCGGCGTGATGGGTGGACACTATCAGGCGATGGGCCATGCCCACTTCCTTTCCAAGCTGTTCGATTTCAATCTGGACATACAAAGTGCGATTGATCTGCCTCGGCTCTTTCCGCTGCCCGGCACGACATCAATCGAAACCGAAGCGCTTCTGCGAACCTCGATCGGGCGTGATCTCGAAGCCCGCGGCTTCAAGGTCGTCGCACCGAATTGGGCGATCGGCGGCGCCCAGGCGATCTGGATAGACGATCAAAACAACACGCTGCTGGGCGCCTCCGATCATCGAAAAGATGGTTGCGCGCTCGGCTACTAGAGGCGGTGGAGAGCTGAATGTCGGCATATCCGAATACTCAACTTTATATCAATGGCCGCTGGAGGCGGGGTTCAAACGACGATCTGACCGTCGTCAATCCGGCCTCGGGCGAAGTCATCGGCCGTGTTTCCAATGCCGGCGCTGCTGATCTCGACGAAGCGCTTTCGGCAGCCGCCGCCGGGTTTGAGCAGTGGCGGCGCATAAGTGCGTTCGAGCGGGCAAAGCTGATGCATGCGGCGGCGGAGATCCTGCGGCAGCGCGCTGCGGCGATCGCTCGAATAATGACATTGGAACAAGGCAAACCGCTCGCCGAGTCCGAGGCAGAGGCAGCCGCGGCTGCCGACATCATAGACTGGTTTGCCGAGGAAGCCCGCCGTGCCTACGGCCGGCTCGTCCCACCACGAGCGGCCAATGTCAGGCAGATGGTGATCAAGGAGCCTGTTGGCCCGGTGGCGGCCTTCAGCCCCTGGAACTTTCCGCTTAACCAGGCCGTCCGCAAAGTTTCGGCCGCCGTTGCGGCCGGCTGCTCGATCATATTGAAGGGGCCGGAGGAAACGCCGGCAAGTTGCGCTGAACTGGTTCGCGCCTTTGCCGAGGCGGGTCTGCCGGCGGGCGTCCTCAATCTCGTTTTCGGGATGCCGGCCGATATTTCCAATCACCTGATCCCGCACCCCGTTATCCGGAAAATTTCCTTCACCGGATCGACCATCGTCGGCAAGCAGCTTGCCTCCCTGGCCGGCGCCCACATGAAGCGGGTGACCATGGAACTCGGAGGCCATGCGCCGGCAATCGTCTTCGATGACGCTGATATTGATCTCGCGGTCAGACTGTTAGCCGCTGCGAAGTTTCGAAATGCCGGGCAAGTCTGCGTGGCGCCGACCCGGTTTCTCATCCAGGAACCCGTCTTCGATAAATTCCTCGATGGCCTGGTAAAGGCGGCCGAGGCGATTAAGGTCGGCGATGGATTGAGCGACGGCGTAACCATGGGACCGCTTGCCAACGCGAGGCGGGTAGGGGCCATGGAGGCACTGACAGCCGACGCGGTGATGCACGGTGCGAAGATTGCGACCGGCGGCAAAAGGATCGGCAATCTCGGCAACTTCTTCCAGCCGACGGTTCTCACCGACGTTCCACAGCATGCCCGCGTGCTCAGCGAAGAACCATTCGGCCCCTTGGCGATAGTGAGCGCATTTTCGGACTACAATTCTACCATTGCGGAAGCCAACCGCCTGCCATACGGCCTGGCGGCCTATGCCTATACGACTTCGGCAAAGACCAGCGCAGCCCTTGCCCGCGATATCGAGAGCGGCATGCTGTCGATCAATCATCATGGGCTGGCGCTGCCGGAATTGCCTTTCGGAGGCATAAAAGACTCCGGCTACGGTTCGGAAGGCGGCTCTGAAGCAATGGAGAGTTACCTCATTACGAAGCTCGTCACCGAGGCGGCTTGAGCAGGCTATCGGCTTGCCTTTGCTGTTCCCGTGTCCTTCATCCGGCAAAATTCGATCAACTGATCCGAGGTCATGGGCCGGGCCAGGGCGTAACCCTGGAGCAAATGGCAACCGAGATCTTTCAGGATCTTCGCGTGCTCCATTGTCTCCACGCCCTCGGCAACGATGTCGATGTTCTGCGACCGGCCGATTTCGATGATGGAGGAGACCAGACGGCGTTGCGAGGGGGAGGCGATGATCGGCTTGATGATCTCTCGGTCGATCTTGAGCCGTCGCGGTTCAAATCGAAGCAGGCTGACGATACTGGCGTGTTCCGTGCCGAAATCGTCGATCTCGATTTCAATGCCGAGCGCTTTGATTGCCGGAATGACCTCGTTGAGAGCAGGCTGAAGCTCGTCGAAGGAGATTGTCTCGAGCAGCTCGAAACATAGGCGACCCTTCGCTGCGGGAAGCGCGGCCAGCTCGGCGAGCAGATTTGCCTGCGCCAGCCGGCGCGCTGAAATATTGACGGAGACCCGTGGAATTTGCATCCCTAAGCCGTCCCATCGCGTCAGCTCGAACAGCGCCTTTTGCAGGATCAGCCTGTCCATGTCGCCGCTGCGCCCCAGTTTTTCCGCAGCATCCAGAAATGCGTTCGGGCCGAGCAGACCTTTTCGCGGATGATCCCAGCGGGCAAGCGCTTCGACACCTGCGATATCAAGCGTGTTTGCATTGAACTGCGGCTGGAAGAATGCAACGAGTTCATCGCGTTCGAGCGCTTGATTGAATTCATCCGCCAGTTCTTTTGCATGGATTGCCGCGCTGCGAAGCTCCTCGGTAAAAACGGCCGCGCGGCCGCGGCCGGCTTTCTTCGCCTCGTACAGCGCCAGATCGGCATTCAGAAGCAGCTGACCGAGATCGCGGTCGCGCACGCGTTCAGTCTCCCAGGCGACACCGACGCTTGCGCCGACCACATAACCGGCTCCATCGATAAAGATGGTCTGCTGCAGCGCGTCGACAATCTGCCTAGCCAATTCGGCTGCTTTAGGCTCTGGATCGGTGCTCCAACTGGCGAAGACGAACTCGTCTCCGCCGATGCGCGCTGCGACATCGTTCGGGCCGGTCAAATCGGCAAGCCGCGAAGCCGTTGTTTGCAGGACCATGTCCCCGCCGGCGTGCCCCTTCGTGTCGTTGATCTCTTTAAACCGGTCAAGGTCGATATGGATGAGGATCAGACGGTCTTGCGGATCGGGCCTTGGCGGCTGCGAGATCATCTGATCGACAAACCGCCGATTAGGTAGCCCGGTGAGGGCGTCATGCAGTGACAGGTGCTCCAGCCTCTGTCGGGCTCGGACGAGCTTGTTCTTGTGAAGGCGGAGTTTTTCGATGGTCTTCTGGCGCGATTTGGTCAGAAAGCCCACCCAGACGATCGGTGCGACAACGCACAAGGCCAACAGACTGGCATAGAGCTCAAAAGTGCCGATGCCGTTATTCTGGCCCCAGCCATTCCTGGGAAGTGCGGCGAGGGACCATCGGCCGTAAGTCATATCGACGGAGGCGACGACCGGCTTCTTCCCAAAAGTTTCCAGGCTGCCGAGAAAGACCTGTTTGGGCGAATTCGGCTCCGGCGTCGTGCTGATGGCGATCTCAAGGTCGGTCGAACCGAGGCCGCTATCCCGGTATAGCCTCGGAATATCGACGATTCCAGAAAGCAGACCCCAAAAGATCTGGCTGTTTCCGTCGTCGACGTAAACCGGACACCTGACAACGAAAGCCGTTCCGCCTTGGACAAGTTCCACCGGGCCCGTGAGGACGATATTGTGGGTGTTGCGCGCCAGCATCGCAGCGGCCCGTTGCTTCTCATTTTTTCGGTAGTCGAGTCCGATGGCTTTTTCGTTTCCTTTTTCCGGATAGACCCACTGGACCACCATGTCAGGCGCTGCAGCGAAGCTTCGCAATTGTGAATCAGGCTGCAGAATCTGCGCGGCAAGTTTGGAAAATTTGCTCTGGCCCATCGCCGGATCGATCGCGATACCCGCCGCCAAACCTTGCAACAGCTTCACATTGCTGTTGAGGTTTGTCTGAAGTCGAGATGATATCGTCGCAAGCTCGCCGGCAACGACCGAGCGTTCGTCGGCCAACGACCGCTCAAGCCGCCAGTTCGTTGCCACCCAGACGACGATGGCTGCGATAATGGCCGCAAATAGTGCCGGAGCGAAGGCGCTCCCATGGCTCATCAGGGAGCCCGCGAGGCTGCGAATTGCCTTTGTATGTCTTCGAAACTTCATCAGGTCGCCAGTGTGAATGACAGGCTTGCATCCTTGCACAGTTTCTTTAAGGCAACGCTAAACCGTCGATCTGGTTGCAGGAAAGACAATCCAGTGGGGAATATCGTCAGTCGGCACGCACAGGTGCGTCCATCTTTGTGGAGCCGGGCGGGTAAGCGAGGAGGCGAGACTGTCGCATCTCTGACTGGCCCATCTGTCGCACTTGGAAATAGAATGTACCCCAGACACAGCAAAAAATCGCATAAGGTAGATTATGGAACACGGGAGCGAATTTCCGACACTTTGCTTTTGACCACAAACCGTCTCTCCTCAATGGTCACCAGGATTTATCGCTGAACGAGATGATCGGATAAAAGGCCGACATGCCGAGTTCGGTCGGTCGAATGAAAGTAGCAGACTTTCCACTCCGCCCTCGATGACGTCTCGATACGGCAGAAACCCTGCGGACAGCGAACCCCGAATAGCTATTTTGTTCTCTTTAGCGTGACAAATGAAACATTTGCAGTCCTGGGGAAAAAGCGAAGGAACCACGTTCAGCACATATGAGCGAAGCATAGCTTTCCCCAAGCCTCTTCCTATGAACTGCACATCTCCGATAAATAAGTCGACCGCTACGCCGTCGTGTTCGCCCATCTCAGACGCGAATTCGGGATAGTCGCGAAGCAAATAGCACTGCAATTTTCCGAAAGGCTCACCATTATAACAAGCTATATGGCAATGGGTAGGATGGCTGGGGCTCAGGCGCTCAGAATACTTCCTCTGAACTTCCTCGATCGTTATCGGCGTCTTCTGGTAGTGAGCACGCATATGAGGGCTATTTAGCCACTCACATAACATCGGAAAATCTGCTTCGGTGAGTGGCCTGAAATCAATCATCTGGCTGAATCTTTAGGTCGATTGCTCGACAAGTTCTACTCGCACATCGCCCGCGGGCGTTCAAACAAGGGGCATGGAAGCCCTGCGGTTTGTCACTCCTCAATCGGCAAGATGGGTTTTGTTGGTCTCTGGAGCTCCGACGCGGCGGCTGATGACGCTGCGTCGGCCGTTCCGCCGGAGACATGCACCGTCGGTGTTGCAAACTGAATGCCCTTTTCGGCGAAGGTCTTCTTCAGCATGGCAAGCGCCTTTCGGCGGACGCCAAACTGTTCGCCCGGTTTGGCCATGAATTTCAGCCTTATCTGCACGCCATAATCCGCCATCTGCTCAATGCCCTGCATTTTCAAGGGCTCGATGATATTGGGCCCCAGCTCGGCATCGTCCAGAAGCTCGACGCCAATGCGCTTGATGGTCTTGCGGACCTCCTCGAGGTCGCTGTCATAGTTCAGCGTAAGTGTGATGATGTCGATGACCCAGTCGCGGCTCAGATTTTGCACCGCGCCGAGTTCGCCGAATGGAACGATGGTGACAGGACCGCGGTGGTGTCGCAAGCGGATCGATCGCAGCGAAAATCCTTCGACAGTACCTTTGTATTTTGCCGCCTGGATATATTCTCCAATGCGGAAGGCATCGTCGAACAGATAAAAGACCCCGGAGATGATGTCCTTGACGAGCGTTTGCGCACCGAAGCCGACGGCTATGCCGACGACACCGGCGCCCGCAAGCAGCGGTCCGATCTGAATGCCGACGGCATCCAGGATCATCAGGAAGCCGACGGCGCCGATCGCGAGGAACAGCACGTTGCGAAGAATGGGAAGAAGCGTATTCAACCGCTGACGGCGGCGCGCCTCTGGCCCCTCCTGATGGCCTGCATTCACGCTTCGCGACGCCACTTCCATCTGCGTGTCGATCAGAGTGCTGACGAGCTTCCAGATGACGTCGGTCACCAGCAGCGCGATCGAGACGGCCGCGAGCCATGCCGCGGTAAAAAGATCGATCAATATGGCCGGAGCTCTTATCGTCCGAATCACTTCGATCGTGGCCCAGCCGGCTGCTAACAGCGCGGCCGTTGCAAGGAGCCAATAGTACCAGAACCACGCAAGCGACGTCACAAGGGTCACAAGCCGCATATGCGGCAGGCGGGCGCCCGGCGCGATCACGATGCGTCCCACCAGCACGCCGAGGCGCACCATGAGCGCAGCTGACAGCAGAATGAGCGCAACATCGCGAAACACAGCGGGCCACGGAAACAGGATGAAGGCGCCGAGGCTTCCGATGAGGTAGCCGATCAATGCGAGAAGTCCCATCGACAGCCGCCCGGCGTGCAGTTTGATCCGCTGCCGGACCGTGTCGGCAGGTGCGGTCAGTATAAAATGAAGAAGCCCTCGCCCAGACCACCAGGCGATGCGCTGCGCGAGAAATCCGCCTGCTACGAAGAGTGTGACCGCCAGGATCAGACCTAGAGGGTCGATACGATTGTCTGTCTGGAAGAGCCGGATCGCCGCCTGGATCTGCCCCGGAAGGGTCGGAACTGCGTTGATGAGCGAGAGCAAGCGCTGGCGCAACTCCTGCAGTGAGGTCGCGATTGACGGCGACGCTGGCTCTGGTGAGACGGCGGCTGGCGGCGTGGGCTCCTGATTGCCTGGAACGATCCGATCGACCAGAGCGCGACCGGAATCGTCGTTCGGCAATTCGATAATGACCCGGATCGGCGCCGACGACCCGGATGACTCGGCCGAGGAAGCAGGATTGATGCCGATTGGCTGCAGCGTCGAAAACACGACCGTCAGGATTGTGAATATTTTCCGCAACAGATGGCGGTCGTCGTTGCTGCGCATGTGATCGTGGTCCTCGGGACGGTGCCGCTTCTGCTGTAGAGGCTTGGCACTTTGTGAAGCGTCGTGCCATCTACGTCAATCGACGAACCTGTCTGGCCGAGGCGGGCTGATCGTTGCCCCAGCTGCGGTCATTGCCGATCTTTGTCTCGGTGACAGATCATAGGGGCGCCTCCCCGGCCTGCAGACTCTCTACGGCACGGTGCCGGCGACGGTTGGCAATGTCAGAAATGAATTTGGGGCAACAGCTGGTGCGGCCCGCGGTCAGACCGCGGGCCGCACATCCGGCTCTCCCCCGAGTTGCCGGAGGACCTGGCGTCTCAGATGGTCAGCACTTCACCACCGTCTCGTCTCGGAGAGGTGCCCCGCAGCTCCCGCCAGCAAGATGCCGAACGGCAGACTGCGAATGATTCTGGCGGCGATGAAAGCCGCGCCCGTGGCCAAGGCGAGCTTTGCCCAGGGATAGCTGCCGAGTTGCACATGGGCGTTTGCATCGATCAAGTTTGCCTGAGCTTTCAGCGCCGATTCCGCATCCTCGCGCAGGATGCCGATCCGGGCGCGCAACAGCCTTACTTCGTGCTGTAGGGTGTCGAGATCGTGATCGGCCTTCTCGCGGGCGGTCGCGGTAGCGGCATCGGCAAAAGGCGGCTCACCTTCCGCGACCAGCTCGTCGGGATCCGGCGGAAGGAAACCGTCGCGATTAATGGATGATTGCATGGACGTCTCCTCAATTATTCAGCAAGGGCGAACGTGGCCGGCTCTCGAGCCAGACACATCAGTGATCACGTCGGAATCCCTGACTTTGGCTGGATCCGCCTTGCGTCTGTGTCTGCGTTTGCCGATCGGGATCGGCCGATGGCGAGCCAGCGCTGGTGAAGGTATAGGCGCGCACCTTGGCGCTTCCATGGGTAGTGTCGCGGGTCGCGACCGGTCGCGTATCGTCGGAAGACGGCGCTTCGAATGCGCTCTCGGACACAGCCAGATCTTCAGCGGCCTTGCCGCCATGGGCCGAACCGGCAAAACCGGTATTCGACCCCCCTTGACGGCCGCTTTCCGATAACCACAGATCCGCCCGCTCATCGATGTCGATGCTGCCTTCGTCGTCCAGAATATCGTGAACGGTCTCATAGAGCGCGTCGTCGATATCATTGACCTGAACGAGGAAGCCGCCTCGCCGCAGCCCTTCCGCGTACATCGCGCGGTCTTCGTCCGGGAAGAAGAAGTCGGCCAGCGCGTCGAAGAAGCCGCTACGGTCGTCGCTGACGACGCCGGCATTCTTCCCATCCGCCTCATATCCCGGCATCAATCTTATTCTCGCGACCGGCACGCCCGCGTCCTCGAGACGGGAGATCGCAGATTCGGCTTCGGACCGGCTGTCGAAGAATGCGGCAAGGCTGCCGCCGCCCACCGGGCCTGAAAAACCCGGATTGCTATCCTTGTGAATGTTGCTCACGGAACGCTCCTCTCGATGTCTCCTTCCAGCCGTCGACCCGACGCTGGTTTCTGACTTGAAGAACCGGCAGCCAAGATGAATGTTCCACGGGCAGTGGGACGGATCGGCCGCATTCCGTGGAGGTTCCATAACGTTGCCGCCTGTCCTTTTTCAGATACACCAGGCAGTGAATCGCACCGTCTGTTGCCGCCTTCGGCGGTTGACGTCAAACCATCGAGACGCTAGCACGGCTTTCGACGCATTGGGGACATTTCATATGGACATCTTCACGGCAGCCGGTCTGGCGGCTTTGCTGCAGGTCATTGCTATCGACCTTGTTCTCGCCGGAGACAACGCTGTGGTTATCGGTCTTGCCGCTGCCGGCCTCGAGGCGACGCAACGGCGCAAGGCGATCATCGTCGGCATTCTTGCCGCAACGGTTCTGCGTATTCTCTTCGCCAGTGTCGCCGTCTATCTGTTGGCGATCGTCGGCCTGCTGCTGGCCGGCGGCCTGCTGCTGCTTTGGGTCTGCTGGAAGATGTGGCGCGAGCTCCGCGACGGCCACAACGAGGATCTCGTAGCGGAAAGCGGCGAAGGCGCGCCGAAAAAGACCTTCTTCCAGGCGGCAACCCAGATCGTCATCGCCGACGTTTCGATGTCGCTCGACAACGTGCTCGCCGTTGCCGGTGCTGCGCGCGAACATCCGAGCGTCTTGGTCATCGGCCTCGCACTGTCAATCGCGCTGATGGGTATTGCCGCGAACCTGATCGCCCGGCTGCTCGGCCGCCATCGCTGGATCGCTTATATCGGTCTGCTGATCATCCTCTACGTCTCGCTCGACATGATCTATCGCGGCGCCGTCGAGGTTCTTCCCTATATGCTGTGACCTGTGCCAGGATCGGGGCTCAGTCCCCGATCCTGCTGCGCCGCGCGTCTTTTTGGATGTAAAAGCAAGCTGCAGCGCCGGGTTAGGCGCGAAACTCCGACTCGAAGCTCATCTGATCAAACGCCGGCACTACGTGGTCCGGCGTCTGCGCCATCACTGCGTCGTAATCCAGCGGCGTATGCATATGGGTGAGAATCGCCCGTTTCGGCTTCAGCCTGCCGATCCAGTCGAGCGACTGTTCCAGCGACAGATGGCTTGGGTGATAGGTGTACTGGAGGGCGTCGATGATCAGCACGTCGAGATTTTGCAGTTTCTCGACGGTCTGGGGCGGGAAATCGCTGATATCGCTGCAATAGGCTACATCGCCGATGCGGAAGCCGAGCGAATTGATATCACCATGCTGCTGAATATGGGGGAAAAAGTCGATCTTGCCGCCGGGGCCGCGGATCTCGACGGGCTCGTCAAGACTTTCAATGACGACAGGCAGCACGATCGGCGGATAATTGCTGCCCGGCGGCGTCTCCAGGCAATAGCCGAAGGCTTCACGCAGTCTGTCCATCGTAAATTGGTCGGCGTAGATCGGCACTCGCCGGCGCGTATTGTGAAAATAGCCGCGCAGATCGTCGATGCCATGAATATGGTCGGCATGCGGATGGCTGTAGAGCACCGCATCGACATGGTCGGCCCCTGCCCTGATCATCTGCTCGCGAAAATCCGGCCCGGTGTCGATGACGACAGTCGTCACACCGCCATCAGGAGCGAATTGCTGCACCATGAACGAGGCGCGGGTGCGCCGGTTTTTTGGGTTGTCGGGATTGCAGGCGCCCCAATCGCCGGTGATACGCGGCACGCCCGGTGACGACGAACAGCCGAGAATGGTGAAGCGCCGCCGATAGAGCACCTGCTAGATCCTTGGCATTTTCGAGAACAGGCGCAACGCGTTCTCCGTCGTGATCCGTGCGACGTCCGCATAGGAAAGGCCGATGGTCTCGGCGAGCACTTCGGCGGTGTTGACGACATAGGACGGCTCATTGCGCTTGCCGCGCCAGCGCTTCGGCGCGAGATAGGGCGCGTCCGTCTCCACCAGCAGCCGTTCATGCGGGATTGCTTTGGCAATCTCGCGCAGCTCTTCCGATTTCGGGAAGGTCAGGATACCGGAGAAGGAAATATAGCCGCCGAGTTCGACGCCGGTCCTTGCCAATTCCGGGCCCGCCGAGAAGCAGTGCAGGATGAAGGGGAAGGCCCCCTTCCCTGCTTCCTCGGTCAGGATGGAAGCCATATCCTCGTCGGCACTGCGGCTGTGGATGACGAGTGGAAGCTGCGTTTCCCGTGCAGCGGCAATATGCCGGCGAAAGCCGGTCTGCTGGTCCTCGGGCTTCTGCGTGTCATAGAAATAGTCGAGGCCGGCCTCGCCGATCGCCACTACCTTTTCATGGGTGTTGGCGAGGCGCACCAAGTCTTCCGTCTGGATGTCCAGCTCGTAGCCGGCATTGTTCGGATGCGTGCCGACGGAGCAGAACACCGACGGATATTTCTCCGTGATGGCGAGCAGCCCGTCGAGCTTGCGCACGCGCGTCGAGATCGTCACCATCTGTTTGACGCCGGCTTGGTGGGCGCGCGTGACGATCTCGTCGCGCTCCGCCTCGAAGTCGGCAAAATCGAGATGGCAATGGGTATCGATCAGCACGGCCTCAGGCCTCCGGAGCCACATAGCGCGGGAAGACCGGCGCCGGCGCTTCGAGCGCCGTCCCGGTAACAAGACGGCCAGCCTCGCCAAGCGCGGCAAAATCGCGCTTGTCGGCAGGCGCGGCCACGAGATCGAGCAGCTTGCCGGATGATTCCGGCATAAAGGGCTGCAACAGGATGGCGATCTGGCGCACCACCTCGGCCGTGACGTACAGCACCGTGCCCATCCGCGCCGGATCCGTCTTCTTCAGCGCCCAGGGCGCCTGACCGGCGAAATAGCGATCGGCCTCCGAAACGACTGATATGATCGAGGCGAGAGCGCGATGGATGAGCTGCTTGCCCATGTCCTCGCGCGTCGATGCATGCAGCGCGTCGGCCTGGGCCAGCATCGCCTTGTCCTCGTCGGTCAGCGGCCCGCATTCCGGGATCTTGCCGTCGCAATTCTTGACGATCATCGACAGCGACCGGCTGGCGAGATTGCCGATGCCGTTGGCGAGGTCGGAATTGATGCGCGTGCCGATCGCTTCTTCGCTATAGCTGCCGTCCTGACCGAAGGAGACTTCGCGCAGGAAGAAGTAGCGCACCTGGTCGAGCCCGAAATGATTCACCAGATTGACCGGATCGACGACGTTGCCGAGCGACTTCGACATCTTCTCGCCCTTGTTGAGCAGGAAGCCGTGGGCAAAGACTCGCTTCGGCAGCGGCAGCTTCGCTGACATCAGGAAGGCCGGCCAATAGACGGCGTGGAAGCGGATGATGTCCTTGCCGATGATGTGCACATCCGCCGGCCAGTACTTCGCCCTCGGACCATTCTTGTCCTCGATATAGCCCGTCGCCGTGATGTAGTTGGTCAGCGCGTCCACCCAGACATACATGACATGCGACGGGTCGTTCGGCACCTTGATCCCCCAGTCGAAGGTCGTGCGCGACACCGACAGGTCCTTGAGGCCCGACTTGACGAAGGAGATCACCTCGTTGCGGCGTTCGGCCGGACCAATGAAATCGGGATTGGCCTCGTAATGGGCAAGCAGCCTGTCCTGGTATTCGGAGAGCTTGAAGAAATAGCTTGCCTCTTCCACCCACTCGACGGGCGTGCCTTGCGGGCCGTAACGCACGCTGTCGGCGCGCAGCTCCGTCTCATTTTCCTGATAATAAGCCTCGTCGCGCACCGAATACCAGCCGGCATAGCTGTCCTTGTAGATGTCGCCATTGTCGGCCATCAGTTTCCAGATATTCCGCGACGTCTCGTGATGACGCTCCTGCGTGGTGCGGATGAAGTCATCGTTGGAGGCGTTGAGCAGCTTTGCCATCGCCTGGAATTCGCCGGAGTTGCGGTCGGCAAGCGCCTGCGCGGAGATTCCTTCGGCGCGCGCCGTCTGCTGCATCTTCTGGCCGTGTTCGTCGGTGCCCGTCAGGAAGAAGACATCCCTGCCGTCCAGGCGCTGGTAGCGCGCCATCGCATCCGTCGCGATCAGCTCATAGGCGTGGCCGATATGCGGCTTGCCGTTCGGATAGGAAATCGCGGTGGTGATGTAGAAGGGTGTCTTGTCTGTCATGGCGGCCAATGTCCGGCTTATTCTATCAATGGTCAGCCGCTCTTAGCGCATGTCACCGTCAAGCGAAACATCAAGTTTGGCCGCCGTCCATGATTTCCAGGACACGGGGTCGTGAGCTTGACTCCGTCTCGCACGCAATTTACCGGTCGTCAGAAAGAGAGGCGGGACCGAACGAAGTGCCAGTTTTCACCTACCACAATCCCCGTGGCCGGGCGCCGTTGGAGGCGCTTGCTTGACATTCGAGCCTCTCTATTCAATTTCGGGACTGTTAGTAGGCGCCCTTGTCGGCATTACCGGCGTTGGCGGCGGTTCGCTGATGACACCCCTGCTGGTGCTGCTCTTCGGCGTCCATCCTGCAACTGCCGTCGGCACCGATCTTCTCTATGCGGCGATCACCAAGACGGCGGGCACCGCCGTTCACGGCGTGCATGGGCGCATCAACTGGAAGGTCGTCGGCAGTCTCGCCGCGGGCAGCGTCCCGGCCGCCTTGCTGATGCTCTGGCTGTTGGCAGGCGTCGATCGCAAGAGCATCGGCGTGACCAACACCATTACGTCAGCCCTCGGTTGGCTTCTCGTCATGACCGCGATCATGCTGATCTTTCGCGGCCCAATCCTTCAATTGGCGCGCCGCGCCATCGGCGAACGCAACCCGCCGCGGCCGACGACTATCCTGGCCCTCACCGTCATTCTCGGATTCTGTCTCGGCGTGCTTGTCACCTTGACCTCTGTTGGCGCCGGTGCGCTGGGGGTGACGATCCTGCTCGTGCTCTATCCGAGGCTAGATGTGCGCGAAATCGTCGGTTCCGACATCGTCCACGCCGTACCCCTGACCCTGATCGGCGGCACCGGCTATTGGCTGATCGGCGAGATCGATTGGGCCATGCTCTTTGCCCTGCTCGTCGGCTCGATTCCCGGCATCATTCTGGGAAGCCTTCTGGCGCCGAAGCTGCACGAACGCATCATTCGCATTGTCCTGGCCGTCACCCTTGCGCTCGTCGCATGGAAGCTGCTGGCCAGCTGATCCACCCCGACCTTGGCCTGGCTAGAGTCTGGGCTGCTTGATGTCGGCGAGAATACTGATGATCGTCTGCTTGCGGTCGAGATTATAGGCGTCGGAAACGGTAAGCCGCTCGATAACCTCCGAGTAGAGCCGCGCCAGCCGTTCGGCCGTGGCGATCTGCCCCTCGCCTGCCGCCGCGCGAGCGCGGCTCATGATGTCGTCGCCGACGTGACTGACGAAGAAATCGAAAATCGTATCGCTTTCCTTGCCCGAGAGCGCCTCGGCCAGGCGGTGCATCGCCTTCCGGGCGGTTGGCCCCTCGGCGGAAAGCACTTCGTCATAACCGGCGATGATTTCGCTGCCGCCATAGTTCAAGAGCTTCAAGGCTTCACCGACGCTTCCCTTGGCCGCCGAAAGCACGCTGGCCTCGCCTGCTATGCCGAGATGGGCAAGGGCCGCAACGAGTGCTTCGTCGGCAAGCGGCGCCAGTTTCAGCGGCAGGCAGCGCGAGCGGATCGTCGGCAGCAGCCGCCCCGGCGCATGCGACAACACCAGGAACAGGGCCCGCTTCGGCGGCTCCTCGAGGATCTTCAGAATGGCGTTGGCCGCATTGCGGTTCATGTCGTCGGCCGGGTCGATAATGACGATTCGCCAGTTGCCGGTGCCTGAGGTCTGCGAGAAGAACTTGCCGGCGCGGCGCACCTCGTCGACGGTGATCGCCGATTTCACCTTGCCCGTCTTTTCGTCCACCGGCCGGGCGAGATGCAGGAGATTGTGCGAGGCGCCGGAGGCGATCTGCCGGCTGACGGCCGAGGCGGGATCTGGATCACCGATCTTCTCTGGCGCCGCGTCGGGATCGGGATGCGAGAGCACGTGGTTGGCGAAGCGGAAGGCGAGCGTCGCCTTGCCGATGCCCTCCGGCCCTTCGATCAGAATGGCGTGATGGCCCTTGCCGGATCGGTAGGACTGGGCAAGGAAGGATTCCGCCTCCTCATGGCCAAACAGCCTGGTATTTTCGGCGGGCCAGATGGCGCCGTCCAGCAGTCCCGGCCGATCTTCACTCATAATGGACTTCACTCATAATGGGCGGCTTCCGGCATCCGAGCCCGGTCTGCGGGCGACATCAGCCGCTTGACGATCGCCAGAATTTCGGCGGCGATCGCCTCTTCCGTCCGCATGGCGTCGACCACGTGGCAGCGCTCCGGCTCGCGGGTGGCGATATCGAGGAAGGCTTCGCGCCGTTTTTCGTGCGTTTCGAGCTGCTCCTTTTCGAAGCGATCGGGACCTTCCGAAGCGCTGCGCTTCTGCGCCCGCTCCAGGCCGACCTTTGCGGGAATATCCAGTATCAAGGTGCAATCCGGCATGACGCCGTTGATGGCGACCCGCTGCAGCGTCTCAATGAAATCGGGCTCGAGATTGCCGGTGATGCCCTGGTAGACACGCGAGGAATCCATGAAGCGGTCGCAGAGCACGATCTTGCCTGATGTCAGGGCCGGCCGGATCACCTCTTCGACATGATCGTTGCGCGCCGCCGCAAAGAGGATCGCCTCCATCCGCGTGCCGAAGGCCTCGGCAGCGCCTGACAGAAGCACATGGCGCACGGCTTCCGCGCCCGGCGAACCGCCCGGTTCCCGCGTCACCAGCACGTCATGCCCTTCGCCTTTCAACGCCTCGGCGAGGCGGCGGATCTGCGTGGATTTCCCCGCGCCTTCCCCGCCTTCGAACGTAACGAATAGTCCCGTACCGGATGACAATGACAACTTCCCGCATTCCGGACGCCGCACGCCCGCGCGCCCCGCCTCTTCTATCTATCCGAAGACATCGGGAAGGAAAACCTTTCGCGGCGGCGACATAATCACCTTCCCCGCAAATTGTGTCAGAAGGTCAGGCATTCAAGTCTGGAGCATGACTGCGCGGCCACGGCACGCGGAAAAAGAAGCGCTGTGCGCAAGAGCCTCATCCCGGCGTTCAGCCGGGGGCGGACTTGTCCCAGAGCCAGGAGAAGAACAGCGATTCGCCGAGTTCCAGCACGGCGTCGACCGCCCGGCTGCTGAGCGAGCCCTCCCCGACCGCCTGCGCGGTATAGAGCGGCACTTCCCTGAGCAGCCGGCTGCCGGCGAAAATCCTGAGCGTGCCGGCCTGATAATCCGGCTTCACCGGCGCGGTCAGGGGCCAGTGATAGACGATGCGCGCCGAAAGCCGGTCGGGGTTGCTGATCGGAATATAGACACTGACCGGCGCCTTGGCGACGAGATCGACGGTGCGCGCCGAGCCGCCATAGACACTGGCTGCGCCGATCACTTCATGCTCGGTGAAGATCTGACGGCTCTCGAAGGCAGTCAGCCCCCATTCGAGCACGCGCTTGGCCTCCTCCGTCCGCTCCTTGTCGGAAGGGATGCCGGCAAGCGCCAGAAACAGCCGCCGGCCGTCGCGCCGGACCGACGCGACGATCGAATAACCTTCTCCCTCGGCAAAGCCTGTCGCAAGCCCGTCGGCGCCGAGATCGAGCCCAAGCAGCGGATTGCGGTTGCGCTGGAAGATCTTGTTCCATTCAA
This sequence comes from Rhizobium esperanzae, assembly GCF_002204185.1. Classification (GTDB taxonomy): domain Bacteria; phylum Pseudomonadota; class Alphaproteobacteria; order Rhizobiales; family Rhizobiaceae; genus Rhizobium; species Rhizobium esperanzae. The sequence continues at coordinate 76,622 of NZ_MXPU01000007.1, read as the reverse complement.
AATCCAGCTGCGCGAAATAGGGATAGAGATTGGGATAGGATTGCTGGAGAGTGGTGGCAAGCGTCACCATCTCGCGTGCCGTCACCTTGCTCTTGCCGTCCGGAAGGCCGGTGGAATTGCCGAACACCGCTTTTTCCATGCCGAGTTCGCGGGCGCGGCGGGTCATCGACTGCGCGAATTGCTGCTCGCTACCGGCCATCCCCTCGGCGAGGATGATGCAGCTGTCATTGGCGCCCTGGATCGCGACGCCCTTGATCAGATCCTCGACGCGCACGCGCGATTTGAGGGCGGCGAACATTGTCGCCGTCCTCGACGGCGCGCCGCCGGTGCGCCAGGCATATTCGGAAACGGGATATTCGGTATCGAGCGTGATCTGGCCCTTGGTCACTGCATCGAATACCAGATCCATCGTCATCAGCTTGGCGAGCGAAGCCGGCGAAAAGCTCTGATCCTCATTCTTGGCAAGCAGCACCGTGCCGGTGGAAGCCTCGATCATATAGGCCTGCGCCGCCTTGGTGGCGAAACCGGCTGCGCCCCCGTCGGCGGCGTGTGCGCCGGCGGCGAGCGGCATCAGGCATGCAAGCAGACGAAGCACAGGCCTCAGCATCGCAATTCCCATCGGTCAACGGCATTTTGAGAAGGTTAGAGCGCGGCGAAATTCGATGCAATCGCCATGCTCAACGCCCTGCCGATTTTGCCTGCTGGCGCTTGGCCGAGGCAAGGATGGAAGCCTGCGTCAGCCCGTCATTGCGCACCATCACCGCGTCGAAAGCGAGATCGACCGTTACCGTCTTCACCGCCTCGTTCTGGTAGCCGAGCGCGAGGGAACCCTGCGAACCGCCATAGGGCCGCTCATAAGGCATGGGACCGATCTCCGGCAGCACGACCATCTGATCGAAGGCCGGCGCGGCGCTGGAGGCAGAGGCCGAGGGAGCCACCAGAACATGGGCGGCCGGCGCAAGGGCGGGCGCCGCGTTGTAGCGTGCGCTCGGCGTCGAACCCGCATAGGAGGTCGCCGACATCGGCACCGGCACATTCGCCGGTTGCGTTTCATAATCTTCCGCACTCTGCAGCTGGTCGCGGGTGATCTTGCGGCTATTGGAGGCGACCATCACGCCGGTAGCGATCTGCCCTTCTGGATTGACGCCGGGGATGCGGCTACCCTTCGGCACGTAAGAGGCCATCAGATAGGGCATGTCATGGCCGTCCATGCGGGCGCGGCCGACATATTGCACACGCACCTTGCCGGTGCCGCTGTGCTGCAGATCCAGCATGTCGGCCGTCTTGTTGGAAAGGTCGATGATGCGGCCTTCGTGATAGGGACCGCGATCGTTGACCCGCACAATGATCGACGAACCGTTCTCGACGTTGGTGACGCGAGCATAACTCGGCAGCGGGAAGGTCGGATGCGCGGCGGAAAGATGCATCTGATCGTAGACTTCGCCGTTCGCCGTCAAGCGTCCGTGAAAGGCCGAGCCGTACCAGGAGGCGATGCCGACCTTATTATAGGAGAAGTCTTCCTTCGGATAATACCATTTACCCTTAACCACATAAGGATTGCCGACCATGTAGCGGCCGCCGCCCTTCGGGATGTTGTTGCCGGTGGCGACCCGCGGGCTGGCTTTCACGCCATATTCGGATTCAGAGAAATATTCCTTGCCGTGAGATCTCTTTTTCGGCACGGCCTGTGTGGTGCCGCACGCTGCAACCGTCGCACACATCGCCGAAATCGCCAGCCACCGCCCTGCCGTTGCGAAAGACGCCCCGTATTCCAGTTTCATGTGCCCCACGCCGCTCAAAGATCGTTATGGTTAAGGAACCCTGCCCCATCCTGGGTCAACAACGCCTTATCCCCGCCCGCCTAACGAGACTTTAATCTTGCTGAGTTCGTGGCAAATTTACGAACGATTTCGCAGCGATAGCGACAATTCCAATGATTATGGTTTACAAATTGCTAACGCGACGCCTCCGCCCTGCCCTCTCGCTGTTGCAATGAGAGCCGAAATCGGCGTGCCGATGCGGGGCACATGGTAAACGTTGGCTGGACTTCAGAGGCCGAGAAGTACCGGATCGAGACACCGACGACAGCAGCAGCTGTTCTCCGGACGCCGGGCTGCAACTGGAGCCGTTGTCCCAAGCTAGGAGATCGGCTTTTGCTCTCTTGTTTACGTGTCCTTCACGGCACTGGCATCGGCCGTCTCTCCCCTAGCGCGTGTAGTTTGTTGCTTGACTCAAAGTGGAGTAGAAAGTTTATTTGCAGCGTTCGGGCCGCAGCCCGGCGTCCTTTCCACGCTCATCTTTAGGAGACGAGCCATGGCAAATCACAAACCAATAGTGCCTGACGTGTCGGTCCACGACTACGCACCAGCGGAAGCCATCGAAGGAAACCTTCTCGACAACGCCTCGGATTCGGACGGCGATCGGCTACAGGTTCAGTTCGTCAACGGAATGAGAATTCCCAACAAAGCGGGCGAGCCGGGATATCTTACCATTGAAGGTGAGCACGGAACGCTGACGATTTGGAGCAACGGCAGCTACAGTTACACGGTCAATGATCCGAGCGCGCTTGAGCCCGGCGGAGTCTTCGGCGAGAATTTTTCATTCAAAATCTCCGATGGAAAAGGCGGCACGGATGTCGGCAGTCTCAACATCGGAGTCCACACTCCTCCGCAAGGACAGTATTCCATCGATTTCGAGAATGCTCCCACGGAATATCCCGGGCTGCCTGACATCGCCTCGGGCTATGCAGGATTAAAATTTGGCGACAAACTCGATGGCAACCTTTGGGCGGTCGCCGAATCCGCCGGCAACGAGTACGTCGTCACCAATCCCTACAATCCGTTTTTCGAACGTGTTGACGGCAAGCTCTTCACCATAGAGGGCGTCGATGTCGCAACCAATTTCGACCCCGCCTACGAAGGTGTCGATGCCCTCGTAACCTTCGAGGGTTATATCGGTGGCAACAAGGTGAGCGAGATGTCGCTGACGGTCTATGGTGACACCATTGCCGACGGCCAGCACATTTCGTTGGCAGCCCTGGGAGCGGTCGATTTTGTCCGCTTCGATATTCAGCCCGACGTCGAGCCGACGGGCTTTCCGCAGCTCGCATTTGACAACTTCACCGTCCTGGTCTGACGGCGGCAGAGAGAAGCGGCTGTCAAAGCCGCTTCTCTGCAGAACAGGTTGACGCTGCCATCAAAGCTGCTAAAACGCCGGCCTGTGAGTGAATGGGCAGCAAATCGGCAGAAACCACCGATCCACCGGAAAGACCGAAACGGAATTTCTTCTGGCTTCCCAAATACTTGGAAGAGTGTCCGAGTGGTTTAAGGAACCGGTCTTGAAATTTAGAATCGACGGCGTCTTAACCGTCTGAAGCTAAAAGGAAATCCCGGGGGTATAAAACGAATTTCGGCATGTTTTCGGCATTTGCGTAGAAACGAATGCCGAAGCGGGCGCGAGTCCATTGGATGGGTGGCCGAGTGGTTTAAGGCAACGGTCTTGAAAACCGTCGTGCGGGGAACCGTACCGTGGGTTCGAATCCCACCCCATCCGCCAACCCGAACGCAAGCCGGGTGACGATTCGGCCCTGCTCTGGCATTCTCACGATATGCCGCGCCGAAGCTTCACTCCACCTGATGCCCCGCCTGCCGCCTGCGGAGCCCGACAGCGCGCGTTATCGGTAAGCCGGGGAAAGATAGCTGCGGCAGGAAATGGCAGCCTAGGGCCGCCCTCTTTGGCGAGTAGGAACCACTGGGGTAATGGATACCGCGGTGCCCTTGTATTGTTCGCCGCCCGCAAGCCCGACCGTTACTTTCTGCTCTACTGGGCCATCTACGCTAGCCGAGTGCGGCGCGAAGAAAGAATCATGATTTCGATTTCCGCCAGCCGGCCGCCCAGGCTTCAGATTCCGAGCAGAACCATCGTTCCCCATACTGGGGGCTGATCCTAGTCTCTGCATAGCGTCGCTGCCCCGGTACGTGGAAGATGCGCTCGCCGGTGTTGATGCTGATATTGCCCTTGATCGTGCACGCTTGCCCGGAGCCGCCAGAAGCGCTCCACGATGCTAGCAGGTCGCTCGCAGTCCAGCCGCCGGCCGCACCAAACGCGACCGCGCTGATCACCAAGCCCGGAAACTTGAACAGCACCGATTTCTTCTGCGGATTGCGATAACCCTGACGCATGCCCCCATCTCCGTCATTTCGCGCGAAGATGGTAACCGTGCTGGAGCATGACGAATATCTATCCAAAAGGCTTATCTGAGACGGCGAAACCCTCTCAGCCTGCGTCAAGCCTCTTGCGGGCGCATGGATTTTCGAGTTTCGCTCACTTGCGGAAATCTGAATTTGCTGCTCCTTCTTGAAGGATGAGTATTTCTGCGATCAATGCCGATGCCTTCGTCTCCGAATTGCTGAACGGCGCACAAGTCTGGGGCATCAGAGACAGGGCGGCTTCCCTACCTCCACAAACGCTTCCGGCGAAACCGCAATGCCGTTTTGGTCGTCGGAAAAAAGGGCCATATCGATCATTAAAACCGTACCAGAATACAGCGCTTTCAAGCCGGAGCCGATTCCCTTGTCGGCATTCATCGACCGGTGGCTACCGGGCTTGCAAAAGGATGGCCTCTATTGTGGTCTCAACTGGTCAGGTGAGAGGGCAACGGGATACGATCTAGCTCCCATGGATTTGATGGCTCGATTGGCGGCGGCCCAAGAAAAATCCTAGTTCCGCTACGCAGCGAATTTGTCCACGCCGCCTAAGCACACCAATCGTTCCTCCGCTTCGGGCTCCATGGCCGTGCGAATCCCTCCCGCAGTAGCTTGACGCCGATCTCTTCCCCGTTCGTTCGATAGATGTTGATTAGCGGCCGGTGCGATGGCGTCTTGTCCACCGCACCGCTCCATTCGATCCGCAAACCCTTTTCAGCCAGCAGCTCTTTTAGCCTTCCCTTGGCGATCAGCGCCAGCTTTCGTTCATTCACGCACTTTGCGTGCGATCCGATCTCCGGCGTGTCGATGCCGGATATGAACGGAACACCTTCCCCCAGCAATCGCATGTTCTGCCCATCGCATTTGACGGTGTCGCCATCGACCGCGGTCAGCGACGCACAGACAATCAGTTCAGCAATCATTGATCAGCATCCCCTCGCTCGGCCGCTTCGATCTTCCGTCGAAGCGCCTGCTCCTGTTCGTAACTTTTGTAAGGAAAGTGCTCCCAACACCACCAGCGGACGGGGATCGCCTTGGATGGGCTGTGACCGAATCCGCCCCACTTTTTGCAGCCCGCCTCCTCGCAATAGTGCTCAAAGTGCACAGTCGAGCCGGGCGCGGTTGAATGGTTGGTGATGCTCATCGGGGTCAAATTAAAGCGGGTTGCGGGTCAGCTACGGTCAATGGCTCCGCGGCCGGCAGCAGGATGATCCTGTCGTCTGCCAGCGGCCGCTGCAGCCGGCTTGCCTCTTCCCAGGGCGCAGTGAGCCACGTCTCTATTTCTTCTTGGCCGCCGAGAATGACAGGCATCGCCTTTTGATGGATCGGAGCTACGATTGCGTTGGGCTCTGTGGTGAGGAAGCCGAACAGGTCTGTCGTGATCAGTCCTTCCTTGATCTTCCGCACGCTCGTCCACTGCGGCACCCACAGCCCCGCGAAGAACATCAGAGGCTCGCCGGGAGCGCCGAACCAAGCATTCGGCGTCCTGCCGCCGTCTGGCTTGTTCGCCGGGTCCGGCTCGGCAAAGCGCGTGAACGGAACCACGCACCGGTTCTCGACGCCAAGCCAGCGCTTCCAATGCTTGCTGCTGACATTGCGAACGTTCGTCGTTCCACCATCCGGCTCCATCTTCAGCAGCTCGTCGAAATCGACCGGCTTCCCCTTCGTACGCAACCCGTCAGCCCGTTTGGTCGCTGCATCGAATAGAGCCTTCGAAGAGCTCGGCAGTCCCCAGCGGACGTTGGCGAGTTCTCGTCCAGCCGGAGTGTTGCGAACAATCGGTGCCATTCTGTCGGGCCAGATCTCTTGCTGCGGCTCCATGTTGCCGGTGCTGTCGATCATCGCCCGCGTGACCGCTCGGATGGCCTGTTGGTTGCTCATCATCCGGTATAAATTGCACACATCACCCTCCCTTGGCGTCCACACGCCTTTTCTGCTCACTTCGTCCGTATCGATGAATTGACCGTTCCAGCGGTCGCTGAATTGCGTCGCAGCTTCGCGACTTCCGAAGCAGAAAACAAGATACTGATCCCATTCGACCGAAGCGGAATAGGACTTCGAAGACCGGTCTAGAGCCAGCGCAGAGTTGATTATCTCGCCTCGCTGGCGGAAGTGGTGAGCAGGCTCTCCGGAATGATAGTTGCCCCAAAAGATGATCACATGATGGGGCAGAAGGGCATTCAAGCGCCAGCGGGCGAGAGGATTATCGCGGCGGTCGGCCATTATAGAACTCCATCTTCCCAGATCGGCTTCTTGAGCGTGGTGACCTTGATCAGACGCCGCACCTCGAGCTTTCCGTATTCAGAGCCCCACAGTTGAACAACCTTGAGGACCATATAGTCGGACCGATCGCAGCGCTGGCAATGGAAGCGGCTTGCCATTCGATCGAGGCTGACGTTCTCGGTCAGCTTCAGAAGATCGTGCGGAAAGTATCGATGCATCCTTCTGCAAAACTGACAGGTGACTTCCAGCAGCTGGCCGGCGTCGGCTGCGTCGCTCAAGCTCCAGCCGCGCAGCTTCTTGGCATAATTCATTTCCGGCATTGTCAGTCTCGGTCATAGGTCGGCCGCCACCCCCGCGCGATCCCTCGGCCCATCGCGCCTTCTGTCAAAACTAGCTGCCAGCGAAGATGGCGGATGTCACCCAGGAGGGTCCCTATTGCGGCTTGTGCATTGCCTTTGTGATAGGCAAGCACCTCCGCAATCTCATCATCAACCATGGCTTCGCCGATCGGATGCTCGCGCATATCCGTGCTCCATACTCAAGTTTTCAGATTGGCGGCCGCCTCGCCGATGTTCTTATTATGTTCTCGTTCGCGGGTGAGTCAATAATGAATCTGGGTCAATTGCTTTTTAAGACATGGCTGATGAAGTGCGGGTATGACAAAGCCGCCTCGCAAGCCTTCCAAGCTGCTGCTCGGTGAAGCTGAAGCGCCGATCCGCAGCCGGCCTCGAAAGAAGCGCGACCCCGCCCAGCATCAGCTTACTCTCGACCCGATGCCGGCGCGCATTGATCCGTGCCTGGCGCTGCTGAAGCCGCGGCCGCCGAAGGGGCGGCAGTGGGCGTTCGAGGTGAAATGGGATGGCTACCGCCTGGCCGTGCACATCGAGCCGAAGGGCATCAGGATCCTGACCAGCGGCGGTCATGACTGGACGGATCGTTTTCCTGCTATCGCAGCAGCGGCTAAACGCCTTCCGGTTTCGACTGCCATACTGGACGGCGAGGCCGTCGTCTTCGACGAGCTCGGCCGTTCGGATTTCGGGAAGCTCCAGCAGTCGCTCGGCGGCCGCGGCGGAAAGCGGACATCGTGGGAATCGGTCCTTATGGCCTTCGACCTCCTCTACCTCGATGGCCATGACCTCACCGGGACCGAGCTCACCGCGCGGCGTCATCTCCTCGAGGGGATAGTGCCGGCCGGCGGGGAGGAGGCCATTCGTCTCTCCGAGGAGATCGAAGCGGATGGTGACAAGCTCTTTCGCATTGCCTGCGAGCATGGCCTTGAAGGCATCATCGCCAAAGACCGGAACAGCACATACCGTGGCGGACGCGGTGGCGAATGGCAGAAGATCAAATGCATCCAGAGCGATGGCTTCGCTATTGTCGGCTATCAGCGCTCCAACGCGGCCTTCGGAAATATCCGCGCGCTGCTGCTGGCGGCTCGGAAGGGTGGCGAGCTGGTTTACGTCGGTTCCGTCGGAACGGGCTTCAAGGCAGACGAGGCGTTGAAGCTTCGCGCGATGATGGAAAGGATTAAGGTGGCAGCTCCCGCGGTGAGGTATACCGGCCGGCGCAAGAACCTAATCTGGATCAAGCCCACACTCGTCGCCGAGATCGAATACAGAGCTTGGACACATGACGGGAAGCTCCGGCACCCGTCATATAAGGGACTGAGGGAGCAGCAGGACAACGCGGAGATCTATGAGCTGGAGTAGTGCGGCAACTGTTACGATCCGCAACCGACACTAAAGCCTGAGAAGAGCCAAGAGCAGCGCAGAACTCACAGCCACAACAACGGGCCACCCGATCAGAAACTTTTCTCTCGGCTTGGCTTGATCGAGATCGTCATGGAACTCGGACCAGAACATACTAGGGCCGAAGTCTACGCTGAAATCGAAGCCATTTTTAAGGTAAAAGATGACCGACCTGATGTACCAATACCAACTGTAGGCGCAACTGGCCCCCACAAAGATGACGAGCACTACCCACAGCGCAATTTGATCTCCACTCAATTAAGCTTCCCCATCCACATCGCCATCTTCATCCAGGTCATGCACCGGCAGATATGTGTTCTTCTCCATCCATTCCCGAACGATATGCCGTACGGTATCATTGCGCGTTTTGCCGAATTCGCCCGCCAAGTCGCGAATTACCTCTTCCATGTCATCGTCGAAGGCGATCGATCCGGAGTTGCGCAATAGCAGGGCGGCGCGGCGAAGCATGATCTGTAGATCAGCCCGGGAGATATCGGCGATGCGATCGGCGGCGTCTTCGAGGAGTATGGCGGTGTCAGGCTTGGTCATGGTATCTTGCTCAGAGCTGGTTCCTTAGCGGGCTCCACGCACCTGAATGTGTCGCCGATCGAGACCGTTCTTTCAGACGGGCAACCATCCAAATTTCGTTGGAATGGAAAAGCGCAGCCGCCGAGGAGCGAGGCCGATAGGATTATGAAAATGAAGCGACTTGTCATCGCGAACGTATCCAATGCTACTCCACAATCTCATTTCCATCATCATCATATTCGCCGCCGCGGTTCGGATCCTCGACGTATGTTTTGCATCCTTCTTCGAACGACGAAGAGTTGCCTGAGCAATCATCTTCACTTTGAATGCCATTCTCCTCTGCCCATTCGTAGCCAGCCCGGTGACCCTCGCAGTCGTCGACACAGTAGTTCCCACCGAAGCTCTGAGCGGCGCTCGTGCCCGGGAAGCTCGACGCCAGCACGGCGCTCAATTGTAGGATCGCTAACATCTTTTGCATTACCATCCTCCTGGCCGTGACATAGCGCTTCTGTTCCCGCACAAGCTGCCGTCCGCAGCGCGGTCGTAATAGGAATAGCAATTGCCGGGATACCGTCTATACGGCGTGTAGCCGCCTCCGCCGCAATTGCCGTTAGCACATATCGCGGCCGCGGTTCCGACCAATGCAAGCCCTGCCACGACCGCGGCCGCCTGCTGTTGCTGGATAACCATTTGCTGACATTCCGGAATGGTCATCCCGCGCCGGTTTATCTCCGAAACGAGCTGGAGCTGGAACGCCGGGTCTTGCGTTTCCAGGACGGTCTTGCAGAGCGCTGCCTTGCTAACCGCCGACGGCTTCTTGTTGAACTCAGCGGGCGTCGTTGTGCAACTCGCCAAAGCAAGTGAAATCGCCACGACGCCGAAGCGCCGAGCACCCAAATGAATATTCACGGATAACCCCTCAGTTGCCCGGCACTAGCATCGCAGATTTCAGCTCGACGTCAAATTGCATATTAAGCTAGCGTTAACGCATCTTAAGAGCGCATCTCCCCGCGCCTTGTTCCACCGTGTGCTTCAGAGTCAGACCCGCAACTGTCGACGTAATTGCTTCCGGAGGCCCCGGCTGAAGAATGGTTTCAATTCACGATGCATGCGGCCTTCAGCCGGCCGGCCGTGGCGCGAATTCCGACCAGCCGAAGCGCGACCGCAACGTGAACCTGATCGCCTTCAAAGCGACGGCGTCTCTACCTCCGGCGATGCGGAGGAGGTGGCAAGTAAGGGCGCATTCGAGCTTTGCGGCACCGATGTCTAGCTCGCTCCGATAGTGCTTCCGAAGCGTCTTCTCGGAGACGCCCAGAACGCGGCAGATTTCCGCCTGTGGGATGCCCTGAGAGGCGAGCATCTGCACGAGACGTCGTTGCATGTCTGTGGGGTGATGCGCGGGTCTTCCAGGGGAGATTTTCGGGTTCTTCATGGATAGGCGGGAAAAAACCATGGCGTAGCTCTCGACACTCTGCCGAGGCTGCTGGGTCAAATCAGATTCCGGCCGTTTCAAGTTTGCCATTTTAGCGCATCGCCACTGCAAAACATCGCCGGCAGTATACTAACGCTTGTAGCCATTCTGACCTAGCCCGCATGCCCTAATTGCTCTCATGCCGCCCGCTGTTAACCTTGCTCTTCTAATGGGAGGGGACTGAAATGAACGCATCAACAAAGGCTTTCTATCTGGCAGTTGCGGGCAGTGCCATCGCGGTGGCCGGCATATATTGGTTTTTCACTTGGGAGCGGGACTGGGGCCTATCAACTTATCTCCTGATCTGGCTCTGCGCCACAATGATTGCATGGCCCGGCGTCTTGCAAGACATGGCGAATGAGAAGATCGTGGATGGTGACCGGCCGCCGCCCCCGCCGCCCCCCAAGAAAGAGGAACGCGCGCGTCCGGCAACTGAAGACGAATTCCTGCCGCATATCCCCGCAAGTGAGCGCTTTATGCGCGACTACTAGAAGGAGTCCGATTGATCCCTTTTTGTGCGCAAAAAAATTTGCGGATGAGAGGGCACGCCGGTCCCTGGCTGCTGTGCCTTTCAAGGGTCGACCCGCCCCCAGGGGCCGGCCTAGGGCACCGTTAGTCTAACTTGCTCGTTGCGGCCTTGGAGACATGCTGGATTCATCCGTCGCTTTGCGAGGCACGTCATCGTCGTCGGTCGCACCGGCGTCTAGCTAGCTAGAAGTCCGCCCCGAGTTGATTACCCGCAATGCCTCAGAAGCGGTCATCATAGATGTTGTTCGTACTGGTCAAAATGGCGCAGCTTCCGGACAGGCTGCTTTCGGTGCTCAAGTTTACTAAACGGACATCCTGGATTTTGTCGCGCTAGTCTTAAAGCGGGCTGTCTCCCCGCGTTAAGGTTTTTCTACAAGGCTGGCCGAGCCGCATGTGAAATATGCTGTGCTAGTGCATGAAGTGGCGGTGTGATTTTGGCGAGAATCAATTTATCGTTGAGGTTGAAAGTTGCGATAGCCTTTGTTGGGGAAAGTATGCCAAGCGAGATCGTGCACAATCCTGACCAATACATGACCGCGTTGCGTACTATTATAGCCGGAGGCCGGAAGAGAATCGGACTATTGCTGGGTGCCGGCGCTTCAGCAGGAATGAAGAAAGAAGATGGCACCTACCCTCTGATCCCGGCGGTTGCCGGTTTGACCAAAATTGTCCTCGATGAACTTGAGGCCGAATATGGAAAGCAGATCGCGGAGCTGAAGAAGGAGCTCGCCCCCAAAGACGACATTGAGACACTCTTGTCCAGGATAAGGTCACTCGCGAAAGTGATAGGTCCGGCCAAGATCCATGACTTAGATGGTCCGGGATATTCGCGGTTCAGCGAGCGCGTGTGCGAGGAAATCGGGAAGGTCGTGACGGTGACTTTGCCCACGATCGGCTCGGCCTATAGTGACATCGTGACCTGGATCACTGGCGCTGGTCGTGACCATCCCATTGAGATCTTCACGACAAATTACGACCTGCTGCTCGAGGAAGCGCTGGAGCGCGTGCGCGCGCCGTACTTCGATGGCTTCACGGGAGGTCGCGAGCCTTTTTTTGACCCAGTCACGGTCTCTAACAACGACCTGCCTGCAAGATGGACGCGCCTCTGGAAACTGCATGGATCGCTGGGGTGGTGCTCTAACAACAAGGGCGAGGTGATCCGCTCCGGCAAGGACAACGCCCGGCACCTCGTCTTCCCTGAGCACCTCAAGTACGAGCAGACGCAAAAGGCACCTTACGCAGCGCTCCTCGACCGATTGCGCGCCTTTCTAGCCACGCCGGATACGCTGCTCATCTCGATCGGGTTCTCGTTCGCCGACGCTCATATATCGGCGCGTATCGACGAGGGACTCGCGGGGAACCCATCCGCTAGCGTATTCGCGTTCCAGTTCCAGAAGCTTGTTAACGAGACCTGCGCCAGAGACCTCGGTCGTCGGCTACCCAACTTCAGCGTCTACGCGCGTGATGCTGCGCTGGTGAATGGTTCGGAGGGCCCGTGGCGTGTGCCTTCGGAGCTTCCCTCAAAAGACTGGGGGCCAATTCGGGCCTCGTACTGGTCGGAACCGCACGGGGGCGGCCAGCACGAGTTCACGCTTGGAGCAATCGAACCGTTCGCACGCTTCTTCTCTGCTTCGCGGTCTATACAGGTCTTTGTGACACCGGCCGCACCTGCAGCGGCGGTCGTACCGACCGCACCCGCCTCCGCGGTGGCGTGATGAGCGCACCAACCCTCCTCGGTCATGTCGGAGCTGTCGCGGGCGCGACGATCAACGTGCGACAGTTCGAAGGAACCGCCTCCGGGATAGCTATTATAGGCGGTCGCAGTTACCGCATCGGCCAGGTCGGAAGCTTCGTCCGCATCCCACAAGGTTATCATGACCTGTACGGTATCATCTCCGACGTCGGTGCTACGGCCACGCCTGAGACCCTGATCGATAGCGGGGCCCGGGGGGAACGCTGGATAAAGGTGCAGCTCGTCGGCGAGGTCTTAGAGGCAACCTTCGAGCGAGGGATCAGTCAGTATCCGGCGATTAACGACCAAGTGCATCTCGTCGTGGAGGAAGATCTCGCACGCATCTATGGGACCGCCGACACGGGTCAGGTAACCATCGGTAGACTGTCGGGAGCGGAAAGCATCCCCGTACGTGTCGATCTGGACAAGCTCGTGACGCGGCACTCCGCCGTGTTAGGATCGACGGGCGCTGGCAAGTCGACGACAGTCACGAGCCTGCTCCGCTCCCTTTCGGTCGGCCAGGGCGGCCATTCCGGCTTCCCAAACGCACGTGTGCTCCTAATTGACATCCACGGCGAGTACGGCCGCGCGCTCGGCGAGGTCGCCAAGGTCTTCCGCGTGAACCCGCTAGAGAATGAGGAGCGCCTCTACATTCCCTACTGGGCACTCGATCTGGATGACCTGTTGACGTTTCTGCTCGGCAAGACCGAGGAAAAGGCGCTAACGGCAATTCAGGATCGCATCCTACGAGCAAAAACTGCACTATTAGCCCAAATGAACTATCCCGGCGTGGATGGGAATTCGCTGACCGCCGGCAGCCCTCTGCCGTTCAGCCTGAAATCGCTTTGGCTCCGCCTAATCGACCCGGAAATCAAGACATGGATGGAGAACACTCAGCAGAACTCGGCTCAAACCGCACCGGGCGATGCTGAAACACTTACGGCACCTACCTATCCGCTTCCCGGCCAGGGCAATACTTCGCCGTTCGCAAACAAGACGAACGTTCTTTCGATCCGGCGACAGCTCGAACAACTCCGGTCACGGCTGCTGGATCGACAATATGACTTCATGCTCCATCCTGGACCTTGGGAACCAAGCCTCAACGGGGTGCCGCAGAACGACCTGCCGCAGCTCCTCGCGAGCTGGCTCGGTCACGACCGACCGATCACGGTGCTCGATCTATCGGGCGTGCCAAGTTCCATCCTTACGCGACTCATTGGAGGCATCCTGAACATCATTTACGAGGCCCTCTTTTGGAGCCGCGAAATGCCCGAAGGAGGCCGGGCGCGCCCTCTCCTTGTGGTTATGGAGGAGGCACATCGCTACTTGGGCCGGGAAGACGCCGGCCCTGCGCGGGATGCCGTCCAGCGCATTGTTAAGGAGGGCCGCAAGTTCGGCCTCGGCGCGATGATTGTAAGCCAGCGCCCATCCGAGATCGACGACACCATTCTCTCTCAGTGCGGCACGTTCTTTTCGCTGCGCCTCTCCAACTCGTCAGACCGCAGCAAGGTTCAGGCTGCTCTACCTGACAGTCTTAGTGGCATTGTAGACAGTTTACCTGTGCTTCGTACAGGCGAGGCGGTGATCACCGGCGAAGCTGCCAAGCTGCCTGTGCGATGCCGGATTACCCTCCCCGAGGAAGGCAAGAGGCCCGCCAGCGAGGATCCTCGCGTTGCTCACAATTGGAGTAAGGACCGCGGCAATGAAAATTACGTGAACGTCACGGCCGCGTGGAGGTCACAAAACCCGCGGTGGACGGAGGATTAAATGGAGCGACACCCAGTAAGCTCGTCAAGTTTGGCGTCGGTTGGCTACGACACGGGGTCTGAGACACTTGAAGTGGAGTTCGCCGTCACGGGCAAGGTTTACGAATACTACAATGTTCCCCAATTTATGTACGATCGGCTGCTAGAGGCAGCCTCTATCGGACAGTTCTTCAATACTGAAATTAGAAACGCATACTCCTGCAATCCGGTCTGAACTAAGCGCATCGCCTACACGCCTCGGCGAAAGGCGGTCGGCTTCACTGAAGTCTCGTCGTTGGGGCATCGGGCTCGTCGAAATATCGGAATACGGCTGCAACGATCATCGCGGCTTCCTCATCCGTGAGGGGCCTTTGCAGGTGCTCGGCAGCGAGCTCCCAAGCTCTTTCGACTGCGTCGGCTATTCGAGGAGGTAAATCGATGATCATCATGCCGGGGTCGATACCGCCATGGTGCGTTTCACCGGTCTGTCGCCTTTCGAAGCCAGTTGCCAGCAGGCTGGATCGCTGCCGGGTGCCGTGCCCTCTGCGACAGTCTTCAGGGCAACCCAAAGGCTTCCGGAATGCGTGACGGTATCGCCTTTGCTGTAGGAGGATGCGCGCTGATAGTTCCCAAGATATCTAATTCCACCTTCCTCAATTGCTTCGATCCGGGCAGCGAGCGCCTTCAGCTTCGCGGCTGTAGCGGCGGTCGTGGCCGCGACGAGTGCGTGAGCCGAACGCCTGCTCAAGGGCCGTTGAAGCTGCTCCTCCGTGAGGTTGGTGTTGAGGCCGATCCTGATCTCCTCGGCGCGCGCCGCGATAAAGGCTAGCTGCTCTTCATCGTCGTTGCCGGTCATTGCCCTATGCTCCCGAAAATTTCCCCGAGCTCGGTGCCCGAAATGCAGCGGCGTTTATCAAGGATGCCGGCCAGCTTTTCGATCTCCACGCGATGATCGAGAACGAAACGCTCGGCGAGTACCGAAAACGCGCGGCTCATCTCGGCCGGACAATCGGCAAATGAGCCCAAAAAACACGCATTCGCCAACAGAAGTTGGTCTGACACCGACATGCCAGTTTTAGGCGCTGCAGCTTGGCCGGCCAGCGCGATGACCGCGTATCCTACGGCCAGGGAGCCGTGGTGTCGTCCCTGCTCGATAAAATCGCCAGCAGGCTCGATTTCGCACTCGTCAAGTGACACACGGAGGACACCGATCCCGTACCTGAGGGCGGCCATGCAGTGCCCGGCCTCGTGCAACGCAGCATCGCTGATCGTGCCCGACTTCACTATGTCGCATGCTTTCAATTCAACCATGTTTCCATGGTAGCAAATCGCGGAGTACCTCGGCGTTACGTGTCATCGGCCATTGCGCGGCAGAGTACCCCGAGCAGGTTCTGCAACGCACGCTGGACTGCCTCGTCGTCGTCTGCGTTCAGCGGGTTGAGAAAACGCAATTTTTCCAGCACTGCGGCAAGTTCGACCTCGTCGACCTCGAGCATGATCACGCGGCGGCCGGCCTTCTGGCGGCTCCTGTAGCGGCGCTGACGCGCTGTGGAAGTGGCACTCATCGTTCAGTCCCGGCTATTGATTGCGTAGGAAGTTCCTTCGCTCTGGAAAGCGCGAGTTGCAGTTCGTTCGGCTGAACCTCGGGGAACGCATCGACCGCCACATGGATCATCTTGTCGGAAAGCCACCGCTGGTGCCTCACTTCGGGATGCTGCTTGACCCAGTTCAGCATCCATTGCGCTAATCTTTCGTTTTCACTCATAGCCCGGTCTCATCCTCGTTGCGGCCCGTTCCCTCTGCGGTAAAACCGGGAGATGCCAGTGGGCAGCAACCGCCTGGTTTGATTACTCGCCTCGCATCACCGGTATCAGGCTCTGCGGAGTCGGCGCGCAGAAGCCGAGCGGTTCAGGATCGGATGGATCGCCCGGCCATGTTTCGGGCAGACCCGCGACCGTCAGCTCATAGTCGCGCGGAAACTCGTCGCGGAACATTGCGATCAACTCGGTCGGTGATGGCGCGTCGGGTTCGGTGCGTCGGATCACGCCGCTGCGCGGCTCGCAATGCCAGCCGCCATACCTGGCGCAGGCGGCATAGAGGGCGGCGCTGAAAGCCGGTGTCGGTGCGATGTTCATGTTCTTTTCCTTTCTGTCGGACTTCGGGGTGACACTTGTGACAGGTCCTCACATGGCCGGCTCGGGCGCGGTCTTGCTGCCCGAAGCCGGGGCCAACGGCTGTCGTTTTGGTCTCCGCCGGCCTCTGTGATCGCCGTCACATGGTTCGCACCAGCGGTCCCGGACGTATTGCGGATTGTGGGTCGTCTTCTTGCAGCGCGGACATGTCCAACTCGTTAGCTTGTTTCTCATCGCCTTTACCTCTCAGTTGGTGGGGGGTGTGTCATACCCCTCCTGAAACAGCGCAACTGCGCAACAGCGGGGTATCTGTGGTTGTCTATCCAGATTTTTCCTCCAGTTCTTCAGCTGTAGGGAGCACCTCGACCTCGTCCGGCAACGGATCGCCGGGGATCAACCGCGCGGGTTGGCGCTCGCGCTTTTCCAGATTGTCGAGATAACCAAGATCGACTGCCTCACGCGCCCTTCTCGATACGGTCGCCTTGTCGAGATGCAGAAGGTCCATGAGCGCGCGATAACCGATGGGGTTTTCGTAGGAGCCGTTCAATTGCTTGACGGCTGAGACGATTTCCTTGACGTGCGGCTTGACCGTGGCTCCGACTCCTTGCGCGATGATATCGACGACCAGGACGCGGACGGCCTCGTAATCGATGATCGTCGCGACGATCCGGCCGTGGTTGTCCTTGATGCGGGTGGCGGCATGCAAAAGTGCATGTGCTTTGATCAGCGACAGCAACGTCGAGAAGTCGCGCCTGAGCCGGACCGCAACCGGTGGCACGAGCCTGGCAAGCGCATCCGCATAAGGGACGATCACTTCGCAAGCACCACTGGCCAACCAGGTCTGCAAGGCTTGCCAATGATCGAGACCGTTTTCGGCACGTGGTATCTGCCGGGCGATTTCCGCAAGCACCGCCGTTGTCTGTTCTCGGCTGTCGGTGACCGTGAGCGAAAGCATTCGTGTTTCATTTTCGGGATGCAGCGTGAATCGCGTCGTGGTGCAAAGCAGCCCCGTAGGTCCGGGTCGTTCGATCAGCTTCGGCTTGAGACCGTCCCGTGTCTTCTCCACCGTCTCATAGCGCAAGCACCCTTCCGAAAGTAGCGAGCGCATCAGATAGCTGCCGAACTGGCCCATACCACCAGCCTCGAACAGCACCAGATGCCGGTGCGCCAGCGGTTCGTCGCTATAGGCCAGTGACCGTTCCGACATCGCCGAAAGCGAGTAATAGGCGCTCTGCGGGAAAAACTTCAACGTCTGTTCGGCGATGTACGACTTGCCGCCAGAGCTCGGCCCCTTGATCACCAATGAGACCGGCCGCTCCAGGAGCCGCGATGTCAGAGCCAGGTAAACGATCTTGGCCGTCTTCTCTTCTCCCGCCACACCATGGTCGGCGAGTTCTTTAGCGAAGTCGGCGAGGATGTTGCGGCTCTTCGCCAGCGGCTCGCAAAGGCTCCATGCTTCGGCACGCTCTTCGGTGTTGAGTTCGGCCGCAACGGTCGTCCATGGCAAAGCTCCGAGTGAGGCGACGCGCCAACGTTCCTTGAAGCGCGCCGGATCATCAAGATAGAGCGCGGAAGCGTCCTTCGTTGGCAATTCAAGCAATTTGACGCGATGCCGGATGGCCGAGCGCGACAGCCATTCCCGAACCGCATCGCCGCCCTTGTCCGGTTCGATCACCACATAGATTTCGCCGATGCCCTCGAAGAGCGACGCATCCCGGCTTTCATTCCAACTGCTGGCACCCGGCAGGCCGAGCGCCGGAATGCCGTGATACCAGAGCGTATGACAATCGCTTTCGCCCTCAACCAATACCACCGACTGCCGCTTGCGAGCTTCCTCGATGCGGCTCTGGCCGTAGATGCAGGGTTTGGAACCGGCTTTCCACCGGAAGCGGTCGCCATTGAGGGCGATGCGGAAGCGTGACGCCAGCAATTCCCCGCTGGGTCCGATATAGGGAATGCGAACCGCCGGTTGGCCGGCATAAGTCATGTCGCTGAGGCTCCACTGTCGCAGGAACTCGGTCGGCAGCCTTTTCGTCTCGGCGTAGGCGGCGAGCGTAAAGCCCGACTGTTGCACTGTAGCGCTGTTTCTGGAGGGATTAGTGGGAGACCCCTTCTTCTTTCTCTTGCCTTCGGCGAAGAGATCCGCAACGTCGATGCCGATCGCTGCGGTTATGGTCGCGAGTTCGCATCCGGCATGGCACTTCAACAGCCATCGGCCGTCGTCGCCCAGGCCGATGCTCAGGCTGTTCTGGCGATCCTCGTGACCGGGACAAAGAGCCGTCCAGCCCCTGCCGTTCGTGCGGACATTGCTGAACTTGGCGAGAAGATCCATCATTGCAGCGTCTCCGCCGGCACGCACCGTCCATCGTGGTTCCACTGCGGAACCACTGCCGAGCATGCTGGCCTGTCTGAGATTTGGCGGGCTATGTCGCGCCCGCAGGACATCTTATTCTGCGGCCTGAGTTTCGATGCCGTAGGCCCGAAGGATGCGGTCCCGTTCTGTCTCGGGAATTCGCCGAACGCCGCCCAACGTCACCGAGGCGATTTCCCCAGCCGCCACCGCCTTCTCGACGCGCCGATAGGGCATGCCAGTTACGCGCGAGAACGCCGCAATCGAATATCCCGGACCCGTCCGCTTCGTTGTCTTCCGCTGGCCAGCCATGTCATGTGCCTCCAATTTTTGCCGGTCGAGCCGCCTCACCGCAACTCATTCGTTCGCCAACGAAACTATGCCAAATGAGCGATTTATCCGCAATAACTTTATTTTATTCGCTTATTTTTGTGTTATATGTTGCTGTACGACGCGCAATCATGCGATGCGAGGGTAAGGAATGGAATTCGGGGAACTAATCTGGAAGGGCCGTGCATGGCCTGCGGCGGAAATCGTGGGTCGAACCGGAGAAACCTTTGCCTTCAGGACCAGCGGAAAGGGTCGCCCGTTGGAACTTGTTGGGCCGGCCGCTTGGTGGCGCAATTTTTCCGAGCTGAATTTCGATAATAGTGATGCGATCGTCGACTTCCTCCGCCGTCGCGGTGACCCATTCGGCCAATTGTCGCCGACGACGCAAGGAGACACCGGCGGTTGGAAATACCTCTCCGGCCTGCTGAAACTCGCCGCTTCTTGCTGGACGACGATCATACCGCCAACCAGCCTCTGCACCGAGTTTGATAACGGCTACGTCATCGAGGCATTGCTCGCCTCGCCAATGTTCGACGTCACCTTCGTGCCGCATGTCGCTGAGATCAGAATCGGCGCAAGTGTTCGCCGTGGCCTGAACATGCACATCATCCCCAAAGACCTAGGGGCCTACATGGTTGCGAGCGCTGCCCTTCACCTTGAGAACCATGTCGACATGGCAGTCTGCGAGCAATGCGGAGATTGGTTCGTTTTGCAGCGACGCGGAACGCAGTTCTGCTCGCCCTCATGCCGGGCGGCGCACAGCACATCAAAAAAGGAGAGAAGGTGATGGCCTCAGTTCGACGGCAAGTAAGCTCGACCGGAACTACATACTTCCAAGCAGTCTGGAGTCTGACCGGTAGGGACGGCACAACAAAGCGGCAAACCAAGTCATTCACCCGACAAGCCGAGGCGAAAGCGTATGCAGCGAAAATGGAGGCTGAGTGTGAAAAGCGCGGCATTGGCGATGCCGAAAAGCAGACCTTTACCGCCTTTACAGAACGGCTTCTCGCATATTGGCAAGCGCGTGGTGAATTGGCGGAAACCAGCCTGATCGGCTATCGACGCAATCTCGGTCTGCTATGCCGCGAGATTGGCCATATCCAGATCGGTAAGCTTTCTCCTCTCCACATCGACGAAGCGCTCGCCGTGCTCAAAGTGAACGGCGGCGCGGGAAGGAAGCTAGCGAAAGAAGGAGAGCCGCGTGGGACGAGGCCGCTCGCCGACCGCACCCTTCTGCATCTTTATCGAATCGGCTCCAACGCTATGGAACAAGCCCGGCGCTGGAAGTTGGTTGCGTCCAATCCGTTTAAGGACGTGAAAGCGCCCTCGCCCGGCAAATCGAAAATCAGGATCATGACGGAGGCGGAAGCCGTCAGCGTTTATCAGGCGGCAGCACGCGCCGATGATAGCGGCAAGCACCCCGGCATGACCTTGCTGGTTGCCTTGCTGATGGTCTGCGGTATGCGGCGCTCGGAAATCCTCGGCCTTGCCTTCGACGCCATCGACCTCAACGCGGAGACGATTAGCATTTTCCGCACCGTGGTGGCGGGTGAAAAGGGCGAGCCGATCCTGCGCGACGATCGGGCGAAGTCGGAAACTTCGATTAGGACGATCAGCATCCCTTCCGAGTTTGTGCCGATGGTCCAAAAGCATCGCACAGTGATTAACGAAATGATGCTTGCATGGGGAAAAGGATATCAGCGTGAGCCGCTGTTACTCTTTCCGACGTTCGGCGGAGCGCCATTGCCACCCGGCGTGCTGACGATCCGGCTCCGTCAACTGCACAGACAGTCGGGCGTCAAGGGCGTTGCGCCTACCCATGGCTTTAGGCACGGCATGGCAAGCGCAATGGTGGCCGGTGGCATCGACATTAAGACCGTCTCCGAGAGGCTCGGTCACAGCACAACAAGCTTCACGTTGCAGACTTACGTGCATGCGGTCAAGGGCCGAGACAAGGCCGCAGCGGATCAGCTAGGCAAGCAGTTTTCCGCAATGATTGCCGCTTCCGACAAGCCTTGATTTCGGCATTTTTTCGGCATTCGCTGTTTCAAAAACGGTACCATGCGCCGCAGAACGACTTAACACGAAGCCGATAAGCGCCGAGATTCGCTTCTAACTAACAAGGCGTTACGCTGAGAAACGCGACGAAGTGCGAAACGGCAATAGCCCGGTTCCCTATCTTGAAAACCGGCGTGCGGGAAACCGTACCGTGGGTTCGAATCCCACCTCTTCCGCCACTTTCCACTTATCATGTGCCGGCGTTCAGCCGCCCGATGCTGCAGGCCTTGAGGCGTGCCCCCAGGAGATCGACTTCAGGCGGCGGCAGAAAACGGCGGCCCCGCAATTTTCTGCAGCGATAATCCTCAGGTCGAAAGAAAGTCGGCAGCCTTGCCGTAGCCGGATCCATCGCTGCGACTATTCCAGAACGACGACGGCTTCGACCTCGAAGAGCATCGGGTCTATTGCAAGCTTCGGAACCGGGACAAGGGTCTGCGCCGGCAGCGCCGCGCCGAAGGTTTCTTTGACGTTTCTGGTCAGCACTTCGAGCTTGGACATGTCGTGATCGACCACGAAGACCGTAAGCTTGGCGACCTGATCCGGCCTTGCGCCGAGCCCGTCGAGAGCGGCACGCAAATTGGCGTAGGCCTGCTTAACCTGGACGGCGAAGTCCGGCGACAAGACGCCGGTGCTGTCCTGGCCGCCCTGCCCAGAGATATAGGCCAACCGCGCGCCGCCCGGTACGATCACCGCCGTGCTGTAGCCATTCGGCGTCGGGTCGTAGAGGTTTTTCGGATTGACGATGATTGGCTTGAGGTCGCCCGCATTCGCCATCGCAGTGGAAATTCCCGTGGTCATGATGATCAGCCCTCCGATAAGCAGATGTTTGATGTGTGACATGTTGTTCTCTTGGCCTGCGGACTGCGAGCAATGTCGCCCGCGGTCCCCGAATCGCAAAATTGACTCGTACAATGTACGACCCAATCGCATCGTACGTTGTACGAGTCAATCGGCCGGAGTCGACATTCGCGGCTTTGTCGGCTTAAAACGACCTTCAAATCATTAGGAAGGACGCATGGCAGCCAAAGGCGGCTCTCAGGGCAAACGACCTCAATGGCCAACTGGGCCGCTTCTGTCCATGCAGGAGACGGGCAGTGAACCGGCCCTGTCGATCGAACGAATCGTGGCAACCGCGGTCGAACTGCTGGACGCCGAAGGTGTCGGCGGATTGAAGATGCGCCGCCTGGCTGATCGCCTCGGCGCTGGCGCGATGAGCCTCTATTGGCACGTCGACAACAAAGAGCAAGTCTTTGATCTGGCGCTCGACTCGGTGCTCGAATATCGCGGGACGCCGCAAAGCATTGAGGCTGGGGATTGGCGCGGCGCAATCTTTCACATGCTCGAGGACTGGCGCGCCAGCATGCTGCGCCATCCCTGGTCGGCATCGCTGCTGCCGCGCCGGGCGCTCGGCCCGAACATCCTCGGGCGTCTGGAGTTGCTGGGCAGGGTCTTATCCAGAGCCGGTGTCGAGGAGGCGGATTTGAACGGCGCGATATGGTCCCTCTGGAACTATGTGATGGGGGCGACCATCACTCGTGCGAACTTCAACCTTTCGGACGAAGACATGCTCGCCGGGCAGCAGCGCCTTGCTCATCTCAGCGCACAATACCCGACGATCGAGCGTGCTCGTCTGCTGCTGGACAATGACTGGGACGGCGTTTTCAGGAAAGGTCTGGGCTTGCTGCTTGACGGGCTTGTTCCGAGCCGATGAACAAGGGCTCAGCTCCCGAACAGAAAACTCGGTCAGGATACTGACCAGCTGGTCTTTCACGATCTGTACCCGGGGCGTCCGAGCCGCCTAATTCTGCACAAGAAGCCACAGATCTAGCGTATGCCTGGGAATGTCTTTGAGGATGGGCACCAGCCAGGTTCAACGCGCTCCTCAAGTCCGCTTCTGGGCCGCGAACGAAAGTGCAACATCCGTTCACGACAACATCGAGTATATCAGCGCACCGATGGAACCCCAGAAAATAACCGGCGTCAGGATCATCCCCACAACGAAGATTTTGGTCACCGCTAAACTCCGCAAGTTCGTTCCACCGCGAAAACCTATTGCAGCGACAGAGGGTTTGGTATCGGCATGAAGTCCGGGGCGGATCGGACCTTGGTCTCAGTCTCGACGGCGCTCTGCTTCAGCGGCCGCGGCGGCAAGTCACGGCCGCAATGGCGAGTGCCGCGGCGATCGCCATGGCGGCGACGGCAAAGGTGATCTGCATCCCTGAGTGAATCGCCTCGGGGGCCTGCCACGGCGACATCCGACGTTCCCGATCCCGCGCATCGCTGGCTGTGCAGCTGTGTTCGTGAGGTCTGTTCAGCCGCTGACGGGGGGCAGGAGAACGAGCATCGGACGGGACGGGCTGGTGATTGACTCTCCCCTGTTGTCGTGATTTCCCCTCTCGGATCATCAAGCGAGGACATCATGGTCGAAGACATTATTGTAAAGGACAGCAACGGAGCTCAGCTTCACGACGGCGATTCCGTGACGTTGATCAAAGACCTCAAGGTTAAGGGCACCTCGGAGACGCTGAAGCGCGGGACCTTGGTCAAAGGCATTCGTCTGACCGACAATCCCGGCGAAATCGAGTGCAACACCAAGCAGGTCAAAGGCCTCGTGCTGAAAACGGAGTTCCTGAAGAAGGCGTAGGATCTACCTGCGGCGGCCCGTGGGTGCCTGGCTGCAACTTACGGCACTTCCTCGGTGATCACTTGAAAGCGGGAAAGCTTCGCCGGGCCGAAAGCCGTCGACATCGCGACGTCCGTGGCATCTCGGCCTGTCGCCATCAGAATTCTGCCGATACGCGGGGTGTTGTGGCGGGCATCGACCGTGTGCCAGTGGCCGCCGAGAAAGACCTCGAACCAGGCGCTGAAATCCATCGGATTGGGATCGGCTGGGACGCCGATGTCGCCAAGATAGCCGGTACAATATCTGGCGGGAATATTCATGCATCGGCAAAGCGCCATAGCGAGATGGGCGAAATCGCGGCAGACGCCGCTCTTGTCGGTAAATCCGCCATGAGCGGTCCGGAGAACGTCGGCCTTCTGATAGTCGAAGGTGATGTGGTTATGCACAAAATCGCAGATCGCCTGCACGCGCGCCCAGCCGAGCGGCGTCGATGAAAAGGTTTCCCAGGCAAAATCCGAGAGCCTGTCGGTGTCGCAGTAACGGCTGCCGAGCAGGAAGACGAGCACCTCGTCAGGCAAGTCCTTGATCGCGTGCTGCACGGCCTCGGTGGGCACGACGTCGGCTTGTCCCGTATCGTAGATCTCGAAGCTGGTTGAAATCGTCGTCAGCCCCGGCGGAGCGACGATCCGGCTGCAGGCGTTGCCGAAACTGTCGGTATATTCCCAGGCTTCGATCGGCCGATCGAATGTCAGGACCTGCTCGCTTAGAAGATCGGCGCGACGCGAGGGGTGAATGTTGAGGACCAGCAGCATCGGCGTCGGCTGGATGCATTCATAGCCAAGATGAAATCCGGCGCGTATTTTCATTGCGGTTTCCTCGACCTCTCCCAGCATGGGTGGAGGTGAGTATGGAACGTCGGTCGGGCTGCCCGGTTCCGCCGACCGTGGCTGTCGTTCGGCGCCGATCCGGCATCCCCGGCCGGCAATCGACCGCTACCCCTCTTTGATCCATGGCTGCCGCGTGGTCACGTTGACCTGCACCGTCATGCTGTCGAAATCCGAGCCATCGCCGTCATAGCTGCCGCTCAGGGGAATTGCCTGGCGCGGGTCGCGGGCAACGGCCACGCGGATGAGATCGCGATTGCCGACGATGCCGTTGGTCGGATCGAACTCAGCCCAGCCCGCACCGGGAAGATAGACCTGGCACCAGGCATGTGTTGAGCCGCCGCCGAGCACGGTGGAGCCGTCTCGGTCGGGGACATAGATATAACCGCTGACGAACCGGGCGGCCAGACCGAGCGTGCGGGCCGCCTCCATCATCAGAAGTGCGAAATCCCGGCAGGTGCCGGAACGAAGCTGCAAGGTTTCGATCGGCAACTGCGTCCCGTGTTCCTGGCGCCGCGCATAAACGAAGCTTTCGCGAATGGCATAACACATCGTCATCAGCAGGTGCCCGGTCTCAGTCGGGTGGCCCACACGCACGAACCGCCGCGCCCAGCGGCCGACCTCATCGCCTGGATCGGGATAGTGGCGCTGCATCGCCGGCGCGAGATCGGCGATTTCGTCCTTGTCGTAAGAGAAGGGATAGGTCAGCGCCGCTTCGTCGATGCGGATATCGGGAGCGAATTGAGGTGTGTGATCGAGCGTGATCCAGGTTTCGAAACGAAGCTCCGCCGACGGCCGGGAAAAATCGACCAGCGCCACGCAATTGCCGAAAACATCGTGGATCCAGCGAACATGGCTTTGTTCCGGATAGGTCATCAGCGACGCCTCGATCAGCCGCTGGTCGAAACTGTCGCGCGGCCGGAACATGAGGCGATGCTCGCCGAAATCGACCTGCCGGCGGTAACGATAGGACGTGATGTGGCGGACGGAGAAAATCGTCATGGGCTGGCGCCGGCTGATTTGTTCACGTTGCTGCTCCTACAGCGCCGCGCGTCTTATCAGACGCCGCAAGCGCCTGCTCCTTTCCCTGCTCATCCCGATTTCTTGTCATATAAGCAGGTTCGAAAGATTGCTATTGTACCTTCACCGATCGACGGCAGAGCCGTCCAACCTGAGAGGATAACATGCATATCATCTGGGACGTTCTGACGCTTCTGCTGACCATCGGTTCGCTCTATGGCGGTCGCGAATACCGGATTATTCGCGCCCGTGCCCGCGCTCAGAATTGGGGCAACTTCTGACCCGATTCTAACGCCGCTGCCGGAACCTTTCGGTCGCGGTTACGTCGAATGACGTACGGCGGCGCCTTTAGGAAATGCTGTATCAGTCGGGACGGTTTTCGTCCGTCCATTCTCTCTGTTGTGCTAAGCCCGCCTCACCCCAGGCGGGCTTTTTTTCATGCAAGATTTGCCGTGTGTCGCCGGCAGCCGCCATTACTTCTTGGCGCCGGCCGAAAGCACCCGATGGGTCGCATTATCCATTGCGTGGCTCGCCTCCTGTCCATCCTTCTTCAGCCCGTATGCGGTATTGCCGCAGCCGGAGAGCGTAAGCAGGCAGAGGCAGCAGGCGATGGCCATTGCAGCTTTTGGCATCGAGGTTTTCCCTGATTGAACGAACCCTCGGAAAAATGACGCAGTCCGAGCTAAAATCAATGCGCCGGCGGCCGGACATAATTCAGCACCTGCGCCGAATTGGTGCATCCGGCGGCTACCTGTTCCGCCAAGAGCCGAATTACTCCAGTTAAAACTCGCCGAAATGTAGAATTGTTGGCGGGAATCGAAGTTGGTGCCAGTCATCCGTGTATTTCATCCTCATATCTCTAGGATTTTCGCGACTGCGTCCCTGAAGTTTATCATTTTACTTAAATGTCGCACTTAACCAATTGTTAGTAATAACCTTGCGTAACACGCGCTTCGGCTTATGCTTTACTTAAAAACGGAGAGGAAAGAATGTTTAGCAAAAGCCTGATCATGCCTTTCGGCTTCGCAATTCTTGCCATTGCCGGCCTGCTGTTCCAGCTCATCGCTTACTTGCTCGAGACGCCGGTCACCCTGCTGCATCCGTGAGCGCTCAAGTTCCTCCAGGAGTGGAACTTTCTTTGGTTTCGTGCATTCTTGCGAGTCGTTTCACCAGGAGGGATCACTATGGAAAACGCAGGCGTGGGTTGGATTGCGGCCATCATCATCGGCGGCATCGCCGGATGGTTGGCAGAAAAGGTCATGAGCAGCAATATGGGCGTGCTCATGAACATATTGCTCGGCATCGTCGGCGCGATCGTCGCCAACTGGATTTTGGGTCTGTTGCACATCCAGCCGTTGGGGGGGTGGCTTGGTTACCTTATCACAGGCTTCATCGGTGCCTGCATTCTGATCTTCATCGGCCGCGCTATCCGCCGCTGATTGTGCAAGCATAACTGGCGGACATGACTAGAAGCCGGGCGCGCCTTGCGTCCGGCTTTTTCTGTCCCGAATTCCATGTTCAGCGGCGGCTCAGCAGGCCGAAGAGATAGGCTACGCCTGCCGTTACCGCGAGCGCCATCATCGGTTCTTCGCGAACCTTGTCGCGCAGCCGTTCCGTCATCAGCGAAGCTTCGTCCGTAACTACCGACTTTGCCCCCTGCCCCAGCGCCCGCACACTGTCCGTCAATCTGGAGAGATCTTCACGGAGTGCCGTAACCTGCGCCGACAGATCGTCTGCTGCAATATCCGCCTTGACGCGCGCAGCGGTGGATTCGGCGGAAGCGGTTTTCAATTCTGCCATGGTCTGCTCCTGTTTCATGGGATGCCGCTTCAACGAAATGGCGGCCTGAAAGGTTCCGCCGCGAGCCGATCTTTTGTTCACCATCAACGCCTTGCGTCGCCCTCGCGGCCATGCGCAGCTTTTCGCGTGACAAACCCTTCATTTCCTGTCGGCTTTGTTTTAAGGAACGTCGAATGTCTGCCCGTGCGCGGGTCAATAATACTGCGAGGTTTGCGTTTCCATGTTCCATCTTCTGAGAAGAGCTGCTCAGACCTGGGTTGCCAAGCTGCTCCTGCTTCTCCTGGTGGCCTCCTTCGGCATCTGGGGCATATCGCGTGAGCTGATATCGGGCGGCAGCAGCACCACGGTCGTGACCGTCGGTGATCAGAAGGTGGGGGTCAACGAATTCCACCTTGCCTATCAGCGTCAGGTGGCAAGCATCGGCCAGCAGTTCGGCATGCGCCTCACGCCCGAGCAGGCCCGCGCCTTCGGAGTCGAGCAGCAGGTGCTGTCACAGCTCGTTGCCGGCGCCTCACTCGACCAGCTCGCCGAAGATATGAACCTCGGACTGTCCGAGGATCGTCTCGCCCAGCTCATTGGCGACGATCCGGCTTTCAAGGCTGTCAATGGCCAGTTCGATCGCGAGCTGTTCGTTTCGCGCCTGCGCAATGCCGGCATCCGCCAGGACGATTACATCAAGGAGCGCAGCAAGGTCGCCGTTCGCAGCCAGATCGTCGATGCCGTTTCCAACGGCTTTACCGCGCCGAAGACGCTGATCGATGCACTGAAGCTCTACGGCGATGAAAGCCGCAGCATCGACTACCTCTTGCTGACCAACGCCAATATCGAGCCGATCAAGGCCCCCGCCGACGACGTGCTGGCGAGCTGGTTCGAAGGCGTCAAGCAGCGCTACCGCGCACCGGAATACCGCAAGCTCATCTATCTCAAGCTGCAGCCGGCCGATATCGCAGATGCCGCGACCGTTACCGACGACCAGATCCGCGAAGCTTTCGAGAAGGGCAAAGATAGTTATCGCACGCCGGAAAGCCGGACGATCGAACAGCTGACCTTCACCAGCAAGGATCTCGCCACCGCCGCCGAAACGGCGCTGAAGGGCGGCACCAGCTTCGACCAGCTGGTCACCGACCAGGGCAAGACGGCAAGCGACGTGCTGCTCGGCGAGTTCACCAAGGACAAGGTTCCCGACCAGGCCGTCGCCGATGCCGCCTTTGCGGTGTCGAAAGATGGCGGCACGACGCCTGTCGTCGACGGCTCGTTCGGCCCGGTCATCCTGCGCATCACCAACATCAAGCCGGAAACGGTCAAGAATTTCGACGAGGTGAAGGAAGACATCCGCAAGCAGCTGGCGCTTTCCAATGCTTCTCAGGAAGTGATCAACGTTCATGACCGTATCGAGGACATGCGCGCCGGCGGCTCCACGCTCGAGGATATCGCCGGTCAGCTGAAGCTCAAGGCGGTGACCATCGACGCCGTCGATGCGACTGGCGCCGACAAGAACGGCAAAGAGGTCAAGGATCTTCCCGCCAAGCAGCAGCTGCTCGGCGAAGCCTTCAAGACCGAGGTCGGCGTCGATGCCTCGCCGCTTCCGATCGGCAATGACGGCTATGTCTGGTTCAACGTCCGCGAAATCACGCCGGACCGGGACCGCCCGATCGCGGAGGTGCGCGAGAAAGCCGTCGAGGACTGGACAGCAGAGCAGCAGAAGGCCGAACTCGCCAAGAAGGCCGAGGAATTGAAGGCTGAGGCGCAAAAGGGCACCGCCCTTGCGGACATTGCCGCGCCGCTCGGCATTGCCGTCGAAAGCAAGAGCGGTATCACCCGCTCCACCGATGATCCGGTTCTCGGACGCGCCGCCGTCAAGGCCGCCTTCTCCGGCCCGGTCGATACGGTTGCGAGCGCGGTCGGCGCCGATCCCTCGACGCAGATCCTGATGAAGGTCACCGAGGTCAACAGCCAGCCGACCGGCGACGTGCTGAACAACCGCGACGCCCAGCTCACCGCCATGGCCAATGCCGCCGGCGATGATATCCTCGACCAGATGGTCAACCTGCTGCAGACGCAGTATGGGGCTTCGATCAACCAGACGCTCGCCGAACAGGCAACGACCCGCTAGGAGGTTTTATGACCGATCTGAAGCCGTTCCTGGCCAAGGCCGCAAGCCGCGAGCCGCTGACGCGTGACGAGGCCCGCGATGCCTTCGACATCCTGATGTCGGGCCAGGCAACGCCCTCGCAGATCGGTGGCTTCCTGATGGCGCTGCGCGTGCGCGGCGAAACCGTCGACGAGATCGTCGGCGCCGTCAACACCATGCGGTCGAAAATGCTGACCGTCGAGGCGCCGGCCGATGCGATCGACATCGTCGGCACCGGCGGCGACGCCAGCGGCACCTATAATATTTCGACGCTGGCAGCGCTGATCGTCGCCGGCGCCGGTGTTCCCGTCGCCAAACACGGCAACCGGGCGCTGAGCTCGAAATCGGGTGCTGCGGACAATCTGGCGGCACTCGGCGTCAATATCGACGTCGGTCCCGAGATCATCACGCGCTGCATCGCGGATGCCGGGGTCGGCTTCATGTTCGCGCAGCTGCATCATTCCGCCATGCGCCATGTCGGCCCCTCCCGGGTCGAACTCGGCACGCGCACCATCTTCAATCTTCTCGGGCCGCTCTCCAATCCGGCCGGCGTCCGCCGCCAGCTGCTCGGTGTCTTCTCGCCGCAGTGGCTGGTGCCGCTCGCGGAAGTCATGCGCGATCTCGGTTCCGAATGCGTCTGGGTCGTCCATGGCGATGGCCTCGACGAAATCACCACGACCGGCATCACCAAGGTGGCGGCGCTCGAAGACGGCAAGATCCGCACTTTCGAGCTATCGCCTGCCGATTTCGGCATCAGCCCCTGCCTGCTCACCGATATCAAGGGCGGTGACGGTGTCGCCAATGCCGCAGCGCTTCGCGAGGTGCTTGGCGGTGCAAAGAATGCCTATCGCGATGTCTCGCTCGCCAATGCCGCCGCCTCGCTTGTTATCGCAGGCAAGGCGGAAACGATCCGCGACGGCATGGCGCTGGCCGCGCATTCGCTGGATAGCGGCGCCACCGCGCTCGCCCTCGACAAACTCATCGCCGTTTCCAACGATATCGATTAGGATTGGCTGATGACCGATATCCTGAAGAAGATCGAACTCTACAAGCGCAAGGAAATCGCCGCCGCCAAGGCTGCGGTGTCGCTTGCCGATCTGAAGGCGATGCAGGCCGGCCAGTCCGCCCCGCGTGGCTTTTACAAGGCGCTCGTTTCCAAGCGTGAGGCGGGCCATTTCGGCCTGATCGCCGAGATCAAAAAGGCAAGCCCGTCCAAGGGCCTCATTCGTCCAGATTTCGATCCGCCGGCGCTGGCAAAGGCCTACGAAGCCGGCGGCGCAGCCTGCCTTTCCGTGCTTACCGATACGCCAAGCTTTCAGGGCGCGCCGGAATTTTTGACGGCGGCACGCGCCGCCTGCGTCCTGCCCGCTTTGCGCAAGGACTTCATGTTCGAGACCTATCAGGTCCATGAGGCCCGCGCCTGGGGCGCCGACTGCATTCTGCTGATCATGGCGTCGCTGAGCGATGACGATGCGGAGCGTCTGCAGGACGAAGCTTTTTCGCTCGGCATGGATGTGCTGGTCGAGGTTCACGACGGGCCGGAAATGGAACGGGCGCTGAAGCTCAACTCGCCGCTTATCGGCATCAACAACCGCAATCTGCGCACCTTCGAAGTCAGCCTGACGGTCAGCGAGACACTTGCCTCCATGGTTCCGGCAGACCGGCTACTGGTCGGCGAAAGCGGCATCTTCACCCATGCCGATTGCCAGCGCCTGCAGGCCGTCGGCATCAATACCTTCCTTGTCGGCGAAAGCCTGATGCGCAAGGACGACGTGGCGGCCGCCACCCGCGCGCTGCTCTTTGGCGAAGCCGCCATCGCGGCCGAATGAGATGAGCGGCGGTAAGCCCGGCCTCACCCATATCGATGCGTCAGGCGAGGCGCATATGGTCGACGTCTCCGACAAAGCCGAGACGGTGCGCATTGCCACCGCCGAGGGTCATGTGAAGATGGCGCCGGAGACCCTTGCGCTCATCCGTCAGGGCAATGCCAAGAAGGGCGATGTCATCGGCACGGCGCGCTTGGCCGGCATCATGGCGGCAAAACGCACCGCCGATCTCATCCCGCTCTGCCATCCGCTGATGTTGACGAAGATCACCGTCGAGATTGAGGAAGATGCCGCCCTGCCCGGCCTGCGCGTCACGGCAACCGCCAAGCTGACCGGCAAGACCGGTGTCGAGATGGAGGCGCTGACCGCCGTCTCGGTCGCTTGTCTGACGATCTATGACATGGCCAAGGCCGCCGATAAGGCGATGGAGATCGGCGGCGTCAGGCTGCTCGAAAAATCCGGCGGCAAGTCAGGCGACTTCCGTCATCCGGAGGCAAGATGAACCTTCTGCCGGTCGCCGACGCCTTGGACCGCCTGCTCTCCCGCGCAAAGCCCGTCGCTGCGTCCGACACGCTGCCGCTTGCCGAGGCTGAAGGCCGCGTTCTGGCGGTTGATCTCACGGCGCGCCTGACCCAGCCGCCCTTCAATGCCTCGGCCATGGACGGCTACGCATTGCGCAGGGAAGACGCGCCGGAGCCGGGCGCCGTGTTGAAGGTCATCGGCACGTCATCCGCCGGCCATGGCTTCGAAGGAAGCGTCGGCCAGGGAGAGGCCGTGCGTATCTTCACCGGCGCGCCTGTTCCGCCAGGCGCCGACAGCGTCCTGCTGCAGGAGGATGCGGAAAAGATCGATGGCGGCATCAGAACCAGGTCCCCGGTGCGGAAGAGCCAGCATGTGCGCCCCCGCGGCCAAGATTTCACCGAAGGCGAAGCGGTGCTGCCTGCCGGCACCGTGCTCGATTTCTCCCGGCTGACGGTCGCCGCCGGCATGAACCGGCCCGATATCGAGGTTCTCAAGCGCCCGCTGATTGCCATCCTCGCAACCGGCGACGAGTTGCTGCCGCCCGGAAGCCAACCCGGCCCTTCGCAGATCATCGCCTCCAATACGTTCGGTATCGCAGCCCTTGCCCGCAGAGCCGGCGCCGATGTCATTGATCTCGGGATCGTGCCGGACGACAAGACGAAAATCATCGCGGCGGTCGACAAGGCACGGGATGCGAAGGCCGACGTCATCGTGACGCTCGGTGGCGCGTCCGTCGGCGACCATGATCTGGTGCAGGCCACCTTGATCGAGGCCGGCATGCAGCTCGATTTCTGGCGCATCGCCATGCGCCCCGGCAAACCGCTGATGGTCGGCAGCTTCGGCCAAACCCATGTGCTCGGCCTGCCCGGCAATCCGGTCTCAAGCCTCGTCTGTTCGCTGCTGTTCCTCGAGCCCCTGATCCGCAAGCTCGCCTCCCTGCCCCCAGTGCGACGCGAGACAGTAGTCGAGGCGGCCGTCACGTTGCGCGCCAATGATCACCGGCAGGACTATATCAGGGCTAGGCTTGCGAAATCCACGACCAGAAACTGGCTGGCCGAACCCTTCGGCAAGCAGGATTCCTCGATGATGAAGGTGTTTGCGCAGGCCGACTGCCTTATTATCCGCCCGCCGCATGCCCCGGAGCTGCCGGCCGGAGCGTCCTGCCCGGTCATGCTGCTGCGGCCGGATCTTCTCGTATAGTCTCGCCCCTTCCTGATCAGGAGAGCGAAAAAACGCCCGCTTGCACCGCGCCACCGCTGGCAGCCTCGCCGAAGTCCGCAACCTCCTGTGTCGAGATTCGTTTGAGTTCTCGATCCGGCAAATAGGCCCGCTCGGGATCGCCGACCAGCACCTCGATGCGGCTTGCCCGGCAAAGCCGCAAGAAAGGCATAACCCGCAGGGCAAGCGAGGGATCATAGAAAAGATCTCCGACCACAATGAGATCAGTCGCTTCCGGCGGCGGCGTATCAAGGATATCGGCGGCGACTGCCGAGATGGTCACGTCGTTGATCGTCGCGTTGAGACCGATCGCTGCAATCGCATTGGCATCGACATCGACCGCCGTCACCATCGCTGCTCCGGCTTTTGCCGCCGCTATGGCGACCAGCCCGGAGCCGGCGCCGAGATCGAGGACGCGTCGGCCGGCGACGATTTCCGGCCGGTCCAGCAGATGGCGGGCAAGCACCACGCCGCCGGCCCAGGGATAGGCCCAGTAAGGCGGCGCGTCGGCTTCTCGACGGCCGGCAAGCCGCCAGAGCCCGCTCGCAGGCCCGGCGGTGTGGAGCAGGATCTCGGGGATTGAGGGGACCGGAGAGATCGGCAGATTGGCCGTGATGAAGGCGGCCGGATCGGGACACGGCGTTCCGGAGCGTTTCATCGTCGTCTGATCCTGCCGGTCAAGAAGTCACGCGGCGATCAAATCAGCCGGACTTCTTCTTCGAGAATTTGCCTTTCGGCCCAGCGCCGCCTTTGCCCTCATGCTTGCCGCCTTCAAATTTCGGCTTTTCATATCTGGGCTTGTCGGATTTCGCGCCATCGTAGCCGGGCTTGGTCGTCTTCTTGCTCCAAGGCTTGGCGTCCCGCCGTTCGCCGCCGCCATTGTCGGCTGCTGAATATCCGCCGCTCGAACCCTTGCCGAACTTTTTCTTCGGCCGCTCCTCGCGGAATGCCTCGCCCGGCCGTTCGTCACGGGACGCCTTGCCGGCATAGGGTTTCGGCGACGGCGCGCGGCTGAAATCCGGCGTGCCGGCAAGCCTCGTCACGCGGATGCCGCGTTCGAGCGCCTTGTTCGGTCCGATCGCATTCAGGAAGCTCTCGGCGCTCGCTGCCGCGATCTCCACATAGGTTTCCTCGGGCTGCATCTTGATCGCGCCGATCTCGCGCTTCATCACGTTGCCGTTGCGGCAGAGCATCGGGATCAGCCAGCGCGGCTCGGCATTCTGTTTGCGCCCGACCGAGACGGAAAACCACACGCTGGGGCCGAAATCTTCGCGCGGTCCCTTTTGCGCCGGCTCGAAAGGGGCGGCATTGTCGCGGCGCTTACGGCCGCGATCGTCCTGAACGGTAACCTCGATCAGATCTTCCGGCGCCGAATGATTGGTGCGGTAGAGACGCAGGAAAGCGGCTGCGAGCTTGTCGGCGCCGTGGCTCGCGAGAAGCTGCTGCACCAGCTTCTGTTCTTCCTCCTGTGGCGCGTCGTGGAAGATCGGATCGGCAAGCAGCCGCTCGTCGTCGCGCTCGTTCACCTCCTCGGCCGACGGCGGCCGTGCCCAGGCTGCCGAAATGCCGGCATTCTCCAGCAAACGCTCTGCCTTGCGCCGTGCACTCAGCGGCACGATCATGGCGCTGATGCCCTTGCGACCGGCCCGGCCGGTGCGGCCGCTGCGATGCAGCAGCGTTTCCGGATTGGTCGGCAGGTCGGCGTGGATGACGAGATCGAGGCCCGGCAGATCGATGCCGCGGGCAGCGACGTCGGTTGCGATGCACACGCGGGCGCGGCCGTCTCGCATCGCCTGCAGCGCGTGGCTGCGCTCGTTCTGCGTCAGCTCACCGGACAGCGCCACCACGGAGAAATTGCGGTTGTTGAAGCGTGCGGTCAGGTGATTGACGGCGGCGCGCGTCGAGCAGAAGACAATGGCGTTGGTCGCTTCGTAATAACGCAGCACGTTGATGATCGCGTTCTCGCGGTCGCTCGGGGCGACGACAAGCGCGCGATATTCGATATCGACATGCTGTTTTTCCTCGGCCGCGGTGCTGATGCGCACGGCGTCGCGCTGATAGCTCTTGGCAAGCTTGGCGATTGCCGCCGGCACGGTCGCCGAAAACATCAGCGTCCGCCGCTCGTCCGGCGCCGAATCGAGGATGAATTCCAGGTCCTCGCGGAAGCCGAGGTCGAGCATCTCGTCGGCCTCGTCGAGCACCGCGGCCTTCAGCTCCGACATGTCGAGTGCGTGGCGGCGGATATGGTCGCAGAGCCGGCCGGGCGTGCCGACGACGATATGGGCGCCGCGCTCAAGCGACCGGCGCTCGCTCCGGATGTCCATACCGCCGACGCAGCTGGCGATCACCGCGCCGGTCATCTCATAGAGCCATTCGAGTTCACGCTTTACCTGCAAGGCAAGCTCCCGCGTCGGCGCGATGACGAGGGCAAGGGGCGCGCCGGGAGCACCGAAGCGCTCGCTGCCTTCGAGCAGTGTCGGCGCCAGCGCCAGGCCGAAGGCGACAGTCTTGCCGGACCCGGTCTGGGCCGAGACCAGCGCGTCCGAAGCGGCAAGCGCCGGATCGAGCATCGCCTGCTGCACCGGGGTAAGTTCGGTGTAACCGCGCTTCTGCAACGCCTTGGCGATCGCCGGAACGACGCCGTTGAATTCTGTCATGAGTTCGATCTTTCGGAGCTGTCAGGCGCGAAATGCGCCATGGCCGGAGCCAGCCGGCGGGATATTTGCGCCGTTCCTAGCCGCTCCCGCAGCGATTGTCAAAGCGTGCGGCTGCGCCACAGCCAGGCGTCGATGTGGCTGGCCCGGCCGCGCAGTTCCGTTTCCAGTGGCCCTTCGATCCGGCCCGATTTGAGGAGCACGCTGTCCGGGCCCGCGGCGCCGACGATTTCGGCACTGAGCGCCAGCTCGACGCCATGGCGGGCGGCGACCTCCATCAGGCGGCTCCCGACGTTCACCGTATCGCCCGCCGCCGTGATCTGCTGCCTGTCCCCGGTGCCGAGCCGCGAGGCTACGATCGGCCCGCAATGGGCGCCAACCTTGAAGCCGATTTTTTTCCCGGCAAAGCTCCCCTGCGTTCGAAGCCAGGCGCGGGTGCGCTCGCAGAGCCTGACCGCGCAGGCGATGGCCCGGGCGGCATCGTCGTTGGTCGGCTCCGGCAGGCCGAACAGGATCATCGCCCCGTCGCCCATGAAGCTGGTGATGGCGCCGCCGTGGGCGCGCGTCTCCTCATCGATGATTTCGAAGAAACCGCTCAGCATTTCGCTCACCTTGACCGGGCCGAGGGTTTCGCTGAGGCCGGTGAAGCCCGAGAGATCGATGAAGACGACGGCAGCGTTCTGGCGCACCGGGGTGGCAAGGAAATTCGGATGGCGCGCCAGCCATTCTCCAAGGCCGGGCGCCTCGATACGCTGCAGCAGCGCGCTTTGTTCGGCGAAATGGCGGGCGCGGCCACGGTCGAGCCAGAGCTCGGCTGCGCCGAAGATCAGGGCTGGCGGCAATGCTGCGGCGATCGGGAGGGCGGCACTCAGCCAATAGCCATGCGCAAACGCCGCCAGATTGAGCATTGCCCAGACGACCAGCGCCAGCACGATGATGGCATAGCCCGCAGCACTTCGCCGCCAGGCGGTCAGCGAAACCAGCATGATCGCCAGCCCGACGGCAATGGCGGCATCGATCAGCCTGATCCTGTGGTCGCGCACCAGGCCGTCGCCGGTGACGAGATGGGTGATCGCGGTAGACATCACCTCGACGCCCGGCATGACGGGATCGAACGGCGTCGGGAAGACGTCGCCGCCGCCGGTGACGGTCGAGCCGATGACGACGATGCGGCCGGTGATCGCGTCCGCCGCCAACTTGCCGTCAAGCGCGTCGGCGGCGCTCGACGTGGCGATGCTGCCGCGCCGGCCATAAAAGGTCACCGGCAGGCGCTGGCCGATATCCGTGGGAATGCGCAATGCTCCGAGCATGATCGCATCGCGTTCGATGCTGGGATCGACACCGAGCGCCACCGAGGCGGCGCGCAGCGGAAAAGCCGGATCCAGCCGGTCTGCGGCGCGCGAAATCAGTGGAATGAAACGCGGCGTGCCGGTCTGGTCGGTCGCGACGTTGACAACACCGACCGCGGCCGCGTCGGCAAAGCGGGGAAGCGGCAAGAGAAGCTGATCTGCCTCAGGGATGGCGGCAAGCGGATCGTCCGCCAGGTCGGTAACCCGCTGCCGGCTCTGCGCAAAGGTGGCCGCCGCCGCAATCACGCTCGGTCCCGCTCCAAGGGCAGCGGTCACCGCCGCATCGCCCTCCTCCGGTCCCGGATCGACGAGCAGAATGTCGAGAGCCAGAGCCTTCGGTTTCAAAGCGTTGATCGCATTGATGAGGCGCGCCAGTGTCGCCCGGTCAAGCGGATAGCCGTGGGCCGCCGCCGTACGGTCGTCGATCGCGACGATCGAGACGACGGGAGGCGGCGCCTTCGCTCCGACGACGATGCTGCGAATGTCGGCGAGCGAGGCCTCCATCCGATCGAGAAGGCCTATCCCGCCATTGAGATTGAGATAGCCGAGCGCCGCGCCCCAAAGACCGGCGAGCAGCAGCGCGACCACGGTCAGCTGGCGATGATTCATGGCATTTATTGGCCGAGCCGGGCGAGAAGGGCGGCGACACGCGGTGCGGGCCAGCGGCGCACGACCAGCGGCTCGGTCCCGCTGCTAACATCGACGCCCTCGCCCGGTGACAGCACCACCGGCTCGGCGGCAGGCCGGCGGACGGCCACGCTGCCTCTGACGACGAAGACCGAGGTCTTGCCGCCTGCGACGTCCACAGCCCATTGTGTGCCGCGCACGGCAGCGATCGCCTGCGGTGTCACCACCTGGAAACCACCGGCATGCTGACTGCCGTCGACATCGACGAGAATGGCCTTGCGCCGCACCGAGGCCGAATCGGGACTGCCGTCACGGTTGCGGTCGGAGAGTTGGAAAGACGCGCCGGCCTCCGCCGTCACCTTGACGCCACCAGGGCAACTGAGCGTCTGGCGGGCGCCGGCATCGCGCGAGATCGCGCAGCCCGCAGGTTGCGCGAGCGCCGCGTCATGCGGAATGAGGCCGGCAACGAGCGCGGCGGCAAACAGCTTGAGAAACGTCATATTCATGGAAAGCCCCCGTGACCGTGCGGAACTGCTTCTGCGAAAGCACCCGCCAACCGTCTTCTTCCATGCGAGGCATGATAGCCGAATTCGGACATTTCCATAGGCGAAAAAAGCAGGCCGCGCATCCTCAAGTGCTGCTCTTCATATAGGGCACCGGTCCGGTATACCGTGCCCGTGGCCGGATCAATTCGCCGCTTTCGATCTGCTCCATCGCATGCGCAAGCCATCCGGTGCAGCGTGCAAGCGAAAAAATGACGATCGGCGCCTCTCTCGGCAGATCGAAGGCCGCCGCCATCGCGGCAAGTGCGAAATCGATATTGACCTTTTCCCCGACGATCTCCTCGCCCCTCTCCCTGACCTCGGCGAACTCAGGCGGCAGTGAAAATTGCGAAAGCAGCGCCAGCGCCCGGATATCGCCGTCCGGATAGAGCGGGTGACCGAAGGCGGATAAGCGATTGCCCTGTGCAAGGGTGCGGCGGATCGCCTGTGCCGGACCGAGGGTGCAAGCCGCCTCGATCAACGCATCGACGCTCAGCCAGGCGGCGCCATGCAGCGGTCCCGTCAGCGTCGCCAGACCGGAAAGCACGGCGGCCGATAGCGCCGCACCCGATGACGCGGTGACTCGTGCCGCAAAGGCCGAGGCGTTGAGTTCATGATCGGCAAGCAGCACCAGCGCGCGACGCAGGCAATCGCCGGCCTCCGGCCGCTGCCAGCTTGCCGCGAGCCTGAGATGCAGCGGCATCTCGGAAGCGCCGGGCGCCAGCGCATCCGCGATCGTTGCAAGAATCCCATGCGCCTCGCGCCGGAGTACCGTCGGCGAGCGGCCAAGCGACGGCAGGTCCGATGCCACCCGCCCGGCAAGCGCCAGGAACGCGGCATGAAGCGATG
Source organism: Rhizobium esperanzae (assembly GCF_002204185.1). Taxonomy (GTDB): domain Bacteria; phylum Pseudomonadota; class Alphaproteobacteria; order Rhizobiales; family Rhizobiaceae; genus Rhizobium; species Rhizobium esperanzae. The sequence continues at coordinate 37,527 of NZ_MXPU01000007.1, read as the reverse complement.
GAAGGCCATGCGCGGTCGCGGTTGAGAAGGCAGGCGTCTCCACTCCATTCCAAAGCAATGCCGCCGTCTGCTCCAGCGTCGCCTTCTCTGCAAGATTGGCCACGTCCTGGCCGCGATAGAAAAGGCGTCCGCTCGAAACGGTGGAGATTGTCGAGGAGAGAACGGGATCGCCCCAGCGGATTGTCTCGGCCGCGACCGTTTCGGCCTTGCGGCGGCCGGCATGGCGATCGGCAAGCCGCCGCACGTCTGCAGCGTGATAGAGGCTGCGGCGCGGATCGGCGGAATCGGGCTTGGCGCGGATGCGCCCTCGGCTGACATTGGCGTAGAGCGTCTGCGGTTTGGTCTTCAGCGCCTGCAGCGCCTCCTCGGCGGTCAGCCACGGCATCACGGCCTCACATTGATCAATTGCGTCAAGATTGACGTCAATGAAACTAGATCGGATCATCCTCGCGGTAAAGGAGAAAACATCATGCAGAACGGCTTGGAAGACGTCATTGCCGCCGAAACGCAGCTTTCGGATGTTGATGGCGAAGCGGGGCGACTGATCATTCGGGGCGTGTCGCTGGATCAATTGGTCGCTGGCGGAACCTATGAGGGCGTGGCAGCCCTGCTGCTCGACGGATTGATGGAACGGAGCTTCGATGAAGCGCAATTGCGCAACTGGCTGACGGAAGCCCGAACAAGGACCTTCGTCCATATCGAGGCCGCCGACGCCGCCTTGCTCGCCCTGCCGCCGGTCGATGCGATGCGGGCGCTGATCGCCAGGCTGCCGGATGGTGAGGATTTCGACACCGCCCTCGCCCTGCTGGCAGCACCGGCAGTTTTCCTGCCGGCGATCCTCAGACTGCAGCGCGGGCAAAAACCGATCGCGCCCGACGCCGCGCTGCCGCAGGCGGCCGATATCCTGCGCATGCTGACCGGACGATTGCCGACCAGGGAGCAGACGGCGGCACTCGACACTTATCTCTTGACGATATCAGACCATGGTCTCAACGCCTCGACCTTCGCATCACGCGTCATCGCCTCGACGCGGGCCGGCCTCACCTCTTCGGTTCTGGCGGCATTGAGCGCTCTGAAGGGGCCGCTGCATGGCGGCGCGCCCGGTCCCGTCCTCGACATGCTGGATGCGGTGAGAACGCCTGACAATGCCGGCAGATGGCTTGCCGATGAACTCGATCGCGGCGAAAGGCTGATGGGCTTCGGCCACCGCATCTACCGCGTCCGCGACCCGCGCGCCGATGCGCTGAAAGGCGCGCTGAAGCCGCTGATCGCGTCAGGCCAGGTCGACGGGGCCCGCGTCGAACTCGCCGAGGCGGTGGAAGCCGCCGCATTGGCGATCCTGAAAGCGCGCAAGCCGAACCGGCCGCTCGACGTCAATGTCGAATTCTATACCGCGCTGCTACTCGAAGCACTCAGCTTCCCGCGGCAGGCCTTCACCGGCGTATTTGCAATCGGCCGCACGGTCGGATGGCTGGCGCATGCCCGCGAACAGGCGCTCGACGGCCGGCTGATACGCCCGCGTTCGGTCTATATCGGGCCGTTGCCAGCCGCTGCCTGAAATTGGAATGGCCGATTAGCCAGATCGCGCATAACCGCGCGATCTGGCGCCGCATGCGTCAGACGAGACGGCTCTGTTCGGTCGCCGCTTCGATGAAGCTTGCAAACAGCGGATGCGGGTCGAGCGGCCGGCTCTTCAGTTCCGGGTGATATTGCACGCCGATGAACCACGGATGATCGGGGTATTCGATCGTCTCCGGCAGCACGCCATCCGGCGACATTCCGGAGAAAACGAGGCCGCAGCTCTCGAGCCGATCCTTGTAGTCGATATTGACCTCGTAGCGGTGGCGATGACGCTCGGAGATGTCCGTCGAGCCGTAGATATCCGAGATCTTCGTGCCCTTCTTCAGCGCCGCCTTGTATGCGCCGAGACGCATGGTGCCACCGAGATCGCCGGCTGCTGTCCGCTTCTGCAGCTCGTTGCCCTTGACCCATTCGGTCATAAGGCCGACCACCGGCTCCTTCGCCGGGCCGAACTCGGTCGACGACGCGTCCGGCACATCGGCGAGATTGCGCGCCGCCTCGATGACGGCCATTTGCATGCCGAAGCAGATGCCGAAATAAGGCACCTTGCGCTCTCGGGCGAAGCGCGCCGCATGGATCTTGCCCTCGGAGCCGCGCTCGCCGAAGCCACCGGGCACCAGGATGCCATGCACCTTTTCCAGATAAGGTGCCGGATCTTCCTTCTCGAAGACCTCCGACTCGATCCACTCGAGCTTGACCTTGACGCGATTGGCAATACCGCCATGATGCAGCGCCTCGATCAGCGATTTATAGGCATCCTTGAGGCCGGTATATTTGCCGACGATCGCGATCGTCACTTCGCCTTCCGGCGTGCGGATGCGATTGCAAACCTCTTCCCACTGGTCAAGGCGCGGCTTCGGCGCCGGCTCGATCCCGAAGGCGGCGAGCACTTCGTCGTCGAGGCCTTCCTTGTGGTAAGCCATCGGCACGTCATAGATGTTGGCGACATCGAGCGCCTGGATGACGGCGGACGGACGCACGTTGCAGAACAGCGAGAGCTTGCGGCGCTCGGCTTCCGGAATTTCGCGGTCGGCGCGCACAAGCAGGATATCGGGGTGAATGCCAAGCGCCTGTAGTTCCTTCACCGAATGCTGGGTCGGCTTGGTCTTCAGCTCGCCGGCAGCCGGAATGTAAGGCATCAGCGTCAGATGGACATAGACGGCGGTGCCGCGGGGCAAGTCATTGCCTAGTTGGCGGATCGCCTCCATGAAGGGCATTGCTTCGATATCGCCGACCGTGCCGCCGATCTCGCAGATGACGAAATCGTAGTCCTGATTGCCCTCGGTGACAAAATCCTTGATCTCGTTGGTGACGTGCGGAATGACCTGCACCGTCGCGCCGAGATAGTCGCCGCGGCGTTCCTTGTCGATGATGTTCTTGTAGATCCGGCCGGTGGTGATGTTGTCGGTCTTGGTCGCCGAACGCCCCGTGAAGCGCTCATAGTGGCCGAGATCGAGATCGGTTTCCGCGCCGTCGTCGGTGACGAAGACCTCGCCGTGCTGGGTCGGGCTCATCGTGCCCGGGTCCACGTTCAGATAGGGATCAAGCTTGCGAAGCCGGACCCTATATCCACGGGCCTGCAGCAACGCTCCGAGAGCCGCGGCCGCAATTCCTTTTCCGAGGGAGGAAACCACGCCGCCAGTGATGAATACGTATCGCGCCATGGGCTTCACCGGATACCTTTTCAAAAACGATTCCGCCAGCCCCAAAAATTCTTTTCCGGAATTTTCGGAGAGTGGCGCGGGAATCTGCACAAAAGAAAACCGGCAGACCCGAGGGCCTGCCGGCGGTTTATGTCGAAGTCCGGTTTACTGTCCCGTCGGAACGCCGGAAGGCTGAGCCGGCGCCGGCGCGGCCGGAGCTGCGGGCGTTGCCGGGGCAGTGGCTGCCGGAGCAGTCGTTGAAGGCGCGGTGGCTGCCGGAGCACCTGCTGCGGGAGCTTGCACGGCCGGAGCCTGTGGTGCGGGCGCAGCCGCACCGCTGCTTGGGACACCGTTGCCGGCCGGCTGGTTCGCCGGAGCCTGTGCGCCGCCGCCGAGCGAATCGAGAATGCCATTGCCCTGGCCGCTCGTCGCGGGGATGCGGTTGAGGATGTCGCTCGGACGGCCCTCGTAGCGCGTCAGTATGCCGAGGCCAAGCGACGTGAGGAAGAACAAGGTCGCAAGGATCGCGGTCGTGCGGGTCAGCGCATTGGCCGTGCCGCGGGCCGACATGAAGCCCGAACCACCGCCGATGCCGAGGCCGCCGCCTTCCGAGCGCTGGATGAGCACGACGCCGACGAGGGCGAGCACGATCATGAGATGGATGACAATCAATACTGTCTGCATGGGTCCAGTCCTGCCCGTCTGGAGACGGACATAAAATAAGAATTCTGGCGGCTCTTTACATGAGGCTCTCGCCTATTCCAAGCCCTTCTGCCGGAATAAACCGAGCTATGAACAACGCGTCAGGCGAGCAGCGCCACATAGGCCCGGTAGATGGCGAGGAACTCGGCGGCTTTCAAGCTCGCCCCACCGATCAGCGCACCGTCGACATTAGCGATGCCAAGCAGTTCTCCGGCATTGGCGGGCTTGACGGAGCCGCCGTAGAGAAGCCGCATCTTGCGGCCCTCATCGCCGAAGCGGGACACGAGCTCCGCCCGCATGAAGGCATGCGCCTTCTCGACATCGCCTGATGTCGGCGTGACCCCGGTGCCGATCGCCCAGATCGGCTCGTAGGCGATGACTGTGTTCTCGGCGGTTGCGGCATCGGGAACCGATGCGGAAAGCTGGCGCTTGATGACGTCGAGCTCCTGCCCGGCGCGGCGTTCGTCGGCCGTCTCGCCGATGCAGATGATCGCAGTGAGCTCGGCAGCGAAAGCCGCCTCCGCTTTGGCGCGGACCAGATGATCCGTCTCGGCATGGTCGGTGCGACGCTCGGAATGGCCGACAATCACGTAGGTGCCGAAGCTATCGGCAATCATCTCGGCGGAAATATCGCCGGTATGCGCGCCCGACGGCTTCTGGTGGCAGTCCTGCGCGCCGATCGCAAGCGGGCTGTCGGTGCAGAGCGCGGTCGCCACGTAGAGCAGCGTCGTCGGCGGGCAGATCAGCGCCTCGACCTTGTCGGCGAGCGGCGGGCGAACACCCTCGGCGATCGCCTTGATCTGATCCAGGGAGGCACGCGTGCCATTCATTTTCCAATTTCCCGCCACCAGCGGGCGCACGTCAGGTGTCATGCCGGCCTTCCACAAACTTCATATCCCTGGCCGCATATCAAAAGCTTGCGCCAAAGAAAAGCATCATGCCCCTGACGTATCGGGAATCTCTGCGATCCCGGGCATATTTCTGCCGGAAGACGCCCGTTAAGCCGCAAGAATCCAGTTCAAGACCCTGCGCCAGTCGATCATTCGGATCGGCGTTCCGTGGTTACCGGTCTGAAACAGCGTGAAGCGCGTCGGATATTTTGCCTTGCGCAGGCTCTCGAACAGCGCCTGCTGGTCGGCAGCGGCATAGACCGGATCGCGGCTGCCATGCGCGAACCAGAGCGGCAGCTTCGCCTTGTAGAAGGCGCTTCTGGTGAAATCCGGATCGGTGACGCCACTCATGATCAACATGCCCTTCAACCGCTTGACGCTGGCCTCGTCGCGCGCGATGCCCCAGCAGACCTGACTGCCCATGGAGGCGCAGGACAGGATCACCGGCCGGCCCGGCGATTGCGCGCCGGCATAGCGGATGAGGCCTTCGATCGCGGCAACGCCGTTGCTGTCGAAGCTCCTGACCGTCGGTGAATAATAAACCCCGCCATTGCCGGCGACGAGGTTCTTCAGCCGGTTGAAATTGCCACCGAAGCTGTAATCATTGGCCCCGAGCCGGCGGTCGCCGTCGCGGCCGTGAATGAAAATCACAGTGAAGGCGGCATTCGCCGCCGGTCCCACCCTGGTGACATCGAGCCTGATGCCGTCGAGTGAAAGGGTTTCATCCGCCTGGGCCTTGCGGATGCCGAGTCCCACATATTTCTGCTGCGCCCGCTTCTCCGGGATCTGGTCGCGGCCGTTGATATCGCGCATCTCGTCATAATCGACGACCTCAAAGGCGCCGCCGTCGCTAGTCTGCAGCACAGTCTGCTTCGAGAACAGATCGTCCTTGAAAGGCGGCAGCGCGTCGGCCGCCCGTGTCGGTCCCCCGGCGGAAAGAACGGCCGCGGATAGGAAAAAGGCCGCAATTGCTGATATAACGGTGTAATCACTTGTGGACATTCGCATGCGGATGGTTTCCTGAAGCCTGCCGCCGCTTGCCATTCCGCGCCCGGCAACGCAAATCATGGGTCAAAGCACCGCCAATCCGGCGGTGTCGCGTATCGCGGTGCTTTCTGGCAGAATCTGCCTGATTCGCAAACGTGACATGAAATGCGGTGATTTTGGGTCGGCGGCGGATGCAAGCCCCAAGCCAGACCCAAGACAGGATGAAGATCTGAACGGCCCCATGGACGACAGCAACGACCTTTTTTCCGGACTGCCCCTCTCCGAAAAACGCGAGGAGGCGCAGAAGCCAGCCGCGCCGAGCGAACGTCCGTCGGCGGCCGCCCCCTTGACGGCCGTGCCCTCGACGCCGACGCGCCCGGCACCTGTCGCCTCGAACGCGGATGACTATGGCGCCTCGTCGATCCGGGTCCTGGAAGGCCTCGAGCCGGTGCGCATGCGTCCGGGCATGTATATCGGCGGCACCGACGAAAAGGCGCTGCATCACCTCTTTGCCGAAGTCATCGACAACGCGATGGACGAGGCGGTCGCCGGACACGCCAATTTCATCGAGGTCCATCTCGATCTGCAGGGCTATCTCACCGTCACCGATAACGGCCGCGGCATTCCGGTCGAGAACCATCCGCAAGTGCCGGGAAAGTCGACGCTTGAAGTCATCATGACCAAGCTACATGCCGGCGGTAAATTCGACGGCAAGGCCTACGAGACATCGGGCGGCCTGCACGGCGTCGGCGTTTCGGTGGTCAACGCGCTCTCCGACTTCCTCGAGGTCGAGGTGGCGCGAAACCGCAAGCTTTACCGCCAGCGCTTTTCCCGCGGCCTGCCGCAGGGTGGGCTCGAAGAACTGGGCGACGTCCACAATCGACGCGGCACCCGCGTGCGCTTCCATCCCGACCCCCAGATCTTTGGGGACCACATGAAGTTCGAGGCCGCCCGCGTCTTTCGCATGGCGCGCTCCAAGGCCTACCTCTTCGGCGGCGTCGAGATCCGCTGGAGCTGCGAGCCCGGCGTACTGCCGGAAGGGTCGGAGGTGCCCGACAAGGCCACCTTCCATTTCCCCGGCGGCCTCAAGGACTATCTCCAGGCGACGATGGGCAAGGAATTCACCGTCACCCGCGAAATCTTCGCCGGCAAGACGGAGAAGGCCAGCGGCCACGGTTCGATGGAATGGGCGATCACCTGGTATGGCGGCGACCCGCAGGTCCATTCCTATTGCAACACCATCCCGACGCCTGAAGGCGGCACACATGAGGCCGGCCTGCGCATCGCGCTGACCAAGGGCCTGAAGGCCTATGCCGAACTGACCCAGAACAAGCGCGCCGCCCAGATCACCACCGACGACGTGATGATCTCGGCGGTCGGCATGCTGTCGGTCTTCATCCGCGAGCCGGAATTCGTCGGCCAGACCAAGGACAAGCTTGCGACGGTCGAGGCCCAGCGCATCGTCGAGAATGCGCTGCGCGACCCCTTCGACCACTATCTGGCCGACAACCCGAACGAAGCGGCCAAGCTGCTCGACTGGGTGATTGAGCGCGCCGAGGAGCGGCTGCGCCGCCGCAAGGAAAAGGAAGTCAACCGCAAGACGGCGGTGCGCAAGCTGCGCCTGCCGGGCAAGCTTGCCGACTGCTCGCAGAACACCGCCGAAGGCGCCGAACTCTTCATCGTCGAGGGCGATTCGGCAGGTGGCTCAGCCAAGCAGGCGCGCAACCGCGCCAACCAGGCGATCCTTCCGCTCCGCGGTAAGATCTTGAACGTCGCCAGCGCCGGCCGCGAAAAATTCGGCGCCAACCAGCAGCTTGCCGACCTTATCCAGGCGCTCGGCTGCGGCACGCGCTCGAAATACCGTCAGGAAGATCTGCGCTACGAGCGCATCATCGTCATGACCGATGCCGACGTCGACGGCGCCCACATCGCTTCGCTGCTCATCACTTTCTTCTATCAGGAGATGCCGGAGCTGGTGCGCGGCGGTCACCTCTTCCTCGCCGTGCCGCCGCTCTACAAGATCACCCAAGGGGCGAAATCCGCCTACGCCCGCGACGACAATCATCGCGCCGAACTGATGCAGACGGAATTCAAGGGCAAGGCCAAGGTGGAGATCAGCCGCTTCAAAGGTCTCGGCGAAATGATGCCCGCCCAGCTCAAGGAAACCACCATGGATCCGGCCAAGCGCACCCTGCTCCGGGTGCTGATCGACGAGGTGGATTTCGAAGGCACCCGCAGCGCCGTCGACGATCTGATGGGCACTAAGCCCGAAGCCCGCTTCCGCTTCATCCAGGAGCGTGCAGCCTTCGCCGAAAACCTTGATATTTAAACACCTCTCAGGCGCGCCGAACGATCTGACAGATACGCCCGGCGCGTCGCATTTTAGCATCTGCGATTTCACGGAACTGACGAAGAACCGGAACAACTCCGTCAAATAACGGGCGCATGAAGCGGACGGCGCGCGACCGCCCCAGGGAATGGCGCCATCCGCTCACTCGCCAAGAACGACCTGCCAGTCTTCCTGCCTGCAAGAGCCAGGTACTCGACCTCAGAGCAATTGGCCTCGTTCCCGACAATATCGAGGCGATGTCGCTCGGCAAGGCCGAGGACGGTACCGGCGTCCTCATCCTCGGCTCCGACAATAATTTCTCGACCACTCAGAAGACGCAATTCTACGCCTTCAAGGTTCTCAGCCGCCCGCGGCAGTAAGATGCCGTGTCTGACGGCCGAACAATGATGCTTTATATCAGCTTTCACGGCGCGGACCTTGAAACCGCCGGGTTCATGGCCCATAACCAGAGTACAAGAATAAGAAGAGGCGCGGGTGGGTGTGTTCGACCGTCAGAAAAGCAATCAAGAGCCGCGATGGCTGGGGCCGTCGGCGCCGACGCGCACACCGCTGATCCCCTCCATTTCGGCGGCGCGATGGCTGCTGGTGCTGGTCGTCGCCGCCGGAGTCTACTTCTTCTACGGTTTCCTCGTGCCGGTGCTTGCGGCCCTGGTCATCGGCTTTGCCAGCTGGCCGCTCTATCGCAAGCTGCTTTCCCGCGTCGGGGGCAATACGACGATCGCCGCGACCATCGCCATCGTTATGATCGTTACCTTCCTGGTCATTCCGATCGGGCTCGCGGTCACCTATACGACGGGCGAGGTGCGAAACTGGGTCACGTGGGCGATACACGCCAACCGCACTGGCGCCGCGACGCCAGACTGGATCGTCGCGCTGCCCTGGGCAGGAGCCTATCTGGATGACGTCTGGACAAAATATATCGGCAGTCCCGGCGCCTTGGGGGAACTCATTCAAGCGGTTAGCGGCGCCAATATCGGCAACATCTATCGCGCCCTACTGGCAGCCGGCGGTGGAGCCTTCCACCTTCTGCTGACGCTGCTCTTCATGCTGATCGCGCTGTTCTTCGTCTACCGCGACGGCTTCTCCTTCTCCAAGCAGATCGACATGCTGGGCGAACGCATCCTGCCGAACCGCTGGGAGCGCATTTCCCGCGTCGTCCCGGCAACGATCAGTTCCACCGTCATGGGCATGACGCTGATTGCGATCGGCGAAGGCATCGTGCTCGGCGTGGCATATTGGATCGCCGGTGTGCCGTCGCCGGTAACGCTTGGCGTACTGACGGGCGTGATGGCGCTGATACCGGGCGGCGCGCCGCTCTCCTTCACGCTGGTTTCGGTCTATCTCCTGGCAAGCGGCTCGCATGCCGCGGGCATCGCCCTCTTCGTCTGGGGCACTGTCGAACTCTTCATCGTCGACAAGACCCTGCGGCCGAAGCTCGTCGGTGGCCCGATCAAGCTGCCCTTTCTGCCGACCTTTTTCGGCCTTATCGGCGGGGTCAAGACAATGGGCTTTCTCGGCCTCTTCATCGGCCCGGTGCTGATGGCGCTGATCGTCGCAATCTGGCGCGAATGGATTCATGAGGCCCGCAATGCCGAGAGCGGCGAGAAGCTCCCGCAGATCGTCATCGACGAACAGGCCCCGCCATCCAAGCCGATCCCCCGCGTTGCGGAAGGCTGACCTGCCTTCGCAAACTGCTATCCCAGCCGCTTTTCCATGAACAGGCTGAGCGGATCCGGCAGATAGGTGCCGAAAGCCTCGATCTCCCGATATCCGTATTTGCGGTAGAGGGCGATCGCCTCCGGCTGGTAGATGCCGGTCTCGAGCCGGATCGCCGTCAGCCGCTTTTCCCTCGCGTTCGCCTCCAGCGCATTCATCAACCGGCTCGCGATCCTCAAGCCCCTCGCCTCCGGGTCAACGAACATGCGCTTGATCTCCGCCGTGCCGTCGCCGGCCTCGACCAGCGCGCAGCATCCGACGATCGCCCCCTCATTGCGGGCGACGAAGAAGCTTACCGAAGGTTTCTCCAGCGAGGAGAGATCGACCATGTGGTTGCTCTCCGCGGGATAAAGTGACGCTGCATAGGCGTCGGAAAGATCGAGCAGGCGAATGACGCCGTCCTGGCGCGGCGGCTCCTGGGCGATGGTGACGGACATGATGGTTTCCAATGTTTGCGGGAGATGCAAATTTCTGCTGACATGACGAAGAGTTAATGCCTCCGCCTTCTTTCGGTTGGAATTGCACCGTCTAAGGCGCTTTCAGGTTCAATAGCCAAGGAGGCAGAATATGCAAGCGGTGCTCATCGCAATGACTATTCTCGGTTGCGACGATTCCGTCAGCCAATGCAACTATGTCGCGACGGTCGACAAGCGTTGGGAAACCGTTGCCGCTTGCGATGCCGAAGCCGAACGCCGGCTCAAGGCCTATGCCAATGTCAGCTATCCCTCGGTGATCGCCGTGTGCGAGGCGCCGAAAGCGCTTGCCGCCGCCGAACCGCCGAAACCGGCGCCCTGGCCTACCACCGCAGCCAACACCGCTCCTGTGGCACCCGAAGAACCAACAGGCCTCGCCGGCTTTGCTGAAAACATCGCTGGCCAGGTCCGCGCACATCTGCCATCCGGTCGGGACGTCAAGGAGACGCTTTCCAAACCCGTGCATTTCGTATCCGCAAGCTATTCCTGGGTGGTGACCCGGCTGAACGACTAGGCCGCCGCAAGCGCCGCATAGAGACGGGCCGATTGGCGCTGCTCGGCGACATGAAGCTTTTCCACCATGTCGAGCAGTTCCCCGGCCGCGCCGTGTGCGCCATGGTGATGGCGGAATTTTTCCAGAAGACGGCCGCCGACAGTGCCCAGCACGCTGCCCGGCGCCTTTCGAACGGCCTCGCGCCACAGAAGCGTCGCCTCGACGAAGATCACGCTGATATCCCGCGGCAGGCCGGCGGATTCATAGAGGGCGCGCACGGCATGCATGCGCCCGGTTGCCAGGATCGAGCGCACCCTGCGCTCGCTGCACGCTGTCAGATCGACGATTGCAGCTGCGAAGAAGTCCAGCTTGCCGGCGCAGAGCGCATGCATCAGCAGGGAGGGCGTCAGCCGGCCGTTGAGGCGCAGATGCTCGACGAGATCCGGTATCTCTCGCGGCGCGATCTCCCCGGCGATCGAAACGATGGCTGCCTCGGTCGCCTCGCGACTGATGCGCTGGAGCCGCTGCAGGCCGATCGCCGCCTGCGCCAGCGGCAGGCCGAGCAGCGCATTGCTGACATGCTGGGTGAGCAACTGGCGGGCATCGGCCGGAAGATCGCTGCGGTCGAGCAGCAGGTTGCGAATATCGCAGCAATCGCCAAGCCGCTCAGCGATGCGTTTCAACGACTGGCTGGAGATGGCCGCGCCGTCGTTTTCGAGCAGGCAGAGCACTTCGTCTTCATCGCCGACCTCCGCGAGTGCAGCCGAGACCGGACGGGTGACATGGCCTCTGGCCGCGATCAGCATGCGGGTGGCACCGTTGCCGCGTGCGGCGAGGTCGACAAGATCGGCGTCGCTGAGAAGCGGCGAACAGGTGACGGCGTGGCAGGCAACCTCGGGCTGGTCCGCGGCAAGCGAAAGGATCAGGCTGCGCGGCGCGTCGGGCGACCAGGCGACCGCCTCGGCCAGCGCCAGCCGCACACGCGGCGACGGGTCATCGAGAAGAAAGGTCATCGCCATCTCGGCTGCCGCCCGCTCCTCGCCGCTCATCTCGGATTGCAGATAGGCTCGACCGAGTGCGTTCGCGGCCCTGGCCCGATCACCGGTCTTGGCCGTTTCGATCCAACGAAGGAAAGCTTCTACGATCACGCGACGCCCCAGCACTTGAACGCGATTCCTTCGCGTTTCATTCAATGCTGTGACCGTAGCGACAAAAGGTTTAAGATTGGTTCACCATATTTCTTAAGCCTTTGCATGCCTTGCGCTCAGGCTTCCGCCTTTGGTATCTGCGGCCGAAACATCTCGAAAACATCGCTGCCTTCGCTGTAATCCATGTAGCCCATGCGAGCCACAGGTCGGGCGATCGACATGTCCAAGCGGCCGTCCCTGACGATCGCCTCGTCGATATGGATGCCGACCACCTCGCCGAAGACGAGAACGTTTTCGGACGGCGCGCCCGATAACGTCTTCGGCTCGATGATTTCGGTGACCCTGCATTCGAGCACGGCGTAAGCCTCGCCGACATAGGGGGCGTCGATCAGTTCGGACTGTTTCGGCGTCAGCCCGGCGAAATCGAATTCGCTGTTGCCGTAAGGCAGCGCCGCCGAGGAGAGGTTCATCTTTTCGGCGAGATCGCGGCTGACGAAATTGCAGGTGAAGGCGCCGGTTTCCGCCGCATTGCGCTGGCTGTCCTTGCGTCCGGCGGAAGAAAACATCACCAGCTTCGGCCGGTCGGCGACGGCGTTGAAGAAGGAATAGGGCGCAAGATTGATCGAACCGTCCCTGCCCTTGCTGCCGATCCAACCGATCGGCCGCGGCGATACAATCGCCTTGAAGGGATCATGCGCGAGGCCGTGCCGGTTGCCGTCGGTGGTGTAGAACATCAATCCTCTCCGCCGACCCAGGTGACGGTGTCGGCAAGCTCCGGCCGCGGCCGCTCGATCGCCGGGAATGTCGTCGACCCGATATGGATGAAACCCGCCACCTTTTCGCCGGGCTCGACGCCGAGCAGCGGATAGGCGCGCTCGTCATAGGCGAACCATTCCGTCAGCCAGTTGGCGACATAGCCGCTGGCATTGGCGGCGAGAATGACATTGAAGCAAAGCGCGCCCGCCGACATCAGCTGCTCCCATTCCGGGATCTTGATATGCGGCCCCGCCTTGCTGACGACGGCGACAACGACCGGTGCGCGGGTGAAGCGGGTGCGCTCGACCTGGATCATCTCTTCGGAAAGCTCCGGCTTTGCCTCGATCGCCAGTTTGAGAAGCTCCTCGCCGAGGCGCGCACGCTCATCTCCGCGATAGACGATGAAGCGCCAGGGAGCGATCTTGCCGTGATCGGGAACACGCGAAGCAAGCCGCAGGATCTCCTCGATCTCGGCCTTTTCGGGGCCGGGTTCGCACATCTGGAAAGCGGGGATGGAACGGCGCACGGCGAGGTAATCGATCAGCTTGATATCGGATTTCATGCGGGAGAAACTTTCATTTTTATGCTGCTGCAAAGCGTGGGTCTTGAATTTGCCATCGCGTTGGTCTTGAAGTGGCCTTTGCGATTTCAGAAGTCAATCGGTTCACGAAACAGATGTTTGGCATTTCGCCTCTTGCACGCATCGGCCTCGCCATCGCTCTGATGGTATTGATGCCCATCGGCGCCGGTGCGCAGGATGCCTTCAAGGATTTCAAACAGCTTGACTCGACATCGAAGATGCCGAAGCTCAACGCCTTCATCGCGCCCGGCACCGCGCCTGAGGGCGCCAAGCTGCGCGACGTCGCGATGGAAGCCAAGCTGACGGCCGACGGTACGCCTGTCGAGGATGGCCTTTCCTGGTATGTCTTCAGCCCGATCGCCGGAGCCGACGGCAAGCTGCCGCTGATCGCCAGCGCCAAGGGCGGACCCGCCGCCTTCCAGCTCGCTCCGGGCGATTATTTCGTCAATGTCTCCTTCGGCCGCGCCGGCGTCACCAAGAAGCTGACCGTGCCCGCTGACGGCGAGGTCGACAAGCAGGTGATGGTGCTCGATGCCGGCGGCCTGCTGCTCAACGCCGTCTCCGGCACCGATGCCCGCATCCGCCCCGACCAGTTGAGTTTCTCGATCTATTCCTCGGAAGTTCGCGACGATGGCGAGCGCGGTCTCGTCGTGGCCGATGTCTCGCCGAACACTGTCGTGCGCCTCAATGCCGGCACCTATCACATCGTTTCCGAATATGGCAGCGTCAACGCCGTCATCCGCGCGGACATACAGGTCGAGGCCGGCAAGCTCACAGAGGCAACAATCCAGCACCGCGCCGCCCAGATGACCTTCAAGCTGGTCTCCGAAGCCGGCGGCGAGGCGATCGCCGACACGGCCTGGTCGATCCTGACGGCAGCCGGCGACAGTGTCGGTGAAAGCGTCAGCGCCTTCCCGACCATGGTCCTTGCCGAAGGCGAATACTCGGCCGTCGCCCGCAACAAGGACAAGATCTATCAGCGCGATTTTACCGTGGTTGCCGGCCGGAACACCGACGTCGAAGTTCTGATGAAGGACCAGCAGCCGCAGCAGCCCGAGAGCCCGGCGGCCCGCACGGTGCAGCAGGCGCCGGCCGGCACCCCGCCGCCCCCGGGTGTCCAGCCGGCTCCGGAGGAGCCTTTGCCCTCCTACGAACAGCTCGTGCCGCAGGGCGGCGGCGACGGCGCCAGCCTGGATTGATTCTGCCGGGCACGCTTCTCCGGCGTACCAGCGATCAAGCCGATCGGCCGGTGTTCTGCAGCGCCGCGCGTCTGATTAGACGCGCAAACGACGCTATCATTTTGGATCTACGCATCGGCCGATGCCGCTAGACTAAGCGCGGATTTCATTCATTGGCAGGAAGATTTGGAAGTGGAGACGGGAGGCGCACGAGTGGCTGCCCCTCGCGAAAGACATTTCCGACAGCGCCGAAGTCGGCGCTGTCGTATTCCCCTATTTTCAGGCCGCCTTGGCTTTCTTTGCCTCGGCCTTGCGGCGGACGTCGGGCGGCGTCGCCTCGAGCGTGAGACTCTCGACGGCGGCGTCAAGCTCCACCGAAACCTGGTCCTGACTGCCGAGGCGGCGGATGTTGACCGTGCGCTCCTCGGCTTCCTTCCTGCCGCAGACGATGATGACAGGAACCTTGGTGACGGAATGCTCGCGGATCTTGTAGTTGATCTTCTCGTTGCGGAAGTCGGTTTCGACGTTGAGGCCGGCGTCGCGCAGCGCCTCGGCCACTTCAAGCCCATAGGCGTCAGCTTCGGAAGTGATCGTTGCGACCACCACCTGCAGCGGCGATACCCAGAGCGGCATGTGACCGGCGAAGTTCTCGATCAGGATGCCGAGGAAGCGCTCCATCGAGCCGCAGATGGCGCGATGGATCATCACCGGCTGCGTCTTCTCGGAATTGCTGTCGATGTAGAAGGCGCCGAAGCGTTCCGGCAGGTTGAAGTCCACCTGCGTCGTGCCGCACTGCCATTCGCGACCGATCGCGTCCTTCAGCGTATATTCGAACTTCGGACCGTAGAAGGCACCCTCGCCCGGCAGGATGCCGGTCTTGATGCGGCCTTCGGACTGCGCCTCGATCGTCTTCAGCACATCGGTCATGACGGCTTCGGCTCGATCCCAGAGAGCGTCGGAACCGACGCGCTTTTCCGGACGGGTGGAAAGCTTGACGACGATTTCCTTGAAGCCGAAGTCTTCATAGACCGAGAGGATCAGGTCGTTGATCTTCAGGCATTCGGCCGCCATCTGCTCGTCCGTGCAGAAGATGTGCGCGTCGTCCTGGGTGAAGCCGCGCACGCGCATCAAGCCATGCAGAGCGCCCGAAGGCTCGTAACGATGCACCAGCCCGAATTCCGCCAGACGGATCGGCAGCTCGCGATAGGACTTCAGGCCATGCTTGAAGATCTGCACATGCCCGGGGCAGTTCATCGGCTTCAGCGCGAAGACGCGGTTGTCCGCTTCCTTGTCGTCGGGATGCGTCATCGCATGCGCCGATTTTACGCCGAACATGTTTTCCTGATACCAGCCCCAGTGACCGGAGGTTTCCCAGAGCGAGGTGTCGAGCACCTGCGGTGCGTTGACTTCTTCATAATCGATGGCAAGCCGGCGGCGCATATAGGCGACGAGCGTCTGGAAGATGCGCCAGCCCTTGCCGTGCCAGAAGACAACGCCCGGACCTTCCTCCTGGAAATGGAACAGGTCCATTTCGCGGCCGAGCTTGCGGTGGTCGCGCTTTTCCGCTTCCGCCAGCATATGCAAATAGTTGTCGAGATCGGCCTGGTCTGCCCATGCCGTGCCGTAGATGCGTGACAGCATGGCGTTGTTGCTGTCGCCGCGCCAGTAGGCGCCGGCGACCTTCATCAGCTTGAAGGCAGTGCCGACCTGGCCGGTGGAGGCCATATGCGGGCCGCGGCAAAGGTCGAACCATTCGCCCTGATGATAGATCTTCAGATCCTGGCCTTCCGGGATCGCATCGACGAGTTCGACCTTGTACTGTTCGCCCTTGGCGGCAAAGACTTCCTTGGCCTTTTCGCGCGACCAGATCTGCTTTGTGAACGGCGCGTTGCGGGCGATGATTTCCTTCATCTTCTTTTCGATCTTCGGCAGATCGTCGGGCGTGAAAGGCTCGTTCTTGGCGAAATCGTAATAGAAGCCGTTCTCGATGACGGGACCGATCGTCACCTGAGTGCCGGGCCAAAGCTCCTGCACCGCTTCGGCCATCACATGCGCAGCGTCATGGCGGATGAGCTCCAGCGCGCGCGGGTCCTTGCGGGTAATGATCTCGATCTTGCCGTCGGTGACGGCATCGGAAAGGTCGCGCACGCCGCCGTCGATCGCAATCGCGACGGCGCTCTTGGCGAGCGACTTGGAAATGGATTCGGCGACATCCCGGCCGGTCGCGCCAGCAGGGAAGCTGCGCACGGAACCATCGGGAAATGTCAGGGAAACGGATTGGGACATCAAAATTCTCCTTGTCCAGTCCCGCCAACGAATGCGGGTGGTTGCAACGACAGCGCCTCCCTTTGTTGGATGCGCTGCCGCCTGATACTCAGATTTCACCTGGGAGTAAAGAAGCAGCCGGCTCACATGATCATTTGCGCAAGACCGCAAACGGTGTTCCAGTTGCGCATCGTTCCGACGCCGAGCCGCTGGGTCGTCAGCGCCGAAAGCAGTTTCGATTGACTCGGTTTGCCGGCGAAATCGATCCAGAGGTCGCCGCCGACGATGGCAATGCGTTGCCCTTCCGTCATCAGCGGTTTCAGCGCCTCCACCTTCTCAGGATCGATCGGCAGGCGCATCACCCGGACGATCACCTGGTCTCCGCTGCCGTCCCGGAAGGGATTGGTGCCGCAGAGCGCCATCCAGGTGCAGTCGCTGCGCACGATGATATCGACATGTTTGCCGAACTTCTCTTCGAAACCCTCTTCCAGCGCGACCTCGAGTTCATGCGGACGTATTTGGTCGGCCTCGAAAACGAGATTGCCCGTTGAAACCAGTGTGCGCGGCTCGCGATAGCCGAGCTCTCTGGCAAGCGCGCGCAGGTCTTCCATGATCACCCGGCGGTCGGGCGAGAGCACGATGCTATGCAGGAGGGCGACAAACATGCTCATAGCAACTCGCTCTCCTCCTCGCGATCGTCGTCACCGAACAGTGACCGCGCCTCACGCGTCCTCGCTGCCCTGACCTCCGAAACACAATGATGTTCGCCGGGCATCGTCACCGCGGTCACCCTCTTTTGCGTCCAAGCGAGAGATACCGCCACGGTGTCCACCAGCGAAAATCGTTGCCAAGTGTCTCGGGCACCTGGTCGAGGCCGCTGGTGCCGCCCGGACCGCAGCGGCCGACGCGAAACAGCGTCATCCAGCCGCCGGCCCAGAGACCGTGGCGGGCGATCGCCTCGTAACCATATTCGGAGCAGGTCGGGATATGGCGGCAGGAATTGCCGACAAAGCCGGAAAGCGTCAGCTGATAGAGGCGTATAATCCCCATGCCGAGCAGGCGGTCCGGGGTCTTGTGGAACGGTCCGGTGTAATTGCGCGAGTAGCGCGCAGTCCTTGCGTGCGGCTGTCTCGATGCGGCCGCGCCGCCATCGTCCTCATCGTCAGCCTGCCGGACGCAGAACTCGCACATCTCGGTTACGCCTCGACAACTTCCGCCCGTTTCGCCTCGATCTGCCCGATCGCATCGACGACCGCATCGAAGGTCAGCATCGTCGAAGCATGGCGGGCCTTGTAGTCCCGCACGGGCAGGAGATAACGCATGTCTTCGAACCGTCCGCCGGGGCCTGCCCCATCCGCCTTCAACATGGCAAGCATGTCCAGGCGCGCCTGCCGCAATTCGCCCGATGTCGCGCCGACGACATGGCGCGCCATGATCGAGGACGAGGCCTGGCCGAGCGCGCAGGCCTTCACGTCATGGGAAAAACCCGTTACGACATCGCCATCCATCTTCAGCCAGATCCGTACCTTGGAGCCGCAAAGCCTGGAGTGCGCCTGGGCGGTCGCATCGGCATCATCGAGCGTCCCGGTCAACGGAATGTTGCCGGCGAATTCGAGGATTTTGCTGTTGTAGATGTCGTCCATGCTGGATTTCCGCTCCAAAATCGCTGCGGATCGGCCTAAATCGGGCTGTCATTGTCGTTGAAACAAAAAACACACCGTGTCATCTGATGATACTTACATATAATGGCCGTCTTCCTATATGTATGTCGTTCCAAGGCCATGAAAATGCAATGGCCTTGTGTAAGTTTGATTGGGAAACCGTGCCGGATGGGCGCTTGAATTAGCCCTGAAAGCCCCGGAGCCTGCCAAAGGTGCATGAATTCCCGCATGGGACTGACCAGTGGCGATTCCGACAGATGGGTCCGCGATGCGGGCCAGGAGACCATTGATCATGGACGCCATCGTAAAGAACTTTCCGCAGCCGAACCGTGACTCGGACCGCCCCTCCCAGCAGGAGGCCGAGGAAGCCGTGCGCGTTCTGCTGCGCTGGGCCGGTGACGATCCGACGCGCGAAGGCCTCATCGAGACGCCCGCCCGTGTCGCCAAGGCCTATCGCGAGCTGTTCGCCGGTTACGACATGGCGCCTGAGGACGTGCTCGGCCGGACCTTCGAAGAGGTCGCAGGCTACGACGACATGGTCCTCGTCAAGGACATTCCCTTCTATTCGCATTGCGAACACCACATGGTGCCGATCATTGGCAAGGCCCATGTCGCCTATATGCCTGATGGCCGCGTGCTCGGGCTGTCGAAGATTGCCCGAGTCGTGGAAATCTATGGCCGGCGCCTGCAGACCCAGGAAACCATGACGGCCCAGATTGCGCGGGCCATCGACGATACGCTCAATCCGCGCGGTGTTGCCGTACTGATCGAGGCCGAACATATGTGCATGGCGATGCGTGGCGTTCAGAAGCAGGGTTCGACCACCTTGACCACGACGTTTACCGGAACGTTCAAGACCGAACCGGCCGATCAGGCCCGTTTCATGAGCATGGTGCGGAGCCGCTGATACCGGCTCCCTCAGGAGGGCCGCAATGAGTCAACTGATCTTCAATCAACCATCCGAAGACAAGTCGGCGTTGGAAGACGCCGGCGATTTCACGCCGCGTTTCGACGACCGCGGCCTGATCACTGCGATCGTCACCGACGCCGGCGATGGCGAACTGCTGATGGTGGCGCATATGAATGCCCAGGCCCTGGCGCTGACCATCCAGACGGGCACGGCCCATTATTTCAGCCGGTCGCGTGGCAAGATCTGGAAAAAGGGCGAGACCTCGGGCAATCTTCAGACGGTGAAGGAAATTCGCACCGATTGCGATCAGGACGCCATCTGGCTGAAGGTCGAGGTCGCCGGCCATGACGCCACCTGTCACACCGGCCGCCGTTCCTGCTTCTATCGGACGGTGACGCTGCGCCAGGGAAAACCGATGCTCGACATCGTCGACGACGAGCGTCATTTCGATCCGCAGGACGTCTACGGAAAATAGACTGACCGTCCCGGGCATTTGCCCCTTATTGCGCCAGAAACCGGTTCTATATACCATTTGGCAACCGATCGGGCACACTATCGTGACATACGTGTTCTGCTGGAGGGGAGAGCGCAATGCTGAACTGGAGTCTGCACCGTCAAAGCGCTGAAGGCGAAGGTTCCGGTTCCGGCATATCGACGATACTCGAGACAATCCCTGCGCCCGCGCCTGTCAACAGAATCAAGATCGCGCTCGCGCTTGGCGGCGGCGCAGCCCGCGGCTGGGCCCATATCGGCGTCTTGCGCGCTCTGGACGAGGCCGGGATCGAGATCGGCATGATCGCCGGCACATCGATCGGCGCGCTGGTCGGCGGCTGCTATCTCGCCGGCAAACTCGATGAACTCGAAAGCTTCGCACGCTCGCTGACCATGCGCCGCATCGCCAGTCTGCTCGATCTGACGATCGGCGGCAGCGGATTGTTCGGCGGCATGCGGCTGACCAAGCGCATGCAGGAGCATCTCGAGGGCCTGAACGTCGAGGATCTGGACCGGCCGTTCGTCGCGGTCGCGGCCGAGGTCAATACCGGCCACGAGGTCTGGATCGCCAATGGTTCGCTGATCACGGCGCTGCGCGCCTCTTATGCCCTGCCGGGCATCTTCGAGCCGGTCCGCAGCAATCATCGCACCCTGGTCGACGGCGCGCTGGTCAACCCGGTTCCCGTCTCCGTCTGCCGTGCCTATGAGCAGCCGCTGGTCGTCGCCGTCAATCTCAATTACGATCTCTACGGCCGCTCGGCCGTGGTCCGGCACAATGCCAGCCTCTCGCAGCAGGAATTGCAGAAACAGGAAGAGGCGCCCTATGCCCGCCTCGGCATGACCGGTGTCATGGTGCAGGCTTTCAACATCATCCAGGACAGGATTGCCCGCGCCCGCCTGGCCGGCGATCCGCCCGACATTTCGCTGCAGCCGCGCCTGAGCTATATCGGCCTCTCGGAATTTCACCGCGCCGGTGAGGCGATCGAACGCGGTTACGAGGAAGCGAGAGCCAGGCTTCCCGAGATCAAGCGCATGCAGGAAGTCTACGCCAGTCCTCCGTGAAGCGTCGCCCCGATAGGAGCGACAGCACGTTTAAACGCACAGCCGGACCCTCAGCCGGCAATATAGGCCTTGATGTCCTCGGCCTCGCGCTCGACTTCGGCGATCCGAGACTTCACCACGTCGCCGATCGAGATGATGCCGGCAA
This sequence comes from Rhizobium esperanzae, assembly GCF_002204185.1. Taxonomy (GTDB): domain Bacteria; phylum Pseudomonadota; class Alphaproteobacteria; order Rhizobiales; family Rhizobiaceae; genus Rhizobium; species Rhizobium esperanzae. The sequence goes on along the minus strand of NZ_MXPU01000007.1, from coordinate 16,495 downwards.
GCTTGCCGTTGCTTTCTACCGGAACGTGGCGAAAGCGGCGGCTGGTCATCAGTTCCATCAGTTCGTTGACGGTCGTCTCCTCGTGGCAACGGTAGACCTTTGAAGTCATCACCTGCGAGAGCGGCTGATCGAGGCTCTCCTTGCCGTGCTTGGCGATGGCATGCACGAGATCGCGCTCGGTGAACATGCCGGAAATCCGGTTTTCCATGCCGACGACCACGATGGCGCCGATCTTCTTCTTGCTCAGAATGGCGGCCGCCTCAGCGACGGTGGTGTTCGGCCCGGCGGTGATGACGTCCCTGCCCTTCAGGTCGAGGATTGCTTTGACTGAACTGGTCATTCGAACCTCCTATGTCGAGCCCGTGACATCTGTCACAGGCGTCCGCGGCGGTTTCTCCCCCGATCGCGGATCGTTCGATGGTGCACCGCCCCGCTCAGGATTGCAACATATCCTTCGCCGCTCCCGTCGGTTCTGCAGGCGGCCGTGGCGCCCGGTCGAACAGCGAAAACAAAAGGAAGCCGAAGACGAAGCCGCCGATATGCGCGTCCCAGGCGATCTCCTGGTCGCTGTCGCCGACGAGCGGAATGCCGACGGCGATGAGCGCGTTGCCGACCAGCCAGAGAAGCATGAAGATGACGACGGTCCGGCTCTTCAGGGCGTCGATGATGGAAAGCCGGGCATTGAGATGCGCCACCGGCATCGGTCGCCGATCGGCCGGAAAGGCGAATCGGCAGGCGGCGCCCATCAGCCCGGAAATGACGCCCGACGCGCCGATCAGCAGCGATACGTCTCCCCAGTTGAGGATCGCGTGCAGGGCGGCGGAAGCGACGGCGGACAAGATCCAGAAGAACAGGAACCGCAACGTCCCGATGCGGCGCACGACCGGCGCGCCGAAGGCCATCAGCCAGAAGGCGTTGAAGACGATATGCTGGGTGCTGCCGTGCAGTAGCGAATAGGTAACGGGCGTCCAGAACAGCTCCAGCCCCTGCTGCGACAACGGAATCACGTAACGAGCGGGGACAAAACCAAAGGTAAACAGCAGCCAGCTCACCGCATCGTCCGAGAGAACGAGCGCCTGCACCGCATAGATGAGGATGAGCAGGCAAAGGCTGAAGAGCAGCGCCGGCGGAAGGTTGAAGATCGGCACGCGCGGGGGCCGTGCCGGCGGCTGGACCTCGGAAGGTTCGGGCGCCTTGTCTGGCTCGCCCGTCTGCTCGTTCATATTTATCGCCTCGTTGAGGCCTCAGCCATACAGGAGCGCCTGTCAAAAAAAAAGCCGCCCGTAGTGCCGGGCGGCGTAACCCGAATTCCTGGAAAGACCCAGGATCGGCAGATCGTGCTGAACTCCGAAAGTCGAAGCGATGGCTGGACATTGTCACGAGAGACGGCACGCCTCAACCGAAACCCTTTCTTAACCTTAACGGCCTGGATCTGGCATGAAATCCGCAAGGTAGAAGCTGTACGGGCAATGACTGCCCGAAAATGCTCCTGAATGGGACAGGTTGGTGTGAAATGCGTGTGCAAACGACCATCGAAATTTTTGACTATTGGAACCGTATCCGCGGCGCTGCCGATGCGCCGCTGAAATCACAGGTCGAACCCTCTGCCGTTCCGCACCTACTGCAAAGTCTCTTCATCCTCGAGACGCGCGACGGCGGAGACATCGTTTTCCGGCTCGCCGGCACCCGCATCTGCGATTTCTTCGGGCGCGACCTGCGCGGTGAACGTTTTTCGTCTCTTTGGGCGCATGGCCAGCACGCGGATATTGAACGCACAGCGATGGGTGTCATGGACCATGCCATGCCGGCCCTGTTCAACACCACCGGCTACAGCACCGTTGGTCATCAGGCCTCCTTCGAGATCATCATGATGCCGCTGCGCTCGTCGGACGGCGCCTGCGACCGGCTGCTCGGCGCGATCGCACCGAAGGCGCCTGCGAGCTGGCTGGAGATCGTGCCGCTGGAATTCCTGGCGCTCGACCGCAGCCGTCTGCTGCCCGAAAAATTCAGCAACGCCACGCCGGCCGAACTGCGCTCGATCAACGAGGTCGTCGCGGCAAAAGGCATCGGGTTCGGCCAGGCCATGCGCCGCATGGTGTCACAGCTGCTGAGTGCCGAGGCGCGTTAAGCGTCTCGTTTCAGGACAAGGCGCGCACTCGTTTTCGGCTATGTCACAATAAGGCGAAACAACCTTCTGTTAATGGATTGGAGGTAAGGATTGATCTCTCCAGTTTTTGTGAAGAAGCCCTTTGATGCACTCGTTCCAGCCAGCTCAGACGCAACGACCTGCGCCGCGCCCTGAACAAGGCGTTTTCCAGCGCGTGCCGATCAATATGCAGGGCCGGCTGATGCTTGCGAATTACGAGGAGTTCGAATGCATGGTGATCGACATGTCGCCCGGCGACATGTACGTCATCTGCTCCGGCCGGCCGCGCGCCAACGAACGCGTCGTCGCCTATATCGACCATCTCGGGCGCGTCGAAGGTTACGTCCAGACCCTCGACGGCCGCGGCTTCACCATGTCGATCAATGCCACCGAGCGCAAGCGCGAGAAGCTCGCCGCCCAACTCACCTGGCTTGCCAACAAGCACGAGCTCGGCCTGCCGGAAGATCGTCGCCACGACCGTCTGACACCGCGTGATACGAAGACCGAACTCACGCTCGAGGATGGCACGCGCTATACCTGCCGCATCATGGACCTGTCGCTGTCAGGCGCCGCCATCGATGTCGAAATGCGTCCGTCGATCGGAACGGCGGTGCGCCTCGGCAACATGCGCGGCCGCGTCGTGCGTCACTTCGTCGAAGGTGTGGCGATCGAATTCCTCTCGATCCAGTCCCGCGAGACACTGCGCGAATTCCTTTGACAGCCTGAAAAATCGCGATGCCTTGCGGCGGATCAATTCGTGCCAGGTCCTGAGCACACCGGGTCGGGTCGTGTTGAAAGCGCGAGCCTCACGACAAGCGATCTGCAAGCGGCGGCAAATCCGGCTTTGGAAGGCTGGTGCGAAATCTTGTCGCAAGTTGTTCCAACCAGTAAAGCATGTTGAATTATGGGTGGAACAAGCTGCGACACTGGTCGGGCGGAAGCCGGCAGCGCGAAATTGAGCAGGATCTTGGGTCGATGAATTTCCGGCCGCCGTCCGTCTTCCCTTCGTCATGAACATGATGGATAAGATCCGCCTCGACCGCAGGTGCACCGATGCCAGCCCTCTACCCGGAAATCGAACCCTATGATCACGGCCTGCTCGATACGGGCGATGGCAACCTGATCTATTGGGAAGCTTGCGGCAACCCGAGGGGGCGGCCGGCACTCGTCCTGCATGGCGGGCCGGGCTCGGGCTGTTCGACCGCGGCGCGCCGGCAGTTCGATCCGGACGCCTATCGGATCATCCTCTTCGACCAGCGCAATTGTGGCCGGAGCCTGCCGAGTGCTGCAGATCCCGAAACCGATCTCTCCCTCAATACGACCTGGCATCTCCTGGCCGATATCGAGAAGCTGCGGCTCTTTCTCGGCATCGACAGATGGCTGCTTTTCGGCAACTCCTGGGGCTCGACGCTGGCGCTCGCCTATGCCGAAACGCATCCGCAGCATGTCACAGCGATCATCATATCGGGCGTGACCACCACGCGGCGATCGGAAATCGACTGGCTTTGTCGCGGCATGGCGCCGCTCTTTCCGGAAGAATGGCACCGTTTCCGCCAGGGGATACAATCCTGCGCGCCACGACTGGATGAGGACATGGCCAGCGTCTATCACCGCCTCCTCAACGATCCGGATCCTGAGACGCGCCTCAAGGCGGCGCAAGACTGGCATGATTGGGAATCAGCTTCGATCCCGCTCGCCGGGGAAGGACTGCCGCGCCGCTGGGCCGATCCGGCTTATGTGCTGGCGCGCGCCCGCATCATCACCCACTACTTCGTCAACGGCGCCTGGCTGGAGGATGGCGTGCTCTTGAAGAACGCCGCGCGGCTTGCCGGCATTCCCGGCATCCTGCTGCAGGGACGGTTCGACATCGAGGCTCCGCTCGTCACCGCCTGGGAACTGGCCCGCGCCTGGCCGCAAAGCGAGCTCGTAATCCTGCCGCGCGCTTCCCATTCCACTGCAAACCCCGATATGAGCGCGGCAATCGTCGCCGCTACCGATCGATTTCGCGATTTTCCTCAAAAATAATTTTAATGCCGCCCCCCGGAATCCGAGCGATATTCTGCTTTCGGCAGGTTCCAACCGACCGATTCCGCCGGCATCGCCACCGCAAGCATCGCGCCGCAGCGCCGCAGGCATTTATCCGGCTCAGCGACAGCTCTTAACGACGCGACGGCAGCGCAGGCTTTCCGTCGGCGAAGTCCTTGTCGCGTCCATTACAATTTTAATCGACTTCGACACAAATGCGTGCCGAATTTTATTGGTATTCGAGCCAAGTTTTATCGGCATTTGACTCAACTAAGCATTTAATTCTATTGCGTAATTTTGCATGAGATAAAAACGTCCGTGTCATTGTCACCTCAACTTAGGGGAGACGGCAATGACAGCTGCGAATATCCTGAAAGGCGGCCTTTTGGCCGGTGCGCTCATGATGGCACTGACGGGCGCGGGACAGGCAACGCCCGCCAGCATGGCGTTGGCGGGCAATGCCAGCCCGCCGATCGGACACTATGAATTCTGCAAGGCCAATCCGGCGGAATGCACCTATGCCGGCGGCGATGCCGGGCCGGCCGTGCTCACGGAGGATCGCTGGAAGGAAATCCTCAAGGTCAATTACACCGTCAATTCGTCGATCCAGCCGGAGACGGATGAACAGATCTACGGCGTCGAAGAGCGCTGGGCCTATCCGACCACCGTCGGCGATTGCGAGGACTATGCCCTGCTGAAGCGCAAGATGCTGATCGAGGACGGCTTCTCGCCATCCGACACACTGATTACGGTCGTGCTGCAGCCGAACGGCGAAGGCCATGCGGTGCTGACGGTCCGCACCGATCACGGCGACTTCATTCTCGACAACATGCGCAACAAGGTGCTGCTGTGGTCGGACACCGAATACACCTATCTGAAGCGCCAGTCCGCAAGCGATCCGGCCCGCTGGTCGAAGCTTCAGGACGGCCGCGCTGTTGCGGTCGGTAGCGTCAAGTAGGCCCACCGCCGGCCAAGCCGGCACAGGTTTCGGCCCGGTCAGTCCCCGCATCCCGTCCCCGACCGGTGCCCAAGAGCCGTTCCCGCTGTCCCGGGAACGGCTCGCTCCTTTTTGGGACAAGGGGTCCATCCCGGCACAACTGCGACCCCGAAATCTTAGCGAAGTATTAACCTTGCCGGTTCGATCATGTCGATGAGATTCATCATCGGCACCGGCGGCTCACGTTCATCCTGCGGCGGACCGAAACGCGAAGAACCGCCATGAGCCAAGCCGCCCAAAGCGCACCCGACGAGCAGCCGCTTCTTTCCACGAGGTTTCTCCTGCGCACGATGGCGGCGATATCAGTCCTGGCGGTCCTGACCGTCGCCATCAGCATCGCCGGCCGTTGGTTCGGCCGGCACATCTCCCTTGCCGGCAATACCGACAGCACGGCTGAAATCACGCTGACCATCGGTCGCGACACAGTGAAATTCCCCGAAAATACCATTCGCTTCCCGAGCCAGAGACATGACGGTGCCGCCGAGCGCGTCGATCTTTACCTCGCCTGGCCCTCCATGCGGGGTTACGGCAAGGACAACCATCTGCGATTCGACGATATCTCCCAATCCTCCGGCCTCATCTTCCTGCAGATCGCCCAGAGCACCATGTCACGCGACATGTCCGGCCGGCTGGAGCCGATCTATTCGCATCTGATCGAAGGAACAGCCGAGCCTTTCCGGGACGGATTGACACTCCATCGACTTCGCGCCGACGCAGGTTATGGCGGAGAAGTGCTGCTCACGGCACCGGTCAAAGGCGGGCCGGACTACGTCGTGCGCTGCATATTGCCTTCAACTCCGGACAAGGCGGCAAGCGGAGATTGTCAGCGCGACATCAAGGTCGGCAAGGATCTCAGCGTCCTCTACCGCTTCTCCAGCAGCCATCTCGCGGACTGGGAACATATTGATGCCGCGATCAGACTCTTTGTGGAGCCGCGTCTTGTGAACCGTTCTGTGACAGGTCCCTAAAATGCCGGCGGAGAAGGCATGAAACGATTCATCATAAACGGATTGGTAACGCTGAATCGGTAATTTCAAAAAGACGAGCTGTGCGGCGGGGGGGTGTGCGGTTCCTGCCCATTGTCTGAAATGCAAAGCGAAGAGTGGAATAGTGTCAAGGTCAGTCTCCTCCGTATCATCATCCCGGTCCGGCAGCTTTTTCGCAAAGCTCCTGGCGATCCTTTCGATGGCTCTCACGGTCGTCTTGATTGATTCGGTCAATGCCGACGCGGAGGCGGCCAATCCGAAATATGCGGGCATCGTCGTCGACGCCAAGACCGGCAACGTTCTCTACAGCGAGAATGCCGATCGGCTGCAATATCCTGCCTCGCTGACTAAGATGATGACCCTTTATATGACCTTCGAGGCTTTGGAGCAGGGTCGCATCCGCCTCGATACGCCGGTTCCCTTCTCCGCTCACGCGGCCGCCCAGGCGCCGACCAAGCTTGGCGTGCGCGCCGGCGGCACTATCACCGTCGAGCAGGGCATCCTCGGTCTCGTCACTCTGTCGGCTAATGATGCGGCAACCGCGCTTGGCGAGATGCTCGGCGGCAGCGAAGACCGATTCGCCCAGATGATGACCGCCAAGGCGCATGCGCTCGGCATGACGCGCACCACCTATCGCAACGCCAACGGCCTGCCGAATACGGCGCAGATGACGACGGCGCGCGACCAAGCCCGCCTCGGCATCGCCCTTCGCCAGCATTTCCCGCAATATTACGGTTATTTCTCCACCCGCGCCTTCAAGTTCGGCACCCGCACGATTCGCAGCCACAACCGGCTGGTCGGCTCCGTGCGCGGCGTCGACGGCATCAAGACCGGTTATACGCGCGCCGCCGGCTTCAACCTTGTGAGTTCGGTACAGGTCGACGGGAAGTCGATCGTCAGCGTCGTGCTCGGCGGCACTTCCGGGTCGGCTCGCGATGCCCAGATGCGCAATCTGATCGCCACCTACCTGCCGAAGGCGTCGAGCCGCGGCGGAAATTCGGCGCTGGTGGCCCAGGCAGCCCCTGCCCCTGAAATGATCGAAACGCCTGCTCCGGTTCAGCCGCAGAAGGCTCGGCAGCAGGTCGCCCCGGAACAGGTCGCAAAGACGATCACTGCGGCGCAGCCGCCGATTTCTGCCGCTGTCGCCGATCTCAGCCTGCCGCATAAGGGCCCGCTGCCGGATGCCCGTTATCAGGTGGCCGAGGCCGAAGTCGCCTATACCGAAACATCGGCCCCGAAGTCCGACAATCCGCTGGTCGCCCAGACGATGCCGGCGCCGACGAAGGTCAAGACCACGAGCTTCAAGCAGCAGGCTCCGGTCGCCGCACCTGCTGCACAGGATAACGCCGCCGTCGATCACGTCACGACCGCATCGACCAACGCCACCCCGGCAAGTGCTGCGCCTGCGGGCTGGGTCGTCCAGGTCGGCGTCTCGCCGAGCCGGCAGATGGCCATGGACCTCCTGGAGAGCGCCAAGAGCAAGGGCGGCAAGGCGCTGGCCTCGGCAAAGCCCTTCGCCGTCGCCTACGGCGCTGGCAACGACCAGGTCTACCGCGCCCGCTTCGGCGGCTTTGACGATCAGCGCGATGCGGTCAATGCCTGCAAGGCCTTGAAGAAGGCCGGCATCAAGTGCTGGGCCGCAGCACAATGAGTTATTCGGTGCTGCCTGCGACAATGCCGGCGGCATCCGTAACGGCCGGAATCGGTGTTTGCGTTTCCGGCCATCGGTTTGAACTCGATCAGTAATGCGTACGGGGAAAACTATGGCGATCAATGAGAATGTTCCGGGAATGCCAGGCGACCGCCGCGGCGGGGCCAAAGGGCGTTCATCCCTGCATCCGCTGCACGAAGCGGCTCTGCGACTTGCCGAAATCGGTCTGCAACGGCCGAGAGCGAAGTCTGCCAAGACCCGGGATCTCATCAATCTGCTGCTTTGCCATGGCGCCCGCGCCTGGCGCTATTCGCAGCCGGAAGCCCGCATTCATCTGCATGTGACGTCGCCGGACGGCAGCGCGCCGGTGCAGCTGCGGCTGCGCTGAAATCCGCATGCCGTCGTCCGAAACAGATATTTTGGGCGATAGAATTAGAGCAGGCCGAGATCTGTCAGCTCGCGGCGCAGCTCCGCGGGCATTTCGGCGATCCCGGAGCCCAAGCTCGTCAGATCGGCCGGCACGTCATCCTGCATATAGTAGCGCCAGCCCTGGAACGGCCGCTTCGGCTGCACCGCCGTTTCGATCACCTCGGGACCGAGCATCAGACGGCAGCGTGAGATCCCTTCGTCGTCTGTGAACGTTTTGATGTCGAGCAGCCTCTGCCTCGCCTGCACCTGTCCCTTGATCACCCAATAGAGCGAGCCGCCGTCGAGAAGCTCCTCCATGCGTTTGGGCACCATGCGCGTCGTGTGAACCGAATGAGGTTCGAGCCCGGCGGCAATGGCGCGCAGCGAGCGCTCCGCCACCCATTCGCGCAGATCCTCGATCGAGTCGGCGCCGACACAGAGTTTGATGAGATGCAATGCCATGCCGCCGTTGAAATCCTTTTGGCGGCAGGCGTCAAGCGTCTAAAGCAATTCCAGGAAAAGTGTGAAGCGGTTTTCCCAGGCAAAGCGCGAAGCGTTTGCCGATAATTTTGCAAAACAATGGCTTAGAGCGGTTAAGCGCTCGTGTGAAGCGCTCAACCGCGCTAGCGAATCAGTTCGCACGCTCAGCATTCGACGACATTGACGGCGAGGCCGCCGGTCGAGGTTTCCTTGTATTTCTCGCTCATGTCATGGCCGGTCTGGCGCATCGTCTCGATGCAGGCGTCGAGCGGCACGAAATGCTGGCCGTCGCCCTTGACGGCAAGCGATGCCGCCGTGACGGCCTTGACGGCGCCAAGCGCATTGCGCTCGATACAGGGAACCTGCACGAGGCCTGCGACGGGATCGCAGGTCATGCCGAGATGATGTTCGAGCGCGATCTCGGCGGCATTTTCGATCTGCTCCGGCGTGCCGCCCATCACCGCTGCCAGGCCTGCAGCCGCCATCGCCGCGGCCGAGCCGACCTCGCCCTGACAGCCGACCTCGGCGCCAGAGATCGACGCATTGTGCTTGATGATGCCGCCGATCGCCGCAGCCGTCAGCAGGTAATCGCGGATACCGTTCTGGTCCCAGTCTTCATGAAAGTGCTCGTAATAGCGGATCGTTGCCGGAATGACGCCGGCCGCGCCATTGGTCGGCGCCGTGACGACGCGCCCGCCGGCGGCATTCTCCTCGTTGACGGCCATCGCATAGACGCTGAGCCAGTCATTAGCGAGCAGCGGATTGACGCGATTGCTGCGCCACTCCTCCTGCAGCTTGTCGTGAATTCGGCGGGCGCGGCGCTTGACGTTGAGGCCGCCCGGCATGACACCCTCGACCTTGAGGCCGCGCTCGATGCAGGAGCGCATTGCTTCCCAGATGCGGTCGAGCCCCTGATCGAGCTCTTCTCGGCTGCGCTGGCTCTCCTCGTTCGCCCGCTTCATCTGCGCGATCGACAGCCCGGAGCGCTCCGCCATCTCGAGCATCTGTTTGGCGGTCGAGAAGGGATAGGGCACGCGCACGCCGCCCGTGGCATTCTTCTTCGCCCGCATCTGTTCCAGCTCGGTATCGGTAACGACGAAGCCGCCGCCGACCGAATAATAGATGCGCTTGAGGAGCAGCCGGCCGTCCTTGTCAAATGCCGAAAAGATCATGCCGTTGGCATGGCCTGGCAGCGGCTGCTTCTTGTCGAAGATCAGATCGGTCTTCGGCTGGAACTGGTAGGCCGGATGGCCCGCAGGCGTGATGCGGCCGGTGCGCTCCACGGTATCGATGATGCCGTCCATCCTGTCGGGATCGACACTGTCGGGCGCCTCGCCCATCAGTCCGAGAATGACAGCCCTGCCCGTGCCATGACCGATCCCTGTATGGGCGAGCGAGCCATGCAGGCTGACCTTGATCGCGACGACCTGAGCGCCCGATGACGGACGCGGCCATTCATTCGACAGGATCAGGTCGAGAAATCGGTTGGCGGCCGACATCGGACCCATCGTGTGCGAGCTCGACGGTCCGACACCGATCTTGAACACGTCGAATACCGAAAGAAACATGGATGCGCCTTCTGAACACTGGAATGCAAATTTAAACGCCGCCGGCGCCGGATCCAAGCGGCGAACCGACATCGCCTGGAGTCGGTGCGACATTTCACACTAGCGCAGAGCCATGAAAATCGGAATCGCTTTTCAGAGCTATATCGCCGTGAGTGTCCCCTTATGGACGCGCAGCGCTCTAATTCCGTGTGAGCCCGGCTTACCGGTCATTGCAGCATCTCAGCGCATATGTAAGGTGGCCGCAATCATGCGGAGACTGAATCATTGATGACGACGGCGGATTATATCGCTCTGGCTTTCTTTGCCTGTGTCTGGATGGGCTACTCCTGGCTGCTGAAGGGTCGCACCTTCTTCGGCCGCACCAGCCTGACCCATGCGATGACCGAACGGCGGCGGGAGTGGATCTATAATTCACTGCGGCGCGACCTGAAGATGATCGACACGCAGATCATGTCCGGCCTGCAGAACGGCACCGCCTTTTTCGCCTCGACCTCGATCTTTGCGCTCGGCAGTTGCTTTGCCCTGCTCGGCGCGACGGAAAAGGTCGACGCCGTCTTTGCCGACCTGCCCGTCGTCTTCCATGGTGGCCATGCCGCCTTTGAGCTCAAGGTCGGCGGTCTGGCGGCGCTGTTCGGTTATGCCTTCTTCAAGTTCGGCTGGTCCTATCGGCTGTTCAACTATTGCACCATCCTTTTCGGCTCCATTCCGATGATGCGCGAAGCCGAGAGCGACGTCATCGCCGCGGAGCGAGCCGCCGAACGCGTCATCCGCATGAATGTCATCGCGGGCAGCAATTTCAACGAGGGCCTCAGGGCGATCTTCCTGTCGATCGGCTATCTCGGCTGGTTCATCAATCCCTACGTCTTCATGCTGACGACGGCGACCGTCATCTTCGTGCTGACACGGCGGCAGTTCTTCTCGCAGGCGCGGCTGGCGATCATGGATGCCGGCCCGCCATCAAATCCACACCTTTCTGCTATTCGCCACGGCACGCCGTCGAACGACGGAAGTGATTTGACCGGGGGACTTTGATGACAATGCCGGCAATGCAGGCAGATGCGGTGGCAAGACCGCCGCGCATCGGTCTATTGGATACGGCGCGCGGCGTCGCGCTGATCGCCATGGCGAGCTATCATTTCACCTGGGACATGGAGTTCATGGCCTATCTGGCGCCGGGTACGGCCGAGACCGGCTGGCTGAAGATCTATGCCCGGGCGATCGCCACGACCTTTCTCTTCATCGTCGGCATCAGCCTGGCGCTCTCCAGCACGCCGACGATTCGCTGGCCGTCCTTCTGGAAACGTTTCGGCATGATTGCCGCGGCGGCCGCGGTCATTTCGATCGCCACCCGCGTTGCAATGCCGGACACTTGGATCTATTTCGGCATCCTGCATTGTATTGCGGTGCTCACGCTCATCGGCGTCGTTTTTGTCAGATTGCCGCTCGCCTTCACGCTCCTCGTCACAGTCGCGCTCCTTGCCGCCTGGATCCTCGATAATTTCGGCACACCGGGCCTGCTCCGCTCATCCTTCTTCGATCCGAGATATCTCGCCTGGATCGGCGTTGCCGAAACGCCGCAACGCTCCAACGATTACGTGCCGCTGTTTCCTTGGGCTACGCCGTTCTTCGTGGGCTTGAGCATCGCCTTGATTGCCATCAGAACCAGGCTGCCGCATCGGCTCGCGGCCATCGGCACAGGCTCCTGGTGGCCGGCGAAGCTTGGCCGCCACAGCCTCGCCTTCTACCTCATTCATCAGCCGGTGCTGATCGCGATCGCTTACGGACTTTCCCTTGTCGTCCCACCGCCGCAGCCGGATCCGGTCGAAACTTACCTTAGGCAATGCAACTCCGCTTGCGTCATGCAGCAGGGCGAAGCCCTCTGCCGCAGCTTTTGCCAGTGCACGCTCGACAGATTGCAGGCCCAGGCGCTGCTGATACCGCTGCAGGCCGGCAAGATCGATCTGCAGAATGATGAGCGGGTCCAGACGATCGCCGGCGAATGCAGCGCCGAGGCGCAATAAAGGACCGGCAACCGTTCTGCGGCACGTCTCAGGTGGTGACGCCGATTTCGGCGAGGCGGCCGAGGCAGGCCTCTTCGATATTGTCGAGTTCCGTCAGCGTGTCGTCTATGTCCTTGCGCTTCTGGCGCAAGTCCTCGCGCTTCTCGTCGACCCGCTTCATCAGAAGCTTCAATTGGCCGAGCTCGCCGGGCGGCTCCTTATAGACTTGGATGATCTCGCGGATTTCCGCGATGGTGAAGCCGATCCGCCGGCCGCGCAGGATTTCTCCGATGAGCCGGCGGTCCGCCGGCCGGAAGAGACGCGTGCGCCCTCGCCGCTCCGGATGGATCAGTCCCTCGTCTTCGTAGAAGCGGAGCGTGCGCGTCGAGACACCGAATTCGCGCGTCAGCTCCGTTATGCTATAATATTTGTTCACCGGCATGAGTTCCCCGTCATCGAACCGGCAATAATATTGACTTTTACGTAATAGTCAATTTCGGCGAACCGTCAGATGCCGAACCACCAGGTGGCGATGCCGAGAAAAGCGAAGAAGCCGGTACAATCGGTTACCGTCGTGACGAACACCGACGAGGCAATCGCCGGGTCCGCTCCCACCTTATCGAGCAGCAGCGGCAGCAGGATGCCGGCAAGCGCGGCCGCCATCAGATTGATGATCATCGCCGCCGCGATCACCCCGCCGAGCTGATAGTCGTTAAACCAGATGCCGGCGATCGCGCCCATGATCGTCGCAAAAACGGCGCCGTTGAGAATGCCGACGCCGGCCTCCCTGCGGATGATGCGACCGGCATTGTAGATGTCGAGATCGCGGGTGGCGAGCGCACGCACGGTCACCGTCATTGTCTGCGTGCCGGCATTGCCGCCCATCGAAGCGACAATCGGCATCAGCACCGCAAGCGCGATCATTTTCTCGATCGAGGCGTCGAAGAGGCCGATGACGCTCGCCGACAGCATCGCCGTGCCGAGATTGATCAGAAGCCAGAGAAAACGCGAGCGCGCCGTCGAGATCACGTTGTCCGACAGCTCTTCGTCGCCGACACCGCCGAGGCGCTTGATGTCCTCGTCCGCCTCTTCGTGGATGACGTCGACGACGTCGTCGATGGTCAGCACGCCGACCAGCCGGCCGTTCTCGTCGACGACGGCAGCCGACAGAAGATCGTATTGTTCGAAAAGCTGGGCCGCCTCCTCCTGGTCCATCTCGGCGGGCACCGGGTGGTTGGTCTCCCGCATGATCTGCTCGATCTTCGTCTGCCGCTTGGTGCGCAGGATCTGATCGAGATCGACGGCGCCGAGCAGCTTGAAGGTCGGATCGATGACGAATATCTGCGAGAAGGAATAGGGCAGATCCTCCTCGTCGCGCATATAGTCGATCGTCTGGCCCACCGTCCAGAATGGCGGCACGGCGACGAACTCGGTCTGCATGCGGCGTCCGGCCGAGCTTTCCGGATAATCGAGCGCCCGGCGCAACCGCACCCGCTCGGTAAACGGCATCTGGGCGAGGATTTCTTCCCGGTCCTCCTTGTCGAGGTCTTCGAGAATGTAAACGGCATCGTCCGAGTCGAGCTCGCCGATGGCGGCCGCGATCTGCTCGTTCGGCATCTGGTCGACGATCTCGCGGCGAATTGCCTCGTCGACCTCGGTCAGCGCCGTCATGTCGAAATCTTCGCCGAGCAGCCGCACCAGCGCCAGGCGCTGATCCGGCTGGATCGATTCGAGCAGGTCGCCTATCTCGGATTCATGCAGGCGGGCGACATTCCCGCGCAGGAACAGCGTGTCGCGATCGGCGATCGCCGCACCGACGAGCGCCAGGAAATCGCCGCGGACATTGCCGTCCTCGTCGTAGATATCCGCTTCTTCGTCATCGCGCCGGCGAATGCGGTCGTCCCCATCGGTCGTCGTCATCTGCCGCCCTCGCACCTGGTTCGAATTTCAACGACTGCCGCACCGCATTCGCAAATGTCGGCCGAAAACACAATTGTCAACAAGCGGATAAGCGAATTCCGCGCGAGGCCGCAGTCGGAATTCTTGGCCCCTGCTAGCTCAAAGCATCCTTGTCGTAAAGCGCCAACCGTGCTTCGTGATGACAATGTCTGCGGCCGGCGATAGTTTCCCCGCCGCTCAAAGAGAGGGGAACCCGCTTCATGCCCATCCGTCCGATCCTGCGCTATCCGCATCCGGGCCTGAAGACCGTCTGCCAACCGGTGACGGACTTCGATGCGTCGTTGGCCGCGCTCGCCGACGACCTGCTGGCGACGATGCGCGCAGCCCCCGGCGTCGGCATCACCGCCGCCCATATCGGCGTCTTCCGCCGTGTGACGGTGCTGGAGCTCGATCGGGCCGACGGTGTGCGCCTCTACGTCAATCCTGAGATTACCTGGAGGTCGCAGGAGACGATGAACCATGCCGAGGGCAGCGTCTCCATGCCCGACGCGACCGAAGAGGTCACACGTCCACGGGCGATCCGCTTTCGCTATCAGGATGCCGGCGGCATCGTGCACGAGGAGGCCGCCGAAGGTTTCCTCGCCATCTGCGTCCAGCACGAGGTGGACCAGCTCGACGGCATCTTCTGGCTGCAGCGGCTTTCGCGGCTGAAACGCGAACGCCTCGTCAAAAAATGGGAGAAAACCCAAGGCCGACAAATCGCCCGCCACACCGAACCATTCGCCCCTGTCGGCGTTGTCCCGAAAGAAACTAGGAGCGACTATAATGGCAAGGATCGGTGACAAGACCCCGATTTCACGCGAGGCCCCCGAGCTTTCCCGTGAAGAAGAATATCGCGACCTCGAAGAACGCAATCTCGATGACGGCTGGCCTTATGCCGACGGCACCGCCACCAGCGACCCGGCAAACCGTCCCTATGGCGAGACCGCGGCAAATTTCGACAGCGATCCCAACGCAGGTTTCCGAATCGACGGCACAGACCAGGACGGCAACGAGAATCGCCTCAAGGATTCGTTGCGCGCGGGTCTGATCGATCGCGATGAAAGCGACGAGCTCGAGGCGCGGGTGAACGACGCTCTCGAAAACATTCCCGAGGTCGATATCAAAAGTATCGAGGTTCATGCGGACGGTCACGTCGTCACCCTCGAAGGCTCGGTCGAGACGATCGGCATTGCCCGCAAGGTCGAGCTCGGCGCGCTATCGGTCGACGGCGTCCACCATGTCCGCAACAAGCTGCAGCTGACCGGGGTCGACGCGCATATCCCGAACGAAGACTGACCAGAGGCGCATCACGATGACCATCGCCAGGAGGCGGGCACACCGCCTCCTATTGGTTCCTGACATTACCAAAAGTTAACAATTTCCGATTGCAGCAGGAGCAGGTAGCCTGCCGTCTGTTTTGCTACGCGGCTGCCGTAACGCAAACGTCACGTTCGTTGACAACACCGTGATTTCATTTGAACAAAAGGCAATGAAGCGATCGGCTTCCGTTCACAATATCGCCGCAATTGGCGCGCGAAATCTTATCTGCCGGGGATGGTTTATGTTGTTGAATGCAACAACAGATTGAGGAGAAGAACCATGCGCATCAAATTTGCCCTCGCCGCGTCCCTGTTCGCCGTCAGCCTTGCCGGCGCTGCCTTCGCTCAGCCGACTTATTCCGATGACTATACCAACGACAGCGATGGCTTTGCGCCCTCGAAGATGGCGCCGCCTGCTCCGGTGCACTACAGCAACAACCACAAGGCTCCGGCCTATTCCAGCGATTACACCAATGACAGCGACGGCTTCGCCCCAGTTGCCATGACACCGGCGGTCGACAAAACCGCGACCGCAAGCATCAAGCCCCTGCCCCCGTGCCACAGCATGGTCGGCCCGAGGGGCTCCCATACCAAAGGTGCCGACAGCGGCGCCTCGCGCACCGAGGCCTGCCGCGCAACGCATTGATCCAATAAATAAGGGGCCGGAAAATCGGCCCCTCAGATTGCTGACAAACCCCTGGCGAGAGCTGGGGGTTTGTGATTCACTGGGACATGTTGAAGAAACCCAGCCCTGAACAGACAGCTCTCGAGATGGTGACGCTCGATAGTCTGGTGCCAAAGGATCACCTGCTTCGCAAGATCGAGGCGGTGATTGACTTCTCCTTCATCCACGACCGCGTTGCGGGATTGTATTGCGCCGACAACGGCCGACCACCGCTCGATCCAACCTTGATGTTCAAGGCGTTGTTCATCGGCTACCTGTTCGGCATCCGCTCCGAGCGGCAGTTGGTGCG
>NZ_MXPU01000060.1 GCF_002204185.1 Rhizobium esperanzae | reverse complement strand
GCATCACGACGCCAGCCAAATAGCTGCGAGGGATGTATGCCGATGCGATGCGCAATGGCCGAGACGCTTGCGCCGGGCTCCATTGCCTCAGCCACAGCCCGCGCTTTAAAATCATCGGACCAACGGCGCCGAACTTGCCGTGGGGCGCCCTCAAGCCGTTCCGGAACAGCCTCGATCATATGGAAGTTTCTAGTTCCAGAGCTAGGCGCAGACATAGAAGCTCACAGTTTGTGAATCGTCTGTCCGCAATACAGCGGCCAACGCTACTGACGCCAGATGGGGTCAGCTTGTCGCTTACGTTTGACTTCAGCAAGAGAGAGGATCGCGGAGCGATCAGCAGACATCTCTTTCCAACACACGTTACGGTCTACCGCGACGGCTACACAACTGTTTCTCGTGCGGCTTGCGATCCTGCCTTCCAGACTGAGTTCAGGGACATCGCGCTTGAGCTGGAAAACACGCACTTGCGCCCTTACTCGGTAACCTGCCGTCGCTGCATCGAAACGAAAACTTATCGCGAGGCCGTGGCAGCCTATGAGACAAATAGGCTTCCGGCCTATGTCGTGAATCAGGTTCCTCGGATGAGGCACGAAGTCTACCGGCAACAGGGCGTCTATGACATCGAAGAGAATAATTTGATCCGGCGATGGCTTGGAATTCCACCAGTTTTCCCGACGAGAGCTTATCTGGACGCTCTCATGGAAGAGGAAGAACGCATACACGAGGGTTATAGAGTAAGCGCCCGGTGAGGACCGTCTTGCGAGGTTGAGACGAACATCGGAAGTCCTAGTGTAAACACTAGGAGTAGTCCTATGACGAAGCATCCGATTGAAGTGATCACGTCTGTCGAGCGCCGACGGCGTTGGTCTCGGGAAGACAAAGAGCGGCTTGTTGCGGCCTGTTTTGAGCCAGATGCGGTGCTTTCCGAGATTGCCCGTGCGGCCGGTATCCATGTCAGCCAGCTCTTCCGTTGGCGCAAGGAGCTTTGCCAAATCGAGGAGCCGAGGACGGAAACAGCGAGCACGTTGGT
>NZ_MXPU01000059.1 GCF_002204185.1 Rhizobium esperanzae | reverse complement strand
GTTGGCATAGAACTGCCTGTTGCGGTGGCGGATGGGAGACCGTTGCACCTTTGGGACACCAAGCCCGTGGGAGAGCCTGGGTCTCCATCCGCCGTTCCATTGAACCCGAACAGTCGCCGGGGCCGCTTGCGAAGGCAAAGCCCGCTTAGGCAAGGATGGGATCAGATGGAGAAGAATGAGATCGTGGTTGTCGGCATCGATGTTTCCAAGGACCGATTGGACGTGGCGCTGCACCCTTCGGGCGAGCACTTTGCGGTCAGCAACGATCACTCCGGCCTTGAGGAGTTAATCGCCAAGCTGGGCGCCTCCAGGCCGACGATCGTCGGCCTGGAGGCGACCGGCGGCTACGAGATGCTGGCGACAGGCAGCCTGTCGGCCGCTGGCTTTGGAGTGGTTGTGGTCAATCCGGCGCAGGTGCGCGCCTATGCCAACGCGCTCGGCCGCCGGGCCAAGACCGACCCGATCGATGCGGCCGTCATCGCTGCCTTCGTCCTGGCGACGAAGCCGGCGATCCGGCCGCTGCGCGATGCCGAGACGCAGGCTCTTTCCGAGCTCATTGCCCGCAGGCGTCAGATCGTCCAGATGGTGGTGGCCGAGGAGAACCGGTTGCGTATGGCAATGGCCAAGCAGGCGCAGAAGAGCATCAAGCGCTTGCTGACAGCCTTGCGCCGCGAGCTCGAAAACCTCGATGCCGACCTCGACAGCCACATCCGCAAGTCGCCGGCCTGGCGGGTGCGCGAGGAACTGCTGACCTCAGTGCCGGGTGTCGGGCCGACAACGGCGCGCACGCTACTGGCCGAACTGCCCGAACTCGGCAGCCTCGATCGGCGCCAGATTGCTTCGCTGGCAGGGCTTGCCCCCTGGACGCGGCAATCGGGCAAATGGAAGGGCAAGAGCTTCATCGGCGGCGGCCGCGGCAAGGTGCGGGCCGTGCTGTTCATGGCCGCCCTCGTCGCCAGCCGCTACAATCCCGACCTCAAGGCCTTCCGCGACCGCCTGGTCGCGCAAGGCAAGCCCAAGATCGTCGCAA
>NZ_MXPU01000058.1 GCF_002204185.1 Rhizobium esperanzae | reverse complement strand
TCGGCGATGAACCGATTATCCGGTTGCCAAGGCAGATGCCCCGTGATCGGATCGCCACACATCGTGACATTCGTGTCCCATGCCGGTTCCGCGGATGCGGATGCGGCGGTTTCTACCCAGATGACGGCCGGTGTAAAGAAGGCACTGCGCTTGCACGCAATGTCTCGCGCAAGCTGACCGTCAAGGCAAACACCAGTGCGCGGCTGACGGAGGCACTTGCGGCGAGGACCGCAACGTCACTTTCCACCCCGCAGGCTCAATACGATCCGGCACAGGACGATCCTGAGCGCGATTGAATTACATGCTCATTCGCTTGTCCCGATCTCAGCTGTCCACATGTCTCGCAAATGTCGGGCACCCGACACCTATTGTCGAATTGTCGAGATTAGAACGTTTGTTCGCCGGTCTTTCCGCCAAATACCGATCAATCCGCCCATCGATAAACAAAAATCATCTTCTTGGAGCG
Organism: Rhizobium esperanzae; assembly: GCF_002204185.1. GTDB lineage: Bacteria > Pseudomonadota > Alphaproteobacteria > Rhizobiales > Rhizobiaceae > Rhizobium > Rhizobium esperanzae. The sequence continues at coordinate 678 of NZ_MXPU01000058.1, read as the reverse complement.
TCTGAGCAGTTGGCATGGTGTTTGCTGATCCCTGGTTACAAGCGGCAGAAAGCAGTCTGCATGATGGCGGTTCATGAAACGAACGGAACGGAGGCCACATGACGGTTCGTCATCGAACCGACGTTCTACCAAGCGGCCTGCATAGTCCGCCGGCGGAAGGGGCAATCCCGACGTCACAGCTTGCAACCAACTCAATGAGAAGGAAAACGCTATGACCAAGATTTCCGAAAGATCCTTTGAAACGATCGAAAACCCGGCGTCATCGCCGCTCAAGGTGCCAGATCAGTTCGGCGCATCCGTTGAAAAGGGGAACAAGCAGGTGACAGAGGCTTTTTTGAAATTTGCGTCCGGCGCTGAAGCGACACAGAAAATGCTGCCTCCGATCCTCGAAACGACAAGTCTGTTCGGCAACGAATTGTCGTGGAAGACGATCGCTGCACTGCAGGCCGACGCCGAGGCCGGCTTCTCGCATCTGCAAGCTTTGCTTAGCGCAAATTCGCCGTCGCAGGTCCTCGAACTGCAGTCGACCTTCCTGCGCAAGCGGGTTGAGACAAGTTTGCAGCACGCCAAGGAATTCCGGGTACTCGCAAGCAGGACGGTGGAGGAAATCTCAAAGCCGGTCAAGGATGCTTTTGACAAGGTGCTGACGGACCTCAAGGCGACGTAAAACTGAGGAGA
>NZ_MXPU01000057.1 GCF_002204185.1 Rhizobium esperanzae | reverse complement strand
GCGGGGAGCAACCATGTTTCATTTTTGCTGGTATTGTGGCGTCCATTCGGTCTTTCGAGAGAGGATTGTGTTGGCGAGAACGATGAGTTTGCGTGCGACGGCTATGACGGCGCACAGGTGATCCTTTCCGTTCTGACGCAAGCGGGCGTAGAAAGAGGCGAGATCCGGATTGTGCCGGGTTGCCGTAAACGCGCACATGAACAGGCTCTTTCGCAGGCGTTCGCGACCACCCTGGATGCGGCGTCTGCCATGATATTTTCCGCTATCATCGTCATAGGGTGCGACGCCGGCAAGGGCGGCGATCTCGGCGCGGCTGGCATGGCCGAGCTCGGGCAGCCGAATGATCAGGCACAGGGCGCTGCGCAGCCCGATGCCCTTGATAGAGGTCAGCAGATCGAGCCGTTGCGAAAGGTCACAATCGTCGCGAACCATCTTTTCGAGCCGCAGCAGATGGGCCTTTCGGCAGGTTTCGAGGCGGGCGACCTCGCGCGCATGACGGCGCTTGATCGCCTCCGACAAGGCGGTCTCGGCAAAGGTTTTGATCAGGGCGATCTGCTGCTCGATCTGTTCCAGATAGGTTAGTTCGGCCGCCAGTTTGTCGAGGCGTGCATCCGGCAGCGCCGGCAACTGCTCGAGACTTGCCGTGAAGAGCGCAATCAGCACGGCATCGAGGCGATCGTTCTTGGCTCGCTTGAGCCGGCTCTTGGCAAAGAAGCGCAATTGCGCCGGCTGCAGACGCGCCGCCGGCCGCTTGCCGGCCCGCAGATGCGCCAGCAACCGCCATTCATAGCCGCCGGAGGCTTCGAAGCCGATGCGGCTGACGTCATGCTCTTGAAGAAAGGCGTCAAGCGCCTTCAGGCCAGCAGCGTCATAAGTGACCCTCAGCCTTGCGCGGCCGGGATGGAGGGCAATGTCGAGATGGCTTTTGCCGACATCGATTCCGGCACAAATCATGCTATTATCGGTCATCTTCGTCGTCCCTGTCTTGGATACGAACCCCAAGGTTCCTGCAACCACACGGGCCAGATGAAGAGCCGGTTGCGATCCTGCTCCCCACAGCCCCTAACGGCTAAGAAGGTGACGATCCGACAACCAGCTGCCGGGCGGGCGGCCACCCGCCCGGCAGGCATAAGTATCCTACATTTTGCTCATCCAAGAAG
>NZ_MXPU01000056.1 GCF_002204185.1 Rhizobium esperanzae | reverse complement strand
CCGAGCTTGTCGGCAACCGGCAGGATGACTTGCCTGAACTTCTCGGCCGAGCCGAGCGCCCGGCCGCCTGATATGATGACCTTCGCCGAGGTCAGTTCCGGACGTTCCGAGGCCGACAGCGCATCGGAGACGAACCGCGACAGGCCCGGGTCGGAGACGGCCGGGATCGCCTCGACAGAGGCAGAGCCGCCTTCAGCTGCAGAGGCGAAGCTGGCGGTGCGCACGGTGATCACCTTCTTGGCATCGCTTGCCTGTACCGTCTGAATGGCGTTGCCGGCATAGATCGGCCGCTTGAAGGTGTCGGGGCTGACGACTTCGATGATTTCCGAGACCTGGGCGACATCGAGCAGGGCGGCCACCCGCGGCAGCACCGTCTTGCCGACCGAGGTGGCGGCCGAGACGATCGTGTCGTAGGAACCGGCAAGCGAGACGATCAGATCGGCCAGCGGTTCGGCGAGATTGTTGGCAAGCGCGTCGCTTTCGGCGAGCAGCACCTTGGAGACGCCGGAAAGTTTTGACGCCGCATCGGCCGCAGCCCTGGCAGCCTTGCCGGCAACCAGCACATGCACATCGGAGCCGATCTGGCTTGCAGCGGTCAGTGCCTTGGCGGTCTGGTCGGAAAGGTGATTGCCGTCATGGTCGGCCAGAAGAAGAATGGTCATGATAGTTGCTCCTGTTCTTGCCCGTTACAGCACGCCGGCTTCGTTCTTCAGCTTGTCGACCAGTTCGGCGACCGACTTGACCTTGACGCCGGCCTTGCGGCCGGACGGCTCCTCGGTCTTCAAGACCTTCAGCCGCGGCGTCGTGGAGACGCCGAAATCGGCAGGGCTCTTCTTGTCGAGCGGCTTCTTCTTCGCCTTCATGATGTTCGGCAGCGAGGCATAACGCGGCTCGTTCAGGCGCAGGTCGGTGGTCACGACCGCCGGCAGCTTGATCTCGATCGTCTGCAGGCCGCCATCGACCTCGCGAGTGACCTGCGCCTTGCCATCCCCGATCTCGATCTTCGAGGCGAAGGTCGCCTGGGCCGAACCGAGCAGTGCCGCCAGCATCTGGCCGGTCTGATTGCTGTCGTCGTCGATCGCCTGCTTGCCGACGATGACAAGCCCCGGCTGTTCGGCATCGGCCACACCCTTGAGGATCTTGGCGACGGCGAGCGGCTCGACTTGCTCGTCGGTC
>NZ_MXPU01000054.1 GCF_002204185.1 Rhizobium esperanzae | reverse complement strand
GCGTTGGTTTTGGTGCCGTTGTGAGGGCCATCGCGATCTTCTTGATGTTCTGCGCTGCGGCTGCCAGCAGGCACTGGCATGCGACGCGGATTTGACTTCGGAAGCGGGCATAGCGATGTCCGTGAAGCTGTTTGGCATCCGCGAAGGAGCGTTCGACCGTCTCCTTTCGCCGCTTGTAGATTGCTTTGCCCCAAGGCTTCAGTCGGTTGGCATCGGTCCGCTCGCGGGCTTCGGCCCAGACGTGTCGAGTGATGGTGCGGGTCGAGGCGGCGTTCGAGGTGCAGGATGCAAGCAAGGGGCAGTCGCGGCAGATCACCGGGTCGGAGCGATAGTGGCGATAGCCGTTGCGGTCGGTGGTGGCGTAGGCGAGCAGTTGGCCTTGCGGGCAGCGGTAGCCGTCTTCTTGCCCATCGTAGACGAACTTCGACTTGCGCATCATGCCAGGCTTGGGCGGCGTCGGATTGCGATAGCCGGTGACGCCGAGGATGTCGCGTTGTTCGAGCCCTCTGGCAATGCCGGATGTGGCATAGCCCGCATCGAGCCCGACCGCTTTGACATCGAAGGAGAAGCGTTGGCGCTGACGGTCCAGCCGATCGAGATAGACGATGCTGTCATGCACATTGGCTGGGGTGACATGGGTGTCGGTGATGATGGCGTGCCGGCCGTCCACCGTGCGGTGGTCGAGATAGAAGAAGCCTTTCGGCTTGCCGTCGCGCACCATGTAGCCGCTGTCGGGATCGGTGCGCGACACCTTGGTTTCCCTGACCTCAGGCGCGCGCGCCTTTTTCTTCAACGGCTTCTGGCCGCGCACCAGGCGTTCCGCATCGATCGCCCGGTCGAGATCGGCCCAATAGTCGGACCGCGACTTTTCGATCATCGCAAGATCATATTTGCCCTTGTTGGCATTCGCCTTCAGGTGGGTCGAATCCGTATAGAGCACCGTGCCATCGACCAGCCCATGGCCGATCGCCTGCTCGACGATATGGTCGAAGATGTCCTGCGCCACATCCGTATCGTTGAAGCGCCGGCGCCGGTTCTGCGACAAGGTCGAGGCGTCGAACACCCCATCCGTCAGTTTCATCCGCAAGAACCAGCGATAGGCGACATTGACCGCGATCTCGCGCACCAACTGCCGCTCGGAGCGGATGCCGAACAGGTAGCCGATGAACAACGCCTTGAACATCAAGGTTGGATCGAGCGGTGGTCGGCCGTTGTCGGCGCAATACAATCCCGCAACGCGGTCGTGGATGAAGGAGAAGTCAATCACCGCCTCGATCTTGCGAAGCAGGTGATCCTTTGGCACCAGACTATCGAGCGTCACCATCTCGAGAGCTGTCTGTTCAGGGCTGGGTTTCTTCAACATGTCCCAGTGAATCACAAACCCCCAGCTCTCGCCAGGGGTTTGTCAGCAATCTGA
>NZ_MXPU01000053.1 GCF_002204185.1 Rhizobium esperanzae | reverse complement strand
AGTGCATGAAGTTGGAATCGCTAGTAATCGCGGATCAGCATGCCGCGGTGAATACGTTCCCGGGCCTTGTACACACCGCCCGTCACACCATGGGAGTTGGTTTTACCCGAAGGTAGTGCGCTAACCGCAAGGAGGCAGCTAACCACGGTAGGGTCAGCGACTGGGGTGAAGTCGTAACAAGGTAGCCGTAGGGGAACCTGCGGCTGGATCACCTCCTTTCTAAGGAAGCTGTGGAATTGGTAAGACACCGAGACATGTCTCGGGTGAACCTTCCCGTGCTTTTTAGAACATAGATGGCACCAGTCAGGTGGCCATCGCAACGTAATACGCCGCATAGACTTCGGTCATGACGGTATGGCGAGCTTTCGCCGTCCACGTTTCTCTTTCTTCAAAAGGATATCGAACCATAGGTTTGCGCTCACGCGCTGTTCGCACCTTCGGTGCTGCGCTCCGCGAGGGCGCCGGACGACCGGCGACGGCCTCTGGCCTGTATGGGTGATCCGTTCCGAGGCTTTGCTTTGGAATGGGTGCTGCGCAGAGAGATGGGCCCGTAGCTCAGTTGGTTAGAGCACACGCTTGATAAGCGTGGGGTCGGAAGTTCAAGTCTTCCCGGGCCCACCATTTGCATTTGTGCATGGTGGTTAGTTTGGGTTTACCTGATCCTGACGGTTTGCTGTCAGGTGTTTGCGATGGTTGGGGCTGTAGCTCAGCTGGGAGAGCACCTGCTTTGCAAGCAGGGGGTCAGCGGTTCGATCCCGCTCAGCTCCACCAATTCGCTTGGTGTCGAGACTGAGGGATATCCTTTGAAGAAATAAAAGTTTGCATCGGCTTTTTGCCTGATGCCTGTTCTGCATACATTGTGAAGAGAAGATTGATCTGGAGGCTTCCAGGTGTTGTGGGTTTTGGCCCATGGCGACCGAGCCCAGTTCTTGTGAAACCATGGATGGCCTAGCCGGCCGGATATGGTGGAGGGACTGGAGGTAGGTAGGAAGCTTGTCGCTCTGGGTCGTTGTTGTTTGTTTGATCTCTAGGGATGAAGCATCTGACGGACGACTTGATTGCCGTTGCCTGACCGCGCGGTATCGGATCATATCTCGAGAAGCTGGTCTTAAGACCTGACACAAGCGAGCTGCTCGGCGTAGCTCCAATAAAGTGATCAGGTCGAACACGTCGATGGCATCAAAGATGGTCTGGGTTGTAAAAGGTAACCCTGGCCGCCGCATTCCCTTGGGGATGCCGGCTAAGTGATGAGCATTGGCAATGAGAACGATTAAGTGTCGTAAGGGCATTTGGTGGATGCCTTGGCATGCACAGGCGATGAAGGACGTGATACGCTGCGAAAAGCCGTGGGGAGCTGCGAATGAGCTTTGATCCATGGATCTCCGAATGGGGCAACCCACCTTAAATACCTAGAAAATCTGTTTTGTTGCTTTGGTTGCGAGGGACTTCCTTCGTAGCGCAAGGCGCGTCGCCGGTCGTCCGGCGCGCCGTCCGCAGGCCTTTGGCCGTGAGGACAAAACAGGTTTCTAGGTATTGTGATAAGGTATCTGCACCTGAATACATAGGGTGTAAGAAGCGAACGCAGGGAACTGAAACATCTAAGTACCTGCAGGAAAGGACATCAACCGAGACTCCGCAAGTAGTGGCGAGCGAACGCGGACCAGGCCAGTGGCAATTGTGATTAAAGTGGAACGCTCTGGAAAGTGCGGCCGTAGTGGGTGACAGCCCCGTACGCGTAGATATCACGATTGTCCTAGAGTAGGGCGGGACACG
>NZ_MXPU01000052.1 GCF_002204185.1 Rhizobium esperanzae | reverse complement strand
CCCTCGCTCAATGCTAAAGTCCAGGACGTCTTCGACGAGCCTGCCTGCGAGAAGAACCGCAGCAAGGATTCCAAGGCGCGTAAGAACGGCTGCTCGAAGCCGCTGATCCCCGGGGCGGCAGCCGGCGGATGCGCTTTCGATGGCGCCAAGATCGTGCTGCAGCCCGTCACTGACGTCGCGCACCTGATCCACGGGCCTCTCGGCTGTGAGGGCAATTCCTGGGACAACCGAGGATCGGCTTCCTCAGGTCCAACGCTCTGGCGCACGAGCTTCACGACCGACCTTACTGAAACCGAAGCCTTTCGATGAGGAGGACTAGGACATGGGTACATTGACAGGAAGTACGGATGGCCCTGCTGTCAAGGAGGATGGGGATCTCGCCACCCCTTTTCTCAGATGCCTTATAAGGCTCATCCGCGCTCAGGATGCCCATGGGGCGTGGGAGGGCAAATCGGACGCTGACCTGCTGGCCGACTTCATCCTCACCAAGGAGCAGCGCCGTAAGATCCCGATCATCGGCGATCCCGATCCGGATGTGCTGTGGAGGCTCCAGAATTTTTACAGTTGCGTGGGGCTTGTGATCGAAGAGTGCACAGGCCTGTTGGCATCGCCGATCATGACGATCGGCCATGAGGGCTTCGGCCGCGTGCTTTTCACGACTGGACGGTTGGTCGTTCTGTCGAAGACCCTGCGCGATGTCCACCGGTTCGGCTTTGAGACGCTTGGGAAACTCGCCGAGGTCGGCAACAAAATGGTCGATGACGCGATTGCAGTTATCGAAACCTATCCCGACGTTGCGCGGGCATCATGAAATCAGTTTTCGAGGAAAGAGATCATGCCAAACATTGTGGAGCAGCTGAAGAAGGTCCGTAAGCTGCAGTCACGTGCCGCCACTGCGAAAATGGCGTTGCACGATCTTGCCGAGGACCTTCCGATTAATTGGGCTAAGATCAAGACCATTGCTGGAGAGACGTTCGACGCCTCCGCCGAGTTGAACGCTGCGAAGGAAGAGCTCGCCGCATTGGAGAATTCACGATGACCGGCTCTTTCGTCACGCGCGACGGCTCCAGCTGGGTGCCGGAGTACCTGACCTGCATCGATGCTGCAACCTGCATCGGCTGTGGCCGATGCTTCAAAGTCTGCTCTCGCGAAGTCATGCACCTCTATGGCGTCGATGAAGCGGGTGGAATCCTCGGCATCTGCGACGACGAGGATGAAGACTTCGATGGCGAGCTCAATCGTATGATCATGGTTGTCGACCAGGCCGGCCGATGCATTGGTTGCGGCGCCTGCGCGCGCGTCTGCCCGAAGAACTGTCAGACCCATGTCGCGGCAGACAAGGTTACTGCGTGATCTTGCGAACAAATCAGGAGAACGCTGTTGCCTTCATCTCGTTTGTTGCCTCCTGCTGCTCGTACTCTGCGCAAGCCAACGAACGAAGTTACTTCCTGTGGCATTCCATCCACAAAGTTAGCGTTGCGATGGTGGCTAGTTCATCGCTTCTTCAGTGAAGCTTTTTCAAAAGCGCGAAGTGGCGATCGCTGTCTCGTCGCCTTCGGCGATGAACCGATTATCCGGTTGCCAAGGCAGATGCCCCGTGATCGGATCGCCACACATCGTGACATTCGTGTCCCATGCCGGTTCCGCGGATGCGGATGCGGCGGTTTCTACCCAGATGACGGCCGGTGTAAAGAAGGCACTGCGCTTGCACGCAATGTCTCGCGCAAGCTGACCGTCAAGGCAAACACCAGTGCGCGGCTGACGGAGGCACTTGCGGCGAGGACCGCAACGTCACTTTCCACCCCGCAGGCTCAATACGATCCGGCACAGGACGATCCTGAGCGCGATTGAAT
>NZ_MXPU01000051.1 GCF_002204185.1 Rhizobium esperanzae | reverse complement strand
GCGCCTTGCGGTCGGCGCCGTCGGGATCGGTCAAGGCTTCGGGACGGATGCCGAAGATCACCGGCTTGCCGGCATAGGCGGACAGGCCGTGATTGCCGGAGACGACCGGCAGCCTGAGCGGCGCGCCGTTCGGCCGCTCGAGCGAGACGGCCAGCCCGGCCGCACCGTTCTCGACGGTGGCGTTGAGCAGGTTCATCGCCGGCGAGCCCATGAAGTCGGCGACGAAGAGATTGGCGGGGCTGTTATAGATCTCGGCCGGCGTGCCGAACTGCTGCAGCACCCCGTCCTTCAGCACGGCGATCTTGGTCGCCAGCGTCATCGCCTCGATCTGGTCGTGGGTGACATAGACGAAGGTGGTGCCCATGCGCTGGTGCAGCCGCTTGATCTCGGTGCGCATGTCGACCCGCAGCTTGGCATCGAGGTTCGACAGCGGCTCGTCGAACAGGAAGACCTGCGGATTGCGCACCAAGGCCCGGCCCATGGCGACGCGCTGGCGCTGCCCGCCGGAGAGCTGGCTCGGCTTGCGGTCGAGCAGATGGCCGATCTGCAGCATGTCGGAGACCTGCTTGATCGCCTTGGCCCGCTCCTCCTTCGGAACGCCGCGGATCTCCATGCCGAAGGCGATGTTTCCAGCCACCGTCATATTCGGATAGAGCGCATAGGACTGGAACACCATGGCGATGTCGCGCTTGGACGGGTGCAGACCGCTGATGTCGCGGCCGTCGATCCTGATCTCGCCCGAGGTGATCGTCTCCAGCCCGGCAATGGTGTTGAGCAGGGTCGACTTGCCGCAGCCGGAGGGGCCGACCAGCACGAGGAAGCCGCCCCTTTCGAGTTCGAGGTCGATGCCCTTGAGGATGTCGACGGCGCCGAAGCGCTTTCTGAGACCGGAGATTTCCAGGAAGGCCATGACTTACCCTTTGACTGCGCCCGCCATCAGACCGCGCACGAAGTAGCGGCCGGCGAGGATATAGACGATGAGCGTCGGAACGGCCGCGATCATCGCCGCCGCCATGTTGACATTGTATTCGACCACCCCGGTCGAGGTGTTGACGACGTTGTTGAGCGCCACCGTCATCGGCATGGAGTCACCGGTGCCGGCATAGGCGGAAGCAAACAGGAAGTCGTTCCAGATATTGGTGAACTGGTAGATCACGGTGACGACGATGATCGGCAGCGAGTTCGGCAGCATGATGCGGCGGAAGATCTGGAAGAAGCTGGCGCCGTCGACCTGGGCGGCGCGCACCAGCTCGGTCGGAAATGCCTCGTAGAAATTGCGGAAGAACAGCGTCGTGAAGCCGAGGCCGTAGACGACATGGACGAAGACCAGGTTGACGGTCGAATTGCCGAAGCCGAAATTCCAGCCGGTGGCGTTCTGTAGCGTCACGCCGAAGCGGCCGAGCGAGCCGAGGATGGTCGCCATCGGCAAGAGCACCGACTGGAACGGGATGAAGCAGGCAAACAGCATCAGCCCGAACACCAGCGTATGGCCGGGGAAGCGCCATTTGGTCAGGATATAACCATTGAGCGCCCCCATGATGGTGGAGATGGCCACCGCCGGCACCACCATCTTGATCGAGTTCCAGAAGTAACCCTTGATGCCGGCGCAGGTCAGCCCGACGCAGGCCTCGCCCCAGGCCTTGACCCAGGGATCGAAGGTCGGCGCTTGCGGCAGCGCCAGCATGTTGCCGCCCTGGATCTCGTCCATCGTCTTGAACGAGGTCGTCAGCATGACGAAGAGCGGCATCAGGTAGAGGATGGCGAAGATCACCAGCAGGCCGTAGATGGCCAGTCGGCCGATCCAGCGGGCGCTGTTCGTCCTGCTATCGCCGCTCTGCGAAAGCATTGCGGCCGACGTGCCGATGGAAGAGGTGAGGCTGCTCATCGGGCCTTCTCCTTCAGTTCGGAATAGAGATAAGGCACGATGATTGCCGAGAT
>NZ_MXPU01000006.1 GCF_002204185.1 Rhizobium esperanzae | reverse complement strand
CCGGGCTCGCCGGCGAGGGGCCGAAGCCGGAGCGCATCATGATCGACGCGACCCATCTCAAAGCCCACCGCACGGCGGCGAGCCTGCTTAAAAAGGGGATGTTCCCCGTCGTGTTGGGCGAACCAAGGGCGGGCTGAATTCAAAGCTCCACACCGTATGCGACGTAGACGGACGGCCGATTATCCTGCTTCTGTCAGAGGGTCAGATGAGCGACCATAAGGGCGCACGTCTCGTGCTCGACGCCTTGCCTCCCGCCGATCACCTGATTGCCGATCGCGGATATGACAGCACCTGGTTCCGCGAGGAACTCGAGGCTAGAGGCATCGAGCCGTGCATCCCATCATCGAAGAGCCGCAAGATACCCTTCGCCTACGATAAGGTCCTCTACCGCCAGCGCCAGGTCGAAAACCTGTTCGCCAAGCTCAAGGACTAGCGGCGCATCGCGACGCGCTACGACCGGTGTGCTCACACCTTTTTCTCGGCAATCTGCATCGCAGCCGCCGTTATCTTCTGGCTTTGATCAATGAGTCCTGAGCCTAGCCAATCCAATGATAATTGAAATCGATTTCAAATAGATCAGCCTGAGACGTGGCCTGTGGGGCCTTCAAATTGCCTCCCAAGCTGCATATGAAGCCAATATTGCCAATATCCCACAACTGTGAATGGCTCATTTGGCGGCTTGACGCCCTTCAAGCCTTCTGCAATGTTCGGTCGTCCAAACCGATTTCAATTTCTGGGAGGAGATCATGAAAAAGTTTGCTTTAGGCTTATCGGCGCTCGGCGTGGCCATCGCCATCGCCGGTTCGATCCATGCCGCCGAAATTTCATTTGCCGCCAACACCACCGGGAAAAACGTCGAATTCCTCAATAAGCAGCTGGCGATTTTCGAGAAGGAGACCGGCAATCAGGTCAAGCTCGTCACCATGCCCTCATCGAGCAGCGAGCAGTTCTCCCAATATCGCCTGTGGCTTGCCGCCGGAAACAAGGACATCGACGTCTATCAGACCGACGTTATCTGGGCGCCGCAGCTTGCAGACCAGTTCATCGATCTGAAGGAAGCTACCAAAGACGTGGCCGGCCAGTTCTTCCCGTCGATCATTGCCTCGCAGACGGTCAACGGCCGACTGGTGGCGTTGCCGCTGTTTACAGATGCTCCGGCGCTGTTTTACCGGAAGGACCTGCTTGAAAAATACGGCAAGCTGCCGCCAAAGACCTGGGACGAGATGGCCGCGACCGCGAAGGAAGTTCAGGATAAGGAACGCCAGGCCGGACAGAAGGACCTTTGGGGCTACGTCTTCCAGGGCAACTCCTATGAAGGGCTGACCTGCAACGCGCTGGAATGGGTGAAGTCGTCGGGCGGCGGCCAGATTGTCGAGCCAGACGGGACAATTTCGATCAACAACGAAAAGGCGGCGGCAGCGCTTGAACGCGCCAAGGGCTGGATCGGAACGATCACACCCCCAGGCGTGCTCGCATATCAGGAAGAAGAATCGCGCGGTGTTTGGCAGACAGGCAACGCCGTCTTTATGCGCAACTGGCCCTATGCCTATTCCCTCGGCAATGGTACCGACAGCGCTGTGAAAGGCAAGTTCGACGTCATGACGTTGCCGGTTGCCGCGGCCGGCGACAAGCCGTCTTCGACGCTTGGCGGCTGGAACCTGGCGGTTTCGAAATATTCGGAACAACAGGAAGCGGCCGTCGCGCTGGTAAAATTCCTGGCGTCGGAGGACGTTCAGAAGGCTCGCGCCATCGAGCTATCCAATCTGCCGACGCTGACCGATCTTTATGACGACAAGGATGTTGCCGCCGCGCAGCCCTTCATGCCGAACTGGAAACCGATTTTCCAGAACGCGGTGCCGCGTCCTTCGGCGACCGCCAAGGTCAAGTACAACGAAGTGTCCTCGAAGTTCTGGACGGCCGTGCACAACACGCTGTCCGGCAGCGGCTCGGCCGCCGAGAACCTCGAGCTTCTCGAAGCCGACCTGACGACCCTCAAGGGCGACGCCTGGTAAGAACCCGGCCGGCGGCTGTGAAGCCGCCGGCCCGGTTTCGGACGAGCAACCGGGGAGGCGTTTCATGACTGAAATCGTAGTTTCGCAAGCAGTTGAACCAAGGATTTCCAAGCTCAGAGCTTCTACGGAGCTGCGATCCGAGCGTATTCGATCGGCCTGGGTGTTTCTGGCGCCGACGCTGTTGAGCCTGGCAATCGTCGCTGGCTGGCCGCTCTTCAGAACGATCTATTTCAGCTTTACGAATGCGTCACTCAACGACCTTGGCAATGCGCAATTCGTCGGCTTTGCTAATTATCTGTCGTGGGTGACGCTGAAGAGCGGGAAGACCGTCTATCGGGGTCTGCTTGCCGATCCGGTCTGGTGGAATGCCGTCTGGAACACGGCCAAATTCACCGTCCTTTCCGTCGCGATTGAGACGATGCTCGGCTTGATCGTCGCGCTGGTGCTGAACGCTCAGTTCGTCGGACGTGGAATCGTTCGGGCTGCGATCCTCATTCCCTGGGCGATACCGACCATCGTTTCGGCCAAGATGTGGGCCTGGATGCTCAACGACCAGTTCGGCATTCTCAATGATATTCTGCTCGGCTTCGGTCTGATCACCGAGAAGATCGCCTGGACCGCTAATCCGGAAACGGCGATGGTCGCCGTGTTGATCGTCGACGTCTGGAAGACGACGCCCTTCATGGCGCTTCTGATCCTTGCCGGGCTGCAGATGGTGCCCGGGGATATCTATGAAGCGGCCAAGATCGATGGCGTCAATCCGATCAAGGTTTTCTGGCGTCTGACGCTGCCGCTGATCCGGCCTGCCATCATGGTTGCCGTGATTTTCCGGATGCTGGATGCGATGCGCATCTTCGATCTGATCTATGTTCTGACGCCCAACAATGCCCAGACGAAGACCATGTCGGTCATGGCGCGCGAGAACCTGTTCGACTTCGATAAGTTCGCCTATGGCGCCACCGCGTCTACGGTGCTTTTCCTCATCATCGCCTCCGTCACCGTCTTCTATATCTGGCTCGGCCGCGTCAAGCTCGGCGGGGAGGAACGCTGATGCTGCTTTCGATCACCAAGAACACGCTCTTCTACCTGCTCGTTACGATCATCGTCATCATTGCGGTTTTCCCATTCTACTATGCGATCCTCACCAGCCTGAAGACCGGTACTGCGCTTTTCGAAGTTGATTACTGGCCTACCTCGATCTCCTTAGGCAACTACGCTTCGGTGATGGGCCAAGGCAGCTTCGTCCGCAGTCTTGCCAATTCCGCGATGATCGCCTGCATCGTGGTTTCAGCATCGCTGTTGCTTTCGATCACCGCTTCGTTCGCTCTCGCGCGGGTGAATTTCCGCGGACGGGCACTGTTGATGCTGACCATCCTTTCGGTGTCGATGTTTCCGCAGATTGCGGTTCTTGCCGGCCTCTTCGAACTCATCCGATGGATCGGCATCTTCAACACGCCCTTCGCGCTGATCTTTTCCTACGTGATCTTCACGCTACCGTTCACCGTCTGGGTGCTGACGACCTTCATGCGGGAATTGCCGATCGAGATCGAGGAGGCGGCGATCGTCGACGGCGCTTCACCGTGGGTCATCGTCACCCAGGTGTTCATGCCGCTGATGTGGCCGGCGCTGGTGACAACCGGGCTGCTTGCCTTCATCGCCGCGTGGAACGAATTTCTGTTCGCGCTGACGTTCACATCGTCCGATACGCAGCGGACCGTCCCGGTTGCCATCGCCCTGCTGTCGGGCAACAGCGAATTCGAAATTCCCTGGGGCAACATCATGGCCGCTTCGGTGATCGTCACTGTCCCGGTTGTCGTGCTTGTTTTGATATTCCAGCGCCGGATCATTTCGGGGCTGACCGCCGGCGGCGTTAAGGGCTGAGGGAGTAGGACATGGCAGAAATCCGACTGGAAAATATCCGCAAGAGCTTCGGCGCTTTCGAGGTGATCAAGGGCGTGACGATGGACATCCGCCGAGGCGAATTCATGGTGTTCGTCGGACCTTCGGGATGCGGCAAGTCCACGCTGCTCAGGCTTATCTCCGGCCTCGAGGACATCACCTCCGGAACGCTTTCCTTCGATAGCGAGACCGTGAACCGGCACGCGCCATCGAAGAGAGGGATCGCCATGGTGTTCCAGTCCTACGCGCTCTACCCGCATATGACGGTCTTCGACAACATGGCTTTCGGCATGAAGCTTTCAGGGAGCAACAGAGACGAATGCCGCCAGCGCGTCGAGCAGGCGGCCGGTATGCTGCAGCTCTCATCCTATCTGGACCGCTTGCCGCGACAGCTTTCCGGCGGACAGCGTCAGCGCGTCGCCATCGGCCGGGCGATCGTGCGCGATCCCAAGGTCTTTCTCTTCGACGAACCGCTGTCCAACCTCGATGCGGCGCTTCGGGTCGCGACGAGGCTTGAGATCGCCAAGCTTCATCGCAGCATGCACGGCACGACGATGATCTATGTGACGCATGATCAGGTCGAGGCCATGACGCTGGCCGATCGGATCTGCGTGTTGAGGGACGGCGTCGTCGAGCAGATCGGCACGCCGCTGGAACTTTACGAAAGCCCGAATTCGGTCTTTGTCGCCGGCTTCATCGGTTCGCCGAAAATGAATTTCCTGTCGGGCGGGCTGGCGCAGCCCTATGACAGCCATACGATCGGTGTACGCGCGGAGCATGTGCGCATCACGGCCGAGTCGCCGGTTTGGCGTGGCACGGTCATCCATTCGGAAATCCTCGGTTCCGATAGCTTCGTCTATCTGGACATCGAGGCGGATGAGCCGCTTGTCGTGCGGGAGGCCGGCGTCTCTCGTCATGAGCCGGGCCAGACGCTTGGACTCGCGCCACTTGCCGGTCACATCCACCGTTTCGACCGGTCGGGCCGGGCGCTCGAACGTGAATCCATGCGGGCAGCCTGATCTTCCAGGCATCGATGTCCTTTCCAGGCTCGATCCGCTTCAACTACAAGGAGAAAACGACGTGACCATACGCACCGTTGTGTGGGGTGAAAACATCCACGAGAATACCAATGCGGTCGTCCGGGGCATCTACCCCGAAGGCATGCATACGACGATCGCCAATGCGCTGAATACCGACCCAGGCATCTCCGCGACCACGGCGACGCTGCAGGAGCCGGAACATGGGCTGAGCGAAGCCCGGCTTGCCGAAACCGACGTCCTGACCTGGTGGGGCCACAAGGATCATGGGGCGGTCTCCGATGTCGTCGTCGAGCGCGTCGCCAAGCGCGTCTGGGAGGGCATGGGCCTTCTCGTCCTGCATTCCGGCCATTTCTCGAAGATTTTCAAGCGGCTGATGGGCACGCCCTGCGCGCTGAAATGGCGCGAGGCGGGCGAGCGCGAGCGGCTGTGGACGATCAACCCGCGCCATCCGATCGCCGCCGGCATCGGCGAGCATTTCGAGCTGGAGAACGAGGAAATGTATGGCGAGCAGTTCTCGGTGCCGGAGCCGCTGGAAACGGTGTTCATCTCCTGGTTCCAGGGCGGGGAAGTGTTCCGCTCGGGCCTGACCTGGCGCCGCGGCGCCGGCAACATCTTCTATTTCCGCCCGGGCCATGAGACCTATCCGACCTATCACGACGCTACGGTGCAGAAGGTGCTGATCAACGGCGTCAAGTGGGCCTATAACCCCGAGGGCGCGTTGACTGCCATTACCGACGCTCCAAATGTGCCGGTGGAAAAGGCATTGGAGCCGATCGTTGAACGCGGCCCCAGACTGCACCAGGCCGGCGAAGCCGGATACCGATAACAGATGAGATGCCGTGGGCAGGGCCGTTTGGCCCCGCAAGACGCCGCGATGATCGCGCGGCCGCTCACGCTTTGATGGATAACGACGAGGACAAAAGAATGCGCTTGATCATTCTCGGTACCGGAGGATGGGCAAATACCCATGCCATGCATTTTTCGGAAATCGCCGGCGTCAAAATTGTTGCCGCTGTCGATACGGACGAGGTTCGGCTGCGGGCCTTCGCGCTCAGGCATACTATCCCGCTGACGTTCACGTCGCTCGATGACGCCCTTGCCTGGGGAGAATTTGACGCCGTCACCAATGTCACGCCGGATCGCGCGCACTATTCCACGACGATGAAGTTACTCGCTGCGGGCAAGCATGTCCTCTGCGAGAAGCCGCTGGCGGTCAACTACCGCGAAGCCAAGGAGATGGCCGATGCCGCCGCGGCATCCGGCAAGGTCACGATGGTCAACCTGACCTATCGGAACGTGGCGCCGTTGCAGGCAGCGCGCAAAATGGTGCTGGACGGGCGCCTCGGCGCCATCCGTCACTTCGAAGCGTCCTATCTGCAGAGCTGGCTGGTCTCGAAGGCCTGGGGCGACTGGACCAAGGAATCGCAATGGCTCTGGCGGCTGTCGACGAAGCACGGCTCCAACGGCGTGCTGGGCGATGTCGGTATTCACATCCTCGATTTCGCGGTTTTTGCCGCCGGAAGCGACGTCAAGGCGGCGGCATCGCACCTCAAGGTGTTCGACAAGAGCCCCGGTAACCGCATCGGCGAGTATGACCTCGACGCAAACGACAGTTTCCTGATGATGGCCGAACTCGAAAACGGTGCCGCCGGCGTCATTCATGCGACGCGCTGGGCAACCGGTCATCTGAACGAACTGCGCCTGCGCCTGCATGGAGACAAGGGTGCGCTGGAGGTGGTGCACACGCCTGAAGGCTCCACCCTCAGGACCTGTGAAGGCGCAGATGCCGACAAGGCGATCTGGCGCACGATTGAGGTCAAACCGGTCCTCACGAATTTCCAGCGATTTGCAAACGCCGTGCAAAAGGGGCAGCCGGATGAGCCGGGCTTCGGCCACGCCGCCAAGCTGCAGTTCGTCCTTGATCACGCCGTGAAGACGGCGGGCGCTTTGACCGATCTTTAGGCAAAGATCGCTGCGGTTCATGGGCGGCTTCTGCAGATTGCTCGGCATCAGATTCGCCGGTTCAGCTCGTCCTCGCTCACCCCGAAGTGGTCAAGGATGATGCCGACATTGCGGCGGTGAGACTTGAAATAGACGTCGAAGAGATCTCCGATCAGCGGAACCGTGCCGCAGGCGGCGTCGACGCCGAGATTAACCGCCATGCGGGCGAGTTTGTGGGCGGGAAGGCCGAGCCGCCTTGCCTCGTCGATGATGAAAAGACCGATCAGGGATCCGGCAATGTCGCCGACAGCGGGGATAAGGCCGAGGACCGAGTCCGCGCCGATCCGCACGCCGACGACCGGCAATCGGACGGCGGTATCCATCAGACGGGCTATGCTAGCAGCGCGGCGAATTCGCGCCAGTTCGGCAGGGGTGAGATATGTCGTTTTGCCGCTGTCCATGGCCGTGAAACGCCGCTAAACCGATAAGGTTCGCCGGCGGTGTGATCGGGGAAGCGCACTATCTCTGGTCGGGAACCACGACCAATTTGCCGACGAAGTTCTTCGCCATGAAATCGGTCTGGGCGCGATGAAATTCCGACAGCGGATAAACACCGCCGACGAGAGGCCGGATCTTGCGGCTTTCGATATAGCCGACCAGCCGGCGGAAGTCGGCGCGGCTTCCCTGGCTAGATCCATGCAGTTCAAGCTGCTTCAGATACATGGTCCTCAGGTCGAGCTGGACGACGGGCCCGGCGATCGCCCCGGCCGTCGTATAGCGGCCCTCGGGGCGCAGGATCTTCAGGAGATCGTTGAACAGAGGCCCGCCAACGAGATCGGCGACGACATCGATCGGTTGTCCGCGGCTTGCCGAATGCACGGCTTCGGCAAGATCGCCCTTGCCGCGGGTCACGACCGCTTCGGCGCCGATCTCGAGCATCGCCGCCTCCTTGCCGGGACCGGCGACGGCGATCGGAATAGCGCCGCGGGCGCGTGCAAGCTGGATGATCGCCGAGCCGACGCCGCCGGAGGCGCCGGTGACGAGAACGCGCTCACCGGCAACAAGCCTGGCCCGTTCCAGCATCCGTTCGCCTGTGAGATAGGCGCAGCAGAAGGTGGCGAGCTCGACATCGGTCAGATCGGTCGCGACGACATGGGCGTTCTCGGCAGGCAGCACCATATAGTCGGCGTAGCCGCCATCCCGCCCGTGGCCCATGTAATCGATGTCGGCAAGACTGTCGTCGTCGCGATTATAGATCGAGAAGTCGACCATGACGCGTTCGCCGATGCGTCTCGGATCAACGCCGGCGCCGACGCCGACGATATGACCGACGGTATCGGTGCCCTGGATGCGCGGGAATGTCAGCGTATTGCCCTGCCTGCGCCAGGTAGAGACGGCGGAGGGATCATCCTCTGTGCCGTAGGCGCCTTCGCGCACCCAGACGTCGGTATTGTTCATGCCGCAGGCGGTAACGCGGATCAGCACCTCGCCCTCCGCCGGTGTCGGAACAGGAAAGTCCGTGTCGTAGACGAGCTTTTCCAGGCCGCCATGGCCGGTGAGCAACACCGCCGCCATCTTTTCCGGGATCGTCATGCGGCTCTTCTCCTCAGATGGTTCTGAAAACACTTTCGATCGCGTCCGCAGCCGCCTTGACGACGACGTCTGCTTCTTCGCGGGTGAGGCAGAGTGGTGGAGCGAAGCCGAGAATATCGCCCTGCGGCATGGCGCGGCCGATGACGCCACGTTCGAGTAGGGCGGATGCGACCTGCGGACCGATCTTGCGGCCGGGATCGAAGAACCGGCGGTCGTCCCTGTCCTCGACGAATTCGACAGCGGCCATCAGACCGTCGCCGCGGACTTCACCGACATTCCGATGGCCGCCAACCGCCTCTTGCAACTGCGACCGGAAATAGCTGCCGGTCGTGCTGGCATTGTCGACGATGCCGAGTTCGTCGATTAATTCCAGATTGGCGATACCTGCGGCAGCGCAGATCGGATGGGCGGAATAGGTCCAGCCATGGCCGATTGCGCCGAGCTGATCGGAGCCCTGCACCAGCACCTGCCACATTTTGGTTGAAACGATCGAGCCGGAAAGCGGAGCATAGGCCGAGGTCAGGCCTTTGGCGATGGTGATCAGGTCCGGCTTCATGCCGTAGTGATCAGAGCCGAACATCGTGCCGAGACGGCCGAAGCCGGTGACGACCTCGTCGGCGACCAGCAGGATATCGTATCTGTCGAGCACCGTCTGGATCTTCTGCCAATACCCCTTGGGCGGCGGGACGATGCCGCCGGTGCCGAGGATCGGTTCGCCGATGAAGGCGGCAATGGTGTCGGGCCCCTCGGCGACAATCATCTCCTCCAGTCTGTCGGCGCAATGTTGCGAGAATTGCTCCTCGCTCATCGACCGGTCGGGCCGGCGGAAATAATAGGGCGCTTCGGTGTGGAGGATCGGCGCGCGCGGCAGGTCGAAAGCATTGTGAAAAAGCGCAAGACCGGTGAGGCTGCCGGTCATGACGCCGGAGCCGTGATAGCCGCGCCAGCGTGAGATGATCTTCTTCTTTTCCGGCCGGCCGAGAATGTTGTTGTAATACCAGATTAGCTTGATGTTGGTCTCGTTGGCATCCGAGCCGGAAAGGCCGAAATAGACGCGGCTCATGCCCGCGGGTGCGCGGTCGATGATCAATTTCGCAAGCGTAATCGACGCTTCCGTGCCGTGGCCGACATAGGCGTGGTAGTAGGCGAGGTTCTTCGCCTGTTCGGCGATGGCGTCGGCGATCTCCTGGCGGCCGTAGCCGACGTTGACGCAATAAAGCCCGGCGAAGGCATCGAGGCTTTTGCGGCCGCTGGTGTCGGTGATGTAGACACCTTCGCCCCCGGCGACGACGCGCGTCGGCGTCTCGCCGCGCGCATGCATGCCCATATGGGTTGAGGGGTGGAAGAAGTGATCGCGGTCCCAGGCGGTGAGTTCGTTGCTTTTGTCGAACATGTCCTGTCCTCTTCTTGAAGTTGGGTGCTCAGGCGGCGGTGTCGATGCAGAGATATTTGAGCTCGGTGAAGGCCTCGAGCCCGTGGCGGGAGCCTTCCCGGCCCAGGCCGGACTGTTTCCAGCCGCCGAAGGGGATGGGGCCGCCGGTGATCTTCACGCGATTGATCGCCACCATGCCGTATTCCAGCGCGCGGCCGAGGCGCATCTGGCGGGCGCCATTCTCGGTGACGACATAGGCGACCAGGCCATATTCGGTATCGTTGGCACGGGCGACGACCTCTTCCTCCGTATCGAAAGTGGTAAGTGCTGCCACAGGCCCGAAAGTCTCCTCACGCATGATCAGCGCATCCGCCGGCACATCCACCAAAAGCGTCGGCTGATAGAAGAGTGGGCCGGCCCTATGGCGGCTGCCCCCGGCAACGAGCCGGGCGCCACGCGTCAAGGCATCGGCGACCTGGTCCTCGACCTTGAGGACGGCGCGTTCATGCATCAGCGGCCCGATTTCGCTTTCGGCCTCGATGCCTGCGCCGACCTTCAGCGCGCCGATACGCGCGGTAAAAGCGGTGGCGAAGGCATCGGCAATGCGTCGCTGGACAAAAATGCGGTTGGCGGCAAGGCAATCCTGACCTGATGTGGCAAACTTCGCGCCGACGGCGATCTCGACGGCTTTCGTGACATCGGCATCGTCGAAGACAATCAGCGGCGCGTGTCCGCCGAGTTCCATTACCAGCCGCTTCATGGTCGGCGCGCACTGGGCGGCGATCAGGCGGCCAACCTCGGTCGAACCCGTGAAGCTCATGGCGCGCAGGCGGCTATCGCTGCACATCCGTCCGACGATCGTTGCAGCATGGCCGGTGACCACGTTGAAGACGCCGGCGGGAATGCCGGCCCGTTCACCGAGCTCGGCAAGCGCAAGGGCAGAAATCGGCGTTTCCGAGGAGGGGTGGGCGACGACCGTGCAGCCTGCGGCAAGCGCTGCGGCCGCTTTGCGGGTGAGCATGGCGGAAGGGAAATTCCAGGGCGTGACGACACCGACGACCCCAAGCGGCTCCCGCCGGACAATCGTTTCCGCCCCGGCCAGATGGCTGGTGACGCTTTCGGCGTTCAGCCGCTTGCCTTCTTCGGCATACCACTCGATGAAGGAGGCGGCGTAGTCGATCTCACCACGCGCTTCGGCAAGCGGCTTGCCCTGTTCGAGCGTCATGATCAACGCCAGATCTTCCCTGGCGGCGAGCATCAACGCGTGCCATTTTCGCAGGATCGCCGCGCGGTGCTGCGGCAGCATCGCGCGCCAAGCGGCAAAGGCCTGCGACGCCGCATCGATCGCCATCGCCGTCTCCTCCGCATCGAGGCTCGCAACCCAGGCCAGCGTTGCCGAAGAGGCCGGATCGGCAACAGCGAAGCTTTTGCCTGTCGCCCCCGCGATCCACCGGCCGCCGACATAGGCGAGATCGCGAAGGAGATGACGGTCGGCAAGCCGTGACAGCGCATCATGATAGTCGGGGCGGGCAAAAACGGCGGTCATGTCCATCTCCTCGTTTGCGGTTGACGCAAGTCTTCCACAAGAGCCGACGAGAGATTGTCCTTTACCGAAGGCGGAAAGAGACAGACGGTCTAAAGGACGGCCGTCTGCTAGACAGATTGTCTAGGAGACGTTGTGTTCTTCCTTCCCGGAGGCGGAGAAGGAAGAGACCGGAAGGACTGTGTCCTCCTTCACCGTCTTGGTGACGACGTAGGTGAAGTAGCGGTCGATGCCGAGTTCGCGGTCGAGAAGACCGTCGACCAGCCGCTGATAAGCGTCGATATCGGCCGCCATGATTTTCAGGATATAGTCGACGCCGCCGCCGACCGACCAGCAGGCGACGATCTCGGGGGTTGCGGCAACGGCGCGCTCGAAGCGCTCGAAATCGGCCTGGCGATGATTGGCGAGCGTCACTTCCATCATCACGCTGGCGACCGGCGCTATGCGCCGCGGCGCGATGCGGGCGTGGTAGCCGGTAATGATCCCCGCCTTTTCGAGCTTGCGCAGCCGCATCCAGCATGGCGTAGGCGACAGCCCTGCCTTTTCGGCCAGCGCCAGCTTGGTAATGCGTCCGTCGTGCTGGATGGCGTCGAGGATTCGCAAATCGATGGCGTCGAGTTTCATGGCGCTTTCTTTAGAAAGAAATCATTTCAAACGCGGTGAAAAGACAATGGATGCGCATTTTGGCATTGTCAATTGAACTGATTTTCAGCAGTGTTGAAATCATGACAAATTGGCGCCCCGATCCCTCGCAACTCCGCCGGCCTGCCTATCTCTCGCTTGCCGAGCAGATCGCTAATGCGATCACCGACGGCAAGCTCTCCGACGGCATGCAATTGCCGCCGCATCGCAAGCTGGCGGATGATCTGCATCTTTCCGTGCAGACGGTGAGCCGAGCCTATGACGAACTGAGCCGCCGGGGGCTGATATCGGGCGAGATCGGACGCGGCAGCTTCGTGCAGACGCGGCCGCGCGAGCCGGAACCACCTTATCTGCCGGAACGGCTGGGCGAGGTGATCGATCTCTCTATCCTGAAGCCGGTCTGCGAGCAGATTCATCTGGAAAGGCTGCGCCAGGCCTTTGGCTGGCTCTCCGAAAATCTGCCGTCGAGCTCGGCCCTGTCGTTCCGGCCGAACATGGTCTTTCCCCGCCATCGCGTCGTTGCCACGGAATGGCTGGCGCGCTGCGGCCTCGACGCATCGCCGCTGAACATCAGTCTGACGAATGGCGCGACATCGGGCATGACGGTGGCGCTGATGAGCGTCGCCCCGCCCGGTTCGACCATTGCGACCGAGGCGATCAGCCATCATACGCTGGTGCCGCTCTCCACCTATCTCGGCCTGCATCTCGAGGGGCTGGCGATCGACGAGGAGGGCATGATTCCCGAAGCGCTGGACGAGGCCTGCCGGACGGGGCCGATTCGGGCGATCTTCCTGCAGCCGTCGGTGATCAATCCGATGGCGGCGCTGATGAGCGCAGAGCGCCGGCAGGCGCTCGCTGCCGTTGCCGCCAAGCATGACATAGCGATCATCGAAAACGACATTCTCGGGCCAATGGTCGAGGACCGCGCGCCGCCGATGGCCGCCTTCGCGCCGGAGCGGACGCTCTATGTCACAAGCTTCACGAAGATCACCGTTCCGGGCCTCAGGATCGGCTATCTCGTTGCGCCCGACCGCTATGTCGCCGCAGTTGCCAACCGCCATCTCGTCTCCAATTGGATGGCGACGCCGGCGATGGCCGAAATCGCCACCCGCTGGGTCAGCGACGGCACGGCGATGGAACTTGTCAACTGGCAGCGCCGCGCCCTTGTCGGGCGCCATGCGATCGCAGCGGAGATGCTGGCGGGCCTTTCCTATCGAAGGCATCCGCAAAGCCTGCATGTCTGGCTGCCGCTTTTCGGCAGCCATACGGAGGATGGTTTCGTGTCGCAGGCAAGGCTGCGCGGCGTGGCGATCGCGCCGGGCAAATCCTTCCGCACCGCCGATCACGGCTGGACGCCGGCGGTGCGCATCTCGCTCGGCTCGACGACGGAAGGCGAACTGCGGACGGGACTGGGGATCGTTGCCTCATTGGCGCAGGGAAATCCGGAAGAGCTGCTGCTCGCGATTTGAGGCGGGCGCCTCATTTGCCGACAGCCGCAGAATAATTGTCATGATATTATTTTACGAATTGACATGATTTTCGAGCGCCGTCATCGTTAGGTCATTGCTTGTCTCAACAAGGAGAGACATGAATGCCTTCGCCCATCATCCGCATCGACAACATCGTCAAGAGATACGGTCCGCTGACCGTGCTCGACGGCCTGTCGATGAATGTCATGCCGGGCGAGAAACTGGCGCTGATCGGGCCGTCCGGCTCCGGCAAGACGACGATCCTGCGCATCCTGATGACGCTGGAGACGATCAGCGGCGGCCATATCGAGGTCGACGGCGAGCAGCTCTATCACATGCCCGGCGGCAGCGGACTGGTGGCGGCCGATGAACGGCATCTGCATCGCATGCGCGAGAAGATCGGCATGGTCTTTCAGCACTTCAACCTGTTCCCGCATAAATGCGTCCTCGACAATGTGACGCTGGCGCCGATGCTGACCAAGGGGATCAAGCGGCCGCAAGCGGAGAAGCGGGCGATGGAGCTTCTCGATATGGTCGGCCTTGCCGACAAGGCGAAAAGCGTCCCGGCGCAGCTTTCCGGCGGGCAGAAGCAGCGTGTCGCCATTGCCCGGGCGCTGGCGCTGTCGCCGAAGATCATGCTGTTCGACGAGGTGACCTCGGCGCTCGACCCGGAGCTGGTCGAGGAGGTGCTGAACGTCATGCGCCGACTCGCCTCCGAGACCGACATGACGATGCTGCTCGTCACCCACGAAATGGGTTTTGCCCACGACTTTGCCGACCGCGTGCTGTTTTTCGATCGCGGCAGGATCGTCGAGGAAGGCAGGCCGGGCGACATCTTCCGCAATCCGACGCAGGAAAGGACGCAGACATTCCTGCGTAAGATCATCGCGGCAGGGCACCGCGTCTGACCTCAGACATTGCCCGCGAACAACAAAACGCAAGAGAAAGCCACAGGAGTTGGGAACGATGAAAGCAGGATATTTTTTGAGTGCCGTCAGCCTGTCGGTGCTTCTGGTTACGGCGGCCGCTCCGGTATCCGCCGCCGATGACAAGCTCGAACAGCTGAAGGAACAGGGTTTCGCCCGTATCGCCATCGCCAACGAGCCGCCGTTCACGGCGGTCGGAGCCGACGGCAAGGTTTCGGGCGCTGCCCCCGACGTGGCCCGCGTGATCTTCGAAAAGCTGGGCGTCAAGGAAGTCGTCGCCTCTATCTCCGAGTACGGCGCGATGATTCCCGGCCTGCAGGCCGGCCGACACGACGCAATTACGGCGGGCCTGTTCATGAAGCCCGAACGCTGCAATGCCGTCGCCTATTCCGAACCGATCCTGTGCGACGCTGAAGCCTTTGCTCTCAAGAAGGGCAACCCGCTGAAGCTGACCAGCTACAAGGATATCGCCGACAACCCGAACGCCAAGATCGGCGCGCCGGGCGGCGGTACGGAAGAGAAGCTGGCGCTGGAAGCCGGCGTGCCGCGTGACCGCGTCATCGTCGTTCCGGACGGGCAGAGCGGCATCAAGATGCTGCAGGACGGCCGCATCGACGTCTATTCGCTGCCGGTCCTGTCGATCCACGACCTGTTGACCAAGGCGAACGATCCGAACCTCGAAACCGTCGCCCCCGTCGTCAATGCGCCGGTCTATTGCGACGGCGCCGCCTTCCGTAAGCAGGACGTTGCGCTTCGCGATGCCTTCGACGTCGAGCTGAAGAAGCTGAAGGAATCGGGCGAGTTCGCCAAGATCATCGAACCCTACGGCTTCTCGGCCAAGGCGGCGATGTCGACGAGCCGCGAAAAGCTGTGCGCTGCCGCCAAGTAACCTGATGTAAGCAGCCGGCCATGCTCCCGATGGCCGGTTGCCCTTCGCGCCATCTCCAGAGAAATGAGCTGCCGATGTCGGTCTGGTCCGGCTATCTGACACTGATCCTTCAAGGGGCCCTGGTGACGCTCGAGCTGACGATCATGGGCTCGGCGCTGGCGCTCGTCATGGCCTTCCTGGCCGGTCTCGGCCGCCTGTCGCGTTTCTTCGCCCTCCGGGCTCTGGCGACCGCCTATATCGAATTCTTTCGCGGTACCTCGATCTTCGTCCAACTCTTCTGGGTCTATTTCGTCCTGCCCTTCGCGGGATTGACGCTGACGCCGCTGCAGGCGGGCGTGCTGGCGCTCGGTCTGAATGTCGGCGCCTATGGCGCGGAGGTGGTGCGTGGCGCCGTCAAGGCCGTCGGGCGCGAACAATCGGAAGCCTGTATCGCGCTCAATCTGTCGCGCTACCAGCGCATGCGCCACGTCATCCTGCCGCTGGCATTGCCGCTGATGCTGCCGACCTTCTGCAACAATGCGATCGAGCTTTTGAAGGGCACGGCCGTCGTGTCGCTGATCTCGCTGACCGACATGACCTTTCAGGCGCAAGTGGTGCGGGCGCAGACCGGCAATACGCTGGTGCCCTTCGCAACGATCCTCATCCTCTATTTCCTCATGGCCTCCGCCATCTCGGCGGCGATGCGCCTCTTGGAGCGACGGATGACACGCGGCCTCGACGGCATGAGGACCTGATCATATGGAATGGGATTGGGATTTCGTCTGGCAGATCATGCCGACCCTTCTCGAAGGGTTCAAGATCACCATTCTCGCGACCATCCTCGGCGCTGCTGTCGCCATGGTCGCAGGCCTCGCGCTTGCCATCGCGCGGCGGTCACCGGTCGCCGCCATTTCCGGAACGGTCGGCTTCGTCGCGGAATTCATCCGCGGTACGCCGCTGCTGGTGCAGCTCTACTTCATCTTCTACGTCCTGCCGGATATCGGCATCCGGCTGTCGCCGCTCACCGCCGGCGTCATCGGCATGGGCATTCATTATGCGACCTATACGGCCGAGGTCTATCGCGCCGGCATCGAGAACGTTTCGCGCGGACAATGGGAAGCGGCCAGGGCTACCAATCTGACGACGCGCCAGGCCTGGATCCACGTGATCTTGCCGCAGGCGATCCCGCCAATGATCCCGGCGCTCGCCAATTATTTCATCGCCATGTTCAAGGAAACGCCACTGCTATCGGCGATCACCGTGCTGGAACTGATGAACCAGGCCAAAAGCATCGCCAATAGCAACTATCGCTATATTGAACCCATGACGCTCGTCGGCGTCTTCTTCCTCGTCATCAGCCTGATTTCGGTTCTCGGATTGCGCTGGCTCGAGGAGCGCTATGCCAGGATGGATGACTGACATGACGAAATCGATCGAGATCATTCCCGCCGGCCGACTGCCACGGCTGGACGACCGGCCGCTGGAAAAACTTATCGGCCTCGTCATTCTGGCGACCGACCACACGACGGAAGCCGACTTCCGACGCATGGTCGCCAGCGACCGTATCGGCGTCTATGTCAGCCGCATCCACTACGCCAATCCCGTGACGGCAGAAAATCTCCTGAAGATGCAGCCGTCGCTGACCCAAGGCGCAGGGCTCATTCTGCCGGGTGAGACGCTGGATGCCGTCATGTATTCCTGCACCGCCGCCTCGGTCGTGATCGGCGACCGCAAGATCGAGGAAGCGATCCATGCGGCCAAGCCGGGCGTTTCAGTGGTGACGCCAACGGCGGCTGCTGTAGAAGCCCTGAAGGCGCTCGGCGCCAGGCGGATTTCCGTGCTGACACCCTATACGATCGAAACCAGCCGGCCGATGGCGGATTATTTCACCCGTCATGGTTTTGCGATCGACCGCTTTACCTGCCTCGGTCTGAGCGACGACCGCGAGATGGCACGGATTGCGCCGGATGAAATAGCCGCCTTTGCCCGCCAGGCGCTGGCGCCACAATCCGATGCACTGTTCATTTCCTGCACCGCCGTGCGCGCCGCACAGGTTGCCGCCCGCATCGAAGCCGAGACAGGCAAGCCGGTGGTGACCAGCAATCTCGCCACCGCCTGGGCATGCCTGCGGCTTTGCGGCGACGGTCAGCCGCGGCCCGAGCTCGGTCAACTGATGACCAGGCCCTATGGGGAAGGCTGAGCGCATGAGGGCCCCCTTGCCAGTTTCCTTGGAGGATATCCGTGCGGCGGCGCACCGGATCGCCGGCCGTGTTGTGGAAACGCCGATCGTGTCGTCGGCATCGCTCGGCGAGATCGCGGGCGTTCCGGTCTGGCTGAAGCTCGAACATCATCAGACGACGGGCAGCTTCAAACTTCGCGGGGCGACCAATGCGGTAGCGTCATTGTCGCCGGCGGAACGCGTGCGCGGGGTCGTCGCCGCCTCGACGGGAAATCACGGCCGGGCGCTTGCCCATGCGGCGAAGGCACAAGGCATGGTCGCAACGATCTGCATGTCGCGGCTGGTGCCGGCGAACAAGGTTTCAGAAATCCGCCGTCTGGGCGCCGATGTGTGCATCGTCGGTCGATCACAGGACGAGGCGCAGGAGGAGGTGGACCGGCTGGTGCGAGAGCAAGGGTTGGTGATGGTCCCGCCTTTTGACCACCCGGCTGTCGTAGCCGGGCAGGGGACGCTGGGGCTCGAGATCGTCGATGCATTGCCGCAGACAGCCACGGTTCTGGTGCCGCTCTCGGGTGGCGGCCTTGCTGCGGGCGTTGCCGCTGCAATCAAGGGCGTCAATCCGAAAACGAGAGTGATCGGCCTGACGATGGAACACGGCGCCGCGATGAAAGCGAGCCTCGATGCCGGACGGCCGGTGCAGGTCGAGGAAGTGAGAAGCCTTGCGGATTCGCTCGGCGGTGGCATCGGCCTCGACAATCGCGTGACTTTCACCATGTGCCAGGCGCTTCTCGACGAGGTCGTCCTGCTGACGGAGGCGGAGATCGCCGCAGGCATGCGTCATGCCTATGCCTGTGAGCGCGAGATCGTCGAGGGCGCGGGAGCGGTCGGAATAGCAGCGCTGCTGGCGGGCAAGATCAGCTCCGGCGGCCCGGTCGTTGCGATCCTTTCAGGGCGGAATGTCGACATGGAACAGCACCGCCGGGTGATCAATGGCGAGGGTACGGCATTCACGGAGGATGGCCCATGAACCGCATGATCATTCTGACGGAAGCGGAATTGCGCAAGATCGTGGTGCTCGATCGCGATGCGGTCGCCTGCATCGAGCAGGCTTTCGCGGCGCTTGCAACGAAGGTGGTCGCCATGCCGCCGATTCTGCGGCTCGACATTCCGGAATATCGGGGTGAGGTCGATGTGAAGACCGCCTACGTTCCGGGCATTGAAGGTTTCGCCATCAAGATCAGCCCCGGTTTCTTCGACAATCCAAAGATCGGTCTGCCGAGCACCAATGGCATGATGGTGCTGCTGTCCAGCCGGACAGGTCTGGTGCAGGCGCTGCTTCTGGACAACGGCTATCTCACGGATGTGCGCACCGCGGCAGCCGGCGCCGTCGCTGCGAAATACCTGTCACGGCAAGACTCCAGCGTGGCCGCAATTTTCGGCGCCGGAATGCAAGCTCGGCTGCAGCTCGAAGCACTGACGCTGGTGCGGCCCATCGCCGAGGCCAGGATCTGGGCCCGTGATGCCGCCAAGGCGCAGAAGGCAGCGGCCGAATTGAGCGGAGAACTTGGATTTCCCGTCATCGCTACGTCGGATCCGAGAGAGGCAATCTCCGGTGCCGACATTATCGTGACCACCACGCCTGCGGAAAAACCGATCGTCGAAGCCGGGTGGCTCGAACCCGGGCAGCATCTGACAGCCATGGGATCGGATGCGGAGCACAAGAACGAAATCGATCCCGTGGCCATCGCTCGGGCCGGCCTTTATGTCGCCGACAGTCTGAAACAGACGCGCCGCCTCGGCGAGCTGCATCACGCAATCGAAGCCGGTCTGGTCGCGGCCGATGCCGATTTCGCCGAGCTCGGCCGGATCGTTTCCGGCCGGATGCCGGGCAGAACGAGCAGCGAGCAGATCACCATTGCCGACCTCACCGGCACCGGCATCCAGGACACCGCTATCGCCACTCTCGCCTTCGCCCGCGCCGGCGGGATGAAGGCGGGGACCACGTTCGAAAGCTGACCGGCGCGGCGCCGGAAAAGAAGGGAAGAAACATGACCCAACCCAATCTGAAGTTTTCGCTCGGCGAATATGCCGCGCGGCTGGAAAAAACACGGCGTGCCATGGAAGCGAAGGGTGTGGACCTGCTTGTTGTCAGCGATCCCTCGAACATGGCCTGGCTGACCGGCTATGACGGTTGGTCCTTCTACGTGCATCAGGCGGTGATCGTGCCGCCGCAGGGCGAGCCGATCTGGTTCGGCCGCGGCCAGGACGCCAATGGCGCCAAGCTCACCGCCTACGTCAAGCACGACAATATCGTCGGCTATCCCGATCACTACGTGCAGTCGACCGAGCGTCATCCAATGGATTACCTCTCCGGCATCCTGACGGAGCGCGGCTTCGCCAAGCTGACGATCGGCGTCGAGATGGACAATTACTGGTTTTCCGCCGCCGCCTTCGCTGCGCTGCAGAGGCATCTGCCGAATGCGCGCTTCGTCGACGCGACCGCGCTGGTCAACTGGCAACGCGCGGTCAAGAGCGAGACCGAAATCAAGTACATGCGCAATGCCGCCCGGATTGTGGAAGCCATGCACGCCCGCATCTTCGACAAGATCGAGGTCGGCATGCGCAAGTGCGATCTGGTAGCGGAAATCTATGACGCCGGCACCCGCGGCGTCGACGGCATCGGCGGCGACTATCCGGCCATCGTGCCGCTGCTGCCGTCCGGCGTCGAAGCATCCGCACCGCATCTGACCTGGGACGACCGGCCGTTGAAGAAGGGGGAGGGCACCTTCTTTGAGATCGCCGGCTGCTACAACCGCTATCATCTGCCGCTGTCGCGCACCGTCTTCCTCGGCAAGCCGACGCAGGCCTTTCTCGACGCCGAAAAAGCGACGTTGGAAGGCATGGAAGCCGGTCTTGCGGTCGCCAGACCCGGCAATAGCTGCGAGGATATCGCCAATGCCTTCTTCGCGGTGCTGAAGAAATACGGGATCGTCAAGGACAACCGCACGGGTTATCCGATCGGGCTTTCCTATCCGCCGGACTGGGGCGAGCGCACCATGAGCCTGCGGCCCGGCGACCGGACGGAGCTGAAGCCCGGCATGACCTTCCATTTCATGACTGGCCTCTGGCTCGAGGACATGGGGTTCGAGACGACGGAGAGCATTCTCATCACCGAAAGCGGTGTCGAGTGCCTCGCCAACGTGCCGCGCAAGCTGATGGTCAAGGATTGAGGCTGTCATGACAGAGACCCGCTTGCGGCCGTCGCCGATCAACGCGACGGTGGATTTCGCCGCCGAGGGCGTCCAGCACGGTTTCCTCAGGCTGCCCTACAGCCGCGACGATTCTGCCTGGGGATCGGTGATGATCCCGATAACGGTCGTCAGGAACGGCAAGGGACCGACGGCGCTCCTGACCGGCGGCAATCATGGCGACGAGTACGAGGGACCGATTGCGCTGTTTGATCTCGCCCGCTCGCTGCAGGCAGAGGAGGTGAGCGGCGCTGTCATCATCGTGCCGGCAATGAATTACCCGGCATTCCTTGCAGGAACCCGGACATCGCCGATCGACAGAGGCAACATGAACCGCAGCTTCCCGGGTCGTCCGGACGGCACGGTGACCGAAAGGATCGCCGATTATTTCCAGCGTGTGCTTCTGCCGATGGCGGATCTCGTGCTCGACTTCCACTCCGGCGGCAAGACGCTCGATTTTCTGCCGTTCTGCGCAGCGCACATCCTGCCGAACAAACAACAGGAGGCGCAGGCGTTCGATTTCGTGACAGCCTTTGCCGCACCCTATTCGATGAAGATGCTGGAGATCGATGCGGTCGGCATGTACGACACGGCGGCCGAAGAGATGGGCAAGATCTTCATCACCACCGAGCTCGGCGGTGGAGGTACCGCCACGGCCAGAACAGCGGCGATCGCCAAACGCGGCACCATGAACGTGCTGCGACATGCCGGTATCGTCTCGGGCTCCGTGCATACGGGCCCGACAACGTGGCTGGATATGCCGGATGGCCGCTGCTTCTCCTTCGCAGAAGAAGGCGGATTGATCGAACCCGCGGTCGACCTCGGTGAAGCGGTCGCCAAGGATGCCGTCATCGCTCGCATCTACCCGACGGGCAGGACGGGTGAGGCGCCGCGCGAGATCCGTGCCGCCATGGACGGTATTCTCTGCGCGCGGCATTTCCCGGGGCTGGTCAAATCAGGCGATTGCGTTGGGGTCGTGGCGATCGTGACGAACTGACGACGACTGGCGCATGATGAACGTCACCGTCCAATCAACATCAAGCTGCCTTCCGCGCTCTTGACCCGGCAGCTGCCGCATCGGTCTGGAAGCGACCGACAATCCCTTCCAGCGTCTGCGTCTGGCCGCCGAGCGCACGGCAGGCTGAGACCGTTTCCGCGGCCATGGCGGCGTTGCGCTGCGTGACCTCATCGAGCGCGTTGACGGAAGCATTGATTTCCCCGATCATCACCGCCTGTTCGGAGGAAACCGAAACGATGCGGGCGATCAGGCCGGCGACTTGCTCGACCTGGCCTTCGATTTCCATAAGCGCCTTGCCGGTGCGGTTGACGAGCTCCACGCCGGTGGAAACCTGAGACGATGACGTGGAAATCAGAGATCTGATCTCCTTGGCGGCATTGGCCGAACGGAGGGCGAGCTCACGCACTTCCTGCGCTACAACGGCGAAGCCTTTGCCCGCTTCGCCGGCGCGGGCGGCTTCCACACCGGCGTTGAGCGCCAGAAGGTTGGTCTGGAAGGCGATCTCGTCGATGACGTTGACGATCTCGCCGATCTGGGCGGATGAACCTTCGATCCGTTCCATGGCGGCAATCGCATCGCGAACGATGGCCGCCGAATGTTCGGCGCTGTTGCGCGTCTCGGCCATCATGCCGGTCGCCTTGCCGGCATGGTTCGAAGCATCCTTGGCCTTGGCGTTCATTTCGCCGAGCGCGCTCGTAGCCTCTTCGAGCATCGCTGCCTGCTGTTCGGTACGCAATGCGAGGCTGTCGGCGGCATTTGTGATGCCGGCGGAAGAGCTGCCGACCTGCCTGGAGGTCTGGGCGACCTCCGCCATCGAAACGCAAAGCGCATCCAGGCTGTCGTTGAACTTGGCACGCAACGTTTCGTAGGCCGGTGCGAAGGCTGCGGTGATGCGGCAATCGAGATTGCCGAGCGAGAGCTGGTCCAGGCCGTAGGTCAGTTCCTCGATCACCGTTTCGCGTCGTTGGTCCTCGGCGGCCTTTTCAGCCATCTGGCTGCGTTCGCGCTGGAATTCCTGATCGCGAAGCGCCGTCTCGCGCTTCTGGGCATCTTGTCGTTCCAGCGCATTGCGGCGGAACACCGCCACAGCCTTGGACATGGCGCCGATCTCGTCGGAGCGGTCGGAATAGGGAACCTCGGTCGAAAAATCGCCTTCGGCGAGGCTGCCCATATAGGCCTTCATGCCATCCAGCGGCACAATGGCTCGACGGCGCAGAAAATAGAGCCCGACCAGCAACAGGGCGAAGGAGCCGAAGCCCGCGGCGCCCGCATAGATTGTCCAGGTTACGATTTCCGAAGCGGCATTGCTCTCTTCGTCTTTCAGGAAAGCGTCGGAATTGGCGACGAGCTTCTCTACAGCATCCTGATGCGCATGGAAGGCGACGCGCAACTGCTCGATCGCGCCATGCGCCTTACTTTCGTCCTTGGCGTTCAAGGCGGGGATGATTTCGCGGTTCATCACCTGCCAGAATACATCGCCCTTGGCGAGCACATCGTTTTCGAGCTCATCCTTCAAAGACTGCGGCAGCCGGGTGGTTTTCCAATAGGCGCGACGGTCGTCGTAAGCGGCTTTCAGATTGGCGATCTTCCCCAGATTGGTTTCGGTGAGTTCGGGGAATTTGCTCGCCTCGAAGGACAGCATGTAGGATTCGACCACAAAGAGAGGCGGCGGCAATATATCGGCGATGAGATCCTTGCCGTAGACCACCTGCTCGTAAACCGGGCCATTGACTTTCAGCCTTTGAAGCGCCGATTGCTGCAATCCAATCGACATGAAAAGACCGGCTGAAACGGCGATGCCAAACGCCACCAGGCTGCGCGCAATGGTAAATGCCAAGACTCTCTCCAAATAACTTTGGGCTTCTCTTCTTCGAGATGCCTGATCTACGTATGCCATTATTTCTCAAGAACGCTGAAATATGGTTAACTTCTTATCCGGACGCGAAGTCGACTAACTGTCCGGAGTCGAGTAACCGTCCAAAATTGCGGTGATCGTCATATAGCCGTTTAGTCAGCCATCATCTGCTATTTACATTTAATGGCTGTGGCGGAAAAGCAGCTGCTGGCGAAGCCCCACTGGCCGAAACGGTCCCGCGCCAGCGTCATAAACTGGGCCGTCAGTTTGTCGCCGCCGCTGGACGTGTCTCCGTCGAGCCGGCCGGTCGCAGTTGATTTTTTTTTAGATCAGACTACAGGAGAGGATGTTCTGGGATGCGGATGTCGGGCTCTTGCTTTAGGTAGGAAGAGACTGACGCGGCGGCAGAAGGGTCGACAAAAGCGCTATATCGCTAGAGGGTGGGGGCGCATCGCATTGCAGAATTATTTAGTTCTCTGAATCGAATTGCTGATGCCGCAACCGGAAAAATCATCCCTCAGATATAGCAGGCTGCTTTTCAGGATCGGTGGCATGCGCTTCGGCAAAGCGGTGTGATCGTCATGGATATTGCCGACGAGCGCGTAGATGAGCCGCGAAAGCGGGGGCGGCCGAAAGTCTCCAGCGACGAAGACAAGCGGACGCATATCGTTGAAGTCGCCCGCCGCGTTTTCGTAAAATATGGCTATGCCGGAAGCACGACCGCGGTCGTCGCCTCGGAGGCGGGTGTTTCCAAGCAGACGCTCTACAAGCTGTTTCAGAGCAAGGAAGAGCTGTTTGCAGCCGTGGTCGGCGCACACCGGCGCCTGATGCTCGACCTGCCGAGATCCGCTGAAGATATCCCGATCGCCGAGAGCCTCGAACGTATATTCATGATCGACATGGACGAGGAACTGGATGCGGAACGCGCCGGTTTCCTGCAGCTCGTCTTTCGGGAAGCGGCGCAATTTCCCGAGCTTATCGACATTCTCCAGCGCGAAGGCATACTCGCCAGCCGGCAGCATCTCGCTGACTGGCTCACCGATCGCCGGGCGGAGGGCAGGCTGTCGCTGGATGATCCGGAGAGCGGCGCCCGCATGCTGATGGATATGATCTTTGGCGGCATGGGCCCACCGGAAGGCCGCGTGCTGGCTTGGCCCGACCGGAGCCTGATGCTTGCCCATCTTCACCGCTGCATCGCGATCTTCGCCGCGGGCATCGGAGCCGCTTAGAGTGGAAGAGCGGCGCAGCAACTCTCGCTCTTTACACCGCCAATCTCTCGATTAAGTGCCTGCCGCTTGCCCCTCGACTGCCGTCACCGGCCGGTTTCGACTTCCAATTCCTGATTGTATTATTGATAGAACCATATGGTTCCATTAATTCGATTTCGCCATATTCACCTGGCCCCGCCTCTTTTCACCAAAGAACAGAAGCTTCAACCGCCGCTGATAGGCTTTCGCGCTACGTTGCCGTGTCGGAGCAATTTCAGCAAAAGTGCGTCGCGGTTGCGCGTCCGGAATTGCGGCTTCTCCGCCGATACGCTGCTCGCCGTGGCAACTAAAAAGCAGCGAAATGCGCCGACTGCATTTGTGGCGGGCTGAAGAAGACTCACCAGCCTCCGCTTTCGCTGAACTCGGAGTGCAGGGTCGTTCAGAGATATTTTGAGCACCCGAAAGTCGGCGAGAGGTTGTCCTGCTCCGCCGTCTGCGATGCTGGATTGCAATCTCTGCGGACTTGAAAGCCACCTGCCGGCCCAGAGCGTGCAGGTCGAATATTCACTTCAGCAGCCCTGATCTCGCTTCGGTGTCTGCCGAGTAGCGCGCAGTGCGGCGACTTCATACTGCGCGTTTTTCGTCACAGCCCATTGACAATTCATCCGCAATGGCACTTGATACATCATTCCAGTAAAACAGACATGCGTCCATTATATTGGAATAATAGGAACTAATCACAAGGGAACGCCATGACCATTTCCTTTCGCACCTGCGCGATGTCGCTGGCCGCCGCCGCGCTCATTTCCACGCCTGCACTGGCTGACGGCAGCAAGCTCGACGAAGTGCTCGCCCGCGGCCATCTCGTGCTCGGCACGGGCAGCACCAATGCGCCCTGGCATTTCAAGAGCGCGGACGACAAGCTTCAGGGCTTCGATGTCGACATGGGCCATATCGTCGCCAAGGCTCTGTTCGGCGATCCGGATAAGATCGAATTTGTCAACCAGTCGTCGGACGCCCGCATTCCGAACATCACCACCGATAAGGTCGATATCACCTGCCAGTTCATGACCGTTACGGGCGAACGCGCCCAGCAGGTCGCTTTCACCATTCCCTATTATCGTGAGGGCGTCGGCCTGATGCTCAAGGCGGATGGAAAGTATGCCGATTACGCCGCGCTGAAGGCTGCCGGCTCCTCGGTCACCATCTCGGTTCTCCAGAACGTCTATGCCGAAGCTATGGTGCACGCCGCATTGCCGGAGGCGACCGTCGACCAGTACGAATCCGTCGACCTGATCTATCAGGCGCTGGAGTCGGGGCGCGCCG
The DNA here is from genome assembly GCF_002204185.1 of Rhizobium esperanzae. GTDB lineage: Bacteria > Pseudomonadota > Alphaproteobacteria > Rhizobiales > Rhizobiaceae > Rhizobium > Rhizobium esperanzae. Next base: position 318,761 of record NZ_MXPU01000006.1, on the reverse strand, counting down.
ATGCCGCCGCCACGGACCAGTCGTCGCTCGCCTGGTACATGACGCAGAACCCGGGCCGCTACAAGGACGCCGGCTACGGCTGGAACCCACAGACCTATGCCTGCGCCGTCAAGCGCGGTGATCAGGACTGGCTGAACTTCGTCAACACCGCTCTTCACGAAGCGATGACCGGTGTCGAGTTCGATTTCTATGCCAAATCCTTCAAGACCTGGTTCGGCAAGGATCTGGCGCCGCCGCAGATCGGCTTCCCCGTCGAATTCAAGTAACCGCGATGCGGGAAGCGGGAGCGAGCTCCCGCTCCGCTGGAACAGGACGATCTTGGGTCCAGGTCGGGCTGAGATCCGAATCCGCTTCTGAATTGAATGGTTGGAGCATGACGTCGTCCGGGTCGCTCGTAGATTCGGCGGCATGCTCCGGTCTGAAAGGACCCGTATGGGTTACACACTGAATTTCGCTGCCGTCTGGCGCAATTTCGACTTTCTCTTAAGCGGACTTGCCCTCAGCCTCGGCCTTGCCGTGATCTCGATCCTGATCGGGGCCGCAATCGGTCTTGTCGTGGCCTTTGCGCTGACGTCGAGGAACCGCTTCGCGCTCGTGCCGGCGCGGGTCTATGTCACGGTCATTCGCAACCTGCCTATTCTCGTCCTGGTGCTTTTCGCCTTCTTCGCGCTGCCGCAGATGGGCTTGCGCCTCGACAAGATGAAAAGCTTCGTGCTGGTTCTTTCCCTCTATTCCGGCGCCTATCTGGCCGAGGTGTTCCGCGCCGGACTGCTGTCGATCCCGAGAGGACTGACCGAAGCCGGCCTCGCCATCGGCCTGACCGGGATGCAGATCCGCAGCTCGATCATCGCTCCGCTGATGCTGCGCAACGTGCTGCCATCGCTCTCCTCGACGATCATCTCGCTCTTCAAGGACACCTCGCTCGCCGCCGCCATCGCCGTGCCCGAGCTGACCTTTGCCGCCCGCAAGATCAATGTCGAGAGCTTCCGCGTCATCGAAACATGGATGGTTACATCAGCCCTTTATGTTGCGACCTGTTTCCTCATCGCTGCCTTGATGCGCCTCGTCGAGCGCCGTCTGGCCCTGCCGAGGTAATCCGATGTCTCACACCTTTCTCGAACAACTCTGGATAGCCCACTATGTCATCATGAACGGCATGGCCATGACCGTGTCGATCTCGCTGCTGGCCATTCTCGCCGGCTCCGTTCTCGGCGTTTTTGTCGGCCTGGCGCTGGTTTACGGCGGCATCGTCTTACGTCTCCTCGTGCGTGCCTATACGGATATCATCCGCGGCACGCCGGTGCTCGTGCTCGTGCTGGCAAGCTATTATGTCTCGGCCGCGGTCGGTCTCGATCTCGGACCTTTCTCCGCCGGCGTCCTCGCCCTTGCCGTCTTCTGCTCTTCACATGTCGGCGAAATCGTGCGTGGAGCGCTTCAGGCGATCCCGAAAGGTCAGACCGAAGCCGCCAAGGCGATCGGCCTGACCTTTACCCAGACTTTCACTTCGGTACTGTGGCCGCAGGCCATGCGCCAATGCCTGCCGGCCTGGGTGAATACGGCGGCCGAGATGGTGAAGGCCTCGACGCTGCTCTCCGTCATCGGCGTAGCGGAGCTTCTCCTGCGCACGCAGGAGATCATTTCCCGCAATTTCATGAGCCTCCAGTTCTATTTTCTGGCCGGCGGTCTCTATTTCATCGTCAACTACGGCATCGAGCACTTCGGCAAATATGTCGAGCGCAAGACCGCCCTGCCGTCCTGAGGAGCCTATCGATGGCCAAGACCATTCTCGACATCAAGGGTCTGCGCAAGACTTACGGCATCCACGAAGTTCTCAAGGGCGTCGATTGCGCCGTGCAGGAGGGCGAGGTCATCTCGATCATCGGCTCCTCCGGCTCGGGCAAGACCACCTTGCTGCGCTGCGTCAACATGCTCGAGGAATTCCAGGGCGGCACGATCAGACTCGACGGCGAGGAGATCGGCTATCACGTCGACGGCGCGACCCGGCGGCGCAAGAGCGAGAAGGAGATCGCGCGCCAGCGCGCCCTGACCGGCATGGCTTTTCAGCAGTTCAATCTCTTTCCGCATATGAGTGCGGCCGAAAACGTCATGCTCGGCCTCGTCAAGGTGAAGAAGATGACGAAGCCCGACGCCCGCATCATTGCTGAAAAATGGCTCGACCGGGTCGGCCTCGCCGCCCGTGCCAACCATTATCCCGGTCAGCTCTCCGGCGGCCAGCAGCAGCGTGTCGCAATTGCCCGCGCGATCGCCATGTCGCCGCGGTTGATGCTGTTCGACGAGGTGACCTCCGCGCTCGACCCGGAACTGGTGGGCGAAGTGCTGCAGGTCATCAAGGGGCTTGCTGCCGACGGCATGACCATGCTGCTCGTCACTCATGAGATGCGTTTCGCCTACGAGGTTTCGTCCCGCGTGATCTTCATGAACCAGGGGGTCATCTGCGAGGAGGGCGATCCGAAGGAAATGTTCGTGCGTCCGAAGACCGAACGATTGGCGGAATTTCTCAAGACCTCGAGCTTCAACTAAAAAGGCGATGGCCGGCTCGCCCCGTCAGATCGCCGGCGTCGCCTCAAGTCGGGCGGGGTCTTGAGCGGCGGCATCGGCCACGGGACCGATGTCGGGGGAGGGGGAGCGCCTGCACAATTTACATTCAGTCTGCATTCCCGGCAGGCAAATTTTCCACCAAAAATCCGGGACGGTTAGAAAAGTCTGAGCGCAGGGTTTTTGGCACAGGCTTTGCTTCCTGTCTTGTATGCAAGAGAGCCAGGCATCCGAGACCACGCAGAAATCCATTGAAGTAACGATCGTCTCCGGGATCCTTTCTGCCAAGATTCGGCCGGGCACGCGTCTTGGCGAAAATCAGCTGGCGGCGCTCTTCGGTGTGTCCCGAACCCGCGTCCGTGAAGCGATGATGCGTCTGGAGACACGCGGGATCGTGCATGTCAGCCCCCGGCGCGGCTGGTTCGTCGTCGAGCCCTCCGCTGAGGATGCGATCGCCGTCTATGAGGCAAGGCGTGTCGTCGAGGCCGGATTGCTGCGCAGCATGGCCTTGCTGACAGAGGAGGGACGCAAGGCTCTCGACGCCCATCTGAATGAGGAGAGGAATGCCATGGCGGCGGGCGACCGCCAGCGGCTGACTTATTTGATGGGCGATTTCCATATCCGCATCGCGGAATTGAGCGGGAACACGATCATCGTCGACATCCTGCGCGACCTGACCGCGAGGACGATCCTCATTTCGATGCTCTATCAATCCGAATTTCATGCGGCCCAGTCCCATGAGGGGCACTGCCGTATTTTCGAGGCGATGCAGACAGGTGATTTCGTCAGAGCTGCAGAGCTCTCCGTCGAACATCTTGACGAAGTGGAAATGGGGCTCGACCTCACGGCGCGGCCGGATCCGCTTTCGGATCTGCGCAAGTCCTTGTCGCTTCCGCCCAGGACCGCGTCCTCCACCTTCCAGCCGTCAGATCCAAAAATCCCAACAACAAAGGAGCAATGAACACATGCTGACAAGACGGATCTTCTTCGCAATCGCGGCTCTCGCGGCGACCTTCAGCTTCAACTCGCCGTCTCATGCCGATGCTCTCGCCGATATTACGGCGCGCGGCACGCTGCGCGTCGCAGTTCCGCAGGATTTCCCGCCTTTCGGCAGCGTCGGCACCGATATGGCGCCGATGGGCTACGATATCGATATGGCCAATCTCATTGCTGAAAAGCTGGGCGTCAAAGCCGAACTCGTGCCGGTCACGAGCGCCAACCGCGTCCCCTATCTGCAGACGAATAAGGTCGATCTCGTGATATCGAGCCTCGGCAAGAATCCGGAGCGCGAAAAGGTGATCGATTTCTCGGTCGCCTACGCGCCCTTCTTCAACGGCGTGTTCGGGCCGGCCGATCTTTCGGTCGCCAAGGCGGAAGATCTCGCGGGCAAGAGCATCGGCGTCACGCGCGGCGCCGTGGAGGATCTCGAGCTGACGAAGATCGCGCCGGCCGATACGACGATCAAGCGTTACGAGGACAATAATGGCACCATCTCGGCGTTCCTGTCCGGCCAGGTCGACATCATTGCCACCGGCAACGTCGTGGCGGCCGCGATCCTCGCCAAAAATCCTCCCAAGCGCCCTGAGCTGAAGTTCCTGATCAAGAACTCGCCCTGCTATATCGGCCTCAACAAGGAACAGTCAGCGCTTCTGGAGAAGGTGAACGGCATTGTCACTGCTGCCAAAGCCGATGGCAGCTTGAACGCCATATCGCAGAAGTGGCTCGGCGCCAATCTGCCGTCCGATCTCTAAGGAAACCCGGTCTCGCGCATGTCTTCTGTTGCCGCGGGATGACATGCGCTCCGTCACCGCAAGAGGGGACATTCCTTGAGCTACCATTTCGAATTCGGCTGGCTGCTTGAATATTATCCCGAAATCATCAAGGGCGTGCTGATCACCCTGGAGCTTATCGCGATCGGCGGTGTGCTCGGTATTTCGCTCGGCATCGTCTGCGCCTGGGTGCGGGCGCTCGGCCCGGTCTGGCTGAAGCCGGTCGTTGCGGCCTATGTGGAACTGATCCGCAACACCCCGTTCCTGATCCAGCTTTTCTTCATCTTTTTCGGTCTGCCTTCGCTCGGCCTCCACCTTTCCGAATTGACAGCCGCCAACCTTGCGATGGTCGTCAACCTCGGCGCCTATAGCTGCGAGATTATCCGCGCCGGCATCCAGGCAACGCCGAAAGGCCAGTTTGAGGCGGGCGAGAGCCTCGCCATGACGCGCTTTGAGACTTTCCGCCATGTCGTGCTCGTGCCTTCGCTGCAGCGCATCTGGCCGGCGCTGTCGTCGCAAGTGGTCATCGTCATGCTCGGCTCGGCGGTCGTATCGCAGATCGCGGCCGAGGATCTGACCTTCGCCGCGAATTTCATACAATCGCGAACCTTTCGCGCCTTCGAGGCCTACATCGTCTCGACATCAATCTATCTCGCGCTGGCGATCCTGCTGCGGCAGGTGCTGGGCCTGATCGGCTGGTTCATCTTCCCGAGGAGGGCAGTGCGATGATCACGTTCACGCTTTGGGACATCCTGCGCAACCTGCTGCTCGCCACCCGCTGGACGATCCTTCTTTCGCTCGTCTCGTTCGTCGGCGGCAGTCTGGTCGGTCTGGGCCTGCTGTTCCTGCGCATCAGCAGGCGCAAGCCCGCCAGGGTACTTGCAAAATATTATATCGAGCTCTTCCAGGGCACGCCGCTGCTGATGCAGCTCTTCATCGCCTTTTTCGGTCTCGGCCTTTTCGGAATAGACGTGCCGGCTTGGCTTGCCGCGGGATTGGCGCTGATCCTGTGGAGCGCCGCCTTTCTCACCGAGATCTGGCGAGGCTGCGTCGAAGCGGTTGCGAAGGGGCAATGGGAAGCTTCCGCCAGTCTCGGCATGGGGCGTCTGCAGCAGATGCGTTACGTCATCCTTCCGCAGGCCCTGAGGATCGCCATACCGCCGACCGTCGGTTTCTCCGTTCAGATCATCAAGGGCACGGCGCTGACCTCGATCATCGGCTTCGTCGAATTGTCGAAGGCCGGCACCGTGGTCACCAACGCCACCTTCCAGCCTTTCGCCGTCTATGGGCTCGTGGCGCTCATCTATTTCGCCCTTTGCTGGCCCTTGTCGAAAAGCAGCCAGATCCTGGAGAGAAAACTCAATGTCGCTCATCGAAATCACTGACGTCCGCAAGAGCTACGGATCCAACGAAGTACTGAAAGGCATCAACCTGAATGTCGAGCCTGGCGAGGTCATTGCCATTATCGGCAAGAGCGGTTCGGGCAAATCGACCCTGCTTCGCTGCATCAATGGTCTTGAGACCATCACCAGCGGTTCCATCTCCGTGGCGGGGGCGCAACTCATCGATGACGAAGTCCATCTGAAGGCGCTGCGCCTCAAGGTTGGCATGATCTTTCAGCAATTCAATCTCTTCCCGCATCTGACTGCCGGCGGCAATGTCATGCTGTCGCAGACGGTGGTCAAAAAGACACCCAAGGCCGAAGCCGAGGCCACCGCCCGCAGGATGCTGGAACGTGTGGGGCTGGGTCACCGGTTCGACGCCTATCCGGACGAGCTCTCGGGCGGACAACAGCAGCGCGTCGCCATCGCCCGCGCGCTCGCCATGCAGCCGACCGCCCTTCTTTGCGATGAGATCACCTCGGCGCTCGATCCGGAACTGGTCGCCGAAGTTCTGGCCGTCGTGCGCGAACTTGCCGCCGAGGGCATGACGCTGCTGATGGTCACGCACGAGATGCGGTTTGCCCGCGACGTCTGCAGCCGCGTCGTCTTCATGCATCAGGGCCGTGTCCATGAAGCAGGCCGGCCAGAGGATGTCTTCGCCAATCCGCAGACTGCCGAGCTCAGGCAGTTTCTCGGTGTCGACGCAGATTTGCCCGGCAAATCTGCAAGACTTTAGAATCCCGCTCGCCGTTATCGCTCGCCACGGCGAAGCGGTGCGGCCTCTTAGAGCTTTTCCGGGTTAGATTGAAGCATTCTGTTGGCTCAAACGGAGTCGGAGGGTCGACCGGCCGGCGCGCGTCGTAGCCAAGCTCTACGGCCAAGCCGGCCGGTCGATCAGCCGGCCAGTTTCAGCCAACCCTCCCGCAGATTTTCCTGGCAAATCTGCAAGACTTTGGAATCGCCGGACGCACTTGTCGCTTCGCCGTGGCGAAGCGGTGCTGCCGGTTACACTTCCGCTTTCCATTTTCTTCGCCTTCTTCAAGGCAAAAGATCACGGCTCACCAAATTCGGTGCCAGAGACTCTTGACTATGATTCGCGGAAATGTGATTCTCTGGGTGTCTAGATCAGAGAGGGCTTCCGCGACGGCAACGTTCGGGGGCCTTTTCTTTTGCTTATTGATCTCCGTTCTTCGTCAAATCCTGTGTCTTCTCGAACGCCTCGTAGAGACGATCCAGATTGCTGGCGATGTAGGCGCCAAAGGCAGATGCCTTCTCCGCCTTCAGCGCGATGAATGCTTGCGCAGGCCGCGCGTGTCGCCGGCCGTCCGGCAATCGCACATTCACAGGCCGAATCGGACGAGACCGGCTGGAAACAATGGCAGTATAATCCGAATCGTAGTGTCGGGCGTGCATTGAGCGCGGCGCGGCGGCAAGCCCCGGGTCTGGTCGATCAGCCGTAACTTGCCAGATCATTCGAGCCTGAGCTCCAGGAGAATTGCCCGCCTGGCCAGCTACTCCAGGGGCGGACGGGTGATATTCGCTATCGAAGACAAATCCGGACCGCTTTCCGCCTGCGCCATCGCTTTCACCAATGCGATGATCGTTTCACGAATATCGGGATCGGCAATCTTCAGAAAGGCGCGGTTAAGCACCAATCCCTCCTTCGTCCGCAGGAATTCAGCGACGGGGTCGGCATTGTCCGCCAGAGCCAATCCTTGCAGGCTCAATGGCTGGGATTCGTTCTGCTCGAAGAAGAAGCTCGGTGATGTGTGAAGCACTTCGGCGATGCGCTGCAAACGGCTCGCACCAATGCGGTTGATGCCTTTCTCGTATTTCTGAACCTGCTGAAAAGTCACGCCGATCTGCTCGGCAAGCCGCTCCTGGCTCATTCCAAGCAGCTGCCGGCGTGTTCTGATGCGCGCTCCGACATAGCTGTCTATGGCATTCGGTGTCTTCACATTCATCGCGTGTTTTCAGCCTCGATCGGATTTCAATCGGCGCAGCTGTAGTACCCCCGTAAGCAGTTTTCCACGGTTGTTTTCATATAGTATAGCATACATGCGGTGATCGCGGCTGACTGTGATATGAAAACCCCCATCCACGGCCAGCGACGCAAGAGCCGGTCGGGGATGGGCAAATCAAACAAAAGCCGTACCGATCCAGGCCAAACCGGGCTGGTGATCATTGCCCGGCCTGCGGTAAATATCTTTCAGCGACCGTCGCTCGATAGTCTCGCCAGCCCCGATCGCCCAAAATCCATCGAAAACGCCGCGGCACTGATCGTGCCTGTTCAGGAGGGATATTGATGGCAACCGTTGCCGAGCGCGCGCCCCGTTTCGAGAAGACAACAATGTCCATTCTGGTGGCTGTCAGCTTCTGCCATATGCTGAACGACATCATGCAGTCGCTGCTCGCCTCGCTCTATCCACTGTTCAAGGCAAACTACGATCTCAATTTTGTCCAGATCGGCCTGCTGACCATGACGTTCCAGGTCACGGCGTCTCTGCTGCAGCCGGCCGTCGGCATCGTCACCGATCGCTGGCCGATGCCCTATTCGCTGCCGGTCGGCATGGCGAGTACCTTTTGCGGTCTCATTCTGCTCGGCAATGCCGGCAGTTTCGCGCTGCTGCTGGTCGCGGCAAGCCTGATCGGCTTTGGCTCGGCGGTCTTCCATCCGGAATCCTCGCGTGTTGCCCGTCTTGCTTCCGGCGGCCGCCACGGTTTCGCGCAATCCTTTTTTCAGGTCGGCGGCAATGCCGGCCAGGCGATCGGTCCGCTGCTCGCTGCCTTCATCGTGCTGCCGCTCGGGCAACATAGCGTCTCCTGGTTCGCCGCCATCGCCATGATCGGCATGGTCGTGCTGAGCTGGGTGGGCAGCTGGTATATGAGCCACAGGCGTCGAAACGCCAGCAAACCGGCCGTCAGCCGAACTCTGCCGCTGCCGCAGAACCGAGTCGTCTGGGCGCTGCTGATCCTGGTGCTGCTGACGGCGACGAAGAATGTCTACATGGCGAGCGTGTCGAGCTACTTCACCTTCTATGTCATCGACAGGTTCGAACTCAGCGTGCAGCAGGCGCAGTTGATGCTGTTCCTGTTCCTTGGCTCGGTCGCGGTCGGCACTTTCCTCGGCGGACCGATCGGTGATCGCTTCGGCGCCCGTTTCGTCATCTGGTTTTCGATCCTCGGCGTCATTCCCTTCGCGTTGCTGCTGCCCTATGCCGATCTTTTCTGGACAGGCGTGCTCAGCATCGTCATCGGCTTGGTCTTCGCGTCGGCCTTTTCCGCGATCGTCGTCTTCGCGCAGGAACTGGTGCCCGGTCGCGTCGGGCTGATTGCCGGTGTCTTTTTCGGCTTCGCATTCGGGGCAGGGGGGCTAGGAGCTGCGCTGCTCGGCGATTTCGCCGACACTCACGGCATCGCCTTCGTCTACCGCATCTGCTCCTACCTGCCGCTGCTCGGCCTGCTGACGATCTTGCTGCCCCGTATTCCGAAGCACAAACCGGTCTGAGACCATCCGTCACGAGTACGGTGTCTCGTCCGATCCCTTTCGCAGCGGTCGGAGAATTCCGTCGGCCTTAGGCCGCCGTGATAGGAAACGACGGCCTAAAGCGACGGTTTCCTTTTTTAGAACATGCTCAAAAGCCGCAATTAATCCATAAATTTGATGGAAATTTATCCTGCCGGCATTGATGGCGGGGCAAGAGTTTTTCCGGCCTTTCCCCTACATCAGACATTCTTGCTTCGCTCGTGATCCAGCCATTTGCCATGATTGGCCTGCTCGAGGCGTTCGGCCTCATCCAGTCAGACGGGACATAAAATGACCAAGAACAAAAATCTTCACCGCTTCCACCTTTCGCGCCGCGCGGCTCTTGCGGCCGTCGCTGTTTCCGCGGCAGCGCTTTTTGCCTTCGCAGCACCGGCACCTTCCTTTGCGGAGGACAAGTCGATCAAGGTCGGCATCATGGCCGGCGAGGATGAGGATGTATGGAGGGTGGTGACCAGCGAGGCGGCCAAGAAGGGCCTGACGATCGAAACCGTCATCTTCAACGATTACACGCAGCCGAACGAAGCGCTGGAGCGCGGCGAAATCGACGCGAATGCCTTCCAGCACCAGCCCTATCTCGACAATCAGATCCAGCAGCACGGCTATCACATCGTCCCCGTCGGCTACACCGGCGTCTGGCCGATCGGCCTCTATAGCAAGAAGCACAAGGCCGTCGCCGAGATTCCCGAAGGCGCCGTCATCGGCGTACCGAACGACCCCTCGAACGAAGGTCGGGCACTGCGGGTTCTCCAGAATGAAGGCCTGATCAAGCTGAAGGATGGCACCGGCATTCTTGCGACCGTTGCCGACGTCAGCGACAATCCGAAGAAGATCGAGATCAAGGAGCTCGATGCCGGCATCGTCGGCCGTTCGATCGACGATCTGGATGCCGGCGTCGTCAACACCGACTGGGCGCTGAAGAGCGGACTTTCTCCGGCCGAGCGCATTGCGCAGGAGCCGATCGCCGACAACCCGTACCGCAACTTCATCGCCGTCAAGGAAGAGAACAAGGATGCGGACTGGGTCAAGACGCTGGTATCTTCCTACCAGAACGACACCGTCAAGGCCGAGTTCGACAAGGTATACAAGGGGACGGGTCTCAGCGCCTATTGATCCGAAACTGGGCCGCAGTTAAGGCCTGCCGAAAGGCGGCCCGGGCGTTCCTGCCGGGGCCGCCTTCAGTATTTGCAGGGAAAAGTACATGAACTCCGTTGTTTCCAGGGCGGCGATCGAGCCGCGGCCGCAGGCGGCGGCCGAAGAGGTGGTGAGGCTTATCGACGTGAAGCGTCGGTTCGGGGCCACGCCGGCACTTGACGGTATTTCGCTGAGCGTGAATAGGGGCGAGATCCTTGGCATCATCGGCCGCAGCGGCGCCGGCAAGTCGACGCTGATCCGCTGCCTGAACGGGCTGGAGCGCGCCGACAGCGGCGAGATCCGCATAGAGGGCCGCGATATTACCGGGCTTCAAGAGCAGGAACTGCAGCCGCTGCGTCGCCGCATCGGCATGATCTTTCAGCACTTCAATCTGCTTTCCGCCAAGACGGTCGAGGACAATGTTGCGCTGCCGCTGAAGATCGAGGGTATTGCCAGGGCCGAGCGCCTGAAGCGGGCGCAGGAACTGCTCGAGCTCGTCGGTCTCGCCGACAAGGCGCAGGCCTATCCCTCATCGCTCTCCGGCGGCCAGAAACAACGCGTCGGCATCGCCCGGGCGCTGGCGGCGCGCCCGGCACTACTGCTGTCAGACGAGGCGACATCGGCCCTCGACCCTGAGACAACACGATCGATCCTGGCGCTGCTCAGGGATATCAACCGTAAGCTCGGACTGACCATTCTGCTGATCACGCATGAGATGGAAGTGGTGCGCGGCATTGCCGATCGCGTCGCGGTCATCGATGCCGGGCGGATCGTCGAGGAGGGCCAGGTCTGGTCGGTCTTCGCCAATCCGCAGACTGACATCACCAGGAGCTTGCTTGGCGGCATCCGCCCGCAACTTCCCGATCATATTCTCGGCCGGCTGTCGGCGACGGCGGGCAGCGAAGTGATCCTCAGTGTCGATCTTGCCGGGCCGCAAGCGCAGGGCGCGCTGTTTGCGGAACTCTCGGCGACGCTGCCGCATTCCTTCCGCCTTGTCCATGGCGGCATCGACCATATCCAGAACCAGCCGGTGGCGCGGTTCTTCGTCGCCGTTCCCGCGCACGAGCCTGCGCTCGCCGGAAAGGTCGAACAATTCCTGACGGCCCGGTCCGCCCGGGTGGAGGTGCTTGGTTATGACACCGATCATGCTTGAACTGCTTCTTCGCTCGCTTTGGGAGACGGTCCTGATGACCGTCGCCTCGGGAGTGATTTCGCTCGTCGCCGGCCTGCCGCTCGGCCTTGCCCTCGTCGTCACGGCGCGCGGCGGCATCGCCGAAAATCTCTGGATCAACCGCATGCTCGGCGCCATCATCAACGGCTTCCGCTCGGTACCATTCATCATCCTGCTGGTGGCGCTGATCCCGCTGACGAGGCTGATCGTCGGCACCGCGCTCGGCACCGGGGCGGCCATTGTGCCGCTCGCCATCGCCGCAACACCTTATTATGCGCGCATCGCCGAGGTGTCGTTGCGCGAGGTCGACCGCGGGCTGATCGATGCCGTACGCGCCATGGGCGGCAATCGCTGGACCATCATCCGCGAGGTGCTGGTGCCTGAAGCACTGCCGGGCATCGTCGCCGGCTTCACCGTCACGCTGGTGACGCTGATCGGCGCCTCGGCCATGGCGGGCGCGATCGGCGCCGGCGGCCTCGGCGACCTTGCCATTCGCTATGGCTATCAGCGCTTCGAAACCAATGTCATGATCGCAGTGGTCGCCGTCCTCGTCATCCTCGTCTGCGGCATCCAGTGGCTCGGCGACCGGCTGGTCACAAAGCTCGACCACAGATAGGTCAAAGTCGGAGGCTTGCGGCGGGCGAATGCCTTGCTGTGTTAATTGTCCTAAGGCTGTATCGCATCATCCACCTGTGAAGTGATAAGGTGGCGATGAAGCAGCCGGAGGAACGCATGACGAAGAAGACGCTGTCGGATTGGGCGGAGCTTGCGCAGAAGGAACTGCGGGCCTCACCCGAGACACTGACCTGGCACACGCCGGAAGGCATCGCTGTCAAGCCGCTTTATACCGCTGAGGACCTCGAAGGCGCCGCGCATCTCGGCTCGCTGCCCGGTTTTGCACCCTTTACCCGCGGACCGCGCGCGACGATGTATGCCGGCCGTCCCTGGACGATCCGCCAGTATGCCGGCTTCTCCACGGCAGAGGAATCGAACGCCTTTTATCGCCGCAATCTCGCTGCCGGCCAGAAGGGCCTGTCGGTCGCCTTCGATCTTGCCACCCATCGCGGTTATGACAGCGACCACCCTCGCGTCGAGGGCGATGTCGGCAAGGCAGGCGTCGCGATCGACAGCGTCGAGGACATGAAAATCCTGTTCGACGGCATTCCGCTTGGGGATATGTCGGTTTCAATGACCATGAATGGCGCCGTCATTCCGATCCTCGCTTCCTTCATTGTCGCCGGCGAAGAGCAGGGCGTGCCGAGGGCCGAGCTATCAGGAACCATCCAGAACGACATCCTTAAGGAGTTCATGGTCCGCAACACCTATATCTATCCGCCCGAACCCTCAATGCGGATCGTTGCCGACATCATCGACTATACGGCCAGGGAGATGCCGAAATTCAACTCGATCTCGATCTCCGGCTATCACATGCAGGAGGCCGGCGCGACGCTCACGCAGGAGCTTGCCTTCACGCTGGCCGACGGTCGCGAATATGTCAGGGCGGCGATCGCCAAGGGTCTCAACGTCGATGATTTCGCGGGAAGGCTCTCCTTCTTCTTCGCGATCGGCATGAACTTCTTCATGGAGGCGGCAAAGCTGCGCGCCGCACGGCTGCTCTGGAGCCGGATCATGGAAGAGTTCCAGCCGAAGAAAGCCTCCTCGCTAATGCTGCGCACCCATTGCCAAACCTCCGGCGTCTCGCTGCAGGAGCAGGACCCCTACAACAACATAATCCGCACCGCTTTCGAGGCGATGTCGGCCGTGCTCGGCGGCACGCAGTCGCTGCACACCAATTCCTTCGACGAGGCGATCGCGCTGCCGACGGAGTTCTCCGCCCGCATCGCCCGCAATACCCAGCTGATCCTTCAGCATGAAACCGGCGTCACCAAAGTGGTCGATCCGCTGGCCGGCTCCTATTATGTCGAGAGCCTGACGAAGGAACTTGCCGACAACGCCTGGGCGCTGATCGAGGAGGTGGAAGCGCTCGGCGGCATGACGAAGGCTGTCAACGACGGTTTGCCGAAGCGGCTGATCGAAGAAGCGGCGGCGCGACGCCAGGCCGCCGTCGACAAGGGCGAGGAGGTCATTGTCGGGGTCAATCGCTACAGGCTCGACAACGAACAGCCGATCGACATTTTGGAGATCGACAACAGCGCGGTGCGCACCGCGCAGATCCGCCGCATCGAGGAGACGAAGCGGCGGCGCGACAGCAGCGCCGTGCGCGAAACGCTGGCCGCCTTGGCGGAAACCGCACGCAGCGGCAAAGGCAATCTGCTGGCCGCCGCCATCGAGGCGGCGCGGGCCCGTGCCACAGTCGGCGAGATATCGGATGCGATGCGCGCTGCCTTTGGTGATCATGCCGCGACACCTGATGTCATCAAGGGCGTCTATGGCGAAGCCTATGACAACGAGCCGGAACTTGCCGTCCTGAGGGAGCGTATGGCCGGGGTGACGGAAGCGATGGGATACCGGCCGAAAATCATGGTCGCCAAGCTGGGTCAGGACGGTCATGACCGTGGCGCCAAGGTGATCGCCTCGGCCTTCGGCGATATCGGCTTCGACGTGCTCGCCGGTCCGCTGTTTCAGACGCCTGACGAGGCTGTCGAGTTGGCGCTTGATCGAAAGGTCAATGTCGTCGGCGTCTCGTCCCTCGCCGCAGGCCACAGGACGCTGCTGCCGCAATTGGTCGAGAGGCTCAGGGAAAAGGGCGGTGACGATATCATCGTCGTCTGCGGCGGCGTCATTCCACGGCAGGACTATGAATTCCTCCATGAACACGGCGTTGCGGCCGTGTTCGGCCCGGGCACGAACGTTCTGGAAGCGGCAAACTCCGTTCTCGACCTGCTAGAGGGCAAACGGCGAAACCAATAGGTCATAATGCCGGACACAAAACCGCTGCGCACTTTTGCTGCTTAGAGTAACCCACGCGTCGCAAGGTTGCGCATCAGCGCCGATATGCCGAACGTCCAGGGCGGGCATTCGGTGGAGAGGCGCACGGTATTGACGAGCGTGCCGAGCCCGGCCGAGGAAATCTCGACGACATCGCCGATCTTGTGCGTGAAGCCTTGCTTTGGCGCGTCGCGATCCTGCGTCGGCGCAAACAGCGTGCCGAGAAAGAGCATGAAACCATCGGGGTATTGATGGTGGGGGCCAAGCGTCTGTTTGACGAGATCGGTCGGGTCGCGGCTGATCTGCGACATCGAACTCTTGCCACGCAGCACGAAGCCGTCCTGCCCGGTTACCTTTAGGTCGAGTTCGGCCCTGCGCACCTCGTCCAGCCCATAACCGGCATCGAACAGCCGGACGAACGGACCGATCGAGCAGGAGGCATTGTTGTCCTTGGCCTTGCCGAGCAAGAGTGCCGAGCGGCCTTCGACATCGCGAAGGTTGACATCATTGCCGAGCGTCGCGCCCTTGATCTCGCCGCGGCTGTTGACCGCGAGCACGATTTCCGGCTCCGGATTGTTCCAGGTAGAGATCGGATGCAGGCCGACATCGGCACCCCAGCCGACGGAAGAGAGCACCGGCGCCTTGGTGAAGACCTCGGCATCGGGGCCGATGCCGACTTCGAGATACTGCGACCACATGCCCTCGTCGATCAGCGCCTGCTTGACCTTGGCGGCCTCCGGCGAACCGGCCTTGAGATTGGTGAGACTGCCGCCGATCAGCGCGCTGACGCGCTCGCGGATCGAAGCGGCGCGATCGGGATTGCCTGCCGCTTTCTCCTCGATGACGCGTTCGATCATCGACTGGGCAAAGGTGACGCCGCAGGCCTTGACCGCCTGCAGGTCGGCGGGCGCGAGGAGGTAGGGCCGTCCGGCATCCGGTTTTCCGGTGCTGTTGGCGGCAATCTCCCCCAGAGAACCGATCGCCTGGCCACTTGCAGCTCGGACGAAGTCCGCAGCATCCTGCCTCTCGCAGAGGGCGCTCAGCGTCGGCGCCTCGTGCGAGGTGATGTCGATGAGCATCCCCTCACGAAGCGTCACGATGCTCGGGCCGACAACTTCGGGATTCCAGACGCGGCCGACAAAAATTCCGCCGGAAGCGGCGGCATCGAGAAGGGGATGATACATGGTGATCCTCCGTCACGGGCAAGCGGGAAGCGCTCTTGAAAGAATTACGAGATCATTGCCGCCCTCCAGCCGGCGGCGGCCGGAATCGATCATATTCGGCCGAACGGAGCAAGATAGGCGGGGGAAAAACACTTTTGCCGGATCGGGTTGAAAAGCGGCTCTGCTGCCTGCATCAATTCGAATGAAGGTCACAAATAACTATTTAGATACATAATAATCTTTATTTTACAGATAGTTAAATACGAAGACCGGCGATTTCGCCTCCTGGCTTGCCTTGACAGGAGCTTGCTTTCGTTATCTGTTTTGGCCGACATGGAGGATGCCGGCGGCAGCCGGTGCTCAGAAAATCCCGGGAGGATATTGCAGCAATGTTGAGATTTGCCGTCGTCGGAATCGACCATGGGCATACGTTCGATCATGTGAAGGGACTGCTCGCCGCAGGCGGCGAGTTCGTCGGCTACTGCCCTCGGACCTCGGTGCCGGCATTGCGTGAGACGTTCGAGAAGACCTATCCCAATGCACCGCAGATCGATCGCGAGAAGCTGTTCGACGATTCGACGATCGACGTCATCTGCATTTCCGCCATTCCGCGCGACCGCGCCGGGCTCGCCATTCGCGCGATGAAAGCGGGCAAGGACGTGATGACCGACAAGCCTGGCGTGACGACCTTCGCCCAGCTCGAAGAGGTCAAGCGCACCGTGGCAGAGACCGGCAAGATCTTTTCGATCTGCTTTTCGGAGCGCCATTGCGTACGCTCCGCCGTCAAGGCCGGCAAGCTGGTAAAGGAAGGCGCGATCGGCAAGGTGATCCAGACGCTCGGCGTCGGACCGCACCGGTTGCAGTTGCCGACCCGGCCGGACTGGTTCTTCGACCCGGAATATTTCGGCGGCATCATAGTCGACATCGCCTCGCATCAGGTCGATCAGTTCCTGTTCTATACCGGCTCGACCTCAGGCGAAGTCATCGCCAGCTCGATCGGTAATTTCGGCATGCCCGATAAACCCGCCTTCCAGGATTTCGGCGAGGTGCTGCTGCGCTCCGACAAGGCGGCGGGTTATGTCCGTGTCGACTGGTTCACGCCGGAGGCGCTGCCCACCTGGGGCGACGGCCGCCTCACCATCCTCGGCACCGAGGGTTATATAGAGCTGCGCAAATATATCGATATCGCCGGCCGGCCGGGCAAGGATCACCTCTTCCTCGTCAACGGCAAGGAGATGACCCACATCGATTGCAGCGGCGAAAAGCTCGATTATTTCGATGCTTTCACCGCCGATGTCGGCAATCGCACGCAGACGGCGATGACCCAGGATCACGTGTTCGAAGTCTGCCGCCTTTCGCTCGAAGCCCAGACGAAAGCCGCGCGCATCGGCGCTCGTTGAGGAGGATAGCATGACCAGGAAATTGCGCGTCGGCGTCATCGGCGCAGGCATTGCCGCGCGGCATCTGACCGGCTTCGGCTGGAACAAGGATCTCTTTGAGGTTCCCGTACTCTGCTCGCTTGATGAGGATCGTGGCAAGGCGCTGTGCGAGGAATTCGGCATCGGCGAATATACGCAGGATGCGGATTCGCTGTTTGCCCGGGACGATCTCGACATCATCGACATTTCGACGCCGCCGAGCTCGCATTTCGAGCTCTGCCGCAAAGGCATCGAATCCGGCAAGCACGTGATTTGTGAAAAGCCTCTGTTTGGCTCGATTGCCGAAGTCGACGAGATGGGCCGCATCCTCGCTCGCTTCCCCGGCCGAAAGCTGATGCCGATCTTTCAGTATCGCTACGGCTCCGGCCTGCAGAAGCTGAAACTGCTGATCGAGCAGGGCCTCGCCGGCAAGCCCTTCCTGACGACGATCGAGACCCATTGGTGGCGCGGCCCGGATTATTACGCCGTGCCGTGGCGCGGCAAATGGGCGAGCGAACTCGGCGGCGGCCTTCTCGGCCACGCGATTCATGCCCATGATATGCTGAACTATGTGCACGGCCCTTGCGCCGAAGTGTTTTCCTATGGCGCGACGCTGGTCAATCCGATCGAGGTCGAGGATACTGCCGCCCTCTCAGTGAGAATGCAGAATGGCTCGCTGGCGACGCTGTCGATGACGCTCGGCTCGCGCAAAGAAATCTCGCGGCTACGCTTCTGCTTTAGCGATCTGGTCGCCGAAAGCATCCTCGAACCCTATACGATGGGCCGCGATCCCTGGGTCTTTACCGCCGGAACCGAAGAGCACCAGGTGCGGATCGATGCCGCGCTCGCCGCCTATGTGCCGGGCGAGGATGGTTATACCCGCCAGTTCGAGCTGTTCCATCGGGCGATCGTCGAAGACACGGATCCGCCGGTGACATTGCAGGACGCCCGCAATTCGCTGGAGTTGGTGACGGCCGCCTATTTCTCTCAGCGCACCGGCCAGCCGACGCCGATGCCGATTGCCGCCGATCATCCGCTCTATCGCTCATGGCTTCCGGAAGAACAGCGCAGGGCTGGCGGCCTCTGAACGATTCCGACCCCGAAGGGTCAAACGGAGGATGCCGGTCGGCGCTCGGCATCTACTCTGAAACGCTTCTTGATCCGATCGACGGGCGTTCCGTCCAAAAGCGGAATCTGAATAAGCCGGTCATAGGGCTCGAAGCCCATCTTTGTGTAATAGGCAAGACCGCCGACATTATCGGCCCGAATGGTCGCATTGATAAATTCAAGCCCGAGTTCCTCGGCCGCTGCCAGCGTCGCCGGAAAAAGGGCACGGCCCACGCCTGGTATCTTCGGGTTTACGCGGGCAAATGTTGCGATATCGGCATGACCTTTCGGCGGATCGCCATAGAGGCTCAATGACTGGAAGCCGGCAAGCGACCGATCATGCACTGCAACATGACAGATGAGGGGGAATTCGCCGTCGATGAACCAATCCGCGAATTCCGCAGCTGTCAACGGCGTCTCGAGCGCGGTTGTCCCCCCGGCCAGAATGATTTCGTTCAGGAGACTGCACAGCTCCTCCGCATCGGCGGATACTGCCTTTCGAATGTGCATATGGTTCTGACCCCGTTTTGACCTCACCGTAGCGGCGACGCCCACAGTGCACAAGCGGCCGCCACGTCTGCTGCCGTCAACGCTGAAAGACTTCTATGAAATCCTTTTGCAATCCGAACTGAGAAAAGCACCCATGCTGAAATCCTTCGAACATGTCGGCATGACGGTCAGTGACATGGACCGGTCCGTCGATTTCTACTGCGGTCTGGTCGGCCTGCGCCTGCATCTGCGCAAGAGGATGGCCGATGGTGCCGAGATCGCCTTTCTCGACGCCGGCGGCGGTATGCTGGAAATTTTCGCACCGGCGGGAGGCGCGGCAAGGGCGGTCGATGTGCCCGAGGGCACGGCCGGTCTGCGCCACCTGACCTTCCTGTTCGAAGATGTCCAGGAGACCTTCACCCGTCTGCAAAAGGCCGGCGTCGAGGTCAAGGAAAGGCCGCGCCTGGCAATCAACGCCGAGGTCCTGCACAAGGTCGCCTTCGTGCGCGATCCCGATGGCATCCAGATTGAGCTCGCTGAAAAAAGATAAGTCCTCAGCCGCATATGACAGGCGATGAGGCGGAACATGCGTTAATTGCGGAAGGCGCCGGCGGGCATCGTCGTCACCAGCCGGATGTCGCGGCGGAAATCGGACGGCGACATCCCGGCGATGTGGCGAAAGGATTTGTTGAAGGCGCTGATCGAGCCGAAGCCGCTGTCCATTGCCACCTGCAAAACGTTGGCGCCTTCGCTCATCAGCATCGCCTGCGCGCGAGACAGCCTGAGCAGCGTCACATATTTGCTGAGCGTCATGCCGGTCGATCGCTTGAAAAGATTCATGGCATATTTCGGATGCAGATCGGCGGCGCGGGCGATATCGACCGAATCGATGTCCTGCAGGAAATTGGCGGCGATGAAATCGCACATGCGCGCGACACTTCGCGAGGAGTTGGGATGCAGCTGATCGCCATCCAGGCTGGCAGTCGTCTTCGATGTCGTCATCGAATAGGGTTCGAATGCGATACGCTCGATGCGCAGCAGCAATTCGTCCACGGCGTGCTGGGCCTTGGCGGAATCACCGGAATTGGCATAGCGAAACCAGCGAGCGAAGTTTTCGTTATCAGCAGCGTCCGTTGCCGAGGTCAGCAACGTCTCACCTTTCATAAGACGGCTGGAAATGCTGATCGGCAGGCGCAGCCGGAAGAAATAAACGAGCGGCAGGTGGGCACCGGCATAAAGCGAATCATCTGACGATTCGTCCATCTGATGCGGCTGCCCACCCCAAAAGAGGCACATATCACCGGCGTTCAGCCGAAACGCGTGATCGTTCATGCGGTAATGCACACTTCCGCGCATGACATAGTTGATCTCGACCTGCGCGTGCCAGTGCGGCATAGCCATGATAGGCGGGTGCGCGTGAAACATCTGCAGTGCCGTCGGCGAACCCTCAATGCTGCTTGCGCCGGGCTGATAGATTGCCCGCGTGCCGACCTTACTTTCCGCCAAATCCATATTCCCTTTTTAGGAGACAGCCGCTCCCTTGCGGATAGTCTAACCGCGTTCGTGAAAGATCGGCAATTGAAAAGGGAGGATTTTCAATGCGCTTCAAACTTCTCGCTGCGACCGCAGCTCTTGCACTGCTTGCTTCCGGCTCCGCCTTCGCTGAGTCGGCCAATCTCACCATCTGGAGCTGGAATGTCGCCGCATCGGCGTTGAAGTCCACGCTTCCCGGCTTCAACAAACAGTTCCCCGATATCAAGGTCACCGTCGAAGATCTTGGCAACAGCCAGGTCTTCGACAAGACGCTCGCGGCCTGCGCTGCCGGCGGCGACGGCTTGCCCGACATTGTCAGCATCGAGAATTTCGAGGCTGAAATCTTCTGGAGCCGCTTCCCCGATTGCTTCGCCAATCTGAAGGAGCTCGGCTACACGGCCGATATCCAGGCGAAGTTCCCCGACTTCAAGCGCACCGAACTTGAAGTCGGCGACGTCGCCTATGCCATGCCGTGGGATTCCGGCCCAGTCGCCGTCTTCTACCGCCGCGACATGTACGAAAAGGCCGGCGTCGATCCGAGCACGATCAGCACCTGGGACGATTTCATCGCCGCCGGCAAGAAGATTTCCGCCGCCAATCCCGGCGTCGTCATGGCACAGGCCGATTTCAACGGCGACAGCGAATGGTTCCGCATGATCGCCAACGAGCAGGGCTGCGGCTATTTCTCGACCGACGGCCAGAACATCACCATCAACCAGCCGGCCTGCGTCGCCGCGCTGCAAAAGGTGAAGGAGATGAAGGATGCCGGCACGCTGACGGCAGCGAACTGGGACGAGAAGATCCAGGCCAACACCGCCGGCAAGGCCGCAAGCCAGCTCTATGGCGGCTGGTATGAAGGCACGGTGCGCTCGACCTCCCCTGATCTCAAGGGCAAGTGGGGCGTCTACAGAATGCCGAGCCTGACGGCCGACGGTCCGCACGCCGCCAACCTCGGCGGCTCGTCGCTCGCCATTTCGGCAACCTCGGCGAACAAGGAAGCCGCCTGGAAATTCGTCAACTACGCCCTTGGGACGAATGAAGGTCAAGTCACCATGCTGAAGGAATTCGGTCTGGTGCCGTCGCTGCTTTCCGCCGAGAAGGATCCCTTCGTCAACGAGCCCCAGCCCTATTGGGGCGGTCAGAAGGTCTGGGCCGATATTCTGGCAACCCTGCCCAAGATCGTGCCGAGCCGCGGCACCGCCTTCCAAAGTGATGCCGAAGGCATCTTCAAGGCAACGCAGGCGAAATTCTTCGCCGGCGGCTACCCCGATGCGAAAGCGGCTCTCGACGATGCCGCCAAGCAGATCGCTTCCGCAACCGGACTTCCGATCGCGCAATGAATGACGATGCCGGGCGCTTCCCGCGCCCGGCATTTCACCCGCTTGCAGCGCGGCCCGTCATTCGTTCGTGAGGAGGAGGCTCGATGCCGTTCAGAACCCGGAGCGCCTATGCGTTCCTCGCCCCCTATTTGCTTGTTTTCGCCACCTTCTGGGTCTGGCCGATCATCGACTCGTTCCTGATTTCCTTTCAGAACACGCGCGTCAATCCGTGGAAATACAGCTTCCAGGCCAATTGGGGCAGGCTCTTCTACGACCCCGCCTTCTATAACGCTCTCTATAACACACTGATTATCTTGGTGATCCAGGTGCCTGTGATGATCGCGCTGGCGACCGTCATGGCCGTGCTGCTCAATTCGCCGCTTCTGAAAGCGCGCCCGCTTTTTCGTTTCGCCTTCTTTGCCCCCGTCGTCGTCGGCGAAGTCGCCTACGCGGCCGTGTTCCGGCTGATGTTCAGCCTCGATTTCGGTATCATCAACAAGATGATTTCAGCGGTCGGATTCAGCCCGATCTCCTGGTTCGACAACGCCAATGCCGCGATGGCAGTGATCATCCTCGCCGTCACATGGCGCTGGGCCGGTTATAACGCCATCATCATCCTGGCCGGCCTGCAGGCCATCCCCGACGATGTCTACGAGGCCGCGACGCTCGATCGGGTGGGCAAGACACAGCAGTTCTTCCACATCACCCTGCCGCTCTTGAAACCGATCATCCTCTTCTGTGTCGTGCTCTCGGTGATCGGCACCATGCAGCTCTTTACCGAACCCTTCCTCATCACCAATCGCGGTGGTCCGGGCGGCGGCACGGAGACACTCGGCCTCTTCCTCTACCGCCAGGGTTTCACCTCGCTGAACTTCGGCTATGCCTCGGCGATCGCCTATACGATGGCGGCTCTGGCCGTGGTGATCTCCTTTTTCAATCTCTGGATCGGGAGGGACCCGAAATGAGATCCAAGTCGCAATCCCTTCTCATCCGTCAGATCGCGCTGCACGCCGCGCTGGCGCCGCTGGCGCTGATCTGGCTGTTTCCGCTGTGGATGATGTTCGTCTTCTCGACCATGCCCGACAACGGCATCTTCAATCCCGAGATCGTGCTGTGGCCATCGACCAACTTCGTCGAGAATTTTAAAAATCTGCAGGCCGACACCGATTTCATCGGCGCAATGGTGATCTCCATCGGCGTGGCGCTTATCTATACCGTGCTCTCGGTGATGCTGACGTCGATGGCCGGCTGGGCGCTGGCACGTTACCGTTTTGTCGGCCGCTCCATCGTCATCGCTATCATCCTCGGTACTATCACGCTGCCTTTCTCCGTGGTCGTCATCCCGCAGTTCATCATGGTGGCGCGCGAGTTCAAGCTGGCAAACACCTGGGTGGCTCTGATCGTGCCGCCGCTCTTCAATTCGCTCGGCGTCTTATTCATGCGGCAGTCCTTCTCGATGATGCCGGGCGAGCTCTTCGACGCAGCCCGCGTCGAAGGCGTCAAGGAATGGCAGATCTTCCTGCGCATCGCCCTGCCTCTGGCGCGCCCGACCATGGCGGCATTGGCGATCATTCTCTTCCTGCATTCGTGGAACAATTACCTCTGGCCGCTGCTCATCAATTCCAGACCGGGGATGATGACGGCGCCGGTGGCATTGGGAACGCTGATCGGCCTCACCAAGGTTTCGTGGGGTGGCATCATGGCCGGCGCGGTGCTGCTGACGGCGCCGATCCTCGTCGTCTTCGTGGCGCTCCAGCGCCATTTCATCGCCGGCATCGCGGCCGGCGCAATCAAGTAATCGGGGAAGCCGAATGGCAGAGCTTTCACTTAGCAACATCGTCAAGCGCTTCGGCGGCTTTGAGATCATCCATGGGGCCAATCTGGAGGTGAAGGACGGCGAATTCGTCGTCTTCGTCGGCCCCTCCGGCTGTGGCAAGTCCACGCTGCTGCGGATGATTGCCGGCCTCGAGGACATCACGTCAGGCGAGCTTCGGATCGGCGGCCGGGTCGTCAACGACGTCGAGCCGGCCGACCGCGGTATCGCCATGGTCTTTCAGTCCTATGCGCTCTATCCGCACCTGACCGTCGAGGAAAACTTGAGCTTCGGCCTGCGCATGAACGGCAATCCGAAGGACGATACCGAGCGGCGGGTGCGCCATGTCGCCGATATCCTGCAGATCACCGAACTGATGAAACGGCGGCCGAAGCAGCTTTCCGGCGGTCAGCGCCAGCGTGTCGCGATCGGCCGCGCCATCGTGCGCGAGCCCGAGGTCTTCCTGTTCGATGAACCGCTTTCGAACCTCGACGCCGAGCTGCGCGTACAGATGCGCGTCGAGATCTCAAGGCTGCACAAACAGCTCGGCACGACAATGATCTACGTCACGCACGATCAGACGGAAGCGATGACGCTCGCCGACCGTATCGTCGTGCTGCGCGCTGGCAACATCGAGCAGATCGGCGCACCGCTCGACCTCTATGACGACCCGGCCAACCAGTTCGTCGCCGGCTTCGTCGGCTCGCCGAAGATGAATTTCTTGAAAGCTGTGACCGTCGAGGCGCAGCCGGGCAGGGCGGTGATCGCGCTGGAGAGCAATCCGGAGACGCGCCTGCCGCTGCCCGTCGCCGATACAATCGAAATCGGCGCGAAAGTGACCCTCGGCATCCGGCCCGAACATTTCGTCGATGCAGGTGCTGGCGATACCGATCTCACCGTTGCCATCGATGTCGCCGAACACCTCGGCAACACCAGCTACATCTATGCCGCCGTCGGCGACGAACAGTTGATCATCGAGCGGCCGGAATCGCGCACATCAGGCAATCGCGAGACGCTGACGGTCGGCCTTCCCGCCAACCGCACATTCCTTTTCGACGGCGCCGGCAAACGGCTCCGCTGAACCAATCCCAAGGCAGAAAGACGAAAGAGGATTCCATGACTTCCGATCAACCGATCCGCTGGGGCATCATCGGCCCCGGCACCATCGCTCGCACCTTTGCCGATGGCGTTGCCCACTCCCGCACCGGCAAACTGGTCGCGATTGCCACCCGCAATCCTTCCAAGCCTGGACTTGCCGAAAACTTCCCCGGCGCCCGCATCGTCAATGGTTACGAAGCGCTGCTTTCCGACCCCGAGGTCGATGCGGTCTATATTTCCGTGCCCCATACCGGCCATGCCGAATGGGCGATCAAGGCCGCACGCGCCGGCAAGCACATCCTGGTGGAAAAGCCGATCGCGCTTTCAGCCTATGATGCCGAAGCCGTTTACTATGAAGCCAAGAAAGCCAGCGTCTTTGCCGGCGAAGCTTTCATGTACCGGGTGCATCCGCAGACGGAAAAGCTGATCGAGCTCATCAAGAGCGGCGTTATCGGCACAATCCGCATCATCCGCTCGAGCTTCGGCTTCAACATGGGCAGCTATAAGCCGGAGCATCGGCTTTTCGCCAATGATACCGCCGGCGGCGGCATTCTCGATGTCGGCGGCTATCCAGTGTCGATGGCGCGATTGATTGCCGGCGCCGCAGAGGGCAAGGCCTTCCTCGAACCGGAAAAGGTGTCGGGCGTCGCCCATCTCGGAGAGAGCGGCGTCGACGAATGGGCGTCGGCCGTGCTCAAGTTCCCGAACGAGATCATCGCCGAAGTCTCCTGCTCGATCATGGCCCAGCAGGACAATGTGCTGCGCATCATCGGCTCCGAGGGCCGGATCGAAGTGGCCGACTTCTGGTTCGCCTCCGGCCACAAGGGCGGTGTCGGCAAGATCGAGGTCTTCAAGGGCGGCAAGCAGGAGACGATCGAGGTCAAGGAAGAGCGCTGGCTCTATTCCTTCGAGGCGGACGCGGCGGGCGATGCGATCCGGGCCGGCAGAACCGAGTTCAGTTCCCCCGGCATGAGCTGGGCGGATTCAATCGCAAATCTGCGCGTGCTCGACCAGTGGCGCGCCTCGGTTGGTCTTGAATATGGCGTCGAGAAAGCCGCCAGACGCACGTCCAATATATGGGGCGGCGCGGTCACGCGCGGCAACAGCATTCCGCAGCGACAGATTCCGGGCATCTCCAAGCCGGCCTCAGTCGTGACCCTCGGCTTCGAGTTCTTCCCGAACTTCGCCGCCGCTTCACTGACGCTCGACGCCTTCTACGAGGCCGGCGGCAACGCCTTCGATACGGCCTTTGTCTATGGCGCCGGCAAAACGGAGGCGATCTTCGGGGACTGGCACACGAGCCGCAAGGTCCCGCGCGAGGAGATCGTGCTGATCGGCAAGGGCGCGCATTCGCCGCTCTGCTATCCCGACATGATCGCCAAGCAGCTCGACCAGTCGCTCGCCCGGCTGAAGACGGACTATGTCGACATCTATTTCATGCATCGCGACAATACCGACGTGCCCGTCGGCGAATTCGTCGATGCCATGGATGCAGAAGTCAAACGCGGCCGCATCCGCGGCATCTTCGGCGGTTCCAACTGGACCCGGGCGCGTTTCGACGAAGCGATCGCTTATGCCGAAAGAACCGGCAAGGCGGCGCCGGCAGCTCTCTCCAACAACTTCTCGCTCGCGGAAATGCTGGATCCGATCTGGGCCGGCTGCGTCGCCGCCTCCGATGACGACTGGAAGACGTGGCTGAACCAGAAGCAGATCCCGAACTTCGCCTGGTCCAGCCAGGGCCGCGGCTTCTTCACCGACCGCGCCGGCCGCGACAAGAAGGACGACGAGGAGATTGTTCGCGTGTGGTATTCCGAGCGCAATTTCGGACGCCGCGACCGCGCCATCGAGCTTGCCAACAAGCTCGGCCGCAACCCGATCCATATCGCGCTCGCCCACGTGATCGCCCAACCTTTCCCGGTCATTCCATTGATCGGGCCGCGCACCATCGCCGAATTGGAGGACAGCCTCTCGGCCCTCGACATCAAGCTGACACCCGATCAGGTGAAGTGGCTGGAAGGCTGATGAATGACGGGAGGGGCGCGGCTTCGCACCGCGCCCTTTCTATATTTTACTAGCTACTTGCGCATTTCGGACGCTTTCTTCCCGACTGCGTCGCCCATCAGCTCATGCTAAGCTGCGCATCACCGTTTCCAGAGATTCCGTACAGATCAGATCAAACCGGCCAGAATGCCCAGTCCAGAGATGGCGGCAGCGCCGCCCGCAGCCCGCGTGACGAAAATGCCCTGCCGTTCGCCGGCGCGGCCGATGACGTGGCCAAGAGCGAGGCCGGCGCCATGCAGCAGTCCGGTAGCCATCATGAAGCCGGCAGCATAGGCGACGCCGGCAGCATCCTCCGGCATTTCAGCGCCGTGTGCATGGCCATGAAAGATGGCGAAGAGCCCGGCCATGCCGAGCGCCGCGGCGAGCGGCGCCCTGACATCGAGTGCAATCATGCCCCCCAGAACGACGACGGAAAGTGCAATGCCTGTCTCAACGAAGGGAAGTTCAACGCCGGCAACGCCGAGAGCACCGCCAAACGCCATCATCAGGACGAATGTCAGCGGCAAGAGCCAGATGGCGCGGCCGCCGAGCTGGAAAGCAACCACACCGACCATCACCATGGCAAGGACATGATCGAGGCCGGACATCGGATGATCAAAGCCATGGCTGAAGCCGGCAGCGCCGCCGACGGCAGGATGGGCGGAAGCGACAGCCGGTAGCGCTGCGGCAGCCAGGGCAATCAGACAGCTTTTAAGTACTGACTTCATGGGTTCGTTTCCTTTGCAATGTCTCGATTTCCTGCCGCGTCGAGACGCCCAGGTTGGATGCATCAAGCTAATTCAGGCAGTTCGAGCCGTCAACAGAGAAACCACGAATAGCGAGAGAATTCAATTGCTTATCTGATAGGCAAATGCCGCTTTCAGTTGCGTCGGCCCCACTCATGATCAGCACCGATCAGAGGTTCGCTCGCCAATTTCTCGCCCGCCAACTGGAAACAGCCGCGGCCGGAGGTTATCAATTCTCCAGCCGAGGAAACGCAAGCCGCCCGCAACGTAGGAGACGCCGATGACAAATGCCGAACGACCGCTGGCGATCAGCGCGCCCGAGCCGCGCACGCTCGATCTGATCTTCAGCGATAAGGCACGCGCCGAACTGCATGCGAAATACGAGGTCGTCGAGGCCGATCCGGAGAATATCGCCGGGCTTGGTGACGAGGTCCTCGGCAGAGCCCGCTATATCATCGGTCAGCCGCCGCTCTCGGCGGAAACATTGAGCAGAATGCCGGCCCTGCGCTCGATCCTGAATGTCGAAAGCAATCTCTTGAACAATATGCCTTATGAGGTGCTCTTCCAGCGCGGCATTCACGTCGTGACGACAGGACAGGTCTTTGCCGAACCGGTGGCCGAAATCGGCCTTGGCTTCGCGTTGGCCCTGGCGCGCGGCATCGTCGATGCCGATGTCGCGTTTCGCAAGGGTAGCGAACTCTGGGGTGGGGAGGGCAATGCGAGCGCGCGGCTGATCGCCGGTTCCGAGATCGGCATCATCGGCTTCGGCGATCTCGGCAAGGCGCTGCGCCGCGTGCTCTCCGGATTCCGGGCGCACATCAGGGTGTTCGATCCCTGGCTGCCCCGCTCGATCCTCGAGGAAAACGGCGTCGAGCCGGCAAGCCTGGAAGATGTGCTGACGAAGAGCGATTTCGTCTTTGTTGTCGCAGCCGTCACCAGTGAAAACAGGAGATTTCTCGGTGCCGACGCCTTCGCCAGCATGCGCAGGGGCGCGGCCTTCATCCTGCTCAGCCGCGCCGACGTCGTCGATTTCGATGCGCTGATGGCAACCGTTTCGTCAGGCCATATCGTCGCGGCAAGCGACGTCTACCCCGAGGAGCCGCTGCCGCCCGATCATCCGATACGCAGCCTGAACGGTTTCATCCGCTCGGCGCACCGAGCCGGAGCGCTCGACAGCGCCTTCAAGAAGATGGGCGATATGGTGTTGGAAGACATGGACCTGATGGATCGCGGCCTGCCGCCGATGCGCTGCAAGCGGGCCGAACGCGAGACCGTCTCCCGGATGCGTTCCAAACCGGTGGCGGTGAATTAGAATGCCGTCCAAGCTGATCGACAGCTTGGGCGGCATCTATTGAGGCTGGTTTTCTTTAGGCGGCGCGCTGGCCGGTGCCCTGGATCGCAGCGAGCTTCCAATCCGCGCCCGGCTTGCGCACGAAGGTCCAGATCTCGGTGCTTTCGGTCGGACGGCGGTCGTCGCCGGAAACGACTCGACCGCTGTCGCGTTCGACCATGGCATCGATCGAGGAATAACGCATAGCAAGCGTCGCATATTCCTGGCCGTTCTCGCGCCAGGCCTCGGCAATATCGCCCTGCAGCAGCTTGACGTCGGAGACGCGGTTGCGCACGCCGTTGGTTGCGTTTTCTCCCAGTTCCTCGGCAAGGTAGGACATTGCCTCGGGCGTCGTCAGCCGGCGCAACGCACCGCAGTCTTCGGCGCCGTAAGCGGTCTGCACGCTCGTCAGCAACTCCTCGAACTGGTCGAGATCAGCCTGGGCCAGCCCGATCTCGTCGCTCGGGCGATTGCCGCGCGACTGTCCGCCGTAACCGGCGCCCGAGCCGATCGCCGGGATCTGGAACGACGAATTGTTCGTGGGCGACATGTTGAAGGACTGGCCGTAGGACCGGCTCTGACCGCCGACGCCGTAAGAAGGCTGGCGTCGGTTGGCGAAATAGCGCATGGCAAGCATGATGGCGCCGCCGATCAGAGCGATCTGCAGCAACATGCCGAGGAAGCCGAAGCCGCCGCCGAAACCGTGGCCGAGCAGCATGCCGAGAAGACCGCCGGCGATCAGGCCGCCGATCATCGAACGGCCGAAGCCGTTGAAGAAGCCGGGGCGCTGCTGGGCGTAGCCGGGCTGCTGGGTATTATAGGGTGCGGTCGTCTGCGGGCGCGGCGTCATCGAGCGTTCAATGGGGGCAGCCGGGGCAGGCGCTGTGCGGGTAACCGGAGGCGCGCTGAAAGTACGGGTGCCACGGCTTCCGAAGCCGCCGAAGCCGCCGGCGCGGCGCGCATCGGCATCGCTGATCGTGGCAAAAACGGTAGCGCTCGTCAGTACGGCAATGGCTGCGACCCTGGCAAAACGCGAAACGGCACTCGGCATTCTGGTCTCCCTGTCATGCGCAATCACGGCATGTCGGGATAGAATATAGGTACTCTTTCCGGCGTTTGAAGTTCTTCGGCCGCTTTACTGGCAAACATCGACCCAGCTGGCGCCGGTCAGCTCGGCAAGCCGTCCGGTGGCGATGCGCACGGCCGAATTGGTCGAACCGGCCGCCGGCACCACTTCGTCGAAACGTTTCAGCGAAATATCGCAATAGATCGGCAGCGGCGAGGGCAGGCCGAACGGGCAGACACCGCCGACAGGATGGCTGGTGACCGCCACGACCTCTTCGGCATCGAGCATGCGCCCCTTGGCACCGAAAGTGTCCTTGAATTTGCGATTGTCGAGCCGTGCCGTACCGCCGGCAACGACCAGCATCATCTGCTCGCCGACGCGCAGGCAGATCGTCTTGGCGATCTGGGCGGGCTCGACGCCATGGGCTTCGGCGGCAAGCGCCACCGTCGAGGAGCTCTCGGCGGTTTCGATGATTTCGATGTCGGGTGCGTG
This sequence comes from Rhizobium esperanzae, assembly GCF_002204185.1. Lineage (GTDB taxonomy): Bacteria > Pseudomonadota > Alphaproteobacteria > Rhizobiales > Rhizobiaceae > Rhizobium > Rhizobium esperanzae. Next base: position 288,702 of record NZ_MXPU01000006.1, on the reverse strand, counting down.
GGTGCCGAGGAAGGCGCGGACGGATTCAAGGCTCATAGGTGCGATGCTAGACCAGGAAAGGCGCAATTTGAAGCATAAAAGATGCCCGCCGAACACCGCCGCTTGCAAGTGCCGCGGACATCGTCATAATAATTTTGCACACGTGCTCAATTTTGTCATTCGGCCGTTACGTTCAGCCCATAGAGCGGGACTTGTCACGTTTTCGCGGGCTCTCGCAGCGGTCGTCAACACCAGTGATGACCCGTCAAAGAGGCCTCACACTGCTCTTCTGGGGAGATGAAGAAGATGACCATTTTGCCGACATTGAAATCCCTTACGATCGCGGCTGCCATCCTGGCCTCGACCTCCGTATTCGCACTCGCCAAGGACGTTACAATCAGCGTCTGGGCCGGCGGCACCGGCCCGAACGACGTCTATCGTCTCGACGCCATCGAGATCGCGGCCCAGCAGCTGCAGCGCGAAGCCGCCCTCAAGGGCGAAGACCTGAAAATCACCGTCGAAAAGAAGCCCTATAGCGCTTGGGAAGACTTCAAACAGGCGCTAACCCTTGCCGCAGAAGCCAAGACCGCTCCGAACATCGTCGTCAGCGGCCATGAGGACATCGCACCCTGGTCGCAATCCGGCCTGATCGTTCCGATCGAAGATTATGTCGACCTCGATTCCTGGCCGCTCAATGGCATCTATGAAAATCTTCTGAAGATCGCCTCCTACAACGGCACCGTCTACGGCATCCCTCAGGATGCCGAATCCCGGCCGATGTTCTTCTGGAAGCCGTATATGAAGGCGATCGGCTACAGCGACGCCGATCTCGACGCCCTGCCGCAGAACGTGCAGGATGGCAAGTATACGATGAAGAACCTGCTCGAAGACGCCAAGAAGATGCAGGACAAGGGCCTCGTCCAGCCCGGCTACGGCTTTTATCCGCGCACCAGCAACGGCCCGGATTACTGGCAGTTCTACACCAGCTTCGGCGGCACGATGGAAGAAGGCGGCAAGCTTGTCTTCGACAAGGCGGCGATGGCCCGCACCTACCAGTTCTTCGCCGATGCCGTCAAATCAGGCGTCACCAAGAAGAACCACATCGGCATGCCGGGCGACCAGTGGTGGAAGGAAGTCGCCACTGGCAAGGCCGGCATCTGGGACGGCGGCACCTGGCACTATGCCCGCCTCGTCAACCAGGAAGGCCTCAAGGATTTCTTCGGCAACGTGATCTTCACGCTGATCCCGGCCGGCGAAGGCGGCAAGGCCAACACGCTGACGCATCCGCTCGTCTACCTGCTGACCGCAGGCCATGACAAGGAGGACACCGATATCGCCGCCAAGCTGATCACGATCGCCTCGGAGCCGCGCATCAACGCGTTGCATGCGGTCAAGTCAGCCCATCTCGGCATCTCCGAGGCGGAGTCGGAAGTGGATTTTTACTCGGCTGACCGGTGGACCCGCGAAGCCACCGAACGCCTGCTGCCGCATGCCAATGCGATGCCGAACAATTCCGATTTCGGCACCTATTGGAACATCATGTGGAAGAACCTCGAAGCTTCCTGGACCAGCGCCAAGACCGTCGACGCCGCCATCGGCGATGCCGAAAGCGAGCTGAAAAGCACGCTCGGCGACAAGATCGTCATCCGCTAAGATCGAAGCGTCCCTCCGGGCGGCGGCAATCCCGCCGCCCGATCGATCCCTTCGAGGAGGCTTCCCATGAAATCGTCCAGAACGCTCGGACTGGTGATGATCGCGCCTGCGGCGGTCATGATCGTGCTCTTTTTCCTGATGCCGGTCGTTCTGACAGCGGTCTTCTCCATGACCAACATGACCACGGCGACCGGTATTTCAGGGGGCGTCTATCAGATCGCACCCAATTCGCTGATCACGCTGAAATCGGCAATGCCGGAGATCGCCGCCGAGATGGCCGAGCCGCGCTACACGATCGACGAAGCCGGCCTCAAGGGGGTGGAGGGCCTCGGCCTTGCGCCTGCGATCGCGGCGGAGTTGCGCGCCAAACACGCCGGCGAGGTCTTTGCGACGCGGCGCGACGTCGAACGCATGATCAAGGACCTTGCCGAACGACCTTCGACGCGCGAGGTCAAGCAGATCTCCGAACAGTTCAACCGCTCCGTCCTCAACACGCGCTTCGACAGCAAGGAACAGCTGTTTTCGTCGCTGGACGGTCTGGGTTTCAAGCTGACGCCGGAGCAGAAGGAAACCGTCGCCAAGACCACCTATACCGGCTGGACCTGGACGACCGACAATTTCTCACGCATGGCCAGCTCGCCCGACATGGCGCGTGTGCTTTTCAATACCGTGCTCTATGTCGCGCTGGTATTGATGCTCTTCAACGTCGGTTATGCGCTGCTGCTTGCCATCTGGACGCATTACATGCCTCCGACGCCGGCCTCGATCTTTCGCGGCATCTGGCTCCTGCCGCGCATCACGCCCGTCGTCATCTACGTCATGCTGTGGAAGTGGCTCGCCTGGGACAGCGGCTTCATTTCGATCCTGATGGGCAAGTTCGGCTACCCCCCGAAGAACTACCTGCTCGATACCGCCTATAATGCCTGGTTCTTCGTCGTGCTGATCAACGGCTTCATCGGCGCCTCCATGGGCATGCTGGTGTTCTCGTCGGCGATGAAGGCCATCCCGAAGAGCCAGTTCTATGCGAGCGAGGTCGACGGCGCCTCACGCTGGCAGCAGATCCGCTACATCATCCTGCCCCAGATGCGCTGGCCGATCCTCTTCGTCACCTGCTATCAGACACTGTCGCTGCTCGCCTCCTTCAATGAAATCCTGCTCGCCACCAATGGCGGGCCGGGCAACGCGACCGAGGTCTGGGCGCTCTCCGCCTACCACACCGCTCTCAGAAACTATGCCGGCAATCTCGAATACGGGCTGGGTGCCGCCATGGCGCTGGTGCTGGTCGTCATCGGCGTGGTGCTGTCGCTGCTTTATCTGCGCGTTTTCAACTATGGCACGCTTGTCGCCAAGCCCTTGATCGAGGATTGACCATGGTCGAACGCGCGCAGCCCTCGGCAAATTATCGCAGCTGGCCTGTCCTGACGGCGCTGACCATCGTCAGCCTGCCGCTGCTCTTGATGTATGTCTATCTCTTCCTCGACACCGTCACGGTGAAGCCGCCGGACGCCTTGCTGCCCTCCGGCTTGACGCTCCACCATTGGCGTTTCCTGTGGCAGACAACGGCGGGCAAGGCGAACATCTGGCACGTGACCCTGAATACGCTGCTGTTTTCGGCCTGCACCACCAGTCTGGTGCTGATCGTCTCTTCAATGGCCGGTTATGTGCTGTCTCGGCTGAACGTGCCGGCACGCGGCTTCTTCCTTGCCGGCGTCATGGTGCTGCACGCCTTCCCGTCGGTAACGCTGATCATCGCCATCTTCATCGTGCTGCAGATGGTCGGCCTCTATAACTCGCTGATCGGCGTCGTCCTGGTGAAGGCGGCGATCGACCTGCCGCTCGGCATCTGGCTGATGAAGGGCTTCTACGATACCGTGCCCTGGGAAATCGAAATGGCCGGCGTCGTTGATGGCGCGTCGCGTTTCAGGGTCTGGCGCAGCCTGGTGCTGCCGCAGGTCAAGCCCGGCATCATGGCGCTTGGCTTGTTCTCCTTCCTGTCCGGCTGGGGCGAGTTCATCCTGCCGCAGGTGCTGGCGCCGGGCAATCAGGTGCAGGTGCTGTCGGTCTATCTCGCCGGCTTCCTTGCCGACGACAACAATTACGATTTCAACATGTTCAAGGCGGTCGGCCTCTTCTACCTCATTCCGGTGCTGATCGCTTACGCGCTCTTCAACAAATACCTCATGAACATCTACGGCGGCGGGAGCAAAGGCTGATGCGCATCCTCCTCGACAATTTCTCGAAGAGCTTCGGCTCCACCAAGGTCATCGAGAACATGCGCCTCGAGGTCGCCGGCGGCGAGATGCTGGCGCTCCTTGGCCCCTCCGGCTGCGGCAAGTCGACGACCCTGTTTGCAGTCTGCGGCATTCACAGGCCGACCGGCGGGCGCATCCTCTTCGGCGATCGGGACGTCACGGATCTCCCGAGCCAGGCCCGCAATGTCGGTGTCGTCTTCCAGTCCTATGCGCTCTACCCGCACATGACCGTTGCCGAGAACATTGGATTTCCTCTGAAGGTCAAGCGCGCGCCTGCCGCCGAGATCCGCAAAGAGGTCGATCGCATCGCAGGCCTGGTCCACATCGGCAATCTGATGGGCCGCCGGCCGGCCGAGCTTTCCGGCGGCCAGCAGCAGCGCGTGGCGTTGGCGCGAGCGCTCATCCGCAGGCCGGACGTGCTGCTGCTCGACGAACCGCTCGCCAATCTCGACGCCAAGCTGCGCCTCGAAATGCGCTCGGAAATCCGCCGCCTGCAGCGCGAGACCGGCATAACCGCCATCCTCGTTACCCATGACCAGGTGGAGGCAATGAGCATGTGCGACCGCATCGCTATCATGAAGGAAGGCGAGATCGTCCAGATCGCCACGCCGGCCGAGATGTACAACGATCCAAAGACCGCCTTCGTTGCCGGCTTCCTCGGCAATCCACCGATCACCTTCCTGCGCGGCGTCATGGACAAGGGCGCCTTCACAATCCCGGAAAGTGAGATCCGGGTCCCGTTGCCGAACGCCGTCGGCGCCGCCGAGGGCACCAAGCTGATGCTCGGCGTGCGGCCGGAGCATTTCACCCCGGCGGGCGACGTCACCGTCTCCGGCAAGATCACCTTTGCCGAAACGCAGGGGCGAGAAAACCTTTACGACGTGCGGATTGCCGGCGGGCCGCTGCTGCGCTCGATCCAGCCAGCGCGCAACGATATTCACGTCGGCGACGATGTCGCCTGGGGGATCGACAGCCGCGGCGTGTTCGTCTTCGACGAGAACGGAACGAGGCTCTGATGACCCGCGATTTTTCAGCCTTCTTCGAACGTTATGGCTGGCCGACGGCCAAGGGCCGGCTTCCCTTCTGCATCGGCCATCGCGGCGCCAGCGGCCACGAACGCGAAAACACCCTCGCCGCTTTCCGCCGCGCGGCCGAACTCGGCGCGGAGATGTGGGAGCTCGACACGCAGTTGACCGGTGACGGCGTGGTGGTCGTCTCCCATGACGACCATCTGGAGCGGGTCTACGGCATCGACCGGCGCATCTCGGAAATGACGGCGGCTGAGCTTGCCGACCTTGACGGCGTCGACGTGCCGAGCTTTTCACAGGTCGCCGCTCTCGCCCGAGAGACCGGAACCGGCCTCTATGTCGAACTCAAGGCGCCGGGGACCGGCATCCGCTGCTGGCGGCACCTTGTCGAAATGAACCAGCGCTTTGCCTGCCTTGGCTCGTTCGATACCGCGCAGGTGCGCGAACTCAGGTACGCGGCCTGCGATTTTCCGCTCTCGGTGCTGATCCGCATCGGCGACGATCCGCATGCGCTCGGTGATGAGGCCGGCGCCGATATTCTCCATCTCTGCTGGGAGAGGGCAGGGGAGCGCCCGCAGGATCTGGTGACCAGGGGGCTGATGGCTCGCGCCTTGGAGGCCGGCCGCGAGATCGTGCTCTGGCACGAGGAGCGGCGGACCATTCTCGATGACCTGATGACACTCCCGGTTCTCGGCATCTGCACCGATTTGCCCGATCTGATGCGGCCGCCTCCGATCAAGGAGAAAGCACTTGGCTGACAAGGACAAGGGGCCGCGCAAGGCAACCTCTTTCGACGTGGCGAGGGTGGCAGGCGTCTCGCGCGCTGCCGTGTCGCGCGCCTTCACCCCGGATGCCAGCGTCTCACCGAAAACGCGCGAGAAGGTCTATCAGGCGGCCAAGGAACTCGGCTATCGGGTGAACTATCTTGCCCGAAGCCTCACCAACAAACGCTCCGATCTCGTCGGTCTCGTCGCCGCCGGTTTCGACAACCCGTTCCGCACGCTGCAGATCGAGCATCTCTCTCGGGCGCTGCTCGCCCGTAACTTCCGCCCGATCCTGTTGCCGACCTCGCAGGAGGCGGATACCTCGACAGTCATCGGCCAATTGCTGCATTACGCCGTGTCAGGCGTCATCGTCACATCGGACGCGCCGCCGACCGAAATCTGCGAACAATGCGCAGCCGAAGGCGTACCGATCGTACTGATCAACAAGGGCAACGACATTCCCCTGGTCGACCGTATCATCTCCGACGACCGCATGGCCGGGCATCTGGCAGCCAGCCGCCTGATCGACAGCGGCGTGCGAAAGCCCGCCGTGATGGCTGCCCCGGCCAGATCTTATACCGCGCGACGTCGCAGCGAGGCCTTCATCGCCCACTGCAAGCAGCTTGGCATCGAGGCGCAGTTCCTGCAGGTCAGAATCAACGACTACCGGAGCGGTTATGACGCGGCGACCGACCTGGCCGCATCCGGCATCGACGGGCTGTTCTGCGCCAATGACTACATGGCCTGCGGCGTCATCGACCGCATCATGCAGGGCAGGGGCCGCGATGAGGCGCCGCCGCTCCCTATTATCGGCCATGACGACATTCCCCAGGCCGCTTGGACCGCCTACGACCTGACGACCATCCGCCAACCCTGCGACCTCCAGGCAGAACAGACCGTCGACCTGTTGATCAGCCGGATGGCCGAACCGGAGCTGACGGCGCGTGTCGAGTTCACACCGGTGACATTGATAAAAAGAAGGACTGCCTGATGAATGCCGCATTCGACGCCGCTGCCGTCCGCGCACGGGCGGAGGCCGCGATTACCGTTGCGCTCGAGGTCGGACGGGAGACGGCCAGGTTTCGGTGCGAGTCGGATCCCGGCACTCTTGCCGTTCAAAACAAAGGATTGCAGGACTTCGTCACCATCGCCGACAGGAGGGCCGAGCAGGCGATCCGCCACGGGCTCATCTCGCGCTTTCCGGACGATACCTTCATGGGCGAGGAGAGCGGCGGGCAATCGGAAGGGGCCGGCACCTGGGTCGTCGATCCGATCGACGGCACGACCAACTACATCAGGGGCTTCCGCCACTGGGGCGTTTCGATCGCCTTTGTCGTCGGCGACAAGATCGAGATCGGCGTCGTTTACGACGCTGCCGAGGACAAAGTCTTTCACGCGGTGCGCGGCGGCGGCGCCTTCAAGGATGGACTGCCGATCCATGCGGCGACGACTGTCGATCCGGCCAATGCGCTCATCATTCTCGGCCATTCGCGCAAAACGAGCTTCGATGAGTATCTCGCGCTGTCCAAGCGACTCCATGAGCGCGGCATGGATTATCGGCGCTTGGGCGCAGCCGCCATCGACCTTCTCCGCGTTGCCGAGGGTGCTGCTGATCTCTGTTACGAACGCCACCTCAATGCCTGGGATATGCTCGCCGGTGCGCTGATCGCCGAAGAGGCCGGCGCGATGGTCGCGATGCCGCCGGTCGGCAGGCTGCTTGCGCAAGGCGGGCCTGTCATCGCCTACGCGCCGGGGCTTGCCGGCGAATTTGCCTTCATTCTCGATATCGAGGGACTTTAGAGCGCCGTGCGTCCTTTCGCCGATCAAGCCGCTATGCGGCGCGCCCAGGCGCGTTCGGTCGCCGGTGCCTCGTCCGTGGTGATCTGATCCGGTTTCAGCGCCATCAATGTCGAGAAGCTCCGCCATTCCGCATCGCTGAAACCGGCCACCGGATCCTTCAGCGTGAAGGTCCACGCGTCGACGCGTTTGCCTTCGTCCCGGCAAAGCCCGATGAGGTCGAGGCCATCCTCGGCGGCATCAAGGATCAGCTGCCAATGGAGATAGATCGTGTCGGGTTCGGTCGGACCGCGCAGGTCGGCGCGCAGTTCCATTTCCGCCGCGCTCCAGCCGCTGGCCTCCCGGATATCGTAAAGTTTCTCGGTCGGATCGATGCCGCGCAGCAGATGCGGAAGCTTTTCCTTAACTGCCACAATGAGGTCGAGACTGCCGCCGCTGACGATCACCGAGGCGGCGATATGGCGGAAATGCCTGGCAAGATGCTCGATGCCGCGGGTGCCGACAGCGTCGTAATCGTCCTTCATGTCGAATTGCAGCAATGCGGCCGGATGCGTTGCCTGCATCATATCGGCGAGATCCTCGCTGAGGATCAGCGGCCGGGCGCCGTCCTTCATCCTGACATCGCGAAGGTCGGCAACGTTCCTCGCAGCGATTGGTCCACGGCCCGTCGTTTCACCTTCGAGCTCCCTGTCGTGCAGCACGACGAAGCCGCCGTCGGCGCGCACGCGCAGATCGAGTTCCATCGAGGCGCCTGCTGCAAAACCCTCCGCCATCACCTCGGCGGAAAACAGGGGATCGGCGAACCGCTTGCGCAGCCGGTGCCATTTCAGACGGGTGCGATGCCCCTCATGCGAAATCTCCAGGCCCTGCGAATCCGCCAATCTCGTCATCTGCATCTACCTCCGCGATGTCACTCTCCTGCCTTGCCAGGCAGCGATTATCAAGGGCCGAATATGACCTTACGACGAGATGCCGGCCTCCCCCTTCACTACCGTTCGATCACGAGAGGGGAACGGCTGCCGCGAGCGCGGCGGCGGCCGATCGTGGCGCACGGCGACCGTCGCCGCCGCAGCGCTCAGGCCTGGGCCTCGACCTCAAAGGCATCGCTTTGCCCCGGTGCCAGTTCCAGCGGCCAGACGATGTTGCGGCCGCCGTCCGGATAGAACGCGCGATAGGCCGGCATGTTGGCGAGAAGCGTCTGACCGAGGGCAATGCCGAGATCGTAGAGCGACATGCGGAAGCAGCTGAGCGAGGGCTGCAGGAAGCGTGCGCGCGGGGCATCGCGGAAGCCGATGACTGCAAGGTCGCGGCCAATCCGGATGCCCGCTTCCATCAGCCGGCGGTAAAGGCCGATCGCCATCAGCTCGTAGATCAGGATGACCGCGGTCGGCCGATGTCCAAGCTGCAGCAATTCATGTGCTGCCTGATAGCCGCCCTGTTCGCTCGACTTGACACGGATGACGAGCGACGGGTCGAAGGGAATGCCGTGCCGTTCGATCGTGCGGCGATAGCTCTCGACAAAGACGTAGCCGAGGTTGACTTCGCTCGAAGGCGCGGTGATCGCGATCCGGCGATGGCCGCGCGCGACCAGCCGTTCGACAGCGCGTTCGGCGACGCCTTCGAAATCGAGATCGACCCAGGGGAAATTGCCTGCCGAAAGGCTGCGGCCGACGGCGGCGAAGGGGATCTTTGCGCGCGAGAGAAGATCGACGCGCCGGTCCACGCGCTGCGTATTGGAGATGATCATCGCATCGACGACACGCCGCGCCACCATGCGCTTCAGATATTCGCACGGGTCTTCGTCGGCCGGGCAGGGAAGCATCAAGAGGTCGAGCTTGTGGCGCGCAAAGACATGCTGCAGGCCGCTGGTGACGCCGAGGAAAAAGTTGTCGGCATTTTCGACCGCTTCCTGGCTCGATTCGATCATCAGGCCGATGACCTTCGTCTCACCTTGCCGAAGACTTCGACCCGATTGATTGGCGACATAGCCGAACTCCTCGGCCGCCGCCAGCACGCGTCGGCGGGTTTCCTCGTTCACATCGGGCTTGCCGTTCAGCGCACGGGAGACCGTGCCGATCGAGATATCCAGATGCTCGGCAAGCTGGCGAATCCCTTTCATGGCTGGCGATTTTCCTTCGGTTCGCACTTTCGTATTTCGCCTCTATTGACATCCCAAAACGTTTCCGCCTACATTCGTAAACGTTTACGGGATGCGTGTCACGAGGAGAGTTGGCGCCATCCCCCGGAGGAAATCGTGAAATTCAGTGCCATTCTGTGCGGGTGCGGAGCTATGTCCAAAGGTTGGTTGCGCGCCATCGCGTCCAACCCCGATCTCGCCGAGTCTATCGCCATCGTCGGCCTCGTCGATCTGAATCGGGAGACGGCGGAAAAGCTCGCCGCCGAGTTCGGTCTGGAAGGCGCCGTCATCGGCTCTGCCCTGTCCGAAGTCATCGAAACCACGAAGGCCGATCTCGTTTTCGACATCGTCATTCCAGCTGCCCGATACGATGTCGTTTCGACCGCGCTCAAGGCCGGATGCCACGTGCTCAGCGAAAAGCCGATGGCGGCCTCGCTGGCCGAAGGCGCTGCGCTGATCGACCTTGCCGCAGAGACCGGCCGCATCCATGCCGTCATCCAGAACCGTCGCTTCATATCGGGGGTCAGGCGCCTGCGCCGTTTCGTCGACAGCGGTGCGATCGGCGAGCTCACCGGCATTCACTGCGACTTCTTCCTCGCCCCGCATTTCGGCGGCTTCCGCGAAGAGATGGACAATGTCCTGCTTCTCGACATGGCGATCCACACCTTCGATGCCGCCCGCTACGTTGCGGATAAAAAGCCGGTCGCCGTCTATTGCGTCGAGCGCAACCCGAAGGGTTCCTGGTACCGGCACGGCGCCTCGGCCAATGCCATTTTCGAATTTTCCGACGATATCGTCTTCACCTATCGCGGCTCCTGGTGCGCCGAAGGCGAGCGCACCAGCTGGGAAAGCCAGTGGCGTCTCGTCGGCTCGAAGGGAATGCTGACCTGGGATGGTGAGGAGAGCTTCAAGGCCGCCGTCGCCGGACAAGAGCAAGGCCTTCTGCGCGGCTTTGCTTCCGTAAACGTTCCCGGTCCGGGGCATGACGAGGAGACTCACGGCCATGCCAGCGTCATCGCCGATTTCATCGCGGCGATCCGCACCGGCAAACAGCCCGAAACTGTCAATTCGGACAATATCAGAAGCCTCGCCATGGTCTTCGGCGCGATCGAAAGCGCCAAGACCGGCCGTCGCATCGAAATTTCAGCATAGGATGAAGTGACGTGAGCAACCCTGCAAAATCCATTCGCATCGGCACCATGGTCAGCGGCAACAAGGGCGATGCCGCCGCGCGTATCGGTCAGATCGCCGACCTCGGCTTCGAAAGCTTCGAACCTTTCTTCTGGCAAACGACCAAGGGGCAGAACCTCGCCGAGCTCGGCAAGCGCTGCCTCGACGCGATCGGCGACCGCGATATCACCATTTCGACGCTCGGCATGTTCGGCAACCCGCTCGAAGAGACTGACATCGATCTCGAAACGCTGCAGGGCTGGAAGGATTGCATCGACAATGCGCATCATTTCGGCGCCACCTGCGTTGCCGGCTTCACCGGCCGCGTCCGCGGCAAGCCGCTGACCGACAGCCTGCCGCGCTATAAGCAGATCTGGAGCGAGCTGGCCAGGCGCGCTGCCGACAAGGGCATCAAGATTGCCTTCGAGAATTGCGCCATGGATGGCAACTGGGCGAGCGGCGACTGGAACATCGCTCACAATCCCGACGCGTGGGAACTGATCTTCAACGAGACGCCGGACGATCATATCGGGCTCGAATGGGAACCCTGCCATCAGATGGTCTATCTGATCGATCCCATGCCGCAGATCCGCAAATGGGCACATAAGTTCTTCCACGTCCACGGCAAGGACGCGACCATCCGCTGGGAGGTCATCAAGGAGCACGGCATCTTCGGCAAGGAGAAGTTCGTCTTCATGCGCACGCCGGGTTTCGGCGACAGCAACTGGACCGACATCATTTCCGAGCTGCGCCTTGCCGGCTGGTCGGGCTCGATCGACATCGAAGGCTGGCACGACCCGGTCTATCGCGACGAACTTGAGATGACTGGCCAGGTTCACGGGCTCAACTATCTAAAGAAATGCCGGGGCGGAGATTTCATTGTTGATCCCTGATCAACCGCCTAAGTGGCGCGCCGTTGGGCTGGGAGGCCGGGGCGGGGCGCCATGACTGACTAACTGGTCTTTTCGCGGCGCAGCCGCTTTTTTGGGAGGAAAGCATGAAAAGGATTGCAACACTTGCGCTAGCACTCGGCACGGCGATGCTGATGACATCGATCGGCCATGCCGAGCAGAAGACCTTCAAGATATGGTGGTTCGAGGAGCCGACCACGGCTCAGGGCATTGTCTGGAAGAAGGCGCTCGAGGAGTTCAAGGCGAAACATCCGGACATCGACGTCAGCTTTGAGCAGAAGACCTTTCAGCAGTTGCAGGCCTCAGGCGGCATGATCCTCAATTCCGATCAGGCCCCCGACGTGCTCGAGTACAATAAGGGCAATGCGACCGCTGGCTTGGTTGCAAGCCAGGGATTGCTGACCAATCTGGATGCCTATGTGAAGAAGGAAGGCTGGGACAAGATCCTTAACGAAGGCGATTTTGTCCTAAGCCGTTATGACGAAAAGGGCATCTATGGCTCCGGCCCTGTTTGGGGCGTCTCGGTCTTCGGCGAATATGTTTCGTGCTTCTACAATATCGACATGTTCGAAAAGGCAGGCCTCAAGCCGCCGACGACGCTCGAAGAGTGGGTGTCTGACATGGAAGCTTTCAAGCAGAAGGGTCTCACACCTCTTGCGCTCGGCGCCATCGACACCAGTGGCCAGCACTTGCTTGCCTCTCTCGCCTACACCAAGGCCGATGACGCCTGGATCCAGAATTATCAAGGTTTGAAGGCGCCTCTCGACGGAGCGCCCTACCTTTATGCGGCGCAGACTTTGGTCGACTGGGTCAGCAAGGGCTACATCAGCAAGAACTCCACCGGCATGAAGGACCCGGATGCAGCTCTGCTCTTTACCTCCGGCAAGGCACCGATGTACGTCTCGGGCACGTGGAATCTCGGCACCTTCGCCTCGACCATCAAGGACTTCAAGTGGGGTCAGTTCGTAATTCCGACGCCTAAATATTCGGTCGGCTCGACAGGCAATCTCTGGGTCGTTCCCAAGGGCAGCAAGAATCCCGATCTCGCCGCCGAGTGGATCAGCCTAACTTTGTCGCCGAAATACCAGGCCGAACTCGGCAATGCCGGCGGCGTTCCGATCGCCGCTGACCTTTCCGCCATCACCAACCCCATCGGCAAGAACGCCGCAGCAGTTTTCCAGCAGATCTCTGACAAAAGCGGTCTCGGTTTCTACCCTGACTGGCCGGTCCCCGGCTACTACGACGTGCTCAATCAGAAAGACACCGGTCTCTTCCAGGGCAGTCTGACTGCTGAACAGTTCGTCGAAGAGATCAAGCAGGTTTACGACGACGCGCAGGAAAATCAGTAGCGCGACCTTGGACGTTGGGTTGCGCCTCTGGCGCAGCCCATTTTGGGAGCCGGAAGGAAGAATGATATGGCCATATCCAGCCAGCGATCGAGCGACGGTTCACGAAGCTATAGCCTCTACCTCATCCCGGGAACGATCGGCTTCATTCTCATCGTGCTCATACCGCAGCTTGCTAATCTCGGGCTGAGCTTCACGGCATGGAAAGGCGTTGGCACGCCGCGACCGGTGGGCCTGCAGAACTATCATCGCCTGCTTACAGACGATCAATTCTGGGGATCGATGTATCACACGCTGCTGTTCATCGTCTCGATGACCGTGATACCGGTGTGCATCGGCCTGGTGCTGGCCGCTCTGCTGTTCGACTACGTCAGGGATCAATTCGGGGAATGGGTCTCGAGCTTCTTCAGGGCCGGTTTTTACTTACCGCAGATTCTGCCCGTAACGGTCGCGGGCGTGCTCTGGGGTTGGATTCTCAATCCCGTCGGCGTCATCAACATCACGCTAAAGTCCATCGGCCTGGATAATCTCGCCCAGAACTGGATCGGCGATGCGACATACGCGCTTGCTGCCGTCTCGCTCGTCATTGTCTGGATACAGGTCGGCTATTGTCTGGTGGTTTTCATGGCCGGTCTTTCACGCATCGACCCTTCTCTCTACGAGGCTGCGGAGCTCGATGGGGCAAACTGGTGGAGCCGGCTGGTGACGATCACCATTCCGCTTCTGGCGCCGGAGATTTTCGTCGTCGTGCTGACCACGCTGATCGCAGCGCTTAAAGTCTTTGCGCCAATTTTTGTCATCACCGCCGGCGGCCCCGACAACTCCACTCTGGTGCCATCCTATCTGACTTACTACCACTTCTTCACAACGCAACGCGTCGGCTATGCCGCAGCCATCGCGGTCGTTCAAACGACTCTGACGATCGCTTTGGCTGTGATTTTCCTACGCTTCCAGAGCCAGCAGGAGTCGAAGGAGTAGATCATGGCTTACTCAGTTCTCAGCGATGGCACGACCAAGGCAAAGACGACGGCGGCAACCGATCGCGCGCGACGCGATTCCATGCGGTGGGTGGTGCTGGCCATCCTTATTCTACTCCTCGCCCTTACGCTCTTTCCCTTTTCCTTGCTCTGCTCAACGCCGTCAAGGCGAGTGCCGAATATGCAGTCGGCGGGCCGCTTTCGATTCCTCGGTCGATCGATCTCACGGCGATCGAGAAATTCTGGACGGTGTCTGATTTCAGCCGCAAGCTGCTCAACAGCGTGGTGATCAGTCTCGCTGTGTCGGTGCTGGGGGTACTGATAAGCCTGTTCAACGCCTATGCGATTGGGGTCGGCAAGGTGCCGGGTTCGCGCGTGATTTTGGTGGTCTTTCTTCTCGGCATTATGGTTCCGCAGGAGTCCATCATTTACCCGCTTTACTACATGGCGAAAGCGAGCGGCCTCTACGATACGCAGCTTTCCGTGATCATCATTTTCGCGGTCCTGCAAAGTGCTTTCGGGACTTACCTGCTCTCGACCGTGCTGAGTACCTTTCCCAAGGAAATCCTCGAAGCGGCGGAGATGGATGGCTCGACCCACTGGAAAACGCTGTGGTTCGTCGTCGTCCCGATGCTGAGGCCGACGCTCATGGTCCTGGGAACCTTCTTTTTCATCTGGACTTGGAACGAATTCCTGATCCCGCTCGTCATGCTGGTGTCCAACAACAACCAGACGGTCTCGGTCGCCATGGGCCTCACCCGCGGTCAGAACATGTCGGACCCGGTGCTGCAGGCCTCGGCGGCTTTCCTGGGTATAATACCGACCGTAATCTTCTTCTTGATCTTCCAGCGCACGCTAACGCGCGGCATTGCCGCTGGAGCAGTCAAATGACGACGTTTTTCACCCTTGACCATTCCATCGGTCCCGGTTGGGGACCAGCAAGGTTTTCAGTATGAGCCAGGACATCCAAATCGAGCTCTTGGGCGTCGAGAAGCACTACGGCGCCTTTCACGCGCTTAAGAACGTCAACCTTTCAATTCCCAAGGGCACGTTCGTGGCGCTGGTCGGTCCGTCGGGATGCGGCAAGTCCACGTTGCTCCGTTCGCTTGCCGGGCTGGAAAAAATTACCGGCGGCACGCTGAAGATTGCCGGCGAGGTGATGAACGACGTGCCGCCGCGGGCACGCGATATCGCCATGGTTTTTCAGAGTTACGCCCTCTATCCACATATGACGGTGGAACAGAACCTGACCTATTCACTGAAAATGCACGGCGTCCCCAAGGCCGAAGCAAAAAAGAAAGCCGAGGAAGTCGCTGTTATCACCGGCCTTTCCCGCCTGCTCGACCGCTATCCGCGCCAGCTTTCCGGGGGCCAACGGCAGCGAGTCGCCATGGGCCGCGCCATTATCCGCAACCCCCAGGCCTTCCTGTTCGACGAGCCGCTTTCCAACCTTGACGCCGCGTTGCGTGTCTCGATGCGCAAGGAAATCCGCGCCCTGCATGACCGGCTGAACGCCACCTTCGTCTATGTCACGCATGACCAGGTCGAAGCGATGACCATGGCCGACCATGTGGTTGTCATGCGCGACGGCATCATCGAACAGCAGGGCGCGCCGCTTGATCTCTACGACCGGCCGGCGAACCGGTTTGTCGCCGGCTTCATCGGCTCGCCGGCAATGAACTTCATTCCCGCCATCGCCGCGGAGGACGGAAAAAGCCTGATCCTGGATTTTGGCGCGGTGAAGCACAAGCTTGCGCTGGCACGCGCCGTCGAACCGGGGCGCCAAATCGTCGCCGGCATCCGGCCGGAGCATATCGAGGTCGTCGCGCCTGGGCAGGGCAGCTTCGACGTGCCGATCGCCTTCGTCGAATCGACGGGCTCCTCGACCTTCATCGTCGCGGCGACGCAGCCGGAACTGACGATCGTCGAAACGCGGCGCGACAAGGTCAGACCAGGAGAGATGATCGGACTTTCGGTCGACCCGGCCCAGGTCCATCTCTTTGACGCATCGACCGAGCGCCTGTTATAAGCCGCGTCAGGCGCGGGCAGCTTCATAAAATCATCATCGGTCTCTGCGAAGGGAGTGGCTCCGCACGATTCTTCGTTCATATCTGCAGCTTCGGGAACTTCCTCATGGCATCCTCTCCGATATCAGCGCGTCTTTCCCCGAACGCGTCGCCCCGCCTCGTCATTCTTGCCGAAGCGGTGCTGAAGGCGGGCGAGACGGCACGGGCTTCCCTGCGGCGACGGACATCGAGGGAAATGCTTGCCAAAGCGCCGCGTGATTACCAGACCGAGATCGATGTCGCCGTCGAGCGGATCATCGTCGAGGAAATGATCAAGGCCTTCCCTGGTTATGCCATCCAAGGCGAGGAAGCGGTCGGCAACCGCACGGCGGGGCCGGAGACACCAATCATCTACATCGACCCGATCGACGGCACCACCAATTACGCCTGGGGCCTCCCGCATTTCGGCATGACGATCGCAATCGCAGAAGGCGCTAGGCTGGTCTCCGGCGTCGTCTACGACGCCATGCAGGACGAGCTCTTCAGCGCCGAGATCGGCGGTGGCGCTTATCTCAATGGCGAGCGCATCCGCTGCGCCGCTGTCGGCGACATCGAAAACGTGCTGATCGGTGCCGGGCTGCCCATTCCTGGCCAGGTGAAGGCGGTGGCGGAAGAGACCTATTTCGATGCCATCAAACGCCTGATGGCCAATACGGCGGGCGTGCGCCGCCTGGGCTCGGCGGCGCTGTCGATCGCCTATGTCGCCTGCGGCCGGCTGGACGGCTTCTTCGAGGACGGGCTGTCGATCCATGATTTCGGCGCTTCGGCGCTGATGGTCGAAGAGGCCGGCGGCATCGTCACGCGTTTTTCCGGCGCGACAGTCGACGGCGCTGGAGACATCCTAGCCGCCAGCAGGGCGCTGCATCCCTGGCTCAGGGAGGGTTTCCAGAGTAGGACATAAGCCGCCGCGGCCGGCGGATTTCCATCTTATGGAAATCGGCGACGTGAGACACTATCTCATGGCAAACAAGGAGACCCTCCAATGACCGAAGAACGTGCAGTGCTCGCCGGCGGTTGCTTCTGGGGCATGCAGGACCTCATCCGCCGCTACAAGGGCGTGATTTCGACCCGCGTCGGCTATACCGGCGGCGATGTGCCGAATGCCACTTACCGCAACCACGGGACCCATGCCGAGGCGATCGAGATCATCTTCGACCCCGCCCGGATCAGCTACCGCGAAATCCTCGAATTCTTCTTCCAGATCCACGATCCGACCACGCGCAACCGCCAGGGCAACGACGTCGGAACGAGCTATCGCTCGGCGATCTTCTACGTCAGCCCGGAGCAGGAGCGCGTCGCCAGGGATACGATCGCCGATGTCGACGCATCCGGCCTGTGGCCCGGCAAGGTCGTCACCGAAGTCGTGCCGGTGAGCGATTTCTGGGAGGCCGAGCCCGAGCACCAGGATTATCTGGAGCGGATCCCAAACGGCTATACCTGCCACTTCGTCCGGCCCGGCTGGAAACTGCCGACCCGCCAGAAGATCGCCTAATACCGCTCATGGATGCCGGGAGCAACTCCGGCATTCTCATCAAACCGATGATCGAAGCTCACGCGAAGCAGAGTCAGTGTCATGGCGTTTGATCGTGCCGATTTTTACGATGCAGAATTGGCGCGCCATAACCGGCACCTTCGGGATGCTGCCGATGTCGGCGCGGATGACCGGGTGCTCGATATCGGCTGCGGTGCGGGGCAGACGACGCGTGAAGCCGCCCGCGCCGCGTCTCAAGGAGAAGCGGTCGGTGTGGATATTTCCGTAGAGATGCTCCAGATCGCAAGGCGACGGAGCGCTGCGGAGGGTTTGCGAAATGTGGTGTTCGAGCAGGCAGACGCACAATTCCACGCCTTTCCGGCTGCCAGTTTCGACCTCTGCATCAGCCGGTTCGGCGTGATGTTTTTTGCCGATCCGGCAGCCGCCTTTGCCAACATCGGTCGGGCTATGCGTCCGGGCGCGCGCCTTGTGTGGATGGTGTGGCAAAGCGCGGAGCGCAACGAGTGGTCCGGCGCCATCCGCCGAGCCTTGGCGGCCCCGATTGCGGTTTCTACGGATACTCCCGATCCCTTTTCGCTCAGTGATCCCGCTGTTGCGACCAACCTTATGCGCGCAGCAGGCTTTGCCTCGATTGACTTTATCGACGTGCGAGAGC
Organism: Rhizobium esperanzae; assembly: GCF_002204185.1. Lineage (GTDB taxonomy): Bacteria > Pseudomonadota > Alphaproteobacteria > Rhizobiales > Rhizobiaceae > Rhizobium > Rhizobium esperanzae. The sequence continues at coordinate 270,475 of NZ_MXPU01000006.1, read as the reverse complement.
CGGTCTTCTATGGACCAGATGTCAATGCGGCGTCTGATGCGCTCGCCGGCCTTTATCTTGTGAAGGACGCGCTTGCGCATACCGGTGAACCGCCCGGCAAAGCGCTGCAGCGACTGCGCGATTTGCTGGGGGCGCATATGACGCCGGAGGGGGTGTTCTTCGACTCCCGCGCCTGGATCATCACAGCTCGCCGAGAAGGCGTCGATACGTCTCAATAGCAGGGTGCGTAATCCAAGCCACCGTCGATCCGGGCCGGGCGACCGTCCAGGAAAAGCTCGCCGATGCGCGGCGCCGAGCGGGCGACGACCTTGCCGCGGCGGATCACCGCCAGCCGGTTCGGCTTCAGCCGCAGCGCCTCCAGCGGGTCGCGCGCCTGGAGGATGACCAGATCGGCATTGCATCCTTTTTCGAGACCGTAGCCTTCAAGGCCCATCGTCCTCGCCGAGTTGACGGTCAGGGCATCAAAGATCTTTTTCTTGTCCTCGATCCCGGCCATCTGCGCGACATGGATCGCCATGTGGCCAACCTCCAGCATGTCGCCGGATCCCATCGAATACCACGGGTCCATGACGCAATCGTGCCCGAAGGAGACGTTGAGCCCGGCATCCATCAGCTCACGCACGCGGGTCATGCCGCGGCGTTTCGGATAGGTATCGTGCCGGCCCTGCAGCATGATGTTGATCAGCGGATTAGGGATCACATTGATCTCCGCCTCGGCCATCAGCGGGATGAGCTTGGAAACATAATAATTGTCCATAGAATGCATCGAGGTCAGATGCGAGCCGGCGACACGTCCCTGCAGGCCGAAGCGGATGGTTTCGGCTGCCAGCGTTTCGATATGGCGCGACAGCGGATCGTCTGTCTCGTCGCAGTGCATGTCGACCGGCAGACCTCGATCGGCGGCGATGCGGCAGAGCGCCTCGACCGAAGCCGTTCCGTCGCCCATCGTCCGTTCGAAGTGCGGAATGCCGCCGACGATGTCGACTCCCATGTCGAGAGCCCGGTTGAGCGCATCGATCGCGCCCGGGGAACGGTAATAACCGTCCTGCGGGAAGGCAACCAGTTGCAGATCGATATAGGGCGCGACCCTTTCGCGGGCTTCGATCATCGCCTCGACGGTCACCAGTCTGGGATCACTCGTATCGACATGGCTGCGGATGAAAAGCAGGCCTTGCGTAACCGCCAGATCGCAATAGCGCAGCGCGCGGTCGACCAATTCCTCCTTCGTCACGATCGGGCGCAACTCCCCCCAGAGCGCGATGCCCTCGAGCAATGTGCCGGAGACGTTCATCCGCGGCAGCCCGAGCGACAGAGTGGCGTCCATATGGAAATGCGGATCGACGAAGGGCGGGCTCACCAGCCTGCCCGTTGCGTCGATTTCCTCTGCCGCCTGCGCCTGCAGATTGCGCTCGACGGCGACGATCCTGCCGCCCTCGATACCGATATCGATTCCGCTTCGGCCATCGGGGAGATTTGCGTTTCTGACGATCAGATCAAACATCGGAACCTCGTTTGAAAGGGCGCCTTCACCGCTCGCCGCGGCGATAGGGCTGCATCAACGCCTGCGGGACGCGGGCGCGGCGGGCCATGATGGCAAGAGCGGCAATGGAAAGGATATAGGGCGTCATCAGGAAGAGCTGATAGGGTACAAGTCCGCTTAACGCCGTTTGCAGCCGAAGCTGGAAGGCATCGAAGAAGGCGAAGAGCAGGGCGCCGAACAGCGCGCGGCCCGGCCGCCAGGAGGCGAACACGACAAGCGCAATGCAGATCCAGCCCCGCCCCTGTACCATGGTCGGAAAGAAGCTGTTGAACGCCGACAATGTCAGGAACGCGCCGCCCATTCCCATCAGCGCGCTGCCGATGATGACTGCACCGTATCGCACCTTCATCGGATTGACTCCCTGGGCTTCGGCTGCATGCGGATTTTCACCGGTCATGCGGATCGCGAGCCCCACAGGAGTTCGGAAGATGATGTAGGCCATCAGCAGAGCAATCACGATCGCAAGATAGGTCGGCACCGTCTGCGTAAAGAAGGCCGGGCCGATGAAAGGCAGCGTCGAGAGACCGGGAATGGCGATCGGCTGGAACGGCACAATGGTGGGCGGCGTATTGGCAAGCGGCACGATCAGCCGGAAGACATAATAGCTGAAGCTGGAGGCAAAGAGCGTGACGCCGAGGCCGGAGACGTGCTGGGACAGGCCGAGCGTCACCGTCAGCGACGCGTGCAGCAGGCCGAACATGCCGCCGGCGACCGCCGCGATCAGCAGGCCTGTCCAGAGATCGGCACCATGATAGACGGACAGCCAACCGATCATCGCGCCGAAGGTCATGATGCCTTCGATGCCGAGATTGAGCACGCCGGCCCGTTCGGAGAGCAGGGCTCCGAGCGTGCCGAAGATCAGCGGTGTGGCGATCCGCAGGATTGCCGCCCAAAGGCCGGTGGAGGCGATGATATCGAACAACTGCGTCATCGTCTTATCCTGTATTGGGTGAAGAACAATGCTATCAGCATCGTCAGCAGCGAGAGCGCCACGGTGACGTCGGCAATATAGGTCGGGATACCGAGACCCCGGCTCATGCCGTCGGCGCCGACGAACATCGTGGCCGTGAAAATGGCGGCGAAAACGACGCCGAGCGGATTGAGGTTGGCGAGCATGGCGACGACGATACCGGCGTAGCCGAAGCCGGGCGATAGGTCGGTCGTCACGTAACCCTTGACGCCCATCACTTCAATTGCTCCCGCAAGCCCTGCAAGCCCACCGGAGAGACAGGCAACCTTCACCAGTGTTCTTCCGAGCGGCACACCAGCAAAAACCGCACCGGCAGGGTTAAGGCCGGCGGCGCGTGACTGCATGCCAAATACGGTGCGGGACTGGACGAAGTGGACGAGGACCGCCAGGGCGATCGCGATCGCAAAACCGATATGCAGGCGCGAGCGGGCGATCAGCTTCGGCAGCATGGCGTGGTCGCTGACGGATTGCGACTGCGGCCAGCCGAAGGCGAGTGGATCCTTGAGAACGCCGTCTATGAGCATCGAGACGAATAGCACGGCGATGAAATTCAGGAGCAGGCTGGTGACGACCTCATCGACGGAAAAGCTCAGCCGGAGCCACAGCGGAACCAGGATCAGCACCATGCCGGCGATGGCGCCGATCAGCAGCAGCAGCGGAATGAGAATGGGTGCGGGAAGATTGCCCAGCAGTTTCGCGCTTGCCGCCGCAACGGCGATTGCGCCGAGATAGAACTGGCCCTCGGCGCCGATATTCCACAGCCGCGCCCGGAAAGCGACGGCGGCGGCAAGTCCGGTCAGCATCAGCGGCGTCGCCCGCGTCAGCGTTTCGGTCGCCGAAAGCCGCGAGCCGAAGGCGCCGGTCAGGATGCGCCAATAGGCATCGAGAACAGGTGCGCCGGCGATCGAGATTAAGATGCCCGCCAGTGCAAGCGCCGCGATCACGGCGAGGACCGGCGTCACGATCAGCAGGTAAAGCGGGCGGTGCTCGCGGCGCTCAAATCGCATGACCGGCCTCGCGGGTCTCTTGCCATTCGCCGGCCATCATCAGCCCCAGCTTGCGGGCATCGGCGCCGTCGGCGTCGATGGGCGGCGACAGACGGCCGCCAACGATCGCCTGTATGCGATCTGCGAGCGCGATCACCTCGTCAAGATCCTCCGAGATCAGCAGCACGGCGGTCCCCTGCCGGCGGGCTTCGAGCAGACGCGCATACACGGCGGCAACGGCGCCTTCGTCGAGGCCGCGCGCAGGCTGCGCCGCGATCAGGATGCGCGGTCGCCGATAGAGACTGCGCCCGAGAATAAGCTTCTGCACGTTGCCGCCGGAAAGCAGCCGGGTGCGAATGGCCGGGCCGCCGCCGCGAACGTCGAAGCCGTCGATGATCTCCCTGGCGAAAGCCATGCCGGCCTTGCGGTTGACGAGACCGCGGCGCGAGAAGGCCGGCGAGGCGATACGCTCCAGCGCGGCGTTTTCCCAAATCGCCATTTCTCCGATCACGCCCTCGTGGTTGCGGTCCTCGGGAATGCGCCCGATACCAGCTTCGACGACATCGGCGACGCCAAGATTGCCGACCACTTCGCCGAACAGGCTGAGGTCGCCGCTGCTGCGCGCCAGCGTGCCGGAAAGAAGATGCGCCAGTGCCGCCTGGCCGTTGCCTGAGACGCCGATAATGCCGAGGATCTCACCCTGATGCAGCCGGAAGCTGATCGATTTCAGACGATCGATGCCGCCGGTTCGTACGGTCACGCCTGAGGCCTCGAGTGCAACGGCGCCGGGCACCGACGGTTCGCGCACGGGCCGCATCACGCGGTGTCCGACCATCAGCTCGGCGAGTTCCGCCTTGCTGGTCTCCGACGCCCGGCGCTCGGCGACCATCTTGCCTGCGCGCAGCACCACGATGCGATCGGCCGCCGCCATCACTTCGTCGAGCTTATGCGAGATGAAGATCAGCGATAGGCCCTGGCGGGTCATTTCCTTCAGGGTCGCAAACAGCCGCTCGGCTTCGATGTTGGTCAGCACCGCCGTCGGCTCGTCGAGGATCAGGATGCGGGCATCATTGTAGAGCGCCTTGAGGATTTCAACCCGTTGCTGCTCGCCGACCGAAAGGTCGCCAAGACGGGCATCCGGATCAACTTGCAGGCCGAAGCGCTCCGAAATCGCCAGGAGTTTCTTCCGCGCCGCCGATGTTGCCGATCGCCAGGACCAAAGGCCTTCCGTGCCGGTCATGACATTTTCGAGAACGGTCAGATTGGGCGCGAGCGAGAAATGCTGATGCACCATGCCGACGCCGGCGCGGATCGCCGCGCGCGGCTTGCCCTGCGGCACCTCGGCGCCCTCGATCAGAATTCGGCCGGCATCCGGCACGTAGTGGCCGAAAAGGATGCTCATCAGCGTGGTCTTGCCCGCGCCGTTCTCGCCGAGCAGGGCGACGACCTCGCCTTTGGCGAGCGTCATGGAAATATCGTCATTGGCAAGATTGGCGCCGAAGCGTTTGCTGACGCCGACAATTTCCAGAACAGGCCCGGTCATGACGGCAACCCCGCCACCGGAAAACGCTGCTGCCATCGCCCCTCGGCCTCCAGGCGCGCCGCCAGCGACAGAAGCCGCGGCTCGTCACCCATCAGCATCATGAGCTGCACCGGCAGCGGCATAGCGTGCTCATCCTCTCCGAAAGGCAGCGTCAAAGCAGGAAAACCCGAAATATTGGCAAGGCAGGCAAGCGGCGCAAACGCGGTCATTCGCTCCAGATGCAAATCGGTGTCGGCATGATCGGACGGAAAGGAGCCGATCGCAAGAGGCGCCGAGGCGAGCATCGGCATCAGGATGCAGTCGACCTTGTCGAACAGCGCCCAGACGGCGTGGCTCACCAGGACCGCATCGTTCAGCGTTTTCCAAAGTTCGGTCGCCGCAAGCGCTCGTCCGCGCATCACGAAAGCCCGCGTCAGGGGCTCGGCCCTGCTTTCCTCGACGGCTGCCGCCTCGATGAGCGCGGCGAGGTTGACGGAAACGATATCGGCAAAGGCACGGCCGCTGGCGGCGACGCTCCATTCGAAGTCCGCCCAGGCCAACGGAACGATGACGTGCCCGTCCCTCTCGAGCACACGCGCCGCTTCCTCGACAGCTGCTAGGCGATTGCCTTCAGTGGGGTAGGCCTGCCCGGTATCGGTCAACAAGCCGATCCGCAGACGGCCGGTGTTCAAATTGGTGGGAGAGGGATCCGGGACGGGACCGCGTGCATTGCCGCTCAGCCGGTCGAAAATCAGCGCCGTATCCCGCACCGAGCGGCAGACCGCAAGTTCGCTGGCAATGCCGGCAAGATGATTGCCGAAAGATGGCCCACCAGGGATGGCGCCGCGGGTCGGCTTCATCCCGACCAAGCCGCAGCAGGCGGCAGGCACGCGGATCGAGCCGCCGGCGTCGGTGGCATGGGCAATCGCAATGATCCCGGCGGCAACCGCTGCCGCCGCACCGCCAGACGAGCCGCCGGCGGTGCGCGTGGGATCGAGCGGGTTGCGACAGACAGGTCCGATCGCCGGTTCGCTGGCAAGCGAAAGGCCGAATTCGGGGCTCGTTGTCAGGCCGAATAGACAGAAGCCGGCATCGCGGAACCGCGAAGCGAGATCGGAATCGGCTTCGCCGCCCCTTCTCTCGAAAAGACGGGAACCGGCCGTTACCGGCAGTCCGCGGAAGGGACCGCCAAGATCCTTCGCCAAGGTCGGCACGCCGGCAAAGGGCCGCGCCAAAAAATACTCGGGCGCGCGCTGCCGCTCCCGGTCGCAGGCCTGCGCCGCGGCGAGGCCCAAGGCGCCGTCGAGATAGGCGATCGCGCCGAGCGGCTGATGCCGCGCGGCGGCCTCGAGGGAGATCTGCATCGCTTCTGCAGCGCTCAAGCTGCCATGCCTGATCGCTGCCGCCAATTCCGTCGCGTCGCCCAGCATCAGCCGAACTACTTCGGCTCTTCCATCATCTTCGGAACCTCGAAGGTGCCGGCCTTGATCTCCGCCCGCTTGGCTTCCATCGCCGCCTCCGCCTCGGCAGGCGCAACACCCTTGACGAAGACGATATCGCTGCCGCCTTCCTTCATCAGGCCGTAGGACGTGTAGTTCCTACCGACCGGTTTGCCGGCAGCGACGTCGGCAATCGCGGCATTGAGGATCGGGCGGAAATACCACATGGCATTGGCAAACACCGTATCGGGATAACGCGGCGTGTAATCGATCAGCGAGCCGATCGACTTGATGCCGCGTTCCTTGGCGGCATCGGCCGTGCCGATGCGCTCGCCGAACAGGATGTCGGCGCCGGCGTCGATTTGGGCAAGACCGGCCTCGCGGGCCTTCGGCGGATCGAAGAAGGTGCCGATGAACGAGACCAGGTGTTTGGCGTCGGGGTTGACGGCCTTGACGCCCGCGGCAAAGGCGTTGATCAGCATGTTGACCTCGGGGATCGGGATGGCGCCGACCGAACCGACGACGTTCGACTTGGTCATCTTGCCCGCAAGCATGCCGGCCAGATAGGCGCCGTCGTGGTTCCAGGTGCCGAAGACACCGAAATTGTCGCCGGCCTGCTCGCCGCTCGAACCCAATACGAAAGCGGTATCCGGGTAATCGGCCGCGACTTGCCGGGCCTCCTTCTCCACTGCATAGGCCTCGCCGATAATCAGCTTGTTGCCCTGTTCGGCATATTCGCGCATGGCGCGGGGATAATCTGTGCCGGAGACGCCTTCGGAGAAGACATATTCGATGACGCCGTCCTTGGCCGCGTCCTGGAGGGCCTTGTGCAGACAGGAGTTCCAGGCATTTTCAACCGGTGAGGCATGGATGCCGGCAACTTTCAGGGGCGCAGCCGCCCTTGCGAGCGGCGCGAAGCCACTGACGCCAAGCGCAATGCCCGACGCGATCACTGCCCGGCGTGAAATCAGCATGTCCTTGGTCATTGATTGTTCCCCTTTTTACCATCTGGTTCAAAAATCATAGTAGCGCCCAAAAAGGTGTCAAGCAGAGAACCAGCTTAAAAATCAGGCTGATGGCCGCCGCGACCGGCAGAAGGAACGAGGGCTTGGCGCAACGACATTGGCAGGATATGCATTAGAATATGGGGTCGGGGGAAATGAGGATGGGTGAAGAAGAGGACGCCACGCGGCGACCGATCGCGAGCCGGTCGTCGTCCTGGGCGATTGGCTTGAGCGCATGGCTGGCGCGCAGTGGCGTGACACCGAACAGCATTTCGCTTTTCTCGATCGTCTTTGCCGGCCTCGGTGCGGCACTCATCCTGTTCTCGACACATCCGATCGCCATGATCGGCGCGGCAATCTCGGTGCAACTGCGGCTCGTTTGCAACTTGCTGGACGGGATGGTCGCCATCGAAGGCGGCAAAAAAACCAAGAGCGGGCCGATCTACAACGAATTCCCTGACCGGGTCGCCGACAGCCTGCTGCTTGTCGCCGCCGGTTATGCCTGCGGCATTCCCTCCATCGGCTGGCTGTCGGCGTTGCTCGCCGCACTCACCGCCTATATCAGGGTCTTCGGAGGAGCGGTCGGTCTGCCTCAGGATTTCAGCGGCATCATGGCCAAGCAACGCCGCATGGCGGTGTTGACGACGGGCCTCCTCACCCAGAGCTTGGAGATGCTGATATCGCCCAGCCGTTGGTCGCTGCTCATCGCCTCCGCCATCATCGCGGCCGGCAGCCTCGTCACCTGCATTACACGTATGACGAGACTTGCCCGCTCACTGGAGAGACTATGATCGCGCTCATCCGTCGTCTTCTCGTGCTGTTCGTCCGTATTGTGGTCGGCGCCCGAAGCGAATGGCGGGGCTGCACCCCCGATCCGACCCGCCGCATTTATTTCGCCAATCACAACAGCCATGTCGATACCGTCGCCGTCATGGCCGCCCTGCCGTGGCAGGTGCGCCGGCTGACCCATCCGGTCGCGGCCCGCGATTATTGGGGAACCAACGCCTTTCTCCGTTTCATCGCGGAAAAAGGCCTGCGTGCTGTCCTGATAGACCGCAAGCCTCTGCCCGACAGCAATCCGCTGGCGCCGGTCGAGCGCCTGCTCGAGGAGGGGCGTTCGGTCCTGATCTTTCCGGAAGGAACGAGAAGCTCCAGTGACGAGATCGCTCCGTTCCGCAGCGGCATCTATCGCCTTGCTTGCCGTTTTCCCGATGTCGACCTCGTGCCGATTCATCTCGACAACCTTCAGCGCATCCTGCCGAAGGGAAGCATGCTGATCGTCCCGATCACCTGCACGGCGCGGTTCGGCAAGCCGCTGCGCGTCGAACCGGGCGAGGAAAAGGGTGCGTTCCTAGTCCGCGCCCGCGCTGCGGTCATCGAGCTCGCCGACGGAGGCCCCGCCGCATGACCAGCTTTTTCTCCATCGTGCTGGCCGCGATCCTCGGCCTGCTCGCCGTCGCGTCGGCCATCGGCTTCATCCTTCAACGGCGCGCAACCGAGCCCGGCTCCGTCGCCACCGTCCACAACCTCAATGCCCGTATCCGCTCCTGGTGGATCATGGTCGGGGTCTTCGGCGGCGCGATCCTGCTCGGCGATACGGCGACGGTCATTCTGTTCGCATTCCTATCCTTCATGGCGCTTCGCGAGTTCTGGACGTTGACACCCTCACGGCGCGGCGATCACCAGGCGCTCTTCCTGTCCTTCTTCGTGGTCCTGCCGCTTCACTACGTGTTGCTCGGAACGGCGTGGTATGGCCTCTTTTCGATCTTCATCCCCGTCTATGCCTTCCTGATCCTGCCGGCGGTGGCGACCCTGACGGGGGACGTCAGCGAATTCCTGGCGCGCACCGCAAGAGTGCAATGGGGCTTGATGCTGACGGTCTATTCGATCAGCCATGCCCCCGCGCTCCTCATGCTGCAGACCGGCACACCCTCGGCGCCTCTTCTCGTCTATCTGGTTATCGTCGTCCAGCTCAGCGATGTCTTCCAGTATGTCTGGGGCAAGCTTCTGGGAAAACATCGCTTCTCGCCGAACATCAGCCCGTCGAAAACGCTCGAAGGCCTCATCGGCGGCGGCGCCTCTGCCATCCTTCTGGGAACGTTGCTCTATCGTCTGACGCCGTTCTCGCCGCTGCAGGCGGCGGCCGTGAGCACGGTCATCGTTGTCGCGGGCTTCTTCGGCGGCTTCGTGCTCTCGGCGATCAAACGCGATCTCAATGCCAAGGACTGGGGCTATGTGATCGAGGGCCATGGCGGCGTGCTCGACCGCCTGGATTCCATCACATTCTCAGCACCGTTGTTCTTCCACATCGTCCGCTATTGGTTCACGACATAGGCGCGACGCGCGGTCGTGTTAAGACCGATCGAGATCCTCCAGGCTCTCGAACAGCCGGCGCCGAACATCGCGCTCCTGCCTGCCGATGGCGGTCATCAACTTATCCATTGTTCCGCGCAGACCGTGCAACTCGTCCACCAGTTCCATGACAATATCGACGCCGGCTTCGTTGACGCCCATATCACCCATCAGGTCCAGAATGAGCCTCGCGCGGGCGACGTCGGCGTCGCGAAACCGTCGCTGCCCACTCGACGTCTCCGGGATCAGCCAGCCCTGTTCGACCCAGAAATCGAGCTGGACGACATCGATTTTCAAGCAAAGACGGAATTCGAGATCATCCATGATCAGGCCTCCATGTTCTTCCTCGGATCGTATGGATGTGCGGCCGCCCATTCCTCCACCAGAGACGTGAGCCGGTTGTCGGGGCGATCGGGCAATACGATCTTCAGCGAGACATAGACGTCACCGTGCCCGCCGCCGCGTTTGGGAACACCCTTGCCTTTGAGACGCAGCACTTTGCCGGTGTTGGAATGCGGCGGCAGCGTCAGACTGACAGGTCCGGACGGCGTCGGTGCGCGAACCTTGCCGCCGAGCACCGCTTCGCTGAGCGAAATCGGCAGCTCCAGGCGGATGTCGTCGCCGTCACGCGTGAAGAAGCGATGCGGCCGCACGCGGATTTCGATCAGCGCATCGCCCGCTGGCCCGCCCCCGATGCCCGGCTCACCCTTGCCGCGCAGCCGCAAGGTCTGGCCGTCGCGGGTTCCCGGCGGGATCTGCACCTCGAGCGCGGGGCCATTGGGAAACTTGACCTCGGTTTTGGCGCCGTTGACGGCCTCGAGGAAATCGACCTCCATGGAGAACCGCCGATCCTGACCCTGGCTGCGCGACCGGCCACCGCCGGTGCGGCGTGAAAAGAAGCTCGCAAAGATGTCATCGGCATCGCCGAAATCGGCGAAGCCGGCGCTGTTGTGATAGGGATCGTTGGGACCGCTTGCCGAGGCATATTCGCGATAATAGTTGCGCTGGGCCCGCTCGGCGCCCGACATATCGATCTCGCCGCGGTCGAAGCGGCCGCGCTTTTCCTCATCGCTCAAAATCTCGTAGGCTGTCGAAATTTCCTTGAACCTTTCCTCGGCGTGTTTGTCGCCGGGGTTGAGGTCGGGGTGAAGTTTCTTGGCGAGCTTGCGGAAGGCGCTCTGAATATCCTTCTGCGTCGCATCCCGCTTCACGCCCAGAAGCTCATAGGGATCCTGGCTCATGCATATCTCCGGTCGGGCAGTGAATACTGCTGGTTGGGTTGGGATTGATATAGGTTGCCGGGCCGCCGCAGGGGAGGGGGTGGTCAAACCTCAAGAAACCAGTCGTGCATGATCAGCGGAGCTCGCAGGATCAGAGCGAAGCGACGTCTTCTGTTTGAGCCGCAGAGTCTTCACCGGCATGGTCGCGGCGCCGGTCGATGAGAACCGAGCACTCTGCATGGCGCACGACCTTCTCGACGATCGAGGAGAAGACATAGTCGGTGATATCGGGCACGTGGGATGACAGCAGGATGAGATCGGCCGACCTCTCCCTGGCGGTCGACACCAGCAGCGAGGCGGCAACGCCGATGCGAACCTCGATCATCGCCCGGATGTCCAGCTCCTTGCACAGCGACGCAAGTTTGCGTTCGGCGTCGATAATGGCAGCCGTCTCGAATTCCTCGGGGATCTCGGTCAGGTGGTGGCGCGGGATATTTTCGAGGACGTGCATGACGACGATCGTTCCGCCTTCGTCCACCAGCGCCGCAGCCCGGTGCAGCAGACGCTTGGCGGTCTGTCTCGAGCCCATGCCGATGCAGCAGATGATCGTGCGATACATTGAAATCAATATCCTCGAATGCGAGTCATTTCCCTGATCATAGCGCTATCGACAGCGCCTGCTTTGACTAAAGTCAAGCCGGACTGCCGCCGGCATATGGCAACTATCGCCCGCCTCAAGACGAGAATTCAGCCGCATTGTCGCAGTTGACGACCGTCCCATCGGCGGTAGCTCTCATGCGGTGCCGTCACAACATCGAGGTTTCAGATGCCGAACTTTGCTATTATCGGAGCGGGCGCAATGGGAAGCGCAGTCGCCAAACGGTTGATCGAGCATGGCGCTACGGTGCTGACTTGCCTCGAGGGCCGAAGCGAGCAGACGATCGTGCGAGCCAAGACAGCCGGCATGGTGCCGGTTGGCCGCGAGGAGCTGACCGAGGCCGAGCTGATCCTGTCGATCGTTCCGCCGGCTGAGGCAATGAAGGTCGCCGAACTGGTTGCGGACATATCGGCTAAGACGCCGGCGCCACCCTTCATCGACCTCAATGCGATTGCACCCAAGACGATGCAGGCGCTTGCGGCCCGATTCGACGGCAGCGGGATGACGGTGCTGGACGGCGCCATCATCGGCGGACCTCCGGTTGCCGGCAAATCAGGGCCGACCATCTATATCAGTGGCGATGCGGCCGAGCGAAGCAGACTGCTCGAAGATTGCGGCTTGCAGGTCCGCAGGCTCGATGGATCGCTCGGCGCCGCTTCAGCGCTGAAGATGTGTTATGCCGGCATCAACAAGGGTTTTATCGGTCTCGGCGCTGCGATGCTGCTTGCCGCTTCCCGCTCGGGCGCGGCCGAAAGCCTGAAGGCCGAACTCGCCGAAAGCCTTCCCGATGTCGACAGGAAGCTGTCGAAATCCATTCCCGACATGTATCCGAAGGCCTATCGATGGGTTGCCGAAATGCGGGAGATCGCCGATTTCCTCGGAGAGGACGATCCGGCGGCAACTATTTTTCAGGGCATGGCTGATCTTTTCTCCAGGCTGGCAGCGGACGTGGAAGGCAGCCGCACACTCGTCAGGCAGTTGGACGAGATCCAAACACCCTCCGATACCGGCGCGATGGTCATGCCATAGTTCCCCCTCTTCGCCGGTGCCCTACCAGAGGCGCCGGTAGCTGGCGTGCGGCCGTTCCGAGCGTGCTTATATTTTCGCGAAGTCCTCGACCTGCGCCCGGATCGCGACCTCGGTCGGCAGACGTTCCATCGAACTGGCGCTATAAAAGCTGTCCTTGCAGCGGGCAGGCACATAGGCCGCATCCGCAGGCATGGCGATCGGGCCCGCCATGGCAGAGCACGATAATGTCGTCGCGCACGGACCTCGCGCCCTTTATCGGCTCGAAGCTGGCGATGCTATCCGCATTCCCCGCAATATCCGTCACCGGGCGCGCGCTCGGCACCGAACCGCCCTTCGCCCTGATCATGTTCTCCTCCGGCACGCGGACGGCGGTCAATCATGAAGGCGAGGGCACAGCCTGAACCGGCCGTTTTGCTCGACTTTGCCAAGGCTCTGACGATTGCGTGAAGCCGCCCCGATAGCTGTGACAAAACCTCACCGCCTCTGCTATGTCAGGAAAAATGCGGCGACCCAACCGGCGTCGCGCTCTGTCTGATCGATGCCAGGAGTTTGAAAGATGAGCGGTACCTCCGACTATATCCCCCCGAAGGTCTGGACTTGGAACAAGGCGAATGGCGGCCAATTCGCCAACATCAACCGGCCGATAGCAGGACCGACACATGAGAAGGAGCTTCCGATCGGCCGCCACCCGCTGCAGCTTTATTCGCTCGGAACGCCAAACGGCCAGAAGGTCACGATCATGCTCGAGGAACTGCTGGCCCTTGGCCATAGCGGCGCGGAGTACGACGCCTGGCTGATCAGGATCGGCGAGGGCGACCAGTTCGGCAGCGGCTTTGTCGCCGTCAATCCCAATTCCAAGATCCCGGCGCTGATGGACCGCAGCGGCCCGAAGCCGATCCGCGTCTTCGAGTCCGGCGCCATTCTCACCTATCTCGCCGAAAAATTCGGCGCCTTCCTGCCGACCGAGCCGGCCGAACGCGCCGAATGCCTGTCCTGGCTGTTCTGGCAGATGGGAAGTGCACCCTATCTCGGCGGCGGCTTCGGCCATTTCTACGCCTATGCGCCTGTTAAGATCGAATATGCGATCGATCGCTTCGCCATGGAAGTGAAGCGTCAGCTCGACGTGCTCGATCGCCGCCTTGCCGAAAGCGAGTATCTGGCAGGCAGCCAATATACGATCGCCGATATTGCCGTCTGGCCCTGGTATGGCGGACTGGTCAAGGGCTGGACCTACGGAGCGGCCGAGTTCCTGCAGGTCGAGGACTATAAGAACGTGCTGCGCTGGGCCGACGCTATCCACAGCCGGCCGGCGGTTCAACGCGGCCGGATGGTCAACCGTCTCTCCGGCGAACCCTCGACGCAATTGCACGAGCGCCACGACGCCAGCGACTTCGAGACCAGGACGCAGGACAAGCTGGCGGCTGCCGAGTAAGCAAGCCGCATCAGCTACGTGTCGCAGCAATAAATCAGGCTCCGCCGCCTTCACGGCGGCGGAGCGCTTGCGAACTGCCGGACCTCAGTTCTTGACCGTATCTTCCAGGAAGAAACGGCCGAGCGGGTTCTGGTGGAAGTTGTCGATATTCTTGCGCGAGACGTTGATATACGGGCTGTAATAGAGGTCGATCCAGTTGACGTCTTCCTTCGCCATCTTCTGCAGATCGACATACATCTCTTCGCGCTTCTTCGGATCGAGTTCGAGACGCGCCTTGGCGACCAGTTCCTTCACCGCCTCGTTCTTATAGTTGGTCAGATAGTTGTTATTGGAATCATGGCCGAGAACGAAGGTGGTCTTCTGGTCCGGATCGAGAATGTCGTTGGTCCAGTAGTTGACCGAGATGTCGTAATCGCCGGCAACGGTCATGTCCCATTCCTGGCTCGGATCGATCTTCTGCAGGTTGGCGGTTATGCCAGCCTTCTGCAACTGCTGCTGGACCAGGACCGCCGTCTGTTCGTCGACTTCGTCGCCCGCGCGCACGAGGTAATTCAGCGTCAGATCGGACGCTCCGGCCGCCGCCAGCATCTCCTTGGCCTTCGCGGGATCGTAGGGCCGCTGCAGATTGTCGGCGAAATGAAAGAGAGCTCCCTTGGGAATGTAGGAATTGGCGACAGTTCCCTGGCCGAAGGTCACGGCATCAACAATCGCCTTCTTGTCGATGGCCATATCGAGCGCCTGACGGACTTCCTTCTTGCCGAGCGCACCATGCCCGTGATTGATCAGCAGATGGTCCTCTCGCGTCGAAGCATCGATGTCGACATTGAGATTGGGATCCTTTTTCAGCTCTTCGACGCGGGAGAAGGGAACAAAAATCGCCGCATCCAACTCACCGGCCTGAACGTTCAGCATCCGGGTGTTGTCGTCAGGAACGGAGATCCATTCGACGCCATCGAGCTTGACACGGTCGGCCTGCCAGAAGTTGGGGTTCTTCTTCAGGATCACCCGGTCGCCGCGCCGCCATTCGTCAATCACGAAGGCGCCGGATGCGATCGGCTTCTCGCCGTAGGCCTCGGCACCCAGCGATTCTATGCCCTTTTTGGAGATGACCGAAGCATTGGGCAGCGCAAGGGTCGAGAGAAAGGGCGCAGACGGGTTCTTGAGCTTGATCGTCAGCGTATGCGCGTCGGTCGCGATCGCCGTTTCGATCACCTTGTAGGAATCGCTCCAGAGCGAAGCAGGGTCGTCGCGAATCCGCAGCAGGCTGTAGGCCGCGTCTTCTGCCGTCAGCGGCGAACCGTCGGAAAATTTCGTGTCGCGAATCTTGAACGTGTAGGTCAGGCCGTCATCCGAGGCCGTCCAGCTTTCGGCAAGACCGGGCTCCAGCTTCGTGCCTGTCTTGTCGACGCGGATCAGCACGTCGTAGACGTTAGAGAATACCCAATTGTCGATGTTCTGGGCAGTTTTGATCGGATCGAACGTCGTCGAATCCTCGCGGCGGCCGATGGTGAGCACACCGGCGGCCTCGGCATAGCTTGCGCTGAGCGTCAGGCCGGCGAGCAAGGCTGCGAGCCCGATTGATTTCCACCTGTTTGTCATGAGTTCGTTCCCTTCGTTGTTATGGCATGCGTTTGATGGGCTGGATCGGTATCGATTGCAGATCCTCCTTGCCGCCGGCGCCCTGCAGCAGCGGCTTGTCGGGATCGATGTCGGGAATGGCGGCGATCAGCGCCGCCGTATAGGCATGCCTAGGCCGCGCGAACACCTCTTCGCAGCGGCCTTCCTCGACGATCTCGCCGCGATACATGACGACCACGCGTTCGCAAAGATTGCGGACGATCGCGAGATCATGGGCAATGAAGATCAGCGTCAGGTTCATCTTCGCGGTGAGCTCGCGGAAGAGCTCGATGATCTGCGCCTGAATGGTGACGTCGAGAGCGGCGACGCATTCATCGGCAATGATCATTTTCGGGTCGACGGCGAGCGCCCGGGCGATGCCGGCGCGCTGGCACTGGCCGCCGCTCATGCTGCGCGGTTTGCGGTCGGCGAATTCGCGTTCGAGGCCGACGAGATCGAGCAGAGCGTCGATCCGCGCCGGGATATCCGCCTTCGCCACTTTGCCCTGCACCTTCAGCACCTCGGCAAGCATCTGACCGATCGTCAATCGCGGATTGAGCGCGTTATAGGGGTCCTGGAAAACCATCGCCGTTTCGCGCCTGAGTTTTGCCAGGCCCGCGCCCTTCTGCAGCGCCAGATCGACGCCGTCGAAAGTGACATGACCGGAGGAAAGGGACGTAAGGCCAAGCACGGCGCGGGCAAGCGTGCTCTTGCCGCTGCCGGATTCACCGACGATGCCGACCGTCTCCCCGGCCATGATCTGCAGGCTGACGCCGGAAACCGCACTGACCATCTTGGCGCCGCCCTTCAGCAGGCCGCCGCCGGCTCTGAACTGCACATGAAGATCGTCGATTTCAAGCAATGGTCCTGCCTGCTGGCCGGCGACCGCCACCTCGGGCGACGAGTTGGGAGTCTCGCCTGACATCGAAGGGTGGCTGTCGATCAGGCTGACTGTATAGGGATGCTGCGGCCGTGCGAGGATCGCCCGCTTCGGCCCCGCTTCAATCAGCTTGCCGCCGCGCATCACGGCAATGCGGTCGCAAGTCTGGGCGACGATGCCAAGATCATGGGTAATGAGAATTATCGACAGTCCGCGCCGGTCGCGAATATCGATCAACAGCCGCAGGATCTGTGCCTGGATGGTTACATCGAGCGCCGTCGTCGGCTCGTCGGCAATCAGGATCTTCGGATTGCAGGAGAGAGCCACGCCGATCATCGCCCGCTGCCGCATGCCGCCGGAAAATTCGTGCGGATAGCTGTCGTACTGACGCTTCGGATCGGGGAAGCCGACCTGCGCCAGGATATCAGTCGCGGCGGCGCGGGCCTCGCGGGCGCCGAGCCCCTGGTGATAGCAGATGCCCTCGGCGATCTGCTCGCCGACCCGCATCACCGGGTCGAGATGGCTGGTCGGGTTCTGGAAGATCATGCCGATCTCGCCGCCGCGCACCTTCAGCATCTCGCCGTCGTCGACCCGCATGAGGTCGCGTCCTTCGAGCAGCACCGATCCGCTTTCGATTTTCAACAGCGAGGAGGGGAGCAGCCGCACCAGGGAGCGGCAGAACAGGCTCTTGCCCGAGCCGCTCTCGCCGACGAGGCCGAGGACCTCGCCTTTGCCGAGGTCGAGCGAGACGGCGTCGAGCAGCGTGCGTGGACCGGGTTCGGCGTGCGCCCTGACCGTCAGATCGCGGACGGAGAGCAGCGGGCCGCTCATTCGTGCACCCCCAGCAATTCGCCCAGCGCATCGCCAAGCATACTGAAACCGAAGGCTAGGCACACGATGGAAAGGCCGGGGAACAGGGTGATCCACCAGGCCGTTGTGATGAAGCTCTGCCCTTCCGCGACCATGACGCCCCATTCGGCGATCGGCGGCTGGACGCCGAGACCGAGATAGCTGACAGCGGCGCCGCTGAGCAGCACCAGCGTCGCATCGGACATGGAAAAGACGATCGATCCGGCGATCGCGTTCGGCAGCAGGTGCCGGAACATGATCCGCGGGCGGCTGAAGCCGAGGCTGACGGCGGCAACGGCGTAGTCGCTGCTTTTCAGCACCAGCATCTGCGCCCGGATCAGCCGCGCATAGGACACCCAGCCGACCAGCGCCATCGATATGTAGAAGCTGCCGAGACCAGGGCCGAGAATCGCGATGATCGACAGCATCAGCACGAGAAAGGGGAAGGCGAGGATGATATCGACGAGACGCATGAACAGCGCGTCGACAACGCCGCCGAAGAAGCCGGCGACCGTGCCGACGGTCGTGCCGATCAGAAAGGGGAAGATGACGCCGATCAGCGCCATCTGCAGATCGATGCGCGCGGCCCAGATGACGCGAGACAGGATATCTCGGCCGAAATTGTCGGTGCCGAACGGGTGAAGCAATGACGGCGCCTGCAGCCGCACTTCGGCATTCTGCATGATCGGGTCATAGGGTGCGATGACGGGCGCGCCGACTGCCAGCAGGACGAAAAACAGCAACAGGCCGGCACCGACGGCAAGCATCAGCCGCCGGCGGAAAAACCGGCGCCAACCGGGCGATGCAGGCACGATTGCCTCGACGCTCATAACTTCACCCTCGGATCGACGGCGACAGTGACGATGTCGGCGAGGAAATTGATGAGCACGGTGGCGCAGGCAAAGACCATGGCGACGCCCTGAACCACCATGTAGTCGCGCGAAAAGATCGCCCTGACAAGCAGTTGCCCCATGCCGGGCAGCGCAAAGACGCTCTCGACCACCACCGTGCCGCCGATCAACCAGCCAATATTGACCGCAAGCAGGTTGATCGTCGGCACCAGCGAATTCGGCAGCACATGCCGCCAGAAGACGATGCCTTCCGGCATGCCGCGAGCGCGCGCCGCCGTCGCGACGTCCGATTTCAGCGCTTCGATCATCGCCGCCCGCAGGCTTCGCGTCAAAACGGTCGAGAGCGACAGCGCCACCGTCAGGCTCGGCAGCACAAGATGGGAAAGCTTGTCGCCGATGGTCGCGCCGTAGCCCGAAACCGGCAGCATGCCGAGCTCGACGCTGAACAGGATGATCAGCATCAGTCCCAGCCAGAAAGGCGGAAAGCCGATGCCGAAGGTCGAGACGATGCGCACCGCATGGTCCGGCGCACGACCGGCATTGCGCGCGGCGATCGCCGCCAGCGGCACTGCGATCAGAACCGACAGCACGACGCTGGAGGCGACGAGCGCAAGCGTCGGCTCGATGCGGGTGACGATCAGCTTCAGCACGTCGATCTTGTAGAGGATCGATTTGCCCATCTCGCCATTGGCGAGGTTCTTCAGGAAATAGACATATTGCAGCCACATCGGCTGGTCGAGGCCGTACTGGGCGCGGATGTTGGCAAGTGCCTCCGGCGTCGCACGCGTGCCGAGGATGTTGCGTGCGGGATCGCCGGGGATCAACCGAACGAGGATGAAGGTGATGACACTGATGCCGAAAATGACGGGCAGGAACTGCAACGGTCGCGTCAGAACGAATTTATAGCGATGCATGACGGCGATCGCCCCTTTGACTTCGTCGGCTCCGGTCCGCTCCCTCTTGCATCAGCCTGCCTCGTGCCGGGCCAGAAAATCGAGAAGCGCCGGATAGTAATCCTGCGGGTTCTCATAGAATGGCATATGGCTGGCATTGGCAAACACCTTGAGCTCGGCATTCTGCAGCGCCAGCTTCATCCTCAGCGCGCAGGCCGGTGTCAGCTCGTCATGTTCTCCCGCAGTGATCAGCACAGGCAGCGTCAGCCGCGGCAGATCGGCAATGCGGTTCCAGTCCTTGAGGTTGCCGATATAGAGAAACTCGTTCGGCCCCTGCATCGTCTCATAGGGCGCCATGTTCCAGTCGTCGAGAGAGCGGCGGACCGGCGCCGGCCATTCCGGCAGACGGCAGACATGGCGGTAGTTGAGGATGGTGACGGCGGCGAGATATTCGGGATGATTGTAGGTGCCCTGCGCCTCGTGCTTCTGCATCATCGAGACGGTTTCGGGACCGAGTGCGGCGCGCAGCCGTTCCAGTTCCGAAATCAAATGCGGCATGTCGGCGACGGTATCCTCGAGAATCAGGGTCTTGAGGTTCTGAGCGTAAGTCAGCGCATATTCGATCGCGAGCCACCCGCCCCAGGAATGGCCGAGCATGTGGACCTTGCCGAGCCCGAGCGCCTTGCGCACCGTTTCCGTCTCTTCGACATAACGGCCGATCGTCCAGAGCGAGGGATCGTCCGGCCGGTCGGAAGCGCCGGTGCCGAGCTGGTCGAAAGCGATGACACGATAACCCTTTTCGACGAAACAGGAGTGCGCCTCGCGCAAATAGTCGCACGGCAGGCCCGGGCCGCCATTCAGGCAGAAAACCGTCTCGTCGCCGGACCCGAAACTATAGGCGACGACGCGATAGCCATCCACACCGACCTCAAATCGCGCGTCCGGCTGCAATTCACGCCACATTGATTGCTCCAGCAGAAAATATCCCTTGCTCATTATTTGGGCATGGTTAAATTTTTACCGGAAATAGCGCTCCGTGCCAGCTATAAGAAGTGATAGGGTAGGGCGCTTGCCGAACCGGGGACGCCCATGCTTGATGACATCGGAATGATCAGACGGCAGTTTACGGCGCATGAAACGCTGGAGGGCCGGATCGACCAGGCTTTCGAGGCCATGAAGCAGCTGGGCTTCGAGGCCCTCATCTATGATTATACGCCGGTACCCTATGATATTGATGGCGTGATCATGGTACCGTCGCTGCTGAAGCTCAGGAACATCGCCGATGACATGCACGACTATTGGTTCGATCGCGGTTATTTCCGCATCGATCCGGTCCAACAGGTGGCGCTGCGCACCTCCGCACCGTTTTTCTGGAACTATGATCCCGACGCCGATACGCTGATCAGGCGTTTTATCAGCGAGGACACTGCACCGGTCATGCGCTATTTGAGTGAACGCGACATGTCGACCGGCGTCACTGTTCCGGTGCATATGCCGCGCGGAGACTACGCGACCGTCACCGGTATCCGTTTCGGCCGGAACAGCGATTTCGAACGACATGCGCTGCGCTATATTGCCGACTTCAACCTGCTCGCGCATGTCTTCCACGAGGCGGCCTATGCACTTTTCGACAGGAAGGCCAAAAGCATCGGCATCCGCCTGACAGAACGGGAGCGCGAGTGTTTGCGCCATTCTGCGGAGGGCTATTCGGCCAAGGAAATCTCCCGCATCATCGACCGTTCCGTACCCACCGTGGTCATGCATCTCAATGCCGCAGCAAAGAAGCTCGGCGCCCGCAATCGAACGCAGGCTGTGGTGCGCGCCACCCATTACCGCCTGCTTGAAGACCGGCCGACTCAGGACCTGCCCACCCTATAACTTGTGATAGCTGCCGTCGCCGTCGCCGCCGCGTTATGGTTCCCATACCTTGGAGGATTGGAGAAGTCGGTGGACGAAGTCGCAACAAGTGAAGCCTATCTGCCCTTTCGCGATTACCGGACCTGGTACCGCGTCACCGGTTCACTCGACAGCGACAAGTTGCCTCTCGTCGTTGCTCACGGAGGACCCGGCTGCACTCATGACTATGTCGATTCCTTCGGGGACATCGCCGCTCTCGATGGCCGCGCAGTCATCCATTACGACCAGCTCGGCAACGGCAATTCCACCCGCCTTCCCGACGAGGGCCCGGACTTTTGGACGGTCGGTCTCTTCCTCGAAGAGCTGGACGCTCTGCTCGCCCATCTCGGCATCCAGCATCGTTACGCCTTCCTGGGCCAATCCTGGGGCGGCATGCTCGGCGCCGAACATGCTGTGCGCCGGCCGCGAGGTCTGAAGGCGCTTGTCATCGCCAACTCGCCGGCCAACATGCACACCTGGGTTACCGAAGCCAATAGGCTTCGCCTGGAACTGCCGAAAGAGGTCCAGGACACGCTGCTAAAGCATGAAGAGGCGGGAAGCCTCACCCATCCGGATTATATCGTCGCCTCCCGCGTGTTCTACGATCGCCATGTCTGCCGCGTGGCGCCATGGCCGCCCGAAGTCGCACGCACCTTCGCGATCATGGACGAAGACAACACAGTCTATCGCAACATGAACGGCCCGACGGAATTCCACGTCATCGGAACGATTAAGGACTGGACGATCGAAGACAGGCTCGACCGCATCGAAGCGCCGACGCTGCTGATCTCCGGCAGGTACGACGAGGCGACGCCGCTGGTCGTGAGGCCCTATCTCGAACGCGTGCCCAGCTGCGAGTGGGTGCTCTTCGAACATTCCAGCCACATGCCGCATGTCGAGGAAAAGCAGCTTTGCCTTACGACGGTTTCCGGCTTCCTGTCGCGCTACGACTGACCCATAACCCGGTCCGTCACGATCGGCGAACCAGCCATTTCTTGGCAACCCGGCAGGCGATCGTATAGGCCGGATCGAAGACGTTGCCGACATCGTAACGCACCACCTGACCCAGCAAATGGCTTGCCGCCGTCTTGTCCAGGCCGTAGTCCGACGCGAGCCAGTTCAGCATTTCACTGGTGGCATGCTGAAGCGCCTGATCGAGCGGCCGGGCATTGCCGATGGTGAAGATGTCTTCGACGGTTTCGCCGCGCGGCCAGATGAGGCCAGCCTTCTTTTCCACCGTCAGTCGCACCGTCACTTCGAAGGTGGTCTCGACGCCGGTGCCGACGATCTCGCCATCTCCTTGCACGGCATGGCAGTCGCCCAAAAAGAAAAGGGCGCCCGGCGCCGATACGGGCAATCGTACGGTCGTGCCCGGACCAAACAGGCGATAATCCATGTTGCCGCCATATTCGCCGCTGGTCGCCGTCGAGATTGCCTGGCCAAGGCTGGGCGCAACGCCGAAACAGCCGATCATCGGCGCAAGAGGCAGAACGAAATTATCGAGACCGGAGACCGGCTCGGACAATCGGACCGTCAATGCTTCGCGGTCGATCTCCCATATCGCAATATCGCGCGGCGGCAGGTCGCGAACCGTTTCAGGATCGATGACATTGGCCGCGACGATGCTGCGCGTAAATCCAGTGTCCCTCGTCGGAATCATGCTGATGATCTCGACCTTCAGCGCATCTCCGGGCTCCGCGCCCTCTACGAAGATCGGGCCGTTCATCGGGTTGGGACCGGATGTGCGCCGGATGCCGTCCTTGTCATAGCCAATGGCGTCGAGCGTCTCCGTGACGACAGTATCGCCGTCAGCGATATGCAAGGCGGGCGGAAGAGAGCCGATGACATTGTGAAAGGTTGTCGGAATGAAGCGGTGAGTGGTCATGAGAATACGGCTCTTGCTTTTTTCATATATCATCAGGCCACGGCTGGGCTGCCAGGCTGAGAGTCGAGACTAGATCAGAGATGATCTGGGAAGCCAATATCCCTGCATCGCTCGTGTAGCCCTGCGTCGATTTCGCGATCGTGCCCCGACGTCTCCTGCCGCGAGACGGTCGGCTGATCCGCTCAGGAGCGTTATGGCCGATCTTGCCTTTCATTCTCCGGATGCTATATGTAGGTAAGTACCTACGTCGGAGGTGGATTATGAGCGTGACACATCTTTCCAGCCGCGAACTCAATCACGACGTGAGCAGGGCAAAGAAGGCGGCGCAATATGGTCCGGTCATCATCACGGATCGTGGGAAGCCATCCCACGTGTTGATGACCTATGACGAATTCGAGCGGCTAACCGGCAAGCCCCGCAGTCTCGTCGATGCTCTCTCAATGCCTGGCCTTTCGGATATCGACTTCGACCCGTCTCGTGTTGAGATCGCCCCCCGAGGAGTCGATCTATCTTGAAATATCTGCTGGATACCAATGTTGTTTCCGAGCTGCGCAAGGTCGGAGACGGCAAGGCCGATGCCAATGTGGTCGCATGGGCTGGAGCGCAAGATGCAACAGGGCTATGTATCTCCGCCATGACGATCCTGGAATTGGAACGTGGAATACTCGGCGTGCAGCGCCGCGACGCAGCGCAGGGCGCTCGTCTGCGTGCGTGGCTGGAAAATCAGGTTCGACCGGCATTCGCCGACCGTATCCTGCCGATCGACGATGCGGTCGCGACGCGCTGCGCGCATCTGCATGTTCCAGACCGGCGCAATGAAGCCGATGCCTTGATTGCCGCGACTGCCCTGGTTCACGGCCTGACCGTCGTTACCCGCAATGTCCGGGATTTCGAAGGCGCAGGCGTTATCGTGCTGGATCCGTGGCAAGATTGATCTTCCTGCCGAAACCAGAAGTGGCGCGGCGTTTCTTTGCGACCTGTCACGGCAGTTGATGTATGGTCACGTTCGGAACAACGTCTCGCGCGATCTCGCAGAGATGCCAATGGTGGGTTAGGTAGATAACCTGTCCGACCTTTGCCATTTCGCCGAGCAGGCGGAAAACCTCTTCGGAGCGGGGATTGTCGAAGCTCTCCATGATGTCGTCGGCGACGAAGGGTACGGGCCGGCGAAACGCTGCGAATTCCTCGTAACCCGCCAGCCGAAGCGCGAGGTAGAGCTGGAACTGAGTGCCGGTCGACATCGCATCAGCAAGCTTCGAACCACCGTCGCGCGACACGCCGATCAATATCTCCTTGTCCCGGTCGGGCTGGGTCGTCAGGCCGGAATAATTGCCGCCTGTGATCAGGCGAAAGGCCTCCGACGCGCGGTTCATCATCGAACTGCGATGTTTTTCCCGATAGATATGCAGCGCCTGTTCGGCCGCGAGCGTGCCGGCGCGCAGCGTCAGGTGCCGCACGGCCAGTTCCTCGATTTCAAGGAAAATGGTTCGGCGCTTGGCCTCGATCCGGGCCACGGCGTCGTCTCCGCCGACGGCCTCGAGCTTCTGCCGCGCCAGCGAAACGTCGGAATAGAGAAGCTTCGCACGCTCGGTAAGATCCTCGATCCGGGCACCAAGCTCCATGGCGTCGCGCTCGACCGCAGCGGCGTCGACACCGTCGAGGCGCTGTTCCGCCTCGGAAAAACTCGCAGCACGCAATGCCCCGGTGATCTGGTGGCGTAAGGTGGCCGCCCGCTCTTCCAGCCGGTCCCGCTCTCGGGACTGGTTCAGGAATGCTTCGACCGAAGCAAGCGAGTCTGCGGCGAAATAGCCGGTCAACTCGTCCTTGCGGGCATTGTGAACGGCCAGTTCCTCCTCCAGCGCACGCCTTTTTTCCAATTGCTTTTCGAGATCTGCCTGCCGGTCTGCCCGAAGCTGCGCCGCATGCCGCGCCGCCTCATGACGTTCCACGAGCGCGTTTGCGGAGGCGAGCGTATCCACCGCCGGCTGGCTGAGGCCGCAGTCTATAAGAAGACCGGCAATATGCTCGCGGAATTGCTGCTGGTCGCGCTCCATCGCGGCAACACGACTTGCGAGGTCATCCCTCTCCTTCAGGATGGAGGGCAGTGTAGCGAGCGCATTCAGCATTGCGCGGACGGCGGCCATCGAACCGGCCTTGTCGGCAAACCAAGTTCGCGACAGCGCCTCCGCCCATTCCCGCTCCCAGGCCGCCATGGCGGCTTCCGCCTCCTGCCGGTCGCGCTCGCGTTCCCTGAAATCGCGATTGAGATCGTCGAGCGCCTTCTCATGCGCCTGCCGCGCCGCCTGTTCCGCTTTCCCGGTGGCAAGCATATTGTTCGCAGTCTGCATCAGCTCGGCGACCGATAATTGGTCGACGCCATCATGACCGGCATCCGCAAGGCTCGCCGCAAGCGTCGCGACGTGCCCCTCCAGTTCGAGGCGAAGCGCGTCCACCGCGTCTTCGGCCCGTTGCAGATCGTCCCAGGCGGAAAGCGCCGCGGCTCGCTTGGCGCTCCATGTCTCGAGTGCGGCAATGCGCGCCGCGGCTTCGGCACCATATTCAATTGCACCCGGCAGCAGACCGCCGAGGCGCTCGCAGAGCGCCTCATGTTCGGCGCGCGCTTCGGCAAGCAGTTCCCTTTGCCGTTCGATCGCCGCTGTCGTTGCCGCTTCCGTCTGGCGGAGTTGGCGCAGTTCGGCCAGTTCCTGAGCGCGGGACAGCCGGCCCGCGGACAACATGTCGTCTTGTCGCATCCGCTCCTCGAATGTCTGAGCTGTGGCGGCATTCAGATTGGCGAGATGCACCTGCCAGGCGGCATCGCGTTCATCGCGCAGCCGCGCGGCTTGCCCATCGTCTATCGAACCGCCAGTGGCGACGGCCAAGATCCGGGCTTTGGTCAGCGCCTGTTCCGTACCGAGATCCCGCAGCCGTGCCTGATGATCCTCGATCCGCTTGTCGATAGAGGTCGCCTGGCCGCGCCAAACCTCGATCTGCCGAGGCTCAGCCGCAGCCGTGCGTTCTAGGGCGACGGCATCACCGGTCCAAGGTGCAAGCTGTGCGAATTGCTTCTCCTGTATTCGCTTCGCCTGGACAAGTGTGCGTTCCTCCATGGTCAGCCGCATCGAGAGATCAGACCCCGTCAGCCGGTTCAAGGCGATCTCGATGCGGCCGAGACGCGTGGGATCGAGGTGGCCGGCCGCATCTTGCGAGCCGCCTTCCTTGTTCAGCCTTTCGAGATTCTCTTGTGCTCGCACCAGTTCGCGGCCCGCCGCGGCCAGTTTGGCCTCGACGCCGGAGCGCCGTTCGATGAGATCGCGGACGACGCCGATCAGCGAAGCGGGCAGCAGCAGTGCCTCGGGCGCCGTATGGCCGGGTTGTTCGAGATCGGCCAGCAATCGAACCAACATGCCTTCCTGTTCGGCAAGCGCTAACCGGCGTTTCGGCAGATCGCTCTCCGCCGCGAGACAGCGCGCCCGCCCCTGATCCAGCAGGTCCATATGCGCAGCGACTGCCAGCCCCTTTTCGTCGATGGTGATCGCCTCGATCTGATCGGCAAGCTGGCGGAGCGTGCGGTCGGCGGCCTCGACAAGCGCCTGCAGCCGCGTCTCGTCGCGGGAAAGCTGCGGCAGGAGCGCATACCATTCGGAGGGCGGCCGCGGCAGATCGGCCATGCCGGCTATATCTACGATCAGCCGCCGGAGCTCCAGCGCCGCAGGCAAGGCGCCGAGAAGGCGCGTCAGCTCCTGATGCCGCGACTTGGTCTCGACCAGTTCCCGTGTGGTCGTGCTATAGGCGCGCTCGGCCTGCTCATGGGTCGATTTCAGGCCCGCATAGGCCGAGGCCAGCGTGTCGATGGCATTGCGCTCGGCCTTCAGCGCTTCGAGCGAGCGTTTGAGTTCCGCGAGCTTCGTGCTCGACGACCGCTTCCTGTAGATCCCATTGGCTTCATCGACGGCCGTCACCAGCGAACGGCTCAGGCCGGCAAGACCCGAGCTTGCCGAGAACAGCAGCTCGCCGAGCTCGCCCTTGCTTTGGAGGATGGCGTTGCCGCCTTCCTTGAGCGACTGGTCGTCGAGCGAGAACATAGTGCGATAGGCCTCGCGGCCGACGCCGCCGAGCGCGCCCGCGAGCAGCGCCTCGTTCACAGCCTGTCCCCGATCATCGACGAGGCTGCCGGTCCGCAATTTGAGCCGCGCCAGCTCGTGCTCCGCGCCACCGAATTCCAGCCGCGCACCGACCTTCATCGTGTTGTAGGGGTGCAGGAAATTGTAGCCGCTGCGCTCGCCTATGCCGTAGAGCAGATCGAGATAGGCGGCGAAGGTGGTCGACTTGCCCGCTTCGTTGAGGCCATAGACGATATGCAGATCGGGCGAACCCGGTCGGACCGCGCCGAAGTCGATCGAGTGGTCGGTGAACTTGCCATAGCGGACGAGATCGAGACGGCGCAGGCGCATCAGCTTTCCCCCCGGTCCGCAGCCTGCATCCGGGCGGCGATATCTTCGGCGCCGTCGGCGAGAAGACTGTCGATGAAGCGTTCGAAACCGGCCTCATCATGCCCGGCGAACGCCCGGCTCTCGGGCGGCAGGTCGGCGAGCAGGTCCCGAACCATCTCCCTGACTTCATTGCGAAACCCAGTGTGCGCGATGACCTCCTCGCGCATCAGCGCGCCGAGTTCGACGATGGGATCGGCGGCGGATTCGCCTGCCAGCGTCGACGGCACCTCGACTGCCAATTCCAGCTTCTCGATCCAGGTGCGGCCGATCAGGCCACCGCGCCGCTCGGCTTCCGCCTGCATGAGGTCAACATCGCGCCGCAGCTGCCAGGAGAGCGGCGTGCGGCCGGAAAGCCTGAGGCGTGCGACAAGATGCGGCGAAGCCGTGCGGTCGCGCTGCGCCATCAGCGCCGTCTCGACCATCATGGCCGCCTCACGCCAATCATCGACATCCGTGAGGTCGACATTGACGCGCTCGAACTGCGCAATGCTGGTGCGCCGCTCCTCGACCGTCACGGTCCGGTCGTCCGCCACGGTCACCAGCGACACGGTCTTGACCCCCGCTTCATTGATGTCGCGGCCCTGCGGCATGCCGGGCATGATGACCGTCGCCGTGCCGGGATAATGGCTGCGCTGGTGGAGATGGCCGAGCGCCCAGTAATCGAAACCCGAGGCATGCAGGTCGAGCACGCTGCAGGGCGCATAGACATCATGTCCGGCCGATCCGGCGAGGCTCGTATGCATGATGCCGATATTGACGGCATCCGCTACCGGTGGCTTGAATTTCGGCAGAAGCGGGTCCGGCGCTTGCGGCTTGGCGAAGCTCAGGCCGTGGATGGCGATCGAAAGGCTGCCCTTCGTCGCTTCCACGGTCTCGGCGTGGCCGCCGAATACCTTTACCGTATCGGGCATCACCAGCTCCCTGGCGATCTTCGACATCGCATCGTGATTGCCGCGGATCTTGAAGACGCAGATCTCCGCCCGGTGCAGCCGTTCCAGCTGGCTTGCCAGGAAGCGCGCCGTCTTCATCGACGTCTGTTCGCCGTCATAGAGATCGCCGGCGATGACCAGCGCATCGACCTGCTCTTCGAGGCAAAGGTCGACGATCGCGATCAGCGCCTGCCGGCTGGCGTCACTTACGAGATCGGCCAGCTCGGCGTTGCGAAGCGCCAGCGACCGAAGCGGAGAGTCGAGATGGAGATCGGCAGTGTGGACGAAACGATAAGCCATGAATGCAGAAAATCGCGTTGCGACAGGATGAGGAGCCGGTGCCGTCGGACCGATGAACGCGCGGTCGCTGTCACCTGGCCGTGAGCGAGAGAATATGGAGCACGCGTCCAAGGGGCGCGAGCGAAATGGGCCGGTAAAGCAGGCCCATCCACAATCAATGTTGCTCGACTGGCGCCGGTACGGCCGCCGGCGCACCCTGCTGCCCAAGCTGATCGGCGACTAGCAGCGACAGCCACTGCCTTGGAACGTAAAGGGCTTCTTGACACAAGCGCCGCTCCAGTCTTTGATGGCGACCATTCACCAGGGGTGTCCCGGCAAGGGGCTGAGATTCTGCTGAACAATACGGCTTTGCCTGTTGTGGCGCAGTGACCCGTTGAACCTGATCCAGTTCATACTGGCGTAGGGACGGTGCGGACGCTGCGGCTGTTGGGCGGATTTTCGCTTTGTCGCGCAAGGCGTCTTTTCATCATTCCAACACTGGAACTGGGTCTCCAAACGTCAAACCTTGGAGCCTCATCCATGAATATTGTTGCCCCCCAGCTTACTCCCGTCGTCACCACCGGCTCGCTTCCGGCCTCGACCAAGATCGTAAAACCCGGAACCCTCTATCCGGACCTGCGCGTGCCGATGCGCGAAATCAGCCTTCACCCGACCTCCGGCGAGCCGCCGGTTACAGTCTATGATTCCTCCGGCCCTTATACCGATCCGGCCCATGTGATCTCCATTGACGCCGGGCTGCCACGTTTGCGCGAGACCTGGATCAAGGACCGCGGTGATGTCGAATCCTATGACGGCCGCATCGTCAAACCTGAAGACAATGGTTTTGCCACCGGCGAGCGGCTGACGCCGGAATTTCCCGTTCGCAACACGCCGCTGAAAGCAAAGGCCGGCCGTTCCGTCACCCAGCTCGCCTATGCGCGGGCAGGCATCGTCACGCCGGAAATGGAGTTCATCGCAATTCGTGAAAATCTCGGCCGGCAGGCCGCGAAGGAGGCGCTCGCGCGCGACGGCGAGAGCTTCGGCGCGCATGTTCCGGATTTCGTGACGCCCGAATTCGTGCGGCGCGAAGTTGCCGAGGGTAGGGCGATCATCCCCGCCAATATCAATCATCCGGAATCCGAACCGATGATCATCGGCAGGAACTTCCTTGTGAAGATCAACGCCAATATCGGCAATTCGGCGGTCACCTCGTCGATGGCGGAGGAAGTGGAGAAGATGGTCTGGGCGATCCGCTGGGGCGCCGATACGGTCATGGACCTTTCCACCGGTCGCAACATTCACAACATCCGGGAATGGATTATTCGCAATTCGCCGGTTCCGATCGGAACGGTGCCGCTTTACCAGGCGCTCGAGAAGGTGAACGGCATTGCTGAGGATCTGACGTGGGAAGTCTATCGGGATACGCTGATCGAACAGGCCGAGCAGGGCGTCGACTATTTCACCATCCATGCCGGCGTACGGCTTGCCTATATCCCGCTCACCGTCAATCGCGTCACCGGCATCGTCTCACGCGGCGGCTCGATCATGGCCAAGTGGTGTCTGCATCACCACAAGGAGAGTTTCCTCTACCAGCATTTCGAGGAAATCTGCGACATCTGCCGTGCCTACGACGTGTCCTTCTCGCTCGGCGACGGTTTGCGTCCGGGTTCGATTGCGGATGCCAATGACGCAGCGCAATTTGCCGAACTCGAAACGCTTGGCGAATTGACCAAGATTGCCTGGGCGAAGGATTGCCAGGTGATGATCGAAGGTCCCGGCCACGTGCCGATGCACAAGATCAAAGAGAATATGGACAAGCAGCTCGAGGTCTGCGGCGAAGCGCCCTTCTATACGCTCGGACCGCTGACGACCGACATCGCACCGGGCTATGACCACATCACCTCCGGCATCGGCGCAGCCATGATCGGCTGGTTCGGCACGGCCATGCTCTGCTATGTCACGCCGAAGGAGCATCTGGGGCTGCCCGACCGCAGCGACGTCAAAACCGGCGTCATCACCTACAAGATCGCCGCCCATGCCGCCGATCTTGCCAAGGGCCATCCGGCCGCCCGCATCCGCGACGACGCGCTGTCGCGCGCGCGCTTCGAATTCCGCTGGGAGGATCAGTTCAACCTCTCCCTCGACCCGGATACGGCCCGTTCCTTCCACGACGAGACCCTGCCGAAGGAGGCGCACAAGGTGGCGCACTTCTGTTCGATGTGCGGCCCGAAATTCTGCTCCATGCGAATTTCCCACGACATTCGCGCCGAAGCTCAGAAAGAGGGGTTGGAAGCCATGGCGGCCAAGTACCGCGATGGCGGCGATCTCTACATGCCGGTCGCAGAGGTCGCGAAAACGCCCGCCGGAGAATGACCATGCGTGTTCTCGTCAAAGGGGCCGGCGTTGCCGGCCTCACCGTGGCCTGGCAGCTCTATCGCCACGGCTTCCACGTCACCCTTGCGGAGCAGGCCGACAAGGCCGGCGCCGGCGCATCCGGCTTTGCCGGCGGCATGCTGGCGCCGTGGTGCGAACGGGAAAGTGCGGAGGAGCCGGTGCTGACGCTCGGCCGGCTGGCCGCCGATTGGTGGGAAGCGGCACTGCCGGGCCATGTCCATCGCCGGGGAACGCTTGTCGTGGCGGGCGGGCGCGATACCGGCGAACTCGACCGCTTTTCCCGTCGGACAAGCGGATGGGAATGGCTGGACGAGGCGGCAATCGCAGCCCTCGAACCGGATCTCGCCGGCCGCTTCCGCAGGGCGCTGTTCTTCCGGCAGGAAGCGCATCTCGATCCACGGCAGGCGCTCGCCGCCCTGGCCGCAGGGTTGGAGGACGCCCGCATGCGTCTCATGCTCGGCGTCACGGGCGAAGCTGATCTTGCCCATTATGACCGGGTAATCGACTGCACCGGTGCCGCCCAGATCGGCCGGCTGCCTGGATTGCGCGGTGTTCGAGGCGAGATGCTCTGCATCGAAACAGGCGAGCTCAGTCTCTCCCGCCCCGTCCGCCTGCTGCATCCGCGCCACCCGATCTATATCGTGCCGCGCGAAAAAAGGCGCTTCATGGTCGGAGCGACGATGATCGAAAGCGACGATGCCGGCCCGATTACCGCGCGTTCTCTGATGGAATTGCTGAACGCCGCCTACGCCTTGCATCCTGCCTTCGGCGAGGCACGGGTGACGGAAACCGGCGCAGGCGTGCGGCCCGCTCATCCCGACAATCTGCCGCGCGTGACGCAGGAGGGACGCACCCTCCATGTCAACGGCCTCTACCGCCACGGCTTTCTGCTGGCGCCGGCCATGGCCGCAGAGGTCGCGCGGCGTCTTCTCACAGAACAAGGACCTCAGGAAAGGAGGGCGTCATGACCTTCATCATCAATGGCGAGGAACAGGAGGTCGCGGCCGCGACGCTCGCAGATCTGCTTCTCGCTTTGGACTACGAAGGCGGGTGGCTCGCAACCGCGGTGAACGGCGAACTGGTGCACCGCGAGGATCGCGCCGATTTCGTGCTCGGCGAGCGCGACCGCATTGAAATTCTCTCACCCATGCAGGGAGGCTGACATGCTGAAACTCTACGACGTCGAGGTCCATTCCCGGCTGCTGCTCGGCACCGCCCGCTACCCGTCGCCCGCCGTCCTGGCAGAAGCCGTGAGACGCTCGAAGGCGGAAATTGTCACCGTCTCGCTGCGGCGCGAGGCCGCCGGCGGCAAGGCGGGCGGCGCCTTCTTCGAGCTGATCCGCGAGCTCGGCGTGCGCGTGCTGCCAAATACGGCCGGCTGCCACAGCGTGCAGGAGGCTGTGCTGACAGCGAAGATGGCGCGCGACGTTTTCCGCACCGACTGGATCAAGCTCGAAGTGATCGGCCATCACGATACGCTGCAGCCCGATGTCTTCGGCCTTGTCGAAGCGGCACGCATCCTGACCGGGGAGGGCTTCCAGGTCTTCCCCTATACGACCGACGATCTTGTCGTCGCCGAAAAGCTGCTGGATGCCGGCTGCCGCGTCCTGATGCCCTGGTGCGCGCCGATCGGCTCCGCCATGGGACCGGTGAACCCGATGGCGCTGCGGGCATTCCGAGCACATTTTCCGGATGTGCCGCTCATCGTCGATGCCGGCATCGGCCGCCCGTCGCATGCCGCCGCCGTCATGGAGTACGGTTATGATGCCGTTCTTCTCAACACTGCCGTTGCCGGCGCAGGTGACCCTGCCGCCATGGCCGAGGCCTTCGCACTTGCCATCGATGCCGGCCGCATTGCGCATGGCGCCGTGCCGTTGGAGCCGCGCGACATGGCCGTTCCTTCCACTCCCATCATCGGAAAGGCCGTCTTTTCATGAAGCTCGATCCCTTCTATCTCATCGTCGACAGCGCCGACTGGGTCGAGCGTCTCGTGCCGCTCGGCGTCAAACTCGTCCAGCTGCGCATCAAGGATTGTCCGGACTCCGTGCTTCGCGAGGAGATCCGGCGTTCGAAGACTGCCTGTGCGGCAGCAGGTTGCCAATTGGTCGTCAACGACCATTGGAAGCTGGCGATCGATGAAGGATGCGATTTCATTCATCTCGGGCAGGAAGACCTGATGGCCGCCGACATGAATGCCATTCGTCGTGCTGGTCTGAAGCTCGGCCTTTCGACGCACGACATATCGGAGCTGGAGACGGCGCTGGCGGCCGAGCCGGATTACGTTGCACTCGGACCGGTCTGGCCGACGATTCTCAAACAGATGAAATGGGCGCCGCAAGGTATTGAACGTCTTTCGGACTGGCGGCGGCGCGTCGGCGCGATACCGCTCGTCGCCATTGGCGGGATCACCGCCGAACGCGCGCAGCTGGTGCTGGAAAAAGGCGCCGATAGTGCTGCCGTGGTCACCGATATCACCCGCAACGCGGATCCCGAGGCCCGCACGCGACAGTGGCTTGCCGCGACCGCGCCGTGGCGGCCCACGAATAAGGTATGAAGGGTTGATCTTGCCGACAGCGCGGAAACCTTTGATGCTGCCGGGCAGGGTATTGTTACATGATCAACTACACCGGAAATTCGACTTTTCGATTGCGTAGTTCACTTGTGAGAGGAACGCCGGTTCGGATCTGTTCAACAGCCAGACGTCGAATGGCGAGTCTCAGGTTCTACTCCCTCCAAGAGAAGAGCAATTTTCAATCTTGCCAGCCTGTCGGTTCAGCATTCAGCCATGGCGAAAATGGCTGCGGTACCTGCGCACCTCTATTTCAGTTGCTTCAAAAGTTTTATAAGCTCGGGCGTTTTCAGCAGCGATAAAATGATCCCCCGTATCAAGACCAGAGAATCTTCACTTCTCGGAGCCGGCTTCTTCGAGCGACTGCTCGAGGCAGGCTTTGCCGGCGACATCGAGACCAGCGCCGCCTCGCGCACCGTGCTTTCGACGGACAACTCGATCTACCAAGTCGAGCCGGCAGGGATCCTCTTTCCCCAGGATATCGAGGACATGAAGGCCTTGATGCGGGTCCTCTCCGAAGATCCGTTCCGCGGCCTGCGCGTCGTCGCGCGCGGCGGCGGCACCGGCACCAATGGCCAGTCGCTGACGGACGGCCTCGTCGTCGACTGCTCACGGCACATGAACCGGATCCTGGAGATCGATCCGGTGCGGCGGGTCGCCCGCGTCGAAGCCGGCGTCGTCAAGGACCAGCTCAACCGCGCCCTTGAGGATCATGGCCTGTTCTTCGCTCCGGAACTTTCGACCTCCAATCGGGCGACGATCGGCGGCATGGTCTCGACCGATGCCTGCGGCCAGGGCTCCTGCCTCTACGGCAAGACGAGCAACCATGTGCTCGGCCTCAGGATGGTCCTGACCGATGCGACGGACTGGTGGTCGCGTCCCCTCGACGACGTGTCTCTTGCCAAGGTCAAGTCTCGCGATGATCGCGTCGGGGAGATCCATCGGACGGTCGACAGGATCGCGCGCGACGAGCGCGCGCGCATCGAGGAAATCTTTCCGCGCCTCAACCGCTACATGACCGGCTACGACCTTGCGCATATCCGTCGTGACGACGGACGCTTCGATCTCAATGCGATCATCTGCGGCTCGGAAGGCACGCTGGCGATGATCGCCGAGATCGAGCTCAACCTTCTGCCGATCCCCAAATATGCAGCGCTGGTCAATATCCGCTACGACGACTTCAACACCGCTCTCGAAGACGCAAGGTCGCTGACCGCGCTGAACGTCGCCTCGGTGGAAACGATCGACGAGAAGGTGCTTGGCCTTGCCAAGGGCGACATCGTGTGGAGCGGCATCGCGCGGTTTTTCCCGGATGACCAGCGCGGTCCCGCCAACGGCATCAATATCGCCGAGGTGCTGGCCGACGACCCGGTCGAGTTGGAACAGAAGCTCATGGCGGTGACGTCGGCGCTGGCCGGCGCCGATGTCGTCCGCAATATCGGCCTTACGATCGCCCGGGAGAAAGCGGACGTCGAGGCGATATGGGCGATGCGCAAGCGCGCCGTCGGGCTTCTCGGCAATGTCGAAGGCCCGGTGCGCCCGGTGGCTTTCGTCGAGGACACCGCCGTCCCTCCTGACAATCTCGCCGCCTATATCGGAGAATTCCGCGCTCTTCTCGATGCTGCCGGCGTCTCCTACGGCATGTTCGGGCATGTGGATGCGGGCGTGCTTCATGTGCGGCCGGCCCTCGACCTGACGCGGGACGACCATGTGCCGCTCATCCGGGAAATCACCGACGCGGTGGTGGCGCTTACCCGCAAGCATGGCGGCGTTCTCTGGGGAGAGCACGGCAAGGGTGTGCGATCAGAATATGTGCCGGAATTCTTCGGCGATCTCTATCCCTGCCTTCAGCAGATCAAGAAGGCGTTCGATCCAGAGAACCGCCTCAATCCGGGCAAGATCGCCGCGCCCGACGATGGCGCGCTGATGAAGATCGACGAGGTTCCCTTGCGGGGAAGCGTCGACCGCATCATCGGCAACGAGATCCGCGCAGCCTTCGACAATGCGGCCTATTGCAACGGGAACGGCGCCTGTTTCGATTTCGACGAGACCAGCCCGATGTGCCCGTCCTACAAGGCAACCCGCAACCGTGTGTACTCGCCGAAGGGGCGCGCCGCCCTGATGCGGGAATGGCTGCGGCTGCTCGTCGAGCAGGGTGTCGATCCCCGTGAGGAAGCGGTTCGGCTCCGCAATTCGAACAAGGTGATCGGGCTTGTCAGGCGGGCGTTCAACTCGCTGAACCCGGCCAATCGGACCGATTTTTCGCACGAAGTGCGGGCAGCTATGGATACGTGCCTCGCCTGCAAGGCCTGCGCCGGTCAATGCCCTGTCAAGGTCAGCGTCCCCGCGTTCCGCTCGAAGTTCCTGAACCTCTATTACGGCCGCTACCTCAGGCCGCTGAAAGATCCGCTGGTGGCCGGCATTGAGGCCACTCTGCCGCTGATGGCGCGGATGCGTCCTCTCTACAATCTCCTTGCCGGAACGGCTGCCGGCCGCGCGGCGATGAAGCTCGTCGGCTTGACCGCGCTGCCGAAGATGCCGCCGGCGTCGCCGCTGGCCGGCCTCGGGGTTCCGACCGCCGACGCGGAGCAGATCATGAAGATGTCTCCCGAGGCGCGCGGCCGCACCGTCGTCTTCATTCCCGACGCCTTCACTGCGCATTTCGATCCCAAAGTGGTCGTCGCCGCCGTCGAGGTCGCCCGCAAGCTCGGCCTGTCGCCGTTCATCGCGCCGCCGCTCACCAACGGAAAAGCGCTGCATGTCCACGGCTACCTCGACCGTTTCGAAAAGGCGGCCGTCGCGACCTCGCGCTCCCTGAATCGTTTGGCGACAATCGGCGTGCCGCTTGTCGGCCTGGACCCATCCATGACCCTCGCCTATCGGAGCGAGTACATGACCTTGCCGAAAGGACTATCCCACGCAACCGTGCTGCTGCCGCAGGAATGGCTGGCTGCAAACGGCAAGGACCTGGCGGAGGCGGTCAGGCGGCAGGCCGTGGCGACGGTCCGGCTTCTGCCGCACTGTACCGAACGCACCAATATGCCCTCAGCGGTTGCGCAGTGGAAAGCGGTCTTCGGCACCCTCGGCATTGACCTGCAGGTGGCTGATGCGGGTTGCTGCGGCATGGCGGGAACGTTTGGCCACGAAGCCCGCAACAGAGCGATTTCCGAAACGCTCTATGCGATGAGCTGGGCAGAACAGATCGCCGCCGGCGAGGACGGGACCGTCGTCATGGCGACCGGCTATTCCTGCCGGTCGCAGGTCAAGGAAATAGACCGCAGGACGATCCCCCATCCTCTGGAAGTCATCCGGGATCTGTTAAGCTGAAAACCCGGGCGCAAGGCGGGTGGCGAGACGCTGACGTCGCTGAAGGTCGGCGGCAGGGTGACGTCCCGCCAGGGGCCGGCGTTTTCGTCAGCGAAAAGAATGCCAGGACCCTGAATTTCGAGATCAGCCGGGTCGAAGACATCCGTTCCGCCATGCAGATCCTCGAACTGCGGGTGTCGAAATTCAGGTCGCAGCGCTCGCCGCAACCCGGCGCGCGCCCGAGGCGCAACCCGCATTTCCCGAGTTTTCTGGAAGCGTGATGGAGAGCATCAACTTCGAACTGGTGCTCAAGCACCGTCAGTCGTTACGCGCCTATGAGGGATATCTGAAGAGGATCAACAAGGAGCATGCGGCGATGGTTCCTTTCGCGCGCGGCCACAGCTGCTATTGCGAACAGCCCACCACAGAAGCAAGTTCCATAATTCAGTTTACGCCAGATTCGCCTGTAGCCGGGGTACATTCCGTTTCCAATTGCGACGCGCCGGGCCGCCCTTTGGCGCTCACGCGAGCAGCCAGTTTTCGGCACGCAAGCTCTCGGAACTGAAAAAATCCCACACATTATTCGTCGCTCAGAGCTCAGGGAACGAAATCCGGGCGATCAGGTTAGTCCAAAGGAGAAGCGGGCTTTCGAGCCTGGCGATGAGGTGAACCCGAGGAGCAGGTTGTGAATGTTGTAAGTTTTCCGCGCCAGCGTCACGATGATCCCGATCGCGCTTTCGTCAGCACCGATGCAGATGAGCGACGGCTCTATAGATTTGCCCTGCAGTACGAGATGGATGGCAAGAGCTGGGCGACCGACATCTGGGCCTATTCATCCAATGACGCCGAAGATCGCGTCGCTGCGATGCGGCGATCGCTGACGATGTGCGGTCAGCTCTATGCCGAGGTGGCGGCCGACGCTCCGACGCCGCTCTGAGCATATGCGACGCGGCTGAGAAGCTCAGTTTATTGCCAATCGTCTCCCGTCACCGGCTGTCGACAGCCCCGCTCGTCACTTTGCCGACTCGCCTGGAACAGTTTGTTTCTCGAAGAGTTCGGATCGCAAAATATCTGCCGGGGATCCCCCGACGACAATATCGGGAGGCAAAAATGTCAGCGCGATCGAAACATCCGAGCACGCCTGCGGCTGGCGGCTGGGCGGCGGCGAGATCTCTTGGAGAAATTCTTCTCCGCGAACACGTCCCCCGATCGGGGCCGTCGCTGCTTTCCCATCACAACAAACCAGACGGTTACATGTGCGTCAGTTGTGCCTGGGCCAAGCCTGCAAAACCGCATGCGATGGAATTTTGCGAAAGCGGCGCAAAGGCGACCGCCTGGGAGGTCACTTCCCGCCGCGCCGACCGCGCCTTCTTCGCCGCCCATACATTGCATGAGCTGGAGCAGTGGAGCGATCACGATCTCGAAGAACAAGGTCGCCTGACCCACCCGA
Source organism: Rhizobium esperanzae (assembly GCF_002204185.1). GTDB lineage: Bacteria > Pseudomonadota > Alphaproteobacteria > Rhizobiales > Rhizobiaceae > Rhizobium > Rhizobium esperanzae. The sequence continues at coordinate 232,032 of NZ_MXPU01000006.1, read as the reverse complement.
TGCGGTGGAACCGCTCGACCGACAAATACGAGCCGGTAGACTGGAACAATGCATTCGCAGAAATCGGCGAGGCGCTGCGGTCAATTCCTCCGCGTGAGGTCGATTTCTACACCTCCGGGCGCGCCTCCCTCGAGACCTCCTACATGTATCAGCTTTTTGCCCGCATCTTCGGCAGCAACAACTTGCCCGATTCTTCCAACATGTGTCACGAAAGCTCCTCGGTCGGTCTGCCGGAAAGCATCGGAGCCTCCGTCGGCACGGCAATCCTGTCCGATTTCCAGAACTGCGATTGCATTTTCTATATGGCGCAGAACGTCGCCACCTCCTCCCCACGAATGCTGCATGACCTTCAGGACGCCGTCGACCGTGGCGTGAAAATCGTCACCTTCAACTTGTTGCGCGAACCGGGCCTTGAACGTTTCATCAACCCGCAAATGCCGAGCCAGATGCTGACCGGTCGGTCGACGCCGATTTCGTCGGAATATTACCAGGTGAAGAACGGAGGCGACATCGCGGCCCTCTTCGGGGTCTGCAAAGCCTTGATCGAAGCCGACGATGCCATGAAGGCAATGGGCATGAGCAAGGTTTCAGGCTCCGATGCCGTGCCCCATAAACCGGATAATGCCGCGGCGGTGGCGTTCGCCGCTTCCATTGCCGCCGCCGACAAAAAGCATGTTCTCGACCACGATTTCATCAACACGCATACGTCGGGTTTCGAGGAATTCGCCGAAGCCGCCCGCCGATATGACTGGGCCGAGCTGGAACGTGTTTCCGGCTTGACCCGCGAACAGATGATTCAGGCAGCCCGCACCTACGCCCATTCGGAGGCGGTGCTGATGATCTACGGCATGGGTCTCACCCAGCATGTGATGGGTGTCCAGAACGTTCATATGGTCGCCAACCTCGCGCTGTTGCGCGGCAATATCGGCAAGCCCGGCGCCAATATCTGCGCCGTGCGTGGCCACTCGAACGTGCAGGGCCAGCGCACGGTCGGGATAACGGAAAAGCCGGACCTCGTGCCGCTCGATAAGCTGAAGGAACTCTACCGGTTCGAACCGCCACAATGGGAAGGACGCTCGACCGTCGACACCTGCAAGGCGATCATGGAGGGCGAAGCCAAGGCCTTCGTCAGCCTCGGTGGCAATTTCTTGCGCGCCGTCCCGGAAACGGAAGCGATGGAGGCCGCCTGGCGCAAACTCCGCCTGACCGTACAGATCGCGACGAAGCTCAATCGCAGCCACGTCATCCATGGCGAAATCGCCTATCTCCTTCCCTGTCTCGGCCGTATCGAGATCGATGAACAGGCAAGCGGTCCGCAAGCAGTTTCCATCGAAAGTTCTGTGGCTCATTTCCATGGCTCGCGTGGGAAGGCGAAGCCCGCGAGCGAGGAGCTTCTGTCGGAGCCCGCCATCATCGCCGGCATTGCCAAGGCGACGCTGGCGAATGGCCGAGTCCCCTGGGACGAATGGGTCGGCGATTATTCGAAGATCCGCGATGCGATCGAAGCGACCTATCCCGAGACATTCAGGGATTTCAACAAACGCATGTTTCAGCCGGGCGGCATTCCGAGACCGGTGCCGGCCAGGGAACGCAAATGGACGACGCCCAACCAGAAAGCCAATTTCATCACGCCGCCGCGCCTCTTCCCCGAACTCGACATCGGTCCGGGCGCCACTGAGGTTCTCAACCTCGCCACGCTCCGATCCAACGACCAGTTCAACACGACTATCTACGGTTACAGCGATCGCTATCGCGGTGTGAAGGGAACGCGAAAGGTGGTCTTCATGAACGAAAAGGATATTGGCAGACTGGGCTTCAAAGAAGGCGATTTCGTCGATCTGACGACTGCCATCGACGTTGCCACAACGCGCCGCGTCACCGGCTTCAAGGTTGCTCGGCACCCAATTCCGGCCGGGTGCTGTGCGGCCTATTACCCTGAGGCGAACCCGCTCTTTCCGCTGTCGCATCACGACGCCAAGGCCAAGACCCCCTCTTACAAGATGTTGCCGGTGCGGCTCAGTCTCTCGGCCCTGTCGTCGCGGTCCTGATCTAGGTCCCGGCAATGCGCGAAAGCAAGCACGTCCCTTGGTCGGCGGCAGTATCGCTTCTCACGATGGCAGTCGTCTGGGCCGCCATCGCCTGGGCAAACCGTCTACGCTTGCGTCGCGCCCATCCCGCCGTCGCGTCTGGTCCCGATCGGTTCCCTTTGCTTGCCGACAGCGCCGTCAAGAAGAACAGTATCTGGTTGGTCTCGATGGTGCTGCTCTGTATGTTCGTGATCGGAGCCGCGATCGCCTGGGCAAGACATCCAAGGCAGTATCGCACCGATCCGCCGCTCACATCATCTCTCGATCAGTTCCGGCTGATGCCGGACAGGATCGGCGGCACACCACCCGACGTCTATTTCGTGCTTGGCAAGCCCTATGAGACGACCGCTTATGATCTGAGCCAGGGCAAGCGCCTTTATTCCTGGTTCGGCTGCCCTACTTGCCATGGAGACGGACGAGGCGGGACCGGCCCTTCGTTTCTTGACGGCTGGTGGTTTTATGGCTCGGAAATGGTATCGGTCGTGGCATCCATACGCGACGGACGGCCTCACGGCATGCCTGCCTTCGCGAACAAAATGACGAGCGACCAGATCTGGCAGCTCGCCGGTTATGTCAGGACGATCGGCGCCTATTCCGCCCCCTATACCGCGCCGAGCCGCAACGACGACAAGCATACGAGACCGGCCGAGAACCGCGCGCCCGCCGCAACTCTTTTCGAGGAAGGGCCGGTGGGCGTCCGCGCCGATCGAGGTGTCCGGCCTTGAAGATCGCCGCGGCATGCACCCTATTTCTGTCAGGCTGCGCTGGGACGCAATCGGCGCTGAATGCGGACGGACCTGCCGCTTCGGAACTCAAGAGCCTGATACTCCTGTTCGTCGCCGTCTGCGGCGTCGTCTTCGTGCTTGTCATAAGCGTCATGGCATGGGCGCTGGTTCGCAGGAAAACCCAGGCCCCCGGCGAACCACAGACCGAGCGGTCCATGGGCAGGGTCGTTAGCGGCGCGATCGTTATGACCTTCCTGGTCGTAAGCTTCCTGACGATCACCAGCTTTTACGCAACCAATGGCGTCGACCGCGGCCGGGACAATCCGCCGACCATCGCCGTTCGCGGGCAGCAGTGGTGGTGGCAGTTTACCTATCTCGATGCGGATCCCGCCAGGACATTCCAGACCGCCAACGAGCTGCATATCCCGGTGGGAACCGATGTCCGGCTGCGACTGGAAGCGACTGATGTCATTCATTCCTTCTGGGTGCCCAACCTGACGGGAAAGCAGGATCTGGTCCCCGGCCGCGACAACCGGCTGACGCTGCATGCCAGCAAAGCCGGCATCTATCGTGGCCAATGCGCCGAATTCTGCGGCCTGCAGCACAGCCACATGGCGCTGTTGGTGATCGCCGAGGAGCCGGAGGACTATGCCAGATGGCTGGAGTCTCAGAGAAAGACGGCAGCCGCGCCGGCCGATGGTGTTGCCGCGTCGGGAAAGCTGGTCTTCATGAGCAAACCTTGTGCCGCCTGTCACGCCATCCGCGGCACCGAGGCATCGGGCACCTCCGGACCTGACCTCACCCATGTCGGCAGCCGCAGCATGATTGCCGCGGGGCGGCTGGAGAATACGCGGGGATCGGTTGCGGCATGGATTGCCGACCCGCAAACACTGAAGCCCGGCAACAACATGCCGTTGGTCCCCCTCACCGGCGAAGAGCTGCGGCAAGTGAGCGCCTACATGAGTGGTCTGCGATGACCGGCGGCGGCAGAACCCCTTCCCCCGCCGATCTGGCTGCCGGCAGTGAAGAAGCGGAAGCTTTCCTCAGGCGCACATGGTCGACGCCTTCCGGATTGCTGGCAGCGCTCTCCACGGTCGATCACAAGATCATCGGTCGGCGCTATATCGCGACAGCCTTTGTCTTTCTCATCCTCGGCGGCGTGCTGGCGCTGGTGATGCGCATCCAGCTCGCCTTCCCCGAGGCCCGCTTCATCAGCGCCGACCGGTACAATCAGATCTTCACCGTGCACGGAAGCAACATGATGTTCCTGTTTGCGGTGCCGGTCATGGAGGCGATGGCGGTCTATCTCGTTCCTATGATGGTCGGAACCCGCAATATCGCCTTTCCCAGGCTGAATGCCTTCTCCTATTGGATCTACCTCGCGGGCGGGCTGCTGCTCTGGATCTCTCTCGCCCTCGATACCGCCCCCGATGTCGGCTGGTTTTCCTACGTGCCTCTCGCCGGCCCGCAATATGGCGCGGGGAAACGGGCAGACCTCTGGGCGCAGATGATCACCTTCACCGAGGTCTCCGCCCTTGCCGTTGCCGCCGAAATTGTCGTGACGGTCTTCAAACTGCGGGCGCCCGGCATGTCGCTCGACCGGATCCCCGTCTTCGTCTGGTCGATGCTGGTCACCGCCTTTCTCGTCATCCTGGCCATGCCGGCGATCATGTTCGCCAGCTCGTCGCTCATTCTCGACCGGCTGGTCGGCACCCAGTTCTATAATCCAGCAGAAGGGGGCGATGTCCTTCTCTGGCAGCACCTGTTCTGGTTCTTCGGTCATCCCGAGGTCTACATCATCTTCCTGCCGGCGGTCGGCATCGTCTCCGCCATAATCTCCACCTTCACGCGGCGTCCTGTCTTCGGCTATATGCCGCTGGTGCTGGCGATGATCGCCACCGGAATTCTCTCCTTCGGCCTGTGGGTGCACCACATGTTCGTGGCCGGCCTGCCGCGGCTGGGAAGCAGCTTTTTCACCGCCTCGAGCATGGCAATCGCCATTCCCGCCGGAACCCAGATCTTTTGCTGGCTGGCAACGCTGTGGGATGGCCGTCCGGTGTTCAAGACACCGCTGCTTTTCGTCATCGGCTTTCTCATCACCTTCGTCATCGGCGGCCTGACCGGCGTCATGGTGGCGTCGGTGCCGCTCGATACCCAGGTCCACGACACCTATTTCGTCGTCGCCCATTTTCACTATGTGCTGATCGGCGGCTCCGTCTTCCCACTGATCGGCGCGATCTATTACTGGTTCCCGAAGATGACCGGCCGGATGATGAGCGAAAGGTTCGGCCGGTGGGCCTTCGGCCTGATCTTCACGGGCTTCCACCTGACTTTCTTTCCGATGCACATCCTGGGCCTCCAAGGCATGCCGCGGCGCATCTACACCTATCCGCCCGAGCTGCCCTGGGCCGGTCTGAACCTGTTCGTCAGCCTCAGCGCCTTCATTCTCGCCGCCGGCTTCCTGGTCTTCTTCATCGATGCCCTGCGCAGCTTCCGCCATGGCCCACCCGCCAGCCCCAATCCCTGGAATGCGTCAACACTGGAGTGGGCCATACCCTCGCCCCCTCCCCCTTATAATTTTCGGCATATTCCCGTGGTCGAAACGCGCGAGCCGCTCTGGATGTCGGGCGAGACGTTGCCGGTGGCGACGGGACTTCGGCTCGATCGGCGGGAACTGATCGTCAGCAGCGTCACATCAGGCGAGCCGGAGGCGCGGGAGGCCTCGCCAGCCGATTCCATCTGGCCATTTCTGGCGGCCATTGCCACCAGCATCATGCTGATCGGCTCGATCTTCAGCCCGTGGGCGGTCGTCTGGGGAGCCGTTCCGGTGGCCATCACCCTGACAGGATGGTTCTGGCCCAAGCAAACGCCGGAGGACGAGTCATGAAGGAGCGCGTGGTCACCGATCTGTCGAAGCTTCCCCTGCACGGCCTGGGCAGCGCGAGCCTGACGTTCTGGGGAACCAGCGCCTTCATGCTGATCGAAGGCATGGGATTCGCGCTGGCGATCGTCGTCTACTTCTATCTCATGAGCCTGGCGCCGCGTTGGCCGATCGAAGCCCCTGCCCCGGATCTCCTTCCCGGCACGATCCTGACTTTGCTGCTTCTCCTCAGCATCGTGCCGAATATGCTCGTCGCGCGGTGGGCGAAGCAGAGGGATCTCCGCAAGTTGCGCGCGGGACTGATCGTCATGGCGCTTCTCGGAGCGGCGCCCCTCATACCCCGCGCCTATGAATTTCCTGCCCTTCACATAGGCTGGGACGACGATGCCTACGGATCGATCGTCTGGACGATGCTCGGCCTGCACGCGACCCACATCATCACCGACCTCGTCGATACCGTCGTTCTCGCCTGTTTGATGTTTTCGAAGCATGGCGACAATGCGCGGCGCTACGGCGATGTTGAAGACAACGCGCTCTACTGGAACTTTGTCGTTCTCGCCTGGCTTCCCCTCTACGGATGCATCTATTGGGTGCCGCGGCTATGAGAACAGCAACGACAATCGCCTTTCTTCTCATGGCGACACCGGGATTGGCACATGAAGATCATGCCCATCCGAATTCCCTGCCTTGGACGGCCGATCCCTGGATAATTGCGCCGCTCGCAGTCTGCGCAGGCCTCTATGCAAGCGGAAGCCTTCGCTTCATGTCGCGATCATCCGCGGGCCGGCGCGTCTTCGCGCGCCGGCTTTTGGCCTATTGGGCCGGCTGGCTAGTGCTTGCCGGCGCGCTTGTCTCTCCCCTGCATTGGCTGGGAGAGCAGCTCTTCACCGTCCATATGATCGAACATGAACTGGTGATGGCAATCGCCGCGCCGCTCATCGTATTGGCACGCCCATCGGCGGTGCTGCTCTGGGGCCTGCCAAGGATCGTCAGGCGCCGGGCGGCACAGGTGCTCGCCTCGAGCATGGTCCGCAGGACCTGGACGTTGCTGAGCAACGGCACTGTCGCGACGCTGCTGCACGGGATGGCAATCTGGGGATGGCATTCGCCCGTCCTGTTCGACGCCGCGATCGAAAGCACGCCGCTCCACCGTCTGCAACATCTTTCCTTTTTCCTAAGTGCCGTCCTGTTCTGGTGGCCTGTCGTCTGGAAGACGAACAGGGGGCTGGCGGCCTGGCATCTGTTCCTGACGATGCTCCATATGAGCATTCTCGGGGCCCTCATCGCCCTGTCACCGAACGTGCTCTACGCCGTGCAGACCCGATCGTCCGGGGCTTGGGGGCTGTCGCCGCTCGAAGACCAGCAGATGGCAGGCTTGGTAATGTGGGTTCCTGCCGGCCTCGTCTACGCTACTGTTGCGCTGGCGCTGACGGCTCTGTGGATCAGGGATTCCGGAAAAGGAGGCGCAGATGGAACACGTATCGTCGCCCCATAATTCCCTTCGCTCCGCCTTTGTGATCGCCGCCTGCGTGGTGAGCCTGACGGCGGCATTGACTTTGACCGACATCTACCGGCAGCGGTCCGAAAGGCAAGCTGTTGCCGTCGCCATGACGAAAGGCGATCCGGCGCGGGCGCCGGCGATTTTTCGCCGATATGGCTGCGCCGGATGTCACACCATTCCCGGCATCGAGGGCGCCGACGGCAAGGTCGGCGACGATCTCTCCGGTCTGCGCGAGAGGGTCTACATTGCCGGCGTGCTCAACAATTCCGCCGACAACCTCATTGGCTGGATCGTCGCGCCGCAGGCCCAGTCGCCAAGAACGGCGATGCCGCCTACCGGAATATCCGAACAGGAGGCCCGCGATCTCGCAGCCTATCTCTATGCTCGCTGAATACATCCGTTTCCGGTGTCCTCAGGCCACTAGCGCGGCGCCGATGTAGTGGAAGCGATACGGCTTGGTTCGAAATTACAGGCTACCATAAATTAGGATGTGATCGGCTGAATGGCTTTTTAGCGTTCGCCGTGCCTCTCAATGAAAAACCCATCAAACGCTTGTATTCCGCCTCAGGAATGCCGTAGGAGCCCTTGGCCCTCAGAATGAGGCCCTCTCGATCGAGGACTATTGCCTTGCTCCTTACTGACCTGATGAGCTTTTCACCCTCCAGGATGGGAAGCGCGCCGGTAATTCCGGAACGCCGGACGCCGAGCATCGAAGACATCTGTTCGTGGGTGAGCCGCAGCACCTGATCTTCCGATCGATCATCGAGCATGAGCAGCAAGCGGGCCAGCCTCTGTTCGATGGAGTACCGGCTATTGGCCAAGACCGTATATCCTATCTGAATTGCGAGCGCCCGTGAAAACGACAACGAAAGAGAACGCAATTGCGGCGCCCTCTGCGTCAGACGAAGGAAACTATCGATGTCGATTTGCTGTGCGGTCCCTTCGGTTTGCACCACGAGATGGTAGGGCGTGCGCCAATCACCTTCTAACAGCCCGGTGCCGGTCACGCCCTCACGCCCGATCAGTCCAACCTCTACCTGCGAGCCGTCGAGAGACGAGGCGAGCAGCGAAACCGTCCCGGTTTCAATGAAGAAGATCGTCGTTATCTCTTCGAACTGCCGCTCAAGAACTTCGCCTTGAGCCAGCCGAACCGGTTGAAGGAGGGGCCGGATAAGATCGATTTCACCGGCGGAAAGGGCAGAAAGAACGAAATTCTTGTGGCCGCCCGATGCCTTCGCGGCGGAACCCTGACAATCGGAAAGAGCACGGTAAATCGCGCTCGTCTCCAGCGGTTTTTCCACGAAGATTCGATCCGCAAACCGAGGAGGAACGACGTCCCGGCTGTAGCCGGTCGCGAAGAAGAAGGGGATATTGCGCCTCGATAACTCGTCGGCGACAGGAAACACCATCGTTCCACCGAGATTGATGTCCAAGATGGCAACTTCGATTTGGGAATCTTCTATATATTTCAGCGCTCGTTCGACGCTGGAGGCCGGCCCAACAATCTTGAGTCCGGTTGCGGTCAGCTTCGACGCGAGCTCGCTGGCAACAGCGTAATCGTCCTCAACGAGGAGGACAGCCTTGTACGCGCGTTCGTCAATAGCCGTATTCATGACGATCTGCCTCCCCCAGCCCTTATTCGATTAAAACTTTCCCCGACTGCCCCTGTTCTGTCAGGGCTGAATGGCGTTACCATGGATAATAGCTTCAAGCGTTGGCCGCGTCCTCGCATTCTTCGAAAACTCCGCTGCCAGAAGATCGCGTTTTCGGCGAGTGTGCGAACCGGTGCACTCGTGGGCCACATGCATCAAGGATGGGGCGTGGGGCGCGGGGGCAGCGACTTCAGGTATCGGGCGATGGCCATCCGGTCGGCCTCCGGGAGTTCCGCTGTATTCTCGACCACATCCGCCATGGACCAGCCGACATAGCCGTGGTCGGGCGTCCTGCCGCTGTGAAGCATTTCTACTACATCCTGCTCCGACCACGAGCCTATGTCAGTGGGTGTAATATTGGGATTGAAGCCGATATCTTCCGAACTCACCCCGCCGGCAAATCGCGTTTTTGGCTTTATTGCACCAAAAATATTACGGGAGGAATGGCATTCGGCGCAATGGCCAAGCGTCTCCACGAGGTAGGAGCCGCGATCATGCACCGGATCGCCGTTCCGCGCTCCTTCCGATCTGCCTTCGTGGAAGAATAGGAGCTTCCAGAAGCCGACGAACCGGCGGACGCGAAAGAGCAGGGAAATCTCGTGCGGTTGCGGGCGCTCCGGCACGGGCGAAAGCGTATGCAGAAAGGCGTAGAGATCTCGGATATCGTCAAGCGTCATGCCGGTGTAGCTGGCGTACGGGAATGCCGGGTAATAATGCTGCCCTGACGGAGAAACGCCTGATATCAGCGCATTGGCGAGATCGGCAACCGACCACGATCCGATGCCGGCCGCCGGGTCGGGCGAGATGTTGGGCACTCTGAAAGTTCCATAGGGTGAGGCCAGCGCAAGATCGCCCCCCAGCCTGAAGCGGTCCGGCTGGCCTGGGGAAGCATGACAGGAGGCGCAGCCGCTTGCGGCAAAGACCAGCTTGCCGCGCCCGGCATCTCCCGGCGTCAGCGCGGGGTCGCCGGCAGCGAAACGGGGATGAGGCCTCGTCAGCAGCCAGGTCGCGAGGACGACAAGGAGGACCGCGGCGACAGCGGTCGAAAACAGTCGGGCACCTTTCAACGTTCTTGACCCGCTAGTGCAATCCGGGGAAAACTACGAAATAGCTTTCCATCCGGAGTTGCGAATAATAACTTGGAGCAGTTCCGCGTTTCCATGAAATGCTCAATCGCTCTGGATGAACAATGCCTCAACCGGACGGCGGCTCGACCATGTATGGCCGCCGGCCTCGGCGGCAGAGATAAACTTCACGCTCGGGATTGGCCTCGATGACAAAGCCCGAGCTGCGCAGCATCGCTTCGACCGCTGCCTTATTGGGAATGAACCAATTGGTGGGATCGGCGGCAAAGTGCTCTTCGACAAAGAACAGCTTCGGGAAATCCGATCGGTCGAAAATCTTCCATTCCGAAAAGTCGTAATCTTCTTCAAGCTTGGCAATAGGCTCTTCGCCACGCTGCAGACATTGGAACAGCATTAGATCTGCGACTACGTGCTCGTAGAGCAGATCCAATGCCAGCAACGGGTGGCGCAAGTGGCAGAGCACGCCCATGAAGAGCACCAGATCGAATCTCTCGCCGAGTTTCGCCACTTCGTAAACCGACATCTGCCTGAACTCGACATCAAGGTCGAAATGATCGGCAGCGAAACGGGCCTGCTTGAGATAACGTGGATCACTGTCGATGCCCAACACCCGACCGGCATTTCGGCGTTTCATCTCGAGCGCATAAAAGCCGGCATTGCAGCCGATATCGAGAACGCTGCGTCCTTGCAGATCCTTCGGCACGACATGCTTGAACCCTTCCCATTTGAACGCCGGATAGTCGCCGAGAAAATGATCCGGCGCGGTTTCGATCTCTCCGAACCGCATATTCTGAAACCAGGGGCCCAGTTCGTTGATACGCTGTTGCAAAGCCAGGTTCATCATCGCGTGCATCCGCTTCTCGGTTAGTTGTCCAAGGGGGCAGCCTGCGAGGCAGCCGCGGCGCGATGACGGCGAGGCGCAGCGACGCGTTTACGGGGACGATCATCCAAATTGGCGGCAAACCAGTCGATCGTATATCTGAGCCCCTCGGCGAGGGGCACTGTCGGCTGCCAATCGAGAAGTTCTGTCGCGCGAGAAATATCGGGCCGGCGGCGTTGAGGATCATCCTTCGGCAAAGGTCGGTAGGCAACAGCCGTTCGCACCGACACCATCGAACGGATCATCTGCGCGAGCTCGTTGATGGTAAACTCCCCGGGATTGCCGAGGTTGACGGGAACACCAGGGTTCGGCCGCACATCCATCAGCGCCGTAAGGCCGCCGACAAGATCGCTGACGTAGCAGAATGACCGGGTCTGCATGCCGCTTCCGTAGATGGTGAGCGGATTCCCCGAGAGTGCCTGCGCGATCAGGTTGGAGACGATCCGGCCGTCATTGGCCTGCATTCGCGGCCCATAGGTGTTGAAGATGCGGGCGACCCGCACGTCGACGCGGCCGGCACGCAGCATATCGAAGCAAAGAGCTTCGGCGGCGCGCTTTCCCTCGTCATAGCAGGCGCGCGGCCCTGTGCAGCTGACATTGCCGCGATAGTCTTCCTTTTGCGGATGCTCGGCGGGATCGCCATAGACTTCGCTCGTCGAGGCCTGGAGAAAGGCAGCCCCGTGCCGCTCGGCAAGCGCCAGCAGATTGCCCGTACCGGCGACGCACGTCATCATCGTGTGAACGGGATCCGCCTGGTATTGCGGCGGGGACGCGGCGCAGGCGAGATTATAGATCTGGTCGAGCGGTTCGCCGATTTCTATGAATTTGCAGATATCCTGTTCGATGAGCCGGAAGCCCGGATGGTTCATCAACGGCCTGACATTGTCCGGTGAGCCGGTAATATAGCTGTCGACGCAAATGACGGTGTCGCCACGGCCGAGCAGAGCATCGCAGAGGTGCGAGCCGACAAAGCCGGCGCCTCCTGCCACCAGAACAGTCTTGCCTTTTCCGCGACGATTGACTTGAAGCATCGATACTCTCCTTCACGCTGACATACGGTCGAAAGCTGGCTTGGTGGGCAGGTCGGAAATAGCCCTGACGAGCTCGCCGGCACGTGCCACACCGGTATGACTGCTCATCACCAGCCTTCTCGCTGCGGCGGCGGCCGCCAGGCGGTTGCTGTCGGGAAGCTCCGTCAGCAGCGCCACGACATCCTCCGGCGCGCGCGCAATGAACAAAGCCTTACCGTCCGGCAGCAGCTCATCGAGACCCTGCCAGAAGTCGCTGACAATGGGCGCCCCGCAGGCGGCAGCCTCGAACAGCCGCACGCTGGGAGACCAGCCCGCGGCAATCATATCGCTACGGGTCACGTTCAGCGTAAACCGCTGCCGGCTGTAAAAGCTTGCATGATCGCTGGGCGGCAGATGCTCGATGCGCTCGACGTTGGCCGGCCACTCGATTTCGGCGGGATATTGCGGGCCGGCCACGACGAAGCGCATCGACGGCAGGCGGCGGGCCGGCTCCAGCAGAAGGCGCTCCAGTGTCGGCTGCCGGTCAGGGCTATAAGTTCCGAGATAGCCGAGATCCCAACAAGTGGGCTCGCCGGTATTGGCATAGCGGTTCTCGTCGACCGAACAATAGAGTGCCATGGCTCTGCGCGCGCCAAATCTCTGTTCGAGCCGCGTCAACACCTTTCCTCCGGAGAAGGAGAAATAGGTGTCGAACAGCGGAATCTGCCGCAGCGCCAGATATTCCTCGTCGCCGCGATCGAGCTTCGCGAGGGTGACGGGCGTGTCGACGTCATAGAAGCAGAAGCGTTTCGGTTGCAACGCCTCGAGCCTGTCGATGAGAGGCACACCATCAGGAACATAGGATCCGACGATGACGGCATCGGCTTGGCGCAGCCTTTCGCCGTAACGCTCGATCATTGCGTCGATATCAGAATAATAGGCGAGTTCGCAGAAGTCAGGCGAAGGGAGATCCCGGTGGCTGGCATACCACGGCACGTCCCGCTCCAGGAACAGCACCTTATGGCCGGCCCGCCGAAGGCCTTTGATCAGGGCGCGATAGGTCGTGGCATGGCCATTCCCCCAGGAAGAGGAAAGGGAAAGCCCGAAGAGGACGATGTCGAGCAATCTCGTCATTCGGCCGCCTCCCGTCCGCCGAGCCGGGCGCGAAAAATCTCGTCTGCCGTTTCGGCGCGATTGACATAGGTATGTTCGGCCAGGACGCGCCGGCGCGCCTTTTCTCCGATTTCCCGTGCGGCTTGGCGGGACAAACCATCGAGCAGGGCAGCCACGTCCTGTCCGTCGCGCGCGACCAGGACCTCCTCGCCGGACTTCAGAAAGACATCGATGCCTTCCCAGTAGTCGGTAATCAGGCAAGCTCCGGCGCCGGCGGCCTCGAAGACCCGCGTCGCAGGGGAAAAACCATTCTCCGCCATACTGGCGCGCGATATGTTGAGGACCGCCATCGGCGTCACGTTGAAGGCGTTGTGATCGCGCGTCGGGACATGGCCGATATAGCGGACGTTTGAAGGGATCGGCTTGTCCTGCCAGCCCGAACCGCCAAGCAGGCATGTCCGGTTCGGCAGAAGCGACGCCGGTTCCAGGAAGAAATGCTCGACCCTCGCCTCGCGATCCGGCAGGCGGTTGCCAAGAAACCCGAGGTCGGCGGCGAAGCGGTAGTCCTGCGGCACCGGATGATGCGTTTGTGGGTCCAGCGCATTGTAGATCGGCACACATTCGGCCGCTCCGACGGAACGGTATGCGTTCACGACGGGGTCGCCGCCGCCATAGGTCAGCACGAGATCCAGCCCGGCGAGCGCACGACGCAACGGATGATCGGGGTTGGCCCTGAGTTCGGCAAGCGTCGCCGGTGCATCCACGTCCCAGAAGATCTTCAATGCATGAGGTCGGGCGTTGCGCAGCACCTCTTCCAGCAATCGATCGTCCTCGAAGCCGACACCGCTCGCCTTGACGACAATATCAGCTTCGGCCGCCTCGCTTGTGACGGCTTTGAGGGCATCAATCGTGCCTTCATAGACGACGACCCTGCACCAGTCCGGCGGGTCCATGTCGCGGTTCTTCTGCCTGTCATAGACATCGGGCTCGTAGAAGGTGATGTCGTAACCTTTCTCCGCCAGCGCCCGCAGCAGGCCTCGATAATATGTGGCGGCGCCGTTCCAATAGGCGGAGACGAGGCTTGATCCATAAAAGGCGATCTTCATTCGGCAGCCTCCCTGGATTGCAGGTTTGCGGTGACCCTATGCGTGCCGCAGCGCGCCAGAATGGCGAAAAGCTCGTCGACGCGGTGGCGGCAGGTGTGACGGGACTTGATCGTTTCGAAGCCGGCGGCGGCAAGGTTCGCAGCCAGATCGGAATCGGAGAGGACGTCGCGGAGGCTTTTCTTCATCTGCTCACCGTCACCGACGACCAAATAGTCCCTGCCAGGTTCGAACAGGTGTTCGGCGTCGCTCCAGGGCGCCGAGATCAGGGGTATTCCACAGGCAAGCGCCTCGAACACGCGGATGGTCGGTATACCCGGCAGATGTTGGACGTAAGGTCGGCGCGGAATGTGTACGGTGACCCTGTGGCGGGCAAAGGCCTCGGGAACATCGGCATTGGCGATCCAGCCGCCATAGGCGATGCCCGCTTTGCGCAGTTCGTCCAGTGCATGATCGGGATAGCGAACGCCGCGGACCACCGTGTTCAAGCCGAGATCTCTCGCGGGACGGATCAGGAATTCGCCGATTTCGGCCGACCGTTCATCGTCGCCCCAGTTGCCGATCCAGATGAGGTCTCCAGTTTTCTCGATGTCCGGCAGCGGCCGAAACAGGGCGTCGTCAGCCGCCTCGTGCCAGGTAAAGACCGACGTTCCCCAGCCGGCTCGGAGATAACGTTCACGCAAGGTCTGCCCGAAGGCCAGCACACCATCATAATCGTCAAGCGCCAGCCCCGCGATATCGCCTTCGGCGGAGACGGCGCGATGATGCGTATCGTGGAAAAGCAGGGTGAAGGTCGCGCCATCGCGTCGGATGCGGCCGAGCCTCTCGACCAATTGCGGCTCCGTCCATTCGTGGACGATAACGACGTCGGCATCGGCAAGCGCTGCTTCATGGTCGAACTCGAAGCCATAAGTCCGCGAACGGTGCTGCGGAAATGCCTGGTGAAATGCCTCGACCGCAGCCGCCCCCTGGTCCCTCAGCAGATTGGCCCGGCTCCAGGCATCGTGCGGCTCCAGCGCCAGCGTCTCATGACCGCGCCGCTGGAGATCGCGTATGACGCCGCGAAGAAAATGAGCATTGCCGTGATTCCAGTCGGAGACCAGTGAATGGGTGTAGAAAACGAACTTCATGATTACTCCGCTGCTGTTGAAAAATCGCGGGCGCACATGCCGCAATAGATCGAGCACATCGCCTCTGCCTGAGCCTCGACGCTGAAGGCGGCGGACCTGGCACGCGCTTTTCGTCCGAACGCTGCCCGCAGCTGCGGATCGTCGGCAAGCGTATTGAAAGTATCGGCGATGGCATCGGGGCGATGCGGATCGGCAAAAAGAGCAGCCCCGTCCCATATCTCGCGATAGGTTGGGATATCAGAAAGCACCAAGGCCGCGCCCGCCCGCGCCGCCTCGAGAGCGGCGAGACCGAAAGGCTCGTAGAGCGACGGCGAGGCAACGACGGCCGCCTGCCGCAACAAGGCGCTCATCCGCTCATGCGAAAGCTCTCCGCGGTGATCGGCATGGCGAAATCGCATGGTCTGGCCATTGGGACCGGTAGTCGCGCCGGCCACCGCCACCGGCCATCGCGTCATAGCTGCAGCCTTATCCAGCACGTCGCCGTTTTTGCCGTCGTCCCACCAGCGCCCGGCAGCAAGAACAAAGTCCTGCTTGGGCTCATCCGAAGCCTCAAGGCCGCTGGCGTTATGAACGACCTGAAGATTTCCAATCGTTCCATAGGCCGCTTCCATCGCTCTCGCATGGCTGCGGCTTGGCGCGATAACCGTGTCCGCGCAAGCAAAGCCCTCCTGGTTCAGCCGGTACTGCCATTGCCAGTCCTTTGGCACCTCACGTCCGCGGACGGCGGCAAACCACGTGACGACACAGGAATGGCAAACCACCGCAATCGGCAGCTTTGTTTCCATGCCCGCCGCCTGAGACGGCAGATTGAGATGCAGAAGATCGGCCTGTTCCCGGCGCGCGAGATCGGCAATCAGCCGAGGAACTTCGGCAACTGCCTCTTCATTCTCGACCGTCCAGTCGAGCGGCGCATCCAGCCAGACCAGCTTGCCGACCCGGCCGGCCTCGGCGACCTTGTCGTCTGCCGGGAAGGGCCCCAGCCCCGCAAAGACAACCTCGATGTTGTTCGATTTCAAAGCTGCGGCCAAGTCCATGGCGTAGCGCCAGACGCCGCCGATGGCGTCAACCGTCATCAGCACGCGGCGGTGCCCCTTGCTTCGTCCATGTTCGCTCATGCCGATGCCTTCCGCTTTTCTCTGCGGATCTGCCGGCCGCCGAAACGATGGGCGATCAGCCATTCGGCGAGGTGCCGCAAACCATGACGCCATCCGATTCCGGCTTGCCAGCCGGTTTCCTGTTCAAGTCTCGTCGTGTCGGCCACGAAATAGAGCTGATCGCCGGCGCGCCATGGGCCAAAGCTGGTTTCAACAGGACGGCCCGCAAGCTCTTCGATCTCGCGCAGCACCGCGAGCACGCTGACGGCGTTGCGCGGCCCGCCGCCGAGGTTGAATGCTTTGCCGCTGACCCGCTCGATATTGGAAAGCAGCAGTCGATAGGCAGCAACGGCATCATCGACATGAAGAATATCCCGCACCTGCTTGCCGTCGCCGTAGATGGAAATGGGTTCGCCGCCGAGCGCGCGGATCAGGAAATGCGCCACCCAGCCCTGGTCTTCGGTGCCGAACTGACGCGGTCCGTAGATGCAGCTCATCCGCAGGACGGCGGCAGGGATGCCGTAGGACTTCGCGTAGTCGAGAATATACTGATCGGCCACACCCTTCGAACATCCGTAAGGCGTGCAGAAATCCAGCGGCCGGTCCTCGCCGATCCCTTGCCTCCTGACGGTCTCGTCTTCGGGAAGATAACGATCGTCGAGTTCGATCATGCCGAGATCGTCGAGAGCGCCATAGACCTTGTTGGTGCTGGCGAAGATGACCGGCGCCCGTTTGCCTGCCCTGCGCACCGATTCCAGCACATTGAGCGTGCCGCGCGCGTTCGTTTCGAAATCTTCCAGCGGGTCGACGAGGCTGGTGGTCACCGCCGTTTGCGCAGCATAATGGAAGACGGCCTTGGCATCCCTGAAAGCTGCTTCGATGCCCAGCAGATCGCGAACGTCGGCGAGGACCGGATGTACCCGCCGGCCATGGCGCTCTTTCAACCAGGATAGATTCTGATCGACCCCCGACCGCGCCAGGTTGTCGAGGATGACGACGTCCTCGCCGTCGCTGAGGAGGCGGTCGGCGAGATTGCAGCCGACAAACCCGCTGCCGCCGGTGACGACGATCGGCGCGGCGCCGGAGGCGATGTTGGGAGCGGCAAGGGCCGCGACCTCCTCCAGCCTCTTGACGCCTCCTTCCTTGAGAAGGCGGGCAAGCAGCTTCGGTTTACTATCGTGACTGACAGCGCCCAGATGATAATGCCTGGGATCAAACCACAGGCCTTCCTGAACCGGAACATCCGGCGGCACGTCGCGCCATGAATACCAATACATGCGATCGGCCGGTACTTTCAGCGCGTTGATGAAGCGCCGCGCCTGTTCGATCTCGTCATTGCGCCAGGTGGAGTAGCCGGTTTCGGTGATCCATATTTCTGCATCGGCATTATAACGATCGATAATCCCACGCATCTCTCCGAGATGCATGTCCCAGCCGCCCCAGGTTGCTTCCTCGCTGTCCCAGGTTCCAGGGAAACCGTGAAAGCCGACGGCGTCGACAACACCGAGCACGCCGCGCGTGCCCATCAGATTGAGCCAGTAGGGATCGAAAGGGCACGGGCCGCCCAGCACCGGTTTGTAGCCCCTCCGCTTCGCCCAGTAGGCGGCACCTCCGACCATTTCGCAGAAAAGCAGAAAATCGTTGTCGTGGCGCCAATCCCAGTCAAGCAGGTTGTTCGGCTCGTTCCAGAGCTCGATGTGACTGATATAGTGGCCATAGCGTGTGAGGATATGATCGACGAAGTCGGCGTAGGATTTGAGATCGACCGGCGGACCGGAAGACCTGCCCGTCCGGGACAGGGAAGGCGGCGTGTAGTGGATGCAGGGTAGAAGATCGATTTCGCTGCCGATACGCGGGATCAGCCAATCGAACCATTGCTGGCCGCCGGGGGCCAAATATTCGGCCCAGGAAAGATGCGTACGCAGATAACTGGCGCCGCTCTCCAGGATGTCCGGCAAGGCGACCTCAGCCCGCTCATAGTCTCCGGGCCGGAACCACTCGACGAAACCGAACCGCCTCGTCTCCTGGTGATCGGATGCTCGAGCGCCGGCCTTGTTCATGAAACCAGCCCCCGCTCTTCCAGTTGCCGCTTCATTTCGGCGGCACGGTCGACCGCCCCGGTCTGCCGCACCCATTCGGCGAAGGGAGCGAGCGCGTTTTCGAGACGATATTTCGGTTCGAAGCCGAGCAGTTCGCGCGCCTTGGAAATGTCGGCGAAGCAATTGCGGATGTCCCCCGAACGCGCCTTGTTCATAATGTCGGGGCCGATCTCGGGCACGCCCATGGCATCGGCGAGAAGCATCGCGACATCGGCGATCGAATAGGCCTGGCCGCTGCCGATATTGATCACGTGACCGGCTGCCGCGGATTTTTCCAGGGCCAGGCGGAAGGCTGTCGCTACATCGCGGACATGGACGAAATCGCGCCGCTGCCTACCATCCTCGAAGATCATCGGCGGCTGGCCGTTGGCAAGACGCGAACCGAAATTGGCGAGCACGCCGGTGTAGGGATTGGAAAGCGCCTGGCCCGCGCCGAAAACGTTGAAGAGGCGCAGCGCGACGGCATCCAGCCCGTAGGCTTCGCCGAAAATCAGAACCTGCCTCTCCTGCGCGTATTTCGTCAAAGCGTAGATGGACGCAAGATCGACCGGTTTCTCCTCATCAGTGGCGACCGGTGTCAGCGGCTGGTTATCCTGATCAAGCGGATCCCACCGGCCCTGCTTGACATGCTGCATGCGCCGCCTGACATAGCCGAGCCGCTTTCCATCCGCCGTCCGATAGAGCCCTTCTCCATAGACACTCATCGATGAGGCGACGACGATCGTCTTGACGGGAAGTCCGATCATGGCTTCCAGGAGGACCGCGGTGCCGAGGTCGTTGCAGCCGACATAGCGGGCAATTTCATACATCGACTGCCCGACGCCGACTTCGGCGGCGAGATGAATGACGCCGTTCACACCGGCAAGAGCCGCACGCACAGCGTCCTTGTCTCTGACATCGCCTTGGATGATCTCGGCTCCATGAGGCACGCTGACTTCGGCATCACCATGCACCTGATCGATCAGCGCATCGAGAATGCGCACGTCATAGCCATTGTTCAGAAGTTCTTCAGCAACGTGGCGGCCAATGAAGCCGCATCCTCCAGTTATCAAAATCGTCATTATGAGATCCGTCCGGTTGAATAATTTGCTTCGGAGATAGGCGCCGAACCGAACGCGGATGGAAAAGTTCCTTCTTCAATGACATCTTTATTGACTTCATCATCTATGACTTCTTTGACCTCTACTGGAACTCTTCAGGAGGCCTGTTGTTCTAGGGGTGCCACATTGGAGGACATCTCATGGACATTGCGGCGAGACAGAGGGCCGGGCTCATGCGGGCTGCGATCGTCACCGGCCCAGGACATATTTCGGTGGAGACCCGCCCCTTGCCGGAACCCGGTCCGGGCCAGGTCAGGGTGAAACTGGAAGGATGCGGCGTCTGCGCCTCGAACCTCACGCCCTGGGCCGGACCGGACTGGATGACGTTCCCCACTGAGGCAGGTGGGTTAGGCCATGAGGGCTGGGGTATTGTCGACGCCATGGGTCCCGATGTCACGGGGATTCGGATGGGAGAGCGGGTTGCCGCTCTTTCCTACCATGCCTACGCCACGCACGACATTGCCGATGCCGCGATGGTCGCATCACTGCCGAAGGAGTTGGATGGCAAGCCCTTTCCGGGCGAACCGCTCGGCTGCGCCATGAACATCTTCGGCCGCAGCAACATCGAGCGCGGCCAGACCGTCGCCATCATCGGCATCGGATTCTTGGGCTCTCTCCTCACCCGGCTTGCCGCGGCAGCCGGCGTAAGGGTGATCGCCATCTCGCGCCGGTCCTATTCGCTCGAGGTGGCGAGAGAGATGGGAGCGGCCGAGACCATTCCGATGGACGATCATTGGCGCATCATCGAGCGCGTCAAAACACTCACGGACGGAAAATTCTGCGACCGCGTCATCGAAGCCGTCGGCAAACAATGGCCGCTCGACCTAGCGGGCGAGCTTACGAAGGAACGAGGGCGACTGGTCATCGCCGGTTATCACCAGGATGGACCCCGCCAGATCAACATGCAGCTTTGGAACTGGCGCGGGCTTGACGTCATCAACGCTCATGAGCGGGAGCCGGCCGTCTATATCAAAGGCATTCGCGACGCCATAGAAGCCGTGCGCCAGGGCCGGATCGATCCGCAGCCGCTCTACACGCATGTCTTTCCACTGGAGAGGCTGGACGACGCCCTCAACACGACGCGCGACCGGCCGGACGGTTTTCTCAAGGCTCTGGTGCAATATTCATGAAGGCGTGGATCTCCGGAGAACATGCGGCGACCGTCAAACGGCCGAAGCTCGGCTTTCTCGGCGTCGGATGGATCGGCCGGCATAGGATGAAAGCGATCCTCGACAGCGGCGCGGCCGAGGCGGCCGCTATCGCCGATCCTTCCGCAGACATGGCGCGGGAGGCCGCGGCACTCGCCCCCGATGCCGGGATCGTTTCCGATCTCGACGCGTTGCTTGACCTGGAGCTCGATGGAATCGTCATCGCAACGCCGAGCGCCGCACATGCAGAACAGTCCATCCGCGCCCTCGGGGCGGGCTTTGCCGTCTTCTGCCAGAAGCCGCTTGGCCGAACCGCGTCCGAGGTCAGGGCCGTTGTCGATGCTTCCAGAACCGCCGACAGGCTGCTTGGCGTCGACCTTTCCTATCGACACACGCAAGGCATGCAGCAGATCCGGCAGCTCATTCGCTCGAACGCTCTTGGAACGATCTTTGCGGCCGATCTGACCTTTCATAATGCTTATGGCCCCGACAAGCCCTGGTTCTACGACAAGAACCAGTCCGGCGGCGGCTGCGTCATCGATCTCGGGGTCCACCTCGTCGACCTCGCCTTATGGTGCCTCGATTTTCCTTCCGTCAGCAACGTCACGAGCGCCTTGAGAGCGGGCGGGAAACGGCTTGAAAACAAAGGTCAGGTCGAGGATTTTGCGGCCGCAACGCTGACGCTTGCCGGCGGCGAAATCATCCGACTGACATGCTCCTGGCGCCTCAACGCCGGCTGTGACGCCGAGATCGGCGCCGATTTCTTCGGAACCGAGGGAGGCGCCTCCTTCAGGAATGTCGATGGTTCGTTCTACGATTTTACCGCCGTCAGGATGTTCGGCACTTCGAGCGAAACTCTCGCCCTCCCCCCCGACGACTGGGGCGGACGGGCTGCCGTGGATTGGGCACGAAAGCTCGCCGGAGGCCAGCGCTACGATCCCGCTTGCGAGAATTTCATTGCGGTCGCGGAGGCGATCGACGGCATCTATGGCGCCGGCATATGATTAATCAGGAGCCCTTGATGAGCCCGTAGAGAACAATTGTCGCATAAAGGGTGAATGCGACAACGGCGACCGTGCCGACCAGGATCAGGGCTATTCTGCCGGCATTGAGCCTGGTGCGCTTGCCTACGGAAGAGGACGATGGCCGCTGATCAGGATCTCGATCCCCCTCGCTCATCGTGTCTGCTCCGTCGTCGCCGCAGGTGGTTTCTCGTCCGGTTCGCCGGGATGTCTCATCCATGTGAATGCGAGTGCGACAAGGCAGGCGATCAGGAAGATGGTGACGACGAATATCATCATACGCCGCGGCGGTTCGGAGTTATCGTGGCTCATTCCTGAAGGGTTGGGGCCACCTTTCCTCACCTCGCTCATGGAGAACCCCTTTGCGGAAGCTCGGTCTCTTCATCGAGCTTCTCCTTGAGTTCGTCGAGCCGATCGCGCAGCAGCGATGCTTTCATACGCCTTGCTTCCGCATCCGGCACCTCAACCATCCGGCCGCTATCATCGGGAATGCCGGGGCCGCTTTCAGCAATGGTCTCGTTTCTGGGCCTGTCGTTGGTGCCGGTCGATATTTTCGCTCGCTTGTCCATGACATCCTCCGTTCAGATCTCGGGAAAGTTTCTGCGATGCTTGTTATGGTCCAAACGACGCGCCGGTAGCGAAGTTCCGAATGATTCGAGAGCTTTCGTCGGCCCCTGCCATTATCGCAGCTTCATCGCCCGGACAGGCGCGGCGGAACATAGAAGCCATCCAAGTGTTGCTTTTCCTATCAATGCTGGGATCGACGATGACCGCTCGAAGTACCGAAAGAGGCAAAAACAACAATACGCTCATGAAAGTGAAGGCGGTTCCGGAACTCATCGATCCAGACGCCGAACCGTTCGTGACCCAGGTGGTCCGAGAACTTGTCGGATCGCAGATCCCGTTTCTGGTCGCCGGCACCTATGCTGTCTGCGCCTATACGGGTATTTCACGCCAGACGAAGGATTTCGACATATTTTGCAAAGCGGGCGACTACGCGCGCATTCTCGGCCACTTCAAGGCAAAGGGTTACACAGTCGAAGTCGAAGACGAGCGCTGGCTCGGAAAGGTCTTCAAGGGCAACCATTTCTTCGACGTCATCTTTGCCTCCTCCAACGGAACGATGCCGGTCGGCGACGACTGGTTCGAGGATGCGCGCAGGGTCAAGATGTGCGGCCACACGGTCAGGATTGTCAGCCCGACCGAACTGATCTGGTCGAAATGCTTCGTCCAGCTGCGCCACCGCTATGATGGTGCCGATATCGCGCACGTCATCTTGAAATCACATGACTCCATCGATTGGCGCAAGCTGCTGGCTTATCTGGAAGTCCACTGGGAAGTCCTCCTCATCCATCTCCTCAATTTCAGGTGGATCTACCCGACCGAGCGAGACAAGATTCCGCAATGGCTGCTGGAGGAGCTGCTGGACCGGCTCAAGGCGCAGCAGGACCTGCCGCTGCCGCAAATGAAAATATGCCGCGGCCGGATGTATTCCCGCGTGGATTTCGAAATCGACGTGAGGGAGTGGGGTTTTGCCGATGTCGGCGGCGAAGGTGAATTGCGAGGAGATTAGGAGAACCCCAATGGATGATCAGCGAAAGAGCGTGAGAATTGCGGCGGTGGCCGATCTTCATGTGACGGAAGACGGCGCCAAGTCCTACAAGGATCTGTTCGCGGAGATTTCCTCAGTGGCCGACGTTCTCGTCATCGCCGGCGACCTGACCGATCTCGGCAAGCCGAGGGAAGCCGAACTGCTTGCGAGCGATCTGCGCCATTGCACGGTGCCGACAGTCGCCGTCCTCGGCAACCATGATCACGAGAGCGGCCAGGTCGATGACGTCTGCCGGGTCCTGACCGATGCCGGCGTGAAACTGCTCAACGGCCAGGCGGCCGAAGTCGCCGGAGTCGGTTTCGTCGGCGTCAAGGGCTTTGCCGGCGGCTTCGGGCGACACATGCTCGGCTCGTTCGGCGAGGCGGCGATTAAGGCAATGGTCGCCGAAAGCGTCGAGGAGTCGATGCGCCTGGAAAACGCGATGCGCCAGGTCCGCTCTGATCGTTCCCTCGTCGTGCTGCACTACGCGCCGATTGCCGAAACAGTGGTGGGCGAACCCCTGGAAATCTACCCGTTTCTCGGCTCTTCACGGCTGGCCGAAACGATCGACCGATTCCGCGTCAATGCGGTCGTACACGGTCATGCCCACCGCGGATCCTATGAGGGCCGCACGCCGGGCGGCGCCCCCGTCTACAATGTCGCGGCCCATATCGAGAAACCCACCGGCAAGACTTACGCGTTGCTTGATCTCTGACCGGGCCGAGCGTCACGGCTATTTGTTGGTGCGTCCACGATGGCGTGGATCTACACCGCCCTGGGGCGTCGTATCGTTGGCTGTATCGCCTTCGACTGTGTTTTCGGCCTGCATCACTTCGTCGTCCGGCGGCGAGACGATGCCACGCGAACGGCTTATGCCCGGGTCGTTCGATAGGTCGATATCGCTAGGCTTGGTGGTCTTGGCATGTTTGGGGGAGGTCATGATTTTCTCCTTGAAACGCTGCAACCCTTCCGGAGTGAACTCACTGCATAGCCCCTGGTTCCCCTGAAGCGGCCGATGAATCCGTGACCATGAAAGCCCTGCACGCCGGGAACATTTGTCCGAAGCTGAGGTTGAAGCGCCATTAGAGCGCCACGCATCCTTTCGGACGCTCAAAGGCGCTACCTTGAATCTGCGCATCGGGCTTCCCGAAAATCGATTCCGATTTCCGGGGCCGATGCGCTGGCGACCAGAGAGGAGGAACCACCGTGAGAGCTCTGACGTGGCACGGCAAGCATGACATCCGCTGCGACAGTGTCCCCGATCCTCAGATCCAGGATGGGCGCGATGCCATCATCAAGGTCACGGCCTGCGCGATCTGCGGATCGGATCTGCATCTCTACGACGGCGTCATGCCGGAGATGCACAGCGGCGACGTCATGGGTCATGAGACGATGGGCGAAGTGGTGGAAGTCGGAAAGGACAATACCAAGCTCAAGGTCGGCGACCGCGTCGTCGTGCCCTTTACCATTGCCTGCGGCGAATGTTTCTTCTGCAAGCGTGGCTTCTATTCCGGGTGCGAGCGCTCCAATCCCGATCGAGCCAAGGTTACGAAACTCTGGGGCAATTCGCCGGCGGGTCTGTTCGGCTACTCGCATCTGCTCGGCGGCTATGCCGGCGGACAGGCGGAATATCTGCGCGTCCCCTATGCCGATGTCGGGCCGATCAAGGTGCCGGCGGGGCTTTCCGACGAGCAGGTGCTCTTCCTTTCCGATATTTTCCCGACCGGTTATATGGCAGCCGACTTCTGCAACATCCAGACCGGCGATACGATCGCGATCTGGGGCTGCGGCCCGGTCGGCCAGATGGCAATACGCTCGGCCTTCCTGCTCGGTGCCGAACGGGTGATCGCCATCGATGCAGTGCCCGAGCGGATGGCGCTTGCTGAAGCGGCCGGCGCCGTCATCCTCGATTTCATGGACAAGGACGTCTACGACCAGATCATGCAATTGACCGACGGTCGCGGTGCGGATGCCTGCATAGACGCGGTGGGAACCGAAGCCGAGGCAGCTGCTAGCTGGGGTTCACGCCTCGATCGCATCAAGGTCGCCATGTTCATGGGAACGGACCGCCCGCATGTGCTGCGTCAGGCCATCCAATGCTGCCGCAACTTCGGCACGGTCTCGATCGTCGGCGTCTATGGCGGTTTTCTCGACAAGATCCCGATGGGTTCGGCAATCAATCGGGGCCTGACCTTCAAGATGGCGCAGACGCCGGTCCAGCATTATCTGCCGATCTTGATGGAGCGTATTGAAAACGGCGACATCGACCCGTCCTTCGTCATCACCCATCGCGGCACGCTGGAAGACGGTCCGGCCCTCTACAAGAGGTTCCGCGACAAGCAGGACGGATGCATCAAGGTCGTTCTCAAACCCTGAACTTCATGCGCTTCCTTCGAACGGAAGGCTCTAAAGGAGAAGCATCATGGCTGATAAGGAAGCAGGCAAGGGCGTCGCCGTTGTCACCGGCGCCTCCACGGGCATCGGCTACGAACTGGCGAAATGCGCAGCCCGCGATGGATATGATCTCATCATTGCCGCCGATGAGGACCGCATCAACCAGGCGGCGGCCCGACTGAAGGAATTCGGCATCGCAGTGGACGCCGTTCAAGCCGACCTTTCAACGCCGGAGGGCGTGGACCGGCTTGTGGAGCGGATCACGGCCAGCGGCCGGTCGGTGGACCTGCTGATGGCCAACGCGGGATGCGGCCTCGGCAAGGCTTTCCTCGACCAGGACTTCACCGAGGCGCGTAGGGTTGTCGATACCAACGTCACCGGAACGATCCACCTGATTCATGCAATCGGCAATCAGATGCGCAGCCGCGGCCAGGGGCGCATCCTGCTGACAGGCTCGATCGCAGGCTTCATGCCGGGATCATACCAGGCCGTCTATAACGCCACCAAAGCCTTCATCAACAGCTTCTCTTTTGCGCTGCGCGAGGAGTTGAAGGATTCCGGCGTCACCGTCAGTTGCCTTATGCCCGGGGCGACGGAAACTGAATTCTTCAAGCGAGCCGGTCTTACGGATACGGCGATCGGACAAGCGAAAAAGGACGATGCGGGCGAAGTCGCGCGCATTGGCTATGACGCGATGATGGATGGTGAAGGCGATGTCGTAAGCGGCTGGAAGAACAAGCTTCAAGCGGCCGTCGCCAATGTCACGCCGGCAAGCGTGCTCGCCCATCAGCATTCGAAAATGGCAGAACCGGGTTCCGGCCGCAAATAACGGCTGCTCGGCCAGCAGCGACGCGGCGGTCCGATCGCCGCGTCATGAGCGCTCAGTCGCGCTCGACGAATTTGTTGAAGCGGCTCGTCTTTCCGTCCTTGGTCTTGTCCTGGTAGAGAAAGGCGAGCTTGTTGTCGTCGAAGATCTTGAAGAATTCGTCCCAGTCGATCTCGTCGAACTCCTCTTCCTTTTCTCCGAAATCGATCCGGAGAACGCCGCCTTTGCCGCGGGTACGGATAGCCGCCGGCCTGCCGTCCCTTTCCTCCGCCCATTTGCGGATTTTCTTGTGATCCGTCGTTGTCTCAGAACTGCTCATTGAAGCTTCCTTTCACATGATATCGCAAACGCTTACAGGAGCGGTTGTCGTTGCTTCCAGTCGCGATACGGGGCGAGCAACCGGCCGGGATAACGCCGTTCGATCTCGCTTTCGGCCAAAGCGATCCGGGCAAGAACCTCCTCTGCTGCGCCGCCCTTGGCGGTCTCGCTCGCTTTTTCCAGATCATTCATGATCACGAACAATTCGTCGTCCGTCATCACCTCAAGACGAGAGACGAAATCTTCGACCGGTTCGCTGGTAAGTGGATTGGTGGACATTGGCGCCTCTTTGCTGATGCCTGTCCAACTTCGCTTCTTATACTAAGTTCCACCGACAGGCCGGGCAAAAGAGCGATTACCCCGCCTCCTGCTCTTCCCGATATAATCGCCAGGGAACCGTTGCTACCGTCAGACGAGGCCCGCCGAGCTTGACCAGTTTTGCCCTGAGCCGTCCTGCCCTGTTCATATGCAGCAGCTTCTGCCACCACTTGTCTTTAACCGTTTCGGGGATGAGAACCGCCACCCGCCGTTCCGGACTATCGGCATCGAGCTTTTCGATCAGTCGCAGGAGCGGTTCATGCAGTTGCCGATAAGGCGCGGGGATGAACATGAGTCTGGGCGGCTTCAGTCCGTGCGCAGCGATCGGTTCTTCCACCTCGGCACGCCATTCCTCGCGAAGCGCGTTTTCACGTTCATCCCGCTCCGGTCCGCCGAGACGGATCAAATGGACGGCGACCACATCAGGCGAAATCGTCAAGGCAAACTTGATGGCGCGTTCGCTCAATCTGTTCCACGTTTCGGTGACAACGATGACGGTCGGCGGCTCGACGTCTTCGACGGTGATCGGACCGGGCTTTCGCAATTCGCGCTGAAGCGATCGGTAGTAGTTTTTGATCGACTTCAGAATGGCGATCGTCAGCGGCACGGTAATCAATGTGATCCACGCGCCTTCGGCAAATTTTGCGGCCAGGATGATGACAAGCGCAACACCGGTCGCTGCCGCACCGACGGCGTTCATCGTCAGTTTTGCCGCGTATCCTCTGGATTGGCGGCGCCAGTGCACGGTCATGCCTGCCTGAGAAATCGTGAACGTCGAGAATGCGCCGATTGCAAAGAGCGGGATCAGATGGTCGGTGATCCCTCCGAAGGCGATCAGAAGCAGTGCGGCGAAGCCGGAAAGGAAGAGGATGCCGGCGGTAAACACCAGCCGGCGCCCCGGCTGAGCGAAGGCCTTAGGCAAGTAGCCGTCGGCAGCGACCATCTGGCAGAGACGCGGAAAACCGACAAAGCTGGTATTGGCCGAGAGGCAAAGGACGCTGAGAAGGCTTGCCATCGCGATATAGTAGAAGGCGCTATGGCCGGCAACGGCGGCAATCAACTGCGACAGCACGCTCTGGTATCCTTCCTTCGTCTGATCCATTGCGCCGATCTCGAAGACGGTGGCGATGGTTGCGATGCCGCCGAGCAACAAAGTGAGAATGACGACGATAATCGTGAGGGTGATGTAGGCGTTGCGCATGACCGGTTGCCGAAACGAACCCATTCCGTTGGAAACCGCTTCAACCCCGGTCATCGCGGTGCAACCGCTGGCAAATGCATGCATGAGAATCCATATCGTCGCGCCTTGTGCTGCCAGACCGAGCGGAGGCGGCAGGACGACGGGTGCAGGTTTCTCCGCCAGAACGATCCCGGCTAGCCCATAGCCGATGGCGCCCAGGAAGCAGATGATGAAGAGGTAGGTCGGCAATGCGAATAGCCAGCCGGCCTCTCCCGTTCCTCGTAAATTGGCCAGCATAACGAGGAGGACGATGCCAAGGCAGAGGGGCAGAATGTAGGGGTGAAGGCTCGGTACCGCCGAGACGAGTGCCCCAACCCCTGCCGAAACGCCGACCGCGACATTCAGGACGTAATCGATCATCAACGCCGCGGCGGCAAGCAGGCTCGGATATTCTCCGAGATTCTCCTTCGCCACCACATAGGCGCCGCCATTCGTCGGGTAAGCGGCGAGCGTCTGCCGGTAGGAGAAATAAAGGATCCCCAGCAGAGCGACGATACAGAAGATCACCGGGCCGATATAGATAACGCCGAGCGCGCCGAGTGGAATGAGGATGGTGAGCGCTGCCTCCGGCCCGTAGGATGATGAGCCGAGGCCATCCAGCCCCATGGCGGGCACGGCTTCTATCCAACCGATCTTCTTGTCTTCGTGCTCTCGATTGGCGAGACGCCGACCGAACAGGAGGGTGCTGAGGTTCAAGTTCTATTCCTTATCCGGGGGCTGGGGCGATAACCAACAACGAACGGCCGCTCGGGTTCCCGGAGCCAAGGGCATAGAAGGACCCAGGCAGCTGGCCCGTCAGCCCTGCCGCCGATTGCATCCGCTCAGAAATTGCAAAACTCACGAATTGTGCGGAACAATCGGCCTTGCGTGCAGTATTGTGTTCGACCATCTACGACGCGCGCCTGATATCAGCCGTGCTGACGGGCGCTGCGATCCGGTTGAACCCGCAAGCCATGGCCGCAAACGAGTGTAAGCCCTACCAAGGCCAAGGCCGCATTGCCGGGGAACAACCACCTGCTTTCAGCTGTTCTCCCCGAGAACGGAGGTGACCCATGGATATGACCCGCAGCCGAGACCACATGGTGGAACATCATGTCATGCGTCGCGGCATTCGCGATCGAGGCGTCACCAGGGCGATGCGGATGGTGCCGCGCGAAAAATTCGTCGATCCTGGTTTCGAGGAATTCGCCTATGAGGATGCGCCGTTATCGATCGGCGAGGGGCAGACAATTTCGCAGCCGTACATCGTCGCACTGATGATCGAAAAAGCCGATCTGGACGCTGGCGACAAGGTTCTGGAGGTCGGAACCGGTTCCGGCTACGCCTCGGCCCTCATCAGCCGGATCGCAAGACACGTCTATTCCATTGAACGGCATGAAAGGCTGGCGGTTCAGGCTCGGGAGCGATTCGAGAAGCTCGGATACCGCAACATCGACGTCCGAGTGGGCGACGGCAGCAAGGGCTGGGCCAAAGCCGCTCCCTTCGATGCCATTATCGTTTCGGCGGGCGCACCCGAAGTGCCGGCCGCCCTGAAGGAGCAGCTGGATCTTGGTGGGCGGCTCGTTATCCCGGTCGGCCGAGGTGACGAGCAGCGCCTGAAACGCATCACGCGCACCGGTGCAACCACCTTCGAGGAGGAGGATCTCGGCGGCGTCTTCTTCGTGCCCCTGATCGGCGAGGATGCCTGGACTGCCGCACATCCGATGTACACGGCGGCAGCCTCGTCATCGCGCATGGAGGAAACGCCCTACGAACTCATCGCCGCCGTGGCGGAAGAATTTCCCTCGGTCGACGACCGGAGCTTTGCCGCCCTTTTCGATCGATTTGGCGAAAGCCGCATCGTTCTGCTTGGTGAATCCACCCATGGCACGGCCGAGTTCTACGAGGCGCGCGCTGCCATCAGCCGTCACCTGATCGAACATCACGGATTTAATATGGTGGCGGTCGAAGCGGATTGGCCGGACGCCGCGGCGATCGACCGCTGGATAAACGGCCAGCCGTCGAAATTCGATCAGCCGTTCAGCCGTTTTCCCAAGTGGATGTGGCGGAACCTGGAATTTTCGCGATTCCTCGGCTGGCTGAAGGGGGATAACGAGCGTCGCAAGGCTTTACACGCCGATCCGGTCCGGTTCTACGGTCTAGATCTCTACAACATGTCGGGATCGATCCGCTCCGTCCTCGACTATCTCGAAAATGTCAGCCCGGAAACCGCCGAGATTGCCAGGGAACGCTACGGCTGCCTCAGTCCTTGGCAGAGCGATCCGGCGACTTATGGCCGGGCCGTGCTTACCGATGCCTATAGGTCATGCGAGGAGGCGGTGCTGAAGCAATGCACGGAGCTGCTGGCGCGATCCCTGGATGATGCCGCCTCAGACGGTCATGACTTTCTGAACGCCGCCCAGTCGGCGCGGTTGCTTGCCGCAGCCGAGCGGTATTACCGGATCATGTATTACGGCGGTTCTCAAGCCTGGAATCTCCGCGACACCTACATGGCTGATACCGTCGAGCACCTCCTCGATTTCCACGGTCCGACGGCAAAGATCATCATATGGGCGCACAACTCGCATATCGGCGATGCCCGCTATACCGATATGGCAGCCGCCCGCGACGAACTGAACCTTGGCCAGCTGTGCCGGCAGCGTTTCGATGGAATGACCAGCCTCATTGGACTGGGAACGCATTCCGGCGAGGTGATTGCGGCAAACGACTGGGATGGACAGGCCGAGAAGAAGCGAGTCAATCCGTCCCTGCCGCAAAGCTATGAGCGTCTCTGTCACGATTCCGGAAAGCCGCGATTTCTCCTCGACCTCGCGGCCGATGAGGAATTGCATGCAAGCCTCGTCGACCAGCGGCTTCAGCGCTTCATCGGCGTCATCTACCGGCCGGAAACGGAACGGCTGAGCCATTACATGTCGACATCGCTGTCGCGGCAATATGATGCATTTCTCTGGTTCGATGAAACCCAGGCGCTTTCACCGTTCATGACACCGGAGTCCGGTACATTGGATCCAGAAACTTTTCCCTTTGGGCTCTAAAGCCCCGGCCTCTGTCGAACGAACAGCGATCATCAGCAACGCGATAAGACGGGAACTCTGCGCCTGTCCGCAAGTTTGGCGATCACTAACCCAGGAGATCCTTATGAAACGCTTTGTTATCGCTTCGCTCGCCCTCTCGCTTGCTGTCCCGGCCTTCGCGCAATCGGCTGCCGAAAAAAGCGGGGTTAATTCCCTGATCGGTGTGCCGCCGAAAACGGAAGATTTCGTCAAGGAAGCAGCCGCAAGCGACATGTTCGAAATCGCCTCCAGCAAGCTTGCGACCGAGCGTGGCGACGATGCGACGAAGGCCTTCGCGCAGCAGATGCTCACCGACCACCAGAAGACCAGCGAGGAACTCAAGGCGCTGGTTTCCGGCGGCAAGGTCAAGGCGACGCTTCCGCGCGCCATGACGTCGGATCAGCAAAGCATGCTCGACAAGCTGAACGGCCTGCAAGGAGCCGATTTCAACAAGCAATATCACTCCGACCAGGAATCTGCGCACGAGGACGCGGTCGATCTCTTCAAGCGCTATGGCGACGAAGGGGAGAATCCCGAACTGAAGGCATGGGCGGCAAACACGCGCCCCGCTCTGGAACATCATCTGCAGATGGCCAAAGAGCTCAACAAGTAAGCGGCAATGGTCAAGGTGATCATGAGGTCCGCCGGGAGGCAAGAATGATCGATGAGGAGACAAGAAGAACCCGCGCCTACCGGATTTGGGAGAGCGAGGGACGCCCGGAAGGTCAGGACCTCGAACATTGGTATCGAGCGGGTGACGATACGGTCGAGCCGGCGGAGGATGGTCGGGAATATATGCGATATTCCCGTGGCGCGGCGCCGGCAGGGTCGCTGATCATTAAACTTTATCGATCGGGTGACCAGATCCGGGGATATGTCCGCAAGGTCGCGGAGACCGACCTGGATGACACGGTCTATCCCGGCGAGGAAATGGAGCCCGAGGCGGCATTCAAACTGGCGGAGTCCCATAGAGGCAATAGCGGCCAGCCCGTCTTCGTCGAACTTGTCGAGGACGTCGAATGGGACCCGTCGTGGGGCCGCCTCCGGTATCAAACCCACGGCTGAAGCAGACCGGGCCGCACCGGTTGGCCCGGCACTGAAACTGCTGGCTGACCCGGAGTAGATCCGCTTCCCGCACATCCACACGATCCCGGGAGAACAGCATCCATGGCGAAAACTGTCGGCGATTTCCTTGTGGCACGGCTTGGCGAATGGGGCGTGCGGCGTCTGTTCGGCTATCCCGGCGACGGCATCAACGGCGTCTTCGGGGCGCTCCATCGCGCATCCGACAAGATGGAGTTCGTCCAGGCGCGACACGAGGAAATGGCGGCTTTCATGGCAGCCGCCTATGCGAAATTCTCAGGCGAGCTCGGTGTCTGCATCGCAACCTCGGGACCTGGTGCCACCCATCTGATCACCGGTCTTTACGACGCTCGCATGGACCACCAGCCGGTTCTCGCCATCGTCGGCCAACAGGCGCGCCGTGCCCTCGGCGGACATTACCAGCAGGAGCTCGACCTTGCCGCCCTCTTCAAGGACGTCGCGAGCGATTTCGTGCAGCAGGCTTCCGCTCCAGCGCAGGTGCGGCATCTGATCGACCGCGCGGTTCGCATCGCGCTCGCAAACCGGGCGGTGACAGCAATCATTCTGCCAAACGATCTGCAGGAAATGCCCTATGAGGAGCCAGCGCGAAAGCATGGAACCGTGCATTCGGGACCGGGTTACCACCCGCCGCGGGTCTTTCCGCATGGAGACGATCTTCAGGCTGCGGCCGATATTCTGAACGCGGGAAAGAAAGTGGCGATCCTCGTCGGCGCCGGCGCGCTCAACGCCACGGACGAGGTCATTGCCGTTGCGGACCGCCTGCAGGCGGGCGCTGCCAAAGCCCTACTCGGCAAGGCAGCGCTGCCGGATGACCTGCCATGGGTGACAGGTTCGATCGGCCTGCTCGGGACAGAGCCCTCATGGAACCTCATGCGCGACTGCGACACCCTGTTGATGATTGGTTCCGGTTTTCCCTACTCCGAATTCCTGCCGGAAGAAGGCCGGGCGCGCGGCGTGCAGATCGACATCAATCCCGACATGCTGTCGCTGCGCTATCCGATGGAGCTCAACTTGACCGGTGATGCGGCCGAAACGCTCAGCGCGCTGCTGCCTCTCTTGTGGGAAAATCCTGATACCAGCTGGCGGCAAACGATCGAGAAAGACGTCGCCTCCTGGTAGAAGACCCTGGACGAGCGCGCCCATGTCGACGCCAATCCGGTCAATCCGCAGCGCGTCGTCACCGAACTTTCGCCGCGGCTGCCGGCAAACGCCGTCGTCACCAGCGATTCCGGCTCCTGCGCAAGCTGGTATGCCCGGGACCTGAAGATGCGCCGCGGCATGAAGGCATCGCTTTCCGGTGGCCTGGCATCGATGGGAGCTGCCGTCCCTTACGCGATCGCCGCCAAATTCGCTCATTCCGATCGCCCCGTCGTCGGCCTGGTCGGCGACGGCGCCATGCAGATGAATAATCTCGCCGAGATGATCACCGTTGCCAAATACTGGAAGAGCTGGGCCGATCCGACTTTCGTCATCTGCGTCTTCAACAACCAGGATCTGAACCAGGTGACGTGGGAGCAGCGAGTGATGGAGGGCGATCCGAAATTCGACGCGTCGCAGTCCATTCCTGACATAGCCTATCACAAGTTCGCCGACCTCATCGGAATGCGCGGCATTTTCGTCGACCAGCCGGATAGGCTCGGCGCCGCATGAGAAGCAGCCCTGACCGCCGGTTGCCCCGTCATCCTCGAGGTGAAGACCGACCCGGAAGTGCCGCCGCTGCCGCCGCACATCACCTTCGAGCAGATGCGAAATCTCACCTCGGCCTTAATGACGGGGGATCCGCATCAGGAGGGTGTCATTGCCGGTACTTTCCGCCAGCTCTTTGCCGGCATTCTTTTGCGGCGATAACCTCATTACCGCTTCAAAATATCACTTAAAGCGGCTCGGACTGGGGAATGACATCTGATGCCCGTATGCGGCTCGGCGACAAGGTTAAAAGGACAGGTCGAGCACCCTGCCTTCGAACAGCCGGTCCCGGGAGCCTTCGAGATGTGCCTTCATCAGCCGTTGCGCATCATCAGCCCGGCCATCGGCGATCGCCTTGTAGATGGCGTTGTGCTCCTCATAGACCTGTTCCAGCCCCTGCCGGGGACCGAGCAAGGAAAGGCCATGAAGGTGCATGCCGACGGCGATATGCGCTTTCAGGGCATCGATCGAGGCCGTGTAATAGTGATTGTTGGCTGCCTCCGTCACGGCGCGATGGAAGATGAAATCGGCGTCGGTGCGGTGCAGCTGATGGCTGGTCGCTTCGCGCAGATCGGCAAGGGCGCTGGCGATCTTCTGGATCGCCTGCTCATTGCGGCGTTTGGCGGCGAAATAGGCCGCGGCTGGCTCGATGGTCAGACGAAACTCGTAGCAGCGCTGAATATCGGCAATCGTCTTGACCGGCGAATAGGCAAGCTGCGTTGTCGGCGATCCATGCGCACTGACGAAGGTGCCGGCCCCCTGTCGGGCATAGACCATGCCCTGATCACGCAGGCGCGCCAGCGCATCGCGGACGATCGGCCGGGAAACACCCAGCATCGAGGCAAGTTCATGTTCGCCGGGAAGGCGTGAATCCGGCGGATAATTTCCGCCACGAATCCGCTCGAGCAACTGGTCGAAGACACGATCCACCAGCTTGACGGCCTTGCCGCGTTCGGGCTTGCCCGGCGGGCCGGTTTCCGCGTTCAAAGATTCGCCATTCGCTTCAACCACGTCATTCTCCCCGACGGTATCTTACTAGAGCATGATGCCGAAAAGTGTGAGCGGTTTTCGGACGACATCATGCTCTCACTCCAGAATTTAGAACAGAACGATTTAGGCTGGTTGGCCTAAATCATCCTGTTCTATGCCGCCTGATTCCGAAGAACCAGCTTTAGCAGACTATCGGGCTTGCCGAAGCCCCCCGACTTGACGGCGCACCGAAAACGCCGGCCATCGGCGGCCGTGACATCGAACCAGGGAATGCCAGCCTCGATCTCGCCCTTGGGCGCCAAAACCCTCACGCCCAATGTGCGGAAAACGGCAAGAGCCGTATCGCCGCCGCCGACCATCAGCATATCAGGCCTCGTGTCGTCGATGACGGCCTTGACGCCTGCCGCAAAGTTGCGGGCGACGAGCCCCGCATCGGCTGCCATATCGCCTGTGCAACGCAACAGCACCGGCAGCGCCAGGCCCTCTCCACATTCGATCTCGCCCATCGGCGCGTCCACCACCATGCGCAATGCACCCGTGCCTTCAAGTCGGTTCATCTGAGCGGCAGTGATCGGATCGCGCGAGCCGAAGGCAAACAGGGTCCGCGGGCTTGCTGCAAATTCCCTCCCGATCGATTGACCTGCCTCGCCGAGGTGGCGCGCAAGTGCGGCGCCGAGACCCCGGGCGCCGACCGCAAGGGTCGTCTGCCAGTCATGCCCTTCGGCGATCTGGTCAAGATCGGCATCGTCCTCGGCATCGGCAACGACAACGCGGTCCGCGCCGGTTTTGAACAGCTCAGCGATCGGCAGCGGCCGGTTGACGCCGCGGCCGACGACACAGCCCCGGTAGGTCAACCGCTCCTGATCGGGAATGGCGGGCGCGACGAGGACGGTCTTGAGGTCGAATGCCTTCGCCAGCGCCATGCTTTCCGCCGCGACATTGCCTTTCAGCCGGGAATCGATCTTCTTCATGACGACCGCAGGCTTCTCGCCACGAAAGACCGCCGCCGCCGAGTGTACTCTTTCGGCGGCTTCGCGCTCGTCCAGTGCGCGAGAGGCGGTGTTGATGACGACGACATCGCAGCCGGTGGCGACCGCCTCCTGCGCCGCCTCTATATCGATGGCGACGGCCACCGAAAGGCCGGCTTCGACGAAGGGCGTGCCGGTATCGAGCGCACCGGTCAGATCGTCGGCAATGATCGCAGCCTTCAGGATCATGCGATTTGCTCCGTATTGACGGCGTGGCACGCAACGAGATGACTGGGCCTGGCTTTCTTCCAAGCGGGGATGACCTTGCTGCAGACATCCATGGCGATCGGGCAGCGCGTGTGGAAACGGCAGCCGGACGGCGGGTTCAGCGGGCTCGGCACGTCGCCCTGCAGGATCTGGCGCTGGCGGGTGCGCTCCAGTTCCGGATCGGTCTCCGGAACGGCCGACAGCAGCGCCTTTGTATAGGGATGCAGCGGATTGTCGAAAAGCTCCTCGCGGGTGGCGAGTTCGGCCAGCCGCCCGAGATACATGACGCCGACGCGGGTGCTGATGTGGCGCACGACGGCAAGATCATGGGCGATGAAGAGGTATGTCAGCCCGTATTTTTCCTGCAGATCGAGCAGCAGGTTAATGATCTGCGCCTGGATCGAAACGTCGAGTGCCGAGATCGCCTCGTCGCAGACGATGAATTTCGGCTGGCAGGCAAGCGCGCGGGCAATGACGACGCGCTGGCGCTGGCCGCCGGAAAGTTCGTGCGGATAGCGCTGGGCAAAGCGTGTGGGCAAGCCGACATCGGTGAGCAGCGTCGCTACCCTCTCCTTCAGCTCAGCCTTGGTGCAGAGCTTATGAAAGAGCATCGGCTCGCCGATCGCTTCGCCCACGGTCATGCGGGGGTTGAGCGTCGAATAGGGATCCTGGAAGACGATCTGGAGGTCGCGGCGGAAGGGCCGCATTTGCTTCTCGTCGAGCGTCGCGAGGTCCTGACCCTTGTAGACGACCCTGCCGCTGGTCGCCTTGTAGAGGTTAAGGATGGTGAAACCGGTCGTCGATTTGCCGCAGCCGGATTCGCCGACGAGGCTCAGCGTCTCGCCTTCCATGATGTCGAGGTCGACATTGTCGAGCGCATAGACGGTCGCCGAGCGCTCGCCGAATGCGCCAAGCTTGACGTGAAAATGCTTGACCAGGTTTTCGACCTTGAGCAGCGGTTGAGCAGCCATCACGCGGCCTCCTGCATTCTCTGGACGACGAAACAAGCGGCGCGATGGCTGCTGCCGCTCAAAGGTTCGAGCCGCGGCACCTTTTCGTGACAGACCGCCTCTACAAGCGGGCAGCGTGGCGCAAAGGGGCAGCCCTTCGGCCGGCGGCCGGGCTCCGGCGGGGTGCCGCCGATCGAGGAGAGCCGGCTTGCCGGCGGATCCGACAGTTTCGGGATAGAGGACAGCAGACCGCGCGTATAGGGATGGCTCGGACGGGCATAGAGCTCGTCGACTGGAGCGTCTTCGACGACCGTTCCGGCATAGAGCACGGCGACCCGGTCGACGAGGCCGGCGATCAGCGCCAGATCATGGGTGATCCAGACGACGGACATGCCGAGCTTGGCGCGCAGATCCTTCACCAGATCGACGATCTGGGCCTGGATGGTGACGTCGAGCGCCGTCGTGGGTTCATCGGCGATGAGGAGCTTCGGATTGCAGGCAAGGCCGATTGCGATCATCACGCGCTGGCGCATGCCGCCTGATAGTTCGTGCGGAAAGGCCTGCAGGCGCTCTTCCGGACCCGGAATGCCGACCAGGCGCAGAAGCTCGACGGCACGGGCGCGGGCTCCCGCCTTCTTCATGCCGCGGTGGTAGATCAGCGGCTCGCAGATCTGGTCGCCGACACGCATCACGGGATTGAGCGAGGTCATCGGATCCTGAAAGACGAAACCGATGTCGCCGCCGCGCACCTTGCGCAATTCGCCGTTCGACATCGTCTGCAGGTCGCGGCCGTCGAAGGTCGCCGATCCCTTGGTGACCTTGATCTTGTTCGGCAGGAGCCGCATCAGGCTCAGCATGGTGAGGCTCTTGCCGCAACCGGATTCGCCGACGACGCCGAGGGTCTCTCCCTTGTCGACATGGAGATCGATGCCGTCCACGACGACGGCGGGACCGTTGCGGCCGTCGATTTCGACGGTGAGACCCCTGACATCCAGCAGGCGTTCTGTGCTTTTCGTGTTCATCATTTGCTGCCCCGCGGGTTGAGCGCGTCGTTGAGGCCGTCGCCGAGGAAGCTGAAGGCAACCGAGGCGAGGCCGAGCACGGCCGCCGGAGCGGCGAGAAGATGCGGATAATGCTGCCAGACGCGAAGGCCGTCCGAGATCATGTTGCCCCAGCTCGGCGTTGGCGGGTTGACCCCGACCCCGAGGAAGCTGAAGGCGCTTTCCAGCACCATCGCCGTGCCGAGACCGGCACTGACCGAGACGATCAGCGGCCCGAGTGCATTCGGTACGACATAGCGCTTGATGATGACCCAGTTCGACAGGCCGAGCGCCTGGGCAGCGGTGATATAAGGCCTGCTGCGGATCGACAAAACCTGGGCGCGCACCAGACGGGCATAGGGCGGCCAGGAGATCAGCGCCATTGACCCGAAGACGAGGATGAAATCCACCCATATCGTCTGGCGGTAGAAAGGATTGAGGGTCTCGAGGTAGCGCGCCTCCATCCAGCGGGTGATCGGCGATTTCAGCGAGGCATTGATGACGACGACGAGCAGCAGGTTGGGAACAGACATCGTGACGTCGGTCAGCCACATGATGGCGCGGTCGAAGGGATTGCCGAAGAAGCCGGCGACCGCGCCGAGCGTGAGGCCGATCAGCACGGCGAAGAAGGTGACGATGACGGCGACGAGGAAGGCGGTACGCGTGCCGAAGACGACGCGGCTGAAGACATCGCGGCCGAGGTCGTCGGTTCCGAAGAAGTGGCTCATCGACGGCAGCGCGTTGCGCGCGTTGAGGTCCTGGCTGAGATAATCATAGGGCGTGAGATACGGCCCGAAGATCGCCGTGAAGGCGAGGATCAGGACGACGATGAGGCCGAAGACGGCGAGCTTGTTGCGCCGCAGCCGATGCCAGGCGTCGCGCCACAGGCTGACCGGCGGCTCTTCGACGGTTTCGGTGGTGGAAAGAGGGATGGCGGACATGGTCAGCGGCTCCTTCTTGAATCATTGGCGCGCGGGTCGAGCAGCGGATAGAGCACGTCCACCAGGAGGTTCGACACCATCACCAGGAACGATCCGATCAGTGTGATCGCCAGGATGACGGGATAATCGGAATTGATCAGGGCCTGCACCGTCAGCCGGCCGAGCCCCGGCAGGCCGAAGACGAGCTCGACGAAGATCGCCCCGTTGACGATGGTAATCATGATCAGGCCCAGCTGGGTCACGACAGGGGTCAGCACCGGCCGCAGAATATGGCGCAGCGCCACGATGATCTCCGGCACACCCTTGGCGCGGGCGGTGCGGACGAAATCCTCCGACAGCACCTCGATCACCGCGGCGCGCGTCTGGCGCACGATCAGCGCAATCGGCTGGAAGGAAAGCACGAGCAGCGGCAGCAGGATGCGGACATCGAAGACGCCGCCCCAGCCATAAGGCACGCTCGTGCCCGGCAAAAGCACGATGAGGCCGACCATCAGCAGCGGACCGGCGACATAGGCGGGGATCGCCCAGAGGAAGAGCGCCGAGCCCAGAATGGCATAGTCGAGGCGCGAATTCTGGTTCAGCGCGGCGATCATGCCGAGCGGGATCGCGACGACAGCCGTCAGGATGATGGCGCAGAGGGCAAGCTGGAACGAGACCGGGGCGGCAGCCGAGACCATCGCCCAGACGGCGCGGCCTGATGTTAGCGAATTGCCGAACTGGCCGTGCAGCAGGTTCCAGATGTAAAGGCCGAACTGTTCGATGAAGGGCCTGTTGAGCCCCGCACTTTCGCGGATGGCCTCGATGCGCTGCGGATTATAGGCGACGTCGCCCGGCGCGCGCAGGAAGATGAGCTTGATCGGATCGCCGGCGCCGTAGAAGGCCAGCGCGTAGACGGCCAGCATCACCACGAGAACGGACGGAATCCAGATGGCGAACCGGGTTAGCACGTAGCGCAGCAAGGCCACCTCCCACCTGTTGTCGATGCGTTCCCGCCCTTTGCTAAAGCCCGGCAGATCGCATCTCTTCTTCTCGAACTTGCGCGAAGGCCTTGCGGCCCTCGCGCGCTCATTGTCAGAAACGATAGGTCCAATCAGCCGATCGAAATGTTCCAGGGTTCGGCGATCTGCCAGTCGAGGTTCTTCTCCATGCCCTTGACCTCCTTGGTGGCCCAGCGCGACATCGCCTGAGAATACCATGGAATGAAGGCCCAATCCTCGCGGAACGCCTTCTGGGCTTGCTGGGCGAGAGCAACGCGCTGCGGATCGTCCGCAGCCTTGGTCGCCGCTTCGGCAAGGGCGCTGTCGACCTTGTCGTTCTTGTATCCGCCGAGCTTGTTCTGCGCGTTCGACGAGGTCGAGGCGATGCTGCCCGCCAGATAGGAAACGGCGTCTGGAACACGGGTGCCGACGTCGTCGCGGAAGATCTGGACCGAGTTCTGATCCGGACCGGCATAGGCGTCCTGCTGCGGCTTCATGTCGACGGCCGTGATACCGAGGTTCTGGCGCCACTGCTCGGCGATGAACTGGGCGGCCGCCTGAATGGCCGGCGCCGAGATGCCGACGAAGAGGAGCTTCGGCAGGCGCTCGGGCCCGCCATAGCTCGATTCGGCAAGCAGCTTCTTGGCGGCTGCCGGATCATAGGGAAAAGGCTCGAAGCCGGAATTGTCGGCGCCGGGCACCGAGTTGAGGATCTGGTCGGCCTTCTTGTGCGGCCCATCCGGATAGGACGCCTTGAACAGGCCGTCGCGATCGACCGCCATGATCAGCGCCTGGCGCACCTTCGGATCGTCCATCGGCGCGCGGGAAGTGTTGAACCAGAAGTGCTGGCTGGTCGGGATCAGCGGGCCGGCCGAGAATTCCGGGCCGAGATCCTGAATGATCGTCGAGGTGACAAGCTCGGTATGGGCGTTGAACTCGCCCGACTTGATCAGCGACGTCGCAGTGACATTATCCTCGATCGAGGTGATGTCGATGCGGGCAAGCTTGGGCTTCGGCCCGAAGAATTTCTCATTCGGCTCGAAGGTGATTTTGCCGGCATCGATATCGATGCTCGTCAGCTTGAACGGGCCGGAGAAAACCGGCTTGTTCTCCGGCTTGTACCAGTCGATAATTTCCTCGCCGTCGCTGCCGCGCGACTGCGACGCCTTTGTGATCGGAGCGATATGGTTGGCGAGGCGCATGAAGAAGATCGGATCGGCGGCGGCGAGCGTCACGACGACCGTAGCTTCGTCGGGCGTCGCGACCCCGGTCAGCTCATTGCCCGAGCCGGCGGCGATTTCGGCGTAGCCCTTGACCTTGCTCAGCACCTGGTCGGCGCGCTGGCTCTTGGTGTTCGGCATCGAGGCGACTTCCCACGATCCCTTTACGTCAGCCGAGGTGATCTTGCTGCCGTCGGAGAAGACGGCCTTGGGGTCGATCTTGAAGGTCCAGACCGTGTTGTCGGCCGATTCCCAGCTGGTGAAGACGTAGGGCTTGATATTGCCCTGACTGTCGAAATACATCGGCGAAGCCCACCAGATCGAGTTCCAGCGGAAGGTTCTGCCGCCGCCACGCATCGGCGACCAGTCCTGGTCGAAGGCCGGATGGGCGACCTTCAGGACCTGGCCTTCATCGGCCAGCACGATGCGGGCATTCATCCCGAACACGGTCAGCCCGACGCCGGCGGCGAGGCCGAGTTTCAATGCATTGCGACGCGATAAATTGGTTTTGTCAGATTGATCAAGAGACATGGCATTCCTCCCAGGTGAAATCGGCAGCGCTCTCCCTGCGCTGCCAGGCGCAGCACAATCCATCGCCTATCGTTCTCTCGTTATTGTAAATATGTCAACAAAAAATCGCGATTTTCATTCGAGCAAAATTTATCTCTTGAAAAACAATAGCAATTTCAATCGGATAATTTTTCCGTCAGGAATGAACGCATTTTGTCTTCTTGACAAAAGCGCTGCAATGGAAAAGTTTTTCGCAATCCATCGCGACAGACATGACAATTGCCCGTGCAGCCGGAAAAGACGGGACGCACCGAGGAGGGCGGAATGAGCCACAGGATTACAGGCGTTTTCAGCGCGGCCGCAACGCCGCTGACGGCAGACAATACGCCCGACCTCACTCTTTTCACCGATCACTGCCGGCGGCTGCTGGCCGAGGGATGCCATGGCGTCGCCCTGCTCGGCACCACCGGAGAGGCCAACTCCTTCTCCGGAGCCGAGCGCCGCGCCATATTGGAGGCGGCGGTGAAGGCCGGCATTCCGGCCGACAGACTTTTGCCGGGCACCGGCGTCGTCGCCGTTCCCGAGACGGTGGAACTGACCCGGCACGCGCTGTCGCTCGGCGTCACCAAGGTGGTGATGCTGCCGCCCTTCTATTACAAGGGCGTCTCGGACGACGGCCTGTTCGCCGCCTATTCACAGGTTCTGGAAAAGGTCGCCGACACCCGCCTGCAGGTCATCCTCTATCATATTCCGCAGGTCTCGGGTGTGCCGCTCTCCATTCCGCTGATCGGCCGGCTGATTGCGGCCTTCCCCGAAACCGTCGTCGGCATCAAGGAATCGGCTGGTGATTTCAATAACATGCAGGCCATCATCGCCGCTCATCCCGGTTTCTCGGTCCTGGCCGGCGCCGATCCGCTGCTGTTGCCGCTGATGAAGGCCGGCGGCGCAGGCTGCATCACGGCCACCTCCAATCTGGTGGCGGATTCGCTCCGCACCGTATACGACCATGTTCATGACGAAGCGCGCGCCGCCGATGTCGAGGCGGCGCAGGCGCGCATCCACGCCTATCGCACGCTGTCCAACTCCTACGTCCAGATCCCGACCATCAAGGCAATGGTCGGGCTGAAGACAGGGAACCCCGCCTGGAAGCGTACGCGCGCGCCGCTGATGCCGCTGAGCGAGGCGGATTATGCCGCCCTCGCCGGTAGCTACGCCAAACTGCCTTGAGGAGATCGCCATGACATTTACCGGCCTGCCTCCGGAAGACGTGCCCGCTCTGATGACCGGGGCCGTCACCCCGCACCCCTCTGTCGCGGGCCGCGCCGATGCCTACCTGCCCTCGCCCTGCATCCAAAACCATGCAGCAAATCTCGCCTTTCTTCCCGACGGCACGCTGAGCTGCGTCTGGTTCGGCGGCACGATGGAGGGCATGGGAGATATTTCGATTTACATGTCGCGGCTGCCACCGGGCTCCGAGCGGTGGTCGGAACCGGAAAAGATGAGCGACGATCCGGAGAAATCAGAGCAGAACCCATTGATTTTCAACGCGCCGGACGGAACGACATGGCTGCTCTACACATCGCAGACCTCCGGCAACCAGGATGGCTCGATTGTCAAATGCCGGATTTCGGGTGACGGCGGCAAGACATTCGGTCCGGTCCAGATCCTCTGCGACAGCCCCGGTACCTTCGTTCGCCAACAGATCGTCGTCAACGACCGTGGCGACTGGCTGCTGCCGATCTTCCGCTGCGTCGGGCTTGAGGGCCAACGCTGGAGTGGCGATGCCGATACGGCAGCGGTGCTGATCTCGCGCGACGGCGGCGCCAGCTGGCAAATGCGCGATATTCCCGACAGCATCGGCGCCGTCCACATGAACATTCTGCCGCTTGG
Source organism: Rhizobium esperanzae (assembly GCF_002204185.1). GTDB lineage: Bacteria > Pseudomonadota > Alphaproteobacteria > Rhizobiales > Rhizobiaceae > Rhizobium > Rhizobium esperanzae. The sequence goes on along the minus strand of NZ_MXPU01000006.1, from coordinate 188,119 downwards.
CGGCGGCGACATGGTCGCCTTCTACCGCAATCGTTTCGCCGAAACCATTCTTTCCAGCCGATCGGCGGATGGCGGCGAAACCTGGAGCCCGCCCGAGCCGACCGAACTGCCGAACAACAACTCCTCAATCCAGGCCACTGTTCTGGATAATGGAGGGATTGCAATGGTTTACAACCATTCGAATGCTGATATGTCGGATGCGCGGCGTCAGTCTCTCTACGACGAAATCGAGGGTGACGAGGCTGGAGAGCCCGCTGTTGCTGTTGCCGATACCGGCCGCAAGGCGGTCTGGGGTGTGCCGCGCGCACCGCTCAGCCTGGCGATTTCGAGGGATGGCGGCAGGACCTTTCCGCATCGCATGGATCTCGATACAGGCGACGGCTTCTGTCTCAGCAACAATTCCAAGGATTCGCTGAACCGCGAATTCTCCTATCCCTCGGTCATCCAGGGCAGCGACGGCACGCTCCATGTCGCCTACACCTATTACCGGCGAGCCATCAAATATGTGCGGCTCGCCTCGCAAGCGCTGCCGTAAGCAAAATGCCGGCCTGGAATTGTAAATCTGCTTTCCGATCCCGCATGAGACCATGCGGGACACAGGGAGATCGGCCGGTCACGCCGAGGATTTGACAACAGGTTTGGCCTCGCCGCCGCCGACATGATGGCGGCTAACCTTTTAACCGACCGTTCGATCCACACACATTATAAGCATCTGATGTTAAATCATATACTGGAACGCAGAAATGGCCGTAGGCCTGTTCTGCGACATGCTCGGCGATAAAATTTCCGCCGATCTGGATTGTCGGCTTGACATTGATATTACAACTTTACAATAAATGGAGTGACACTATCGCCGCAAGATCTTGCAGGAGGACTGGTTCATGGCCAGCTTGGATTCGCCAATCACGATCGTTCGGCCGCATCTGATCGAATTCGGCATCGGCACGGCGGCAAAGCTCGGCAAATGGGCTGCCGAAAAGGGTTATAGGCGCACGCTCGTCATCTCCGATGCTTTCAATGCCTCGCGCATCGACCTGCTGGAATTAAAGGGCGGGGTGACGGTCTTTGCCGAAGTGACGCCCGAGCCGGATACCGCCAATCTCGAAAAAGTCCTGGCGGCGGCCAACGGCGCCGACGCCGAACTGATCGTCGGCTTCGGCGGCGGCAGCGCCATGGATCTGGCAAAACTCGCCGCCGTTCTTGCCGGCTCCGCACAGACGCTGCATGACGTCGTCGGCCCGAACAAGGTGCACGGGCCGCGCAAGGTGGCGCTCGCCCAGGTGCCGACAACATCGGGCACCGGCAGCGAGGCGGGCATCCGCGCGCTCGTCACCGACCCCAGGACGATGGCGAAGCTCGCTGTCGAAAGCCTGCATATGCTAGCCGATATCGCCGTCATCGATCCGGCGCTCACCTTCAGCGTGCCGCCGCGCACGACGGCCGCCACCGGCGTCGACGCCATGGCCCATTGCGTCGAGGCGTTCACCAATCGCAAGGCCCATCCGATGGTCGATATCTACGCGATCGAGGGAACGCGGCTGGTCGGCAAATATCTCGCCCGCGCCGTCAGGGACGGCAACGATGCCGAAGCGCGCTCCGGCCTGTCGCTCGCCTCGCTCTATGGCGGCTTCTGCCTCGGTCCGGTCAATACCGCCGGCGGCCATGCGCTGGCTTATCCGCTCGGCACACGCTGGCATGTGGCGCATGGCGCTGCGAATGCGCTGATCTTCCCGCATGTTCTCGCCTTCAACACGCCGTCTGCGCCCGAGAAGACGAAAGCGGTGATGGCAGCGCTTGGGCGTCAAACCTCGGAAAACTCAGGCCCCGTCTTCGATGCGGCCTATGCTTTCTGCGCCGAACTCGGCATCGAGATGAAACTGTCAGGCCTCGGCGTGCCGGAAAGCGATCTCGACGCCATGGCCGACGACGCCTTTGCCATTCGCCGCCTGCTCGACAACAATCCGCGCGATCTTACCCGCGCCGACATTCGCTCGATTTACGCAGCCGCTTTTTAGGCGGCGCGGTTTTCAGAAGGGACTTCGATGATGGATAGAAATGCGAAAGTCGCCGTCACGCTCGGTGATCCCGCCGGCGTCGGCCCCGAGGTGATCGTCAAGGCCCTAGCGGCTCTTCCGAGCGAAGAGCGCCGCGATTTCGTCATCATCGGCAATGTCGAAGCGCTGGAACGCGCCGACCGTGTCAGCGGCACCGGGCTGAAATTCGGGCCGGCCGATACCCCCGGCGATGACAGGATCGCCGTCGATGAAGTTCCGCTCGGCGCGGCCCTGCCCGAGATCGGCAAGGTCAGCCCCGTCGCCGGCGATGCGTCGGTGCGCTACATCACCCGCGCCGTCGATCTTGCCATGTCCGGGCAGGCCGATGTCATCGTCACCGCGCCGATCAATAAGGAAGCGATGAACCTTGCCGGCCATCACCATGACGGCCATACCGGGCTTCTCGCACACCTCACAGGCTCGAAGAGCTCCTTCATGCTGCTTGCTTCCGAGCGGCTGAACACCATCCATGTCTCGACCCATATCTCGCTGAAGGGCGCGATCGAACGCGCCAAGACCGAGCGGGTGCTCGCCACCATCGAGGCTGGCCACCGCCATTTCCTGCGCCTCGGCAAGAAAGCGCGCATCGCCGTTGCCGGCCTCAATCCGCATTGCGGCGAAAACGGCCTGTTCGGCACCGAGGACATGGAATTCCTGGCGCCGGCCGTCGAGCAGGCGCAGGCCAGGGGTATCGACGTTATTGGCCCGATCTCCGCCGACACGGTCTTCGCCCGCGCCTATAACGGCGCCTTTGATCTGGTCATTGCCCAGTATCACGATCAGGGCCATATCCCGATCAAGCTTGTCGCCTTCGAGACGGCCGTAAACGTCTCGCTCGGCCTGCCGATCGACCGTGTCTCGGTGGATCACGGCACCGCCTTCGACATTGCCGGTACCGGTAAGGCCAATCACGTCAATATGCTCTCGGCAATCGCCTATGCGAGACTCATGGCCCGCTCGCCACGGCAGAGGACGTAATTACAAGATCCTGAGCTGCGCAGATGCAGGACAGCGTCATCATGCTCTGCCTTTGGTGCCGGCAGATTGCCGCAGACGCGCGATATCGCTATCTTGCAGAAAGGCACGAACAGCAAAGGAGGTTGCCTATGTCATCGCGGGACGCCTGATCCAGCACTATCAAGACTTCTGCCTTTCCAAAGGCATCGATTTCACATGCATTGAATCCGTACGGCCGCACGACGATACAACGCTCTTCTGCAGCGCTGGAATGCAGCGGTACAAATCTCTCTTCTCCGATCCTTCATATCGTGGAACCGTCGCAAACAGCCAGGCTTGCCTGCGCATGGGCGACCTCGATGAGATCGGCGACGGGACTCATCTTCTCCACTTCACCATGCTCGGGCTTTTCTCCTTCAGAGAAATGACAGTCGGCGATGCCATCGACTTCTGGCTTGCGTTTCTGGGAACGCTGGGCTTCATGCCGGATCACGTAACGATCCATCCGGACCGCCTTTTCGAATGGACACCGCTCTATCGCGGGCGCGTGCCCGTCATTCCAGATCCGGAATGCATTTGGAGCGATGGCAGCATCACCGGATACTGTACCGAGTTCTACAAGGATGGCGTCGAGATTGGAAACATCGTCAATCCGCTCGGAAGCTGCATAGACGTCGGCTTTGGCGCGGAGCGTCTCGACATGATCGTCAACGGCACGCCGCAAAGCGATGCGCTTGACACATTGCGCGAGACGGTCATGACGATCGTGGAGAGCGGTTATCGGCCGGGCAACAAGGAGCAGGGATATGTTCTGCGCAAATTGCTCCGCCGCATCCATAAAATGGGCGGCGCGCTCGACCATCCCTTTTTTAAGGACGAGGTCGAACGCCAGACGCGGCTCCGCGCTAAATATCTGCGCCTGCGTGACCGCTATTCCGCCATGAGTGCGGATTGGTGGTTTGACACCCATGGCATTGATCTCGCCGACGTTCAGGAGACCATGGGCGAATAACAAGGATAGGGCCGCCTGACAGGCGATGACAGGCGGCCATGGCATACGCCGAACGCCCTCTGGGCACATGCCTGCGTCAGACAGTCCAAACCCGATCCGGCGCTATCCCGCCGCTGTGTCCGAAATCATGCGCGACACGGCGCTCTTCCAACCGATGATCTTGGCCTGCCGCTCGCCCTCCTCCATCGAGGGATTGAAGCGGCGGTCGCAGGCCCAGGCCCGCGCGAACTCCCGCCTGCCCGGCCAGATACCGGCTTTCGAGCCGGCGAGCCAGGCGGCGCCCAGCGCCGTCGTCTCGCGGATCGCCGAGCGGTCGACCGGATTTCCCGTGATGTTGGCCAGGCACTGCATCGTCCAATCCGAAGCCGCCATGCCGCCATCGACGCGCAATACCGTTTCCAACTGGTTAGCGCCCCAGTCCTTCTTCATCGCCACCAGCAGGTCGAGCGTCTGATAGGCGACGGACTCGAGCACGGCGCGGGCAAATTCCGCCGGGCCGCTGTTGCGCGTCAGGCCGAAGATCGCGCCGCGCGCGCCCGGGTCCCAATAGGGCGCGCCGAGGCCGGTGAAGGCCGGAACGATATAGACCTGCTGGCCGGGGTCCGCCTTGGTCGCAAGAACCCCGGCCTCGGAAGCCTGGCTGATGATACCGAGGCCGTCGCGCAGCCATTGTACGGCGGCACCCGCAATGAAGATGGAGCCTTCCAACGCATAGGTCGTCTCGCCGTCGAGCCGGCAGGCAATGGTCGTCAGCATGCGGTTGGAGGAGGAAACACGGTCCCGGCCGGTGTTCAACAGAGCGAAGCAGCCGGTGCCATAGGTGGATTTCATCATGCCCGGCTCAAAGCAGGCATTGCCGACGGCCGCCGCCTGCTGGTCGCCGGCGACACCGAGGATCGGAAGCGCGGCCCCGAACAGAGCCTCGTCGACTAGGCCGAAATCATCGGCGCATTCCCTGACTTCGGGCAGCATGGCTGAGGGAATGCCGAGAATGCCGAGAAGCTCCTCGTCCCATGCGCCGTCATCGATATTGTAGAGCAGCGTTCGCGACGCGTTGGTCGCATCGGTGGCGTGCACACGACCATCAGTAAGCTTGTAGATCAGCCAGCTGTCGATCGTGCCGAAGCAGACCTCGCCCGCCTCGGCCTTCTCGCGCAGGCCATCGACATTGTCGAGCAGCCAGCGCAGCTTCGTTCCCGAGAAATACGGGTCGAGCAGCAGGCCGGTCTTGGCGGAAAACAGCTTCTCATATCCGTCGGCCTTCAGGCTCTCGCACATTTCGGCGGTGCGCCTGTCCTGCCAGACGATCGCGCGGTGAAGCGGCGTGCCGGATTTGCGATCCCAGACGACCGCCGTCTCACGTTGATTGGTGATGCCGATCGCCGCGATCACGGCGGCATCGATGCCGGCATCGGCGATCGCCTTGCGCACTGTATTAAGGACGGACTGCCAGATTTCGGCGGCGTCATGCTCCACCCATCCGGGCTGCGGATAATATTGGGTGATCTCCGCCTGCGCCGAGCCGGCCATTTTCATGTCGCCATCGAAGATGATGGCGCGTGAAGACGTCGTACCCTGGTCGATCGAAAGAATATAGCCGCTCATATCCGTCTCCGGCTCGCACGAAACCGCTCCGCCCAGGAGGGCGGATGCGGGGATTTCATGAGAGAAAGATTGTGAGTGCCACCGGCCTGCTGCCGGTGGCGGGAAGTGAACGGCCGGAAGCCTCGTCGCCTCCGGCCGAGGTCCGCCTTACTTCGACTGCCAGCTCTTGACGAGTTCGTCGTAGTTGACGGTGACCGGCTTTTCCTTCTCGTTCTCGATCTTCAGCTGCGGCGCAAGGTTGCCCTTCTTCACCGCATCCGCGTTCCAATAAGCGAGATCATGCTCTTCGGCCAGCTTCGGGCCGATATCGCCCTGGACGCCCGATTTCTCGATACGACCCATGACCTTCTCCTGCTCGCCGCAGAGAGAATCCATGGCTTCCTGCGGTGTCTTCGCACCGGAGGACGCATCGCCGATTGCCTGCCACCAAAGCTGAGCCAGCTTCGGATAGTCCGGAACGTTGGTACCGGTTGGCGACCACTGAACACGCGCAGGCGAACGATAGAACTCGATCAGACCGCCGAGCTTCGGAGCACGCTCCGTGAAGCTCTTGTCGCGAATGGTGGATTCGCGGATGAAGGTGAGACCGAGCTGGCTCTTCTTCACGTCAACCGTCTTGGAGGTCACGAACTGCGCATAGAGCCAGGCCGCTTTCGCACGGTCCGTCGGAGTCGACTTCATCAGCGTCCAGGAACCGACGTCCTGATAACCAAGCTTCATGCCGTCTTTCCAGTAGACGCCATGTGGGCTCGGTGCCATGCGCCATTTCGGCGTACCGTCCTCGTTCATGACAGGCAGGCCAGGCTTGACCATGTCTGCTGTAAACGCCGTGTACCAGAAGATCTGCTGCGCGACGTTACCCTGTGCCGGAACCGGACCGGATTCCGAGAAGGTCATGCCCTGAGCTTCCGGCGGTGCGTAGGCCTTCAACCAATCGAGATATTTCTGGATCGAGTAGACGGACGCCGGGCCGTTGGTATCACCGCCGCGCGCGACGCATGAGCCGACGGGACGCGACTTTTCGTCGACCTTGATACCCCATTCGTCGACCGGAAGACCGTTCGGCAGGCCCTTGTCGCCGTTGCCGGCCATGGAAAGCCAGGCGTCGGTGAAGCGCCAGCCGAGCGACGGGTCCTTCTTGCCGTAGTCCATGTGGCCGAAGACCTTTTTGCCGTTCTCGTCACGGCCGGTAAAGAATTCAGCAATGTCCTCGTAGGCCGACCAGTTGACCGGAACGCCGAGGTCGTAGCCGTATTTAGCCTTGAAATCGGCCTTGTTCTTCTCGTCGTTGAACCAGTCGTAGCGGAACCAGTAGAGGTTGGCGAACTGCTGGTCAGGAAGCTGGTAGAGCTTTTTATCCGGCGCCGTCGTGAACTTGGTGCCGATGAAGTCGTCGATATCGAGGCCGGGGTTGGTAACGTCCTTGCCTTCGCCGGCCATCCAGTCAGTCAGGTTGCGCACCTGCTGATAGCGCCAGTGGGTCCCGATCAGGTCGGAGTCGTTGACCCAGCCGTCATAAAGGTTCTGACCGGTCTGCATCTGTGTCTGGATCTTCTCGACAACGTCGCCCTCTTGAATGACGTCGTGCGTGACCTTGATGCCGGTGATCGCAGTAAAGGCCGGAGCCAGAACCTCGGACTCATACTTGTGGGTGGTCAAGGTTTCCGAAACGACCTTGATCTCCATGCCGGCGAAGGGCTTCGCAGCATCGACGAACCACTGCATTTCCTTTTCCTGGTCGGCGCGAGAGAGCGTCGACATGTCGCCGATCTCTTTATCCAGGAAAGTCTTTGCCTCGTCCATGCCGGCATAGGCCGACCCGGTCATGGCCAGCAGTACCGCTGCTGTCGTCGTCAATAAATGCCTTCGCATAATGTCCTCCCAGGGTTTGCGATTGCAGTCTTCACGTCTCAGGTGGCCAGAAATACCCCGGCCATCTGCATCAGCTTGCCTCACACGTAACGGAATACGCCGACGGCGTAGACGACGGAGAGGGCGAGAGCCCACCAGAGGCTTGATCCCGCGAGACCAAGCCAGGCAAGATGGATAAAGGCGCTGCCGAGCAGCGAAAGGAAAAGCCGGTCACCGCGCGTCGTCTCGAAGCGTAGGATTCCGATCCGCGGGTTGCCGCCCGGCACGGCATACTCCCAGACCCCCATGCCGATCAGCAGCAATACGATGACGATGAAGAAAGCGGCCGTCGGCCAGGTCCATGCCATCCATGAAAAATCGGGAAGCGAAAAGCTCATCAAACCCTCCCCAGGGCGAAGCCCTTGGCGATGTAATTGCGCACGAACCAGATCACCAGCGCCCCTGGGATCAAGGTCACAACACCCGCAGCGGCGAGCAGACCCCAATCCATGCCGGATGCCGAGACGGTACGGGTCATGGTGGCAGCGATCGGCTTCGCGTCGGTCGTCGTCAACGTCCTTGCGATCAGCAACTCGACCCAGGAGAACATGAAGCAGAAGAAGCAGGCGACACCGATGCCGCTCGCGATCAGCGGCGTGAAGATCTTCAGGAAGAATCGTGGGAACGAGTAGCCGTCGATATAAGCCGTTTCGTCGATTTCCTTCGGCACGCCCGACATGAAGCCTTCAAGAATCCAGACCGCCAGCGGCACGTTGAAGAGGCAATGGGCCAATGCCACGGCGATGTGCGTATCGATCAGTCCAAACGCCGAATAGAGCTGGAAGAACGGCAGGGCAAAGACGGCCGGCGGCGCCATCCGGTTCGTCAGCAGCCAGAAGAAGAGATGCTTGTCGCCGAGGAACCGATAACGGGAGAAGGCATAGGCCGCCGGCAACGCGACCGCGACCGAGATCACCATGTTCATGACGACATAAGTGATCGAATTGAGATAGCCGGAATACCACGCTTTCTCCGTAAAGATCGTCACGTAATTGGCGATCGTCGGGTTATGCGGATAAAGCGTCAGAGAATTGACGATTTCCGCATTGGTCTTGAAGCTCATGTTGACGAGCCAGTAGATCGGCAGCAGCAGCACGAAGATATAGATCGTCGGAACCAGCCACCACCAGCGCGATTCCTCGCCGCGCCGGCGCATCAGACGGCTGACCTCATCGGAGGAGAGACCGCTTGCGACATTGGTAACGCCCGAGACTTTTCGGCTCGCTGTCGTTTCGTTGGAGGCGCTCATTTCAATTCTCCGCGTCGTGGCTTGTCATGACGGTGTAGAACACCCACGAAAGCAGCAGGATGATGAGGAAATAGATCAGCGACATGGCAGCGGCCGGACCGAGGTCAAACTGTCCGAGCGCGGTTTTGACCAGATCGATCGACAGGAAAGTGGTCGAGTTGCCCGGACCGCCGCCCGTAACGACAAACGGCTCGGTATAGATCATGAAACTATCCATGAAACGCAGCAGCACGGCGATCAGAAGAACGCGCTTCATCTTTGGCAGTTGGATATAGCGGAATACGGCCCAACGAGACGCACCGTCGATCTTGGCTGCCTGATAGAAGGCATCTGGAATGGAAACGAGGCCGGCATAGCAGAGCAAGACGACCAAGCTCGTCCAATGCCAGACATCCATGATGATGATCGTCACCCAGGCATCGAGCGGATCCTGCACATAGTTGTAATCGATGCCGATGGCATTGATGTAATAGCCGAACAAACCAATGTCGTTGCGGCCGAACACCTGCCAGATCGTGCCGACAACGTTCCACGGGATCAGCAGTGGCAGTGCCATCAGAACCAGGCACACGGGCACGCCAATGCCCGATTTTGGCATGTTGAGCGCAATGAAGATACCGAGCGGGATCTCGAGAGCGAGAATGATCAGCGAAAAAATCAGGTTTCGCTGCAGGGCGGCCCAGAAACGGTCGGAATGCAGGACTTGGGTAAACCAGTCCGTTCCGTTCCAGAAGAACTGGTTGTTTCCGAAAGTGTCCTGAACGGAATAGTTCACAACCGTCATCAAGGGGATGACGGCCGAGAACGCCACTAGCACGAGGACCGGCAGGACCAGAAACCACGCTTTGTTGTTCCAGGTTTTTTCCATGATCAAGCCTCCGGTCCAGCGCGCCAAGAGTCGGCATAGATACTGATACCCGACGGCTCGAAGGTCACCCGGGGATCAGCCGGAATTTCCTCGTCCTCAGGAACGACGATCGCGATTGGCTGGCCGGCAAACTGCGCGCGGACGATCTTCTGCCGGCCGATGTCTTCCACCTTGCTGACGGTCACCGGCATGCCTTCGCGGCCGACCCGAACAAACTCGGGCCGGATTCCAAGCTCTACCTTGGCGGCTGCCGCCGTTTTCGGCGCATAGTCGAGCGTCAGCGCATGCTCGCCGACCCGAACCGTGCGGCCTTCCACCTTGGCCGGCATGAAGTTCATACCCGGAGAACCGATGAAGTAGCCGACGAAGGTGTGGCTCGGACGTTCGAAGAGTTCGGCCGGCGTGCCGATCTGCACAATCTGGCCATCGTACATCACCACGACCTTGTCGGCGAAGGTCAGCGCCTCCGTCTGGTCATGCGTGACATAGACCATGGTAAAACCGAACTGCTTATGCAGCCGCTTCAGCTGCGATCGCAGCACCCATTTCATATGCGGATCGATAACAGTGAGCGGCTCGTCGAAGAGAATCGCGTTCACATCCGAGCGCACGAGGCCGCGGCCGAGCGAAATCTTCTGCTTTTGGTCCGCCGTCAAACCGCGGGCACGTCGCTTGGCCCAGCCTCCAAGATCGATCATCTCCAATATTTCGCGGACACGACGATCAACATCCGGCTCCGCCACTCCGCGGTTGCGCAAGGGGAAAGCCAGATTGTCATAGACGGTCATCGTGTCGTAGATGACCGGAAACTGGAATACCTGCGCAATATTTCGCTGTTGCGTCGGCAGGTCCGTAACATCGTGTCCATCGAAGAGAATTCGCCCTTCGGACGGCTGGATAAGGCCGGAAATGATATTGAGCAGCGAGGTCTTTCCGCAGCCTGAAGGTCCGAGCAGCGCATAGGCGCCGCCATCGTTCCACTCGTGATGCACTTCCTTGAGAGCGTAGTCCTTCTCGCTCTTCGGGTTCGGCCCATAGGCGTGTCGAATATGATCGAGGGTGATACGTGCCATGATCTTCTCCTAGCCCCTCTGCCCTACGGTAGTGATCGCCCGGCCGTCCGCTCCGAACGCCATCAGGTGGCGCGTGTCGATGAAAACGGAGAGGTCCGCGTCCGGGTCGATGTTGTGGATGCCGTGCGCGAGCATCACCCAGCGGGTATCGGCAAATTGCAGATGCACGAAACTTTCCGACCCCGTGATCTCCGAAATTTGTGTCCGTGCCGTCAGCCGCGCCGAATTGGCCGTCTGGGCGGTTGGAGCAAGATGATGCGGGTGAAACGCGATCGTTGCCGGCCCGTCCGGCACGTTCTGAAGATGCGCCGGCACGGCAAAAATCACATCGCCATCGCGCAGGAAATTGCCGTCCGATTTGACCAGATCAATAAAATTCAGCGGCGGATCGGCGAAAGTTTTCGCCGTCGTCAGATCGAGCGGATTGCGGTAGACCTCGATCGTCGGCCCGAACTGTGTGATCCGGCCCTCGTTGAGCGCTGCCGTATTGCCACCAAGCAACAAGGCTTCCGAGGGTTCCGTCGTGGCGTAGACGAAGATCGCGCCGGACTGGGCAAAAATCTTCGGCAGCTCCTCACGCAGTTCTTCGCGCAATTTGTAATCGAGATTGGCAAGCGGCTCGTCCATCAGCACGAGGCTGGCATTCTTGACGAGCGCGCGGGCAAGCGCGGTACGCTGCTGCTGCCCGCCGGACAGGTTCAGCGGTGTGCGGTCGAGATAGGGCGTGAGCTTCAGAAGCTCGGCGGCCTTGCGCACGTCGCGGTCGATCGTGGCGGCGTCCTTGCCCGAGATGCGCATCGGCGAGGCGATGTTTTCATAAACGGTCAATGCCGGATAGTTGATGAACTGCTGGTAGACCATGGCGACATTGCGCTTCTGCACCGGCATGCCGGTGACATCGGCGCCGTCGAAATGCACGGAGCCGGCGGTCGGACGGTCGAGCCCGGCCATCAGCCGCATCAGCGACGTCTTGCCCGACAGCGTCGGCCCGAGCAGGACATTCAGCGTGCCCCGCTCAAGGACCAGATCGGTCGGATAGATGTGATAGTCCGCGCCTACCATCTTGGCGGCGTTTCGCAGTTCCAGCATTCCGATTCCCGTGCCTCCACGCAGCGGGGACCACACGCCGCCTTATCCGGCCATCGCCGGTATGGCAGCCATGTACTCCTCCAGTGACTGAGCCTGTTCCTTCGAAAGGCGCAGACCATCCTTTGTTCTCCTCCACAGCACGTCTTCGGCGTGCCGGGCCCATTCATGCTCGACGAGATATTTGACCTCGATCTCGTAGAGATCGCCGCCGAACAGCCGTCCGAGGTCCTCAAGGCCGCGGGCAGCGCCAAGCAGCGTCACAGCCCGCGTGCCGTAGCGGCGCACCAGCCGGCGGGCGTGTGCATCGGCAAGGAACGGATAGCGCCGCTTCAGACCGGCGACCTCCGCTTCGTAGCCACGGACCGGGAAGTCGCCGCCGGGCAGATGGCTTTTGGCCGTCCAAGGAGCACCCTTCACGCCGATCGCGGCGCCGATCTTCTCCAGCGCATGTTCTGAAAGCCGGCGATAGGTGGTCAGCTTGCCGCCGAAGACGTTGAGCAGCGGCGCAGCCCCGCCCTCGCCTTCCAGCTTCAGCACATAATCGCGCGTCGCCTCCTGCGCCTTCGAGGCGCCGTCGTCAAAAAGCGGCCTGACTGCCGAGTAGGTCCAGACGATGTCCTCAGGCCGCACCGGCTCCTTGAAATATTCCGAAGCCGCGTTGCAGAGGTAGACGGTCTCCTCCTCGGAGATCCGGACATCTTTTGGATCGGCGGTATAGTCGCGGTCGGTGGTGCCGATCAGGGTGAAGTCGCCCTCATAGGGAATAGCGAAGATGATGCGGTTGTCGGGATTCTGGAAGAAATAGGCACGGGGGCCGTCGAACTTCTTCCTGACGACGATATGGCTGCCCTGAACGAGACGGACATGATGAGCCCCATTCTGGCCGAAGGCGGAACGGATGACATGATCGACCCAGGGACCGGCGGCATTGATCAGCATGCGGGCCTGATGGCTGTCATTGCGGCCAGTGACCGTATCGGTTGTTTCAATGTGCCAGAGGCCACTCTCGCGCCGCGCCGACACCACTTTGGTGCGCGGCATGATCGTCGCCCCTTTGTCGGCAGCGTCGCGGGCGTTCAACACGACCATGCGGGCATCGTCGACCCAGCCGTCGGAATATTCGAACGCCCTTGTGAACAGCGCCTTCAGCGGCTTGCCGGCCGGATCCCTGCGCATGTCGAGCACCGACGTCGCCGGCAGCAGCTTGCGGCCACCGAGGTGATCGTAAAGCAAGAGGCCGAGCCGGATCAGCCAGGCGGGGCGAATGCCGCCCTTATGATAAGGCAATACGAAACGCAGCGGCCAGATGATGTGCGGCGCCATCGCCCAGAGGATCTCGCGCTCCATCAACGATTCACGCACCAGGCGGAATTCGTAATGCTCGAGATAACGCAGGCCGCCATGGATCAGCTTGGTGGCGCCGGATGAGGTGCCGGAGGCGAAATCGTTCATCTCCGCCAACGCGACGGAATAGCCGCGCCCGACGGCATCACGCGCGATGCCGCAGCCGTTGATGCCGCCGCCAATGACGAAAATATCGTATATCTCCCGGCTCAATTGCCCCTCCGAGCCTGCTGCAGATTTCGCATCGCACAAAATTTGCGCGATTGCGAAAGTGGCATCAGTTAAAACGAAAGAAATACGAATGTCAAACGAATGTTGTCGCGTTATCGCGATCTGCTGTTTGTTTCGATCAGCTTCACATTGTTTTCCAGGCAGAGATTGCGGATCGACGGCACCGGACAGTGGTCGGTGATGAAGGTGTGAACCTGGGAGAGCTGGCCGATCCGGACCGGCGCGGTGCGTTCGAACTTCGTGGAATCGGCAACGAGAATGACGTGGCGCGCATTGGCGATGATCGCCTGTGCGACCTTCACCTCGCGAAAGTCATAGTCGAGAAGCGCGCCGTCGATATCGATCGCCGAAGCGCCGATAACGGCATAATCGACCTTGAACTGGCGGATGAAATCGACCGCCGCTTCGCCGACGATACCGCCGTCCGACCCGCGCACGACTCCGCCGGCGATCACCACCTCGATTGCCGGAAAGAGACGTAACCGGTTGGCGACGTTGATATTATTGGTGATCACCATCAGCTCGTGATGATTGGCGAGCGCCTCGCCCACCGCCTCGGTGGTCGTGCCGATATTGATGAAGAGCGAGGCCCCGCTCGGGATCAGTTCGACGGCCGCCATGCCGATCGCCTGTTTCTCCGAAGCGGCGATCTGGCGCCGCGCCTCGTATTTGACGTTCTCCGTTCCGCTCGGAAAAGTTGCGCCGCCATGGATGCGCGTCAGGACCTGCGCATCGCAGAGATCGTTCAGATCCTTGCGGATCGTTTGCGGCGTCACCGAAAAGCGGGAGGCGAGCTCCTCGACCAGAACCCTGCCGCTCGATTTCGCAATCGCCACGATTTCAGTTTGTCGGTCGGTCAAGAACATCGGCGCCCCTTTCGCTCTGCTTTCGTTTTTAAAGAAAGCGAACGGCGGCGCAATGCCTATTTGTCAGTCGCCCGGCTTCCGCACTCCGAACGTCGCGGAAGCGCGATGCAGTTATCGCTTCCGCATGACGTTGACCACGAGCACGCCAAGGATCGCCATGAGGCCGCCGGCAGCACCCAGTGCCGTCGGCGTCTCGCCCAGCCAGACGAACCCGATCAGCGTTGCGACCGGCGGGACGCCGTAGAGAAAATTCGAGGCGCGCGCGGCCGTCAGCCGCTTCAAGGCGATGGCCCAAGTGAGATAGCCGATCGCAGTCGGGAAGATGACGAGATAGGCAACGCCCCAATTGACCTCTGCCGGCGCCGCCGCCAGCGCGCGGATCGTCGATGGGACGGCCGGAAACAGCGGCACGGAGCCGATCAGCAGGATCCAGGCGGTGACGGCAAGCGCCGGCAGGCGAGCGAGCAGCGGCTTCTGCAGCACGCTTGATATCGCCGAGCAGAGCGCTGCGCCGAGGATCAACACAGCGTTCGGATCGAGCTTAAAGCCGCCATCGGAGGCGACGGCGATCAGCGCCACGCCGCCGAAGGAAACTGCAGTACCCGCCCAGCCCCAGCGTCCGAAGCGCTCGCCGAGCGCGAATGTGGCAATCAGGGCGGTGAAGACGGGCATGGTATTGATGATGAAGCTCGCCGGCCCCGCCGCCACCGTCTGCTCGCCGGTGTTCAGGAGTACCGCATAGGCGGCGATGAAGAGGACGGCAGCGACCGAGAGGCGGACGAAATCACGCTTTTCCGGCATCGGCCGGTAGATGGCGAGGTAGACAAGGGCGAGAACACCGGCCGCCACATAACGCGCCGTTGCCAGTTCGATCGGCGTCAGCGGACCGAGACAGATGCGAATGACCACGAAGGAAGAGGCCCAGAAGAGAATGGTGACGACAATCGCCGCAAAGGCGATCAGATCGAAGCCGCCTTGCTCTTTTGCCGAAACCGGTGCGCTTGCCGCCATGCTCATTTTCGCCTCCATCTGTGCGTGCGACAATGGATTAGGCCTTGGACGCATGCTTGAAAAGCACCGCAATCGATGATCAAATGTGCGCATGGTTCACAGCTCGCCAGTGCTCCCACCGCTCGATACGCTCGAGACCTTTGCCCGCGCCGCCCGACTCGGATCGTTTTCGGCCGCGGCCGAGGAAAGCGGAATCACCCATGGCGCCGTATCGCGGCAGGTCTCACGGCTCGAGCGCTGGATGGGTGTGCGGCTCTTCGCGCGTGAAGCTCGCGGTGTGCGCCTCACCCCGGAGGGCATGCGCTTCTTCGCCCGTGCCGAAGAAGCCCTTTCCCTGCTCGGCAACACCGGCGAGCGCTGGCTGCCACGGCCGAACAAAGCGATGGTGCGCCTTTCCGTTACCCCGTCCGTCGCCTCTCTATGGTTGTTTCCGCGCCTGGCGAAGCTCGAAGGAAATGAGCTGCATGTCGAATTGACGCTCGAGCATCGCCTGGCGGACTTTGGCGAAGGCACGGACCTTGCCATCCGCTGCGGCAAGGGACCATGGGCCGGCGTGCGCGCCCTGCCGCTCTGGCAGGAGAAATCTTTTCCGATCGCCTCACCGGCGATGGCAGCGCGACTCGGGCAGCGCTCGGATGCGCTTTCGCTGCTCGATCTGCCGATCCTTCACGACTCCAATATCGAGGGCTGGCGTCGCTGGCTAGCGCGTGAGGGCGTCGACTATACGCCGCGTGGTCAGGACCGACGCTTCGAGGATTACAATCTGGTGGTCGATGCCTGCGCGCAAGGGCTCGGCATTGCGCTTGCGCGGCCGCCGCTGTCGGATGCCGCGCTTGCCGCCGGGCGCGTTGTCGCAGTGTCACAGCGTACCCTCGATTCCCATGTCGCTTTTCACCTGATCCGGCCGGACGATGCATTGAGAAGCCCTGCCATCGAATTCGCCAGCCGCTTCCTGCGCGAAGCCGGGCATAACGAGACGTCGATCAAAGCCTTTATCGCACCTGGCAAGCCGAAAACATAAACAGAAAACGCGCCGCGCACATTCCTCAGCCGTCTGTAGGCGCTTCGGCTACGCGGCTCACTCCACAGGAAACTTCAGGCGCATTTCCTTCGCCAGCTCGAAGCCAGCGCTGCGATAGACTGGTTCCCCCACATCCGAGGCATGGATGACGGCAGTCGTGCAGCCGATGGATTTCAGATAATCAACGGCCCTGTTCGTCAGCGCCAAAGCAATGCCGCGCCGGCGGAAGGCCTCGGCGACATAGACGGACCAGATGTAACCGTGCAACCGCTGCTCCGGCCGAATGACTTCCGGAAACGGCGATTGGTGCAGCTGGCAAGATACGGAACCGGCGATTTCATCGCCCACAACGGCCAGGAACGAGGCAAGGCGTCGCTCCTCGCGCCCGCTTCTCAAAAACGACAATATCCGCGCCGCTGCATCCAGCCTGTAATGTTCGGGCGGCGTGCCATAGCTGTCCCAGATTTTCAGGTAGTGGCCGACCAGGATCTCATCCTCGTCGGGCGTTGCAATTCGGATATCCATCGTTTCGTCGCCAGCAAGCCAACCGAATAATCTCGTGACGCCCCCGCCGCGTCGCGGCGGGGGCGACAAAACCCGTCAATCCGCCGGGGTCAACGTCATCGATGCGCTGCCGGCCGCAACGTTCAGGCCGAGCTGGCCGGTCAGGCTAACCGTCTGCAAATGGATTGAACCGGAGGTGCCTCCGACCAGGAGGTTGGCGCCGACGCCAGCACCGACCGTCGCCTCTGCGCTGGCGCCGACATAAAGTCCGGCGAGCGACCCGCGGTGATAACCAGCCGTCGGTGCAAACACCGCCCAGATCAGGCGACTGCGCGTGGTGAAGCCGAGATCGATGCCAAGCTTTCGAATTTCGCCGGTGTAATGATCGAAAAGCTCATTGCCGACAATGGACTGAAAGACGCAATCGGCTTCCTTGGACGAACCGAGCACATAACCCGTGCCGCCGCCGATATCGCAAGTGAGATAACCGATCTTCACGCCGTTGCGAAGGTCCGGCTCTTCATAGGTTCTGGTGACGGGGTCGGCGGCATTGGCCGCCCCCGCGCCGACAAACGTCAACGATACCGCGGCAAACGCCGTCGCAAGAGTTTTTTTCATAAGTCTCTCCTTCTCAAATCGTGACGGGAACACCCGGCTGGCGGCACCGGATATCGTAGGGACGGCAAAGCAATCCCGGACGGCGCCGTTTTCGCGTCGCGTCTCAAAGCGCGTGGGAAGGCGCAAGCGACAGCCCCACGGTTCAGCCCCATTGGGACATTTCGAAGGCATATGCGACCAGCATGCGGTCTTTCACGATCTTGTTAGGAATGGTTGCACGAAAAGCACATTCGGTCTCCACCGGCCGGCGAGGCCCGTCAAGAAAAACAAAACCCGGTGATAATTATCACCGGGTTTTATACTTGACCCATCTTCACTATACTCTGCGCATGAAGCGCATGACAAGCGAGACGACGAACAACACCAGGAAAATGAAGAACAGAACCTGGGCAATGGAAGCTGAAGCCCCTGCGATGCCGCCAAATCCGAGGACACCGGCAATCAAGGCCACAACGAGAAACACCAGAGCGTAGTAAAGCATCGCAATCTCCTTTTACGTTGCTGCGGAGATAACGGCGACCGCCCGGTTTGGTTCCCTCACTCTCACGGCCTGCGGATGGACCGTGGCATTGGCTTTGTTCAACCGAAATGAAAGACGCCGCTGTACATCCGGTCGCCTTCGGTCGGTTCGGGAGGTTCGGCGGCATCGAGATAGGTCTTGAGCGGCCCGGTCAGCACGAACCAGATACTTGCCCCCAGCATGAAACAGGCGCCCACCGGATCGTCGATGCGGGCGATGAATGGAAGGCAGGCGGATGAAAACAGCACGATAATCCGCACCGACCATTCCGCCTCCCGTTTGGCGACGGCGCGCGCCCTCGACGACTTGTATTCCCGGGCGCCATAGGCGCTTCCCCCTGCCTTGACCGCCGAAAGCAATTTTTTGGCTGAAGGCAGGGCCAGCATGATCAGCGCGGCGATGCTGAGCGCGAAAGGTTTGCCCGCCATAACCTGTCCGCTCGCGATAAAGAGAAAGGACAGTACGACGAGATTCCATGTCGGCTCCAGCAGCTCCGGCGACTGCCGCGTACGAATGTGCCACTGCCGCAGCAAGCCTGCCGCGCCGTTCAATAACGGCTGATCGATGTGACGATTGATCCAGTCCATGCTGATGTGCCCGCCCCGATTGTTTGAAGAAGGCCCGAACACCACGGAAATGGGTCATCATCGTGGCAGAGCGCCGGCAATGTCGGCTGGCGCTCTTCTTCGCTCACATAAAACCGCCGATAAAGCTCGGGCCATCCAACACTATTTCGGACGGCGCTCTGCTGGTCGTTTCGATTTCGATGCTTCGACCTGCCGACGAAAAAGTAGCCGTCAGCTGCGCAGGCCAGGCGCCTCATGGCCCGTGCGCGCCACATACTCCGTGTAACCGCCGCCATATTGATGGACGCCCTCCGGCGTCAGCTCCAGCACGCGGTTGGAAAGGGCAGCCAGGAAATGCCGGTCGTGGGATACAAAGAGCATGGTGCCCTCATATTGCGAGAGCGCCTTGATCAGCATTTCCTTCGTGTCGAGGTCGAGATGGTTGGTCGGTTCGTCGAGCACGAGCAGGTTCGGCGGGTCGAACAGCATCATCGCCATGACCAATCGGGCCTTCTCGCCACCTGACAGCACCCGGCACCTTTTCTCGACATCATCGCCGGAAAAACCGAAACATCCGGCGAGAGCCCGCAAAGGCCCCTGCCCTGCCTGGGGAAACCGATCTTCCAGCGATTGGAAGATCGTGCGCTCGCCATCGAGAATATCCATGGCGTGCTGGGCGAAATAACCCATCTTGACGCTCGCCCCGAGAGCGACACTGCCTTCGTCGGGCGTCGTGGTGCCCGTCACCAGCTTCAGTAACGTCGATTTGCCGGCGCCGTTGATGCCCATGATGCACCAGCGTTCCCGCCGCCGCACCATGAAGTCCAGTCCCTCATAGATGCTTCGGCTGCCATATTTCTTATGGACGTTCTTCAAGCTGATCACGTCCTCGCCCGAGCGCGGGGCTGGCTGGAATTCGAACGCGACCGACTGGCGGCGCTTGGGCGGCTCCACCCGGTCGATCTTCTCCAGCTTCTTCACGCGGCTCTGCACCTGCGAAGCATGCGACGCGCGCGCCTTGAACCGCTCGATGAACTTGATTTCCTTGGCGAGCATCGCCTGCTGGCGCTCGAACTGGGCCTGCTGCTGTTTTTCGTTCTGCGCCCGCTGCTGCTCGTAAAATTCATAGTCGCCGGAATAGGAGGTCAGCGAGCCGGCATCGATCTCGAGGATCTTGTTGACGATGCGGTTCATGAACTCGCGGTCATGCGAGGTCATCAGCAGCGCACCCTCATAGCCCTTCAGGAACTCTTCGAGCCATATCAGGCTTTCGAGATCGAGATGGTTGCTCGGTTCGTCGAGCAGCATGACATCGGGGCGCATCAGCAGGATGCGGGCAAGCGCCACACGCATCTTCCAGCCGCCCGACAGCGCGCCGACGTCGCCGTCCATCATCTCCTGGCTGAAGCTCAGGCCCGCAAGCACTTCGCGGGCGCGGCCGTCGAGCGCATAACCGTCCAGCTCCTCGTAACGCGCCTGCACCTCGCCGTAGCGCTCGATGATCTCCTCCATGTCGCCGGCCCTTTCGGGGTCGACCATGGCAGCCTCCAACTCCCGCAGCTCGGCGGCAACGACGCTGACCGGCCCCGCGCCGTTCATCACCTCGGCGACGGCGCTGTGGCCTGACATTTCGCCGACGTCCTGGTTGAAGTAGCCGATGGTGACGCCCTTCTCGCAGGAGACCTGTCCCTCGTCGGGCTGCTCCTCACCGTTGATCATCCGGAAGATCGTCGTCTTGCCGGCGCCGTTCGGGCCGACGAGGCCGATCTTCTCGCCTTTGTTGAGGGCTGCCGAAGCCTCGATAAAGAGGATGCGGTGGCTGAGCTGCTTGCTGATATTTTCGATACGAATCATGATGTGTGCGGGGCCTGAAAAAAAGTTATGGCGCCCTTACCACGCAGGGAAACGGCGGGATAGGTGCGTTCCCTTACCCTCTCGATCTCGAAGGCCGCATTGGATAATGTTGTTGGCCTACGCCGATCAAGGAATCCGCACCCATGAGCGTTCGTCCGCCGCAATCCTTCAGACGATCCCAGCAGGATAGAAACGGCTTCGACGTCCTCGAATATGAGTTGATGTCGGAACGCGCCGATGCGCTCGGGCGTCACGGGCTGAAGGTGGAGGCGGCACTCGCCGCGCTGAAAGCCTGGACCGGCGAGCATCAAAGCGCAGAGGAACGCGAGAGGCTTGTCAATGACGCCTCCGACGCCGTCTGGGCATTCTTCATTCAGCGGGAGATTTGCGGCTTGCGCAACAACCGCGACGCCATCCAGCGCCACGGCATCCCGAACGAAGTGATCGCGAGACTGGGCGCAATACGGAAATAACGGCTGACGTGCGTCTTCTCACCTACAGATAGAAACCGCGGTGCAGGCAGCTATGCTTGTACCGAACCAGCGTGAAAGGAATTGCTATGTCAAGCACAATCCGGATCGGCAATCGGGATATCACCGTCGACATCTCTTCCCTCGGCGCAGAAATGCAGGCGCTGACCACCAATGACGGGCGCTCTTGGTTGTGGACGGGCGACGCGACCTTCTGGACAGGGCGCTCGCCGATCCTGTTTCCGATCGTCGGCAAGGCTCCGGACGACAAAATCGCGATCGACGGCATGGTCTATCCTTTGGCGCAGCACGGTTTTGCCCGGCGCAGCGAATTTGCCCTCGCAGCCTCTACGGCAACGGCCTGCCGGTACGAGCTTGCCGCCTCTGCGGCTACACAGAGGAGCTATCCTTTCGACTTTCTGCTGGCCGTGGAACATGCGGTCGAGGGCCGCGCGTTGACCGTCACCGCCGAAGTCAGCAACCGCGACCAGAAGGCGATACCGTTCGGATTCGGCTTCCATCCGGCCTTTGCCTGGCCGCTGCCGGGTGCCTCCGGGCGCGCCCACACCGTCACGCTCGACAATGAGCGTGAGCCGGAGCTTGTGCGGCTGGAGGGCGGCCTCATCAATCCAGCGCCGTTGCCCTCGCCCTTCGACAAAGGCCGGGTGGTGCTGGATCATGCCCTGTTCGCCCAGGATGCGATGATCTTCCCCAAAGGCGCGGGCGAAGGGCTGCGCTACGGCGCCGAGGGCGGGCCGACTTTGCGTTTCCATTTCGAAAACCTGCCGAATCTTGCCCTGTGGACGAAGCCGGGGGCGCCCTTCATCTGCGTCGAACCATGGCACGGAACCGCTGCGGAAGCGGGAGGCTCAAGCGAACTGTCGCGGCGGCCGTACACGAACATATTAGCGCCCGGCGCGAGCACGCGCTTCGCCTTTACGGTCGAGATTTCATGACAGTCCGCGCCCTCAGCTCGGCGGAGCGCCTAGCGCATGCAGGATGCCGCGCAGTTCAGCAAGGCCGCGCATGCGGCCGATGGCCGGGTAGCCGGGCGTGACTGTTTTGTCGAGATCGTCGAGCATGCGGTGGCCATGGTCCGAGCGGAAGACGATGGTATCCTGGTCACCGCGACGACGGTCTTCGGCGACCAGTTCCCGGAGAACCGCGACCATGTCGACGTCGCCTTCCAGATGCGCGCTTTCATGGAACGTTCGGCCATCGCCCTCTCGCGTCGTTGCGCGCAGATGGGCGAAATAGATCCGTGAGGCGAAACGGCGGGCGATCGCCGGCAAATCGTTATCGGCGCGCACGCCAAGGCTGCCGGTGCAATAGCACATCCCGTTCGCCTTCGATGGCACCGCATCGAAGAGAGCAGCATAATCATCGGCCGTCGAGGCGATGCGCGGCAGGCCGAACAGCGACCGCGGCGGATCGTCGGGATGCAGCGTCAGCTTGACGCCGCGTGCTTCCGCCGCCGGCGTCACCGCCTCCAGGAATTCGATCAGGTGCCGGCGCAGCTTTGCGGCATCGATGCCGCTATAGGCGACAAGCTTTTCCCGGAAGGCCGGAATGGTCAGAGGTTCAGTGGTCGAACCCGGCAGAGCCGATGTGATGATGCGGGTGATTTCGGCGATCTCATCCTCCGACATTGCCTCGAAGATGATGCGCGCCCGTTCGCGATCCGCATCGGAATAGTCTCGTGCCGCATCCGGCCGTTCCAAAATGAAAAGATCGAAGGCCGCGAAACGCTCATGATCAAAGCGCATGGCGGTGGCCCCGGTCGGCGTCACGTAATCGAGTTCGGTGCGGGTCCAGTCCACGACGGGCATAAAATTATAGCAGACGATCGGAATGCCGCAGGCGGCGACCGCTTCGAGGCTGGCGATCCACGCCTCGATTTCGGCCTTCGCCTCCCCGCCCCTGCGCTTGACGGCATCCGGGATCGGAATGCTTTCGACGACCGACCAGACGAGCGACGAGCGATCGGCCGGCGTCGTCTCGATCAGCGATTGGCGTTCGCGCACTTCCTTCTCCGTCCAAGCCCGGCCGATCGGCACCTGATGCAGCGACGAGACGATGTTGGTCGCCCCGGTCTGACGGACATCATCCAGCGTCACCGGCGCTTCCGGCCCGAACCATCTCCAACCCTGCCGCATCCTTGTTCCTTTCCTCGCCTTTTCGTTTCATAGTGATCCTGCCGTCAGCAGAAATAATCGGGGTAGCGCGAACGCAATTCGTCGACGTCGGGAATGACGGCGCTCAAGTGATGGATCATCGCGCCGCGCGCAGCCGCAGCATCATGGGCGGCGAGCGCGTCGCGAATGACGATGTGTTCGCGGACAATGTTGTCTATGCGCCCAAGCGCCGGCAGCGCCAGCCGCCGCGCCCGGTCGATCTGCACCTTGACCGTCTTCAGAAGCGCCCAGATGCCGGGATAACCTGCTATCTCAGCGATCGCCTCATGGAAGGCCTCGTCCTCCTCATGAAAGTTCGAGGCGTTGCCGACCGCGGCAAGCGAGCGCTGCCGGGAGATGATCGCATCCAGATGCGCAATATCGGCAGCGCTGGCGGTTTCGGCCGCAGTCTCGACGGTCGTACCTTCGAGCGCTTTGCGCACGACCACCGCCTCCGGGATCGACGCGACAGGCACACGCGATACGACCGTGCCCGACTGCGGATAGATGTCGACCAGCCCGCCTTCAGAGAGCCTGAGCAGTGCCTCGCGCACCGGCGTGCGGCTCACCCCGAAATCCTCGGCGATCCGCTTTTCCTGCAGCAACAGGCCAGGCGGCATCCTGAGCGAGACGATGTCGGCATAGAGACGTTCGTAGATGGCACCGGCCGTGGTGACGCGTCGCAACCTCGCACCGACTTCCTGAAAAATCGAAACCGCAGGCGCTTGGGCTTCTGAGGACTGCCGCATAATCAAAACCAGCGATCGTGTTCTGGCATACTAGTATATCAGTCGCAACACCCTGCCAAGACCTACGGAGGAATTGGATCACATTTGGAGGTTCGCGGTCGTTTCGCCGCGCGTTTCGATGCTGTCGAGACTGTTGGTTGGAACTTAGATCAGCCGAATTGGTTGAGATCCAATCAAGGAGGCGCCGATGAAGAACCCGGTACGAAGCACAAAAAATGAAGACACGACCGACGACACACGGCTGAAGGAATCCTCCCTCACCGGCGCGCCGAAAGGGAAGATGGCGCGGCAAACCACACACGAAACCGGCCCGGCGGTGCTCCGCGAGGAGGAGATCCGGAAAAGAGCACATGCGCTGTGGGAGAAGGAAGGCAGGCCGGAGGGCAGGCATCGAGATCACTGGATCCGCGCCGCAATATGGCGAGACCGACAATCCTCCCAAGCTGGAAGCGCTGCGAGAGGCCTCGCGCCAACATAGCGATGCCTTCTTGGTCAAGACGGATATCGAAGACGCGGACCAACGCGAAGCCTCACCCGGCACACGCGAGCAGAAATAAATTGCGGTCTTGAGCCAATGCAGGAAAGGTCTCCCGACATGGTCGACAAAAAGGACTTGGACGCCGGATTTACCGGCACCCCCGTCGAGCCGCCGGAAGGACTGGCCAAGGTTGTGCAATCGGCGGCCAGCGTGGCGAAAGGTGAGGTCCATGCAGTCACGGCCGGGGCCAGAAACCACCCGCACACCGCCAGCGCATTGTTGCTCAGTATTGGTATTCTCGCATTCGGGTTCGGCTATCTCCTCGGCCGGTCATCGGTGGAAAGCGCGCCGCGCCCATATTGGCGATAGCTGCAGGCCCAAACATGGCGGCGCGCTGGCACTTCGCTGTCCTACAACGGCCGGCCACTTTGGTTGGAATGGCGAGAGATTCAGATCCTGTGCCTGCAGGCGTTCCCTGATAGCGGGAATGCGCCGCCAGATGACAAAGCTTCTCAATAGTTCGCACCTCAAACGTGTTTTCTGTTCGGAACAGCTTTGCTGTTGCAGCCTGTTGCGACCGTCGTCGAGCAGGAGCAATGAGCATCGAATCTGCTGTTGCCGGAATACGACAGTGAAAAAAGCGCAGGTTCCTCCTGTCTTCACGGCTTGACAGCGGTGACAACGGTCCTTAGCGAGGCTGGAAAGCGACACGTCAGGGCTACCAAAGTGAATTATTTCAGGCAACTCGTGATTGCGGTGCTTCACCCCGGGAACGGGTCAGGAAGCGCGCTTGATCGAACCAATGGCATTGCGGTCTTTCTCTTTGCAATCCTGCCCGGACTTTCGCCTAACTTCAACTCCTTCATCCTCCTCGGGTCGATGGTCTCGGGCCTCTATTGTTTGGCAAGAGCCCGCTTTCCTCTGAACCTGTCGAAGTCCGACCGAGTGGTTGCCATTTGCATGACGATTTACCCGGTGGTGATGATCGTCAGCATATTCGTCAATCCGCCTTTCTCGGAAGAACTGGATTGGATTTTCCGGCTCCTGCCGTTCTTTTCGATCTGGCTAATTTTGCCGCGTATGCGTCAATCTCCCGATGGCCGCCTTATGCCGCTCTTTATCCTCGGCGCGGGTCTCGGCATGATCGTTACCTTTCTTTTCAGCCTGCTTCAGGTCTTGTTCCTGATGCCGAGGGCGGAGGCGGGAACCTCGAACGCGGCGCTGCTGGGCGTTATCGGCGTGCTTTTCGGCGGCGTCGCGCTACTCAATATTCAATCTCCCAAAAGCATGGAGCAAAAGATCGCGATATTGGGATATGCCGCGGGCCTCGGCTGCGCGCTGCTTTCCGGAACACGCTCGGCCTGGCTTGTCATCCCCGTTCAGCTCGTCATCTTTCTCTGGTATTTTCCCAAAAACCGATTTCATATCAGTCTGCGCAGCCTCGCCATCACCGGATCGGTACTGTTGCTGGCACTTCTCGCCTTGGGCAGCGACCAGGTCGTCTATCGCGTCCGTGAGCTCCAGGACAATCTGTCATCGCTCGAAAGCACCAATGGCGATATCACATCGCTGAGCGCGCGGGTTGCTCTTTACAAGGGCGCCCTATCGGCAATCACCAAGGATCCGTTGACCGGCTATGGCCCGCAAAACCGTATGGCTGCTGTCTTGGCAGAAGTCCCGGAGAGCCTAAGGCAGCAACTGCCCTATTCGCATGTCCATAACGGCTTTCTGACCGCGGGAATTGACGCCGGCCTTTTCGGCATCGCAGCGCTTTCGCTGCTGCTCCTGACGCCCGTGATCGGTGCTTGGAAAAAGGAACCTGGCCCTGGCCGCGATTTGGCCATAGCGCTCGCTCTCTTGCTGACGAGCAGCTACATTATAACGGGCAGCTTCGGTATCATGTTCAACCAAAAAGCTCTGGATCCGATCTTCGCCTATATGGTCACTCTTATTTGCGCGGACCGGGGCAGCACGCGTTATGCACCTGTCGTTCGAAGCTGATTTCCTGCGGCTGAGGCTAGCGCGTTGACATCTTCATGCGCCGGATTGGTTTCGGCGCCGGTAAACGCAAGATCGGAAACCTCGCCCGTCGAGGAATAGCCGGAAACGAGTTCTGCCAAAGTCGCACGTGCCGCGACCATGTCGTTTCGGTCCAATGACGCATTGAGCGAGTTGAGCTTCTTTGAAAGTTCCGCCCAGGACAGGAAATCCTCACGCGCCTTCATAATCCGCGGATGTTCAGTTGTCTCGGGGTTATCCCCGATCAACAGTTCTTCATAAAGCTTCTCACCGGGCCTCAGGCCGGTAACGGCAAGCTCGATGTCCCCTTCTGGATTATCAACGTCCCGGACGGTCAATCCGGACAGTTCGACCATCTTGCGGGCGAGATCCGCAATGCGGACGGGCTCGCCCATATCGAGCAGGAAAACATCGCCGCCGTCGGCCATGGCGCCCGCTTGAATGACAAGTTGCGAGGCTTCCGAAATGGTCATGAAGTAGCGGGTTATTTTCGGATGCGTCAGGGTAACCGGGCCGCCGTCCTTGATCTGCTGCCGGAACAGCGGCACGACGGATCCGGAGGAACCGAGGACATTTCCGAAGCGGACCATCGAGAAGTTCGTCCGCAATCTGTCAGCGGTCAGCTCTGCCGCAAGCGCCTGCAGCACCATCTCGGCCAGCCTCTTGCTGGCGCCCATCACATTCGTCGGGCGCACGGCTTTGTCCGTGCTGATCAGCACGAAATTCGAGACGCCGCATTTATTTGCCGCACGTGCGGTGATCAATGTCCCCATGACATTGTTCTTGATGCCTTCCACGGCATTGTGTTCGACGAGAGGCACATGCTTGTAAGCAGCAGCGTGATAAAGCGTCTGAGGCCGCCAGCTTTGCATGATATGTTCCATGCGATCCTGGTCGCGGACGGAACAAAGGATCGGCACGATCTGCAGGCTCTCATGCTTGTAAACTTCGGCCAGCTTCAGCAATTCGGCATGAATATTATAAAGCGCAAACTCGTTCTGATCTATGAGGATGAGGCTCGAAGGCGCGTTGC
This sequence comes from Rhizobium esperanzae, assembly GCF_002204185.1. Taxonomy (GTDB): domain Bacteria; phylum Pseudomonadota; class Alphaproteobacteria; order Rhizobiales; family Rhizobiaceae; genus Rhizobium; species Rhizobium esperanzae. The sequence goes on along the minus strand of NZ_MXPU01000006.1, from coordinate 160,843 downwards.
GCAGAATCTGGCGACATAACTCGCCGCCGATAGAGCCGCCGGCGCCCGTGACCATCACCACCTTGTTGCGCATCGCCTTGTCGAGCAGCTCTTGCCGTGGCGCAACCGCTTCCCTACCCAGCAGATCTTCGATCTCCAGCTCACGAATATCGGAGACCGCGACTCGTCCCTGAGCCAGCGCCGTGAGATCCGGCAATGTCCGGACGTTCACCCTGGCTTTGCGGATATGCTCGAGAATTTCATTGCGACGCTGTCGCGATGCGGATGGAAGAGCAAGAAGCACGTTGTGCACGCCAAGTGCTTCGGCGAGCACCGGAAGATCCGACGGGTCATAGATCGGCAAACCCCCCATGATGCCGCCCTTAAGGCGCGGATCATCATCGAGGTAGCCGACGACATTGAGTTCGGCGCTGTTCGTCAGAGCGCCGGCGAGTTGCCGTCCGGCATTTCCCGCCCCATAGATCAACACCTTGGCGAGCGTATTCTGGTGAAGAATACGTTGATAGGTATCCCCGAGCCAATAACGGATGCCCAACCGTGACAGGCCGATCGCAATCAGCAGCAGGAAGGGCTGGAGAATGCCGACGGTTCTCGGAACGCCCGGGACGCTCAGCGCCGTAAATATCGTCATGAAGGCGACGCCGTAGATCGCAATTGCTTTTAGAACGGCAATGAAAGCGGCCATGTTGGCATAACGGAAGATCGCCCGATACATGCCCATGACGATGAAGATAGGAAGCGCCATGCACAAGGAGACGAAGACCGGCAACCACTGCACGCCGGTTAGCACCGTCCATTCGTTCAGACGGAAGCAATAAGCCAGCCAGATCGTCAGGACGCAAAGACCGGAATCCACCAGCAAGGCGAGCGCGCGTTTGGCAGCACGCGGCATGGCCAGCAGAGGGGCGACGAGCGCCTGCATCGGCACCAAGAACCATCTCGAGCGTGGCGTCTCAGTGGGGGTATTTTCAGGCATTGCTTCCCAGCGTCTCGCGGATCAATCAGACAACCACCTTCTTGTCATTTTCTACAACGAGCGCAACTGAAATAATCGGAAATCAAAGTCTTCCGCACCGCCTATCTATCAGAAGTAGGTAACTTTAGTGCCTTATTCCCTTACGGCGGACTACCTTGTCGGCCGTCAGAAAGAGGATGCGCATGTCGAAACCGAGGGAGCGCCGCTCAAGATATTCGACATCGAATTTCACCTTCTCCGGAATTGGCAATTCATCACGCCCGTTGATCTGCGCCCATCCGGTCAATCCGGGCAGGAGCTTGTCGACACCGTGGGCCGTCCGCAATTCGATCAAATCATACTGATTGTAGAGCGCTGGGCGCGGCCCGACGAAACTCATCTTGCCCGCCAAAATGCACCAGAGCTGGGGCAGTTCGTCGAGGCTGGATTTGCGCAGAAACGAGCCGATGGGCGTCAGGAACCGCTCGGGGTTTTCGAGCAGATGTGTGGCGACTGTCGGCGTGTCGACGCGCATGCTGCGGAATTTCGGCATCAGGAAGATCTGGTTGAACCGCCCGATACGTTTTGACCAGTAGAGGATCGGTCCTGGCGACGTTAGCCGGACACTAAGAGCGACGACAAGGATCGGAACGAGCAGGATGACCGAAGCTATCAAAGCCAGGAGAAAATCCACCGCCCGTTTCAAGCCCATGCCCAGCACTTCTTCCATTGCCTCTTCAGCGGATTTCCGCCACCCGCGCCCTATCGTCAAAAAGGCGTTTCACGTCAACTCCAACCGCACCGTTTCTCTAGAAAACGCCGACCGATCGTCGATCAGGTCCTTCCCTCGCCTTGCCGATCAAAAATCTTGTAACTTCATGATCTCAAAGGAAAAAGATCCTAACAAGAAGTTATTTCTCTGTTTATTTCCGTCACCTTTCGTTAACCATAGATCGGCGCGGACAAATGACACGACATTTTTCATCCGGTCTTGCCCCTGATTGGCGAATTGGTGCGGACGAGCGCCATCAGCATCGGTCCGATGGCAAATTCGCCTCTCTCGGCGCGGCGGGTCAGGTCACGGAGGTAACCACCGGCGGAATTGATGTGCCCTGCCCTTTCAAGGACGCACGCTATGACGGTAGCCGCATTTTCAGGCCCCATGACCTCGCAGGCCTGCTCATAGGCCGAGGGGCTCACTCCGAGCATCGAGCGCACGACGACAGCCGCCGCCATCAGATCGCGCCATGTGCCCACCGAACCCTGCGGCCCATAGGCGGTGATCTCTGGGCAGGCCTGCAGCACTAGGCCCAGCGGGAAGGATCTGAGCCCGCCGCCGGCAACCGAGGCTGAGTTTGCCGCCGGCACGGGTCTGCCCTTCCCAGCAATCCGGCCTCGATCAGCGCCGCCAGATGGCGACGGATCGTCTGCTCCGCCATTCCATGCGCGCGCAGAGAGAGCTGCATGTTCGAAGGAAAAACAACCAACCCGCTGTCCTCGGAGAGCTCTGCCTTTGGATATAAGCTCAGCAAGGCGTTCAGGATGGAAAGCGCCCGGTCGGTAATGCCGAGCAGCGGCCTGGCCTCGCACATAGCGCGATAGAGTTTCCATTTATCAATCGATCCGCCCGGCTCGATTTTTCGAGCAGCGGCCTGACTTGCCAACATGCCAAACGTCATCGGCCGCCGCCCGAAGGGCGTCGGGCCGGGCATGTTTCCGCCAGGATCAGAGGCGATCGGCTCGGACGTACCTGGAGGTATGCCCATCGCCAATCGCCTCTGCCCTTTACGAAACCCTGCTCCGGCAGAATGCTTCAAGCTAACCCGGAAAAGCTCTAGCCGGGCATCCCTAGCCAGGATCAAAGGCGATCGGCTCGAACGTACCAATGGATATGCCTTCGCCAATCGCCTTTGCCCTGACGAAAACCTGCTCCGGCAGGGTGGTTCAAGCTAGCCCGAAAAGCTCAACTCAGTGGCTCAGCATTTCCTCGGCGATCTGCTTCCCACTCAGGCTTGAGGGGTAGTAGGTCGGCCAGTTGCTGACCTCATTCAGTAGCGCGGCGCGGTCATTGCCCCAATATAGATGGTAGTGGTCGGCCTTCTCGGGGGCGACGATGTGGTCGCTGAACTGGATGAACTGAGGTGCCGCGTCATCACCGGCGCTTTTCTTGAAGATGAAACGAACCCCTCGATTACCTTTCTTGTAGGTGAGGATTTCGTGCCCGTCCGTCTCATAGTCTCCGATCACGGAGTCCTTGCCGCGGAAAAAGGTGACCTTCGTTCCGTTGATAACGATCCGGTCGACGTCGGTCTTGTATCCCGTCTCGTAGTAGGCCCGATATTCCCCGGCGTTCTTGTCGCCGTGTTTCACCTTGTCGGCCATCACCGGATCCAAGGTTCCGTCGACAAGATAGGGGTAGACTGACTGCCAGTCGCCTTCCCAGTCCGACAGTTCACGCGCCTTTACCTGGTCGTCATCGAAATACCCATCATACACCGACCCCTTTTCATCGTGGGTATGGCTGTGGTTGTGATTGTTTCCCGAGGATGTCTCAGCGCCTGCCATTCCTGCAAAAGTCAATATTGCGGATACAGCCAGTGCGTAGCTGAGTGTTGTCATCGCCTTGTTCATTCACTGAAACCCTTTCGATTTGCCAGCACGGTTCGTGCCTGGTCAGTGATGTAATAACATTACAAACGCGAATTAGCGCCATTTGACGGCAAGCGCAAGGCGGTAACCGGTGAGACGCATCGCTTGGGTGACCATGCACGACACCAGTCAATTCAGGAGGTGCCCGTCGCTAGGCGCGGTCGGCGAGCACGTGTTTGGACGGTCCAGTGACGGGATCACAGGCAGGAGCCGTCTTTTCCTCGTCGATCCGCTGCAGATCGCGCTCGCTCATCGCAATCAATCCCATCCGCTTGTCTCCCACGTCAGCAAATGCGGGGAGTGTGACATTCCAACTTTGCGGAAACAGGACATTCTAACTTTGCGGCTACAGGCGAATCTGGCGTAAGATAGCTTATGGAACTTAGCAGAAGAGGCCTATCACAAATACGCCGAGCTAACCCGATGCTTCTGAATCCTGCAGCCACGCCGGAACATCCTGCTTGGCGTGCAGAACCCGCCACACATCGACGTGGTCGGCCCGCTCAAGATAGAAGACCACATAGGGAAAACCCTTGATCGTCGTACAGCGCAGATCGGGTAGACCGAGTTCATATGAGTAGCGCAGTGAGCCCGATGCAGGATGCTCTGCGATCAAAGTATAGGTCGATTGCAGTGCATCGATGAAGCCTACCGCTATCTGCGCTCCCGCCATGCGAGCGTAATAGTCCACGGCATTCTCGACATCCCCGCGAGCCGACTGGCGGGGGACGATAGGTTTCGCGGTCACTTGGAGCTTTGTTTCGCTGCGCGCTCGCGCAAGCTATCGAAATAGCTGGTATCGATGGGTTCGGTTGTCTCGGATGATGCGCCCTCCAGCAGAAGATTCCGCAACTGCTGCCGATCCTTGTCGCGACGGATCAGTTCGCGCACGTACTCGCTGCTCGTGCCATATCCTCTAGCGGCGACCTGCTGGTCGACGAAGTGCTTCAGATAGTCCGGCAGCGAGATATTCATAGTGCCCATGGGACCGAAGATAGCTAGCATGGCAAAATTTGGCAAGATCTGCCCTTCGTATGGCGGAAGCGCATCTCGCGGTCGGCAACACGGCGTCCGGCCTCATCTATTGAACTCGATATCGCTCACCTTCGGGAAAACGCGGACGTTCCAATCCCGCAGGGCATCGCAGACCTGGGCTCTGGTGGGTGCGCCGATGCGTCCGCCGAACACCTGGCATTTGAGAGCCGCCGCCATAGATGACAGTCGCATCGTCTCTTCGATCGGCATGCCTTCCGCGATGGCCAGCGCGAAGGCGCCGTGGAAGATGTCGCCGGCTGCAAGCGTGTCGATCGCTCTCACCTTCGGCGCGGCAAGGTGACGGATGTCGCCGCTTGGATCATCGGACCACAGGGAGCCGTTTTCGCCAGCCGTGACGCCGATGAAGGCATGTTCGAATTTCCGTTTCAGCTGGCCGACGGTCTCGACGAGATCCGCCGTCCCGGCAAGCCGCTCGGCCGCGGGCTGTGAAAACACGATGTGGCTGGCGGCCGGCGCCAGCATCTCGATAACCCCCTCGCCGGCAACGTCGCCGTCGAGTATGGCCGGTTTGCCGGCCTTGCCAGCTGCGATCAACACCCGCAGTGCAAGCTTCGGCCATCGGACATCGACAAGCACCGCATCGAAAGCAGACATCTCCTGCTCGGTGACCAACCTGACCGTATCGTGGAGCCTCTCGTCGTAGAAAGGCACGATCAGGCGTTCGCCCTCATCATCGATGAGGATCGTCGAGACGGCGGAGCGGGCGCCCTGCACAACCGTCATGCCGCTCGTGTCTATGCCGCTGTCGCCGAGGTCGGAAATGATCCGTGCGCCGGTGGCGTCGTCGCCGACCGCGCCCCAGAGGCTGGCATGGCCGCCAAGCCGGGCGACGGCGAATGCCGCGCTCGACGCCATGCCTTCGGCGACCTGCAGCATCTCATAGGGCAAGATCTTGCCCTGCCCTGTTGGCAATGAGCGCACCCTGAACAGGGTGTCGAGCACCGCCGCGCCGATGCAAAGCACGCGGCGTGGCGGACCTGGCGGCGGTCCGAAGGCAGAGGAACTCATTAGCGGTCGCCTCACCTGCTCACTTGACGGCCCCGGCCGTCAGCCCGGCGACGATCTGTCGTTGCGCAAACACGGTCAAGATCAGCACCGGCAAGGTGACGATCAGCGCGGCTGCCGCGAGCGGCCCCCAACTGACCTGTTCGAAGGACAGCATATTGTAGACGGCGACCGGCAGCGTGCGCGTCTCGCGGCTGGCGAGCACGATGCCGAAGACGAAGTTGTTCCAGGAGAAGATCACCGACAGGATGAAGGCGACGACGATGCCGGGCCTCGCGATCGGCAGGGCGACCAGGCGGAAAACCTGCCAGGGCGTGGCGCCGTCGATGCTCGCAGCCTCTTCCAGTTCCATCGGCGTCGTCTCGAAATAGCCGATCATGATCCACACGACGATCGGCACGGTGACGACGAGATGGATGATGATCTGCGGCATGAGCGTGCCGAGCAGGTTCAGCCATTGGAACAGCAGGAACAGCGGAATGAGGAAGGACAGGCCCGGCGTCATGCGGGCGATCATGATGACCATCGCCGACTTCTCCGCCTTCAGGCGCGCGATGCCGTATCCGGCCGGGACGCCGATCACGAGCGCCAGAAGCGTGGCGGCGCCCGTCACCAGCAGTGAATTCCAGAGATAGAGGAAGAAGTTGTTCTCCTCGAAGACCTTTACATAGTTCGACCAGGCGAAGCGCTCGGGGATGAAGATCGGCGGATAGGCGCCATTGTCGATCTCATATTTCAGCGACAGCGAGATCATCCAGAGGAAGAACAGGACGACCGGCGAGATCATCACCAGCGCAACGAACAGCAGTCCGATGCGATCGAGCGTCTTGCGCTTCATCAGCGTGCCTCCCCGTCGGACCAGTTGACGCGCTGCCGGATCATCATCAGGACGAAGGAAATCAGCACGATGAGGATGAAGAAGACGACCGCCATGGCTGAGCCATAGCCGATGTCGTAATAGGCGAAGGCGGTGTTGTAGAGATAGATGTTGATCGTTTCCGATGCGGTGCCGGGGCCGCCCTGGGTCATTGCGTAGATGATGTCGAAGCTCTTCACCGCATCGATGCTGCGGATGATCACGGCGATCATCAGGAAGGGCGCGATCATCGGCAGCGTCAGATAGCGGAATTTCTGCCAGACATTGGCGCCGTCGATCTCAGCGCTTTCATAAGGTTCGCGCGGGACCGCCGCCAGGCCGCCGAGCACGATCAGCATGACGAGCGGCGTCCACTGCCAGCTTTCGACCAGGACCAGCGAGGGAATGACGCTGCGCTGATTGTAGATCCACTCCTGCGGGCCGATGCCGACGAAGGAGAGGAGATAGTTGAGCACACCGAGCTGCGGATGATACATCATCGTCCAGACGAGCGCGATGGCGACGGGGGTCGCCATCATCGGCATCACGAATATGCCTCGTATGAGGCCGCGAAGCGGGAATCGGGCATCGAAGATCAGTGCGGCGAGCGTCCCCAGAAAAAGGGGAACCAGCACGGAGAGCGCCGTATAGAGCACCGTATGCCACAGCGACTCCCAGAAGCGCATGTCGGCGGCGAGTCTGATATAATTGTCCAGCCCCGCAAAGACCTGCGACTGGCCGAGCGTCCAGCTGTTGACGCTCATCCACACCGTAAACACCCATGGAAAGACGATGACGGCTGAGATGACGATGAGCGCCGGGATGACGAAGGGCCAGTAGTTGGGAGCAAACCGATCCGGTTTGCTCCTTTCTTTCGACGCCTTGGCCATGGCGGCCGTTTCGATGCCTGCCGAAGCCATTATCCCTCGCTTTTCGCGAGGACGGGTTCGAACTGTGCCGTTGCCGCCTTCAGTTCGGTTTCAGGATCGGCGCCGCCGATCATGTTGGTGAGACCGACGCCATAGATGTCCCGGAACTCGGTGACCGGAATGATGACCGGCAGGGCGAGCTGCGAAATCTTGCCGGAGCCGGCAACGGCATCCAGCCATGTGCCGGGCATCTTTACGCCTTCGCGGACCTTCGCATCCTCGAGCACGGACTGGCGGAACGGAACGCCGGCGCCAGCTTGCAGCAGGCGCGCGCCCATGTCGTGCGAAATCGCCCATTGGCAGAACAGGTAGGCGGCTTCCTTCTTCTGGCTTGCCGCGACGACGCCGAGGCCGTCGCCGAAGGTGCCGGCGGCCTGCGCCTTCGGTCCTTTCGGCATGACGCCGTAGCCGACCTGGCCGACGACGCGTGACTTTTCCGGATTTTCGATCGGCGGGGCGAAACCGACGCCATCCAGCCACATGCCGATCTTGCCCTGCAGAAAGGCCGACTGCGCTTCGGCCCAGTTGAAACCGGAAACGCCGGGAGGAGCGGTCTTGGTCATCAGCCTCTGATAAAGCTTGGCCGCGTCGATCGCTTCCTGCGATGTCGTGCGAAGCTTGCCGTCCGGGCCGAGCGGGCTCGAGCCATAGCCGAGCAGCAACGTCGTCCAGACCGGCGTGTTGGCGTTCTTCAGGCCGCGGGCGACGAAGCCATAGGTGTTGGTCGAGGGATCGGTCAGCGCTTCTGCGGCGCTTGCCAGTTCTTCGAAGCTCGTGGGGTAGGCAAGCCCCTTCTTCTCGAACAACGCCTTGTTCCAGTAGATGATCCAGTAATCGACCGAAAAAGGCAGCGAACGCAGAACGCCGTCGGCATCCTTGGCGAAGGCGAGACCTGCTTCAGCGAAATCGCTTTCCACCAAGGAGGGGTCAGTCAGCGAGGCGTCCTTGAGAAAGCCGCTGATATCGGCAAGCCAGCCGCCTTTCTCGAACTGCCGCTTCTGGACGTGGTAGCTCAAGTGCACGACGTCGAAGCTCGGTTTTCCGGAGCTCAGCTCGATGGTCGTCTTCTGGCGCTGCTGCTGTTCAGGCGTTGCTTCGGCATTGACCTTGATGCCGGTGAGCTCCTCGAACTCGGACAGATACTTGGTCAGGATTTCGCTGCGCGGGCTCTTGACCAGATTGACTTCGAGCGTGGTGCCGGCGAAGCGCTTCCAGTCGACCGCAGCCGCTGCCGGCCGCATGCCGAGCACGCTGCTAGCCCCAAGGGCGGCCGTGCCGGCCAGAAAGCCGCGCCGCGTCGGGTTGAAGAATGATGACATGTAATCCTCCTCCTTTTGCCGGCGATCTCCTCATCTCCGGCTGTTCATTCTCGATTATATCCCGAGCGCACGATCCCTTGCATGATTGATGTGTGCGACAAGGCTGTTGACGGCGTCCTCCGCCGAACGTCGTTCGATCGCCTCGAGCACCTTCAGATGCTCGCCCATGACGGGTCCGACGTGACCGTCGATGCGAAAGCGGTCCTGGCTGATCAGCCGCATCTTGATCGAGTTCACGCGATAGGCGTTCGAAATGATAGTATTGCCAAGGGCGTCGATAAAGGCATCATGCATGCCCCAGTCGACAGCCTGCGCGCGCAGCTCCAATTCGTGCGATCCGTCGCCGCTGCGGATGGCGTCGGCGATATCCCGATGCTGTTTCACGAGCTTTGCGATCGTCTCGTCCGACGCGGACCGGGTGAAGAGGGCCACGGCTTCCTTCTCCAGGAACACGCGCAGCTGGAAGGCCTCGCGGATGAGGTTGAGATCGATATGGGCGATCTGCAAACCCCGCTGCGGCACGGTCTTGATCAGCCCTTCGGCTTCAAGCCTGGGGATGAGCTCTCGGATGGCGCCGAGCGGCAGCCCCGTCAGTTCCACGAGACGGCGCTGGGACACGAACTGGCCAGGGCGCACGTCACGTGCAAGAAGGTGGCGCGTAAAGCTCGCATACGCCTTTTCCCGCAGTGTCGGCTGCTCCTCCGTTCCGTCCATCGCCTTCTCCAGAAACATGCCCGACCTATGCGGCTTTCGAGCGGAAAAGATTATCGAATGCCAGAGCGAGTTGCGCCCGCGCTTCACCGGATATCGAAGTAAGCGGCGGACGGACCGCGATCCATGTCTCCTCCGACGTCGTGCGCGCGACCATCGCCTTCACGGCCGGAACGACAGGATGTTTCAGCAATTCAAGGACGAAATCGGCGACGCGGCTATCGTCCTTACCCTCTTCGGCCATCGGCTTGAGTTCGTGGGGCACGAAATTCGCCATGCCCGAGATCGCGCCCTGGCCGCCGAGGCGCACGGCCCTTGCGAGGTGCCGCTCGTCGCCGACCAGGATGATGAGATCACTATGCGCTTCGAGAAGCGCTTCGGTGTAGGGCCAGTCGCCGGAGGAATCCTTGACGCCTGTGACGATATGCGGAAAGGCCGTCCGCAGCCGGCCGATCAGCGACGCGCTCAGCGGCACCATGGTGACCGACGGAAGATTATAGACGATAATGTCGCGTGCTTTGTCCCCCAACAGGGCGAATACGGCGGAAAACCACTGGAAGACGCCGTCGTCGCTGACATTCTTGAAGTAGGACGGCGGGGCAAGAAGGATATTACGGGCGCCGAGCGAAAGAGCCTGACCGGCCTGCATCGCCGCGTCCTCTGCGGCATCGACCAACACGCCGACGATGATGTTGCCAGGCGCAATGCCGGCATCGAGGAAGGCCGCCAGCACGCGTTCCCGTTCGCCATTCCCGATGGAGGAGCCCTCACCCGTCGTCCCGAACAGCGTCACGCTGGAGCAGCCGGCCGCAAGGCAGCGCCGCGCCTGCGCGATCATCGCCTCGATCGCAATATTGCCATCGCTGTCGAACGGCGTGGCGAGAGCGACGGAAAGCCCGAATCTTGATGTCAACTTTGTTCCTCCCAGCTAATGGGTCAGGTGTAGCAGACTGACATGTTAGTTGTAAAGCGACGATTGTTCAGTGTTCTCCTCGGCTGTTGTTGTCGGAGTCATCGCAATCAAGGCGACCGGCGATGCTCCCACCGTCTTTCCTTCGCTGTCTGGACTCTTTTCAGGACCCTTTCGGCGACCTGCGCATCGTTGTCGTGCCCGGCGATTTCGCGCGCTCGCAGCGCATGTCTCCGCGAGGCCGTCCATCGCGCGTTGTGTGACGAGTTGCTGTCGAAGGAAAAATTCGGCGCGTCTATTTCAAGCGCTATCGCTTCCTCCACGTTTTCACGCAATCGCGTTGCGCTACACGAGTGGTATATTCTCGCGAAAAATGACCCGTGGCTCGATATTCTTCAAAGACAAGGTCGGCGTGCTTGCCGCGATCGAGCCGAGCAGCCGTATGACGACCTGCTCGCCGATCAGGCGCGCATTCTGGTCGATCACGACATCGATCAGATCTTCGGCGAGCCATGCCCGCGTCGCATCGGTCAGGTCATGCATGATCACGAAGGGACGCTTGTTTCCTGTCGCCGCTTGCAGCACTTCGGCGATGCCGGCCCTGCCTGCGCCGACACAATAGACGCCGACGAGATCGTCGGTGTCGTGCAGCATCCGTTCCATCGCCGGCCGGGACAGCTTGTTCTCGTCGCGGGTCTCGATAGCAGGAAGGATTGTCAGATGCTTGAACTGCTCCTCCAGCAGGGTCCGGAATCCATATTCCCGCTGTTGGTGCCCATGGAGCGTTCGCGATCCCAGGAATAGCCCTATCGATCCCGTCGCTTTCCGTGACATGAGCCCCATGATCAGGGCCGCCGTTCGGCCCGCCACCAGATTGTCGACGCCTACGAATGCGGATCGTGGCGTCGAGAGAACATCCGTCACGATGGTGACGACGCGGACCCCGGATTCGCACAAGCGCCGGATGGCGTGCCGCGTCTTCGGATGGTCGACGGTAATTACCCCGACCCCATTGGTCTGGAGCGGAAGGTCTTCGAGCGCCATCACGAGCGCGTCGGGATCAATGCCGTCGAGGGCCGTGACGTTACACGACGCCACGAGCGGCAAGGACGATGCGAAGGCGGTGATCTTCCTGGCGACATCCTGCATGAACGAGTTGTGCCCGAACGGAATGAAGAACTCCAGATGCGCCGGTCGCGAAGGCAAGGCGAGCATTCCCTCGGTCGGGAGATAGCCCAGTTCCTTCGCGGCGCGAAACACTCTCTGGCGGTTGGCGGCAGTGACACCTCCGCGGTCGTTCAGTGCCCGGTCGACTGTTGCAGTCGAGAGACCGGATTTTCGAGCGATATCTGTGATCGTCGTTTTCTTCATGATCTCCCTCAGGCTTCCACAGAAGATGATGCCGCTACAGCCAATTTCCATCACCGACATTAAATCCGTAAACTACCGTAAAAGCTGGTAATTTTAGAGATCTACCACCAATAAATATCATAAGCGGTAAGAACCTTCTGATGTAATGTGATGTGATATCGAGTTGCGAACATCCGACCAACGCGCCACGCTCGGGATCATCACAGCATGAAGGTAATCCGGGCGGGATCGCCAGATCCGGCCGCCGCTCGACGTGATGGGCAAATATCGTATGGAGGGGCAAAAGGGGTGACGGGTTCACAGCGGGACAGCACACATCAGCCCTGCGCGGGCGACACCAGTCGAGCCATCTTAGGCACCAGCCATTTGTCCGCAAAGCCAGAGGCGATCGCATGAGCGTTCATTCGAACGACGTCGAAAGAGTTGGACCGGACCCAGCACTCCCTCGCGACTACAGCTTGACCGGGCCTTCTTCTCTCCGAGCCGTTGAGGCCGGCCTTGCAGCGGCCGAATGGTACCATACGGAAGTGCCGCGCAAGCTGATGAAGGAGTTGATGCAGCGCAGCGACCAGCCGGCGATCCGCGACACGATTCTCTGGGCAATTCTCCACATGGCTTTCGCTGGTGGCGGTATCTGGTTTTGGGGGAGCTGGTGGGCGCTGCCGTTCTGGTTTGCCTATGGTGTGATGTACGGCTCGGCCTGCGATGCGCGTTGGCACGAATGCGGCCACGGAACAGCCTTCCGCACCCGCTGGATGAACGATGTGCTTTACCACATCTGTTCGTTCCAGGTGGCGCGCAATCCGGTGAACTGGCGCTGGAGCCATGCCCGCCACCATACTGACACGATCATCGTCGGCCGCGATCCCGAGATCGCCTGGATGCATCCGATCGCGTTAACGCTGAAAGCCCTCGCCTATACCGGCGTGGTCGAGGTCTGGCAGAACCTCGGGACCCTCGCGCGCAATGCGGCCGGGACCCTTTCGCCGGACGAGAAGGACTATGTACCCGAAAGCGAATGGCCCAAGGCGGTGTTCTGGGCGCGGGTGCATATGGCAATCTACGCAGCCGCCGTGCTGACCGCCCTGGGCATGCTTATGGCGGGCGCAGGTTGGAAGGCCACGATCCCGCTTCTGCTGATCGGCGGTCCACGCATCTATGGCTGCTGGCATATGGTGATGACCGGGCTCCTGCAGCACGGTGGGCTTGCGGAGGACGTGCTCGACCATAGGCTTAATTCGCGCACCGTCTACATGAACCCGATTAGCCGCTTCATTTATTGGAACATGGGCTATCACGTCGAACACCATATGTTCCCGATGGTGCCCTATCACGCGTTGGCAAGGCTGCACGAGGCGATCAAGCACGACCTGCCGCCCGCCAACACCTCGATCTGGGACGGCTATCGCGAGATGTTCCAGGCGATCATGCGGCAGAGGCGAGAGCCCGGCTACTATCTCAAGCGTGCCTTGCCGCAAGGGGCCAAGCCTTATCGTGAAGAGCTGCATGCGGCGGTGCCGGAAAGATCCCACGCATGATCGCCGCGCCGTCAAAGAGTGCCAATCAACATCGAGACGAGGATCATATGCCCTGGATTGCTGCCTGCGCCGAAGATGCCATTGACAAGGAAGACGTTTGGGGCTGGGACCACGGCGGACGGAGCTTTGCAATCTTCCGGAGCCCCAACGACGAATTTTTCTGCACCGATGGGCTCTGTACCCACGAGCAGGTGGAGCTCTCAGACGGATTGGTGCTCGACTATGTGATCGAGTGCCCGAAGCATAATGGCCAATTCGACTATCGCACAGGAGAGGCCAAGCGCTCGCCTGCATGCGAGAACCTGCGAACTTACCCTGTCCGTCGCGAGGATGGGCAGATCCTGGTGCTGGTCGAATGACAGACATGACGCGACATGGAGGCGAAGGGCCCACATCGCGCCGTTTGCCGACGGTAGCGGACCTGCGCGCCTGGAAGGGCCGGCGCCAGTTGACCATGCTGCGCTATTTCAGTCTCGATGAGGCGGCGGCCGCCGAAGCGGCGGGCATCGACATCGCCTCCGTGCCGACCGAGATCGTCCTTGATCCGCGCTACCGCGCGGTTGCGCCGACCGTCTTCTCGATGACCGGGCAGACCCATCTCGAGATGGGCACACCGGACGATTATCTTCGCTGGTGCGGCAACGCGCTGAATCGTGGCGCCGACGCGGTCTACTGTTCGGGCTCGCTGACGACGGTCGAAAAGCTCTCTCGTGAATATTTCCCCGTTGTCGGGCATGTGGGGCTGGTTCCCACCCGTTCCACCTGGACCGGTGGCTTCAAAGCGGTCGGCAAGACTGCCGAGGCGGCGTTGCGGCTCTTCGAGGAGGTTAAGGCCTATGAGAGCGCCGGTGCCTTCGCGGTCGAAATCGAGGTCGTGCCCGCCGAGGTCGCCGCCGAGATCAGCAAACGGGTCGGAATCCTGTTATGGTCGATGGGCGCCGGCCCGGGCTGCGATGCGCAATATCTCTTCGCCAACGACATACTGGGCTACACCGAAGGTCATGTTCCGCGCCACGCCCGAGCCTATCGCGATTTCGGCTCGGAATATGCGCGGCTGCAACGCGAGCGGATCGCGGCTTTCAGCGAATATGCCGCGGATGTCGCCGACGGCGCCTTCCCGGAGGAGCGCCATCTGATCCGCATGGATCCGCGTGAATTGGAGAAGTTCATCGACGCGGCCGATCGGCAATGAGGAGGCCGACCGAGCCAATACGTCGCTCGTCATACAACAGATTTCACCGGCCGGGAGGAGCATAGAGACCGGCCACCAACGGGAGGAGACAGGACATGCTGAGACGAACTTTTCTGGGCGCGGCGGCCGCGTTGGCGCTGATGCCGGCAGTAGCAATGGCGCAGAGTGCCGCGAACAAAACCTTTTACTGGATATCGCATGGCTCCCCAACCGATCCAGTCTGGACCTACTTTCTTCAGGGTGCCGAGAAATTCGCTGCCGATACCGGAGTGAAAGTAAACACCTCGTTCCATTCGAATGATGTACCGAGCCATCAGGAAGCCATCCGAGCCGCCATCGCCGCCGGCGCGAACGGCATCTGCACCACGAGCCCGGGGCCCGGCACATTGGTGGATGTTGTCAACGAGGCCAACCGGGCCAACATCCCGGTCATCAACTTCAACACCAAGGACCCGGCGCCGGCCTGGAGAGCCTATGTCGGCGTCGATCTCAAGGTCGTCGGCCGCACGTGGGCACAGTATCTGGTCGACCATAAGCTGGTGAAGAAGGGGGATTTTGTCTGGATGCCGCTCGAAGTTCCGGGGGCAGGCTATGGTGAAGAGGAATCAGCGGGTGCCGACGAAGTGTTCAAGCCGCTCGGGATCACCTGGGAAATCCAGGACGCTTCCTATGACCAGGCCGAGGCCATCAACCGAATGACCGACTACGTGACCGCCAACCGCAAAAAGATCAATGCCGTGATCGGCCTCGGCGATCTGGTAACCGGTTCGGTCAAACGCGTCTGGGATCAGGCCGGCATCGCCAAGGGCGAGATTCCGGTGGTCGGATGGGGCAACTCGTTGGACACGACCTCAGAGGTCAGCGAAGGGTATGTGAATGCGGGCATGTGGCAGGATCCACTGGCAACCTCTTACATGTGCCTCTCGGCACTTATGTCTGAAGCGAGCGGCATTCCGATCAACTTCGACATCATTACCGGCGCTCTCTATGAAGCGGACAAGGCGCCGTTCTACGCCAAGATCATGGGCGGTAAATGAGAATGCCATCCTGGCATCCGCGGTATGCTGCCGCGGATGCCTGTTCCAGCCCCAAACGCGAGTGCGCACCATGATCGAGCAAAGCAGCGATGCTCTCACCCCGCCACGTGAAAGGCCGAGCCTTGTCAGGACCTTCATCGCCTATCCGGAATTCGGGCCTTTCGTCCTTCTGATCGCGATGCTGGTGGTTTTCACGGCGATTAACCCCGCCTTCCTGTCGCTGATCAATATCGGCAATGCCTTGACCTTCACCGTCGAACTCGGCCTCATTGCGCTGGCGATGACGCTGCTGATGACCGCTGGAGAATTCGACCTTTCGGTCGGTTCTGTCTTCGGCTTCGCCCCCGTGGTGATGTGGACATTGTTCAATGCGGACGTCCTGCCCTTGCCGTTGGCATTCCTTGCGGGAATAGCCGTCGCTCTGGCGATCGGTCTTTTCAACGGCCTCTTCGTCACCCGTCTGGCTATCCCGTCATTCCTGGTGACGCTTGGAACGCTGCTGGTCATCCGCGGCACGGCCTTGTGGCTGACGGCCGGCTTTCCGCAGCGCACCTGGGAAGCCGGCGAACAATGGCTGGCGCAATTGCTGGTCGGCGACTTCTATATCGGCAACCTGCGTGTCTTCATGAGCCTGATCTGGTTCGTAGCGCTGGCATTGGTGCTCCACTACGTCTTGACCCGCACCCGGTTCGGCAACTGGATCCAGGCGACCGGCGGCAATCCCAACGCCGCCCGAAACCGCGGGGTGCCGACCGCAAGGGTCAAAGTGATCCTGTTCATGCTGTCGGCGGCCATGGCGGCCTTTGCTGGCATCATCTCGTCGATTCGCGTCTCGGCCGCCAATCCGAATGCCGGTACCGGCTATGAACTCGAAGTCATCGCGATGGTCGTGATCGGCGGCACCGTGCTGACCGGCGGCCGCGGGACGATCCTCGGGACCATGCTCGGCGTGCTGATCCTGCGGCTGATGCGCAACGGGATCGTTCTGATCGGAGTGCCCGGTCTCGCCTACAATATTTTCATCGGTGCGATCATTCTGGCAATGATGGCGCTCCATGCCGGTCTCGAACGCCGGCACAATACGGGGGTCTGAGATGAGCGATAGCGAAACCCTGGTCCAGATGCGGCACATCGAGAAATTCTATGGTCGGGTCCACGCTTTGCGCGATGTCAACCTCAGCATAAGGAAGGGCGAGATCGTCGGCCTTCTCGGCGATAACGGCGCGGGCAAGTCAACCCTGATCAAGGTTCTGTCGGGCGCGGTTCCCTACACATCCGGCCAGATCTTCATCAAGGGACGCGAAGTGCAACTGCGCAGTACCAACGACGCGATCGGCAGCGGCATTGAGACCATCTATCAGGACTCCGCCCTGGTCCCACAGCTTTCCATCGCCCGCAACCTCTTTCTTGGACGGGAGCTCAGGACGGGCCCCGGCTTCCTCGACCGGCTGGACCAGGAGCGGATGAATGCAGTTGCCGCCGATCTTCTGAAGCGAGTCGGCATTTCCAAGAATATTCCGCCCACCACCCCGATCGGATCGCTTTCCGGAGGTGAACGGCAGGCCGTGGCCATCGCGCGCGCCATGTATTTCGACAGCGACCTGATCGTCCTTGACGAGCCGACCAACAATCTCGGCGTGGCCGAAACCCAGGGCGTACTGCGCTTCGTGCGCGAGGCGCGCGACACCGGCCACTCCTGCATTTTCATCGCACACAACATCCATCATGTCTTCCAGGTGGTAGACCGCATGGTGGTGATGCGGCGCGGCACCGTCGTCGCCGACGATCTAAGCCCTGCCACCGCATCGATCCAGGAGGTCGAAAACATCATCACCGGCGAACATATCGCCGCATGATCGAGTTCGGCGCCAAGGGAATCCGCTTCGGCTTCGATGCGCGATCCGGTCTCCTCGACGGCTTCACAGTGGAGGATGAAGGCCACGAGATCACTCCGTTGCACCGTGCGCCCTGGGTCGGCACCGACGAGGCGATGCCGCCCGGCACACCGCCGCATCTTGCGACGCTCGGCGGCGATTTCTTCTGCGCCCCCTTCGCGGGCAGTGAAGAAGGATCGCCCCTTCATGGCTGGACGGCCAATTCGCCGTGGGAGGTCGTCGAACAGGAGGCGACGCGGCTCCGGGCGAGGCTGCAATGCACCGTCTGCGGCGCGATCGTCAGCAAGGAACTCCAGATCGAAGACGGGCACCCGTTCGTCTACCAGCGCCATGTCTTTACCGGCGGCAGTGGCCGCATTGCCATTTCGAACCATGCCAATGTGTCGTTGCCTCAGGGCGGATTGATCAGTTGCTCGCCCAAATCGGCCTGGGAGACGCCGCCGGCACCGCCCGAAGCCGAGTCCGCGCGCGGGCGTTCCGGCCTGCGCTATCCGGAGCGATCAACCACGCCCGAGCGATTTCCCGGAACCGACGGGTCGGTCGATCTCACCCGGTTCCCGTGGAACCCGCGGCATGAAGACGTCGTCATCGGCATCGAAGCCCGAGAGCATAGCTTAGGCTGGACGGCGGTGACGCGGCCGATCGAGGGGGATCTGTTCCTGTCTCTCCGGAATGCCCGCCACTTGCCGATGACGGTCCTTTGGCATTCCAACGGTGGCCGCGACTATCCTCCCTGGTCTGGCCGCCACTTTGGCTGTTTGGGGGTCGAGGAGAGTGCAGCGGCAGTCTTGCTCAGCCACTCCAGCGAAGACGATCTCTCAGGTCCGGGTGCCCTCACCCTGATCCGGGACGGGGAAACCGAAGTCAGGCATGCCATAGGCGCCATCCGCTGGCCTTCGGGTGAACGGGTGAAGGATGTGCGCATGGTAGACCATGCCATCGAAGTGTGCGGCGATCGAGGAGTGTTCCGGCACCTGGCCTTCAGCAAGCACTTTCTCGACTGACGCGAAGGTGTAAGATCGGTGAGTGGCTCCTCTCTGAAAACACGTGTGGGTCGGTCAGCGTTGGACCGCGCTGGTCTCTCGTATTTGCTGTCTCCTTACTGAATCGTCCGGAAGCTTGCCTTTCATCCCGCGGCAGCGTCCGCAGGAGAGAACTTTGCCCTGCCCGACGCTGATAAGTGGGTCTGCGCACTACTCCTTCACCGCGCCCGTCATCGAAGACACGTAGTAGTCGACGAAGAAGGAATAGAGGATGACGACAGGCAGCGAGCCGAACAGCGCCCCGGCCATCAGCGATCCCCATTCGAAGACGTCGCCGCGCACCAGTTCGGTCAGGACGCCGACCGGAATGGTCTTGTTCTCCGAGGACTGGATGAAGGTCAGCGCATAGATGAATTCGTTCCATGAGAGCGTGAAGGCGAAGATGCCGGCGGAGATCAGGCCCGGCACCGCAAGCGGCAGGATGATCTTGACCAGGATCTGCCAGCGGTTGGCGCCGTCCACCAGCGCGCTTTCCTCGAGCTCGAACGGGATCGAGCGGAAATAGCCCATCAGCAGCCAGGTGCAAAAGGGGATGAGGAAGGTGGGATAGGTGAAGATCAGCGCCAGGCGCGAGTCGTAGATCCCGAGCTTGAAGACGATGAAGGCGAGCGGGATGAAGAGGATCGACGGCGGAATGAGATAGGCGAGGAAGATGACGAGGCCGATCTGCCGCGAGCCGGTGAAGCGGATGCGCTCGATCGCATAAGCGCCGAACACCGAGGCCACCAGCGACAGCGCCGTCGACCCCACGGCCACCAGCATCGTGTTCCACAGCCAGCCGGGATAGGACGTCTCGAGGAACAGGTATTTGATGTGGTCGAGCGTCGGCCCGACCACCCAGAAGGGGCTGTAATTGTTGTAGTCGGTCAACTGCTCGTTCGGCTTCACGGCGGTGATCGCCATCCAGTAAAAGGGAAAAAGCAGAACGAAGACGAAGACCGCCATCGGCAGGTAGAGCATCACTACGCGCCGCGGCAGGCGGTTCAGATAGCTCATGCCCTCGGCATTGTCGGTCAGGACCTCATCGGCCGTTTTGAGATTGGTCGACATCTTTTTCCTCCCTAATCCTGGCCGCCCTGCTGCCATTTGCGGCGTTGCAGGCCGAAGAAGCTGAACATGATGGCACCGAGCAGGAAGGGTATCATGGCGACCGCGATGGCCGCCCCCTCGCCGAGCTGGCCACCCGGAATGCCGCGCTGAAACGAGAGTGTGGCCATCAGATGCGTGGCGTTGACCGGTCCGCCCTTGGTCAGCACGTAGATCAGCTGGAAATCCGTGAAGGTGAAAAGCACCGAGAAGGTCATGACGACGGCGATGATCGGCGTCAGCATCGGCAGCGTCACATAGCGGAAGCGCTGCCAGCTCGTCGCGCCGTCGAGCGAGGCCGCCTCCTGCAGCGAAGCCGGAATGGTCTGCAGGCCGGCAAGCAGCGAGATCGCCACGAAGGGGATGCCGCGCCAGACATTGGCGACGATGACCGATATCCGCGCATTTGTGGGATCACCGAGGAAGTTGATCGGCGCGCTGATCAGCCCGAGCTTCATCAGCGACCAGGAGATGATCGAGAACTGGGAATCGTAGATCCACCAGAAGGCCAGCGCCGAAAGCACCGTCGGCACCACCCAGGGCAACAGCACGATCGCCCGAAAGAAGGATTTGAACGGAAGGTGCTGGTTCAGGAGCAGCGCCAGCCAGAGGCCGAGCGCGAATTTCAGAGCCGAGGCGATGACCGTGTAAAGGATGGTGTTGAAGACCGACAGCCAGAAAACGGCGTCATCGGCCAGGAACTCATAGTTCTCCAGGCCGATGAAGATGCCATCCCTGCCGATCCGCGTGTCGGTAAAGCCAAGCCAGACGCCGAGCCCCAGGGGATAGGTGAGGAAGCAGACAAGGAACACGGCGGCCGGCAGCATGAACAGGAAGCCGAGCACATTGTTGTTCTGCATCAGCGAGGGGCCGCGCGTATCCCCGGATTTCAAGGTCGACATTGCTTGTCTCCAGATTGCATTCAGTCCTGATGCATGTCGCCCGGAAGTGTGCAGCGGTTCCGGGACCACGACATGCGTAAAAACAAGGAACTAAAGCGCGGCGCATGGATCAAATCTGATGTGACGCGCTTTAGAGGCCTGCGGCATGCCGATATCAGGCATGCCGCATGTCCCCGGCTCCGGATCAGACGCGGTAGTAGCGGTTTGCCCGGCGTTCGGCTTCCTTCATCGCGTCCTCGGGCGACTTCTGGCCGGTGACGGCGGCGGCATACATGTCGACCAGCACGTAGTCGGCCATGGTTGCCGCCGAGGCGTAGCCGAGCGGACCGGCATAGCCGTTCGGGCGCAGCTTTTCCGAGGCGCGCGCATAGGGCGCGTGAACCGGATCGGCGGTCCAGACCGGGTTCTTGGCGAAGGCCTTGAGTGGCTGGCAGCAATAGGCGCTGGAGCCCTGGATCCAGGCATTCATCTGATCAGCTTCCATCATGAACTTGATGTAGGCCTTGGCCGCTTCCGGATATTTGCTGTGCTTGAAGAGCAGCAGCGAGCTCGTCTGGAAAAGCTCGACGCTCTTGCCGACCGGTCCGATCGGGAAGTTCGTCGTGCGAATGTCCTTTGCGATCTCGGCGAGCTTCGGATCGTTCTTGGCCGTGTAATAGACCGAGACGCCGTTGGCGATCAGCGATACCTGGCCGGCGAGGAAGGCGCGGTTGTTGTTGACATCCAGCCAGCTTTCCGTGCCCGGAATGAAGGTCGCGTAGAGTTCCTTGGCATAGTTGATCGAGGCGAGCGTTTCCGGGCTGTTGATCGTCACCGTGCCGCTTTCGTCGACCATTTTGCCGCCATGGCTCCAGAGCAGCCAATGGGCGTAGTTGTTACCGTCGCCGACCGCCTTGCCGTGCGGGAAGCCGGCGGGCGTGCCCTTTGCCTTCATCGCCTTGCAAAGCTCGAGGAAGCCTGCGGTATCGTTCGGGAATTCGTTGAAGCCAGCAGCCTTCACATGGCTGTCGCGATAGACCACGGCATTACCGATCGTCGTCAGCGGCATGGCGATGAACTTGTCGTCACGGGTGGCATAACCCTTCAGGCCGTCGTACCAGCCCTCGTACTTGTTGCCGAGATAGTTGCCGAGTTCCGTGAGATCGACCAGCTTGTCCGGATATTGGTGCGCGTCGTCGAACCAGCACATGATGAGATCCGGACCGGAGCCGACATTGGCCGCAACGGCGGCTTTCGGACGGATGTCCTCCCAGCTCTCCTTGTCGATGCGCACTTCCACGCCGGTGGCTTCGGTGAACTTCTTGGTATTGGCAAGCCAGGCCTCCTCATCGCCCTTCACGAAAGGCGTCCAGCGCAACAGACGCAGGCTCGCGCCGCTTTCCGGCGTGTAGGTCGGTTCGGCCTGCGCAAAGGACGGCTTGATGCCGAGGCCGGCGACACCGGCGACGGCTGCCGATGCAGCAAGAAATTCACGTCTCTTGATCGTCATGAGATTCCTCCTCATTGAAACAGCGGGAGCAATTCTCCGGCATTCACCTCCCGCTTGGTGAACGGCGGCCTGGCATCCCGGGGGCGCAAGCTCCCCAGGGAGGTTTGCGCTCCCGTGGGGCTCACCCCTCGAATGCTTGCGCTCCGGCGGAACGGGAGACTCCTCCTCTCCCCTTATCCCGCCGGATGGCGTCAGTCGGTCAATCGCATGCCGCCTTCGGCGTCGAAGATATGGACGTGTTTGGCGTCGATCGCCACCCGGATGGCTTCGCCCGGGCGCGCATCGACACGCTCGCGGAAGACGCAGCTGACATCGCTGCCGCCGAGGCGGACGGTCAGATGCGTCTCATAGCCGGTCGGTTCGATCACCACGATCTCGGCCGGCACACCGTTCGGATCGAGCGAGATATATTCGGGGCGCAGCCCGTAAACGAGGTCGCGGCCCACAGCACTTGCAGGCGGTTTGGCGACCGGCAGCCGCGTACCGTTGGCGGCGACGAACTGGCTGGGGTTCTCAGGATCGAGCCTGCCGTGGATCATGTTCATCGCCGGCGAACCGATAAAGCCGCCGACGAAGAGATTGGCGGGGCGGTCGTAAAGCTCAAGCGGCGTGCCGATCTGCTCGACGATGCCGTCATGCATGACGACGATCTTGTCGGCCATCGTCATCGCCTCGATCTGGTCATGGGTGACGTAGACGGTCGTCGTCTTCAGGCGCTGGTGCAGTTCCTTGATCTCGGCGCGCATGGCGACGCGCAGTTTCGCATCAAGGTTGGACAGCGGCTCATCGAACAGGAAGACCTCTGGATTGCGTACGATGGCCCGGCCCATGGCGACGCGCTGGCGCTGACCGCCGGAAAGCTGGCGCGGATAACGGTCGAGCAGCTTGTCGAGACCGAGGATGCCGGCGGCATATTTTACCCGCTTTTCGGCTTCTGCCTTCGGCGATTTGTTGAGCATGAGCGAGAAGCCCATGTTCTGCTCCACCGTCATATGCGGATAAAGCGCATAATTCTGGAACACCATGGCAATGTCGCGGTCCTTCGGCGGCAGCGTGTTGACGACGCGCCCGCCGATCTTGATCTCGCCACCGGAAATATTCTCGAGCCCGGCCAGCATCCGGAGAAGTGTGGACTTGCCGCAGCCCGAGGGGCCGACGAGGATGACGAATTCGCCGTCGGCGATATCGATGTCCACCCCCTTGATGACGGGATGCGCGCCGAACGATTTCCGGACATCCGCGAACTGAACGTTTGCCATACTCCCTCCTCCCAGATCATGAGCACTGCATAACTGCATATATGTCGCTTCGGCCGCGACAGCAGGCCTTAGCCCCGCCCGACAAAGGGCATTTTCGTCGCCATCACGGTCATGGTCAGCACATTGGCGCTGAGCGGCAGTCCTGCCATGTAGACGACCGCGTCGGCAATATGGGCCGGGTCGATCGTCGCCTCCGCGGCAATGCTGCCGTTGGCCTGCAGCACACCGGCCGCGATCCTCGTCGTCATGTCGCTGGCGGCGTTGCCGATATCGATCTGGCCGCAGGCGATGTCGAATTCGCGCCCGTCGAGCGCGGTGGATTTGGTCAGGCCCGTAATGGCATGCTTCGTCGCTGTGTAAGGCGCCGAATTCGGGCGCGGCGTCGTGGCCGAGACGGAGCCGTTGTTGATGATGCGGCCGCCGCGCGGGCTCTGGCTCTTCATCAGCCGGAAGGCCTGCTGCGTGCAGAGGAAGGCGCCGGTGAGATTGGCGGCGACGATGGCGTTCCATTGCTCGAAGGAAACCTCCTCGAGCGGTACGCCCGGTACGGTGACGCCGGCATTGTTGACCAGGAGGTCGAGCCGTCCGTATCTCTCCGCGATCGCATCGAAGAGAGCCCGCACCGAAGCGGGATCGCCGACATCGGCGGGAACCGCGAAAAACTCGGCCCCCGTTTCGCTGCCAAGCTCGCGCGCCGCCTTTTCAAGCACATCGGCCCGTCGTCCTGAAATCACCACCCTGTAGCGGGCCGCGCCGAGTCCCCGCGATATGGCACGCCCGACGCCGGTGCCACCGCCGGTGACAAGCGCGATCCTTGCTTCTCCGCTCGCCGATACGCTCACGCAATCCTCCCGCCGAGTTCATCCTCGATATGCACTTGCAGAATTTCGTCGAAGCTCGTTTCCGCCATGAAACCGAGCGAAGAGGCTCTCGTCGCATCGAACTGGGTCGGCCAGCCGGCGACGATGCGTTCGATCACAGGATCGGGCACGCGTTTGATGAGGGCGACCGCCTTGTCGCCGGCCACCCGGCGCAGAGCATCGATCTCTTCGGAGACCAGCGCGGAAAGGCCCGGCATGGTCAGGTTGCGCCGCGCGCCGATCCTCGCCGTATCGATCGTCGCGGCATGGACGAAGAAGCCGACAGCCGCGCGCGGACTGGCAAACCAGTGCCGGACGCTGTCGCTGACCGGCAATATGGCTTCCTTACCGACCAGCGGCTCGCGCAGGATATTGGAGAAGAAACCTGAGGCCGCCTTGTTGGGCGCACCGGGGCGCACGCAGATGGTCGGCAACCGGATGCCGATGCCATCGAAGATGCCGCGGCGGGAATAATCGGCAAGCAGCAGTTCGGCAATTGCCTTCTGGGTGCCGTAGCTCG
This sequence comes from Rhizobium esperanzae, assembly GCF_002204185.1. GTDB lineage: Bacteria > Pseudomonadota > Alphaproteobacteria > Rhizobiales > Rhizobiaceae > Rhizobium > Rhizobium esperanzae. Next base: position 136,261 of record NZ_MXPU01000006.1, on the reverse strand, counting down.
TCAGCGGCGTGGTAAAGAATTCATCCGGAATGACCTCCGGGAACGGCGTGCCGAAGACGGCGATCGAGGATGCAAAGACGACGCGCGGCACATAGGCGCTCTTGAGGCCGAGCTGGCGGATCGCATCAAAGAGAGCGCGCGTGCCATCGAGGTTGACGGCGTAACCCTTGTCGAAATCTGCCTCGGCCTCCCCCGACACGATGGCGGCCAGGTGAAAGATCAGATCCGGCCGGCTTTCGATCAGCCTGTCAGCTACGCCGGCGGCGGCAAGGTCGACTGTCTGCGTCGTGGAGACGGACTGGAGCGTCTCCGGCACCGGCGGCTGAAAAGCATCTGCCAGCGTCAGACGGGTGATGGGCCGGCCGAAAGCGAGCGGCTCGCGCGCAATCTTCTCGACCAGCTTGCGGCCGACCATGCCGGCTGCTCCCAAGATCATCACATGCATATCGGCTCTTCCTCCCGTCGGCCGGTCTCTTCGGTCAAGATCGCGCTACTGGTCTTATTGTCCTTGTGGTCACTCCCGGGCCGGCTCGCGCCGCGATCTGGAACCAGCCCGATCGGCATATGCCCGATCGAATTCAGATAGGTTTGCAACCTGCGGGTCAAGTCACCTTTCCTGATCCGCATCGCTATCGAACGTTAATCAGATGTCGGACCCTCCGAAGCGCTGCCTGTGCGCCCATCGACTTCGATTCGATGACCACGGCTTCCCCTGTCTCCCGCACGGCTTTTCTCCCGTTTCCGATGGCTGGTATCGATACCGGTATCGGTAACAACGCCTATTTTTACCGTGCATGTCAAGTAGCGAGTGTTTTCCTTTTTTGGAAAAGAGCCTATGAGTCTGACGTTGCCCGCTGGCGAGGCAGTTCGACGATGGGGTCGGTGCGATGCGTAAATCCACACTGGAAGAGGTTGCCGCTGCGGCAGGCGTCAGCAAGATGACGGCATCGCGCGCCCTTCGCGGCGCCGCCGACGTTTCCAAGGAGACCCGCGAAAAAGTGCTTCAGCAGGCCGAGCGGCTAAACTACGTCGGTAACCGGCTGGCGCTCTCACTGTCGTCGCAGCGCACCAACCTCGTCGCCGTCGTCGTTCCCAGCATGTCCAACATCGTCTTTCCCGAGATGCTGGCGGGCATTTCCGCCGGGCTGCGTGGATCAGGCATGCAGGCGGTGTTCGGCATCTCCGATTACGATATGGCGAAGGAACGCGAGATCATCCGCGACATGCTCTCCTGGCGCCCTGCCGCCATCATTGTAACGGGTCTCGATCAGCCGACAGAAACGGTGAGAATGTTGCAGAATGCCGCGATCCCCGTCATCCAGATCATGGACCTCGACGGCACGCCCATCGATTTCAACGTTGGTCTTTCTCATGGCAAAGCCGGAGAAGAGATGGCAAAAGCGCTGTTGGCGGCCGGCCGGCGGCGGTTCGGCTATATCGGCAGCGCGATCGACAGGGATCTGCGCGCCGGCAAGCGAAAAGCCGGCTTCGAGAAAGTGCTGCGTGAGAGCGGCCTTGCTTTCGTGGACGAGCGGTTCAACGCCGCCTATTCCTCGGTGGCGCACGGCAAGCGGCTGTCGATGTCGATGCTCGCCGCGACCAGGGATCTCGACTGCATCTATTATTCCAACGACGACATGGCGACGGGCGGCGCCTTTGCCTGCCTGGAACTCGGCATTGCCAGCCCTGCGGAAATCCTGATCGCCGGATTCAACGGGTTGGATGTCGCCAGCGCCCTCCCCGTCAGGATCGCAACCTCGATTTCGCCACGGCGTCAGATGGGCGAAGTCGCCGCCGCGCTTCTGCTCGCTGCGAGCAGCGGAGACGGCAGCCAGATATCCGAAAAAATCATTGCCTTCACTCCGGAGATAACCGGCGTGGATTGAAGTCTGAATGCCACGTGCTCGCCTCCAGAAGAGTTGGCTCGATGCGTCGGTTTGCAGAATTGCAGCCGCCGTTGCGCGCATGCAAAGACCCGTGGCCCTGCCAGTCCTCGGAACGTTGTTTGGTGTCGAACATTGAAATGATGCCACGCTCGAATATGTCGCTTCGAGGCTGATGGTGATCGGAGTTCCAGGGAGTCGGTGCAGATGAGCCTGAAAGGCGCCTGGCATTGGCAAGTTGCACTGGCAGTCCTGCTTCTCCTCGTTGCAGCCTCGGCCTCGGCAGCAGGCGTCGCCGACCGGGACGCGCCATCCGAAACGCTGTTTCTCGTCCAGATCATCGTGCTCGTCGCCATCGGGCGATTGCTCGGCGAGTTCATGGTGCGCATCGGCCAGCCCTCCATCATGGGTCAGATCATCGGCGGTGTCCTCCTCGGGCCATCTGTATTCGGCTCTCTATGGCCTGACCTTCAGCATCAGCTATTCCCGGCGGGGGAAGCACAAAAAAGCATGACCGACGCCATTGCCCAGCTCGGCATCCTGTTCCTCTTGCTTCTCGCCGGTATGGAAACGGATCTCGGCCTGGCGGTCCGGCTGCGCCGCGCCGCCTTCGGCGTTTCGTTAAGCGGTATTCTCATCCCCTTCGCCGCGGGTTTTACTCTGGGAGAGCTCCTCCCTGCCTCGCTGTTGCCGAATCCGCAGGCGCGGCTGGTGACGGCGCTGTTTCTTGGAACGGCTCTCTCCATCTCCTCCGTCAAGATCGTGGCATCCGTCGTCCGGGAAATGGATTTCATGCGACGCAATATCGGCCAATTGATCGTCGCGTCGGCAATCATCGACGATACCGTCGGCTGGGTGATCATCGCCGTGACGTTCAGCCTTGCCGAACATGGCGCCGTCGATCTGTGGATATTGGTGAGGAGCGTAGCCGGCACGCTCGCTTTCATGGCGTTCAGCTTCACGATCGGGCGCCGCATCGTCTTCGAAATCATCCGACTGACGCACGATAAGTTCAAAAGCGATCTGCCGGTGCTTAGCGCCATCATCGCCATCATGGGCGCCATGGCGATCATCACTGATCTAATCGGTGTGCACACGGTTCTCGGCGCGTTCGTCGCCGGCATTCTGGTCGGTCAATCGCCGATTTTGACCCGCCAGATCGACAGCCAGCTTCGGGCGCTGACAACGGCGCTGTTCATGCCGGTCTTTTTCGGCCTGACCGGGTTGGAGACGGATCTCGGCGTTCTCAGCGATCCCGCCATCCTGCTCCTGGCGCTCGGCCTTATCCTGATTGCGAGCTTGGGAAAGTTCGGAGGCGCCTTTGCCGGCGCCAAATTCAGCGACTTTACCAATCCGGAAGCCGTCGCGCTTGGCTGCGGAATGAACGCCCGCGGCTCCACCGAGGTCATCGTCGCATCGATCGGTCTTTCCATCGGGGTTCTCGATCAGCGGCTGTTTTCCGTCATTGTGACGATGGCGGTGGTCACGACCATGGCCATGCCGCCATCGCTGCGTTGGGCGCTTGCAAGGCTGCCGATGCGGGAGGACGAGCGTGATCGTTTGGCCCGTCAAGGATTCGAAGAGCAAAGCTTCCTCTCGAAATTTGAACGCATCCTTCTTGCCGTCGACAATTCCGTCAGCAGCGGCCTTGCGACCCGCATTGCCGGCCATTTTACTGCCTTGCGAAAGATGCCGATCACCGTGTTGAACATCGATGGAAAACCCCAAGGCCCAGAAGCCCAATCCGGCGGCAACAGGGACGAAGCGGGACGGACAATCGATAACACCGCCACGGCGATTGCCGAACAAGTGAGGGAGAGCGCGCAGCGAACCGTCGGCCGCCTCGGCAGTCAGGAAGCCGCCATCGATGGCGACCTTCACGTTACAACGAGTGGGACGAGCGGAGACCTCGAAGCACTGCTGGCCGAGAGTGCCGAAAAGGGTCATGACATGCTCTTTGTCGGGGTCGAACCCACCGCAGCGCCCGAGGGAGGTCTTGACCAGAAAATTTCGAGGATGAGCAAGTCGTTCAAAGGAACAACTGCCATCTGTTCGCAACGTGGCGCCTTGCCCGACGATGACGGAAGGCTGCGCATCTTGGTGCCGATCAGCGGGACACAACGGTCCATGCGAGCGGCGGAATTCGCGTTGGTCGTGGCCAAGGCCAGCGGCGCGCACGTAGCTGCGATTTACATCCGTGAGCCGCAACAGGCGTCATTGGCGCCGCGTGTGAGCGATATCGCCAACGCGCATCTGGCCGCATTCAGGAAGATTGACGAAATCGCGAGCTACAACGACATTTCGGTCGAAAAGATCACCCAGTCGAGCGGCGCACCCGATCTGTCGATCCTGCGTCAGGCGCGCCGAGGCAGGTTCAATCTTATCGTGCTCGGCGTCAGCCGACGGGCCGGCGAGATGCTGTCATATGGACCGATCGCTGATACTTTGCTCGAGGCCGCCGACCGCTCCTTTATTCTTGTCGAAACAGAATGATGAGCGTTTACTGGTCCTGGCCGAGCTGTTTTGCGAGATCGGCAAGCATGGCAACCTGGCCTTTGAGAATCTTGATTTCAGCTTCTGCGATGGGAAACCAGCCGGCGCGGTCGACCTCGGGGAAATTCTGGATGCGGCCCGATCGCGGTGGCCATTCGATCTGAAACTCCGAACTCCGCACTGTCTCGACGTCAAGCGCGGCGTCCGCCTCCACCGACCAGACGACCACCACTTTTCCGCCCTGCTGGCGATATTCTCCGAGCCGGGCGAAGCTTCCTTGAATTTCGACGCCGAGCTCCTCCTGCGCCTCCCGGATCGCTGCCGACAATTCGTCTTCGCCGGCTTCGATCAATCCTTTCGGGATCGACCAGGCGCCCTCGTCCTTCTTCGCCCAGAAGGGACCGCCGGGATGGACGAGCAGGACCTCCGGTCTCTTCTCGCAAAGGCGGTAGATGAGAAGCCCGGCGCTACGGACCGGCATCGGCAACGCTCTCAATGATCATGGTCTTTCCTCGATGACAACTTTCCACGCGGTAGCGCGTTAGAGCTGACAGCCACACGGACGCGGAGAATATCATGCCCAAAGGATTTCGTTTCGACCTGCTTGCCAAGAGCGGCTATGTGGCCCGCGGTATCGTGTTCCTCCTCGTGGCGGGCCTGGCCCTCTTCTCCGGCGTCGCCGGGGGAAAGTCGGAAACGAAATCGGCACTTTCGACGCTTCTCGGACAGCCCTTCGGCCGCGTCTGGGTTGGGCTCATCGGCATCGGACTTCTGGGTTTCGTCGCCTGGCGACTGGCACAGTCGCTGGCCGACAGCGACGGCCACGGCCGCGACGCCAAGGCCATCGCCATCCGCACGGTTTTCTTCGGCAGCGCCGTCGTCTATCTTGGGCTTGCCGGATACGCGCTGGGGCACGCACTCTTCAGCGGCGGCGGAAGTCAGGGATCGGGTGAGAAGGGATTAGCAGAATGGATCATGTCGCAGCCGTTCGGCGCCTATCTGGCCATGGCCATCGGTCTCGGCTTCATCATCGGCGGGGCCGTGACGGCAGCCAAGGGCATTACCAGGAAATTCGAACGCTATCTCAGGCTCGCCGACACAAGCGGCCTGGTGACCTCGGTCTGCGTCTACGGCCTCGTCGCCCGCGGCGTCGTCTTTGTGATCACCGGAATATTCTTCGTCTATGCAGGTTTTCGTGTTGACCCTGAGCAGGCAGGTAGCATGGCGGACGCTCTCGAATGGGTGAGACGGCTTCCTTTCGGCGCGATCCTCCACATCGCCATCGCGATCGGCCTGGCGGCCTTCGGGATCTATAACCTCGTCGAAGCGCGTTATCGCGTCGTGCATAGCCCGTCCCTTGACGACGTGAAACATTCGATTCCTACATCCGGCCGTTAGCAAACACGTCGGCTTCCCAAGTGGGCGGACTGCGCCATCTCTGTCAGATGATTTATTTTACCGGCGATACCCACTTTGCAGATCCCCGCGTCCTTCGCATCGACCGACGCCCCTTTCCCGACATGGCGTCCCACGACGTAACGCTGATCCGCAACTGGAACGAGATCGTTGATGCGCAGGACGACATCTGGCATCTCGGCGACTTCATGTCCTTCCGCGGCGGCGATTGCGACCAGCTCCTTTCGATGCTGAACGGGCGGAAGCACCTCATCATCGGGAATAATGATCCCCCGACGACGACCGAGGCGACAGGCTGGGCAAGCGTTCAGCACTACAGCGAGATGACGCTGGACGATCATCTGCTGATCCTGTGCCATTACCCATTCCGCACCTGGAACAAGATGGGCAAGAAGTCGATCAATCTGCACGGACATTCCCATGGCCGCCTCAAGCCCCTGCCCCGCCAGTACGATGTCGGCGTCGATGCGCAGGGCCTCAGGCCGGTGTCGCTGCAAGCCCTGTTGTCAACGAAGCCGGGGTCATGATGCCGCTGAAAAGCGCTAAGCGACAGAACGAAATGACGGCCTGGTTCTCTTCGCTGGCTCCGGTCCAGCCGATCGAGATGCTCGGCCTGTGGCGAGGTGCGGGCATCCCATCGGATCACCCGCTCGACGGTGTGCTCGAGAACCTCGGCTGGTTCGGCAAGCGGTTTCACGCCGACATGCGCGCCGACGCCCTCCTCTTTCAGTGGCGGTCGGATCGGCTGGTGGCGATCGACCCCGGCATTTTCCCGATCAGCCTGGCCATCAAGGCGGCGCCGTTCGGCCGCACCCGGATCGCTCGGAACTGGTTCTCCTACCTGCAGAAGGCGCTGCGGGCGCGGGGTACGACCGCGTCGCTGAGGCTTCAGACCTTCGATAACTTCGCCACAGCTGCTATGATCTACGACAGGCAGCCGATCGCCGACTATTTCCGCAGAACGGGAGACGACGAGGTCGCTGGTATGATGTGCGTCGACGGCGATGCCCGTCGTTATTTCTTCGAGCTCCGCAGGATCGATGCCGCATCGCAGCGACGGAGTGGATGAGGCGAGGGCAATGGTTGCACGAGTGCCGCGACGGGGAACAATCTGCTCCTCTCGTGAGTTAGGCCATGCAACCCTGGGGGATTTCATGCGTGCTGCTCTGATCGCGACTTTGCTTTCGCTCTCCTGCTTGCCGGCCGAGGCAACGGCGTCGGAGGCAGGATTTCTCCAGTCTTTGGCCGGTGAGTGGAGCGGAACCGGAATGGTCCTCACCAAGATAGGCGGCGCGAATCTGAAGGTCTCCTGCACCCTGCGATCTGATGCGGGTGCATCTGCCGTCTCGATGAATGGGACGTGTCGCAGCCTTGCCGTTTTCACCAGGAGCTTCTCGGCGACCGTAAATGCCGCCGGAGAGCGTTATACCGGCAAGTACGTGGGACCATCGGGGCTGCCGTCGAAGCTTGCCGGGAGCAGGAAAGGCGCCGCCCTCAACCTGCGTGTGACCTGGGCGCGGCTGGTCAACGGCGACCGAGATGCAATTTTAACGATTGAGAAGGTCGGGCAGAACAGGCTTCGACTGCAGACCGTCGACAAAGACCCTGCTTCCGGCCAGCCGGTCGTAACCAGCCGCATCGATTTGCAGCGGCCTTCCATGGCAGAAAGATAGCCGGTCGGGCCGCTGCACTCAGCGGAGCGACGACTCGATTTCAGTGCCTTTTGGCGTGACGGTCGCCGCGGTCGCCTTCTCCGGGCTTCACATCATTTTTTGCCCGGCGCCGCTTGTCTGCCGAGAGCGAGCGGCTAACGTCCGCTGACTCGGTGAAGCGACCCCGGTCGTCGCGGCGGACGTAGCGCTTGTCTGTGCCTGTATCGATGAGTTCGCGTTTGGACATGGTGGTCTCCTGCTGTTGCAGTAGGGAAAACGCGGGAGATTCCAAAAGGATGCATTATCGGCCGCGTCATTTCCAGTCGAGCAGCCATGCCGCGGCCGAAGTCCTACGCGGCCATGCTGACGAGCGCATTGGTAAGCTGCCGGATATCGTAGGGCTTGGAGAAGAAGACGACGCGCTCGGGCAAAGCGCCGGCGTCCGGCTGCTTCATGCCGGAGACGATGATGATTTCCACGGGCGGCCAGCGGTCACGGACAGCCTTTGCGAGCATCAAGCCATCCATGCTGCCCGGCATGTCGATATCTGTAAACAGGATCCTGATGCCGGGCACTCTTTCGAAGAGCATGATTGCCTCGTCGGCATTGCGTGCCTCCAGCGCTTCAAAGCCTGCCTCCTCGACGATGGCGACCGCCGTCATCAGCAGCAGAGCCTCGTCCTCGACCACGACCACCTTGGTTTTCATCTCTAGCTCGTATGCTTTACATCCCGGCTCAGAAGGTCAACTTCGCCTCTGGCAACCGGTTCCCCGATTGAAAATATTACTTCGAAGATGAGGCCTTCGGTGTGGTAGTCCACGCGGGATCGCGCCTGCGCCTTCGACGGGAAGGCACGTTCAATGAGCACCGAGCCGAAGCCCTTTTTCGTCGGCGTCGAGACCGGCGGTCCACCGGCTTCCGTCCACAGAAGGAGGACACGTCCATCGTCGTGTTTCCATTCGATGGTGACTGTTCCATTTTCGCTGCTGAGGCTTCCATACTTGGTTGCGTTGGTCGCCAGCTCATGAATCACGAGCGAGAGCGGCAGGGCGGTGTCCGCCGGAAGAACCACGTCCGGTCCGTCGAGAAGAATGCGCTCGGCTTGCGAGGCGACATGCGCCCGCAGGGCTGCGGAGAGGATATCCCGAATGGGCGAAGCCGACCCCTCCCGCGACAGGATGAGGTCATAGGTACCGGCGAGGGCTGCGAGCCTCTCGGCGAAGGAATTGTATCTCTCCGGATCGGACCGCGAGAAGGTTTGTCTGGCAATCGCCTGCACGAGCGTGAAGCCATTCTTGACGCGATGCGCCAGCTCGCGGACGAGCAGGCTCCGTTCCTCCTCCGCCTGCTGATTTTGGCGCCTGCGGTCTTCGAGTTCGTCGAGCAGCCGATCGAAGGTTGCGCCGACGAGCCCCAGCTCGCCCGGTCCCTTCATGCCCGTCCGCGCCGTCGTCTGACCGCTGCGCCAACTTTCCATCACATCTGCGATCCTGGAGATCGGTACCAGGATGAAGCGGTTACCGATAAAGATCGCGGCGACGAAGGCGAAAAGCGCACCGCCGATGATGGCGAGCGTATTCATCAGCGTCGCCCGATCGATCGGCGCGAAGACCTCCGTCTTCGAAAAGCCGACGCTGACATAGAGGGGGCTGGAAGGCAAGGCTATCGGGCGGTAACCGAGGATGCGCGCTGTTCCGTCCTGGCTGGTGATCTCGATGACATCAGGCTGTTCGGCGTGGATCAGCCGCTGGTATTCCTCGGGCAAAATCGTACCGACGAACTGATCGGGAGAGGGGACGTGCGCGACGATGGTTCCCTTGCCGTCGGCGATGGTCACCGCATTGCCGGGAGCAACCTCGCGTTCGGTGATGCGGTTCTGCAGCCAGTCCAGCCGGATCCCGCTGACGATGATGGCCTTGATGATATCGCCTTCCATCAGGGGTATCGCGAGCGGCAGCACTGGGCGGTCGGAAAGGCGACTCTGCGTATAGGTGCCGACGGAAAAGTTCTTGGTCTCCAAAGTCTGCTTGAAATAATCGCGGTCGGAAAAGACCACGCCTTTCGGGAAAGCCATGCTTCCGCAGATCGGCCGCCCATCGAGCCCGGCGACGAAGATGGTGCGGATGTTGGGAATGTTTTCGGCAACCGATTTCAGGGCGTCGTTGCAAGCCGGGACGTCGAGGTGCCGGACGGAAGGCATTGATGACACGGAGACGAGAAGGGCGTGCAGGCCCTCAATAATCCGTTCGACTTCCGACGAGGCTTGCCTCGCCGCCTGCGCAGCGGAGGTGCGCACTTCCTCGTTGCGCTGGCGGCGGAGCGCGACTTCGTTGTAGAAGAGCATCGCAACCACCGGCGCCAGCGCCGCGACCGCAACTGCAACCAGTTTGAGTCTCATACTGTCCCCTCCCGGAAGAGGGTTGGTAGCATGATCGCGACGATCCGGCCCAGACCGCGCGCGCAATCTTGTTTACAAAATATCAACATACGAATCCCGATGCGGTTGCGTAAGCCTTGCCGAGCGTTGCATCGCGGCTAGTTAAATCAAAGATGAGAGATGCCAAAAGCACTTCCTATGAAACCTCTCCAGCCGGGTCTGTGCCGCCACGGCCGTTGACTGGCGCAATGGCGGATGAGGTCGAACGTCTTTTATCGGGCCGAACCCGCGATATCCGCCTGACGGGCGAGCTGCGCCGTCGTTTTGATGAAAGGTTGTGGCGGCAGACGGCGAAGGTCATCCGCTCCTGGATGATTTGGGTCGCGTTTGTCGATGTTCTGACGCTGGCGCTGAACGCCGTCCTGCTTCCGAGACAGATCGTTCTGTCGATGATTGCTCCCGCCTGCCTTTTGCCGCCGGCGGCAATTTTGACCGCAGTCGTTTGGAACAAGCCGCGCCCGGCGGCCGTTCAGCGGGCGTCGCTGCTTGTGGGAATGTTCCTGATTCTCCTCTCGGTCGGGCTCGTCGGCGTTTTTGCCGGCGGCGAATTTTACGAGCGGCATCTGAGCATCATGTTATTCGTCGCGACGAGCGCCATCACCATCTTCAGCGTGCCGCTGGCCTGGACGATCGCAATCGCCTGTTATGCCCTTTGTCTCTACTTCATCCTTCAATGGCACAACCCGCTCTTGGAAGCGGGCAGTGTCGTCGCCGCGACCCTGTTCTTTTCCTGTGGGATCATCGCGACGGTGGTCGCCAGACGCACGATGAACATCCTGGCGCAAAAGACATTTCTTCTGGACTGCAGGGATCAGCGCCGTGTCGCGGAGCTTGCCGACGCGAACGCCCGATTGGAGCGGCTGGCCAGAACCGACCCGCTGACCGGGATCGCCAACCGCCGTTGGATGATGGAAACGCTCGAGAGCCTCTGGCGCCACGGCCGTGAGACCGGCATCGTCGCCATGCTGATGTGCGACATCGATCACTTCAAGGGGCTAAACGACAAGCTCGGACATGGCGAAGGCGATCGCTGCCTCGTCAAGGTTGCCGGCATCATCCAGAGCTGCGTGCGCGCCGATCGCGATCTCGTCTCACGACATGGCGGCGAGGAGTTTCTCGTCGTGCTTCCGGATGTCGATGAAGAAGAGGCCGTCGCGGTCGCCAGGCGAATACGCGAGAGCGTAGAAGCGGCCGCCCTGCCGAACCCGGCCTCCAGCGTCGGCCCCTCGGTGACGCTGAGCGTCGGCGTGGCGTTCAAGTCGAGGGCCGACACCGGTGTTTCCCTGGCTAATCTCCAGCACGAAGCCGACATGGCGCTTTATCGCGCCAAGGAAGCCGGACGCAACCAGGTCTCGATCTTTCGTCGTCCGCCTGCTGCCGCCGGGCAGACCGCCGCGCGACGCCAGGGGTAGCGGATAGGCAGATCGATCAGAGTTCCCTCTCGCGATCGATCATCCAACTCGTAGCCAACATAATCGACGATCGCGGGAAGGTCGGCTCTATGGCCACTCGGATGATCGAGGTCATCGGATCACCAGGATCAATACCATCGCGACGGCGGAGATGAAGCCGGTGACGCTCAGACCGAACGTCAGATATTCGGCTGCCCTTTGTCCGTGATGGCCAAGCTCCACGTTTCCAAGCACCGCCGCGAAGCCTCCGGCTAACCAACTCGCTAAGGTCAATATGCCGAGGAGAAGCGCCCAGTGTGTTGCTGTGTCCATCATCTTGCTCCGGTTACGGCTACTTTCCTCGCAAGGGAAACGCTCCTGCGTGTGTCTATCAGTAACAACACAGCCGCCTTTTTGTTTCCGCGCGGCATCGCGCTTTCGCATTGCGAACCTCATCGCGCAGCAGCCGATGCCTTTGCCGTCGTCGAGGCGCTCGGCCTGAAGAATGTCGTGCATGTCGGCCATTCCACCGGTGGCGGTGAGGTCGCCCATTATGTGGCCAAGCATGGCGAGCCTGCCGGCCACGTCGCCAAGGCCGTTCTCGTTTCGGCCGTGCCGCCGCTGATGCTCAAGACCGAGGCCAATCCCGAGGGCCTGCCGATGGAAGTGTTCGACGGTTTCCGCTCCGCACTTGCCGCCAACCGCGCGCAGTTCTTCCGCGACGTTCCAGCTGGGCCGTTCTACGGCTTCAATCGAGATGGCGCCAAGGCGCAGGAAGGCGTGATCCAGAACTGGTGGCGTCAGGGGCACGAACACATTGATCGTCCTGCCGATCGGATTTCTGAACGGGCTTCAGAGCATTCTAGGAGTTCTCCGCTCTCGCGGGGCCGACGTGACGGCGATCGGCTGAATCCAAGACCTCGCACCTTGGCACGATCCGCGTTGGCCGCCCGAAAACTCCTCGTCATTCTCAATGCAAAAGTACGAGATGCACGAGGAGAATTCGAACATGCGACGTGGCAATCGAGATAGTCTATTTCCCGATTGGATCAGCGCGCCCGGGAGACGCCGGCCGGACTCGAAGCTTCGCTGCCCGAGAAGATGATGACGGCGAACATCAGCACGCCGGCGAAGGCGATGAGCGAGGAAATGGCGACAATCGGTTCCATCGCCGTGTTTCCAGAAAGCAGCAGATAAAGGGACGGGATCAGCACCGCGACACCGAAGGTGTAGACGACGTACTGGATCATCGCCAGGCGCTTCTCGGCCTTGTGTGGATTGAGCGCGTGGTAAACGCCGAAGAGCGCCATGGTGACCCAGCCGAGCAGGTTGGCATGGGCATGGGCCCCGGTCGGTGCGTGATTACCCGAGATCGACATGTGAAGGCCGACCGAGATGCCGGCGATCAGAAAAATGATGGCGGTCTTGAAGTAAAGATTTGCGATGCGTGGCATTGGTTTTCCCCCTCTGTTGCCGACGAAACTTAGCATGTTTTCAAGCTTCTGAGAACGAGCACATCAGAGGATCTTTGGAGCACCAGCCCTGTTATCAATATTAGAATATAAATATTGCCGGGCGGCGAGACGACACTAGAACAACATTGCCGACGGGCGAAGCAGGCTAATCCGGATGGCACGTGTCCATGGAATTTGTTACGGCGGCCTGCCGCAGGCACGCTCCGGGTAGAACAGGTTGGTTGAACTAAGCCAAAAGCGTCACGGAACCGAGAACCAACTGTGGGCGTTTGTTGGATCATGTTGAAGCAGCAGGCATTTTGCCCCCGGATCGGCACGATTTACCAGTTCGACAAGCAGCAGGTGCATGTTCTGGAGAGCGGCGACTTGAGCGCAAGACCGATCCTTGTCCTCCATGGCTGTGGGAGCCTGGCTGAAGAGGTTCTGATTCCGTTTGCTCAGAGCACGTTCCGCATGGTGGCCCCCGATCGCCCGGGCTACGGTTTCAGCAGCCCTCTTCCTCTTGCTGAACGAGGACCGATAGGCCAATCCTTTTGGCTCGAGCGCCTAATTGATGCAATGGACCTGCATTGCGTCTCGATCGTAGCCCACTCCATCGGCAGCGCGCCGGCACTTCATCTGGCAGCGCGTCGGCCGGAGCTGGTGAACGGATTGCTTCTGATTTCGCCGTGCTGCAGGCCCGTCCCACCGAAACCGCTGCCCATCCTCCGGGCATCCGTTGCTCCGGTTGTGGGATCCTTGATCCGCCAGCATGTAATCAGCCGATGGGCAGCGTTTTTTCTCGACCGTGGTCTGCGGTCGTCATCCTTTCCAAACACGTTGCCTCCCCAGCTGTCGGTGTTGCCGGCCGCTCATATGGTCAATCCGGGCGCAATTGAAACAATGGCTAACGAGCTGCGGGCCTTCAACAAAGACATGGAACTGCTGCCGAAGCTGCCCGGCAATCTGCCACTGCACGTCCTGTTCGGTTCGGAGGATCGCATAGTTCAGCCGGCCTGGCATATCGATGGCCTTCGGCAGAAACATCCGAGGCCGATGATCAGGGTGATCGAGGGCGTCGGCCACCTTCCACATCATGTTGTGCCAGCCGTAGCCCGACAGATGCTGAGCGACCTTGTGAGGGAGCGAGCACAGCAATCTTCCAAGCGGCAGCATTTGGCTGGTGTCGCGTGAGTGGGCGCTCCTATCCCTCGCCTCAACTCTCGAGCGGGATGCGGTGCACAATATCTCGCTGAAAGACGCTGCAGCCGTTCGTCACCCATGGCTGACACTGCGCCGATCTCTGCGAATGAACCCCGACTGAATGATGCCTTCAGCTTCCGTTCCGAAGGGAGCGTCTAGAAGAAAGACGTTCAACCGCGGTCTTTTCCGCCTCAGGAGACATATTCATGATCCGCACGTCTGTCATTGCAACCGCACTCGTCGCTCTCGTCGGCATTACCGCCGCAGCCCCCGCCATAGCCAATGATGTTCGTATCGAACAATATGGCTGGTCGAACTCTGCCGGTGGGGCACAGGAAGGATACGGAAACCGGATCAGAACCTACCAGAACGGTGGCTACAACCGAATTCTCGGCCGTCAATATGGTCATCATAATCTTTCAGCTGTCGGTCAGGAAGGCAACGACAACTATGGCGCCACCTATCAGCACGGCAACCGCAACGTAGCGGGCATTGGCCAATTCGGCTCCAGCCATACGACCATCCTTACCCAGGATGGTAATGGCAACATCGCGGCCGGCGTCCAGGTCGGCCACGGCTGCAGCGCCAATGTCAGCCAGGGCGGCAACGGCAATGTCGCCGCTTTCGTCCAGGCCTGCCCGTAAGCGGCTGCAGGATGCCGTGAAACAGGTCAGGATCGCAACAGCAGACCACCAGGGGAATCGACCATGCCAAATAGCATCAAACATCCGCGCCGCGCGATGACGATTCTCGCGCTGGTCCTGCTTCCCGTCGGCGCGGTTTCCGCCATGACGACAGCCAACCAATCTGACCGGGCGCAGCTTTGCGAAATCAAAGCGACCCCTGGGGCAGGTATGGTGAGACTGGACGCGCTCGTCCACGCTGACAAGCATGTCGGCGGGACTTACACCTTCCATGTCGAAAAGGTGGGAAACGGCGGAAGCTCCACGATCAACCAGAGTGGCGATTTTGATGCCATCGAGGGACATGCGGCAATCCTTGGTTCGGTCTCGCTCGACTCGAAAGGAGCCAAATACAAAGCCACCCTGAACGTCGTCGTCGGGGATGAGAGTTTCAGCTGCGTGAAGCAGATCGGCGGCAACTGATCGGCCTCCACGTTCTACAGTTTTCCAAAAGGGCGCCGTTTCCGGCGTCCTTTTGCATTCAATCAGGCCGAAACGACTGAACGACAACTGAACGGGCAATTCCGACTGGGTTCAGCTGCAAGATGCGAAAGCTGATCATCGGCTGAGGCAGCCGGAAATGGAGATCAGAATGACCCGCAACGTGTTTAAGATCCTTGCCGTCACCCTTCTTGCCGGGAGCCTGGGCCAAGTAGCCTTGTCTGCGCCAGCCTATGCCGGCGGCCGGATCTCGTTCAACCTCGCACCGGACAATGCCCAGGATGCCCGACTTTTTTCAACCGGGCTGCGCGTCTATTCCCTCTACCGCGGTCTGAAAGATGCTGACATCCGGCAGCTGGGTCGGGGTAACGCGGCTGGTATCGCTCAGGCCGGCCGCGGCAATCTCGGCTTCGTCAGGCAACGGGGCAATGGTCATTCCGCAACCTTGCGGCAGAACGGCAACAACAATGCCTATGGCATTTTCCAGTATGGGCGAAATACTGAAACGGACGTCGTGCAGGATGGGGATAACGGCAGTGGTGCTACCTTCAGCTATGGCTGGTAAGGCAGTTTACACCCCGGGCGCGACCGGTCAGCGCCCCATGCGGAATCTCTACAGCGAGTATTAAGCCGCTAAAATGTAAGCTGTACCTTACAGGCGGCCGTACGGTCGCCGGCAAGGGTGAAGGCGGCGGCGGCTTCTTCCAAGGGTAAGCTGTGGCTGATGATCGGCCGGACATCGATCTTGCGGCTTGCAATCAGCTTGGCGGCAGTGGCGAATTCCTCGTGGAACCGCTGCGTTCCGTGGATATGCAGCTCCTTGCCGACAATGGCGTTGAGCGGGACCGGGATCTCGCCCGTGACGCCGACCTGGACGAGGGTGCCGCGCGGCCGGACGGCGGCGATTGCGCTGCGGATCGCGGGTGCGGCGGCCGAGCATTCGAAGACGAGATCGAAATAACCCTTGCCCGCTTCGAATTCGGCAAGTGCCGCAGCCCCTTCGGAAACATTGATCGTGCGGCTGGCGCCCATCGCTTTGGCTCTTGCGAGCGCCGCATCGGCCAGATCGGTCACCACGATCTCGGCCGCACCATGATGGCGCGCGGCGGCAACCATCAGGCAGCCGATCGGGCCGGCGCCGGTGACGAGGACGCGTTTGCCGGATATCTCGCCGGCGCGCGATGCGGCATGCAGGCAGACGGCGAGCGGCTCGCTGCAGGCCGCTTCCGCAGCGGTCGTCTCGGCTCCCATTTCGAAACATTGCCGGGCCGGCACCACCAGCCACTCCCGGAACATGCCCTGCTCATGCGGCAGGCGCATCGCGCTGCCCATGAAACGCATATCGAGGCAATGGATCGGCAGTCCTTTCACGCAGTATTCGCAATGGCCGCAAGGCTGACTTGGATTGACCGCGACCAGTGTGCCGGCTTTGAGCTCGACCCCCTCGCCCGCCTGGCTAACCCTCCCCGAGGCCTCGTGGCCGGGGATGATCGGCTCGCGCACCCTGACCGGCCCGAAGCCGCCGTCCTGATAGTAATGGAGGTCGGAGCCGCAGATGCCGGCGGCCGCCATCTTGAGAAGCACTTCGCCTGGACCGGGAGCCGGGACTGTGTCCATTTCCACTCGGAGATCGCCTTTTTGGTAAAGCCGCGCCAGACGCGTCTGCATCCTATCCTCCTATCTCAACAGTCCTAGCTGCTGCGGCAGCCAGAGCGATACGGCGGGAATGAAGGTGATCAGGATCAGCGCCAGGAACAGCGGCACCAGCCACGGTACGATCGCCATTGTCGTGCGTTCGACCGAAAGCTTCGCCACCCGTGAGAGCACGAACAACACCATGCCGAGCGGCGGGTGAAGCAAGCCGATCATCAGGTTCAAGGTCATGATCAGGCCGAATTGAACGGGATCGATGCCGAACTTGGCGACAATCGGCAGAAGGATCGGCACGAGGATGGTGATCGCGGCGATCGTATCCAGGAAGCAGCCGACGAAGAGCATCAGCAGGTTCACCAGGATCAGGAACACCCATTTATTGTCGGTGATCGACAGGATCGCATCCGAGAGTAGCTGCGCGGCCTGGCTGACCGTCAAGAGCCACGCGAAGACCGACGCGGCGGTGACGATGAAGAGCACCGACGCCGTCGTTTCGATCGTATCGAAGCTCGCCTTGGCGAGCGTCGAGAGCGTCATCGTGCGGTAGCGCACGAGGCCGAGGAAGAGAGACCAGAGCACAGCCGCGACCGCTGCCTCTGTCGGCGTGAACCAGCCCATCGTCATACCGCCGATCAGAATGACGGGAGTCATCAGCGCCATGACAGCGGAGAAGCCGAAATACCAGTCGAGCGCCAGGAGCACGAGGAGGGCAATACCCGCCGCGGCGTTCATCGAGAGGCCGGCGCGCATCATCAGATAGATCGCCACAGGCACCATCAGGACGACGAGGATTTCCATGCCGGCCGACAGGAGCTCGCGCACATTGAACGGCGCGTCGGAACCCCAGCGTTTGCGATAGGCGAAGGCGGCGACGGTGATCATCATCAGCAGCGTCATGACGACGCCGGGCAGGATGCCGGCCATGAAGAGAGCGCCGATCGAGACGTTCGCCATCATGCCGTAGATGACGAAGGGCAGCGACGGCGGGAAGATCGGCCCGAGCGTGGCGGAGGCGGCCGTCACACCGACCGCCGCTTCGACGGGATAGCCATGGTCCTTCATCGCCTTGATTTCGATCGTGCCGATGCCGGCCGCATCGGCGAGCGCGGTGCCCGACATGCCCGAGAAAATGACGGAGCCGATGATGTTGACCTGCGCCAGCCCGCCCTTCATCCAGCCGACCAGCGCGACCGCGAAGGAATAGATACGGCCGGTGACGCCGGCGGAATTCATCAGATTGCCGGCCAGGATGAAGAAGGGCACGGCGAGCAGCGGAAAACTCTCGACGCCGGCGATCATGCGCTGGGCGACGATGATGTCGGGCGCCACGCCGTAAAGAACGATGTAAAGCACGGAGGCGACGGCCATCGAAATGGCGACGGGCACCCCGACCAGCATCAGCAGCAGAAACGAGCCAAGAAGCAGCAGCATCGGGTCATCCTTCGACGGATTGGAATTCTTCCGGGCGCTCCAGGACAGAGTAGCCGCGGCGCATATTGGCGATGAAGACGATCACGGCGCGGATCAGCATCAGCACGAAGGCGGCTAGCACCGAGTAGAAGACGATGTTGCGCGGCAGCTCGATGGTGACCATCTGCTCGTCGGCGACGATATCGACGTAACGCCACATCAGATAACAACCATAGGCGAAGAAGCCGATGCGGACGATATCGACGAAAGTGGCGAGCACGCGCGCCAGCCCCGACGGCATATAGTGATAGAACACGTCGACCTGGATATGCCGCGAGGTGCGCACGCACATGACGGCGCCTAGAAAGACGACGCCGATCAGGCAGTTGATCGCGATTTCCTCGGTCCATGCATAGCTGTCGTTCAACACATAACGCGTGAAAAATTGCAGGAAGACGCAGCCGGCCATCAGCCAGAAAACGATCAGCGTGATCCAGTCCTCGACGGCATAGTCCGCGACGTTCGCCGTCGGCGCGTGCCCTTCGAATTCGTGACCGATTTCCTCGGCCGTGATTGGCGTGTGAATTTCTTGCGACATGATCGGTCTTGTTCCGGTTGGAGAAGGAGAGCGCAGGACGCAGATGGCACCCGGCTTGAGGCTGCTGGGCTCGCTCCTCGCTCGACGTTATCCTCGGCCTTGTGCCGAGGATCTGCTGCCCCATCGATCTGAGGCAGATGCTCGGGACAAGCCCGAGCATGACGAAGGAAGAGTTGGCGGATGTCGCGCCCAAGGCGCTTACTGAATCGCCCGGATCGCTTCCCAATCGGCCTTCTCGTAGCCGAAGTCCTCAAACTTTACCTGTTCCATCACGTTCTTCTCGAAATCGCCCTTGTCGACCTCGGTGACGTTGAGGCCCTTTTCCTTGAAGGTCGCAACCAGGCTGTTTTCCTTGCCGGCGATCGTCTTGGTCGTGCGCTCGGCCGCCTGCTGCATCACTTCACCGAAGATCTTCTTGTCCTCGTCGGAGAGCTTCGCCCACAGCTGTTTCGAGATCACGGTGTTCAGGTGATCGACGATGTGGCCGGTGAGGATGATGTTCTTCTGGACCTCGTAGAACTTCTTCGCCTCGATCGTCGTCAGCGGATTTTCCTGCGCCTCGACCGTGCCATTCTGCAAGGCGAGATAGACTTCAGCAAAGGCGATCGGCGTCGTGTTGGCGCCGCAGGCGCGCGGCATGGCGAGATAGGCGGGAACATCAGGCACGCGGATCTTCAGGCCCTGCATATCGGCGCATTTGGCGATCGGCTTGTTCGAGGTGGTGTGGCGCGTGCCGTAATAGCTGACGGCGGCGATGTGGTTGCCGGTCTTGTCCTCATAACCCTTGGCAAGCCGCTTGAAGACGTCGCTCTTGGTGTAGGCGATCAGGTGGTCCGGGTTACGGAAGATATAGGGAAAATAGGTGACGCCGATCGGCTTGTAGTCGCGTGCGGCAAAGCTTGATCCGGAGATGATGATGTCGACTGTGCCGAGCTTGAGGCCCTGGTTGATGTCGGCTTCCTTGCCGAGCTGCGAGGCCGGATAGACCTCGATCTTGTAGCGCCCGTCGGTGCGCTTGGCGATCTCTTCGGCAGCCCAGACGGAATCCGTGTGGAACGGCTCCGAGGTTTCATAGACATGCGCCCATTTCAATACCGTCTGTGCATGCGCGACCGCTGTCGTCGCCATGATCGCGGCTGCAGTGCACAGTATCGTTGCCAGTCTGCTCTTCATTGCTCTCTCCTCCCGAGCTCGGGTTTAAGTCTTGGTGGCTCCTTTCGCAGCCGCCTTGTCGCGGCCGCGCTCCTCCTCTCCCGAAAACTCCTCCCCGAAGCTCTCGGAAAATCTTTTCTGCGACAGGGTGAGATGGGCACGCATCGCAGCTTTTGCGCCTGCCGTATCGCCGGCGGCTATTGCATCGCGGATCGCCCGGTGCTCATCGACGGCACTGCGCCATGTCGGCGGCCCCTCGAAATGGCTGGCCAGCTTCGCGAAATAAGGGGTCATGCGCATGTCGAACATCTCGCCCGTCACGCGGATCAGGGTGGCATTGCCGATGATGGCGGCAATTCCGGTATGGAAGGCGCGGTCGGCGGCGAGCACAGTCGCCGCATCGTCGAGGCCACCGCTCATGCGCATCAGCGCCTCATCGAGCACGGCGATGTCTTCCGGCCCGGCGCGGGTTGCCGCCTCTTCGGCGATGGCGCACTCGATGATGGCGCGCGCCTGCAGCAATTCGAAAGGTCCCTCCACCGGCTCGCTTTCGCTTGTCGCCATGCTGATGCCCTGCCGGCGCACCACATAGATGCCGGAGCCCATGCGAATGTTGACGAGACCTTCGACCTCGAGAACGATCAGCGCCTCGCGGACGGTCGGGCGCGAGACCGACAATTGCTCCGCCAGCTCGCGCTCGGCCGGCAACTTCTGACCGACGACAAGCTCGCCGCCGGCGATCATCGAACGAATCTGATCCGCTACCTGTCTGTAGAGGCGGCGCGATTCAACGGGCGAAAACATTCTGGCCTCCTCGGCGGCTTCTCCTCAAGCACGCAACTGGTCAACTGGCCTGACCAATTCGATTAATAGCACCGTGGCGGTTGTGCGTCAATGCGTCGCATGAACTTCGAACGCGCATAGTCGGCGTCGGCGACCGTGGGAACCTTCACCGTCTTCACAGGTTCGAGGCCCGACATTGGGAGCATCACGATGAATTATCTCTGGCTTTTTGCAGTGGCGGGAGGGGCGGCCCTTCTCGGAATTGCGCTTGCTTTCGGAATGATCAAGCAGGACGGGCGCCGGTCGGTTGCCGCCATCGCTTGCGCTTTTGTGGTGGCCATCGGCGCGCTCGGACTCGGCATCTATGTCCAGAAGGCGCCCACAGCTCCATTGCGCGCCTCCGATAGGGAGGGGTCGCAGAACAACCTTCCGGCGGCTGCGACGACCGAAAAGGATCTGCCGGGAAAGTGACCCTTGAGAGATCGTCGATCCCGGTGCGCGACGTACTTCAGCGCCTCAGTGCCAGAGACGGGCGGTCGATCACCGGCCAGCCACGTCCTGTGATGCCAGGGAGGTCGTAGGCGTCTGCTGCGAAGGCTTCGAGGGATGCGCGGTTGCGGATGATTACCAAGCCGCGGGTGGAATAAATGAGATGCTCACCCTCCAGGATGTGTAAGGCATCAGTGACGCTGGAGCGGCGGACTCCCAGCATCGTGGCCATATATTCATGCGTGATTTCAATTCTTTCGCTGTCGAGGCGGTCATGGCACATCAGAAGCCATTTCGCCAGCCGAACGTCGATCTTGTGAACGGCGTTCGACAGTGCGGTATTGGCGACCTGCACGAAAAACCTATGGAGAAAATGGGAGAGCAGCCGGCCGACGGCGGGCCGGTCGGCGAGGAAACATGCCAGAGCGCCGGCTTCCACGCGGCGCCCGTGACCGCCAACCTGCATCATGACGTCGAATGAAAACCGCTCCGCGCCCACCGTCAGGGCCGGCGGCGACATTCCGTCCCTGCCGAGCACGCCGATCTCCGCCTTCCTGCCCTCGGGACTTGTCGCCACCATGGAAGCAATGCCGCTTTCCAGGAAATAATAATGGCTGACAGGCGTACCCAAATGGACGAGCGCGAAATCGCGTGGAAGAAGAAGCGGTTCCAATATGCGTTCCAGAGCCAGAAGCTCCGGATCCGCCAACTGTGACAGAATGAGATTTTCGCTTTGGAACGCACGCATCGCTCTGCTCTTGTTTGGCAAGAGGACACTGTCTTCCAGCCGCCGGCGCCACAAGGTCCGCTCGACCGTACGAAAACTATGAACCCCGCGATGGCCGATTGCAAGGCACGTCGCCGTAAACTCCTATGATCGACGGAAGGTTCCGGAGGCCACTTTTGTACGGAAGCGAACTCGGTTGAGAACTTACTGTAGTAAGTGCTAATGTAGCTGACGGCAATTCCATGGGGCGCAGGCATGGATCAATATCCCCTTTCGAGCGACGAGGCGGAAATCTATCGGCACATCGTCGAGAGCGCCCGGGACTATGCGATTTTTGCGATGGATCGCGACGGCACCGTCGTGACGTGGAGCGCCGGTGCGACAAATCTCTTCGGCTATTCGGCGCCCGAAATCATTGGACAGAGCAGTGCCGCCATCTTCACGTTCGATGATCAGCTTGCAGGGGCGATGCTCAAGGAAATCAGGCTTGCGTTAACCACCGGACGCGCCGACGACAATCGCTGGCATGTGAGAAAGGACGGCAGTTCGTTCTGGGCTTCGGGACTGATGATGCCGCTTCGCAACAATGCCGGCGAGACTTACGGCCTTCTGAAAATCGTCCGCGACCGGACGCAGATGCTTCATGAGGACGAAGCTCGGCGCGCCAGCGAAGAGCGTCTCCAGCTTATTCTAAAAAGCGCGATCGACTATGCGATCTTCGCTTTCGACCGGGATGGGCGGATCATCAGCTGGAACACCGGCGCCTGCCGAATCTTCGGGTATGAGCAAGACGAGATTCTCGGTTGCGACGCCCATATACTCTTTCTTCCCGAGGACCGGGACGACGGCGCCCTGGAGCGCGAGATGAAGACGGCGTTGGAGCGCGGCCGCGCGGAGAACGAGCGGTTTCACTTACGCAAGGACTGTTCGACATTCTGGGGCAGCGGATTGACAATGCCGCTTCGCTCCCAGCGCGCCGGCTACCTCAAAGTGCTCCGGGACGATACCGCGCGTCATTTTGCCGAAGAACACCAGCAGATCATGCTGCGAGAGATGAGCCATCGCGTTAAGAACAGCCTGGGCCTTGTCGCGGCCATGCTTGCCATGCAGGCACGTTCGACCAAGCAGGAGGAGGTCGGACAAGCCCTTCGCGATGCGGAAGCGCGTGTTGGAACCATCGCCCAGGTGCACGATCAATTATGGCGTCAGCCGGATATCGAAACGGTAGATCTGGCAGATTTCCTGTCGAGCCTCTGTCAGCGCCTGCAGCAATCGACCTCCCGCCACGCGGTATCCGTCGACGCTGATCCATGCATGGTCGATGCCGACCGGGCGATCCAGATCGCTCTACTCGTCAACGAGCTGGTGACCAATGCCTTCAAACACGCCTATCCCGATGTCTCCGGCGCCGTCACGGTCAGTGCCCGCAGCATTGCCGATGAGATCCGCCTCGAGGTCGCCGACGACGGACGGGGTCTGCCAGCGGAAGTGCTGTCCTTCGAAAACGATGGGAAAAGCCTGGGAATGAAGATCGTGCGCGCGCTCGTGCAGCAGCTGAAAGCGGAGATGCATATCGAGGATCGTGCGCCCGGTACCGGGTTCGTGATCCGCTTGCCGAGGTCAGGGTGAAAGGCTTCTGTCCTTGAAGGATGGGCAGTGCGGCCTTCCGGCACATCTTCACCGTTCCTCCTTCATCCCCTGTATCTCAAGAATGAATATTTCTACCGGGAGTGTGGCATTTCGAAGCGGGAATATGAACGTTTGATTGCCCTGGCGGTCCACGGCTTCGCTATTCGGCACTCGTGATCGTATCGGCGAAAGGCACGATCAGAAGCAGGGTGCCCTGTTCATCGTAGATATGGATCTTTCTCGCTGAGGTGTCTTTCCCCGAAAGAACCGCTTGGCTCA
The DNA here is from genome assembly GCF_002204185.1 of Rhizobium esperanzae. Taxonomy (GTDB): domain Bacteria; phylum Pseudomonadota; class Alphaproteobacteria; order Rhizobiales; family Rhizobiaceae; genus Rhizobium; species Rhizobium esperanzae. Next base: position 112,488 of record NZ_MXPU01000006.1, on the reverse strand, counting down.
TGAGGGCTCTCTCATCCTGAACGGCTTCGCGCCCGGCGTCTTCGATGGTTGCCAGTTGCGAACCTTCGGGATCGACGACCGTGCCGGTGCCTGAAGCGACGTTAAAACAAAATCTTGGCATCAGCTGCCCCGTCGTTGCAGAATCAATGCCATAACGTTGGGTAGGTTCCGCTGAAAAGAGCCTGGCCGGCTTCTATCCATCGTGACGCTTCGTCCGTCCGACTTTCTCATGTGCAGTTGCGCAGGGCGGCGCATCCGGTGTGATCAGCAGGTCCTCCGGATCCAGATTTACATGCCGCATCAGCCCGGCAAGCTTGTGCTTGTCCCGGATGCCGCATTCGAACCAGGATACGAGTTCCCTGGCAACATGTTCGGCGGCCGGGCTGGCGATCACGCATGATTTCTCCTGACACCATTCCTCAAGGACCGTGGTCAGCATTGCCACGTCATCAGGCTGTAACGCCGGTTTCGTGATTCCCGCGTGCTGGATCATCCGCTTCCTCCCCATATATGCGAAGATCCTAAACTGCGGATCTTCGATTTCAACCGCCGGTGCGGAAGCGTACGGACAGGACGATCGGGGCTTGATCCGGTCCGCCAGGGGAACAAGGCGACCCGGCCGCGGTTCGGCGATCACGACGAATGAACGTCGCCTGATAGGCTCGAATCTGGTAGGCACGGTGCAGGCGCGGACCGCCTGATGCTTCGAACCGCCGTGAACAGGATGATCACCCAAAAGCCAGGATTACATTAGGCAGTTCGCCATGAAATCGCTCAGCCCGATTGCCGGCAAGACGATCCTTATCATCGGTGAGGCCGGCTTCCTTTCGAACGATGCGAGAAAGGCATTTCTCGCGCTAAAGGCGGTGCTTGCCGGTCCTGTCGTCGTTTCCAGCGCGATTGAGTGTTTGAGCGAGGGCCTCTTGTTCGATGCCGTGATCATCGACGTGACGATTTCCGACCAAGCCATGCTCTGGATGAACGAATGGCTGGAGACGCGCCGAATTCCTTTCATCTTTGCCCATGGCGAGCGGTCTGAAACACCGCCCGGCGGCTTTGTCGTCAGCGGGCGTCCTTCCGATATCGACGCGATGATTGCCGCTCTGTTCGGAGGAGACCCGTCTTATTATCACTAGAGGGCCATGCGTCCGTTAGCACGGTGCGTGAACTGTTCAGTTCCGTACAATTAAGGACGAAGAGTTGTTTCAGCCCCAATTGAGTCCCATTATTCTAAACGCACGGTGAAAGCTTCGGGACCAGGGTCATGCTCGATTCTCAGTCCATCCATCTGAAAGCGCTTGATTCAACCGATCTTCAGCGTCTGCAGACCGTTTTGAATGTGATCGGCCGCGAGGCCGACATGCCCTTGCGCTCGCCTGACATGCAGGAGGTCGCCGCGCTGCTCATTCGCCTTTATCGTCACGGCTTGACCGACGAGGACAAGCTGTTGTCTGTCGGGCGTTTGGCGTCGGCGAAAAAGGGGCTCTCCCCAACTGCTGCAATCACGGCGGGGCGGAGATCGAAACGACCGGCCGGTCATCTCAGTCTGACGAGGAGCAGCTCATGAACGACGGTGAAAATGCGCGGGCCGACGTCGAAGGAACCGATAAGGAGACCGCGGATGCGAGGAAAAACCCGCCGGCCGGTCCTCACGCCAAGGATCATCTCATAGACGAAAGCAAAACGCCCGGCGCCGGCTCGCTGCCCGAGAAGGACGAGCAGAGCATCACGCCAGGATCAGGCTGAGCGGGCGAGATCCTTTCCAATCAGCCGCCGATATTCCTCCTCGGCAGCGCCATAGGATCCATGCGCCTCTTCGATCAATCCCCGCCTGTTGAGGATGACGATCTGGCGTCGCGTGGACCGGATCAGTCCTTTGCCTTCCAGCAGATGCAGCGCGACCGTGACGCCGGCGCGGCGTACCCCGAGCATCACCGCGAGAAACTCGTGGGTCAGCCAGATGGTCGCGCCATCGGTCCGGTCATGAACCATCAGCAGCCATCGCGCCAGCCGCTCCTCGAGCTTGGCATGGCCGTTGGCGAGCACCGTCGACGTCGTCTGGGCAAGCAGCGCCTGGACATAGGCGAGAAGCAGGCTACGTAAGGGGCGGCTTTCTTCCATCGCGGTGGAAAGGACCACTGCCGGCAATTTGAAGCCATGACCGGAGACTTGCATGAACGTCCGGTTCGCGGATTGATTCCCGCCGAGAATCACTGCCGCGCCCGTCATGCCCTCGCGGCCGACGATGCCCACTTCGATATCGCGACCGCCCGGAAACCTCGCCACAATCGAGGCAAGCCCTGATTCGAGAATATAGACGTCGCTGACCGGGCTATTCTCCATTTCAAGGATCAAAGGCACCTCGAGATCGACCCGCTCGAGATGCGGCAGCAGGAGTTCCTGCTCCTGCGGGCCCATTGCGCGCAAAAGTTCATTGCGAAACTTCAATTGTTGGTCATCCATGTCCATCCGCGCATCTGTGATGCGACCCTTGCTGCGGGCGAACCTCTAGAATCATTGAGCAATACATTGTGCAATAGCGTACAGACTCGTAGGCCTGCGCTCGATCAGCCCCTACCCGCACTCGCAGTGCGGTCGAGCGTCTGCGATATCCACGCTCTGACAAGGCTGTTTGCTCTGGCTGCCAGTTTGGTCGGGAAGCGGTTGAAGCCGTGCGGGGCCTCCGGGAAGACGACGCAGTCGGCATTGCCGTTTTGGCTCTGCCATCGCTCATACATCAAGATGCTGTCGTCGAGGATCGGATCGAGCGCCCCCGCGACCAACAGGGCCGGAGGCAGGCCCGAGAGATCGGCCGACAACGGACCTTTCGCCTCGCGCCCGGAAAGGCTTGGCGTCAGTCGCTGCAGATTGCGGAGCGCCGATTGCCCGTCTATCACCAGACTTCTGCCCGTCGAGAGCCGCAGGCTTTGCGAACCGCCGAGATCGAAAGCGCCGCACACCGAAACAAATGCGACGACGGCCTCCGCCTTGCGGCGTTGGCGCAGATGAAGAAGCGCTTCTGCAGCGAGTTGAGCGCCTGATGACTCGCCGCCGAGGACGAGATGCTCGACCTCGAACTCGGCAAGATGATCGGCCAGCCATTCGATCGACGCCTTGCTGTCCAGAAGAGCAAGGTCTAGCCGGTCGTCGGCGGCATTATGAAAATCGACGCCGGCCACCACCACCTGACAGTCTTTGGCGATCGGGCGGGTGATGCCGTCGTCAAGGCGGGCGTCGCCCATGACCCAGGCGCCGCCGTGGAAATGGACGTAGAGGCCGCGGCGGGCTCCGTTCGGATGGATTAGCCTGAGGCGGATGCGCTTGCCATCGGCCAAGACAGTGCGAGTGACAACGTCCCTGTGGCGCCGCAACCCGTCCGGCACCAGGAGTTGCGCTATGTGGATAGCGGCCTGCACAGTCTTGGCGTTCCAGCGTCGATCGGTATTATAGCTGGGAAGGAGCCGCAGCAGGGCATTGAGCCTGCGGGCGCCGCCGACCTCGTGGGACGTGAGCGGCGCCAGCCGCGGGTGCGATGCTGCTCCCGGAGACACGTCCCTCACTTCGCTGCCAGCCCCTGGATTCGGGTTAGATGCATTCTAAGGTCCGGCAGTATCTTCTGCGACGCGCGCTTCAGCGCCCCATCAGGCCCATTCTGTGAATAATCATCAAAAAGCGCCACTGCATCCTGATGCGCCGTCACTTGCGTCGAGAGATAGGCCTGGTCGAGATTTTCCAGGTCGCTCTGCTGAAGCGCTTCAAGCTTCTTTTTATGCTCGTTGCCAATGGCTGTCGGTAGCTGCACACCGTCCTTCTTGGCTGCATCGGCAATTACCGCACCCGCGCGCTCATGATCGTTCAGCATGTCGTCGGCGAACTGTTTGGCGTCACCTGCCGCCCCCTTAGCAATTTCGATTTTTGCCGCCTCCATCTCGAACATGTTCGAGATTGTGGCGGTGGTGGCGAAATCGCTTGCCGCTCGACGGGCCGCCTCATCGGCAGCCAAGGACGGCCCCGCGGCCAAGAAGAGAAGGCAAAGGTTGAGTAAGAGCCGCATCATCGTTCTCCGTGTTCACTCGGTTGAGGCAGGCAATGCGCCCGAACAACCGGACCGGGGGACGGTTCCCATAATCGAAGACAGTTGCAGTCAACCTTTTAAACGCCCGGAACCAGGAGGAGTCGTTGCGGTTAGGGACTTTCAAACAAGGAGGCCAGCTATGCCAGAGAAGGAAATTCGTGACGTCTTCGTCGTTGGACTGAGGAATGCGCATGCCATGGAAAACCAGGCGCTCAGCATCATGAAGCCCCAGTTGAAACGGATCGACAACTACCCGGAGGTCGCAGCAAAGCTAGATCAGCATATCCGCGAGACTGAAGGGCAGATCAATCGCTTGGAGGAGATTCTCGACGGTCTTAACGAGGACAAGTCGATGCTGAAGGACTTGGCGCTGTCGTTCACCGGATCGATGGCAGCGCTTGGCCACACGGTCGCCGGCGACGAAATACTGAAGAACGCCTTTGCCAATTTTGCTTTCGAGCACTACGAAGCGGCGGCTTACAAGTCGCTGCTGGCAGTTGCCGAGGCGGGTGGATACGGCGCCGCCATGACCGGGCTTCAGGCCAATCTGGCAGAGGAGTTGGCGATGGCGGAATGGATCAACGACAATCTCGCCGCTCTGACGAAGAAGTTCCTCTCGCTGCGCGAGGCAGGTGAGACGGCAAAGGTTTGAGAACAATCGGCGGACGGAATGAGCGTCCTGACGGCGATCGCCTGTCGAACGATGTCATCGTCAACGCCGTCTTTGTCGACCCCACCGGCAAGTCCTGCACGACGCCTTTCGTCGATTCCGCTCAAAGCGGGAACCAAGGGAGGGTTCGTGAGTTGCGTGCGTGGAGAGCCGGATAACCGGCCGGTTTTCCCATCTGATTCGATCAGGCTGCCTCCAAACCTCACACTTTCCGGAGGGCGAGCATTGACAGAAGCAACGACACCGACCAAGGAAAACCGGTTGTTCGACCTCTTGCCTGAGGGAGAGCTTGCAACTGTCGTTTCTCATCTCGAACCGTGCGACACCCCTCGCGGCTTTGTCATGGCCAAAGCCGGCGCAACGATCGACTACGCTTATTTCCCGTGCTCGGGAGTAGGTTCGATCATCAACATTTCGCCCGAGGGCAATCGCGTCGAAGCCGGGTTGTTCGGTCGTGACGGGTTTGCACCCACCGCGGCAGCGATAGACGGAGGAATCAGCGTAACCGAGGTCACCGTCCAGGTGCCGGGTTTTGCCTATCGGCTGCGACAGGACAAGCTGCTGGATCTGATGCAAACGCATCCGGTGTTTACCAGCCTGCTGCACAAGAGCACGCACGTCCTCGCGACCCAGGCCGGTTTTACCGCGCTCTCCAATGCGATCCACGGGATCGATGAGCGGCTGGCTCGCTGGATATTGATGTGCCACGACCGCATTGATGGTGACAAGCTCGCCCTGACCCATGAATTCATCGCCCTGATGCTGGCGGTCAGGCGGCCGAGCGTTACCACGGCCCTGCATCTGCTCGAAGGCAACCATTTCATCCGCTCGGTCCGAGGGCTGGTGATCGTCAGAGATCGCGGCGGGCTGGAGGAATTCGCCGCCGACGCCTACGGCAGGGCGGAGGAGGAATATGAGCGGCTGATTGGACCTCTGAGAAAATCGAAGCGATGGGCTCTTTCGGGCCGATCGTCTGCTCAGGGATAACAGCGGCAGCTATATCCCCGCATACCAATCGTAGCCGCGATCCTTCGAGAATCCACCATTGCCGCCGCAAAGCTCCCCAAGATCCGTGAGTGCTTCGATCCGGGTCAGTAGCTTTGCCTCCTTGTAACCAAGCGACCGTTCGAGGAGGCGGCCCCTGCAAGCGAGAACCACGATGACGTGCAGGCTGCAAAGGCTGTAAAAAAGCTTGCAACGGAAATCTCCTAAATCGGATTGCCGTGTCCGCGGCGCCTGCCGGTGGCTGACGCCTCTCCATTCGACAAGCGTCGGAATGCGTTACAGCTTGACGTGCATGTGGTAGAGCTGCAGTTCAAAAATCTTTGGTTTTCGCTGTAACCGATTGTCCGTTTTTACGAATGAGCTCTTTGACAGCATGACCACCACCCATTCGGAAGAAGCCCTGAAAGCATTGATGCTTCTGTCCCTTGACGGGGACGAGGCTGCCTATCGGCGTTTGCTGACGGCTTTGCGCGTGCTGCTTGTCGGCTATTACAGCCGCAGGATGGCTGCGGCGACGAGAGCGGACATGGAAGATCTGGTCCAGGAGACATTGCTGGCACTGCATTCCCGGCGATCTACCTATGACCGGAACAGATCTTTTACCGCCTGGTTTTTCTCGATCGCCCGGTACAAGCTGATCGACCATCATCGCGGCCGTGGCGGGCGCAGGCTGGCCGAGACCGAGCTTGATGACCAGATCGAAAGCGACTTCAGCGAGGATCGGCTGACCGCCCGCATGGATGTCGAGCGGTTGCTCGACGGCTTGCCGTTGCGACAGCAGGAACTGATCCGGCAGGTGAAGCTCGAGGGCAGCTCGGTCGCGGACGCCGCAAACCGCACCGGTCAGTCCGAGTCGGCGGTGAAAGTCAGCATCCATCGGGCGCTCAAGGTGATTGGAGAAAGACTGCGAGGCACATCGTGACAAAGACAGACGATCTCATCGAACGGTTGGCAAGCGACCTCAAGCCGGTGCCGCGCAACGCGCTATGGCGCCACTTTGCGCTCGGCATACTGCCGGCCCTCGGACTTTCCCTTCTGCTGATGCTGATCATTCTTGGTCCCCGAGTCGATATGCCCAACGTGCTGACGCTGCCGGTCTTCTGGATCAAGTCCGCCTATAATGCCCTGATTGCGGCGGCCGCCTTTGCCACCGTTTTTCGGCTTTCCCGACCCGATGGTTCCGAGGGGCGCTTTTTTGGTTTGCTTGGATTGATCTTCGCCGCCATGGCGGCCGTCGCGGTCATCCAGCTCTTGACGGCGCCGAGCGAGAGCTATCGATTGCTGATCCTCGGTTCCTCGGCGCTGCATTGCCCCCCGCTCATCGCAGGCTTTGCGATCCCGGTCTATGCCGGCACGGTCTGGGCGCTGCGCCGCGCGGCGCCGGTGGATCTGCGGCTGACCGGCTTTGTCGCCGGCATTGCCGCGGGAGGAGCCGGCGCCTGGGTTTATTCCTGGTTCTGCACCGAAAACGGCATGCCTTTCGTGTTGATCTGGTACACGCTCGGCATCTTGCTCATCGGTGCCGTCGGCGCCATGACCGGACCTCGTCTGCTCCGCTGGTAGATCCCTCCTCAATTCGTTGACCGGAACATTCCGGGTTTCGCCTGGTTCGAGGGGCGAAGGAGAGAAAGATGAACGACGAATCGGATCGTCGCGCTTTCATGGTCTATTTAGGAGCCATCCTGCTGGTTGGACTCGTGATCGTGTTCGGCGCTACGCTCTCATGGAACTCAAGCAATATAAGCAATCGGCCCACGCAATCTTCAACGGAAGCCAATCCTTGATGAAATGGCCCAAAGACAATCCGATCCGCTTGGAGTGGCCGAGCGCCAAACGGCAGCCGGACGGGCTGAAAACCCTGTGGCTGGTCGTCGCCGTGATCGCGACGACGGTCGCTATCGTCTTTCTGCTTTACGTCTCGATCCTCGTCTACGGCGTGATGCAAAGGCTGTGAGCCGACGCGAACTGGACGTTCTCCCCTTGCGGCATCATCTATTTTCCCTGCGGCGCGCCGTCAGCTTCAGCCGGATGTCGAAGTGATTGAGGGTACCAGGCAGGTTGGCGACGATTAACGACGGGTGCAGCAGCACAATATCGGCGGCCGACAAGAACGTGCCCACGGCAAAGCTTGCAATCGCCGGCACGAGATTATGTGCCGGGCAAATGACGGGACCGGCGCTGAAGGGCACGAGCCCGGCGGCCGGCAACGCGTCGTTCTGTCCCCAGATGCTCGGTTCCATCCGATTGGCATAGAGGAGCGCGGGGTCTCGATGGAAGAAGGGGACGAAGATGATGACGCCCGTGCCGCGAGCGATGACCCTGTCGCCTGACTGGATGTCCTTGGTCAGCTGCCTCAGGATGGCCGGCGTCGTCGGCCAGAGACGCAAGGCCTCCAGCAGACAACTGCGTGTGAAGGGCCGATCGAGATTCCCGCCCATGGCCTCTTCCACGGCTTTGCTCCAGTAGCTCACATGGCAGGCCAGCAAGGCGAGCGTCCTCATAACGGCAATTCCGGCTGCATCGAAGGCGAACAGCCATTGGGCCACCTGGCTTTCCGGAGCAAGCCCATCGCCTGTCGGAAACCGGTTGACAAGACTGTGCTTTTCCGGGTCTCTCAGATAGCGGCCGACCTGCTCATGAAACTGGGCAAGCTTGCGCTGATCGACCGGGGCGGCAAATGCCCAGTTGGCCCTCCCTCGAAGTTCGTTCAAAGTCTCGGTCAATGTGACGTCGTTGCGCGCTCGGTCGCCGAGGACGACTCGCCGGACGATCCGGAACCAGGCCTGCGAAAAGGCCGACCAATCGAGCTCACGGGGTAGGTTCAGGAGCTGCAGAAATTCGGCGTCGACGATATTCTTGAAATGCACCGCAAATGGATGCAGCCGGTCTGCGGTTGCCAAGGCGTGCTCATGGGCCGGCCGCAGCTCGGCGCGCCGAGAGCCCGATGAGATAAGCACGTTCTCCGGCTCGAAGTGAACAAGGGCCGCATGCTTTTCCGCAGTCGCCGCGGCAAACGGTTCGGGCGAAGATTGAAGCACCGTGGCGACATCGGCCGGATCGAGGATCAGCAGATGTGGTCGCAATGGGATCGGCAGCAGAAGAGGCGCCGGCCCGTACTTGTGTTTCAGCCGCTGCATCTGTTTCACGGCGTTTGTGTCGAAGCGCCGCCGCTCCGCCAGACGCTCCATTGTCGGGCGGCGAATGATGATGCCCTTGGCAACCGTCGGGACCACGACCGCCGTCAATACGCGAAGCGTATCGAGCCATCCGGCGCGATTAACTCTGGGAAAGATGGCGTGGCTTCGCGCGTTCATGACTCTTCAGCCTGGCCCGGCGGTTTGCCCATATCGATTCGATCGGCCGATCCTATCGATTTGGGTTTGGAACCAGGACCACGACCGTTTGTTCCGCTCCAGGCGAAGCGGCCGGCGCAGGGCGATCAATCGACGAGATGGTTTCCGAGCATCGCAATCAGGCACTCGCGGGCGCGGCTCACACGGCTTTTCAAGGTGCCGATCCGGCACCCGCACATTTTGGCGGCGTCCTCATAACTCGTTCCGGCAGCCACCAATGTCAGAGCCCGGCGCCTGTCGTCGGAAAGACGCGTCAGGGCCCGCTGCAATTCGTGCTCCCGCAGCACCCACTCCTGGGTCGGGGCGATCGCAACCTGTTCCATCGCCGTGTCCATTCCAGCCGGCTCGCGTTTCTTGCGGCGATAATTGGTGCAGAACGTGTTTCGCAGGATGGTGAAAAGCCAGGATTTGAGGGAGGTGCCGGGTTGGTAGAGATGAAGCGAATTCAGCGCCTTCAGCAAGGTTTCCTGAACGAGGTCATCGATGTCATCATCGCTGCGCAAGAACCTTCGGGCAAAGGCGCGCAATGCCGGCGTCAGTTCGACGATCTCCCGCTCGATTGCGGATTTCTCTTTACAATGCGAAGCGGGGCGTAGTGAAGACGGGGAAGCCATTTTTCTCTCCTGGGATGAGAAGGAAAGTCGCTGGCTTCCTATTCGTTGCCGTACGATACCGGACACAAGTCCGGGCTGGGGCGGCAACTGCTCGCCGGCTCGCGCATGGGAACAACGGCGTCCTGTAGTCGTTGGGTGATCGCCGTCTCGATACTGTCGAACGGTCTCTTCCTTGGCCGGATAGAGATGGCGCCTCCGGCCAAGGGGGCGTCATATTTCCGATCGGAACATCCGACCGATGCGAGAGTTGATTGTCGTCACGACACGCCATAGGAGGACTAAATGGCAACCGAGAAGACTCTGAACGACCTGTTTCTCGATACTCTCAAGGACATCTATTACGCCGAAAAGCAGATCCTGAAGGCTTTGCCGAAGATGGCGCGCGCCGCGCAATCGGAAGAGGGCAAGGCCGGTTTCCTGCAGCATCGCGACGAGACCCAGGCGCAGGTCGAACGCCTCGAACAGGTTTTCGAGATGATCGGCAAACCGGCACGCGGCAAGACCTGCGAGGCCATCCAGGGCATTATCGCCGAAGCCGAGGAGATCATGGATGAATTCAAGGGCACCGCTGCCCTCGATGCCGGCCTGATTTCGTCCGCCCAATCCGTCGAGCATTATGAGATCGCCCGCTACGGCACGTTGATCGCATGGGCAAAACAGCTCGGCCTCAAGGATGCCGTGCCGCTGCTGCAGGCTACGCTGGCCGAAGAAGAGGCAACCGACAAGAAGCTCACGCGGCTCGCGGAGTCTTCAGCCAACATCAAGGGCAAGGGCAAGGCGGCCTAAGCCGCTCTGTGCGCTATGCTCCTTCGCAACGGCCGCCGCCTCGGCGGCCGTGCTTTTGCCCGGGCTCCCTGTGATCAGAGACCAAGCTGCCAGATTTCGGCGGTGAGCACATGTCCCTCCGGCGCGGCGAGACGCATGGAGTTTATCCCCTTGAACCCCGGCAGCCGCTTGGTTCCCGTCCAGCGGCCGTCATCACCGAAGACCTCGATGGAACCTGCGTCGAGGAATATGCGGATAGTTGACGGGCGTGCGCCGGCGGCGATGTAACGGGGCGACGTCTTGGCGCCCGCTCCCGAAAAGAGAATGCTCAGTCCGTCGTCATTCAACTGAACCGCCACCGTCGCGTCGGGATGTTCGAACGTGAGATGGAAGGCATTGCCCGCTTCCTTGAGCGTGAGGAGGATCTCGACAGAGCCGTTGGCAAGATCGACCGGACGGCCGTCCAGAAGGCCCTGAGCATCCAATGGGCGCTGCCGCAGACTTTCGACATCGGCGATCGGTGGCGTGGTCAGCGCGCCGCCGCGCAATGCCAGCCGCCGCGGCAGTGTCATCGCCGTCGGCATGTCGACTTCCTTTGAGACATCCGTCCAGTTCGCCAGCCATGCGATGCCAACCGGACCGGTCTCGTCGACGAAGGCCTGGAACGCGTAGGCATCGGTGCCGAAGTCCAGCTCCTGCTCGAACTCCACAGAGAAGCTGTGACCATCGAAGCGGCCGATGGTGGCAAGAGTGATATTGCGCCGGCCCGTTGCCGGGTCGCGGCTGGTGAGAAGACCGAAGATCAGGGCCCATCGCGTCGACGGATCGTTCGCGGGACCATCGAGAGGCACCAGGCAAGGGCACTCCGCCGCCGTCATCCCGAAGCGGTTCTCGCGGTGAAGCATGCCGAGGAAGGTCCATCCCGTTGCCGCGCCCGGATCGTCCGTTTCGTAAAGCAGGATGATGCCGCCCCCGCGGTCCCGCGTGCCGAGCAGCATCTTCCATTTGTCGTCCGGGCCCATGAAGACATAGGGATCGCGGAAGTCAGTCGTCAGGCCGAGCCCCTCAGGACGCGCGGGCAGGATCAGGTTTGCCGGTTCGACGTTGACGAGATCGCCGCTGGTGGCGGTGAACTGAATTTGCTCCTCCGGCTGCCGGTGCTTCATATGCTCGGTGAAAAAGATGCGAATTCCGGCGCCATCGAGGGGGATCGCCGAGCCGGAAAATGCGCCGCCGCGCCCATCGGCCCGTGCGGCGAGGGCATCCGAAGGCGGAAGAAAGATCGGAAGATGCGTCCAGCGGAGGTAATCGTCCGAGACCGCATGCCCCCAATGCATGTTGTTCCACCGAAGGTTATGCGGATAGTGCTGGTAGAACAGGTGCACCCTGCCACCGAATCTTCCAAATCCGTTGGGATCGTTCATCCAGCCGAAAGGCGGGCGGAAATGATAGCCGCCGGGAACGTCGGGCGCCGCATTGGACGGCCTGACATGCAGCAGTCGAATGCCCTCATCGAGAACGCGGGGCTGAGAGAAGGCATAGACAAGCGAGACGCACGTCGCAGCGGGATCGTAGGACAAGGCGGTATCTCCACCGCGCTCCAGCGTCAGCAGCCGAAACTCGAATTCATGAGGATTTGATGTTTCGACGGTACAGACCGGATCGCCGTCGACTTGAGCGGTCAGCCTTCCCGGGGCGGCGCCATGCGAAGCCTTTATCCAGGCATGGATCGTGCTCCCTGCCGGCAGGACGGCGCTGATCGTCTCCAGCCCGCCTTCATCGGACGGAGACATTACTTGGCTTGTCATCAATTCAACCTTTCACGGCAGAGCCGATAAAGGAGCTCACGAACCAACGCTGGAAAACGAGGTAGAGCCCCAGGATCGGGATCATCATCAAGACGGAGGCGGCCATCGCACGATCCCAATAGATGCTGTCCTGTCCGAAGAAGGTCGCAATGGCGACGGCGATCGGCCGGGCATAATCCGTCTGCGTCACAAGGATCGGCCAGAGATACTGGTTCCAGGTCTCGATGCCCATCAGGATCGATACGGTGGCAAGGGCGGGCAGGCTGAGCGGCAGGAAAATGGAGCGATAGGCCCGGAAAAAGGAAGCGCCGTCCATCTCGGCGGCTTCCAGGAGTTCCTTCGGCAGTTGCGCGAAGAACTGGTAGAACAGGAAGATGTAGAGAGGGCTCGCCACCCAGGGCACGATCTGCACCGCGAAGGTATCGGACATTCCCGCCCTGGATACCATGATCACGAGGGGCATGATGATGCTTTCCTGCGGGATCACATAGAGTGCGATCACCACCGACAGGATGACCGCCCGGCCCCTCAGCGACCCCCAGGCGAGGACGAAGCCGGCCATCGAGTTGACGACCAGGCCGGAGCAGACGGTGGTGACCAGGATGATCAGCGAGTTGATGAGGTAACGGCCGAAGGCGAGTTGGCCCGAGAGGTGGCCGACCTCCGCATAGTTGGAGAGCGTCGGATTGGAAACCCAGAAGGCGCGGAAACTGCCCATGTCGGCAAGGATCTGGAAGCGGTCGTCCTTGAGGCTCGCCACGACCAGAAGCAGCAACGGGGAGACGATCACCAAGGCGATGATGAAGATGCAAGCCACCTGCACGGTTCTGAGAACTCGGGCAGCGGAACGAGGCCGCGCCGTGCGGGCCTGCGGGATCGAAAGAGCGATATCAGACATCGAAGCGCCTCAGGAGCTGGCGCTGGATCAGCGCGATGATGAGAACGATGACGAACAGGATGACGGACACGGCCGAGGCATAACCCATCTTCTGTTCCTCGAAACCGGCGCGGACCATGTAATGCACAACCGTCTCGGTGCTGCTTTTCGGCCCGCCCTGCGTGAGGATGGCGACCTGGGTATAGAGCTTGAACGCCTGGATGGTGGTGATCACCAGGACGAAGACATGCGTCGGCCGAAGGCCCGGCATTGTCACATGCCAGAAGCGCCGGAAAGCATTCGCGCCGTCGATCTTGGCGGCATCGTAGAGTTCGTCGGGAATGCCCTGCAGACCCGCGAGATAGACGATCATCTGGAAACCATAGGCTTGCCAAGCCGAGAGCAGGACGAGCGAGAACATCGCCCATTCGGGATCGCCGAGCCAATCGATCGGCTGGACCGCGCCACCGGAAATGAAACCGAGGATCTGGTTGAACGGGCCCGTCGGATATTGGAACAGGGTGCCCCAGATGACGCAGACCACGACCATCGACGTGATCGCCGGTAGGAAGAACATGCCGCGCAGCACATTGCGGAACGGCAGCTTCTGATGCAGCAGCAGGGCCGTTGCGAAAGCCAGGCCACACTGGGCTGGAATGATCCAGAAGGTGAAGCGCGAGACGTTCCAGAGGGCAGTCCAGAAAAGATCGTCCTGGAAGATGCGGATGAAATTGTTGAACCAGACGAACCGGACGGGCGTCGGCCGCGGCACCAGAGGCTGGTTGGTCATCGCCGTCCAGAAGGACAGGAAGAACGGCACGATCAGAAAGACAGTCAAAAGAATCACGGCCGGCGCGAGCATCGCCGCTTCCTGCATCAGTCGTCCCATGTCATGCCGGCGCGCCGGAGACTTTCGCACTGTTGTCGACGGCAATGTCGATTGTTGCATGACCATCGCATTCCTCCTCGCCAGGCCTCAAGGGTCGGTCCCGCCCTGCAACGTGGCGACACGTCGCAAGGCTTCGACCGACCGGCGCCGTTGGCTGTTATTCCTGATCACCGAACGGCGGATATCCGTCGTTGTCTTCGATATCCTGGTCGATCTTCTTGGCGGCTGTTGTGAGCGCCTCCTTTGGATCGCCCCCATTGAAGGCCTCGTCGATGGCCTGCATGAAGGCCGACGTGATGGTGGGATAGGCTGGATGCGGCGGGCGGGCAACGGCCGTCTTCGACGCCTGCTCGAAGGCGATCGCCATGGGGCCGCCGTTTGCATAGAGCGGAGATTCGGCCGCGAAGCTCTTCAAGCCGGGATAGCCGGACTGGCTTGAGACATAGGCCCGATACTCCTTGTCCTTCAGCAGGAAGCTGATGAACTTGGCGGCGACATCGGGATGCTTTGACGTCTTGGTGATCGCCCAGATCCAGGTGCCGTTCGGGCTCGCGCCCTTTGCGCCGAACTTGGGAAGCGGCAGGACGACGATGTTGTCCTTCATGGTGGCCGCAGCCTCCGCATAGACCCAGTGTCCGCCGAGCGCCAGTGCGGCCGGATTGCCTTCGGCGAAGAACTGGTTGGTGCCGGCCGACTGCGGCACGACCCAGCCGTTCTTGACCCATTTCTGCATCATGGCGAGGGCATCGACGCAGGCGTCGCTGTCGAGCGTTCCCTCGGATTTCCAGGCTTTGCGGTCGATCAGGTCGCAACCTGCCGATTGCAGGATCGGCCCATAGGCATAGGTGATCCATTCGGTCTTGATGCCGTAGCCGCGAAAGGTGTCGATCGGCCACTTCACGCCGTCGAGCTTCGAAAGCTTCTCGAGGTAGCTTTCGAACTCCTCTCGCGTCCAGGCATCGTCGACGGATTTCGGGATGCGCGCGCCGATCGCTTCGAGATATTTCTTGTTGCCGTAAAGAACGACGGAAGAGTCCGTCAGGCCGATCGCATAGAGATCCTTGTCGACCGGGTATGTGCCTTGAGCGATGTTGGACTCCGTCATGTCGTCGAGGAGATCTTTGTCGATCAGCGGCTTGATCGGCTGCAGATAACCCGACCAGACATAATTGGCGAGGAACGGCGCATCGAGCTCCATGACGTCGGGCAGTTGCTTGGCCATGACGGCCGCGCTGAACTTCTCGTTATAGGCATCGTGCGGCGCATAGATGAACTGGACATCGACATCGGGATTGGCGGCCTCGAAGCGCTCGGCCACCTTGCCATAGGCGGCGACAAAACCGGGATCGCCCTGATGCATGACCTGAATGGCAGTCTTTTCGGCTGCGTCAGCCCATGTAGCGGCCAGTGTCGAAGACAGGACGACAGACCAAAGTAAACGTTTACCCATTAGAATTCCTCCTCAATTGAATGGGCCTTCCTCAATTTACACGGATGCCCGCTCCACCAACTGGAACGGCAGTTTCTGCACCCCGGCCGCGGATCGGTGGTCGGCAAGCAGGATTTGCGCGGCCTGGCGGCCCATGGCGCGGTGCGGCAGCGCCATGGTTGTCAGCGGCGGATCGAGGCGGGAGGCGATCTCGACCTGATTGTCGAAGCTCGCGACCGCGACGTCATCGGGAATGGTCGCCCCGCATCGGCGCAGCGCGGCGTAGACTTCCATGGCCACACGATCGTTGCCGCACAGGATGGCATCGGGACGCCGCGGGCTGTTGATGAGATCATGTATATGTGTGGGCACGAGGCTATGCGCCCGATCGCTATAGATCGCCTTGCTGACAGCGGGAAGTACGACAGCCCCTGCCCCGTCAATGCCGGCGTGATCGAGCGCCTGCCGGAAACCCAGTTCACGCAGTTCGCCGGCGAGCAGTCCCGGCAGGTTGATGAATGCGATATTGCGGCGCCCTGCGTCGAGCAGGTAGCTGGTAATCTCGATCGCCGCGCCGGTTTCATCCGGCACGAGAGACGTCACTCGATCATTGGCGTCCCGGCAGTTGATCATCACCCCGACAGTATCGGCAAACTCGGGCGGCAGGTCGACGCTCTTGTGATACATGGCAGCATAGGCGATCGCGCGCGGGCGAAAGCGTCGCATCTCATCGAGGATCGATCCCACGCTGCGATGGCCGCCGAGCGTCATGGCGAAGACGGCCATGTCGGAAGTACGCACGGCCCCGTCGAGCCCCCTGATGATCTCCGTCGCGAAAGGCGAGGTGATCAGGTCATCGGCGACGAGGCCGACAAGCGGCATCCAGCCCTGCCGCATGCTGCGAGCCGCAAAGTTGGTGACATAGCCGAGTTCCTCGGCGATCTCCTTGATCCGCCGGCGCGTTTCCTCAGACATGCGCGCCGAACCGCCATGCAGAGCGCCTGACACGGTCTTGACGGAAACGCCTGCACGGGCGGCTATGTCGTTAAGTGAAGCAGTCACGGGTTCGCTTTGGGTTATCGATTACCCACATCGGTATCAATCCCTTTCCCATGAGTCAAGCGATGACAGTTCCCTGCCCCGCTCAATCGATCTCTTCAGGGATGAAGCCGCCGGTCTGCCGCCTCCAGAGCCGGGCAAACAGCCCATCCTGTTCGACCAGTTCTTCCGGCCGGCCTTCTTCCACGATGCGTCCGTGATCGAGCACGACGATCCTATCCATCCTGGCGATCGTCGAGAGGCGGTGGGCGATGGCGATCACCGTCTTTCCCTCCATGACGAGGTTCAGCCTTTCCTGGATGGCGGCTTCGGATTCGCTGTCGAGCGCGGAGGTCGCCTCGTCGAGGACCAGGATCGGCGCGTCCTTCAACAGCACGCGGGCGATCGCGACACGCTGGCGCTGGCCGCCTGACAATTTGATGCCGCGATCGCCGACGAAAGCCGCGTAACCCTTGCGACCTTCGCTGTCTGTGAGATCGGCGATGAAGGCATCGGCGCTTGCCATCTTCGTCACCCTTTCGATCTCTTCCTGCGTCGCCACCGGCCGGCCGTAGCGGATATTGTCGCCGACCGAACGGTGCAGCAGCGCGACATCCTGGGCGATGACGCCGATCGCGCGGCGAAGGCTTGCCTGCGTCACCGCGCGGATATCCTGCCCGTCGATCAGGATTGCGCCCTCCTTGATGTCGTAGAAGCGCAGGAGCAGGTTTGCGAGCGTCGTCTTACCGGCGCCGGAGAGGCCGACCAGGCCCACCTTCTCGCCGGGCTGCACCGTCAGCGACAGGTTGTCGATGATTGCTTTGCCGGACTTGTAGGCGAAACGCACCTTTTCGAAACGGATCTCGCCCTGTTGCACCGTGAGTTCGGCCGCATCCGGCCGGTCGGTGATGGTGGGCGGCGTCGTCATGACGGGCATGGCGTCCTTGATCGTGCCGATCGCCTGGAAGATCTGCTGGCCCATTTGCATGAAGACGAAGATCTGCGTCGACAGCCGATTGAGGATATAGACTGCGCCGACGAACTCGCCGACCGTGAGGAAGCCTTTGACGAGGCCGAAAAATCCGATCGCCAGCATGGTCAGCCACAACAGCGTATTGAGGATGACGACGGTCACTTCCGACGAGCGGTAGATGCGCTGCTCGGCGTGCTGCGTCTGCACGGCCTTTCCGATGATGCGGCGGATCGCGCCTGCTTCGCTGTCTTCGGCCGCGAACTGCTTGATCATCTGCATGTTGGTGTAGAGATCGGTGATGGCGCCGGCGATCATGCTGCGCTGCTTGGCGGTGCGGCGCGAGCGCTCGACGAAGGTCGGCACGATCCTCGCGGTGAAGGCGACGTTGAGCACGATCCAGACGACGACGGGCAAAGCAAGCTGCAGGCGAGCGCGCTGAGCAAAATCACCGAGCCCATCAGTTGCATCAGGAAGCGCGGAATGGACTGGAAGCCGGCGAGAATTTGCTGCTGGACGGCGGAGGAGACCTGCTGCAGCCGCGAGGAAACCTGGCCGGCATAGAGATCATGGAAAAAGGCAAGATCCTGCCGCTCCACCGCCTTGTGCCCCTGCCACTGAATGGCAGCCGGCATGGCGATGCCCAATGTATGCGAGTTCAGCGTATTGAGCACGAAGGATACGATCGGCATCACCGGAAAGATCAGAAAACCGAGAACGCTCAGCAGCAGCCATTCGCTGCGCAGGAAGACGGCAGCACCCTGCTGCGTCACGCCGTCGACGATGACCGAAAGCCCCCAGACGATCGTCAGGTTGATCACCTCGAACACCATGGAGCAAAGCGCCAGCGCAATCAGCACGCCGCGAAACATCGAGATGAAATGCAACAGCACCGTCACCGGCCCCTTCGACGGCAGCGGCCGATAAGGAATGTCGAGCGGCCGGATCAGGGTCTCGAAGGGACGATAGATCGCATCTGAAATCGACATGGGCCGCTCGGTCAAATGTTGGAATAAGGGCGAGGGACTCAAGGCTACGCAGGCGGAGGATAGGATCACCTTGGGGCTGCAATCTCAACTAGAATTTTGGTGTTTGGGAACGGGAGGCTGTATAAAGGGGGGGCTGAAATCGAGCATGCACAGACCGCGCGAAACGCCCCTCTCGGATGCGGCATCTCTGCCTGCACAGGCGCGGCACCCTCCGGCGTCCCTCGTCCTGAGGCGCGCAGGCCGCAGGCCGGAGCCTCGAAGGACGCGCTCCAACGCTGCTCCTTGCATTCATCGGGTGTCGGCGCAACGCCTCGCCCTTCGGAGCAGCTCTCCTGAAGCCGAACCCCGCCGAAGCGGGGTTCCTGGTGCATTGCAAGCCGGTCAGTTGTTATGCGCTGCGCAGGCCTCGTCCATCGGGGTGGCGTTGCTCGTGCCGCCCTGCGTCTGGAGATTGGCGGAGTTATTGACCGGGTTCGGGCACTTGGTCTTGTCCATCTTCATCGTGCCGCCGGTCGTTGAGCCGGTCGTGGTGGTATCAGTGGCCATCGGCTTCTTGGCTTTCATGTCGCCGCTCGCACCGCCGCCCTGATCGGCCTGGTTCTTGTCGATCGTGGCGCCGGCCGGGGCCGGGTTGGACTGGGCGAAAGCGGATGTCGCCATGCCGAGCGCGAAGAGCGAAGCTGCTACGATTTTCATACGCATCCTGAGATCCTCCTTGGGATGTTGCGTGATTAGCTCATCCACAACCTCGTCAGGACATCATTGTTCCGCAGCTGCTGATGACAAATTGCGCCGCTGATCACCGTCTGGTGCGGGCTACTTGGTATAAAGCGCCCGCGACCTTTCGAGATGCTTCAGGAGCGCCATCTCCGAGCCGTCGACATCGTTGGCCTCGAGGCGGTCGACGATTTCGTCGTGTTCGGCAAGCGTGAACTTTTCCTTGCCGGTCCAGATCAGCATTTCGGTGTGATATTCCTTCAGCCAGGCGAGCATCGCCTCGCTGACGGCGACATAGATCGGGTTGCCTGAAATCTGGGCGATGCGGGTGTGGAATTCCATGTCGGCGTCGATGAACTCTTCGGCCCGCCCGAGCGAGGCGCGCTGACGCTCGATGATGTCCCTGAGATCGCTGATATCGGTTGCCGAGGCGCGCTGCGCGGCTTCGCGGGCCATGCCGCGCTCGAAGAAGATGCGGGCGCTCTTCAGATGTTCGAGCGAGTCGGCCGATTGCGACAGCATGATCTTGGCGGTGAGATCGACCTGGCGGAAGATCGATTTCGCCGTCAGCCGCAAGACCTTCGCGCGCTCGCCGTGCGAGATGCTGACGAGACCCTTGTTGGCGAGCGATTGCATGGCTTCACGGATCGCCGGCCGGCCGACGCCGAAGCGCTCCATCAGCACCCGCTCGGAGGGCATTTCGTCACCGGGCTGAAGCTCGCCTGAGGTGATCATCCGCTCGAGTCGATCAAACACTTCGTCGGAGAGTTTCCGGCGGACGATTTGTTCGATGGGCTGGGTCATGAGATCTCGCTGGCTCAAAATGCTTCCTCCTAACAGTTTTCCGCGCCGAGAACAAAGCTCGCGGCTGAAAATTTGCGCCGCCGAAGATTCCGCTTTTCAACAGTTGGAATACTCATTATACCAGATCACGAGTTGACGCCATGACAATCTCCATGGCGAGAGGAGCAGCCGGCCGTTTCATGATGATAACCCTGACCTACCGCATCGAAACGCCCGGCAGCGTCGAGACGATGGCGG
Source organism: Rhizobium esperanzae (assembly GCF_002204185.1). Lineage (GTDB taxonomy): Bacteria > Pseudomonadota > Alphaproteobacteria > Rhizobiales > Rhizobiaceae > Rhizobium > Rhizobium esperanzae. Next base: position 92,248 of record NZ_MXPU01000006.1, on the reverse strand, counting down.
ACAAGATCGCCAGCGACCAGTCGACCGGAACCTTCGTGCCGGTTCCCGGCGAGACGGAAGAGCTGAAATCACGCGTCGCCGCCCGGGTTTTGGCGATCCGCCCGCTCGAGAATGCGCGCCATCCGACCTGGCCCGAGGCCGCGCCCGACACGCTGCTCCACCGCGCCGATGTCGACATTGCCTTCCCTCTGGAGGCGATCGGCACAGATCTCTCGGCGCTGATGACCATCGCGATCGGCGGCGTCTATTCGATCAAGGGCATGACCGGCATCCGCATCGTCGACATGAAGCTGCCCGAAGCTTTCCGGAGCGCCCATCCCGGGCCGCAATTCGGCATAGCGGGCAGCCGCCGCCTCACCGGCGTCGAGGGCCGCCCGATCATCGGCACGATCGTCAAGCCGGCACTGGGGCTGAGGCCGCACGAGACGGCGGAACTCGTCGGCGAATTGATTGGGTCGGGCGTCGACTTCATCAAGGACGATGAGAAGCTGATGAGCCCGGCCTATTCGCCGCTCAAGGAGCGCGTCGCCGCGATCATGCCGCGCATTCTCGATCACGAGCAGAAGACCGGCAAGAAGGTCATGTATGCCTTCGGCATCTCGCATGCCGATCCCGACGAGATGATGCGCAACCACGATATCGTCGCTGCGGCCGGCGGCAATTGCGCCGTCGTCAATATCAATTCGATCGGCTTCGGCGGCATGAGCTTCCTGCGCAAGCGCTCCAGCCTGGTGCTGCATGCGCATCGCAACGGCTGGGATGTGCTGACGCGCGATCCGGGCGCCGGCATGGATTTCAAGGTCTATCAGCAGTTCTGGCGGCTGCTCGGCGTCGACCAGTTCCAGATCAACGGCATCAGGGTCAAATATTGGGAGCCGGACGAGAGCTTCGTCTCTTCCTTCAAGGCCGTCAGCACGCCGCTCTTCGATGCCGCCGATTGCCCGCTTCCGGTCGCGGGCTCCGGCCAGTGGGGCGGGCAGGCGCCGGAGACCTACGAGCGCACCGGCCGCACCATCGATCTTCTCTATCTCTGCGGCGGCGGCATCGTCAGCCATCCCGGCGGTCCTGCTGCCGGCGTGCGCGCCGTGCAGCAGGCCTGGCAGGCGGCGGTCGCCGGCATTCCGCTGGAGGTCTATGCCAAGGATCATCCGGAGCTTGCCGCCTCGATTGCGAAATTCAGCGACGGCAAGGGCGCGTGACGGCGATGGATGGACGTCTCGTCAGCTATTACGGGGATGATTTCACCGGCTCCACCGACGTCATGGAGGCGCTCGCCTCGAACGGCGTCGAGACCGTGCTCTTCCTCGACCTTCCCAGGCCGGAGCTGCTTGCCCGTTTCGGCCATTGCCGCGCGATCGGCATTGCCGGAACGAGCCGCAGCGAGACGCCGGCATGGATGGACGAGCATCTTGCGCCGGCCTTCGACTGGCTGAATTCGCTCGGCGCTGCCATCTGCCATTACAAGGTCTGCTCGACCTTCGATTCCAGCCCCGGCATCGGCAATATAGGCAAGGCGATCGAGATCGGCCGCACGAGTTTCGGGCAATCCATCGTGCCCGTCATCGTCGGCGCGCCGCAATTGAAGCGCTACACGGTTTTCGGCAATCTTTTCGCAGCCTATCAGGGTCGCGTCTTCCGCATCGACCGCCACCCGGTGATGAGCCGCCATCCCGTCACGCCGATGGATGAGGCGGATCTTGCGCTGCACCTGTCGAAGCAGACCTCGCTTCCCGTGCTGCTTGCCGATCTCGTCGCAATCACCGCGGCCGATGCCGACCGGCGGATCGACGAGCTGGCGTCGGATCGGGAAGGTATTCTGTTGCTCGATGTCGATTCCGACGCGACGCAGGCGGCCGCCGGGCGGCAGATGCTGCGCGTCGCCAACCGTTCGGGAAGCTTCGTCGCAGGCTCCTCGGGCGTCGAATATGCCCTGCTCAGAGCCTGGCGGCAGGCCGGCGTGATCGGTCAGGGCAGCGCGGAATTTCCCGATATCGGCGCCGTCGATCGCCTCGCGGTCGTCTCCGGCAGCGTCTCGCCGACGACCGAACGCCAGATCCGCACGGCCGTCGAAAACGGTTTCGAAAGCATCGCACTCGATCCGCTTGCTCTGGTCTCGAATGGCGAGGCTGCGGTGGATGCGGCGGTGCAGGCGGGTATCGGCAAGCTGAAGGAAGGCCGGAGCGTCATCCTTTACACGGCGCTCGGCCCATCCGCCGACCGCGGCGCCGATATCGACCGGCTTCCCGGCGCTCGCCACCAGCTCGGCAGCGCGCTCGGCACGATCCTGAGCAGGCTGATCGAGCAGGAAGCACTGCCGCGCGCGGTCGTCGCCGGCGGCGACACGTCGAGCCACGCGCTGCGGCAATTGAAGATCGACGCGCTGACGACATTGCTGCCGCTGCCGCAGACGCCGGGCTCGCCGCTCTGCCTCGCCCATGGCGACTATGCGCCGACCAACGGCCTGCAGATCGCGCTGAAAGGCGGCCAGGTCGGCACGGACCGCTATTTCGCGCAGATCCGCGACGGGAGGAAGAACTGAGATGGTCGTCTGGGTCGGCACCAGCTTTAAGATGAACAAGACGCTTGAGGAAGCGCTCGCCTTCGCGCGCCGCCTCGCCGATGCGGATCGTGAACGCGATGCCCGCGTGCAGCGCTTCGTCATCCCCTCCTTCACATCGCTGCGCGAGGTCAAGCGCGTGCTTTCCGAGAGCTCGGTGAAGGTCGGCGCCCAGAACATGCATTGGGAGGATGCCGGCGCCTGGACCGGCGAAGTTTCGCCGCTGATGCTGAAGGATTGCCGGCTCGATCTCGTCGAGCTCGGCCACTCCGAACGGCGCGAACATTTCGGCGAGACCGACGAGACCGTCGGCCTCAAGGTTGCCGCCGCCATCCGCCACGGCCTGACGCCGCTGGTCTGCATCGGCGAGACCCTGCAGGAGCGTAACGAAGGCCGGGCCGATGCCGTGTTGCGGCGGCAGGTCGAGGCTGCCCTGAGGGGCGTCGAAATCGAGGCCGGCGAGGCTCCGATCCTGCTTGCCTACGAGCCGGTCTGGGCGATCGGCGTCAACGGCATTCCGGCGACGGCCGATTATGCCTCGCAGCGGCACGGCAAGATCGCCGAGGTGGCGAAATCCATTCTCGGCCGCCCGGTGCCGGTCCTCTATGGCGGCAGCGTCCATCCCGGCAATTGCGAGGAACTGATCGGCGAGCCCGATATCGACGGCCTTTTCATCGGCCGCTCCGCCTGGTCCGTCGAAGGCTATCTCGACATTCTCGCCCGCGTCAGCGCGGCGATCGACCGCTCATCTCCACGCCAGACGGCGAGTGAAAGGAAACTGCCATGAAGATCGCAATTGGCGCCGACAGCGCCGGCAAACCGCTCCTGGACGTCATTGCCGCCCATCTCGCCGGCAAGGCGGATCTCGAAGTGCACGATCTCAGCCAGTCCGGCTTTTATGCCGATCTCTCCCAGCGCCTGGCGCAGACGATCGTCGACGGCGAGCATGAGCGCGGCATTCTGTTCTGCGGCACCGGCATCGGCGTGTGCATCTCCGCCAACAAGGTGCCGGGCATCCGCGCCGCGCTCACCCACGACACCTATTCGGCGGAACGCGCGGTGAAATCCAACAACGCCCAGATCATCACCATGGGTGCGCGCGTCATCGGGCCGGAACTGGCGAAATCGATCGTCGACGTCTGGCTCGCCTCCGAATTCGACCCCGATGGCCCGTCGGCCGGCAACGTGCAGGCGATCGACCGGCTCGATGCGGAGAAACATGGGGCCTAAGCGCGTAATGATATGGTGATTGACTCATCATACCAGTATATGATCCTATCCAGAACTGAAAAGGTGAGGAAAACATGACCAAGATTGCTCTCTTCGGCGCCGGCGGCAAAATGGGGTACCGGCTTGCCAAAAATCTCAAAGGCTCGCGCTTCGAAGTGCGCCATGTCGAGGTGAGCGATGCCGGCAAGGCCCGCCTGAAGAACGATCTTGGCCTCGATTGCGTGCCTGTCGACGCCGCGCTCGACGGCGCCGAGGTCGTCATTCTCGCCGTGCCGGATACGGCGATCGGCAAGGTCGCGGCCGGCATCGTCGACAAGCTCGCGCCCGACACCATGGTGGTGGCGCTCGATGCTGCCGCGCCCTTCGCCGGCCATCTGCCGAAGCGCGACGACCTCACCTATTTCGTCACCCATCCCTGCCATCCGCCGATCTTCAACGACGAGACGGATATGCAGGCCAAGAAGGATCATTTCGGCGGCCTCTTCGCCAAGCAGCACATCGTCTCGGCGCTGATGCAGGGTCCCGAAAGCGCTTATGCGCTCGGCGAGGAAATCGCCAAGGTCATCTGGGCGCCGGTCATGCGTTCGCACCGGGTCACGGTCGATCAGCTCGCCATGCTCGAACCCGGCCTTTCCGAAACCGTCTGCGCCTCGCTGCTCGTCATCATGCGCCAGGCGATGGACGAATGCGTGGCCCGCGGCGTGCCGGCCGAAGCCGCGCGCGATTTCCTGCTCGGCCATATGAACGTGCTCGGCGCGGTCATCTTCAAGGAGGTCGACGGTGTCTTCTCGGATGCCTGCAACAAGGCGATCGAGTTCGGCATCCCGGCGTTGATGCGCGACGACTGGAAGAAAGTTTTCGAACCGCAGGAGATCGCCGAAAGCATCCGGCGCATCACCTGAACCGGCCCGGGGGAGGCAAATCCTCCCCCTGCTACCGCTCCGGAGACGGGGCACCGCTCCGGGGAGACGGAGCGTCATTCACAACAGGGAGGAAAGAATGAAACTGACACGCAGACTGACACTCGCAGCCTTCGCCAGCGCGCTGGCGCTCGGAACGGCCATGCCGGCTTTCGCGGCCGATCTCATCGCCATCATCACCCCGGCGCATGACAACCCGTTCTTCAAGGCCGAAGCCGTCGGCGCCGAAGCCAAGGCGAAGGAGCTCGGCTACGAGACGCTCGTCATGACCCATGACGACGACGCCAACAAGCAGTCGGAAATGATCGATACGGCGATCGGGCGCGGCGCCAAGGCGATCATCCTCGACAATGCGGGCGCGGACGCTTCCGTCGCCGCCGTCAAGAAGGCCAAGAATGCCGGCATCCCCTCCTTCCTGATCGACCGCGAAATCAATGCGACCGGCGTCGCCGTCGCCCAGATCGTCTCGAACAACTATCAGGGCGCGCAGCTCGGGGCGCAGGAATTCGTCAAGCTGATGGGCGAGAAGGGCAATTATGTCGAGCTGGTCGGCAAGGAGTCGGATACCAATGCCGGCATCCGCTCGCAGGGCTATCACGACGTCATCGACGATTATCCCGAGCTGAAGTCGGTCGCCAAGCAGTCGGCCAACTGGAGCCAGACGGAAGCCTATTCGAAGATGGAAACCATCCTTCAGGCCAATCCGGATATCAAGGGCGTCATTTCAGGCAATGACACAATGGCGATGGGCGCGATCGCAGCCCTGCAGGCCGCCGGCCGCAAGGATGTGATCGTCGTTGGCTTCGACGGTTCCAACGACGTGCGCGACTCCATCAAGTCGGGCGGCATCAAGGCGACCGTCCTGCAACCCGCCTATGCGCAGGCGCAGCTCGCGGTGGAGCAGGCCGACGCCTACATCAAGAACAAGACGACGCCGAAGGAAGAGAAGCAGCTGATGGACTGCGTTCTCATCAATGCCGACAATGCCGGCAAGCTCGAAACCTTCGCCCTGACGAACTGATCAGCCCCAATTGCGGAGGGTGCAATGTTGCGCCCTCCGCAATGCATTTTGCGAGACGCCGAGGTTCACCCGCATGTTGAGAATGAAGGGCGCATTGCTGGCTGCCGTCGTGGCGGCGGCCCTGCCCGGTTGCAAGATCATCAAGACGCCGACCGCGGAAGAGAAGGCGGCGGCAGCGGCCAAGACCGCTTTCGATCCGAATGCCAAGGTCGAGGCGATCTGGCAGCCTCAGGTCGTGCCCTATTTCGAAAAGCGCGCCGGCGAGCTGAAGGACGTCATGCAGCTCGTTGCGACGAGCCCCGATGCCGCGGGCGAAAAATACGGCAATCCGCGCAAGCAGAGCAGCTCGCCCTGGACCTATGCGGTGAAGATCACCGGCACGGTCGTCGCGGCCGACACCGCCTCGCGCGCGGCGACGCTCGATGTCGATGCCGATGGCGACGGCAAGGCCGATGCGAAGGTGCAGATCGGCCCGGCGCTGCGCGGCACCGCGCTGCGCGACACGCTCGAATTCGTCAATTTCAACGAGTTCAAGAACCAGATCGAATGGGCGCAGTTCGGCAAGGCGTTCAACGAGAAGGCCAATGCCGCCTTCCTCTCCGCCGTTCCGCGCGAGGATCTCACCGGCAAGACGGTGACGGTGATCGGCGCCTTCCCGCTGCCGAGAAGCGGCGAGCTGCCGCTCGTCACACCTTCGGAACTGAAGGTGGGATCATGACGGCGACAGACGCACATCAGGACGATATCATCCTCCGTCTCGACGACGTGTCGAAGGTCTATTCCGGCATCGTCGCCGTCAAGCGGGCCAATCTGGAGCTGCGCCGAGGCGCGGTGAATGTTCTCGTCGGCGAAAACGGCGCCGGCAAATCGACGCTGATGAAGATCATCGCCGGCGTCGAGCGCCCGACGCATGGCCGCATCATCCTGGACGGCAAGCCCGTTTCCTTCGACAGCCCGGCCGACGCGCAGGCGAACGGCATCGGCATGATCTTCCAGGAGCTCAATCTCTTCGCCAACATGTCGGTCGCCGAAAACATCTTCACCAGGCGCGAAATCACCCGCGGCCTGCTCGGCATCGATCACAAGGCGCAGGTCGAAAAGGCCAATGAATTCCTGCGGCGCCTCGATGCCGGCATCGAGGCCGATACGATGGTCGAGGATCTGCCGATCGGCCAGCAGCAGCTGGTCGAGATCGCCAAGGCGATGTCGCTTAATGCCCGCATCCTGATCATGGACGAGCCGACCTCGGCGCTGTCGGCGGCCGAAGTCGAGATCCTGTTCAAGGTGATCGCCGAGCTGAAGGCGCAGGGGGTGGCGATCGTCTATATCTCGCACCGGCTGGAAGAGCTGATGCGGATCGGCGACTACATCACCGTGCTGCGCGACGGCCAGATCACCGGGCACGCCATGGTGCGCGACATCGACACGCGCTGGATCGTCCGTTCGATGATCGGCTCGGACGCCAAGGATTTCGCGAAATCCGTCACCCATTCGGTCGGCAAGGAAGTCTTCCGCGCCGAAAACATCAGCCTTCCCCGGCCGACCGGTGGGCTTTCGGTCAACGACGTTTCCCTGTCGGTCAAGGCAGGCGAGATCCTCGGCATCTATGGCCTGATGGGCGCCGGGCGCAGCGAATTTTTCGAATGCGTGATCGGACGCCATACGCATTCGACCGGTAAGATCTTCATCGACGGCAGGCAAGTGCGCGCCCGCGACACCACGCGGCGCATCCGCCGCGGCCTGGCGCTGATCCCGGAAGACCGGCAGCGCGAGGGGCTGGTGCAGGTGCTGTCCATCGCTTCCAACCTGACGCTCGCGAGCCTGTCGCGCTTCACCCGGCTTTTTCATATCGACAGCGGCGCGGAGAAGAACGCCATTCAGGAAGCGATCCGCGATCTCTCCATCAAGGCGCCGAACCCGGATTTCGAGGTCACCTCCATGTCCGGCGGTAACCAGCAGAAGGTCGTCATAGGTAAGGCGCTGATGACCAATCCGAAGGTGCTGCTGATGGACGAGCCGAGCCGCGGCATCGATGTCGGCGCCAAGGCCGACGTCTTCCGCACCATGCGGCGGCTGGCGGCAAACGGGCTCGCCATCCTGTTTTCGACCTCCGACCTCGAAGAGGTCATGGCGCTATCCGACCGCATCGCGGTCTTGAGCAATGGCCAGCTCGTCGCCGTCTTCGACAGGGACGAAGCGACGGAAGACGCCATTATCGCGGCTTCGGCCAAGGGACACGGACATCAAGGGAAAATCGCGTCATGATGGCGGCTACCTCAACTCTTGCGCCGAAGGGCGCCAACGGCTCTGCGCTTCTGACGCTGATGAAGCTCAGGACCTTCATCGCGCTTTTCGCCGTCATCATCTTCTTTGCGATCTTCGCGCCGAACTTCACCTCGACGGCGAACATGATCCTGATGTCGAAGCATGTGGCGCTGAACGCATTCCTCGCGATGGGCATGACCTTCGTCATCATCACCGGCGGCATCGACCTTTCGGTCGGCTCGATCGTCGGGCTCTGCGGCATGGTCGCCGGCGGACTGATCCTCTACGGCATCGAGCTGCCGATCGGCTACACCATCTATTTCAACCTCTTCGAGATCGTGCTGATCACGCTGTCGATCGGCCTTGTCATCGGTCTCATCAACGGCCTGTTGATCACCAAGCTCAACGTCGCGCCCTTCATCGCCACGCTCGGCACGCTCTATATCGCCCGGGGCCTGGCGCTGCTGTCCTCTGACGGCCAGACCTTTCCGAACCTCGTTGGCCGTCCGGAATATGCGACGACCGGCTTCGACTTCTTCGGAGCCGGCCGCATTCTCGGCCTGCCGGTGTCGATCTGGATCCTGATCATGCTGGCGCTCGCGGCCGCCTATGTCGCGCGTTCGACGCCGATCGGCCGCCACATCTTCGCCGTCGGCGGCAATGAGCGGGCCGCGCGCATGTCGGGCATCCGCGTCGATCTCGTGAAAATCTTCGTCTACATGTTCTCCGGCCTTTGCGCGGCGATCGTCGGCGTCGTCATCTCCTCGGAGCTGATGGCCGCCCATCCGGCGACCGGCGAAAGCTTCGAGCTCAATGCGATCGCCGCAGCGGTGCTCGGCGGCACTTCGATGTCGGGCGGGCGCGGCACGATCGGCGGCACGATCATCGGCGCCTTTGTCATCGGCATCCTCTCTGACGGTCTCGTCATGATGGGCGTTTCCTCCTTCTGGCAGATGGTCATCAAGGGCCTCGTCATCATCATCGCCGTGGTCGTCGACCAGGCGCAGCGGCGCCTGCAGCAGCGCGTCACCCTCATGCAGATGGCAAAGGCAGGCTGACATGACCGAATTGAAAGGCGCGTTGATCGGCTGCGGCTTCTTTGCGATCAACCAGATGCATGCCTGGAACGATGTCGAAGGTGCCGAGATCGTCGCGATCTGCGACCGCGATCCCGAGCGGCTGAAGCTCGTCGGCGACCAGTTCGGCATCGAGCGGCGCTATAGGGATGCCGAGGCGATGTTTGCCGATGACGGCTTCGATTTCGTCGATATCGCCACGACGGTTCAGAGCCACCGTGCGCTGGTAGAAATGGCGGCCCGAAACAAGGTGCCGGCCATCTGCCAGAAGCCCTTCGCTAAGACGCTTTCGGATGCCAAGGCGATGGTCGAGGCCTGCCGGGCCGCCGGCGTGGCGCTGATGGTGCATGAGAATTTCCGTTGGCAGACGCCGATCCAGGCGGTGCGCAAGGCGCTCGATGCCGGCGCCATCGGCACGCCCTTCTGGGGCCGATTCTCCTTCCGCTCGGGCTACGACGTCTTTTCCGGCCAGCCCTATCTCGCCGAAGGCGAGCGCTTCATCATCGAAGATCTCGGCATCCATACGCTCGATATCGCCCGCTATATCCTCGGCGACGTCAATTCGCTGACGGCCCGCACCAAGCGGGTCAACCACAGGATCAAGGGTGAGGATGTCGCGACCATCCTGCTCGATCATGAGAACGGCGCGACATCCGTCGTCGACGTCAGCTACGCCACCAGGCTCTCGAAGGAGCCCTTCCCCGAGACGCTGATCGAGCTCGACGGCTCCGAAGGCACGATCCGGCTGACCCAGGGCTACGGCCTCGAGATCACCAACGGCAGGGGCACGACCGTCATGGATGTCCCGCCGAAGCTGCTGTCCTGGGCCTCGCGGCCCTGGCACAACATCCAGGAAAGCGTCTATGCGATCGAGCAGCATTGGGTCGACCAGCTCAGGCGCGGCGCGGAGCACTCGACCTCGGGCGCCGACAATCTGAAGACCTTCGCCCTTGTCGAGGCCGCCTATGACAGCGCCGCGCGCGGCCAGACGATCGATGTCCGGGCGATGCTGCGATGACCGCCGATGCGTTTCAGCTCTACGGCACCCGCGCTGGGGAAAGGCCGCCGGTCCGCTTGACGGCGGAAAGGCTGACGGCCGATCTCGCCGACGGCAACCTTCGTACGATCCGCTACGACGGCGTCGAGGTGCTGCGGGCGATTTCCTATCTCGTCCGCGACCGGGACTGGGGCACCTACAGCCCTGAGATCACCGACCTCAGGATCGAGCAAGGCGAGGATCGTTTCGAGGTCGCCTATCTCGCCCGCTGCGAGGGGCCGGAAGCGACGACGCTCTCCATAGAGGTCCGCATCACCGGATATCGCGACCGGCTCGATTTCGAGGCCGAAGCCATCTCAGGGACCGGCTTCGAAACCAATCGCTGCGGCTTCTGCATCCTGCATCCGATCGTCGGCGTGGCCGGTTCGCCGGCGGCGGTCGAGCATGTCGACGGCCAGATCGCGGCGACGCGTTTTCCCAATGTCATCGAGCCGTGGCAGCCCTTCAAGGATATGCGCGCCATCACCCATCAGATCATGCCAGGCGTTACCGCGGAATGCCGGATGGAGGGCGACACGTTCGAAATGGAGGATCAGCGCAACTGGTCGGATGCCTCCTACAAGACCTATGTCCGGCCGCTCGCTTTGCCCTGGCCTTACCAGATACCGGCGAACCAGCCTGTCCGGCAGAAGACGTCGCTGATCATCCGGGATATCAGCAGTTCCGTCGCGCCATCAGCCGCGACGCAGAGCAGCGTCATAAGGCTCGAGCTCGGTACGCGAACCGGCACCATGCCCGAGATCGGCTTGATCGTGACGCCCGAGGAGGCCGAGGCGACACTGGCGGCCGGGCCTCTCCTGTCGGAGATCGCGCCTCGCGAGCTTCTCTTCCATTTCGATCCCGACGCCGGGCATGGCCCCCACGCATTGAAAAACTTCGCCGCGATCGCGGCTCTCCATCCTGGCCGCTCGACGCTGGAGATCGCGCTCCCTTGCAAATCGTCGCCGGCAGTCGAGGCAGCCGAGATCGCCCGGCAGATGCAGCAAGCCGGATTCAAGCCGGATGCGATCCTGATGTCGCCTTCCGTCGACCGGCAATCGACGCCGCCCGGCAGCAAATGGCCGGACTGCCCTCCCCTCGAAGAGGTCTATGCAGCGGCCCGCGCCGCCTTCCCCGGCATTCGCATCGGTGGCGGCATGCTCAGCTATTTCACCGAGCTCAATCGCAAGCGCGTGCCGGCAGGTGAGATCGATTTCGTCAGCCATTGCACCAACCCGATCGTGCACGCGGCCGACGATCTCAGCGTCATGCAGACATTGGAGGCGCTGCCCTTCATCACGCGCTCCGTCCGCGCGATCTACGGCGACAAGCCGTATCGCATCGGCCCGTCGACGATCCCGATGCGCCAGAACCCCTATGGCAGCCGCACGATGGACAATCCGTCCGGCGGGCGCATTCCGATGGCCAATCGCGATCCCCGCCACAACGGCCGCTTCGCCGAGGCCTTCGCGCTCGGCTATGCGATCCGGGTGCTGGAGGCCGGCCTCGAATGCCTGACGCTTTCGGCGCTGACCGGTCCTTTCGGCCTGATCGCCGGTCCCGATGAACCTGTCGAGCAAGGCGGGCGGCGGCCGCTCTTCAACACGGTGCGGACCTTGTCGGCCTTGGCGGGTGCATCCTGGCAGGAATGCCTCTCGTCTTCGCCCTCCGAAGTGCTCTCTTTCCTGGCGCGGGATGCCGCAGGCGCCAGGCTCTACGTGGTCAATCTCACGGGCGAAGAGCGAAGCGTCGGCGGCAGCGCACTGGCCGAAGAGCTGCAGCTTGCGCCGTTCGCGACGGCCGCCTTGCCGCTGGCGGATTGACCTCTGGCCCGCCCGCCGCATCTATGCAGTCGGAGCTCGTTTTGGGAGGATCGGCGTGAAGACGAAGAAGCTTATCAATGCAGGCGCGGATGCCGTCGATGAGATGCTGCAAGGGGTTCTCGCGGCACATCCCGAGCACCTCTATGCCGTGGACGGCGTGCCGCGCGCCATCATTGCCAGGAACGGACCGCGCAAGGGCAAGGTCGGGCTGGTGATCGGCGGCGGCTCCGGGCATGAGCCGACATTCCTCGGCTATGTCGGCAAGGGGCTCGCTGATGCCGCCGCGATCGGCAATGTCTTCGCCTCGCCGCCGCCCGATCCGATCATGGCCTGCGCCAAGGCCGTCGACGGCGGCGTCGGGGTGCTCTTCATGTACGGCAATTATGCCGGCGACGTGATGAATTTCGACATGGCGGCGGACATGCTGGCGCTCGACGACATTACGGTGCGCACCGTGCTGACCACCGACGATGTCGCGTCCGCCCCGGCCGATCAGACGGACAGGCGGCGCGGCGTGGCGGGCAATGTGTTTATCTTCAAGGCCGCCGGCGCAGCCTGCGATCTTCTTTATTCCTTCGACGAGGTCGAGCGCGCCGCCCGCCATGCCAATGCGCGCACCTATACGATGGGTGTTGCGCTCTCGCCCTGCTCGCTGCCCCAGACCTTGAAACCGAACTTCCAGATCGGCGAGGAGGAGATGGAGATCGGCATGGGCATCCACGGCGAGCCCGGCGTGGCGCGCGGGCCGCTGAAGACGGCGGATGCCGTGACCGACGAACTGATGGACAATCTTCTCAGGGAGATGAAGGCCGAGCTTGGCGATCGTGTCGCCGTGCTTGTTAATTCGCTGGGCTCGACGCCGATGATGGAACTCTACATCATGATGCGGCGCGTCAAGGCGCGGCTCGACGAGGCCGGGCTCGTCATCCACACATCGCTCGTCGGCAATTACTGCACCTCGCTCGAAATGGCGGGCGCGTCCATCACGCTGATGCATCTCGACGACGAGCTTCAGCGGCTGATCGATCATCCCTGCGATTGCGCCATGTTCAGGAGGTGATCGATGACCATCGCAACCGAGGACCTGCAGCGCCTGTTTGCCCTGATTGCTAGGGATATCGCCGCGCGACGCGATCATCTTTGCGAGCTAGACGGCGCCATCGGCGACGGCGATCACGGCCTTGCCATGGATGCGGGCTGCGAGGCGGCGGCCAAGGCGGTCGCCGCGCTCGACCGGGCGCAGACTGCGCCGACCGCCGTCTTTAACGCGGCGGCAAAAGCATTCCTGAATACGGTCGGCGCGTCATCCGGCCCGCTTTATGCCACAGCCTTTATGCGCGCCGGCGCAGCCGTGAAGGACAAGTCTGAACTCAGTGATGACGACTTCCTGCGCGCTTTCGCGGCGCTGGCACAGGGCATTCAGGAGCGCGGCAAGGCCGAGCCCGGCGAAAAGACCATGGTCGATGCCTGGAAGCCCGCAGCCGATGCCGCGCTCGCTGCCTGGGCGTCCGGCACGCCCCTTTCCCAATCGCTCGACATGGCCGAGCAGGCAGCGCGCCAAGGCTGCGAAGCAACCAAGGATATGACGGCCGCCAAGGGGCGATCATCGCGGCTCGGGGAGCGGGTGATCGGGCATATCGATCCCGGTGCCGCATCGGCTGCGATTATCATCGCGTCGATCGCAAAATTCGTGGAGCAACATGATAGTTATCGCATCGATATGTAATGATTACCGGCAAAAAGGGCCCGCTTGCCGGGACAGCCTGTGGCAGCGATCACAGCATGGGGCTACCACCGTCTCGCACCGATCTGTTCAAGCCTCTGCGTGTTGCGGGCCGCCAGGCGCGGGCGTATGATCAAGCTGAATTTCGGATTGGACCAAGAGCGATGCGGGAGCATCGCGAACGGAGGTCCTGATGAACACCTCACCTTCAGACGGCCGCGACACAGAAGCGTTGCCACCCGCCGTGAACTCAGCCCGTCGGGTCCACGAGTTGACCCGTCACGCTGAAGTCATCGCCTTGCTGCCCGACGCGGCAAGTGCTTGGATCTGCCTCGATATCGCGGTAGACGCCGCTCAAGCCGTCAATGGCCGCATGGCGGCCGCCCATGTCGGTGCGGATCCGGAACGGATGGTGGCTGCGCCCGAAGAAATCGACTTGCAGATGCTGCGAGACATGAACGAGGGTTCGCCACAGCAGCGCCTTGAGCGGGTGATAAGCGTCTTCGAGAACTGGAAAGAGGCCAATCCGAGCCGAAGCGACCTGCTGCTTGATGATTGTCGCGGTGATCTCGGCCGCTGCGTCACATCGGAATGCCACGAGAGTGCACTCGTCGTCACCCCATGCCACGGCAACATGGATGCCCGCGATGCGTTCCACGACCTGCTTTTCAACGAACGCAAGCTCGTGCTCGTGCCGCCTGCAGGCCGCTATTCCGGCCATGTCCTGCAGCATGTCTTGATCGGTTGGAAGCCGCACGGGCATGCACAAGCCGCCATCGTCGCGGCAAGACGTTGGCTGGCGGTGGCGGAGCGAGTCACCGTTTTGTGCGTCAACGACAAGCCCGACGGCAGCTATCAGTTTACCGCCAGGGAACTGATTACGCAGCTCGGCCTGAAAGGGGACATCGTCGCGATCCGCTCCGAGGATCGTCCGGTTGCCGAGGCCATTCTCGATTTTGCGGGTTCCGTCGGCGCAACCTGCCTGCTGATCGGCGCTTTCAAGCATGCCTATTTCCTCGAACTGCTTCTCGGCCGCGTCACTCGCTACCTGCTGTCGCACGCGAGACTTCCCTTGATGATGAAGCATTAGAGAGGCGCGATTTTCGATCCCGCCGTGGATGGCGATTTTCACGCGTGCCTTTCCAAGAAACCGCGGCGAACACTCCCCCGCTGCTCTGTGCCCCGATGATTCTGAGCCGCGAAGTGCTTATGCCTAGCGACGGTCGCGAAGCTGCGCAGGTTCAGATCTCGCATGGGACTATTGCGACCGCTTTGACCGCGTCTCCCGACGCGCTTCCCTTCGAGCCAGGAGAAAGATCGGAAGAGATGCAAGCTGCGCCGCTGCGACGAACGCGGCAAGCGCAAGCGTCGAGCGATCATAGAGCAATCCCATTGCGACGCTGCCCAGCAGCCAACCTCCACCATAGGCCGAATAGAACATGCCGAACCCCAGACCCCGACGCCCTTCCGGGAGCAACCCGGCGATGATCGCCTTCATCAGCGTGTCCTGCACCGCGTAACCGATGCCCCACAATGGCATTGCGATGACAGCCATCGCGAAGCCGCCCTGGAGTAGAACCGGCGCGAAGCAAGCAGACAGCACGATCCCCACAGTGAGCGCCACCTTATTCGACCAGTCGTAAAGCCTGCCGAGGATCAGGTTGGCAGCCACCCCTGATCCGGTGGAGAAGGCAAGCAACACCGGGATCCATTCAGGCGGGACGGTCCGAGTGCGCTCCAGATGGTATGCTCCGAGCTCGTAACTGAGCAACCCGGCCGCAAAGAGCGCGCCGGCGCCCATGTAGAGCCAGTACGGCAGGCCTAGCGTTTTCGCCGTGGCGGTGCGGCCCTGCTCCAATCGCTCGGGAACGGGGAACGTCAGCCGCGCAGCGATGAGTGCCGTGATTGCAAGCACAACAGAAATGGTTAGCAGGGCGTAGGCGGTTCGATAGTCGCCACGCAGGAATAAAATGAGAGCGGCAATCAATGGCCCCAGCGTCGCCCCCGCCTCGTCGAGGGCGGTATTGAGGCCGAAGGCCCAGCCTCGCCCAAGTTCGCCGGTGGTATAGGAGATCATTGTCTCGACCGTCGGCTTGCGCATGGCACGGCCAACCCGTTCGGCAATGATCAGGGCCGCCGCAAGCTCCCAACTCCCGGCCAGTGCCATGGCGGGTACGGCGCAGAGATTGATCGCGTAGCCGGCAAAGGTAACCGCCCAATAGGCGCGGCTCCGGTCGGCGATCCAGCCGGCGACGGGCCGCAGCGCATATCCAAGGAATTCCCCTGTGCCGGCAATGATGCTGATCGCAGCGGCACTCGCCCCCAGCATTCCAAGGAACTGACCGTTGATCGCCGCGCCACCTTCATAGGTGAGGTCGCCGAAAAGATTGACGACTCCCATGATCAGCACGAAGCGCAGAGCGGACGAACCGCCACCATCGAGCCCTCTCATATGCGACTCCTTCTACGGCATCGATTGCGCGGACGTTGCTCGTCTCTTCGACCGGCAGACGCAGCAGCGTCTTAACGCCTGATCCCTCAGGATGCAGAGATCAAATTCTGCGGTCGAAGAGCACCAGCGACCGGGTGTCCTTCAAGCGGAAGACCTGTGCGGGCCGATTGCTGGCCCGGCGCATCTCGCCTTCGACGGGCTCCAGGAAATCGGCTTCCGCCATGCGCTTTCGAAAGGCCGATTTGTCGAGCTTACGGCCGAGAAGGCTCTCATAGACCGATTGCAGCTCGCTCAATGTGAAACGGACCGGCAGCAGATGGCCGGGCAGGCTCGAATATTCGACCTTGCTCCGGATGCGGCCGAGCGCCTCCTTGAGGAGGGACGCATGGTCGAAAGCAAGGGACAAGCCGACGCCCTCGCCTTCGATCGGTCGCCATTCGGCCTCCTCGGCCAGCGCATCCTGCCGCTCTGCGACATCATCGGCCGAAAGCAGCGCGATGTAAACGATGCTGATGCTCCAGCCTCTTGGGTCTCGATCGCGGCTTCCCGTCGTTTGCAGCTGTTCGAGATAGGGTGTTTCGACGCCGGTCTTTTCCTTCAGCACCCGGCGCGCCGCAGCCTCCAGATCCGCATCTTCATCAATATGGATCCAGCCGCCGGGCAAAGCCCAGTCGCCGGCAAAGGGGACGCTTGTCCTGCGCACGAGCAGCACGGAGAGGCCAGCCGGCGCCAGGGAAAAAATGGCGAGATCGACGGTCGCGATCGGTTTGAAGGCGTCATTGTCGTGTGTTGTCATGGTGGGAAGATAACATGCCCCGGCCTTAGTGTAAATCGTCAACTAAGTTAGTTGACATTTGTCACTAAGTTATGTTTTCTGTTTTCGACACGAGCGAGGGGCTCGCGCCAGGAAACGGGAAAACGGATATGTTCGGACTGCGCTTTATTAAGACGGAACCCACGCAATACGTCATCCAATATCAGAACGGCAAGGCCGTTCGCGAGGGCGCCGGCCTTGCCTTCTGGCATTTTTCGCCTTCGAGCTCCCTCGTGCTCGTGCCGACGGCCAGCGTCAACGATCCTTTCATCTTTCCTCTGGTGACATCAGACTTCCAGGAGGTGACGGTGCAGGGGCAGATCACCTACCGCATCGCCGAGCCGCGCCGCACGGCGGCACTTTTGAATTTCACGCTCGACCGCCGGGGCCACTATGTCTCGGAGGACCCGCAGAAGCTTTCGACCCGCGTGATCGACCGCGTTCAGGTGGCGATGCGCGCCGAAGTGCAGACGCTGTCGCTCAAAGAGGTTCTTGCTTCGGGCGAGGCGCTCGTCGCCGGCGTGGCCGACGCGCTCAAGGTGCATCCGACGATCGAGGCGCTTGGCTTGGAGATTCTCGGCCTGTCGCTGCTTGCCGTCACGCCGAAGGCCGAGACATCAAAGGCGCTCGAAGCGCATGCCCGTGAAGCCCTGCTGCGGCAGGCCGACGAAGCCATCTATAGCAGGCGCAACGCCGCGATCGAGCAGGAGCGGACGATCAAGGAAAACGAGATCGCCACCGAGATCACGCTGGAGAACAAGAGACGGCAGGTGCGCGAAGCCCAGATGGAGGCCGAACGCGCCGTGCAGGAACGGCAGCTGCAGATCCGCCGGGAAGAAATGGCCGGCAAGATCGCGCTCGAAGAGCAGAACCGTGACCTGGTGACGCTGGCGGCGACCAATGCGCGGGCCGAGGCCGACGCCCAGGCCTATGCGCTGACGGCGATGATGAAATCCTTCGAACAGGCCGATCCGAAAGTGTTGCAGGCGCTCGCCTCGGTCGGCATGCAGCCGGGCCAGCTGATGGCGCTCGCCTTCCGCGACCTTGCAGACAATGCGACGAAGATCGGCCAGCTGAACGTCTCGCCCGATCTTCTCCGGGAGATCTTGCAGCCGCAGGAGGGCAAGGACCGTGCCGGTCTCTGACGAACGCAAGATCATCCTGGTCGTCAGGCCGACCCGGCTCGACGAACTCATCGCCCGGTTCAACACCGTGCAGCAGGCGCAGTTCTATGTCGAGCATCTCGGCGCCGACTTCAGCGATTATCTCGCCGAGAAGAAACAATACGAAACGGCCATCGACGAGGTGGAAGCAAGCCTGCGTGCCGTCGCCCGAGTCCAGCGTCTCGACCGCCGGTACCTCTCGAGCTTCATCTTCGCTCCCGACGATGTCGTCGTCGTGCTCGGCCAGGACGGATTGGTCGCCAACACGCTCAAATATCTCGACGGGCAGCCGGTCCTCGGCGTCAACCCCGACCCCAAGCGCTGGGACGGCCCGCTGCTGCCCTTCAACCCGAAGAGCCTTCGGAGAGTGATCGGCGAGGCGCTGAAAAACAAGCGGCCGATCAAACATGTCAGCATGGCCAAGGCGACGCTCAACACCGGCGCCGTCATCCACGCGGTCAATGATCTCTTCATCGGCCCGCAAAGCCATGTCTCGGCCCGTTATATCCTGCAGGCCGAGGAGCGCTGGGAACACCAATCCTCGAGCGGCATCATCGTCTCGACAGGCATGGGCTCCACCGGCTGGCTGAAGAGCCTCTATTCCGGTTGGCTCGGAGCCGCAAGCGCGCTGGGTTTCGAGCCAGCCGACCGGACGATCGACATGTCCTTCGCCTGGGATGCGGATTACCTGCGCTACTTCGTCCGCGAACCCTTCCCCAGCCGCACCACCGGCACCACCATTGTCGCCGGCATCGTCTCTAAGGACCAGCCGCTCACCATCGTCTCCGAAATGCCGGAGCACGGGGTGATCTTCAGCGACGGCATCGAGGCGGATTTTTTGGAGTTCAACGCCGGGACGCGGGCGGAGGTGACGTTGGCTGAGCGGCAGGGGATGTTGGTGGTGTGAGGGAGTTGAGGTTCGGATGATTATGGTAGGGTAATGATACCGGTATCCTGGAGCGAACCGAGATCGCCGGCTGTTACCTTTAAGATATAATCGTGAATCGCTGCTGCGCTCGCTTCCGCCGTCTTTGAGGTGACATCCAAATTCAGCGTAAACGGGTGTTGGGGAGCGAGGACCTGGGCTCTTCTGCTTTTCTCCCTCGATGCCTGTGCATCAATCGACTTCAACCGATCGCGACGCGCCGGTGTGGCAAGGCGACGTGCCAACTCCTCCTCGTCGCAGAGCAGCCTCACGGGGACCAGCAGCGCCTCGCATTCTCGGGCCGCGCCGGCAATCTGCTGGAACGTGCGATTGCTGCGCTCATCACCTTCTATGCCGGCATGCGTGAAAATGAAATTCGCCGAAGGAGGACCATAGGCGACGATCGCATCCAGGACGGCTTGGCGAACTCTTCCGGTATATTCCCATATTCCATTCGGGAGAGGCGTGGTTCCGTCATCGTCAAGCAGACGCAGTATCGGGTTGTTGAACTAATGATTATCAATAACCTTTGCAGTCAGGAGCGGACTTAGTTCTCTCGCGATCGTCAGCTTTCCGACGCCGGGAAAGCCCAAGAGGAGAATGAATAGCTTCATCGGGCTGTCTTCCCTATTCACAGCTGACTTCTCGAACCTCGCAGTCACTGCAGTGGACGATTAAGAGGCGGTGCCGATTTGGTCGGTGTCACAAGATCATAAAGAGTAGCGCGGTTTCGAAAAGCCGTCGCTCCCTTTGGTTGTCTCAAAGGATCGTCAAACGTTGCCATGTTGGTAACCGCCTTGCCGCCGGCATCGTCTCCCAGGATCAGCCGCTGACCAGCGTTTTCCGAAACGCCTGAACACGGCGTCATCTTCAGAGATGGCATCGAAGCGGATTTTCTTGAGTTTAATGCGAGGAGACGGGGTGGTGATGCCGGCTGAGCGGCAAGAGGCTTCCGCTGGTGTTGAGGGCTAACACCTTAATTTGTCCAGCTTTGATATCGAAACGGAAGTAATGTAAGGATTTAGTTCCTTTACTTCTCCGCCCCTCGTACGTCGTTCCAGTTACTGTCACTTTTGTGTGGGGAACGAGGAACTCTCCCATCGATTGAGATGAGCGGCGGCTGCTGCCAAAGAGTGTCGGCCATATCGACTGTGCTCAGGAGAGCAGCGAGCGCGCCGAGGTTGATTGAATGCCAGGAGCGGCGCTGCGGCGTGTCCTCCGAGGCTTCGGTCTTCGGCCTCCGCGCCTCGGATGAGGGATGTTGGGAATGCCGCGCCTAGGAGGCTTGGTGGGCCGCAGTCGAGGCGGGCGCCGGATGATTTTGCGCGGAGGCTCAAAGGCGTTGCAGGTTGCGCGACGCCCAAAAGAGCCTCACCCTGAGGTACCTCCTAAGGGGCCCTCGAGGCGGAGCGGGTGCGCAGGTGTCAGATGACAAGCAGTGGCGTTGCCGCACGCTCCGCACGGGCTGCCGAGGAGGAGCTGCCCGCGTGGCGCACGGCCACCAAGGCCGCTAGCCGCTGCCCTGCTCCTTTTCCGCAGCCGCTGCCGAAACCAGCCCGCGTTGCGCGTGCTTCATCCCATCGGGAAGCTGAAGCCAATCATGCCTGGACTCCTCGTAGACGGAAACCAGTGGCGGTGGAAATGCCGGATCGGCGAAGGCGCCGACGGCGACGACGCAGAGGTCGGGATTGAAATCGCCCTCCCAATACACGGACGTGCCGCAGTTCGGGCAGAAGTGGAAACGCACCTTGCGCCCTTGCGCGGCGTCCCGCTCGAAGATCCTGCGATCTCCCTCGATCATCACTTCGGCCTTCGCGAAGATCGCACCGCTTCCGGCCACGGCGCCCGTTCTGCGCTGACAATCGCGGCAGTGGCAGATGCTCACCGTGAGCGGATCGCCTGATGTCTCTGCGCGGAGTGATCCGCAATGGCATTGCGCAAGCCTGTTCATTCGTCACCTCGGTTGCTTTTTGCTCATCTTGTGCATTGTCGGTTAGGGCGCTGCGTCTCATGAGAAGTGTAGGAGGCTATCGCGCCGGCGCTCAAGCGTCCTCAAGGGGGGCGTAGGGTGCGTGTCGCGTCGAGTAGATGCAAGGAGCGGCGTTGCGGCGTGTGCTTCGAGGCTCCGCCCTGCGGGCTGCGCACCGCAGCATGATGGATGGTGGAGGATGCCGCGGTCGACGAGAGGCATTGGAGTGTGTCGCGGCGCCCACGAGAGCCTCACCCTGATGCGCCCCGGCGAGGCCTCGAAGGGCTGATGGGTACGATATCCATCTGGCAGAAGCCCGGCGCGGGAGAGTGCGCCGGGCTTCAATAGTGACCGACAGCATGGGAGGAGGAGTGCTGTCCATCGGACCAAAGCAGCTAGGAGGGGCAGCGCTTCGGCCCGTCACGAGGTAGTGCCGCAATGCGGCGAATTCAAGCCGGCTGCGCCAATATCGCACAGGTGATGTTGCGGACGGGAGAAGTGGTGCGGCGCAGCTCCCTGTCTGCTTGGGCGCGGCGTTGTCCGCGGACAACGTAGCGACATATGCTTCTTGGGGAGTGCTCCAGTTTGAATGGCGTCGTGCGAAGGAGGTCCGCATGCGGGCTTAGGTGATGAACCCGTCAGACGAGTTATTCGCTTCTGCTCTTGACCTGCTGGCTCCGGCTTGTTCGAGTGCCTGCAGAACTCAGAAGGCGTCGGGAGGAGCGGCGGCGAATGGATTGCTTCGGACAGCTCCGCGGTTGGGTCATGCCGTTCATCCTCCGGACCGAACCAAAATCGAAACCATTTGGAGAGATCCGCATATGGCAGTTGCTCGAGCTTATGCCTGATCAATGCTCCCTTCCGTCGCAGGTGTTCGATCAGGAGAGACGAGTTTCCGACTATTACTATGACGGCATCAAACGACATGGTGTGCTCTGGCTGCAATTCCAGGATCTCCAACTCGCGATCGCTTGGGATGAAGTCCACACAATAGAGCCGGTCGAAGAGCACGCTCTATTCGCTCAAGTGCGACTTTACTTCGGCTGCCCCCTTCGGCGCAGTCGCTAGCTGCCTCTGAGCTAAACTTCGAAACTGAGCGACATCGTAATTGCCTATGCGGAAGACGAGGGCGGCGGGACCGCGCATTGAAAGTGCCGCCATGTCGGCTCGTTCTGAGGCAGAGTCTTAATTCGGACACGGCATGAGCTGGCACAAGCCAGGCCCGATCGGCTGGTTGTCCGCGGACAACGGACAGCGATATGCCAGTTCGCGAGCCATGCAGCCGCCGCCAATGGCAACGCGATCCACAGGTCGATCCATGTCTTGAGCAAGAAGCGTCCGAAGGTTAATGTCTCGGCTAGGAAGCTCATCCGAACCTGCTGCCGGGTTGAAGGGCGTGCAGAGTTTCTCGACGACCATGTTCACCAAGGTCGAAGTGTAATCGGCAGACTTCGGCCGGAACATTGGATCGTCATATGCTGAACCCATCTGTCAGGTTCTCGCCTTCGAACGTCGCCACTTTCAAGAAAGCCTAGCGGGGTCAATATCCCAATATCAAGTCATCGCACCTTGATGAGGCGATCGCCGCGTCTTTCGGCTTCAAATCCTATGCGGCGATGCGTCCCGTGTTGTATCAGCTCGGCGCCTACGCCAGGCTAATCGTCGTTGTCGACCACTTGTTGCTTCTGCTTCGTCTGGAGGAGTGCATCTCTCCTGAGTCGCTGCGCCGTCTCGTCTGGAGCGTCGAGTTCCCGGATGATCGATATGATGACGATGTCGGGCAGATGATACGAATGCGCAGGAGGCCTACGGCTGCCAATGCTGATTAGCCGGTCTGTCCGCCGCTGAACTTACCGGGAAAGCCGGCGATACGCCTCGCGGCATCTGCCGCCCGCAGTGAATGGTGGTCCGAGCCATCAGTGGCGGTCGGGACTGTCGGCAGCAAATCGGCGCCGCGTTCTGATCGCCGGTCTCCAGAGGCGGTGCCCATTTCTTCCTTCGCAGCGTTGCATCCGGGTGTGTGGATGGAGCGGGAAGGCGGACTGGCGCCCGGGTACGGACGCTGTGCGATCGTAGAGCGTTCTGAATGAGAAAGCCGGCCCATACCGACCGGGGCCAATCTTTGCCGTGGACAACGGGGGTGGCTATTGTCGGCCATTGCCGTCGGCGTATGGGTGAGACAGGGCAAATGCATCGGCAGGTTTGTCGTTCAGGCGGTTCCGCGAATGCTTCTGCCGGTCTCCAGGAAGCGCCAGTGCGAAGACGGCAGGCGAATTCGGGGTCCGAAATCGATCTCGATGGGGCGTCTGGCGGCCGAATCTGCCGCTTCCGGCGCCGCGAAGTCGCCATGACGGCGACAGTTCCAAATAGCCCTGTGCTGCAGTAGCGAAACCAAAAGCCGGCTTTGCTTCCGTAAGCTGATTAAAAATTAATAAAATCATCTGTTTATAATATCAGGAGTTGGAGTCAGGCATCGCCGTCGCGGCCTCTTGGCCGCAGCGGCCCCCTCCCCTCCCCGGAAATCTCCGCAAGAAAGCAACAGCTTGCATCCTTTAGCGGCACCCGGCGTTATCCCCGAAGCAAATCGGAGGATAGAGTAATGGCTGATGTGCTCCGCCTCAAGGGATATCCGCTCGCTGCGGCGATGATGGCGGCTGCTGTGGGCGCGTTTGTGTTGCTGCAGGCAACGCAGCGCAATTCGCAGGCGCCTTCTGCCGCGGTCGCCCCATCGGGTGACGATCATGGGCGCAGCGCGGCGACGCCCGAGGCCATCCCGATGAGCGGCCTTCGCGATGTGTTCTGGCGCGTCTTCCATGAGGTCCTCGACGACCGGGTCACCCTCATTGCCGCGGGCGTAACTTTCTATCTGCTCCTGGCGCTGTTCCCGGCCCTGACGGCCTTGGTCTCGCTGTACGGCCTGGTGGCCGATCCGATCACCATTTCCGAACATCTTCGCGAGCTCGCCATCCTCCTGCCGCCCGGGGCCTTCGATCTTCTTGCCGATCAGCTCAAGGCGCTTGTGGAGAAAC
Organism: Rhizobium esperanzae; assembly: GCF_002204185.1. Classification (GTDB taxonomy): domain Bacteria; phylum Pseudomonadota; class Alphaproteobacteria; order Rhizobiales; family Rhizobiaceae; genus Rhizobium; species Rhizobium esperanzae. The sequence continues at coordinate 68,245 of NZ_MXPU01000006.1, read as the reverse complement.
GCGACAGCACGCTCGGCATCACCTTCTTCGTCGGTCTCGGCATTGCGCTGTGGAGCACCCATAGCGGCACCCTGGCAATCTTCGATGCGATGAACGTCGCTTATGAGGAGAAGGAGAAGCGCAGCCTGGTGCGGCTGAACCTGATCGGCCTCTGCTTCACCCTCTGCGCAGTTATCTTCGCGGTCGTCGTGGTAGCGCTCATGGGCGTGATGCCTGTCGTACTCTCCTATCTCTGGCTTGATCAGTTCAAGGAACATATGGCGCTTCTCTTGAGATGGCCGCTGCTTCTGCTTGTCATTGTCGTGGCCGTAACCTTGGTCTACCGCTTCGGTCCGAGCCGCGAGCCCGCGCGAGTCCGGTGGATGACCTGGGGTGCGGTTCTGACCGCGCTCGCCTGCGCCGGCATGTCGCTCGGCTTCTCCTTCTATCTCGAGCATTTCGCCAATTACGACGCGACCTACGGTACGCTCGGCGCGCTGATCGGTTTCCTCATCTGGATCTGGCTTTCCGTGGTTATTCTCATCGTCGGAGCGGAGCTTAATGCCGAGCTGGAGCATCAGACGGCGCGGGACACGACGACGGGCCACCCGCTGCCGATGGGTGCGCGCGGCGCCTATGTCGCCGATACCTTAGGCGAGATCGTGAGTTGAGCGTCTGAGCACGAGGCCGAAAAGTGTGAGCGGTTCTTGGTACGACATTATGCTCCACTCTTAATTGAGCAGTCTCGATGACTGCTCCTCGATTTGATGTATCCTGTCCTTCGGCAGGTTCGACAGAGGAGACGATCATGACCGCCCCGCATCCTTCCAAAACCCATATCGGCAATCATGCGCTGCATCCCGAAACGCAGATGCTGAACTACGGCTACGATCCCGAACTTTCGGAAGGGGCGGTCAAGCCGCCGGTGTTCCTGACCTCCACCTTCGTCTTCAACTCCGCCGAGGATGGCAAGGATTTCTTCGATTATGTCTCCGGCCGCCGCGACCCGCCGGCGGGCAAAGGCGCCGGTCTCGTCTATTCGCGCTTCAATCATCCGAATAGCGAGATCGTCGAAGACAGGCTCGCTGTTTATGAGCGGACGGAAAGCGGTGCGCTGTTTTCCTCAGGCATGGCGGCGATCGCCACGACCCTGTTCGCCTTCGTCCGGCCGGGAGATGCGATCCTGCATTCGCAGCCGCTTTATGGCGGCACGGAAACCTTGCTGGCAAAGACTTTCCTCAATTTCGGCGTCGCCGCGGTCGGTTTTGCCGATGGCGTCAGCGAGGCATCGGTGCAGAAGGCGGCGGATGAGGCGGTCGGCAAGGGCCGCGTTTCCGTCATCCTCATCGAGACGCCCGCCAATCCGACCAACGGTCTCGTCGACGTCGCGATGATCCGGCGGGTGGCCGATGCGATCGGCGCAAGACAGGGGCACGTGCCGGTCGTCGTCTGCGACAATACGCTGCTCGGGCCGGTCTTCCAGCGGCCGATCGAGCATGGCGCCGATATCTCGCTTTATTCGCTGACCAAATATGTCGGCGGCCATTCCGATCTGATCGCCGGCGCTGTCCTCGGGCGCAAGGCTGTCATCAAGCAGGTCAAGGCGCTGCGCGGCGCGATCGGTACGCAGCTTGATCCGCATTCCTGCTGGATGCTCGGCCGGTCGCTCGAAACGCTGCAGCTACGCATGGAGCGGGCGAACAGCAATGCGCGGACGGTGGCCGATTTCCTGCGTGATCATCCGAAGGTGGAGAAGGTCCATTATCTTCCCTATCACGATCCGGACTCGCCCTCCGGCCGCACCTTCGCCGCCCAATGCACCGGCGCCGGCTCGACCTTCTCCTTCGATATCCGCGGCGGCCAGCCGGCCTCGTTCAAATTCCTGAACGCGCTGCAGGTCTTCAAGCTCGCCGTCAGCCTCGGTGGCACGGAGTCGCTCGCAAGCCACCCCGCCGCCATGACGCATTCCGGCGTGCCGGCCGATGTCAGGGAGCGCATTGGCGTGCTGGAATCGACAATCCGGCTATCGATCGGCATCGAGCATCCGGATGATCTGATCGCCGATCTGGAGCTGGCGCTGCAGGCTGTTTGACGCGGCGCACGGAATCGATGCCCGGCGCCGCCGGGCATCGAGGACGAGGTTACTTGTCGTCGGTCGTCAGTTCCGTCTCGTCGCTATTGAGCACGAACACCGCAAGCAGGCGCGCCGGCTTTGTCTTGCTGGCGTTCTTGCTGACGGCGTGATGATCGCCGGGAAATTCGGGAAAGCTCTCGCCGGCCTTGTAGATCTTCTCCGGCCCGTCATTCACCTTGCTGGTGATCGCCCCTTCGAGAACGGTGGCGTAGATGAAGGCCGACTTCGGGTGCGTATGGCCGGGCGACTGGCCCCCCGGCTCATATTCCACCAGTACGGCCTTCATGCTCTTGCCGGGAACATTGGGCAGCTTCTGGTCAAAGACAACGGTCACCTTGGCTTTGCCGCCAGCGGCGTCAGCCTGGGTGCTGGCGGCAAGGACAAGCGCAAAGGCCGCCGCTGAGATGATTTTCCTGAGCATGTCTGGTCTCCTCGGTTGCTAGGGCAATTCCAGTGCGAGCGGTCTCGCCTGGAATTTCTCAAATCATTGCTGAGGGCGGCTCTCCGCTGTGTGAAAGCTGAGCCGCTCCAGGAGTGGGTGGACAAGCGCCGGGTCGATATCACGCGCTCTTTTTCTGGGGCGGCTGCTGGCGCAGCCAGTCGTCGAAGCGGATCTTGCCGAGCCTGGCATTGGGACCGGTTACCAGCGAAGTGTCATCGAGCTCGACGCCGAAATAGCGGGCGTGCGGATCCGTCATCACCTGGCGCGGATCGTTCGTCGCCTTGAAGAGGCGCGTGACGATATCGGTCAGGCGGATTTTCTCGGGGCCGCCGATTTCGATCGTGCCGTTGACCGGTGCTGCAAGCGCCACGTCCGCCATGACATCGGCGACATCGTCCGAGGCGATCGGCTGAAGATATGCCGGCGACAGATGCACGGTCTGGCCGACCGTGTTCGACTGGGCGATGCCGGCCATGAATTCATGAAATTGGGTGGAGTGCACGATGGTATAGGGAATGCCGGAGCTCTTGATCAGCTGCTCCTGGGCCATCTTGGCGCGCATGTAACCGCTGCCCTGCAGCCGCTCCATGCCGACGATCGACAGCGCGATGTGGTGCTTCACGCCGGCTGCAGCCCCCGCCTTGAGCAGGTTGCGGCCCGAGGTCTGGAAGAATTCGAGCACGGCCTGGTCTTCGAAGGAAGGCGAGTTGGCGAGGTCGAGTACCACCTGCGCCCCGGCAAGCGCTTCAGCGACGCCCTTGCCGGTGATCGTGTCGACGCCGGAATTGGGCGAGGCCGGCAAGACATCGTGTCCCTTCTTGCGCAACCTTTCCACCGTCTTCGAGCCGATGAGGCCGGTTCCGCCGATAACGACGATCTTCATGGTAATCTCCCTTGTCCTTTGCGAGGAATGTCCTCTGTTGATTTCAAGATGGGTCGCAAACCGCCTCTTCAGCAGGGCAGGCGACTTGATCGGCATGAGGACAATCGCCACGCGGATTCCAGCGCGGCCGACCACAGCCGACGGCCAAGAGAATGCGCCGGATCAGGGGCTCGAACCATTCTCTCTCGGTCGCTGTCGTCCTATGCCAAGGCAGTAGCGCAACTCACCTGCGGTCGAGGTGTGCCGCCGGAGTGGAGAAGGCTGATGTCATCCGGCATCGGCCGGACGTGCCGTCGGCGGAGATAACCGAAGCTGAGGATGTCATCACGATCGCCAAAGCCTGCCGCCTTCGCCACGGAGCAGAGGCGTTCAAGCGTTGGTTGCGGGGTGGGAGAGGCGATCGGCGCACTGTGCAGTCGTTGATGCAGAGTGCCGTTGTCAGGACGCCCGGGCGGCGTCCCAATCCGGCGGCCCGCGAAATTCGATACCATAGCGTTCCGCAAGCTGGAGCAACTGATCCATATGCTCCGGTAGGCGCGGAGCCTGCACAGCGGCCTCGGTGAAGAATTCTTCCATGCCGCCCGGCGTCAGGATGGTGAGGTTGCGTCCTGGAGACGCGCTTGCCACCCGAAATGTGTGCGGCACGCCACGCGGTAGGAAAATTGATCTGCCCGCAGGAACCGGAACGATCTCGCCGTTCAGCCAGAACTCGTAATCGCCTTCGATCACATGGATCACCTCGTCCTCATTGTGATGGATGTGGACGGGCGGCCCGCCGCCGGCAGGCACGGTGCCTTCAAAAACGCCGACAATTCCACCGCTCTCAAATCGCCCCACATGTATGGTGTAGGCCGTGTCCATCCAGCTTACGGTCCGCCCGATGCCCCCAGCGATGTTCATCGCAATTTCCTTCCGAGGTTGAATGGAATAGAGTTTTATACTGCTGTCCAAAACTATCGCCGGAAGCAGATGCCCGGAAATTGAATGATCATATAAGGGATATTGAGTTCGTGAATTTCTCGGCCCTCGATCTCAATCTGCTGCGTGTATTCGACGCCATGATGGCGGAGCTCTCGACGGTGCGAGCCGGCGAGCGTGTCGGCTTGTCCCAGCCGGCCGTGAGTTCGGCGTTGGGGAGACTGCGCGCGCTCTTGGACGACGAATTGTTCGTACGGGAAGGCAATCAGATGATGCCGACGGCGCGGGCGCTCGAGCTGCGTGAACCGATAAGGCAAGCCCTGGCCGGCATGGAAGAGGCGTTGGCGACGAACGCTGCGTTCGACCCCGCTACCTCGACCCGATCCTTCACGCTGATCGGATCGGACTACTTCTCCTCGCTGTTGATGCCGCCGCTTGCTGCACGCGTGGCCAAAGCGGCGCCCTCCATCACCCTGCATATGATCGATCATGCTTCATCGGAAGTCTTCGAGATGCTGCGTGACGGCCGCGCTGATATCGTTATCGATCGCTCGCTCGAACCGCCTGAATGGATTATGAGCCGCAAGCTGTTCCAATCATGGCTGGTATGCATTGCCAAGCGAGGACATCCGCTCCTTGCCAGCCATGGCGTTTCTCCAGGAGACACCATACCGGCGGACGTCTTCTGCGCTGTTCCCCACGTCCTGCGCTCGGCCGATGGCAGCAGGATGGGGACGATCGATCCTTCCCTTGCACGCCTGGGTCTCGCCAGGCGTGTCATGGTCACGGTGCCGCATTTTCACGCGGTCGCTCTTGCCGTTGAAGCGAGCGAGATGCTCGGAAGCATTCCGGTTCATTTCGCCCGCATGTTGACCGGTCGACTGATGCTCGACGTGTTCATGCCCCCGATGGAATCGCCGAAAATGGATGTCACCATGTATTGGCTTCGTCGTTTCGATCGTGACCCCGGGAGTGTGTGGCTTCGGGATCAGATCGCGGGCGCCCTCGCCGCGCCGAAGCCGATATCGACCGAGCCAGCTCACAAAAGGATTGAATCCGGCAGCGCACGTGCCTGAACGGCCTCTTCTCAGAAAAGGCGGACGGCCTCGAAAAGCGCCGTGAGCCCGATGCCGCCACCGATGCCGATCATGGCGAGGCCGGTGGCGGCGGGCCTCCGGCCATCCCTGCGGATGAGCTGGCTGTAGAGCCGGGTGACCAGGATCGCGCCGGAGGCGCCGAAGGGATGGCCGAGCGCCAAGGCGCCGCCCTCCTTGTTGACCGCGTCGGCTGATATATCCAGCTGATCGAGCGACGCCAGAACCTGCGCCGCGAAAGCCTCATTGAATTCGATGGCGTCGATCTTCGAGAGCAAGAGGTGGGGCTGGCGCTGCAGAAGCTTACCCGTCGAGGCGACCGGACCGATGCCGAGCAGGTTGGGATCGACGCCAGCGGCGGCGCTGTCGATGAAGGCGAGGCCTTTTTCGATGCCGAGGCTTCTGGCCATGCCGCGGCTCATGACGAGCACCAGGCAGGCGCCGTCATTCACAGGGCAAGCATTGCCTGCTGTCACGGAGCCATCGGCGAGGAAGACCGGCTTCAGGTTTGCGAGGGCCTCAAGCGAGGTCGTCGGGCGCGGACATTCGTCCCGCTCCACCAAACCGCCGGCGGTGGCGATCTCGACGATCTCCGGCCGGAAGAGGCCGGCCTCGGCCGTCTTGACGGCCAGCCGGTGGCTACGCAGGGCGAATTCATCCTGCCGCTGGCGCGAGATGCCGAATTGACGAGCGACATTTTCGGCGGCGACGCCCATCTCGGGATCGCCGATCGTTTCGGGGGAGAAGCGCGCCCGTTCGTAAAAGCGCGGCAGGGCGCCATTGGCTTTCGGCCTTTCGACGCGCCATGGGGCCGTGCTGACGCTTTCGACGCCGCCGGCGAGGAAACAGGCACCCGCCTTCGCCTGAATCAGCCGGGCGGCCAGGATGATCGCTTCTAGGCCGGAACCGCATTGCCGATCGATGGCGACACCGGGGACGGCCATCGGCAGGCCGGCGTTGAGCGCCGCCAGCCGGCCGATATTGCCGCCGCCGCCGGCGGCATTGCCGACCAACACGTCGTCGATGGCATCGGGCGCAACGCCAGTTTCCGCGACGATCCGGCGAATGATCGGGGCAAGCAGATCTTCGGCCGCAACCGTCGAAAGAGAGCCGAAGGCCCGGCCGATCGGCGTGCGGTAGGCGGCGACCACGACCGGCTGCCAATCCTCGTCAGGCTGATAGGCGTAGGACAAGACCATCTCCCGAAATCACCGATGCTTCCACCTGCCCGCGCGCGATCTTGCCGCTGCTCGTCATCGGCCAGGCGTCGATATGGTGGAACTGCCTGGGGATCTTGAACCTTGCAAGCCTGCCTGCGCAATGCTCGGCGAGCATTTTCGCATCCGTCGCCTCGCCCGAGACGACGGCGACGATCCTTTGGCCGTAATAGGCGTCCGGCAGCCCGAAGACGACGGCATCTTCGACGCCGGCGCAGGTTTTCAGCGCACTCTCGACCTCGGCGGGATAGACGTTGTTGCCGCCCGTGATCATCATGCCGCCTGCCCGGCCGATCACCCGCAGCATGCCGTTTTCATCGATCTCGCCGAGATCGCCGACCGTCGCGCCAGCCGGGGTAACGCGGAACGCCTGACCGTCGTCGCCCCAGAGATAGCCATTCGCAATCAGGTCGCTGTTGACGAAGATGGTGCCGGGCACATCGGCGCCGACGTCGTTTCCCTCAGGGTCGCGGATGGAGATTTCGACGCCGGGATAGGCCTGCCCGACTCGGTCGATCGGAAAATCCGTCGCGCCGCCGGCAAGCGTGGAGACGGTCATGAAGCCGATCTCAGAGGCGCCGTAATATTCCCGGATGCGTGCCTTTGGGAAAAGGCGGCGCATGGATTCGACCTCGTTGAGATTGAGCTTGGCGCCGGCGGTCAGCACGTCGCGCAAGGAATCCATCGGCGCGCCCGTCCATGCCCGGGCGATGCCTGCTATATGGGTGGGCACGGCGACCAGCCGTTCGATCCCGGAAGAGAGAATGCGCGCGACCGCGCCGGCATCCCATTTGCCCACCGAATGAAAGGTTGCCCCGGCATCGAGTGCCTCGACGAGTGCGTAAAGCGCCAGCCCATGCGCGAGCGCTCCCGGGCACAGGGTCGAGGGCGCATCCTGGAGTTCGAAAACGAGACGTCCCCGGTCGAGGCTCCGGCGCCACTGCTCGCACGAGCGGTAATAGGCCTTCGGTTCGGCTGTCGTGCCCGAGGTAAAACCGATCAGGAAGATGCCGTCGGCATCGGCCGGAAGGCCGTCTCCCGTCGCGGCGAGGCCAAAGGGCTCCGCGCCGGCGACGATCACAGGAATACCGAGACTGCGGCCGATCTCGGCGCTCGGGCTCGCGGCATCGTCGACGACGAGCAGGTGAGGCGCCAGCCGCTCGACGATGCGCTCGATCCTTTCGGCCGGCATCATCGGATCGATGACAGCGCAGGCATTCGCCAGCGCGGTGGCGGCGACGAAATATTCGGCAAAGGCGATGTGATTGCCGAGGCTGACCGCCACGAGCTTCTCGACGCCGGGCAGATCGAATGAACGGTGGTTCGAGCGCGCTTGGATAAACCGGTAGATCGCGCCGGCGCGGCTATAGAGTTCGCCATAGCTCAGCGAGCGGCCGTCGATCACGACCGCCGGCTTTTCCGGTCTCTTCGTGGCGTGCCGAAGAAGTTCTGCGTGGATCGGCATGGTCAGCCCTGCGACAAGGCGGCCCTGGTCGCCTCCGGGATCGGCGTCGGGCGGCTGTCAAAGAGGCCGACGCAGACCCAGACGAGGCCGGCCGAGGCGCAGTGTGCGCCGTCGCGCTGGCGATAGAGCTCGATCGTAAAGGAGAGGCTCGACCGCCCGATCTTCTCGACCTTGACCTTCGCCTCGACGATATCGTCGACATCGATCGGGCTGTGAAAGGTGATCTCCGCCTTCTTGACGTGATAAGCCACACCCGAGGTGGTGTGGCGGAAGTGGCTGAGGATCTCACGGTGGCGCAGCAACTCGACGACCGCATCCTCGCAATAATCGAGATAAACCGAGTTGTGGACATGACCATAAATGTCGATGTCTCGCATCGAGACCCGGAACGATGCTAAAGGCCTGTCGTCAACGCTCATTCGATCACCGAAATTTCGACGGCGTGTTCTAACCGACTGTGTGGGGGATGCAAATGCAATATCAGGCGGTCGTGCGAAAATTCGGGCCGGCCGAGGAGGTCGTCGGGATCGAACGGGCCGAACTGGCGCCGCTCTCGCGCGATCAGGTTCGCGTGCGCCTGCTGGCGCGCTCGATCAATCCCTCCGATATCATCACCATCTCAGGCGCCTATGCCGGTCGTACGACCTTGCCCTTCATCCCCGGCTTCGAAGCCTTCGGGGTGGTCGAGGCGTGCGGCGAGGAAGTGCACGGACTTGTGCCGGGAACGCGCGTGCTGCCGGTGCGCAGCGCCGGCGGGTGGCAGGAATTCAAGGATACCGATCCGAGCTGGTGCCTTCGCGTACCCGATGCGCTTTCCGACTTCCAGGCCGCGACCAGCTACGTCAACCCGATGACTGGCTGGCTGATGCTGCATAAGAAGATCGGGCTGAGACCCGGCATGCGCATCGCCATCAACGCCGCCGCCTCTTCGATCGGATCGATCCTGATCGGCATGGCGAATGCGGTTGGCGTGGAACCGATCGCAATCGTCCGCAGCGAAGAATCTCTCGCGCGTCTGCGTGGCCGGCTAGAAGCCGTTATCGTCGACAGGGCGGACGGCGATCTCGTCACCGGCCTCGCTGGCCGGCATGGGCTCGACGCGGTGCTCGATTGCGTCGGCGGCGCCCGCGCCTCGATCCTTGCGGATGCGCTGAGGCCCGGCGGGCATTTCCTGCATTACGGCCTGCTTTCGGGAGAGAGCATCCAGCCGTCATTCTGGGCCTCCCATCCCGACATTGCCTTTTCCTTCTGCCACCTCAGGGAGTGGGTCCATTCCAAGACGATTGGCGACGTCCAGCGCGCCTATGCAGAGGTGGCGGCGATGATCGCCTCCAAGGTGATCGCGACCGAAGTGCGGGAGGTCTTTCCTCTGGAAAAGATCGGCGAGGCGCTGCGCGCCGCCCTGCCCTTCCGGACGGGTGGCAAGGTGTTGCTGGCGTGACGGGCAAGTGCGGCTCTCCAACGCTCCTCGGAGGGCGGCCGGCATTCAACGCGGGTTGAGATGATCGAGGCGCTGGAGGGCTAGCGCCCTGCTTTCATGCGGCGCTTCAGGAAAGCGACAACTGGGTCGCGCACCAGTCCCAGACCGCATCGACGGCCTTTCGCGGCGATGAGGAGCGTTTGCGCACGAGGAAGTAATCGGATCCGATGGTCGCGGTCGCATCCGTCACCCGCACCAGCCGTCCTGCTTCGAGATCGGCCATGACGAAGGCGCGGCAGGCGAGGACGACGCCCTGGCCGGCTAGCGCGGCGTCGAGCGCCAGGGTCGTATGGTTGAAGGCCGCGCCGGGCAGCTTCTCGCGCGTGCGCAGGAATACCGGCCAATGATCGTGCGAGTCGTGCAGAAGCGGCAGTTTGCGAAGTTCTTCGACGGTCAAGGGCAAGCTCAGGCCTTTAACCAGATGCGGGCTTGCGACCGCGACCAGCTCCTGGCGGAACAACATCTGCGCCTGCAGGTTTGCCGGAAAAGGCGGGCGGGTGAGGCGCACTGCGATATCAACCTGGTCGCGGTCGAAATCGGCGAGCGTCTCGGTCGCGACCGTCCTCAGATCGATGTCGGGAAGAGCGGCATAGAGCTCCGCGAGCCGCGGGATCAACAGCCTGGTGGCGACCGTGGGAGTGGCGCTGATCGTCACCATTTCAGGCCGGTCGAGAAGCCGCCCCGTCGCATCGGCAAGCATGTCGAAGGCGCGGGTCACATCCGCCAGATAGGCCGTGCCATAGGCAGTGAGCGTGAGGCCGCGGGCAAGGCGTTGAAACAGTCTGAGGCCGAGCTGGTCTTCCAGCGCGCGAACCTGCTGCGCGACCGCCCCTTGCGTGACGCCGAGCTCCTCGGCGGCGGCGCGGAAATTCAGCCTGCGGCCCGAGACCTCGAAGGCGCGCAGGGCATTCAGAGGCGGCAGCGTGCGGCGGGATTGGGTCATCGGCATATCCAGTAGATTTTCTACAGTCTGGCAGCTTTCATTCTCGCGCGAAAGTCCCGAAGGCATCTGTCATAATGCTGCGCAAAATCAGCTGTCGGAGGTCTCAATGTCTGAAGTAAAAGTCGCTCTCATCACCGCCGGCGGGTCCGGCATGGGCGCTGCAGCCGCAAGGAAGCTTGCAGCCGACGGCTATCGCGTCGCCGTTCTCTCCTCCTCCGGCAAGGGAGAGGCGCTGGCCAACGAACTCGGCGGCGTCGGCGTCACCGGCTCGAACCAGTCGAACGACGATGTGAAGCGGCTCGTCAATCTGGCGATGGAGCGATGGGGGCGGATCGACGCGCTGGTCAATTCGGCCGGCCACGGCCCGCGTGCACCGATCCTCGAAATCTCCGACGAGGACTGGCACAAGGGCATGGAGGTCTATTTCCTCAGCGCCGTGCGGCCGACCCGACTTGTGACGCCGATCATGCAGGCCCAAGGCGGCGGCGCGATCGTCAACATTTCGACGGCATGGGCCTTCGAGCCTTCGCCGATGTTCCCGACCTCTGCGGTCGCCCGGGCGGGACTGGCGAGCTTCACCAAGATCTTCGCCGACAGCTATGCGGCCAAGAACATCCGCATGAACAACGTCCTACCCGGCTGGATCGACAGCCTGCCCGCGACCGACGAGCGGCGCGACAGCGTTCCGATGCGCCGTTACGGCACGAGCGAGGAAATCGCCGCCACCATCGCCTTTCTCCTGTCGGAGGGTGCGGGCTACATCACCGGCCAGAACATCCGCGTTGACGGCGGCATCGCCCGTTCCGTCTGAGCGAGGCCTGCCGGTGGATCTCCATGACATCAACGCCTCGGCATGGGCGGAACTCGAAACGGCTGCGGCAGGTCCGCAATCGGGTTTCCGTTATGTGAACCTGTGCTCGGTTGATGCCGAAAACAGGCCCCAGGCGCGCATGGTGGTATTGCAGGCGGCCGACAGAGCGACGCGCAGCCTTGAATTTCACACCGATACGCGAAGCCCGAAATGGCTGGAGCTTTCGGCAAATCCTCATGTCACCGTCGTCGGCTTCTGCCCACAGGCCCGGCTGCAGTTACGGCTTCAAGGCACGGTCGAACGCCATGGCCCCGGAAGCGAAGGCGCCGACGCGGCTTGGGAAAAGCTGCCCAACCGGACGCGGATGACCTATACCGGCGGGCCGCCGGGAGATGAATGCGCCTTCGAAACCGTGGGCGAATTGCCGGAGCCTCGCGGCGAAGTGGAGGGGAAGGCGCGCTTTGGCGTCCTGAGTTTTCGCGCCCGGGCGCTGGACTGGTTTCAATTGCGCCAGCAGAACAACCGAAGAGCTCTGTTCAGCTATGATGAAACCGGCGCCCTCACCCATCGGCGATGGGTCAATGCGTGAGCCAGACATGACGGTGCGAATCCACGTTAAGTGCATGACATGAAAGGCTGGCAACTTGTTCTCGGCAGCGAAAGGCTGTCGAAGCCGTTCGCAACCGTCGTCCAGCTCTTCAATCCCGATGCGATCGTCGTCGTCGGTTTTTTCTCGTGCAAAATATTGCAGCGGCTGGGCGCGGGTCGATCTCAGCGCCCCTCGACGTCGCCGGCCGGCGGTCGTTGACCAGGCCGACGCTCGCAGCGACGCGTCTCTTGAGTCCCGCCGGGCTTGCGGGGGGGCCTCGCTTCTGCCGATCGCCGCCGATCTGCTCGGTCAGCATTCGCCGACGGCCAATACGCATAGGAGCTCGGCTGATGGACGGGCGAGCGGGATCGGGAGTAGCATCCGTGCGGCAGTGGCAGGCGGTCCGCGACCGGCCCGGGGAGATGCGATGATGAAGCTGAGACTTTTTTCCTGACGTTTGCGATGCTGGCATTCGGTTTCGCATGGCCGGTTTCCGACACCTTCGCTGCAGCGCAGCCCATTTTCTGGAGCGCTTTGCGGCCGGCCGATCAGGCTAAGGCGACGGTGCCGCTGTCGGGCAAGGCGGTCAGCGGTCCGCAGGGCGAAACGCTGGCCTGGCATGACGAGGGCCAGCCGGTCGAATTGACGGGGTTCGTGCTGCCGGTCGACCAGGACGACGATCTCGTTTACGAATTCATGCTGGTCCCCTGGGCCGGAGCATGCAGCCATATGCCTTCCCCTCCGCCCAACCAGCTGGTGCGCGTCGTTCCGCAGGAGCCTCTGCATCTCGAAAGAATGTATGAAACAGTCACTGTGACGGCAACGCTGCGGCCCGGCCTGGACCAGGCCCAGTTCTTCATGATCGACGGTGTGCGCGTCCTTGCCTACGGCTACAGCATGAGCCACGCCGAGGTGGCGAAAGCGACGGAGACTGATGATCCCGATCTGCTGACGCTCTCGCCTTTCGGCATTCTGCCTCGTTAGTGGAACGGCTTCTTGCATGAGTGGCGTCAGCCGCGTATATACATACGTATATATACAAGCTGTGGAGCGTTCTCTATGCCGCAATATGCGCGCGTGTTTCAATCCGGCAATTCGCAGGCCGTCCGGCTGCCGAAGGAGTTTCGCTTCGACGTGGATCAGGTGGAAGTGACACGGGAAGGCGATGCGATCATTCTCCGGCCGCGGACCGATCATGGCGCGCGGTGGGCCTCGTTGCGCAGCGCCCTGGAGCGCGGCCTCAGCGACGATTTCATGGCACAAGGAAGAGAGCAACCCGAGGATCAGGAGAGGCCTGGTCTTCAGGACCTGTTCAAGTGATTACGCATCTGATCGACACCAATGCCGTGATTGCCTTGATCGGCCGCAAGTCCGACATGCTGCTCGCTCGACTGATGGAGAGCGACGAGGGATCGATCGGCCTCTCCACCGTCGTCATGCACGAACTCTATTACGGGGCCTACAAGAGCGCTAAAATTTCCTACAATCTCGAAACCCTGCGCCTGTTCATGGCGGATTTCCCAGCCGTCGGTTTCGAGCGCGAGGATGCGCGGGCAGCCGGGGAGATCCGCGCCGCATTGGCGGCCAAGGGAAAGCCGATCGGTCCCTACGATGTGCTGATCGCCGCGCAAGCCAGGAGCCGCGATCTGGTTCTCGTCACCAACAATGTCGGGGAATTCCAGCGCGTCGAAGGCTTGCGCGTCGAGGATTGGACGGTCGGGTGGTAGTCCAAGAGAGCTTCAGCCTATTCAGAATAAAGTGGATGAGCGTGCCACACGGCACATCAATACCACGTCCTCCCCCATGCGGAAGGAGGCCGCCCTGCCTTCCGCTCACATCAAATGTCGAAGGAGCTCGGCAGAATTACCATGTCGCGGATCGTCACGTTGCGCGGCCGGGTCAGCATGAAGAGCACGGCTTCGGCAACGTCTCGCGGTTCGATCAAGGCGCCTGCCTCCCTTGCTTTGCGCAGGTTCTCCTCCGGCCAGTCCTTCAGCAAGGCGCTGACGACCGGGCCTGGCGAGACGGACCCCACGCGGATGCCGTTCTTGAAGAGTTGCCGCCGCATAGTCTGGACGAAGCAGTGCATCGCCCACTTCGACGGGGAGTAGACCGGCTCCCATGGAACCGGGGCGTGGCCCGCGACCGAGCTGGTCACGATGATATCTCCCGTACCTCTTTCGATCATGTGGGGTATGACTGTGCGGACGTTCTTTATGACGACGTTCACATTCAGATTGAGCATGCGGTCGATCGCATCCAGACCGGCATCCGCCAGATCTCCGCCGATATAGGTGCCCGCATTCGCATGGAAGATGTCCAACTGGCCGGCTTTCGACAGAATGCCATCGAGCAGGCTTGCGCACTCCTCGGGATCAAGAAGGTCGAGCCGCAACGCGATCGCCTTCTCTCCTAGCCTGCCGCAGGCCTCGTTTAGAGCAGCTTCATCCCGATCGATCATCACGACCGAACCGCCTGCCGCGATGATCGCTTCCGTCGATGCCAGCCCGATTCCCGAGGCAGCTCCGGTGATGGCGGCGACCTTACCCTGCAAAGCGTCCATATCAACTCCTCCCGTGTGTCGATCATTTATCGCATGGGAGATCGGTGATGGCTAGGAGCGGGTAGTCCAAGAGTGCCTCACCCTCTGGTGCACCGTTGATGATCGCAAGACGCAAGCGTTGCGGCGTGTCCTTCGAGGATTCGGCCTTTGGGATGCGGGCCTCAAGGATGAGGGTTGGAGTTGCCGCGTCAGCTATTCACTGCCAAGGATGCGCTCGGGAGAGACCCGTACTGCGCTGGCGGCGAAGGGAACTGGGCACGCTTCCATCCGAAGGCACTCAAAAAAACCGGGCACGGCCGAACCGCGCCCGGGCTAAGATGGCTGCCCTTATCGGACGAGGTCGAAGCGGTCGGCGTTCATGACCTTGTTCCAGGCGGCGACGAAGTCCTTGACGAACTTCTGCTTGGCGTCGGCCTGGCCGTAGACTTCGGCGAAGGCGCGCAGCTGCGAGTGCGAGCCGAAGATCAGGTCGACGCGGGTGCCGGTCCATTTGGCGGCACCCGTTTTGCGGTCGCGGCCTTCGTAGACGCCGTCCTTGCCGGCGGCTGGAACCCACTGCGTCGCCATGTCGAGCAGGTTGACGAAGAAGTCGTTCGTCAGTGTCTCGGGGCGCGAGGTGAAGACGCCGTGCTCGGGGTTGCCTGCCTTCAGCACGCGCAGGCCGCCGACGAGGACCGTCATCTCAGGCCCGGTCAGCGTCAAGAGCTGGGCGCGGTCGACGAGCGCTTCTTCCGGCTTCATGAACTGCAGACGCTTGTCGTTCACATAGTTGCGGAAGCCGTCGATGCGCGGCTCGAGTGCGGCGAAGGAATGCGCGTCGGTCTGAGCGTCCGACGCATCCATGCGGCCGGGCGTGAAAGGCACGCTGATGGCGTTGCCGCCGGCCGCTGCCGCCTTCTCGACACCGGCCGCACCGGCGAGCACGATCAAGTCAGCAAGCGAGATCTTCTTACCGTCGGTCTGGGCGGCGTTGAAGTCCTTCTGCATGCCTTCGAGAACACCGAGCACCTTGGCGAGCTGGGCCGGCTGGTTGGCTTCCCAGTCCTTCTGCGGAGCAAGGCGGATGCGCGCGCCGTTGGCGCCGCCGCGCTTGTCGGAGCCGCGGAAGGTCGAGGCGGACGCCCAGGCGGTCGAGACCAGTTCCTGGACGCAAAGGCCTGTGGCGAGAACCTTCGCCTTGAGGTCGGCAATGTCCTTATCGTCGACGAGGGGATGGTCGACGGCCGGGATCACGTCCTGCCAGATCAAGTCTTCGGCCGGAACCTCCGGCCCGAGGTAGCGCACCTTCGGTCCCATGTCGCGGTGGGTCAGCTTGAACCAGGCGCGGGCGAAAGCGTCGGCGAACTCACCGGGATTTTCGAGGAACCGGCGCGAGATCTTCTCATAGATCGGGTCGAAACGCAGCGAGAGATCGGTGGTCAGCATGGTCGGCACATGCTTCTTCCCCGGCTCATAAGCATCCGGAATGGAGGCTTCGGCGTTCTTCGCCCGCCACTGATGCGCGCCGGCCGGGCTCTTCGTCAGCTCCCACTCGTGGGCGAAAAGGTTTTCGAAGAAATAGTTGCTCCACCTGGTTGGCGTCTGCGACCAGGTGACTTCGAGGCCGGCGGTGATCGCGTCCTTGCCGACGCCGGTGCCGAACGAGCTCTTCCAGCCAAGGCCTTGGTCCTCGATCGCGCCGCCTTCCGGCTCGGGGCCGATAAAGGACGGATCGCCCGCACCATGGGTCTTGCCGAAGGTGTGGCCGCCGGCGATCAACGCCACGGTTTCCTCGTCGTTCATTGCCATGCGCGCGAAGGTTTCACGGATGTCGCGCGCCGCAGCGACCGGGTCGGGATTGCCGTTCGGGCCTTCCGGGTTGACGTAGATGAGGCCCATCTGGACGGCGCCGAGCGGTTCTGACAGCTGACGTTCGCCGCTGTAGCGCTCATCGCCGAGCCAGGTGCCCTCGGGGCCCCAGTAGAGCTCTTCCGGCTCCCAGACGTCGGCGCGGCCGCCGGCGAAGCCGAAGGTCTTGAAGCCCATGGATTCGAGTGCGACGTTGCCGGTGAGGATCAGGAGGTCGGCCCAGGAGATGCGGTTGCCATATTTCTGCTTGATCGGCCACAGCAGGCGGCGAGCCTTGTCGAGGTTGGCGTTGTCAGGCCAGGAGTTGAGCGGCGCAAAACGCTGCTGGCCCTGGCCGGCGCCGCCGCGGCCGTCGGTGATGCGG
The DNA here is from genome assembly GCF_002204185.1 of Rhizobium esperanzae. Classification (GTDB taxonomy): domain Bacteria; phylum Pseudomonadota; class Alphaproteobacteria; order Rhizobiales; family Rhizobiaceae; genus Rhizobium; species Rhizobium esperanzae. The sequence goes on along the minus strand of NZ_MXPU01000006.1, from coordinate 51,515 downwards.
TAGGTGCCGGCGCTGTGCCAGGCCATACGGATGAAGAGGCCGCCGTAATGGCCGAAGTCGGCCGGCCACCAGTCCTGCGAATCCGTCATCAGGGCATGCAGATCCTTCTTCAGCGCGTCGAGATCGAGCTTTTTGAACTCCTCGGCATAGTCGAAGTCCTTGCCCATCGGGTCGGCGCGGCCGGAATTGTGATGAAGAATCTGCACGTTCAGCTGGTTCGGCCACCAGTCACGGTTGGACCGGCCGCGCGGCGTATTGCCATGTGCCACCGGGCATTTGCCGGTGCTGTCAGTGGGGTTGTCCATGATCGTCTCCTTCATTGCTTGATCTGTCTGCGGTTCAAAAAGATGAGCCGAGCTGACGCCCCACTCTCCCTGGCGGTCTTCATATCGGAAGCGTTCAATAATTTTAAGTTGGATTTACTGATTGCCGCGATAAGCTGAAGTTATGAAGAATCTTACCCTGAAACAACTGCGTTATTTTGAAGCCTTGGCGCGGGATGGCCGCTTCCGCCGAGCCGCCGAGGCCTGCGCCATCTCCCAGCCGGCGCTCTCCATGCAGATCAAAGAACTTGAGCAAGAGTTGGGCAGCGAGCTCTTCGAGCGAAGCGCCCGGGAGGTCAAGCTTACCCCGTTCGGCCAGAGCTTTGCCCTAAGGGTCCGCGAAATCCTGCGCGCCGTCGATGAGCTTGGCGAATTCGCCCGCGCCTCGCGCGAATCCTTCCTCACGCGCTTGCGCATCGGCATCATTCCGACGATCGCGCCCTATCTGCTGCCGGCAATTATAAACGATCTCAACGAAACCTTCGCCGGAATTCAGATCGAGGTGCGCGAGACGCAGACAGGCAAGCTGGTTCATGAACTGACGCAGGGTCAGCTCGACATGGCGATCGTCGCGCTGCCGGTGTCGGAACCGTCGCTCACCGAACTCGAGCTTTTCAGGGAAGAATTCGTGCTGGTCAGGCGGCAGGAGGATGGAGACAAGCCGGTGCCAGAGCGCGAAGCTTTACGCGAAATGCGGCTGCTGCTGCTCGAAGAGGGCCACTGTTTTCGTGATCAGGCGCTGTCCTTCTGCAAGGTCGGCCCGGCCCGCCCGCGGGAAATCATGGAAGGCAGCTCGCTCTCCACCCTCGTCCAGATGGTCGGCGCCGGCATTGGCATCACACTGATTCCGGAAATGGCCGTTCCGGTCGAAACACGCTCGGCCCATGTCTCGATCTCCCGCTTCCCCTCGCCGCAGCCGTCGCGAACGGTCGGCATGGTCTGGCGCAATTCGACGCCGATGGCCAGGCAACTGCAGGAGGTCGCAGAGGCGGTGCGCCGCTCGGTGGAGACGATGCGCGCGCAGCATGCGGGTTGGTGACCGACGGCGGCCGCCAGCTTATTGCCAAGGACCCGTGGCCCTCGCCTCAGCTGCGGCGCTTGAACGTATGTTCGGCTGCCGGAAATTTGCGCGCGCGCACTTCCTCGGCGTAGGAGGCGGCGGCGTCCGCGACCCTCTTGCCGAGTTCGTCGTAGCGCTTGACGAAACGCGGCTTGAAATCGTTGAAGAGGCCGAGAATGTCGTCTGAGACGAGGATCTGACCGTCGCAGGCGGAAGAGGCGCCGATGCCGATTGTCGGTATGTGGATCGAGGCCGTTATCTCGCGGGCGAGCGGCTCCACCGTGCCCTCCACAACAACGGCGAACGCGCCGGAGCCACCGATCGCATGCGCGTCGCGGCGGATCTTCGAGGTCTCATGTTCGGAATGGCCGACGGAGCGATAGCCGCCGGCGGTATGGACGAGCTGCGGCATCAGGCCGATATGGCCGAGCACGGGAATGCCCCGCTTCGTCAGGAAGGCTATGGTTTCGGCCATCTCCTCGCCGCCTTCGAGCTTGACGGCGTCGCAGCCGGTTTCCTGCATGATGCGCACGGCGTTGCGGAAGGCTGTCTCCTTCGATTCCTGATAGCTGCCGAAGGGCATGTCGACGACGACGCAGGCATTGGCGACGCCGCGCATCACGGCCTTGCCATGGGCGATCATCATGTCGAGCGTCACGCCGATCGTGGTCTCCATGCCGTAGAGCACCATGCCGAGCGAATCCCCGACCAGCAGCAGGTCGCAATGCTCGTCGAGGAGGCGCGCCATCGGCGTCGTATAAGCAGTGAGGCAGACGATCGGCTTCCCGCCCTTCATGGCTGCGATCTGCGTCGGCGTCAGGCGCTTCTGAGACCCGGTGGCGCTCATTTCGTCACTCCCTTTCCCGGCTGGCCGCTCATTAGGCTGTCCCGGCTCATTCTACTGTTCGGGCTGCTGTTGCCTCCCACAACTCTGTTGCCTCCCACAACTCTGTTGTCGAGAAGCCGCGTCGTGCCGATCCGCACGAAGAGTGCCACGACGATGGGGTCTTCGAGCGAAGCGACAGGCGCCAGCGTTTCCGCATCCCTGACGGCGACGACTTCGGGTTTTGCCAGAGGTTCGCGACCGATGAAGGCGGTAAGCTTCGCCTCGAGTTCTTGCGCATCCGTGATGCCTTCGGCGATGAGCCGCTCGGCCTCGTCGAGCGCCTGCGGAACGATCACTGCCGCGCGCCGCTCATCGGGGCTGAGATAGACATTGCGCGACGACAAGGCCAGGCCGTCGCTGTCGCGCACAGTCGGCACAGAGATCACCCGCACCGGCACGGCGAGATCCTCCACCATGCGCTTGATGATGACGACCTGCTGGTAGTCCTTCTCCCCGAAATAGGCAGTCTGCGGCTGGACGATGTTGAAAAGCTTGGTGACGACGGTGGCGACGCCGGCAAAATGGCCGGGCCTGACCGCGCCTTCGAGTTCGCCGCCAAGATCGGGAACGTCGACCACCGTCTTCATCGGGCGGGGATACATATCCTCGACACCGGGCGCGAAGAGGAAATTCACGCCGGCCTGCTTGAGCATGTCGCCATCGCGTTGGAGATCGCGCGGATATTTGCCGAGGTCTTCGGCGGGGCCGAATTGCAGCGGATTGACGAAGATCGAGACGACGACGATGTCGTTCTCGGCCCGGGCGCGCGTGACGAGCTTCAGATGTCCGGCGTGGAGATAGCCCATGGTCGGAACGAGGCCGACGGTGCGCCCCTGCCGCTTCAGCGCATCCAGCGTGTGGCGCAGCTCTTCAATGTTCGAGAAAACCCGCATAAATCCTCCCCGCGGCCGGTCACTCATCTTGGGCGCGGATATGAAGTGTAATCGAAGCGGGAGGTCAATGCACTTCCGTGACAAAAAACGATTAGATGCCTGGAAGGCCGATAAACCCGACTCGGAAATCGTGCCCCGCATCCAGCTTGTCGCAGGGCTAGCAATGTGCGACCTGCGCCTCTATCTACCCTCTCCGTCAAGATACCATCACAGTCAGCCGTTATGGAGAATGCATGGACAAACCCTGGAAGATCAGCCGCGGCCCGATTGCGGCGACCGAGCTCGACGTGGAAAAGGCGAACGCGATCAACACGCTGTTGGTCCGGCCGATAGGCGTGCTTCCGGCCAAGCCCGGAGATCCGGTCCTTCCCTTCGCCGTCGGCTTGTTCAACGAGCTGCGCCCGCTTCTGAAGCCCGATGCCGGCGTGACGACGCTGAGGCGCGCGACCGCTGCCTATGTCCATTGCCGGCGCTATTATTTCGCCAGCGCCCAGCCCGATTCCATGCGTCATAGCATCGACGGCGAACCGGTCGAGCCGCTGTCGGAGGAAGACCGATTGGTCGCGCAGAAGCGTTTCCTGAGCCTCAAGCAGAACGCCGCGAAGGCCGAGGAACCCGAGCCGAAACCTGTCGTGGTTCCCGCTCCTGTGCTCAGCAAGAACGACCAGATCCGCGCCGCACTTCTGCGCGGCAGGAAGAACGCCGTCAGCTGAGCTTGGCGACAGATGGATCTTTTGCGCGCAGGATCGCCATCAGCATCGGGCCTAGCGCAAACTCACCTCGCTCGGCGCGCCGCGTGAGATCCCGGAGATAGCCGCCGGGGGAATGGATGCATCCTCCCCTCTGCAGGATGCAGGCCATGACGGTGGCGGTGTTTTCCGGTCCCATCACCGAGCACGCCTGCTCATAGGCCGAGGGGCTGACGCCGAGCATCCGGTGCACGACCACCGCCGCCGTCATCAGGTCCCGCCTACTGCCGATCGCGCCGCCCGGACCATAATCGGAAATGTCGGGGCAGGCCTGGAGAACCATGGTGAGCGGAAAGGATTTCGGTTTTTCGGCCCTCGGTCGGCCGGCAAAGCGCGGTCCCTCCCCGCCATTCGCTTGCGCTTGTAGCCTCTTATCGTCCGGCGTCGTTTTCGATCGATGACTTCGGTCGGCCTGCATCTCCGGCCTCGCCCCCTGCCCGGTTTCCAGGCCCGGTTCAAATTCAGATATGGATTCAGGGTTCGAATTCTGTATGTGGCGCTCAATCTGGGATTCACTGGCGCTCGGCATCTGCATTTTCTCATGCATTTCCAAAAGGTTGACGATATTTTCACGTGTTGCCTCCAGTTCTTCGAGGATCGGCGCGAGGTTTTCGAGATTTGCAGCCTTCGGAATGCGCTGCAGGATCGCCTGGAACATCGATGACAAGCATGCCCAATCGCCTGGAACCGCTTCCTCGACGGCTGCCGAAATCAGCTTGGCGATGTCGCGCCGGCAGATCGTCAGTCGCTCCTTCAGACCGCGCAGCATCTGCCGGTCGGCGGCGATCCGCGCCGCCATCGTCTCGATTTCGCCGGCGCGGGCAAGAAGCGGTGCGAGGCTGAAGCCGTAGGCCTCGTCGATCCCGCCTTCCCTGCCGCGGCGTACATAACGCTTGCCGTTCGGGCTGTCCTTGCGGGAGATGAGGCCGGCTTCAACCAGCACGGCAAGATGCCGGCGCAAGGTCGCGGCGGCCATGCCGCGGGCTCTGAGCGAAAGCTGCGCGTTCGAGGGAAAGACTACCAGTCCTTTTTCGTTGGAGAGTTCGTCCTCGGGATAAAATGTCAGCAGCGCATCGAGCACCGTCAGTGCCCGATCGGTCACGTCGAGCCCTGCCCGCGCCTCGCAGACCGATCGGAACAGTTTCCATTTGTTGCGCGTCGTTCCGGCCGCGATCGCCTCGCCTCGCCGCTGTTTCAGCAGCATGGCAAGCGTCATCGGCCGCCGCCCGAAGGGCGTCGTCACATAATCAATCTCCATTTCCTTCACCTCGCATCAGGCAAAAGAAATCCGCTCACCGAAACGATGCGAGGGTTGAGAGTGCTACAACGTCATTGTGCGTCTGAAAAAGACGCTGGACGCTCCAGGACTCTTGACTGGGATTCGTGAAAATGCGATTCTCTGTCTTGCTTAAGGATGTGAGAAGGGCTTCCACGACTCGTTCGTTTGGGGGCCTTTTTCTTCTGCGGTTTCAGTCTCCTTGTTTGCCCTCCTCGGCGAGGAATTGCTCATAGAGCGCATCCAGCCTGCCGGAGAGAAATTCTCCGAAGCGACCGGCATTTCTAGCCTTCATCGAGAGCGAGAACGCCTTGCCGTCATTCTTCATTTCAGCCTGCACCGCCTTATCAAGCGGCTGCCATGTCACCTTCCTCGCGGCGACGGTTTTCTTGACCGGCCGGGCGCTTTTGTTCAGCGCCGCATAGAGCGCCTCGAAACGTTTGTCGGAAGATATCTGATGAAAGTCGTCGTCTTGCAGGACCTTGGCGATACTTGCCGCATTCGCTGCCTTGCCGGCGAGCAGTGACAGCTCCACCCAGCGCTCGCGGCCGACGCCGGGCGCCGGCCCGATCGCCTGGACAAGCTCCGGCGAGATACGATTCATGACCGACAGCATCTTCGAGACTGAAGCCGCATTGGCGGCAAGTGCTGTCGAGACGACCTCCCTGTCGTAGCCGAGCTCTACGAGCCGCCTGGCGAACAGCGCCCGCTCGATGAAGGTGAGGTCGGCGCGCGCCGAATTCTCCTGGCCCTGGGCGATCACATGGGTCCGGTCGTCGATCGCCTTGACGACGGCGCGGACATTGCGGCCGAGCTCGCGGGCGGCGCGCAGCCGCCGGTGGCCGAAGACCACCTGATAACGTCCGTCGATCCTGGCGTGGGGACGCACCAGGATGGGCGTATCCTGTCCGCGCGCGCGGATCGCTTCGACGAGCGCTTGGAAGTCCTCGTCATCCTCGGACAGGCGGTCCTTGACGAAGGAGGCCTCGACGAGATCGGGGTCGAGATCGACCACCGCCTCGCCCTCCAGGAATTTTTCCGCCTGCTTGGCAAGCTCATCCAGCGAGCGGACGAGCGACCGGCCTGCCCCGCGCATCGGATAGTTCGGCGCGCCTGCGTTTTCATCAGGCATATCGGCCAGCCCTTCCAGCAGATTCTTTCGTGCCATCAGCTTCCTCCGATTGCGGTCATTGCATTGATTCAGTTCAACGAAACGGTGAATTTGTCAGCCGACAAATTTACCGCCCCCATGTCTGGTGAATGAGGCCGGCGATCTCCGTGTTGACGGCGTCCATCGCCTCCAGCGCGCGATCATAGGTTCCCCGGTTCATCGAGGCGCGTTCGACCTCATAGAGCGTCTGTTTGGTGATGCCGGCGTCCGAGATCGCGGTGGATTTGACCATCTGGTTCTTCAGCATGAATTCGTGGAACATCGTCGACATGAAGCCGACCATCTGGGCCTGCGGCACATCGGTCGGCTCGTAGCGCGTGATGAGATAGCGATACCAGGAGAGGTTCACTTCGGCGCCGGCGGCGCGGATCGGCTTCAGGATACCGCCAAGCATCAGAAGGAACTGGCCCATCGACATGACGTCGAGCATTTGCGGATGGATGGTGATCAAAACGCTGGTCGCGGCTGTCAGCGCCGTAAGCGTAAGGTAGCCGAGCTGCGGCGGGCAATCGATAACGACGACGTCATAGCGGTCGTCGACTTCGGCGAGTGCGCGGGAGATGCGGGTAAAGAAGGTCTTGCCGTCATTGCTGGATTTGTCGGCCATTGCGAGCGGCGTATCGTACTCATATTCCTGCAGGTCGAGATTGGCCGGCACGATATCGAGGCCGGGAAAATTGGTCTTGTGGATGATCTCGGATAGTGGCTTCTTCTCGCCGTCATAGCGGATCGCTTCATAGAGCGAGGAGGCCTGGTCGAACTCCGGCTGGAAGCCGTGCAGGGAGGAGAGCGATGCCTGCGGATCGAGATCGATGGCAAGGACGCGATGGCCGGTCAGTGCCAGATGCTGGGCGAGATGGGCTGATGTCGTCGTCTTGCCCGAGCCGCCCTTGAAGTTGACGACGGCGATGACTTGCAACTTCTCATGGCCGCGGCGATGGGGCACATACATGCGGCTCTCGGAGCGGCCATGCGCATCGAGATAACGCCTCAGCTCCAGCATCTGCTCAGCGCTGTAGGAGCGCCGCCCGGAGGGCGAGGTCTGCGGGCAGGGGCCTTTGCCTTCCAGATGCAGCTTCTTCAGCGTGCTCTGCGAGGCTCCGACATAATTGGCGACCTCGGCGAGAGAGAAGCTGCGCAGCGTCTTCTTTGCGTTCGGCGGAAAGCGCTGCACGCTCAAGAGATGCAGCTTCTTCGAAATCACGTCGCCGTGCTCGAGGATCTGATCCTCGAAATACAACGGCGCGGCCTTCAAGGCATTCGAATTAGCGTTCATCGGCAGCAATCTCTTGGATAACGATTTTCGGGATCAAAAGCACCTGTAACCGTTATTATCCGCGATTCTCCGATACCGGCCAAGAAATTTAAGGTTAACGAATATTAACCTTTTCGGTGCTCGTTCAAGCACTTGGTTGCCGGCGGGTTGATGCGTGGCCGGGCCGGGAGATTCGGGCCGGGGGCGCGGCGAACGCGCCCCCGGCGGCACCCGGCCGAAGGGGAGGGGTCATTCGGCGGGCTTAACTCAGTGGCGCTTCGCCTGTCGTGATGCGCTGTTCGTCTTCGCCGAACAGGTGAACGGTGTCGTGACCAGGGGCGATCCTCAACACGTCGCCTGGGGCGGCCCTGATCCGCTCGCGGAAGACGCAGGTCAGCGTCTGCCCTCCGAGCCGAACAAGGACGAGTGTTTCCGAGCCGGTCGGCTCGACGACGACAGTCGTCACTTCAATGCCGTTGGGGTCGAGCATGATATGTTCGGGGCGAATGCCGTAGGTCACCGCATCGCCCGGCCGGCGTTCGCTCGGCAGTAGCAGGCCGTCCACGGTCCTGAACCCGTCTTCGCTCATGCTGCCCTTGATGAAATTCATCGCCGGCGAGCCGATGAAACCGGCGACGAACAGATTGTTCGGGCGGTCGTAGAGTTCGAGCGGCGACCCCGATTGCTCGATCAGCCCGTCCTTCATGACGACGATCTTGTCGGCCATGGTCATGGCCTCGATCTGGTCGTGGGTGACGTAGATCGTCGTCGTCTGCAGCCGCTGGTGCAGTTCCTTGATTTCCGAGCGCATCTGCACCCGCAGCTTGGCGTCGAGGTTCGACAGGGGCTCGTCGAACAGGAAGACGGCCGGATCGCGCACGATCGCCCGGCCCATGGCGACGCGCTGCCGCTGGCCGCCGGAAAGCTGTTTCGGATAACGCTCCAGCAGGTTTTCCAGCCCGAGGATTTTTGCAGCATTGCCGACGCGCTGATCGATCTCCCATCTTGGCATGCGCTTCATCCGCAGCGAAAAACCCATGTTCTTGGCCACCGTCATATGCGGATAGAGCGCGTAGTTCTGGAACACCATGGCGATGTCGCGATCCTTGGGCGCAAGCTCGTTGACGATGTGCTTGCCGATCTGGATTTTCCCCGAGGTGATGCCCTCCAGGCCGGCGATCATTCTAAGCAGCGTCGATTTTCCGCAGCCGGAGGGGCCGACCAGGACGACGAATTCGCCGTCGCCGATATCGACCGACACGCCTTTGATGGCTTTGAACGCGCCGTAATCCTTGCGCGCATTGCTGACCGACACATGGGCCATGAAACTCCTCCCGAATTCGCCGTCAAAGTCCGTTCAAGACACTTTTGAGATAATCGAGGCCGAGGCGCTCGCCTTGCCGGCGCGCGGCCAAGTCCTTGCCCGGCCAGCCATAGGCGGCATCCTCGTGCTCCATCGACAGCGTGCCGTCAAAACCGTAGCCCCGGGCCTGCCTGAGGAAACGCGGCCAGTCGAGCAGGCCGAGCCCCGGCAGCTTGTATTGCCACCAGCCCTTGGCGTGATAGCCCATCGCCTGCAGGGCCTCTTTATCGATCGCCGTATCCTTGGCGTGCAGAATGGCGATGCGATCCTTGACCGCCTCCAGCGCCCGATAAGGATCGATGCCGATGCGGATGAGGTGCGAGGGATCGAATTCGAGGCCGAAGCGGCGGTCCTTGATCCGGCGAAAAATCTCCTAGGCGTCGTCCCGATGAAATTGTCGTTCGGCCCCGGCCAGTTCTCGATGGCGAAGGTGAGGCCGCTGTCTCTCGTCTCTGCGATCAGCCCGTTCGCGAAGTCGGCAAAGTTGTCGTAGTTGCCTTCCTCGTTCGCCGTATCGTCGCGGCCGGGAAAGATCACGAAGATCGGAACGCCGGCGCCGCCGATCGCTTCGGCAAATTCTGAGGTCCTTGCCCGGAGCTCGCGGCGCTTGTCGCGACCAGCATCGAGCTGATTGCCAAAAAAAGTGATCGAGGAGACGAAAAGGCCGCGGCTTCTTGCCAACGAGACGGCGTCGGCCACCCGGTCGGGTGTCCTGATATGGCCGCCGACATCGATCTCAATCGCTTCGAACCCCGCCGATGCGGCGAAATCCACCACTTCCTCCAGCGGACGGTCATTGAAAGTCGAGGTATAGAAGCCGATCTTCACCATATCCTCCGATCTTCATCAATCCGGGGCCCTGCGGCCGTTTCAATTGTTCAGGCGATCCATGAATTTCAGCGGCGAGCGCGTGCGCTGCGCCACATCTGCCGATGCGAGCATGAGGGCTGCCGCCATCGGCATCGCCGCCGCACCCATGGCCGAGGCGTCCTCGCCGATCGAGGCGCGATGCAGCGAGGGCAGGTTCGTATCCTCGGGGTCGAGATGTTCGTGCACATAACGCAGCAGTTCATCGACGATGCGGATCGGCAGCCGGCCGCCGACGAGCACGGCGTCGGGATCGACGATCATGGCGATATGTTTGACGGCGACGGCGAGATGCGCGCTCATTTCCTTCAGCCACTGCGAAACGAGGCGCTTGCCGCGCGCATCGAGCATCAGCAAATCCTGGGGCACGCTCACCTTGATCCCATGCCGGGCGAGGAATTCATAGAGGAAGAACAGCGAAAAGATCTCACCGAGAAGCTGAACCTTCTGTGCCTCGCCGTCGCGGCCGTCGGCAATCGGAAGCCAGCCGATCTCGCCGCTGAGGCCCATGGCGCCGCGATGGCCGTTGCCGTCGAGAACGAGGCCGCCGCCCGGGCAGGCATTGACGGCGATATAGAAGAAGCTGCTGCTTTCCGCGCCGAGGCCGTAGTTGAGCTCGGCAAGGGCGGCGGCATTGGCCTCATTCTCGGTGAAGACGGGATGCGGCGTCAGGTTCTCCAGTGCGGCGCGCACGTCGAAATCAGTCCATTCCTGATAGGCATCGGGCTTGCCGAGTAGCGAGATTTCGCCGAGCCAATCCGGCATGGCGAGACCGATGCCGGCAAGGCGCGCATCGTCGATCAGCCGGCTGCGCTGGAAATGCGAGATCGCATCTGATGTCAGCTGCATGAATTCCGACGGCAAGATGAAACGCTTTTCGTGATGCACCCGGGCGCGCACATTGCCGACGGCGTCGACGGCCAGAATCGTTAGATGGTCGCGGTCGATATTGATGCCGATCGCGTAATAAGCATCCGGATTGATCTCGAGCTCGATCGCCGGCTGGCCCCGCAGCCCATGCCGACGGCGGGCTTCCATGATCAGGCCCTCGTCGAGCAGGCGGTCGACGATGCGGGCGATCGCCGGTTTGGTAAAGCCGGTCTGCCTGGCGATTTCGGCGCGCGAAATCGGCGCCTCGCGGTGGATGCAGCGCAGCACGACGGCCCTGTTGTGCTCCCCCGCATCTTCGACATTGGCGCCCGTCAGATCGGGGGAGTGTCTGGCACCGAGCGTCTGGTTCATGCGTTCAATCCTTCCTCGCGCGTGAAGTGTGAAGCAGATCTCTTCATCCCTTCACCGCGCCGCTGGTCATCGCACCGAGAATCAGCCGCTGGAGCGACAGGAAGGCCACGATCGCCGGAACGACCGCAATCAGGCAGGCGGCGGCAAGCAGCTGGATGGACGAGTCGGTCTGCATGCCCCGGAAGTTAAAGATTCCGACGCCGATCGGCATCAGGTCATTTTTGGTGAGCAGCAGGAAAGGCACCAGGAATTGCGACCAGCCGGCAATGACGGTGATGATGAAGACAGAGGCGATGCCCGGCGCCGACAGGGGCAGGATGATGCGCCAGAAGACCGAGAAGCGGTTGCAGCCGTCGATCATGGCGGCCTCGTCGAGGCTGCGCGGAATGCCGTCGACGGTGCTCTTCAACAGCCAGGTCGCCAAGGGAACGCCGAGCGCGATATAGACCATGACGACGGCGAAATGCGTGTCCAGCAGGCCGAGGCGGTTCATATAGCGATAGAGCGGCACCATGATGACGAGCGGCGAAATCATCTGGAAAAGCAGCAGCCCCATCATCGACAGGCCCTTGCCGCGGAACTGGAAGCGGGAGAACGCGTAAGCGGCGGGCAAGGCAACGATCAGCACGCCGAGCCCGCTCAGCGCCGCAAGCTTCAGGCCGTTCCAGAGATAGATCGGAAAATAGCTGTTGTTGAGAACGGTGATGAAATTCTGGATGGTGGGGTTGTCGGGAATGTAGCGCGCCGCGCCGCGATAGACCTCGCGCTTGTCACGTAGCGCCATCGAAAGGAGATAGGTGAGGGGGCCGGCGAAGAAGACGAACATCACCAGCATGAAGAAATAGCTCATGGCGTCGCCGAGCCGGGTTCCGGTGCGTCCGCTCATTGCTCTTCCTCCTTCGGCAGGAAAGAGGCGTAGACGAAGGCGAGCCCGAGGCTGATGATCAGCATCAGCACGGAGAGCACGCTGCCGCCGGAGAGATCGTAATTTCGGAAGACGATATTGAAAACGTAGAGCGAGATCACCTCGGTCGCGCGCCCGGGTCCGCCGCCCGTCAGTGTGATGATCGCATCGAAGGTGTTGACCGTCTGGATGGTGATCAGGATCATGTTGACGAGGATGGCGGCGCGCAGCTGCGGCAACGTGACGAAGAAGAACTGCTGCGATGCGTTGGCGCCGTCGACCTCGGCTGCCTCGTAGAGCGAGGGATCAATCGATTTCAGCGCCGCATACATGACGACCATGGAAAAGGCGGTGCCGCGCCAGATGTTCGAGATCAGCGTCGACCACGGCGCCATTGCCGGGTCCGAGAGCCAGGCGACGGTCGGCATGTGCATAAGCCTCAGAATACTGTTCAGCGCGCCGTAAGGCGCTTCGGAAAAAAGCATTTGCCAGATGATGCCGCCGGCAATGCCCGGCACGACCCAGGCGACCAGCGCCGTGGTCCTCAGGATCGTGGTTCCGAACAACCCGCGCTTTTCGCCGCGGATGACGGTGACCGCGACCGCAAGGCCCAGGATCTGCTGGCCGATGACGCTGCCGCCGACGAAGATCAGCGTCGCCCAGAGAATGTCGGGCAGCTGCGGCGAGCTCAGCGCATTGGCGATCGAGCCAAACGTATATTGCTGGTTTTCGCCGATCAGCGTCGCATTGGTGAAGGAAAGTCGAAAAACATCGATGACGGGATAAAGGTAGAATATGCCGATGACGATGATCACGGGCATGATCCAGGGCAGGGGCGCACCGGCGAACCGGCGCATGAACGTTCTGCTTTGAGGCGGGCTGTCAGCCTCCATGGCAATAGGGCTCATTGGCTTCTCTGTCCGGGTTTGGCACTGTCGACGGCGCCTGCTGACAGGCGCCGTCATGCTCAGATGCTGCCCCTCACCCTAACCCTCTCCCCGTAAAAACGGGGAGAGGGGACGTGCCCTGCGAGGCGCTGGTGAGGGACGGAGAGATCGCGGCCTGTCCCTTCGCCCCGCAAGCGGGAGTCCGAAGGACGGGTCGAGATGAGTGGCTCGACCCCGGCGGCAGCCAGGGGCAGGCCGCAATTCCTAACTCAGCCGTGGCATCACAGACGCTTATAAGCCTCCATCGCCGCGCTGAATGCGGCATCCAGGGCTTCTTCCGGTTTCTTCGTTCCCGAGAGCACGTCGCCCATCATGATCTGGATCTGGTTTGAGATCTCGGGATAGATCGGCACGCCAGGGCGCGCCTGGCCGTTGACGAGCGCATTGGAGAAGGTCTTGTTGGCTTCCGTCGAGAAGACCTCGTATTTGTCGAAGAGCGACTTGCGGGTCGGCAGCTGCTGCTGCAGCGCGTTTGCCGGGCCCATGTAGACCTCGCGCGCCAGATTGGCGCACATTTCGATCTTCTCCTTGTCCTTGCTGAAGGAAGCGATCGTCCAGCCGCCAGTGCCGGTCGAGCGTTCCTTGGCCGTGGGGCCAGGGATCGGCGAGAAGGTCCAGTTCTTGAATTCCTCTTCGTCGAGCGTTGACTTCAGCTGCGCATATTGCCAGTTGCCGCCAATGAAGAGCGCCGTCGTGCCCGCAGCGGCGGCCGCGTTCATATCGTCATAATTGGCGATGGTAGTGACGCGCTTGGGGGCCGCGCCGGAATCGACGAGATCCTTGAAGTAGTTCAGCGCCTTCAGGAATTTCTCCTTGTTCTCGCCTTCGCCGAAGATGGGTTTGCCAGAATCGTCGACGAGCTTGCCGCCGAGCGCCCAATAGTTGGCGAGCCAGTCGAAGGTCGTGCCTTCCCAGCGCCCGCCGTTGAAGAGCACGCCTTCCATGCCTTCCTTGGTGGAGGCCAGCGCCGCCTTCTTCAGGTCGTCCCAGGTCTCAGGCGCATCGGCAACAATCGACTTGTTGCGGTAGAGCACGCGAAGGTCCGTATCCCACCACCAGGCGCGCACCGTCTGGTCCTTGTCGGTGATGCCGGCGCGGATGAAGGGGAAAAGGTCGGCGACTTCTTCCTTGGAGAAGTAGGGCGTAAAATCCGCCAGCACGTGATTGACCATGAACTGTGACAGCACGAAGGAGTCGACGGCGGCGCAGTCCGGCGCATTGCCGGCCTTGGCCTGCTCCAGCATCTTGGCCTGCTCGGTGCCGATGTCGGAGGACATGAATTGCATCTGCAATTTCCAGTCCGGATGCTTCTTGATGAAATCGACGAACAGCTTCTGGTAGCCCTCGGCGATGGCGGGATCGGAGTTGTTCGGGCTGTCGTTCGTCAGGCGGACGACGAGGGTCTTCGGCGCATCGGCGGTGCCGATCCGGTCTTTGGTGGCAAGTTCCTGGGCAAAAATCGCGAATGCTGAAAATAAGACAGTGCTCAGCGCCAATGCGCTGACGGTTGCGCTCTTCATGATGGGTCTCCTCCCCATTTGAACGAATACAGCCTGGCGGTCGGTTGACCTCTCCTCATTTCCGTGCTGCATTAATTAGATTAAGTTACTTTGATTTGATGTCAAGCCAGAGCGTGGGAGGATGAAATGCTGGCGACATTCAACAGCAGCTAGCGCGCGCTCCGGTTTTCGGAAGGGATGTGCGCCAAATTAACTTGTCGAGCGCGCGTTACGGACGCGCGGCGCACCCAAACCGCAATTTCCCCAAATAAGAGCCCTGATCGATCGCGGACGGCCGCGATGATGTTGGTTTTTGCCCGGCCGCAGCGGCAGCCGGAAACCGAATTCATGGAGGAGAAGATGCGTTTACTTATTCTCGGCACCGGCGGCATGGCCAATCAGCACGCCGCACACTTCAAGGCGATCGAAGGCGTCAGCGTCGTCGGCGGCGTCGATGTCGTCCCGGAGCGGCTTGCGGCCTTCTGCACCGAACACGGGATAGCCAACCGTTTCACCACGCTCAAGGAGGCGCTCGCCTGGGGCGAATTTGATGCGGTGGCGAACGTTACCCCTGACCGGATCCACCACCCGACGACGCTCCAGGCGATCGCTGCCGGCAAACATGTCTTCTGCGAAAAGCCGCTCGCCACCGACGCCGTCAAGGCCATGGAAATGACCGAGGCGATCGAGCGGGCCGGCAAGGTCGGCATGGTCAATCTCACCTATCGCAATTCGCCGGCGCTGCAGAAGGGCCGGCAGATGGTGCTCGCCGGCGAGATCGGCGCCGTGCGCCATGTCGAGGCGTCGCATCTGCAAAGCTGGCTTGTCGGCCGCCACTGGGGCGATTGGAAGAGCGAAAGCAAATGGCTCTGGCGGCTGAGCAAAAAGCACGGCTCGAATGGCGCGCTCGGCGACATCGGCATCCACATCGTCGATTTCGCCTCTTATGGCTCCGGCCTCGACATTGCCCATGTCTTCGCGCGGCTGAAGACCTTCGACAAGGCGCCTGATCACCGGATCGGCGAATATGATCTCGACGCCAATGACAGCTTCACGATGAATGTCGATTTCACCAATGGCGCGATCGGCACGATTCAGGCGACGCGGACGGCCGCCGGCCAGATGGATCAGCTGCGCCTCAGGGTCTATGGCGAAACCGGCTCTGTCGAGATGATCTACGATACCGGCAAATCGAGCTTGCGCGCCTGCCTCGGCGAAGACGTGCACACGGCGACATGGCGTGAAGTGCCGTTCGATCCTGTGGAGACGAATTACCAGCGTTTCGTCCAGGCGGTGCGGGCGGGCAAGACGCAGGAACCCTCTTTCCGGCGCGCCGCCAACATCCAGAAGGTGCTCGATAAGGCGCTCGCCTCCGATCTCAGCCACGCAGACGAGGCGCTGACTTGACCCGGCCAAATCGCGCCGCGCCTTTGGCCTCAAGCTGAGGCGGGCGGCAGCAGCAGCGTGTTGAGGAAGGGCAGGAGGGCCGCACCCAGCGCCACGCCGCCGCCACTGAAGCTTGCCGGTCGCATCGGCGAAATCCAGGGCGTCAGCAGCGGCCTGGTCGAGGTGTCGCGCCGCTCGACGGAAAGCTGATGGATCAGCGCTTCGATCACGCCCTGCGGCAGGTCGCCGCCGATCATGACGATGCTCGGGGCGATGAAGCCGGCCATGGCGATGATCGGATCGAGCAGATGGCCGGCGGCCTCGCCTATCCACTGCGACAGCGACGGCGAGGAGAACTCCTCGCCCTTGAGCAGGCGCGCGAAGTCCTCGTCGCCGATGCGCGAGCGCAGGGAACCGAAACCGACAACCGTGTTGAGTTGGACATTGTCAGGCCCGGTCAGCATTTCGCCGATGCTGCCCGCCCGCCCGTGCACGCCGGAATAGGGTATGCCTCGGATGAGGAAACCCGCCTGAACGTCATCGTCGATGATGATCATCGCAAGCCCCCCTTCAGGCATGGCGCTGCCGATCGTGCGCTCGGCAAGCAGGCTCGCTGTGCATTCGTTTTCGACACAGGGTCGTGCGATCGTCGACATGGCGGAAAGCTGTTCGCTCCACGCGTCGCTCCAATCGTTGGCGGCGATCCCGAGCCCGACGATCGGCAATGTCGCATGCCGATCGACCATGTCCCTGACTGCCGCATGGACCGCGCCGACCCCGTCTTCCGGCTCCACGTCGAAATAGACCCGGTCATGCACCTGGCCGCTGAGATCGATCAGCACGATCTCGCCGCGCGTCCGGCGAAGCTTGACGCCGATCGAAAACGCGCCCTCCGGCCGCAGCGCAAATTCCGTCGCCGTCGCCCCACCGGCGAGCCCGTTGCGACGGTTCGACGTCACGAGCTTCTCGTCGGCGAGCCGCCGCAAGATATTGGTGATGCCCGGCCCGGTTAGCCCGCTGTGGCGTCCAAGCTCGGTGCGCGTCAGCGGCCCGTGCCGGCGGATGGCTTCCAGGATGACGCGGATATTCCGATCGGCAATTTCACCCGACCTCAGGCCCACCGTTTTGGCGCGCGCGGCGCCCATCTCCTGAGCGTGAAGCCGACGCGGCCCTGATCGAAGATACCGCATGACGGTCTTTCCTAGAGCAACATTTCGGCTGTGTAACACACGTTTATCGGCGTTCGTAACGATTTTCCAATAGTCGTTGTAACGAAGAGCTCCGGCTTTCGAGAACCGCAACGGGGACGCCGATCATCCTCGCTGCGTCTTCTATCGCTAATAGCTGCAAGGACGATCGTTGCCGAATCCGTCGCGACAAGCCGGCCTGAGTGCGAAGTCGGCGCTGGAGTATCCAATCGAGCCGGTCTGCGCCTGGTCGGTAGAGCTCGTCGTGCAGGACGACGCCGACGTGGCAATGGCGATGAGCATTGCCATCGCTGCGGGCAATTTCCGAATCCGGAGCATCTCTCAACCCCCTTCACTCGCTTACAGCCAGCGCCTTCAGTGTGATTGCCAAGCAGATAGGTCGATGCTGCGACGGGGAAACCGTCGCCTGCGATCAAGATCGCGTTATTCCTTGCGGCTGATGGTCGCCCACTTAGAAGGGAGGGAAGGGAATTTTCCGACGAGCTCCGAGGTTGGAGAGAGCGCCGGCCGGCCCTCACGGAGAAACGACATGGCGCGGGCCGTTGAGAAAATCACGCTGAGTGTTGGAAGTGATATCGCTTTCGACAAACTTATCATGGACGATCCAAAATCTCTCGGAGGACATAGGTGCGCCGCTGATTGCTGACCAGCCTGAATGTTCGCTCGCAGATGCTTTTTCCATGCTATGATGGGCCTGCAAGGCTCAATTCGACGTCTGCAATATGGCAGAGGCGGAACGCTACTTTGCCCCGGCGCAGGGAGTTTGCGCCCAGCACGGGCTCGACCCCGAAGCGCTGGTGTGCTGCTTTTTGACTGATCGGGAGGAGGTTGTTCATGTCCACGAATAGTGTCGACCGCCCGCTGCAGCCGGGCGACCGTGCACCGAATGTTGTACTCGATGCGATCTCGCGCGAAGGCAAGATCGCGCTCGATGATTTTCGAGGCCGTAGCCCGTTACTGATCGGTTTATTTCGAGGCCTACACTGTCCGTTCTGCCGGCGTCATGTCTCGGCGATGGCGCAACTCAACCTTGCCCTGAAGGAGAAAGGCATCGAATGTCTCGCCGTCGTCAAGACGCCTGTCGAACGGGCGCGGCTCTACTTCCGTTACCATCCACTACCCAATCTGATTAGCGCATCCGACCCGGACGGGGCTTCGCATCGCGCCTTCGGTTTACCCATCATCGAGCTCACGGAGAATGAAACCGAATGGCCGCACAAGCTCGGAATGGACGCGGTCATGACAATGCGGATCGATTTGCCTGGGGAGTTGCCCGTGCCGATGAACCCGGCTGCGGCGGGCGACTTTCTTGAGAAAAAGGACCCGTATGAAATGACGGCGGCCGATCAGCAGATTATGATCGCCGGTCACATGCCGCTTATCGGCGAGTTCCTGCTGGATCGGGAAGGCACTGTGCGCTGGAGTTTCACAGAAGCCGAAGAGGGAGGCCAAAATCTATGCCGGGCGCCGAGTCCCGAAGAATTGATGTCAGCAGCTTCCCAAGTCGCACTTCAATAAGCTGCTGAAAAACTCGTTCGACGACCACCGTCCTTCGCTAGCTTAGGAAGCTCGCACAGAGGGAATTTTTCTATGACAGGCTCGTTGGCTCTGATCCTTTCAACTGCGCCGGTCGTCGAAATGAAGGGGCCCAAGTTCCCATCAAGGCGTGACAGTCACATTGCCAAAATTAAGATTTGGGGTCGAGTTCATCGTTCATTGGGTCGTGTCCCTACAGGTGGTGTAGCTCGGCGGTAGCGAAGCCGCTCGCGAGCGCGCCCTCCACAGCGCCGTAGAGAGCGGGCGGCGAAGCGGTGGTCATCGATGTTCTTCGGTAGGGTCGGGTTGCTGACACCAACCTGATTCGAAGGAACCACCGATGACCGACGACATGATGAACCTGCGTGCGCTCGTGGAGAAGTCCCCCGACGCCGATCTTTTGCGCGAGATGATCGGTTTTGCCGCCGAGCGGCTGATGGAGCTGGAGGTGGGCGCCGCCACCGGTGCCGGCTATGGCGAGAAGAACCCGCTGCGGACGGTCCAGCGCAACGGCTACCGCGAGCGGGATTGGGAGACGCGCGCCGGAACCGTCGAGCTGCGCATTCCGAAGCTCAGGAAGGGCTCTTACTTTCCGGGCTTCCTGGAGCCGCGGCGAATGGCCGAGAAGGCGCTGACGGCGGTCATCCAGGAAGCCTATGTGCAGGGAATCTCGACCCGCTCGGTCGACGATCTGGTCAAGGCGATGGGCATGAGCGGCATCTCCAAGAGCCAGGTGAGCCGCCTGTGCGAGGAGATCGACGGCAAGGTCAAGGCCTTCCTCGATCGGCCGATCGAGGGCGACTGGCCGTATCTGTGGATCGATGCCACTTACCTGAGGTCCGCCGCGGCGGCCGCATCGTCTCCGTCGCCGTCATCATCGCCGTCGGTGTCAACACCGACGGTCGCCGCGAGGTGCTGGGCATGGAGGTCGGCACCTCCGAGGCCGAGCCGATCTGGACCGAGTTCCTACGCAAGCTGACTCGCCGTGGCCTCAGAGGCGTCAAGCTGGTCGTCTCCGACGCCCACGAAGGCCTGAAGGCCGCCGTCACCAAGGTGCTCAACGCAACCTGGCGGCGCTGCCGGGTCCACTTCATGCGCAACGTTCTCGCCCACGCCGGCAAGAGCGGTCGGCGTGTCGTCTCTGCCTTTCGCCACCGCCTTCGCCCAGGAGACGCCGGAAGCCGCAAGCGCCCAATGGCGCGCCGTCGCCGACCAGATCCGGCCGAAGGTCCCCAAGCTCGCCGCCATTATGAATGATGCCGAAGAAGACGTTCTCGCCTACATGACCTTCCCGAAGGAGCACCGCGCCAAACTGTACGGCACCAATCCGATCGAGCGTGACGCCATCGTCCGCCTCGTCGGCGCGATCCTGCTCGAGCAGAACGACGAATGGGCTGTCCAACGCGCCCGATACATGACGCTGGAAACCATCAGCCAAATGAGCGATGATCCGCTCATCAGCCTGCCAGCCGTGGCGCCTGATCATCCCGGCCCATGCCGGAGAACGCGGTGACCAAAGCCGCCACCTACACCACTCCCTGGGACATGATCTGGGGTGCTGACATCATTCCTTGAAACAGACCGTCGAATCGCCGTCTCGACCGATGACATCAGGTTATGCGGCACATTCCTTTCTTCGCGCTAGTTACAAGAGAATTCGTGTGACGCGGAACGACCATCGGGCATTGTCGCCAGCGGCGGAGTTGCTGAGAGATTGGATGCGCGAAGTTGCTGCCGAAGAAAGCCTGGCCGGCTTGGCTGCCGGAATCGGCGTTCCGCGAAGGTGATTGCCAGGGTTTTGATCCCACGCCTTTTCCAGCTGTTTTAAAGATTCTGCCAACATGCTCCCGCACCTGATCAGTTGAGCTGATACGATTAAGTTCAAAAAAGTGAGTTGTGGACTTGAGGAGGCAATACGATCCAAGTCCGATTCAAGCCGCAGCAATTTGAACTGTTCGATAAAAGGCCCGGTTGCCTGCCGGACCGGCATTGTGATTGATGGCGGCCTGTTCAAAGGTTGAGCGAGGGGAAGAGGGAGAGGAGGGAAGGGGATTTTCCGACGGGCTTGGAGGCTGGAGAGAGCTCCGGCCGGTCCGTCACGGAGAAACGACATGGCACAGGCCATTGGGAAGATCACGCTCAGCGTTGGACGTGACATCCCTTTTAATAAACTCATCTTGAGCGAACAGAACGTGCGTCGAGTAAAGGCGGGCGTCTCGATCGAAGATCTCGCAGAGGACATAGCGCGCCGTGGATTGCTGACCAGCCTGAATGTTCGGCCTCAAGTCGATGATGGCGGCAACGAGACCGGCTTTTATCGTATCTCCGCTGGCGGCCGGCGTTACCGTGCGCTTGAACTGCTTGTCTCGCGCAAACGGCTCGCAAGGACCGTGGGCATTCCCTGCATCGTCAGCAGCGGCAAAACCCCGGAAGCTGAAGATTCTCTTGCCGAAAATGTCCAGCGCGTCGATCTTCATCCGCTCGACCAATACCGCGCATTCCAGGCCTTGCGCGAGCAGGGGATCGGCGAAGAGGAAATCGCCGCCCGTTTCTTTGTTTCGGCGGCGACCGTCCGTCAACGGCTGCGTTTGGCATCGGTCTCGCAGCGGCTGCTCGAGCTCTACGCCAATGAGGACATGAAACTCGAACAGATCATGGCCTTTTCCATCACCGACGACCATGTCCGGCAGGAGCAGGTCTGGGACGCGATCTCGCGCCAGCAGCTTCGCGAACCTTACTATATTCGCAGGCTTCTGACGGAAACGACGATCCGCGCGAGCGATCGCCGGTCCGTCTATGTCGGGATCGATGCCTATGAAGCCGCAGGCGGTGTCGTCATGCGCGACCTGTTCGAGCAGGACAACGGCGGATGGCTTCGGGATCCGGCCCTGCTCGAGCAATTGGCGCTGGAGAAACTGACGGCAGACGCCGAGGCGCTCAAAGCTGCAGAAGGCTGGAAGTGGGTCGAAGCTGCCTTCGACTTTCCTTACGGTCATACGGCGGGGCTGCGTCGTTTCTATGGCCATCAGGTCGAAATGAGCGAGGAAGAGACTGCTCGGTACGGCGCGCTCAAGGCTGAATACGACGAGCTCGATGCAGCCTATGCCAGGGCCGAGGAGCCTTGCGACGAGACCGAACATCGGCTGGAGGAACTCGGGAGCGAACTCGATCGGTTCAACGATCGGCCACACATCTTCGATCCTCAGGACGTCGCTCGTGGCGGCGTGTTCGTCTCACTCGATGCCGGCGGCGAACTGAGGATCGAGCGCGGCTTTATCCGACCCGAGGACGAAGCGCCGCCGGAGACGGTGGAAGCCGAAGCGGTGATATCCAGGAGCGACGTCGCCCACGACATGACCGGATCATTGCCGACTTTCGGGGTAGCGATCGGCAGCCGGTATGTGAATGACCAGGCAGATGAGGAAGACGATGTGACTCGCCCCTTGTCCGACCGCTTGGTTGTCGATCTGACGGCGACCCGCTCGGTGGCGCTGCGCAATGCGCTCGCCAACAACCCTGCTGTGGCCTTCATTGCCGTGCTGCACGCGTTTGTCCTGAAAACCTTCTACCCATATGGCTCCGACACGTGCCTGGAACTGACGCTGCAAAGTGCGGGGTTCGGCCAAAGCGAAGGGTTGGCCGACACGGTCTGGGCCAAGGAGATCGATCAGCGGCAGGAGGCATGGGGTCAGGACCTTCGGAAGGGGACTTCCTAATCGTCCTCGATGGGGTCAGCCGGCTGTCATTGTTTGCTCACTGCGCCAAAGGCTTATAAAGCTCGAAAGGATTATTGCGGAACAACTCTACTTTTCCGAGCGAACTCTATGCGCGATCTAAGCCAAGCGGACAGCAATCATCCTGGCGGAATCGACTCATCTGGGCTCGTTCCTGTTATCGCTAAACAAGCCGTCCAGCGATAATAGCGACCACGCTCACTGCCGAAGAGGTCGCCTCCAGGCACAGGGCGGCTAACTGGCGCGTCGCGGTCCTCCGGTGCTGAAGGTGCACTGCGAGATCGATCGAGGCTTTTATGTGAGCGCGGATTTCCTTGTTGTCTGCTCCAGCCATCTGGTGATGCAGCCAAGCGAAAAGCTGTCTCCGTGCGTCTGTGGAGCCGATCCTTTTGCCGTCCTCGTCAGTTTCGCCGTGGACGTCACGATCATAGACTGCCTGCCCCAGGCTGATCAGGACTTCGCGGCCGAGCAGTCCGATTGTTTGCAATTCTTCTTCCGTCGACGCTGTGAGTAACTGCGCCTTTGCCTTGCAGAGTGAACGGTCAACGCGCTCCCATCCAGTTGGCTCGCGTTCGTTCACTGGGCTTGGATTGTGAACACGTCCGACGGCGGATTCCACGGGTCCAGCGAAAAGGGTACGGACATAGTTCCGCCGCTCCGACCAAGTTTCCCAACCCTGCGCCTTCCAGAAATTATACCAGTCCCATAGAGAGGCATGCGGGTTCTCGTATTTGATACCTGCGGCGGCGCAGCCTTCGGTCAGCCGGAATTGGCGAGCGCTGTAGTAGTCGTCGACCTCTTGAATCTGCTGCTGGCCCGTCGCGACGGCGATCATTATTTCCCGGTGCAGGATGAGGTCGGGCAATAGCGTTGCTGGGCCAACCACTGGATCACCAATGACCTTAACGACAATGTCCTTGGCTGTGTACGCGTCATATGTCCGTTTGCTGAGGGCGGCCTCGGCAATCCTCTTGCGGTCATGTTCCGGTAGCTTCGATAGTGCTTCCGCAAATGGCTGTGGCGCGCGCACGACGACAACCATTTGCGCTTCGTAACCGAGGCCAGTAACCCCGATGTCGATTTGCGCAGGAAGCAGCAGAGCCGATAGGTCGCCGCGTCTCAGGCTATCGAGGTAGCCTCGCAGCTTCGCCATCTGAATGTGTATCCGTCATCTAACGTCCTACCCGTTCCTCGAATGCTGCCGCAGGAATGGCCCGATTGCCGTACTTTCACAAGCCCTCAACAAGTCCCTGCCCTTATCCCACCTTTCGTCCCGTTGGACCGTTCGCGCGGTACAGGGACATCAGCATAGGCCCGATCTATCCGACCCTGTCGCACCACATCGGGGCGCCGATCAACACCGCCCTGATCCTCGACCATTGGGACGATCTGCTCTATCTCGCGGCGTCGATCACGACGCGGTCGTGTTGCCGTCTATGATCCTGAAGAAAACTGGCCGCATCTCCGAAGCAAGGCCATCTCGCGAGGGCGCTCCGCGAACTCGGTCGGATTGAGCGTTCGCTCTTCATGATCGAATGGTACTCAAGTCCAGCATTGCGGCGGCGCTGTCAGGCCGGCCTCAACAAGGGCGAGGCAGCGCATAAGCTGAAACGCGCTGTCTTCTTCCACGAGCGCGGCGAAATCCGTGACCGGTCGTTCGAAAGCCAAGCATTCCGCGCCTCTGGTCTCAACCTCGTCGTCAGTGCGATCGTCCACTGGAATACAGTCTATCTCGACCGCGCAATCACACAGATGAAGCGAGCGGGTCGAGATATTCCTGATACTCTGTTGAAGCACATCTCGCCGCTCAGTTGGGAGCATATCAACCTTACCGGCATTTACACCTGGGATGCGGAACATCAGATGCCCAACGGATTCCGATCGCTCCGCCTTCCGGCTAGGCTAAGGGACGCCGCGTAAGTTCTCATTCCGTTCGCCCTTAGCGTACGATTTCGGACTGCTCTTGTTCTGCCCCCTTGTAGACGAAGAGACTTAGCGCGGTGGATCGATTACATGGTCGGTGGTTCGCATCCCTTCAAGACCAAGGGATCGGCCGCGGCATACCCATCTCCTACGACATGCCAGCTCGCGCAGAACTGCCGCGCCGATTGGCAAGGTGCTTCAGCGCCGTGGGACGACAATATCAAGCGTTTGCGCGAGATGGGCTCCTAACTCTCTAGCACCATGTTGAACTTTCCAGGATGCCACGCTTTTCGACACGGTATACTCGTCGCAGAGTTTTTGAAGCAGCTTATCCAGGTCGATGGCGTTCATCGGGCGATGAGCATCGCGCCAGGCGTTCATTGCTGCCTCCGTCGGGAGCAAAAGCTCCCCGGCAAACGCCTTTGCCCTCTGTTCTATCGCCTTGGGCATCCTACTGCGAAGAACTTCGACCGCTCCCAAAGCATTACGGCCGTCAAGGAGCAGATGGCAAAGTTCGTGGGCAAGTGTGATCCGAACCTGTCCGCGGTCACTGGCTTTGCCATGACCGGCATGCCTTTCGCTATCCGCATTTAGCCAGGCAGCTGGGCCGTGAAGTCGACCCGAAACAGCTAATCCATCGAGTGCGGGCAACACTGCGTTGTCTAGAATAACGTTAATTCCCAGAGCTCTGGCAACATCAAAAACATCTATGCTTCCTTCAGGCGAGTAGCCTAGTGCTGACCTCAAATACCGAGCAGCAGCCTCACCTTGCTCGAATGGCCGTGCATAGGGCTCGTCCGTCTCTAGATGTTTCCAGATTTCGCTCGCAAGTGTTTCCAGTGTTTTAGAGGGGTGCAGTGGGATAGATCGGACCTTATCAAGAATCATCTCGATCTGCTCACGCGGCAGGGCGCTTGCCATACGTGCCGCGATGCGCAATTCACTGTTGTCGTTGGCGGCTTCCGTGACGGTCTTAGGAATGTCTAGGTAGCCTTTCTGGGCGAAATCGCGGGCGGTAGCCTCGTCAAGGCTTGTTGCCCAGCTCAGCAATCGGAATTCACCGCCCTGATCGCGATTCCGCCATGCGGATATAAGTTTACTCCACCGTGGCCCCTCTTCGTTTAGTCGCGCCGCAATTGCATCGCCCACAGTTTCGAGAGCAAGGCGTGCGGCCCCGAAATCGATATGCTCGACCTCGCCCTCAACCGTGTCGATTAACATCTCATCGCCGGAGCGGAATATCCATAGGGGCGGGAGGTCGAAATATCCGCCGAAACATTTGGAAAGATCGTGACAATCCCGAAAGAAGCAGACTTGTTCATCTTCCCAATCGACGTCTCGCACCGGCTTTTCCGCCCAGCTGTCTTTCGCCACTGCCAGCAGCGTTGATGGCCTGACAGGATTGAGGTCAAGCGGATAGGTCTGCCGCAGCATAAGCGGCTTCCAGAATTCTGTCAGATGAGACAAAAGATCATCGATCTGGATTTCCAGAAAGGTGTTTAATCCGCGAACAGGCCAAATAGGAGCGCCGTCAACGAACAGGGCGAGCCTCTGCGTCGTCCGTCTATCTTTGACATCCACTAGGCGGAATTCAACGTTCATCAGCCGTGCCTTGTTATATTTGTCTTCACAAACTTCTCGAATGCCTCCCGACATCCTTCTTTGTCAGCCAGATCCCTTAATTGCTGAAGGATCGATGCCGCAAGCTTACCGCGAAATGGATAAGCATGATAGGTCTCGCCATGGTCGGACGTCTGCGCCTCATAGATCGTGCCTTGATGAACGGAATAGAGCTTGCTTGGTACCGATATCTCGCGATCCGGGTTGATCGCGGCGACAGCGATCTGCAGGAGCCTGTCACGTTCCTGTTCGGATATTGTCCTTGGGCATTTGCCGATAATCTTTTTGGGGTTGTCGTCCTCGACTTCGAACTCGGGCAGGTCGCCAGAACCGACATGTTTGAAACGGCGCTCCCCCTTATCGTATTTTCTAACCGACACGCTGCTGCTTCCAGTTAAATGTCCAATCATTCGATCTTCGCTGTTTGGCATGGCAAAGCCGATAGGCGAAAATCAGACGTTGAGCCAGAGATTCTTTGCCAATTTTTCGAGGTTAGCTAAATTAGCGCTCTGTGCGAGGATGGGGAAATGTTTCGCTCCAGGTGAGCACAGACGGTACGCAAGATCTAATTTGAGGCCTCGCGGCCGCAGTTCATTGCCGCCGACAGTTTCGCGAGCACAAACAGTAGTTTATCCGCCCGATTTCGAAGGGCCGGCGGTTCGTATCCGTTCAAGGCGCCCAAGCTGACTCAGCTGAGTAAGGACGTTGATTTCAGAATTTAGCCAGCCGTCACTCGGAGTAGGGAAGACCCGATCGCCTCGCGCGATTGACATTATCGAATTCGCTCGTGCGGCCGGGCGGTGAGGGCCGCAAAGGCCGGCCGTCGTTATCGGAGATGCGGAGATCGCGAGCCGTGCCTGAACGGAACACGAAGTCGTGGGAAATTCGGTCCCGCTTCTGCGCACTACTATGCTGAAGCTCCTATGGCTACCCTCGTTCGCGCTCCCACTTCGAAAGCAGCAAAGCATCCTTGCTAACGGCGTTAAGATCGGACACTCGCGGTTTCGATAGCCGCCGCACTCGCTTTTCATCGGGAAACCTCGCTCAGACTGGGCCTAAGCGAACGACAAGGGCCTTATCGGGCTTGAAGTCTTGGTTCATCGTTTACCTGTGCATCCAAAAGCGTTTTCGTTCATTGAAGCTGCGCATCATGTGGCAGAGAAAGGCAGGCGAAAATCAGCGCTCGTGCATGGCCTCCGATCCGACTTCGATGAGCGGCGAGAAGAGATATTCCAGCAACCGGCGCGTGCCTGTCTTGATTTCCACCGTGACGGTCATCCCAGGCGACAGGGGAACTTCTCGGCCATCGGCGCTGATCGCCATTTTCGACGGAACCACAATT
Organism: Rhizobium esperanzae; assembly: GCF_002204185.1. Taxonomy (GTDB): domain Bacteria; phylum Pseudomonadota; class Alphaproteobacteria; order Rhizobiales; family Rhizobiaceae; genus Rhizobium; species Rhizobium esperanzae. Next base: position 24,331 of record NZ_MXPU01000006.1, on the reverse strand, counting down.
ACCGGATAAACAAGGTTTTGGGTCTGTCCAATGGGCGTGATGCTGGTGTTTGATTTGGCCAATTGGGTCGGATCATTTTCCGACGCCTGCGCATCCGAGCTCGGGATGGAATCGCTCGCAACGCGCTTGACCGTTCCGTCAATGGTTCCATAGCGGGTGAACGGGAAGGACTCGACCTTGATAATCGCATCCTGCCCTTCGCGGAGGAATCCGATATCCTTGTTTTCGGCGTAGGCTTCGATCTCAAGGGAGTCGTTCTCAGGAACAATGCGCATCATTTGTTGCCCGGTCGTGACCACTTGGCCGACCGTGGTCACCGAGAGAGCCTGAACGACGCCGTCAATGGGACTGGTGAGCACTAGGTGCTCGATCGCGGCCTGCGCCTTCACCAGTTGTTGGGCCTTCTCGTCCGCCTGCCGTTCCGCATCTGCCAACTTCTGAGCGTTGTCGCTGACGAAGGCTTCCCGCGTTTTTACCCTTTCGGCTTCGATGGTGTTCAGGGATGCGGCAACCTGGTTGAGCTGCCCATGATCTGACGCGTATGTTGCCTTTTCATCCTGCAGGCTCTGCAACGCGTCGATCAATGTTGCCCGCGTTCCCGCGCTGTTCGCAATCAGGGTATTGTGCAGATCCACCCGTCCCTGCAGAGTTTGGATCAAGTCGGCCTCGGCCTGAGTGGTGGCCCGAAGTTTCTCCAATTCCGCAAGCCTTTCGGTTCTTTGCGACTGAAGGCTTTGAAGGGCGGCTCGCAAGCTGCTCAAATCGTGTTGGAGAATGCGTTCTTCCCGATCGCAGATAAATGCCGGAATGCCTTTCGGCCAAACTATGACGGCGGCAAGAGAGCTATCTTCCGCCTCGGCTGCCACTATTGCGGCTTTTCGGCGGAGGATCTCGGCTCGATCGGAAGCCAGGCCAGCCTTCAAGCCTTCGGCATCAGCGGTGGCGGTGGTGGCATCCAATTGGACCAGGATGTCACCGGCGCGGACGCGGCTGCCGTTGATGACGTTCATGGCGTGAATTCGACCGGTTTCCAGAGGTTGAATAACCTTCACCTGTCCGGTCGGTCGGATTTTTCCCGTCGCTATCGCGAAGATGTCGATTCGACCAAAATAGCCAAAACCGAGAGCGGCGGTGGCAAATAGGCAAATCATCACAATCAACATCATCTGAACCGGGGACGCGGGCGTTTCGATGATTTCGAGTGCTGCCGGCAGGAATTGATTGTCGGATCTATGGCGCCCGACAGGGACGATGGCGGCATGTTTGATGCTGTCCGGCGAGACGGGCTTATTCATACCGGTTCCTCGCGAAACTGGTCGGTCTGCAGCGCCCAGAGGTGGGCATAGAGGCCCTTGGGACGCCGCACGAGTTCGTCATGTGAGCCGATCTCGACGATGCGTCCTTCGGCCATGCTGACAATGCGGTTGCACGGTCGAACCGCGGCAAGCCTGTGCGCGATGATGATCACGGTTCTGCCTTGCACGATCTTCTTCATGTTGCGATGAATCACGCGCTCGCTTTCATAGTCGAGGGCACTTGTCGCTTCGTCGAAGATCAGAATGGGTGGATTGGTCGCCAATGCCCGCGCGATTGCCAGCCTCTGACGTTGCCCGCCAGAGAGATTGCCGCCGCGCTCCTCGATGATCGTGTCATAGCCGTTTGGCAGTTTGTCGATGAATTCGTCAGCGCCAGCCAGTTGCGCCACTTGCATCACATGAGCACGCGGCATGGTCGGATTTGCGAGAGCGATATTGTCGTGAATCGTGCGGTTGAACAGAAGGTTTTCCTGCAGGACGACACCGATGTTACGGCGGAGCCATGAGGGGTCGACCTGAGAAATATCGGCGCGATCGACCAGGATCTGACCTTCTTCGGGGAGGTAAAGGCGCTGGATCAGTTTGGTCAGGGTAGATTTTCCTGATCCCGACGGGCCGACGATGCCGATGACCTCGCCGGGTCTGATAGCTAGCGAGATGGATTTCAGGACTTCCGGTGCCCCTGGTCGATAGCGGAACCCGACATTACGGAATTCGATCGCACCTTTCGGAGGCGGAAGGTTGCCGGCGCCGGCTGAAGCGACACGCTCAGGCGGCGTATTGAGGATATCGCCAAGGCGTTCAACGGAAACCTGGACTTGCTGGAAATCCTGCCAGAGCTGTGAGAGCCGCAGGATCGGCTGCATGACCTGACCTGTGATCATGTTGAAGGCAACCAGGCCACCAACGGTCAAATCTCCGGCCATCACCGCTCTGGCCCCAAAAAACAGGGTGGCCGCGGTGACCAGCTTGTTGGCATATTGGATTGAGTTCTGGCCGCCGGCCGAGAACATCGAGGCGCTGAACGACGTCTTCACATAGGCGGCAAGTCTTTCCTCCCACTGAACCTGCATCGCGGGTTCGACGGCGGCTGCCTTGAGCGTCTGTATGCCGACGATCGTCTCCACCAAAAACTGCTGGCTTTCGGCGCCGCGATTGAACTTCTCCTTGATCTTGTCCCGCAGGACCGGCCTGATGAGGAGGGTAATCACGAGATAAAGGGGGATGGCAACGACAACGATGAGGGTGAGTTGCCAGGAGTAGGCCGCAAGGACGGCGACGAAGATGAGCGCGAAAAACAGGTCAAGGCCCGAAAAAAGCGCTTGTACCGTGAGAAAGGAGCGAATGCTCTCGAGCTCACGCACGCGGGCGACCGTCTGACCAGCGGAGCGGATCTCGAAGTAACCCAGAGGCAGTCGGAGGAGATGATGAAAGAGCCGGCGTCCCAACTCGACATCAATGCGGTTGGCCGTATGAGTCAACGCATAGCTTCGCAGATACTGCAATCCCACGTCAAAGAAGCCTAGGACGACAAGTCCGCCGGCAAGCAGGGCAAGTGTCGAATATCCTTTATGGACGACGACCCTGTCGACGATGGCCTGAAAGAACAGCGGCGTCACCAAGGCGAAGAGTTGGATGAAAAGGGACGCCAGCAGAACATGGGCAAGCGGCTTGCGGTAGCGCCAGATGGACGGCAGGAACCATCTGAACCCGAAGGCCCTTGGATCAATGCCTCCGCCCGCGAAGCGGCGTTGCAGGAGGATGATGCCGGGCTCGATCTCCGCCAGCAACGCCGCCATGGGCAGTTCTCTTGCAATGCGGCTCACTGGGTTGACGAGGCGATAATCCCCGGCCGCGGTAATGCCTCCGAAGAGATTGAAGTGACCTCCCTTAAGCTTCACGATCGCAGGCACCGGGATCGAACCTAGCCGTTTTGCGCTTTGCGTTTGGATCAGGCGGCCTTTCAGGCCTGCTATGTTCGCGGCGCGGAGCAGTTCGGATTCCCCCACCGGTTTGTCGCCCAAAGCCAGTTCCTGCGAAAGCTGGATCGGGTCGGCGACGATGCGGTAATATGCGGCGATGGCTCAGAGTGCGGCAAGGCCGCTGTCGACGGCACCCGACGCTGCGGGCGGGGTAGGGGAAGAAGCTTTCATCACGACCAAGGGATACAGGAAGCGGAACCGGCGCTGTCACGCCGGTTCCTTCGTTCCACGTTGTCAGGCTGCGCGCATAAAGTCCGACGCCGCCAATGTCGGCCCATAGTTGGTCAGGAGAGAGGAATCGCCGACAATGTTGTAAGGTGAGTCCCAGGTCTGGTCGGAGGATTCGAAGCTCGCCCCAAGGGACGCGGGTTCAATGCCTCTGATTGTCGGCATCCCGTTGGCCGTGCCGACATCGGCCGTCGACCATTCCGACACAGCAAACAGCTCGTTATGCCGCTGCTCTTCCATCTGGGTTGTGTTGTTGGCGAGGTTGATCCCGAAATCACCAACATTGAAGCCGATCAGTGAAAGGTCGCCATCAGCGACGATGTAGTGAGTCGTCACGGTGCCCGTCTTATTGTCCCACGACTCGGCGTCATAGTCGGAGGCATCATCCTCTGCCGTCAGCGCCGAGAGAGTTAGTCTCGTGAGAGGCGCCATAGCGTCTTCGGTGTCTGGGTCATAGGAAGGATTGTAAGCGCTAAGGGCAACGTCGTTGCCGGCGGACTCAAGGCCGTAATATTGATCCGTAAAATTGTCTTTCTCGATGGCATCGGTAAAGATCGCCTTGATGCCGGTGCTCGCGTTCGCGTCGCCGACCATCTTCAAATAGTTATTCGGATCAACGCGCCGTATATTGGTAGTTATATTGGGATCGTGTGCCGCGTAGTGAAGTTGACCGGCATCCGTCATCGAAACATATTTAGACGGATCGTTGATGACTTCGCCGTTGTATTTGAGAATATCGGTCGCTGTCGGATTGATAATGACAATCTTGTTATCGAAGTGCCCGCCGTAACCGGAATTGTTGGGGTCCATTAGATGGGCATCAAGGTAGGCATTGATCTTCTCGGGATCGAGCGACAGGAAGTTGGTCTGGTTGATATCGTTCATTTGCAGGAGAAAAACGCCGACACTTTTGTCGGTTCCCGCCTCGAAGTCGAAGCTGTCGGAGCCGTTGGCGCCGTAGACGATCGTGAGCGGAGCAAGTTCGGCCGACTTGAACAGAAAGTTCTCCGCGATGTCCAGGTTCCCTTCGATCATATTCCAGTTGGTCGAGCCGGCTACGTCTGACACAGTGGAGGAGTCAAGAGTCGCGGTGCCGGCATTCTGTTCCAGGATGATATTATTGCCGACCGCAACGTTGAATGTGTCTGAGGCCTGACCGACCATGATGTTAGTGCCAATTCCGCCTACGAATGTCGTGTTGCCATTGGGCGAGCCGATCAGAAGGGCGCCGCCGGCGGTTCCCGAGTAAGTCAGCGCGGAGTCGGTCCCATCAAGCGTAACACCACTCATGGCGCTCGCCTTGATCTCAGCTATGCCAGCAATCAGATTGGTTCCAGCAGATCCAAAGAGCGCAGTAAAGCCTTCTTGGTTGGACTCGAGAGGGGTAGGTGTCCCCACGACGCTCATGATAGCGTCGATGACGGCATTTCTCGCACCCACGATGGTCGGTGCGACAGGAGTTTGCGTCTGGCCGTTCGACCATTCGCCCGGTGTCAAATCAACGCTGATTATGTTGGAATCGGAATGTACAACGCCGAGGCCCAAGGCCGCGTCGATGGATTTTTCCGCGGCGAGCTGACCCGCATATTGGACCGCAATCTGTGAGAGGTCTTGGTATATCAAGCTGTTGGTATTGCTGTCGAGGGAGAGATCAGCAATGTTTGCCGGAACCAGATCAGCGAGATCTCCAGCGTCGTCAAACATGGTCTTGATGGCTACGTCCCCGTAGAGCATCGTTCCTTCGTCGATCGCTGAATAGGCGATCATTTCCTGTAGCGCGGTTGAAGCTGCCCCAGTTTCCGTCTTGTAGGCTCCAACGCCGGCCGCAGTCGCCACGTCATCATTCCAGAGCTGCGGCATGAAATAAGGCGCGCCGACCAATCCGTAATGCCGTTGTCGGACGCGTACACGAGCATCGCGGCGAGTGCCATGCTATGAAGTTGAACCGAATTCAACTCGTCCGTGGCGCCGGAATCGAGCCCCGTTACCGGCAACGTTTGTCCGCCCGTAGTGCGCAGAGGAGTTAGGGCTTCGCCAATCGTGGCATAAGCTGACAATTTCGATTCATCGTTCGGTGTCGGCGTCGAGCCTCCGTAAATAAACGCCGCAAGGTCGGGATTGTATGCACTCCCGGGAATGGAGTCGGTGTATGCGTTTGCTGCGGCCAGTTCGAACGGCATGTTATCAAACAGATAGCCCTTGACACCGTAAATCGTTCCCACGAGCCCCGTCAGGCCACCGCCGAGAGAGTGCCCCGTGAGAGTGATGTTCGCACTCGTGCCCCCGTTTGCGGTCACTGTCTGCAATACTGACTGATAGAACGAAATAGCCGAGTTGACATCGGCGGCTTCGTCGGAGCCGCTGCCGATAGTCCAACCGTTCCAGAGATCCCCGTTGAAAAAATTCGTTCCGAGGACATCTGTGGTGCCTCTGTATGAAATCTCGTAATTCGATCCATTCACATAGGCTACCGCACTAAAATTATGATCGTTAGGCGGGGCGATGTTTGTAATCGTCCAATTGCCAATCTGCATATGTTGTGTGCCGTCCAGAGCCTTACTTGCTCCGAAGTCGTATGCATTCATAGCTAGAATTGCATTCATCAACTCATCAGTCATAGGTCATCTCTCCTTAGATAACTGACCAGGTTTTGCATCTGCACGTATCGAAAAAAGTCCACTTTCGCGGGGTCAAGATGGGACTTGAAAGTGGAAACCCAGGGAAGGTAACTGCCTATGGCGCGTGTAATCGGGGCCTCGGTCGCCGCAACGGTTGCGTCCACATACTTTGCGCCTGGCCCGCCGACCTGGTCGATCTTCTCGGGATCGATGATGGTCATCGAGGAGGGATCGTCGGCGTCCGGAAAATAGACGATGTTGGGGAGCAAATCGGTGCCAACCTTGAATTCCTGATCTCTCGGGGCACTCATTTTGCCGGAGGCAAGGTCGATTGGCAGAGCGTGGCTTGGATACTCTCCGGTCGTAATCCTGTGGCCGTCAACAACTTGTAGAAGCACAAACGCCATTTTGCCGTTGGGAAACAGTACGGGAATGGCATCGCCCTTTATCGACACGCGCCCGCATGTCTGTTCCAACAAGATGCACGGTGGCCTGTGGATCGTTTGCTGCACGACACCGCTAGCCGACAGCGGCTCGCCGTCGATCGCGAAGTTGACGGTGAGCCGGTAGCGATAGGAGTCGACGACGTAAAAGATGTCCCTTGACAGCACCCAGGCAAAGAGAGCCGTCGCCCCCACGAGCATTAACACGATTGCTACGACAAGCTTGCGCATCACCATCCACCTCATAGGCGATCGCCAAGCAAGCAGGCTGGGTGGTCAGCGGTCGCGGGGAGGGGTGACCCGGTCCCTGCGACCCTTGAGTTCAGGGGATCCTGCGGTCTCGCGAGTGCACCAAGAACGGAAGCACGGGTTACCGCCTGCGAAAGCGATACCAATGCCGCGAACCTCGCGAACCAGCGTCCAAATTCTACCTAGTCAATTAACGTGCTCAAAAAAGCACGAATTGGTACGCGTAAAATCCCCAGCGGACAAAGGGCAAATAGCCCTTCCGGCACGGCAATACACACGTGGTGCGCCCCTAGATGAATATTGAGATTGAATAGTCGCTGTACAACAGCGCGAGTTTAATAGACGAAATATACCGCTTGTTCAAAATCACCGCGATCGGATCGGCAGTGTCTGTCTGCGCCCTCTCTGGCTCTGTTCTGTAAAGGAACAGTCACGCAATAAATTACAATGCCGGACAAGTTAGTTGTCCGATTGATGTGTCGCAATATTGTCGTTCGAGCTTCGCAATCTATGGGCTACGAAACTATAAAAACCGGCCGCAACCTAATCTGCTTTGCTACTATGTTGCGACTAACTAACGCTACGATGCAACATTGCCTTGTGTCAATCGGGCGAGATTGCATGAGGGCCGTTTGCCTGGGGTGTTGATCATGTTCAGTGGCTCAACAGCAGCGCTCTAGCGCGGTCGAATGCAGCAACGAATTAACATTTTCCATCTAATATCAAACGCTTATCAAGAAAAATGGCTTGCGTGCCTCTGTGCTATCGTGTCGCAGGCACGGACGTGGCGTTTGCCTTCAATGCGGTTACGATCTTACCGCGAAATAACGTGTGGGCATGCGTCACAGTTGTCGCAATCCGCAGAAGACATCAGTGCTGTTCAAAGCGCCGGGCTTGCTCATCGGCGTGCTCGCATTTGGTGCAGGCGGCGGCATGACCCTCAGCGACGAGACACGCGAGCGTGTCTTCCACGTACCGGGGCAGCGATACTACGCACGGACGAAGATCAATCCCCAGTATGGAGAGCGTAGTTTCTGGTCAGAATTTGAAGCTTGGGCGGCTGTTTGGCGGAAATCAAGAAGCGAAGTAGCGATTAGTAACGACGGATTCCGTTGTTGCATCCGCGAGCTTTCGAGGCCGCTGCGTGGCTTGTTGCTAGGATGTTCACGTTCTGGGCTAAAGAGATCGCATAATGGATCGTCGGGAACCCTGTGAAAATGTCTCGGGACGAACTATTGGTGCCGTCTTCTTTCAAGAGCTTTGAGCGTATAGACGGCCCTCGGCCCCATTCGATTGGCCACCAATTCTGCTCCCGGAATGGTGCGGTCGATTTGATATGAGCATGCCCATAGACCGGTGGTGCGGTAGGCGCTATTCGTGATGTAACCGTACATCACCAAATCATCCCTTATTATCCCAAGGCCTCTCATATTGAAAAAAGCGCAACGCAGTTTTGCCGTCGAGTACAAGAACGGCAGGCGAAAACTCGATCCCAAGTCGAACTCGATCTGGGGCAACATGGATCTAAAGTCAGTCGCTCGCGACCTAGAAGAAGAGACATCGCCGCATCCATCAGATAGCTCTCAGCGTGGCAAATCTGACGGCGAAACGTCTTTCCCGGAACCTGACGGCAAGTCGTTGTTGACACCGTCTCTCGGGGCGTCAACAACTGTATCAGATACACAGGAGATGAGCATGGCCGACGAGACTGATACGGCAACCAAGGCCGATGGACCGACCGTTGTTGAAACACCCGCTGCGCCGAAGAAACAGCGCAAACCCCGCGCCAAGAAAGCGGCGGCACTTGAGACCTCGTCAGCTGATGCTACGGCAGAGCCAGCAGCTGCTCTGGCCGGCGCCGGTGGTGTGAAGAGGAGAGGGCGCAAGGCAAAAGTTGTCGAAGCTGCAGCGATCGCCAAACGCGCACCTGTGCGCCGTGCGAGAAAGTCTGTGCAGACAGCGCCGGCCGCGCCGGTGACGGCGAGCGATGAGATGGCAGACCTTTTGCAGTTGGAAGAGGAAAATCAGCGGCTGCGCAAGCTTCTGGCTGAAAAACTTCGCGCTGAAAATGCCGATCTGCGCAAACGGCTCAAGCTCGATTGATGTAAGCAGCCAGTCAACCGCTGGCCGCATTTCTATGCTTATCGAGACATACAGTTTGGCGGCGATGCTGTTGCCGGAACTCAAACTCGCACCCTTCTGGCGGAATAAAAGCGAGGTCAGAGAGATGGCGTCTCCCTGGAAACTTCTTGTCCGACTGATCTCACCCAGACGCGAACAGGGGCGAGAAAACGGCGCGACCGAGAAGGTTAGGGCGGAGGCGTTGGCTATTGCGGGTCCGACTGAAACGCCTGCCGAGGAGAGCCTGATTAGCGCTGCTCGACCGGCAAGCGAGGAGCTACATGGTCACGATCATGCCGCTGCAATCTCCGCAGTGCCTGTGCATTCCGAAGAAGCCGAAAACGATGTCCGCTATAAGGTCGACGGCGATGTCGCCAAAATGGCGGAGGACGCTAATCCGCCTATATCAGGTGGGACTGGTATCGACGTCACCGCTGCACATGATACCCCTGGGATCAAGCGAACTGTCGAGGTCGCACCGCGCAAGCAAAGGAGCCGCGGCAAGGAAGCGGTGGCGATAGCGAATGGTCGCAAGGGTATACACACTGCAAACGAGATGAGCCTCGATGACGAGATCAAGGTGCTGAGGGCTCAGTTGACCAGAAAGCTAAAGCTGCAAAACGCGCAGTTGAGAAAAATGCTAGATCGGTTTGAACGCTGAGCGTGGCGCGCTGCCTGCCCATTCAGCCTCGGATCAATTGCAAGCCTTCGCCGTTTCAGATCCCGTCAAGGCGGTCGAACGTGGTGAGGCTTATTTAAGAGCGCTTACCTTAATTTTCTCCTTATTTAAATAAAGCCACGCTTGCTTAAATAGCGGCCGAAACCCATACTCGCGTCATGTCTGATTCCGGACCCAATCAGCGGCGCGGCCGCTTTGTCGAAACATCAGTTGCCGGCGAAACAGTGCGGGCGTTCATACCACCTGCGTTGCCGCCGCTACCTGCCATTGACGTGCTTTCACTCTTGGAACGCCTTAGCTTGGCAGAGCGAGCTCTCGGACGGCTAGATGGCATCACGATGCTGCTTCCTCGTCAGGAACTCTTCCTTTATATGTATGTCAGGAAAGAGGCTGTTCTATCTTCGCAAATCGAAGGGACGCAGTCGACACTGTCCGATCTCCTGCGTTTTGAGACCGAAGCCCAGGCAGGACAGCCCATCCACGATATCCGCGAAGTTTCTAATTACGTCGATGCCATGATGTATGGTTTGGAGCGACTAGAAGCGCTGCCGATGTCGCTGCGTTTGATCCGCGAAATGCATGCGCGATTGCTTCACAGTGGGCGTGGTGGCACCAAAAATCCGGGAGAATTCCGGCGTTCGCAAAATTGGATTGGCGGGACGCGGCCTGGCAACGCCCTCTTCGTCCCACCGCCTGTCACGGAAATGGACGCCTGCCTGGATGCCCTTGAGCGTTTCATGCATGAAGATCGGTCGAGACTACCGGCACTAATTAAGGCTGGCCTTCTCCACGTCCAATTCGAGACGATCCATCCATTCTTAGATGGCAACGGGCGAATCGGTCGCCTCCTTGTCACGTTGTATCTTTGCACGAACGGGGTGCTGCGTAAGCCGCTGCTCTACCTGAGCCTCTATCTGAAGGCCCATCGGACGGAATATTATCGACTGCTTCAGGAGGTTCGCGAACAAGGCAATTGGGAAGCCTGGCTCGACTTCTTTCTCACTGGCGTTGCCGATACCGCCAACCAGGCGTTCCACGCGGCGACCCAGATCGTCGACGTATTTAAGGAAGACCGCGAGCGCATCACATCCGAAAGCGACCGAGCGGGCTCGGCGCTTCGGATCCACGACCTTTTTCAGCAAAATCCGTTTATGACGGCCAATCAGCTCGTTCAACAGACGGGCCTTTCCGCGCCCACCGTCAATGCGGCACTTACAGACCTGGAGCGTTTCGGTGTAGTTGAGGAGGTCACTGGCCGCAAGCGAGGTCGCGTTTTTAGCTACCGGCGGTATCTCGCGATCCTTAGCGAAGGCACTGATCCTTTGCCCCCAACTGTGTGAACATACCAATAATCTATGGGTCGACGGTTCGAACCCCTTCAAGGCGGTCAATCGGCTCGGAATGTTGACCCGTATTGGAGTGCGCCCCTCGGAGTGGACACTGATCAGGCTGCTGTTTTGCCAGTCTGCCGGATGTGTTGATCCTCGAACTGTTGGGGGCTCAGATACGCCGTCCAACGGAACACCGTCTCCACAACGCAGTTCACCTCGGCCTTGACTTAACCCACGGCGCCGGGAGCCGGTTCGAACCCATTTAAGGCGTTTGCATTCCTTTCATTTGTAAAAAGCTGCTTTGTGATCAAGTATAAACAAATTCGCTTTCGCTTCGCTCTTGATCAGATATCTCCTCCGTTGAGGATCAGCTAGATCAGTTCCAGTGATCAATCAGCGAGAGGTTCAGCAACGCCTGCTTAGCCTCTCGCCTACCTCATGCCGCCATCCGGCATGCCATCTAGTTCTGGTCTCTCGTTTCAATCAGCCGCCATGTAGATTTCAAATGGTCACATCTTGACTTTCAATTAGTCATCCCCGTAATTTCAAATAGTCATCAAAGGAATGTGGCTGTGGCGCTTTATCCAAGGCTTGTCGAGCAACGCGTGGCCGACGCCATGTCAGATACGCGAGTCGTGCTGGTCGTGGGCCCCCGACAATCAGGAAAAACGACGCTGGCGAAGAAGATGGCCAACGAGAAGATGGAGTATTACACGCTGGACAATGCGACGACCTTGGACGCAGCGCGACAGGATCCGGTTGGCTTTGTAAGGCGTATAGATCGCGCCATTATCGATGAAATTCAGCGCGCCCCCGAGCTGTTGCTGGCCATCAAGGAAAGCGTGGATACCGATCAACGTCCAGGACGTTTCCTCCTGACCGGTTCAGCCAATCTGATGACCCTGCCACGCGTGGCGGATTCGCTCGCAGGGCGCATGGAGGTCGTTCGATTGCTGCCGCTTGCGCAAAGCGAGATCAGAACCGCCGGCAGCAGCCGCTTCCTGCGCGACGCCTTTCAAAATGAAGCTAAGGGCGGAGAACCCATCGTCGGCGACGACCTGATGGCTGCGGTCCTGGCCGGTGGATATCCGGAGGCATTGAGCCGCAAAACCTTGAGCCGCAGACAGGACTGGTATGCGGATTATATCCAGGCGATCGTTCAACGCGACGTTCGCGATGTCGCGCAAATCGAGCAGATTGCGCAAATGCCGCGCTTACTGCGCATCCTGGCGGAGCATTCGGGACAACTCGTGAACTACTCCGGAATTGGCGCCGCCATCGGGATGAACCACATCACAACGCAGAAATACGTCGGGATATTCGAGAGCCTGTTCCTCGCCCGAACCGTTCAACCCTGGTTTTCCAACAAACTGAAACGCCTGACCAAGACCCCGAAAATACATTTCCTCGATTCTGGTCTTCTCGGATCTCTTCGTGACCTCTCTCTCGACCGACTCCGGGATGATAGGGGCCAGTTCGGGGCGTTGCTGGAGACTTTTGTTTTTGGGGAGATCCTTAAACTCGCCAGCGCCGCACATACCCGATTTGAGTTTTCGCATTTTCGTGACAAGCAGCAGAATGAAGTCGATATCGTCATCGAAGACAGGCGCGGGCGGATTGTCGGTATCGAGATCAAAGCGGCGGCATCCGTCACGAATTCCGATTTTTCTGGATTGCGAATTTTGGCCGAAGCATCCAGAGAACGGTTTGTTTCGGGCATTGTCTTGTACGACCATGACAAGGTGATCCCGTTCGGAGAACGCCTATCCGCCGTGCCAATCTCGGCGTTGTGGCGTTAGCAGCCTCGCTGCAGGCTCCAGAGCCGAGCATTCTTGGAAATTCAACAGCGACGAATGGGCCTCAGGTTCGAACCCCATCAAGGCGAGCAGTTTCCGGATGCCTTTGGTTCGAGATCGCTTTCGGTAAATCGTCGAATATTTCCGGCGTGAGTTAGCGGTTTCACAACCAGTGGCGATGGCCGCCTTCAGGATGGTTGACTGCAGGTCAGGTTCAGATCAGGTCGCCTATTGCGCCGACGTAGTACGGGTCCTGGCCAACGACGCGCTTCTTCGCTGGGATCAACCATGATAGGACGCGGCCGAATGGCGTTGGTTTCGCCCAGTCGCACGTTTGATCGAGGAATCAGAACTGCGCCGTCTCTTCATCAGGCTCGACTCGACGCTAAGTGGAAGCAGCGGTGCACCAATCAAGCCAAGAACCTTGAGGGCGGACAGGGGTCTTTACATCTCAATTTACAGAGTCGCGGCGCAACTTGCATTGCAGTGAGCCGCGCCCCCGGCTAGCGATCGGACCGAAACTCCGGCTGTTGTACAACTCGAGTTGCGATTTCCACCACCTCTTCGAAAGTGCGGCGATCAGGTGTCCCAAGCCAACCGGCAACGAATTGAAGGTCAGGGAGTTTAGGGGAGATATTGAGATCCACCAGTCGTCCGGCAGCGAGGTCGACTGTGACGATGGCGGGCGGTATGACGGCAATTCCCAAACTGTCCAATGCCATGCGTATTAGCGTGGCAAGCGAAGAACTCGCATATATTCTAGGCGTCGGCAGAGCAGGATCGGCAAAAAGCTCGGTTACCTGGACATAGGGCTGCGTGTTGCGTGCAAAAGTGAGTAGGGGCCAACGCGCGATCTCGTCGAGGGAACCACTCTCTATATCCGCTCTGATCTTTGGGCTTGCAACGAAACTGACTGGAAATCGACAGAGTTGGCATTGGATGACGGCCGGGGCGCTCAGCGGTCCGACCAGGAACGCAAGATCGATTTTCTGCTGGAGCAACCGCTCGCGCAGATTGGTCGAAATATCGACCTCGATCTCCAGCGCAAGCTTGGGGTAGGTGTTGCTCACCTGTTCGAGGAAGCTCGGAAGCCACGTGTGGACGATCGTCTCTGCCACACCTAGCTTGAATGTACCGCTGAGATGGGTTCGGTCGGCGACCGCGTGGAGCATTTCGGCCCGGAGCCGAAGCAGCCGGTCGGCATAGGTCAGCACCTGTCGTCCGGCGGGCGTGATCGTCAACGTACGGCGGGATCGATCGAATAGCTGGGTCCCGAGTTCCTCCTCCAACTGCGCCACCCGGACGGAAATGGCCGGCTGGGTCGTGTTCAGCTTTTCGGCGGCGGCGCGGAAACTCTCAAGCTGCGCAATCCACAACACCGTTTCCAGCGCCTTGAAATCCACCATGCACTCCTCCTCCAATAAATGAAATTGATCGATAGTCATGAAAAATGACAATTTGAAATTATCACGTTTTTTTCCGATGCTTAATCCGAAGAGAACGAGGTGTCCCCATGAACATAGTATCGAACCGTCAGGAGCAGGCTTTCTCCAATCCACTCGCCATGCGAACCGCCTCCCGGAATGGCAGTTGGACCAAGCAAACAAGCGGCACCGCCCCCGGCTATGTCCAAGCCAATCTCGCCATCCTGCCGAGCGCGCTGGCGGATGATTTTCTGCGCTTTTGCGTCCGCAATCCCAAGGCATGTCCGCTCGCCGGCATATCCGAAAAAGGTTCGCCGCGCATTCCGGAACTGGGCGTCGATCTCGACATCCGGACGGACGTGCCGAGATACCGCGTCTGGGAAGATGGCGAACTTACCGCCGAGCCAACCGACATCAGCGACCTTTGGAGTGACGACCTCGTGGTTTTCGCCATAGGCTGTTCGTTCTCGTTCGAAGAAGCGCTGATCGCAAATGGCATAGGGCTTCGCCACGTCGCCGAAGGGCACAATGTCGCCATGTACCGGACGAATATCGAATGTGTCCCGGCGGGGCCGTTTTCCGGCCCGATGGTCGTCTCCATGCGGCCGCTCGCCCCAGCCGACGCCATCCGGGCGGTTCAGATCACCTCGAGAATGCCGGCCGTTCATGGCGCACCCATTCATATCGGCTTGCCCGCGTCCATTGGAATTATGAACCTCGAGCGACCAGACTACGGCGACCCGACCCGCATCATGCCCGACGAAATGCCGGTCTTCTGGGCATGTGGGGTGACGCCGCAAGCCGTCATCCAGGCCGCCCGCCCAAAGTTCGCGATCACGCATGCGCCCGGCTGCATGCTGGTCACGGACAAGCCGAACGCCGCACTCGTCGCCTTCTAGAGCATATGCCGAAAAGTGTGGGCGGTTTTCGGACGACATCATGCCCCAACTATCTAATTTAGAACTGGAATGAACAACCACACCCCGCCAATAAGAACTGGGAAATCGCGGGGCCATGGCAACTCAACAACGAAAGGGGAATGACATGACAGACAACTATGCCGTCTCGACGCATGCCGAGCCGCGAAGCTGGTACGGTGAACTGACGCAGCCGGGGAAACGCACATTCTGGGCGTGCTTTTCCGGATACGCTCTGGATGCGTTCGATGTCCAGATCTACAGCCTCGCAATACCGGCGATCATCGCCACGCTTGCAATTTCCAACACCGATGTCGGGATCATCGCCACGGTGACGCTTCTCGCTTCCGCACTCGGCGGCTGGTTTGCCGGCATTCTCGCCGACCGCTTCGGGCGGGTGCGCACATTGCAGATCACGGTGATTTGGTTCGCCGTATTCACCTTCCTCAGCGGCTTTGCCCAAAATTTCGAACAACTTGTCGTATGCCGTGCGCTGATGGGGCTTGGTTTCGGTGGTGAATGGTCGGCCGGTGCGGTGCTGATGGCCGAGGTTATCGCAGCCAAGCACCGTGGAAAGGCGGTCGGCATAGTGCAAAGTGCCTGGTCTGTCGGCTGGGGTGCAGCGGTTTTGCTGTCCACCATCCTGTTCAGCCTGATGCCGCAGGAAGAGGCCTGGCGCGGACTCTTCTGGGCTGGGCTCGCGCCGGCCATTCTCGCCATCATCGTGCGCCGGTTCATTCAGGAGCCCGAGGTCTACACCGCTTCGCAGAAGAAGCTGAAAGCCTCCGGAGAGGTCGTCCGCATCACTGAAATATTTGCACCCTCGATGCTCGGCCGCACCATGCTGCTGTCCTTGATGACCACCGGTGCGCAAGGCGGCTATTATGCAATCGCCACCTGGCTGCCGAGCTTCCTCAAGACGGAAAAGCATTTGAGCGTCATCGGCAGCGGCGGCTACCTCGCCGTCATCATCATCGGCTCGTTCTTCGGCTATGTCACCGGCGCCTATCTGTCGGACATCATCGGCCGCCGCAAGAAATTCATGCTGTTTGCGGTCGGTGCAATGGTCACTGTCGTGATCTATACCTACTTGCCGATCAACAACACGCTGATGTTGTTTCTCGGCTTCCCCTTGGGCTTCTTCGCTTCCGGCATCTTCGCGGGAATGGGCGCCTTTCTAACCGAGAATTTGCCGACCCGCACGCGTGCGGCAGGGCAGGGCTTCACCTATAATTTCGGCCGCGGCGTCGCTGCCCTCAACCCGACGCTAGTGGGCATTGCAACGGCCGCCATGCCGCTTGGTAAGGCAATCGCCATATTCGCCGTCATCGCCTACCTGCTGGTCATTGTCGCCGCTTTCATCCTGCCCGAGACCAAGGGCAAGGAATTGGCAGCCGACTGACATCCCTGGATTGCGGCAACGCGCTGCAATCCGCCTCTTTCCAAATCGATGAAACAAGGACCGTGCTTTTCCGCGCGGATGGACAAGTCATGAGTGAATCACATTGGGATTTCTGGATCGATCGCGGCGGCACGTTCACCGATGTCATCGGACGCGACCCCGAAGGCCGCCTGCATGCACGCAAAATGCTGTCGGAAAATCCCAGCGCCTATCGGGACGCGGCCGTTGCCGGCATAAGGGCATTGATGGGCCTTGATGCCAGTGAGCCAATACCCGCAGGCGCCATCGGCGAGGTGCGCATGGGAACCACGGTTGCGACCAACGCCCTCCTCGAGCGCAAGGGGGAGCCGACTGCCCTCATCACAACGCGCGGCTTCCGCGATGCATTGGAGATCGGCTACCAGGCGCGGCCTGATATTTTCGCCAAGCACGTCGTCAAACCGGAACTGCTCTATGGTTTCGTCGCCGAGATCGACGAGCGCGTTCTGGCCGATGGTGAAGTCGAGAAGGAATTGAACGAAGCGGAAGTCCGCAAAGCCCTCGAAGAGATCGCCGCACGTGGCTTCAAATCCATTGCCATCGTGCTGATGCATGCATACCGCTATCCAAGCCATGAACAGGCGATTGCCGCGATTGCCCGCAAGATGGATTTTCCGCAGGTTTCCGTCAGCCACGAAGTCTCGCCGCTGGTGAAGTTCGTCGGTCGCGGCGACACGACGGTCGTCGATGCCTATCTTTCGCCGATCCTGCGCCGCTATGTGGCGCAGGTGACGGACGAACTCGATATCGAGCGGACCGGAGCCCGGTTGACCTTCATGACCTCGTCGGGGGGATTGACTGCCGCCAGCCAGTTTCAGGGCAAGGATGCCATTTTGTCTGGGCCCGCGGGCGGTGTGGTCGCTCTCGCGCAGACGGGCGCGGAAGCCGGTTTTGCAAAAGTGATTGGCTTCGACATGGGCGGCACCTCGACGGATGTCGCACATTACGACGGAGAATATGAGCGTACATTCGAAACCCACGTCGCCGGCGTCCGCATGCGCGCCCCGATGATGCAGATCCATACGGTCGCGGCCGGCGGCGGATCGCTCCTGCGCTATGACGGCGCGCGTTTTCGTGTCGGCCCGGAATCCGCCGGCGCCAATCCCGGCCCCAAGGGTTATCGCAGGGGTGGGCCACTCGCCGTCACCGATGCCAATATCATGGTCGGCAAGCTGATACCCGACATGTTCCCGTCGATCTTCGGTGAAAGCCAGGACCAGCCTCTCGATTATTTCGCGGTCAAGGCCGCCTTCGACGCGCTCGCCGATGAGATTGGTGACGGACGGAGCGGTGAAGAGGTGGCCGACGGCTTCCTCAGGATCGCCGTCGCCAATATGGCGGAAGCCGTGAAGAAGATCTCGATCGCACGGGGATACGATGTCAGCGCCTATGCCTTAAACGCCTTCGGCGGGGCGAGTGGCCAGCATGCGTGTCTTGTGGCTGATGCCCTCGGGATGACGAAAGTCCTCGTCCATCCATTCTCGGGCCTGCTGTCCGCCTATGGCATGGGGCTTGCGGAGATCCGCGCCCTGCGCCAGGCCTCGCTCGATCTGCCTCTTCGTGCTGAGAGCATCCCGGCGATCGTCATGGCGGCCCAGCCCTTGTCCGAAGAGGCGTTCCGCGAGGTGAGCGAGCAGGGCATGGAGACTTCCGAGATCACGGTTCATCTGCGCCTGCATATCCGCTATGCAGGCGCAGACACCGCGCTGGAAGTCACCGCTGCCCGGATCATCGCGACAGAAGTTGGCGTTGCTGCTAGCCATTTTGACGTCGATGCGCTGAAACAGAGCTTCGAAGCCGCGCATAAATCCCGCTTCGGTTTTGTCGACCATGACAAACCGTTGATCGTCGAGACGCTCGCCATCGAGGCGGTCGGAGGAGGGCGCCGCGTGGAGCCCATGGCAAACGCAGTCACCAACAATGTCCGTCTCGATCCCGCCGCCCGAACGCGCTTCTTTTCCGAGGGACAGTGGCACGACGCGCCGGTCTATCACCGCGAGAAACTTTCCGTCGGAAATGTCATCGAAGGTCCGGCCTTGCTGATCGAGCCCAATCAGACCATCGTGATCGAAGATGGTTGGACAGGCATGCTGACAGCCAAGGATCACATTGTTCTCGAACGCAAAACCCCCAGATCGCGGTCGCTGGCGCTCGGCACCGCGGCCGATCCGGTCATGCTCGAAATATTCAACAACCTCTTCATGTCCATCGCCGAGCAGATGGGCTTCACGCTGCAAAACACGGCATCGTCGGTCAACATCAAGGAGCGGCTCGACTTCTCGTGCGCGATCTTCGATCGTCATGGCGCTCTCGTCGCCAATGCCCCCCATGTCCCGGTGCATCTGGGTTCGATGGACCGCTCGGTGGAGGCGATCATCGCCGGCAATCCGACCATCCATGAGGGAGATGTCTTCGCTATCAATGCACCCTATAACGGCGGCACACATCTGCCTGACATCACGGTCTGCACCCCGATTTTCGACGCCGAGGGCAATGAAATATTGTTTTGGGTGGCATCGCGCGGCCATCATGCCGACATTGGCGGCATCGCTCCGGGATCGATGACGCCGAGTGCCCGCACCATCGATGAAGAGGGCGTCTATATCGACAACTTCGAACTCCTGGACCGGGGCCGTTTTCGGGAAACCGAACTTGCCGAACTGCTGACGGGAGCACTCCATCCGGTGCGCAATCTCGGCCAGAACCTCGGGGATATCAAGGCGCAGATCGCCGCCAACCAAAAGGGCGCCAACGAACTCAGAAAGATGGTCGATCAGTTCGGGCTCGACGTCGTCGAAGCCTATATGGCGCATGTGCAGGACAATGCGGCAGAAAGTGTCCGCCGCCTGATCGCCCGCCTTGACGATGCCGAATTCACCTATCCGATGGACCAGGGATGCGAGATTAAGGTGCGCATCAGCATCGACCGCACGAAACGCGAGGCGACGGTCGACTTTACCGGAACATCGCAACAGCAGCCGGACAACTTCAATGCTCCGGAACCGATCACGCGCGCGGCAGTTCTTTATGTCTTCCGTGTCTTGGTGGAAGACCATATCCCGATGAATGCCGGCTGCCTGCGGCCGATCAGAATCATCGTCCCGGAAGGATCGATGCTTGCACCCCGCCGCCCGGCGGCAGTCGTCGCCGGAAACGTCGAGGTGAGCCAGGCCGTCACCAATTGTCTCTTTGGGGCGCTCGGTAAGCTGTCGTCGTCGCAAGGGACGATGAACAATCTGACCTTCGGAAATGAAACACACCAATATTACGAAACGCTATGCTCGGGCGCTCCGGCAGGTGAGGGGTTTTCAGGCGTTGCCGGTGTTCAGTCCCATATGACAAATTCGCGACTGACCGATCCGGAGATCCTCGAACTGCGCTTTCCCGTCGTACTCGAGGATTTCCACATACGCGAAGGCTCGGGCGGCAAAGGGCACTGGAACGGTGGCGACGGCACCAGCCGGACGATCCGTTTCCGGCGCTCGATGGATTGCGCGATTCTCTCCGGGCACCGCACCGTCAGGCCGTTCGGCCTCGCCGGCGGTGAAGCGGGCGAAACCGGCAGAAACCTCGTGCGCCGCCTCGACCAGAAAATCGAGGTGCTGCCAGGCTGTGCACAGACGCGGCTGGATGAAGGAGAAGCGATTACCATCGTCACCCCGACCGGTGGCGGCTACGGAATTCCTGCCGGCCGATGACGCAAAGGAGTGCTGGACAGCGAAGGATTGCATATTGAAGACCCGAGAGAGCCGACCTCGGCGAATCTCATGACCAAAGGCCCCGGTCCGTGAAGGACGCCTGATGTGGCATAAATGACCAAACATTCATCCAAATCGGCGGGACGACGACAAGGTCCGCTCCGTCTCGCCGTGTGCGGGCAACAACCGACCTGCCGCACGACCGAACAACGGTCGTGCGGAGCGCACGGCCCAGAAGTGCATCGGCTGTTGGCCGCCCGAATGGAAGCAGAGACCGGCGTGCCGACGAGAGGGCAGGGACAGCTTTACCTTCGATCCGATCGAAAGCCGCTACTTCGAAACAGCGCCAGCGTTCTTACAGACCGCTCGACCGGTATTCCTCAAGGGCTAATCAGATCCAGCAGATGGTACTTGATAGACCGGCACGAACACATGAGATCTGTGGTTAGAAACTCAGAAGGCCTACATATCTCCAGGAATTTATTCTATTTGGGTGACATTGAACCATGTCGTGCCGCGAGAAGCTTCTCGATGGCGGTTACGTCAAACTCCGGTGAGTCATGATTGAAGATCTTTTTGTAAGGAACAGGCGGTGGTCTGCCGAGCGCAAGGCCGATAAAGCGGATTACTTCGAGCGGCTGTCGCAGTTGCAGCAGCCAGATTATCTGTGGATAGGCTGCTCCGACAGCCGAGTGCCCGCCAACGTGATCACGGGCTTGGAGCCGGGCGAGGTTTTTGTACACCGTAATGTCGCCAATCTCATCCACCCCGCCGACCTAAACATGCTTTCCGTTGTCGAGTTTGCCGTCCATCAGCTTGGGGTGGGGCATATTATTGTCTGCGGGCATTATGGCTGCGGCGGAATTCGTGCCGCCGTCAGCGACGAGCGCTTCGGGTTAATCGACCACTGGCTGCAGCCGGTTCGGGACGTCGCGGAGCAGCAATTCGAGTGTCGGGAATGCGAAGTTTGGACGGAAGAAGATCTCGACCGGCTCTGCGAGGCTTCTGTCGCCGCACAGGTGAAACGCCTCGCCCGTACTCCGACCCTGCAGGCGGCTTGGCAGGCCGGAAAAAATGTTGCGATTCACGGATGGGTGTACGGCTTGAAGGACGGACTGCTTTCCGATCTCGGATGTACAGTGACCAAACCCTAATAGCACGTTACTCGCCCCGGGGTCGAAGCTGTCGAGTTGCCTTAGTGTGTTGAAACTTGACTGGACACCCTTCCCAGGATCCGACCAAGCTTACTGCATGTGGCTTCCTTGGCACTTCGAAAGCAGGCGATGTAGGATCGCTCTGACAAACAGTGGCCGGGACGCGTCAGAGAAGCGGTCTTCGTACTATTTATGTGAGTAAGGTCGCTCCTGTAGCGATTGCTACGCCCGATTTCGGGGCCGGTAGGTTCGCTCTGGAAAGAATGAGTTAGAGAGCATAATTTGATGTTCGCCGATGCGCTTCGCGCCAGCCTCGTGCTCGATTGCAAGGTCAAGGTCAAAACGGATCGCTCCGCTGCGGCGCCGTTTCAGACTTGTCGGTATCCGATAAGAAGTATGACAAACTCCGTTCCGTCGCAGCGTGGGACGGCCCGGCGCGGCTAATGGTGTCTTTGATTGTTTAGCCGATCCTCTTCCAGCATCCGTCGCCCGCCGGACGGCGGTGAAGGATTCGAATGGTCAAACAAATGACAGGAGTCATTCAAGAGCTTCAAGTAGGTGGGTGCCGAGAAAAAGCTTCTCGACCTGCCACGTTTCGTGCGCTTCCGCGGTCTCCACCTGTAAGCACGTATAAAGCGTAGAAATCCGTTTTGACTCTCCAACATAGCTCTTCGGATTGGCCAAAGCGTCGATTTCTTCGGCCGACAAAAGTTCGAGTCGCGAATCCGCTTTCAATGCGTCGCTGACGGGATGCCACGCATGACGGACGTTTGCGCGATTTCGTAAACGACCGCGGCAGGTGGCGCTATCTTAATCGTGCCATCGATAAGGACGGGAGCCCGATCGAATTCCTTTTGACTGCGAAGCGCGACCTTAATGCCGCCAAACGGTTGAAGGACGGGCCTTTGATGTCGCCGGAGAAGATCGGTACCGATGGCGCCAGCACATTCCCGGCCGCAATAAAGTCATCAGCGACGGATTACATCGTCCCGATCCCGTGCAATACGTCACCAATCACCTCCAGCAAGGCATCGAGAACGACCACTTCCGCGTGAAGAAGAACATGCCGAAGATCGGTGGCTTTCACTCCTTCAATACGGCCTGCAGAACAATCGCGGGTTTCGAAGCGATGCTCTGGCTGCGGAAGGGTTTCAGCTTTACCGGAGATTGGACCATCAATGATCAGAACGATCTGTCGCGCGCCTCTTCCGACTTCAAAAAGTTAAGAAAGCATGAAGCGCGCCCCATTCTGGAGTGAACTGCGGGGCGAATCTAACTTGCGACAAGCCTCCGGGTGGACTTCTAAACGCGTATGACATTGAGCCGGAGAGCACTGACGACCGCCTGGGTCCTGGTCGCGCATCCCAGCTTCTTGATCGCGCTGCCGATGTGATTGTTGACCGCATTTTCTGTGAGATCGAGAAGCTTTGCGATTTCGGCACTCTTCCGGCCGCCGGCTGTCAGCCTCAGGCAGTCCAACTCGCTCGATGTAAAGGCAATCGGCTTGTGGTTCTCGTTCAATGTCAGCTGTGAGAGCCGATCATAGATGAGCGTGGCGATAAACAGGAGCTTCGCCATTTCGATCATGCTGAAATTCCGTGGCCCCGACACCGACATCGCACCGCGTCCACCGGCGGCATCGTGAACGGGAAAATAGGCCCCCTTTTCCATGCCATATCGTTTGAATAGCTCAATAACCGTCGACTTCTTGCCTCCGCCACGATCGGTATTGATCGCCTCGACATCATAGTTGAACGGGCTGGTCGATCTCAGCATCCGGCGGATGACCGGACTGTCGATCATCAGATTATGGGCGTCATAATAATCCACCATTTCCGCCGGCCAGTTGGTGATGATCTTGGTTGCGCCGATTTCGACGCTGTCGACGGTCGGCAGCGTCATTAACAGAAAAGCATTCATTCCCAGGTCCTGAGTGAGACCCTTCATATATTTGAAAACTTCGTAATGCGTGTTGAAGGCCGCAGCGACTTCCTCAATTCGATTGAACTCGGCCTCAAGCTTCATGTCCTTCTCCGATCAGCAGTCGCATCGGCGCGATCGGCGGCTGATGCGACTAAAGAATTCACTCGCCTCTGAGGCGAAGTCTACACGCATAGGGGACGATACAACATGCTCCGAGGCGGATAATTCGCGAACTCGGGCCGCGTCTTCATGCGGCTTAACTCCTTAACAACTCGTAAACGGTTCGACCGATTTTGTAATGTAGGACTGCCGGGAAAATACCTTGCACAGTAGGAAACTCCGTCTTTGGAAAATCCTGCATCACATCGATGTGATAAGTGATACTCGCTAAGAGTTTGATTTTAATCAAATTTCCTGGCGCCCACGAAATTCGAAACGAAGCAGATCTGACGCCGCGCCGGTTAATGGATACTTAAAGTTTTTCAGAGATTTTATCTTCAGATGCTCACCCTGTCGGGGGGTGGCGGCAGTGGCTCTCTTGGTCCTGAGTGGGGAACAGCATGAAGAAAATAACATTGGGCTTCGGATCTGACGTAAAGGCCGTACTGGCGGCGATGAGCAGGTCACAGGCCATCATCGAATTCGACCTCACCGGCAAGATTCTGACGGCCAACGCTAATTTCTGCGCCGCGCTCGGCTACGAATTGTCCGAAATTGTCGGCCAGCACCACCGGATGTTCGTCGAGCCGGCAGAAGTTTCCTCGGCCGAGTATCGCGAGTTCTGGGCAAAGCTCGGCCGAGGCGAGTTCGATCAGCGCCAATACAAGCGCATCGGCAAGGGCGGCAGGGAAATCTGGATCGAAGCCTCCTACAATCCCGTCTTCAGTGGCGGAAAGCCGTATAAGGTGGTGAAATTCGCGACCGATATCACCAGGCAGAAAATGCAAAGCGCCGAAGATGCCGGCAAGATAAGCGCGCTGTCGCGCGCCCAGGCGGTTATCGAATTCACGC